>NZ_JBHTZS010000003.1:0-438604 GCF_042790125.1 Streptomyces scopuliridis
TCCATTCAGCTGGTGAGCCGGGCGCGTAAGGCGGGGCTGGTGTTCACGCCGCGTGATGTGTTCCAGTGCCGCACCGTCGCCGCACTCGCCGCCGTGGCGGGCCAGGTCCAGGAGACCGCCGTCGAGCCGCCCGACCACGGCATCGGCGCGGTGCCGCTCACTCCGATCGTGCACTGGCTGCGGGAGCGTGGTGGTCCTGTCGAGGGTTTCCATCAGTCGATGGTGGTGCGGACGCCTGCCGGGCTGACGTGGGAGCGGCTGACTGCGGGGCTGGGGACGCTGCTCGACCATCATGACGCGTTGCGGCTGCGGTTGCGTCGTACGGGCGGCGACTGGGAGTTGGAGACCAGGCCGCGCGGCGCCGTGAACGCCGCCGAGGTCGTCACGCGCGTGGAAACGGCCGACGGTCTGAAGCACGAACCGCTCAGCCCGGACGCGGGTGAGATGGTGCGCGCGGTGTGGTTCGACGCCGGCCCCGGTGAACCGGGGCGGCTGCTGCTCGTCCTCCATCATCTGGTGGTCGACGGTGTTTCGTGGCGGATTCTGCTGCCGGATCTGGCGGCGGCCGTCGCGGGCGAGGAACTGGAGCCGGTGGGTACGTCGCTGCGGCGCTGGGCCGAGCGGCTGACCAGCCTCGCCCAGGACCCCGCCCACCTCGAAGAACTCCCCCTGTGGACCGGCATCCTGGAAGGACCGGACCCCTTGCTGGGCGCCCGCCCCCTGGATGCCGCACGCGACACCGCCGGCACCGTACGGCACCTCACCCTCGCCCTGCCGCCGGACCGTACGCGTCCGCTGCTGACCACCGTGCCGGCCGCTTTCCATGGCGGTGTGAACGATGTGCTGCTGACCGCTCTCGCGCTGGCCGTCGCCGACTGGCGGCGCCGCACCCATCGCGGGGACGCGACCTCGCTTCTCGTCGATCTCGAAGGCCATGGGCGGGAGGACATCGCGGACGGTGTCGATCTCTCCCGTACCGTCGGCTGGTTCACCAGCCTGTATCCCGTACGACTGGATCCCGGCACACCGGACTGGGGCGAGGTGTGGGCCGGCGGCCCCGACGTCGGGCGGGTGCTGAAGCTCGTCAAGGAGCAGATGCGGGCCGTACCCGGCACCGGCATCGGTTACGGGCTGCTGCGCCACCTCAACCCCGGCACAGCGCCGGTGCTCGCCGCCCTCCCGGCGCCCCAGATCGGCTTCAACTACCTCGGCCGCCTCGGAACCGGCACCGAAGCCGACTGGACCGCGGCTCCGGAGGCGGACGGGATCGGCGGCGGGGCCGATGACGCGATGCCCGTCCCGCACGCCGTCGAGATCAACGCGCTGACCCAGGACGGACCCGAGGGCGCACGGCTCAGCGTGACCTGGAGCTGGCCCTCGGGGCTCTTCTCCGAGAACGAGATCCAGGACCTGGCCGAGACCTGGTTCCGCGCCCTGGACGCCCTCGTCAGCCACGCCGAACGGCCGGGTGCCGGTGGACACACCCCGTCGGATCTGACCTTGGTCTCGCTCACCCAGGACGAGATCGACGCATTCGAAGACGAGCTGGAACCTGGAACCGAGTGGGAGATGTCGAAGTGAGCCAGTCCGCGGTTGAAGACATTCTGCCTCTGTCACCCCTGCAGGAAGGGTTTCTCTTCCACGCGGTCTACGACGACCAGGCACCCGATGTGTACACCATGCAGTTCGCCTTCGAACTCGTCGGCCGGGTGGACGCGGACGCTCTGCGCACAGCGGCGGAGAGCCTGCTGCGCCGCCACGCCAACCTGCGCGCGGGATTCCGCCGCCGCAAGACCGGCGAGGCCGTGCAGGTCATCCGGCGCACTGTGGAACTCCCCTGGGACGTAAGGGATCTGAGCGCCCTCGGCGAGGACGGGCGGACGGCCGCGCTCGCCGGGATCCTGGCGGACGAGAAGGCCCGCCGGTTCGATCTGGCGGCGCCGCCGCTGGTGCGGTTCGTCCTCGTACGGCTCGCCGACGACCGGTTCCATCTCGTACTGACGAACCATCACATCCTGCTGGACGGCTGGTCGATGCCGCTGCTGGCGCGGGAGCTGTTCGCGCTCTACACGAACGGCGGCGGCGAGAGCGAACTGCCGCGCGTCACCCCGTACCGCGACTATCTGGCCTGGCTCGCCGGCCGGGACCGCGAGGCGGCGCGGGCAGCCTGGAAGGAGGCCCTCGCCGGGATCGAGGGGCCCACACTGCTGGCCCCCGCCGCCTCGGGCAGCCCGCGCGCCGCGGTGACACCGCGCCGGGTGATACGTGAGCTGCCGGCCGGACTGACCGCCTCGCTCACACGGTTCGCCCGAGTCCGGGGCCTGACGCTGAACACCCTGGTCCAGGGCGCCTGGGCGGTGCTGCTCGGCCGGCTCACCGGACGCCAGGACGTGGTCTTCGGTGCGACCGTCTCGGGCCGTCCGCCGGAGATCCCGGGCGTGGAGACGATGGTGGGGCTGTTCATCAACACCCTGCCGGTGCGCGTCGAGTTGCGTCCGGGGGAGCCCTTCGTCCAGCTGCTCACCCGGCTCCAGGACGAGCAGTCGCGGCTGATGGACCATCAGCACCTCGGTCTGCGCGAGACGCGGCGTCTGGCCGGTGCCGGGGAACTGTTCGACACCCTGACCGTCTTCGAGAACTACCCTCTGGACCCCGCGGGCCTCGAACCGCTCGGCGACGGCGTACGGATCGGCGGCGTCGAGGTCAACGACGCGACGCACTACCCCGTCACCCTCGCCGTGATCCCCGGCGACCGGCTCACACTGCGGGTGGACCACCGGCCCGACCTCATCGATACCGACGCCGCGGAGCGGCTGACGGCCCGTCTGGTGCGGCTCCTGGAGACGGCGGTCACCTCCCCCGACCGGCCCGTGGCGACCATCGACGTGCTGGATCCCGCCGAGCGTGAGCGGGTGCTCGTCGAGTGGAACGCCACCGGGCGCGAGGTCCCGTCGGCCACGCTCACGGAGCTGATCGAGGAACAGACCGCCAGAACCCCGGAGAACGACGCCGTGGTGTCCGACGGCGGCACGCTGTCCTACGCCGAACTCGGCGCCCGCGCCAACCGGTTGGCGCATCTGCTGATCCGGCGCGGTATCGGCCCCGAGCACCTGGTCGCGCTGGCTCTGCCGCGCTCGGTGGACACGGTGGTGGCGGCGCTGGCGGTGCTCAAGTCCGGAGCGGCCTATCTGCCGGTCGATCCCGACTACCCGGCCGAGCGGATCCGCTTCATGCTGGGCGACGCCCGGCCGGAACTCGTGATCACCACCGAAGCCGCCACCCGGGAGACCGCCTCTCCGGAGATCGCGGCCCCCCGTGCCTCGTCCTCGGACGCCGCCGGCACGCACGCCGCGGACACCACGGCGCGGCTGTTCCTCGACACCCCCGGTACGGCCGCCCTGCTGGCCGGGTTCCCGGACACCAACCCCACCGACGCCGACCGCACGGCCCCGCTGTGCCCGTCGCACCCGGCGTATGTGATCTACACCTCCGGCTCGACCGGCACCCCCAAGGGTGTGGTGATCTCCCACGCCGGCCTGCCCAGCTTCTGCGCGGCGGCCGTCGAGGGCTTCGCCGTCGAACAGCACAGCCGGGTCCTGCAGTTCGCCTCCCCGAGCTTCGACGCGGCCGTCCTCGAACTCGGCATGGCCCTGACCGCCGGGGCCGCCCTCGTCGTCCCCCCGCCGGGCCCGCTGGCCGGGGAAGCCCTCGCCGACGTCCTGGCCGGGCAGCGGGTGAGTCATGCCCTCATCCCGCCCGCCGCCCTCGCGAGCGTGCCGACGACGACCGCGCTGCCCGGCTTCGGATCCCTGATCGTCGGCGGTGACGCCTGCTCCGCCGACCTGGTGGCCCGCTGGTCACCCGGCCGCCGCATGGTCAACGCCTACGGTCCGACCGAATCGACCGTCGCCGCCACGATGAGCGGACCGCTGGCGGGCGCGGAGACGCCGCCGATCGGCCGCCCGGTGTTCAACACCCAGGCGCTGGTGCTGGACGCGGGGCTGCGGCCGGTACCCGTCGGTGTCGCGGGCGAGCTGTACATCGCGGGCGAAGGACTGGCCCGTGGCTATCTGCGGCGCCCCGCGCTGACCGCGGAGCGGTTCGTCGCCCACCCCTTCGGCGCCCCTGGCACCCGGATGTACCGCACCGGCGATGTGGTGCGGTGGCGCGCGGACGGCGCACTCGAATACGTCGGCCGGGCCGATGAGCAGGTCAAGATCCGGGGCTTCCGGGTCGAGACGGGCGAGATCGAGACGGTGCTGGCCCGCCACCCCGGGGTGGACCGGGTCGCGGTGACCGCCCGCGAGGACACGCCCGGCGTCAAGCGTCTGGTGGCGTACGTCGTCGGGGACGCGGACCAGGCCGCGCTGCGCGAGCACGTAGGCGCCGCACTGCCCGAGTACATGGTTCCGGCGGCCTTCGTCGCGCTGCCCGCGCTCCCGCTGACGCCGAACGGAAAGCTGGACCGCAAGGCACTTCCCGCCCCCGACTACGCGACGGTGACGACGGGGCGCGGCCCCGCCGATCCCCGGGAAGAGGCCCTGTCCGCGGTGTTCGCCGAGGTACTGGGACTGCCCCGGGTCGGGGTGGACGACAGCTTCTTCGACCTCGGCGGCGACAGCATCGTCTCCATCCAGCTGGTCAGCCGGGCGCGCGGAGCGGGGCTGGTGTTCACCCCGCGCGATGTCTTCCAGCACCGGACGGTGGCGGCGCTCGCCGCGCTGGCCGCCCCCGTGGAGCGGTCCGCGAAGCGGGCCCCGGACGACTCGGGCACCGGGGTGGTCCCGCTCACCCCGATCGTGCACTGGCTGCGCGAACGCGGCGGCCCCGTCGACAGTTTCCACCAGTCGATGCTGATCCGTACCCCGGCCGGGCTCGACCAGGAACAGCTCATCCAGGGGCTCCAGACCGTACTCGACCACCACGACGCCCTGAGGCTGCGCCTCACCCGCGCCGGAGGAATCGTGTGGGGTCTCGACGTGGCCCCGCGCGGCGCGCTCGACGCCGCCGCGTGCCTGACCCGGGTGGACGCGACCGGTCTGCGCGGCGCGGCACTGCGCTGTGTGGTCGCCGGGCACGGAGGCACCGAGCAGGCGCGGCTGTCCCCCGAAGCCGGCGCCATGGTGCGGGCCGTGTGGTTCGACGCGGGACCGCACGACTCCGGCCGGCTGCTGCTCGTCCTGCACCACCTGCTCGTCGACGGCGTCTCCTGGCGGATTCTGCTGCCGGACCTGGCCGCCGCCTGCCAGGCCGCGATGGAGGGGACGCGGGCCGAACTGGAGCCGGTGGGCACCTCGCTGCGCAGCTGGGCCGAGCAGCTGACCGCCCTGGCGCAGCACCCCGCCCGGCTGGCGGAGCTGCCGCTGTGGGCGTCCATCCTCGACGCCCCCGACCCGGTGCTCGGCGACCGGGCGCTGGACAGGGAGCGCGACACCGTCGCGACCGTCCGGCACATCAGCCTCACCCTGCCGCCCGAGCGTACGGAACCCCTGCTGACGACCGTGCCCGCCGCCTTCCACGCGGGTGTCAACGACGTCCTGCTGACGGGACTGGCGCTGGCCGTGGCGGACTGGCGCCGGCGCCGGAACGACGGCGAGGCGGCCCCGCTCCTCGTCGACCTCGAAGGCCACGGCCGTGAGGACGTCGTCGGCGGCAGCGATCTGTCCCGTACCGTCGGCTGGTTCACCGATCTGCACCCCGTACGCCTCGATCCGCGGGTACGGGACTGGGCCGAGGTGTGGGCCGGCGGTCCCGAGGCCGGCCACGCTCTCAAGCAGATCAAGGAACAGCTGCGGGCCCTGCCGGACAACGGCATCGGCTACGGGCTGCTGCGCTATCTCAACCCGCAGACGGGACCCGCGCTCGCCGGTCTCCGCACCCCCCAGATCGGCTTCAACTACCTCGGCCGCTTTCCCGCCGCCCCCAAGGAGAACGGGGACTGGGCCGTGGCCCCGGAGGCGGACGGCCTCGGCGGTGGCGTCGACCCGCGGATGCCGGTCCCGCACGCCCTTGAGGTCAACGCGCTGACCCAGGACCACACCGACGGACCGCGGCTGACCGCGACCCTGTCCTGGCCCGGCGATCTGCTCTCAGAACAGGACGCCCAGGATCTGGCCGAGACCTGGTTCCGGGCCCTCGGCGCCCTCGCCGCCCACGCGGGAGCGCCGGCGGCGGGCGGACACACCCCGTCCGACCTTCCGCTAATCTCCCTCACCCAGGCCGAGATCGACACCGTGGAGCGGGCCCGGCCCGGCCTGGCCGACCTGCTGCCGCTGTCCTCCCTGCAGAAGGGCCTGTTCTTCCACGCGGTCTACGACGAGGGGGCGGCGGACGTCTACACCGTTCAGCTGCTGCTCGATGTCGAGGGCCCGCTGGACACCGACGCCCTCAAGCGCGCCGCGCGCGTCCTGCTGGACCGGCACGCCAACCTGCGGGCCGGGTTCTGGCACCACGGCCTGCCCGAACCCGTCCAGTTCGTGCCCCGTGAGGTCCCGCTGCCGTGGTCCGAGCACGACCTGTCGGACACGGCGGACGCCGCGCGGGACGGTGAGATGGAGCGGCTGCTCGCCGAGGACCGCGCCCGCCGCTTCGATCTGACCGCGCCCCCGCTGCTCCGCTTCACCGTGATCCGGCTCGGCGCCGACCGCTGCCGACTGGTGCTGACGAACCATCACATCCTGCTGGACGGCTGGTCCACGCCGCTGCTCGCGCGGGAACTGTTCACGCTGTACGCACGGCGGGGAAGCGACGCGGGCCTGCCGCGCGTCACCCCCTACCGGGAGTATCTGGCCTGGCTCGCGGACCAGGACCGGCGCGCCGCGCACGAGGCGTGGAAGCGGGCGCTGGACGGCGCCGAGCCCACCCTCCTCGCACCCGTCGGCCCCGGCCGTGCACCGGCGGTGCCGGAGACGGTCACCGTCGATCTGACGGAGGCGCTCACCACCGCGCTCACCGAGCGGGCCCGCGGCCTCGGCCTGACCATGAACACCCTCGTCCAGGGTGCGTGGGCGGTGCTGCTCGGCCGCCTCACCGGGCGCCAGGACGTCGTGTTCGGCACCACGGTCTCCGGCAGGCCACCCGAGATCGCGGGCATCGAGTCGATGGTGGGTCTGTTCATCAACACCCTGCCGGTCCGGGTCCGACTGCGCCCCGAGGAGTCACTGGCCGCGCTGCTCACCCGGCTTCAGGACCAGCAGTCCCGGCTGGCCGAGCACCAGTACGTGGGACTCACCGACATCCAGGGCATCACCGGCGCCGGCGAACTGTTCGACACCCTCAGCGTGTTCGAGAACTACCCGCTCGATCCCGCCACGATGGAGCTGCCCGGCACCGGTCTGAACGTCCTCGGGATCGACGGCCGTGACGCCACCCACTACCCGCTGACCCTCGTCGCGCTCCCCGGCCGCGCCCTGGAACTGCGGCTGCACTACCGGCCGGACGCGCTCGACCGTGACGCCGTCGAAGGAATCGGGGACCGGCTGCTGCGCCTGCTGGAACTCGTCACCGCGGATCCGCACCGGCGGCTCGGACGGATCGATGTGCTCACCGGTGAGGAGCGCGCCCGGCTGCTGACGGAGTGGAACGGCGCCGTACGCCCCGATTCCGGGACGGCCGGGTCCGTCCAGCGGCGGTTCGCGGAGCAGGCCGCCCGTACTCCGGACGCGGTCGCGCTCCGCGCCCCCGACGGCCGGCAGATCACCTACCGCGAACTCGACGTGCTCGCCAACCGGCTGGCGCACCGGCTGATCGCCCTCGGTGTGGGTCCGGAGAGCCGGGTGGCGGTGATGCAGGAACGGTCCGTCGAACTCGTCGCCTCGATCCTCGCCGTACTCAAGGCGGGCGGCGCCTACGTACCGCTCGACGCCCGCTCCCCACGGGCCCGGCTGCGGCTGATCGTGGAGCAGACCGGTGCCACCGTGCTGCTCACCGATCCGGCCATGCTGGACGTCGCCCGCGGCTTCCCGCACGACGCCCGCGTCCTGGTCATCGACGACGACCTCGCACGGGCCGGGGAGCCCGGCACGGACCCCGGCGTCGACAGCCATCCCGAGCAGCTCGCGTACGTCATGTACACCTCCGGCTCGACGGGCACGCCCAAGGGCGTCGCCGTCACCCACCACGACGTACTGAGCCTCGCCTCCGACGGGTGCTGGGACACCGGCAACCACGAACGGGTGCTGCTGCACTCGCCGCAGGCGTTCGACGCCTCCACCTACGAGCTGTGGGTACCGCTGCTGCGCGGCGGACAGCTCGTCGTGGCGCCCCCCGGCGAACTGGACGTCCACGATCTCGCCCGGATCATCGTCGAGCGGCGGGTCACCGGCCTGTGGCTGACGGCCGGCCTGTTCCGGATCCTCGCCGAGGAGCGGCCCGACTGCTTCGCGGGGGTCCGCGAGGTCTGGTCGGGGGGTGACGTCGTGCCGGCGCCCATGGTCCGCAGAGTGCTGGAGGCCTGCCCCGGCACCGTCGTCGCCGACGGCTACGGCCCGACCGAGTCCACCACGTTCGCCACGCACCACCTGATGCGCGCCGGGGACACCGTCCCCGGCACCGTCCCCATCGGGACGCCGCTGGACAACATGCGGCTCTACGTCCTGGACGACGGCCTCGCCCCCACCCTGCCCGGCATCGCCGGAGAGCTGTACATCGCGGGCGCGGGGCTCGCCCGCGGCTATCTCGACCGGCCGGGGCTCACCGCGGAGCGGTTCGTCGCGGACCCGTTCGGGCCCGCGGGGGCGCGGATGTACCGCACCGGAGACCTGGTGCGGTGGACCGGTGACGGTGTGCTCGAATTCGTCGGCCGCGCCGACGAGCAGGTCAAGGTACGCGGCTTCCGGATCGAACTGGGCGAGATCGAGGCGGTACTCGCCCGCCACCCCGGCCTCGCCCAGGTCGCCGTGATCGTCCGTGAGGACCGGCCGGGGGACAAGCGCCTGGTCGCCTACACGGTGGCCGGGGTGCGCACCGACGCCCCGGACGCCGCCGCCCTGCGCGACCACGCGGGCGCCGCGCTGCCCGAGTACATGGTCCCGGCGGCCTTCGTCGCGCTCGGCTCCCTGCCCGTCACCGCCAACGGCAAGCTCGACCGGCAGGCCCTGCCCGCCCCGGACTACGCCGCCGCCTCCACCCGACGCGCACCGCGCACGTCCGAGGAGCGCATGCTCTGCGAGGTGTTCGCCGAGGTCCTCGGACTCCCGGAGGTGGGCGTCGACGACAGCTTCTTCGACCTGGGCGGCCACTCACTGCTCGCCACCCGGCTGGTCAGCCGGCTGCGGTCCGCGTTCGGCGTGGAGCTGGCGGTCCGGGGCCTGTTCGAGGCGCCCACCCCGGCCAGGCTCGTCGAGTCCATCGCCGGAGCCGCCCGCGCCCGTACGGCGCTGCGCCCCGTGCGGCGCCTCGGCCTCGTCCCGATGTCGTACGGCCAGCACCGCCTGTGGTTCCTCAACCGCCTGGAGGGCGCGGCCTCCCCGTACAAGATCCCGATCGCCCTGCGGCTGCGCGGACGGCTGGACCTGCCGGCCCTGCGGGCGGCGCTCGGCGATGTGGTCGAGCGGCACGAGTCGCTGCGTACCGTCTTCCGGGAGACCGGAGGAACACCGCACCAGGTGGTGCTCGACGCCTCCGGGGCCACCCCGGTGGTCACGGTGGCCTCCCTCACCGAGGCGGAGCTGCCCGGCGCGATGCTGGAGGCGGTACGGCCCGGATTCGATCTGGCCGTGGACCCGCCGCTGCGGGCCACCGTCTTCGCACTCGGCCCGGACGAGCACGTACTGCTCCTCGTCCTGCACCACATCGCGGGCGACGGCTGGTCGATGAACCCGCTCGCCCGTGACTTCTCGGTGGCCTACACCGCCCGGCTGCGTGGCGAGGCCCCGCGGCAGGACCCGCTGCCCGTGCAGTACGCCGACTACAGCGTCTGGCAGCGCGAGGTGCTCGGAGAGGAGTCGGATCCGGACAGCCCGCTCGCCCGTCAGCTCGCCTTCTGGACCACCGCCCTCGCCGGGCTCCCCGACGAACTGGAACTCCCGTCGGACCGGTCACGGCCCGCCATCGCCGGCTACGAGGGCGGCACGCTGCTCTTCCGGCTCGAACCCGAGCTGCACCAGGGGCTGCTGGCGCTCGTACGGGACAACGGGGCCAGCCTGTTCATGGTGGTGCAGTCCGCGCTCGCGGCGCTGCTGACCCGGCTCGGCGCCGGCACCGACATCCCGCTGGGCAGCCCGATCGCCGGGCGTACCGATGAGGCCCTGGACGAGCTGGTCGGCTTCTTCGTCAACACGCTCGTGCTGCGCACCGACACCTCGGGCGATCCGACCTTCCGGGAACTGCTCGGCCGCGTACGGGACACGGACCTCGCCGCCTACGCCCACCAGGACACCCCGTTCGAGCGGCTGGTCGAGGTGCTCAACCCGGCCCGGTCGATGTCCCGCAACCCGCTCTTCCAGGTGATGCTCGTCCTGCAGAACAACACCCAGGCGGATCTCGCCCTGCCGGGACTCACCGTCGGCGTCGAGACGGCGGGCGCCCACGCGGCCCAGTTCGACCTGTCCTTCGACCTCACCGAGCGCTACGGCGCCGTCGGCGAACCGGACGGTCTGGACGGCCGGTTCGACTACAGCACCGATCTCTTCGAGCGGGCCACGGCGCAGCGGCTGCTGGGCTGCTTCGTCCGGCTCCTCGAAGCCGCCGTCGCCGAACCCGACCGCCGTGTCGGACAGTTCGACATCCTCGACCCGGCCGAGCGCGGGCGACTGCTGCACGAGTGGAACAGCACCGCACGCGACCACGACATCCCCGGAGTCGTGGAGCGGGTACGGGAGATCGCGGCGCGGCGCCCGGAGGCCGTCGCGCTCGTGGACGACACCGGCGCCACCAGCTACGCGACGCTGGTCGCCCGCGCGAGCGCCGTCTCACGCCGACTGCTCGCCGGAGGCGCGGGCGAGGGCTCCATCGCGGCGATCCTCTCCGACCGTACGGCCCGGGTGCCCGCCGCGGTGCTCGGCGTGCTCGGGATCGGCGCCGCCTATGTGCCGCTCGACCCCCGTGCCCCGCTGGCCCGCAGCGCCGGCATGCTCACCGACAGCGGCGCCCGCTGGCTGCTGGCCGCCCCCGAACACCTCGACCGGGCCGCCGAACTGGCGGCAGCCGCCGGTGGCCGGGTCGAGATCCTGCCGCTCACCGCCGACGCCGACGCCGACAGCGAGCTGCTGCCCGTGGCCGGAGGTCCGGACCACCTCGCCTACGTGATCTTCACTTCGGGCTCCACAGGCCGCCCCAAGGGCGCGATGGTCCAGCGGCGGGGCATGGTCAACCACCTGCTCGCGAAGGTCGAGGACCTCGCGATGACGGAGGAGGACAGTGTGGTGGCCAACGCCCCGCTGACCTTCGACATCTCCGTCTGGCAGATGCTGGCCGGCCTGGTCGCCGGCGGCCGGGTGCGACTGGTCGGGGACGACACCGCGCTCGACCCCCAGGCCCTGTTCGGCCGGGTCGCCGAGGAGCGCGTCACCGTACTCGAAGTCGTCCCCTCCCTGCTGCGCACCGCCCTGGACGCGTGGGACGCGGGCGCCGAACCCGTCGGACTGCCCCGGCTGCGCTGGCTGATGGTGACGGGCGAGGCCCTGCCGCCCGACCTGTGCACCCGCTGGTTCGCCCGCTACCCGGGGATCCCCCTGGTGAACGCCTACGGCCCGACGGAGTGCTCGGACGACGTCACCCACGCCGTCATCGACAGCGCGACCCCGCTCGGCGGCGTCCGGGTGCCGATCGGCTCGCCCATCCGCAACACCCGGCTGTATGTCCTCGACGACCGGCTGCGGCCCGTCCCGGTCGGTGTGCCGGGCGAGCTGTACGTGGGCGGCACCGGCGTCGGCCTCGGCTACCTCGGCGATCCGGGGCGTACCGCCATCGCCTTCGTCCCCGACCCGTTCGCCGCGGCGGACGAGCCCGGCGGCAGGCTGTACCGCACCGGCGACCGGGTGCGTCATCTGCCCGACGGACAGCTGGAGTTCCTCGGCAGGCAGGACCACCAGGTCAAGATCCGCGGCCAGCGCATCGAACTCGGCGAGGTGGAGGCCGCCCTGCGCGCCGTCCCCGGAGTGACGGACGCCGTGGTCACGGTCGGCACCGACCCGGCGGGGCAGAGCCGGCTCGTCGGCCATGTCGTCGGCGCGGTCGATCCCCGCGAGGTCCGCGCGCGGCTGGCGGGCGCGCTGCCGGAGGCGATGGTGCCCTCGGCGCTCGTCCTCGTGGAGGGCGCGCTGCCGCTCACCCCCAACGGCAAGGTGGACCGCAAGGCCCTGCCCGCCCCGGACTTCGCGAACGCCGGGACGGGAGCCCCCGGGCGCGCGCCGCGCACTCCGCAGGAGGAGATCCTGTGCGATGTCTTCGCCGAGGTGCTCGGCCTGCCGCGGGTGGGGCCCGACGACAACTTCTTCGACCTGGGCGGTCATTCGCTGCTCGCCACCCGGCTGGTGAACAGGATCCGGTCGGCCTTCGGCGTCGATCTCCAGGTGCGGGCCCTGTTCGAGACCCCCACGGTCGCCGGACTCGCCGCCTCGCTCGGGGTCTTCGGCTCCGGCAGGCGGGCGCCCGCCCCGGCGGAGCGACCCGAGCGGATTCCGCTGTCGTTCGCCCAGCGCAGGCTGTGGTTCCTCAACCGGTTCGACGCGGACAGCGCCGCCTACAACGTGCCGCTCGCGCTGCGCCTCACTGGCGAGCTGAACCGCGACGCACTGCGCGCGGCTCTCGGCGATGTCGTCGCGCGGCACGAGAGCCTGCGCACCGTCTTCCCCGAGACCCCGGGCCCCGACGCGGACGGCAGTGCCCACCAGCGGATCGTGGACGCCGAGGCGGCCAGGCCCGAACTCCCCGTCACCGAGACCGAGGAGGCGGCGCTCCCGGAGCGGCTGACCGCCGAAGCGGCGAAGGGTTTCGACCTCGCCCGCGAACTGCCGCTGCGCGCCCGTCTGTTCGCCCTGCGCCCGGACGAGCACTGCCTGCTGCTCGTCATGCACCACATCGCGAGCGACGGAGCCTCCGCGGCGCCGCTCGCCCGCGACCTGGCCACCGCCTACGAGGCGCGGTGCGCGGGCTCCGCCCCGCGCTGGACCCCGCTGCGGGTGCAGTACGCCGACTACAGCCTGTGGCAGCGCGACGTGCTCGGCGACGAGTCGGATCCGGACAGCCCGATCTCCCGGCAGCTGGACTTCTGGCGCGGCGAACTGGCCGGACTGCCCGACCAGCTGGAACTGCCCACCGACCGTCCCCGGCCCGCGGTGGCCGGCACGGCGGGCGGCACCGTCCCCGTCGTCATCGGTCCGGAGCTCCACCGGCGGCTGGCCGAGCTGGCGAAGGAGAACCGGGCGAGCGCCTTCATGGTGGTGCAGTCCGCGCTCGCGGCGCTGCTGACCCGGCTCGGCGCCGGCACCGACATCCCGCTGGGCAGCCCGATCGCCGGGCGTACCGATGAGGCCCTGGACGAGCTGGTCGGCTTCTTCGTCAACACGCTCGTGCTGCGCACCGACACCTCGGGCAACCCCACGTTCCGCGAGCTGCTCGGCCGTGTCCGCGAGCGGGACCTCGCCGCCTACGCTCATCAGGACATGCCGTTCGAGCGGCTGGTCGAGGTGCTCAATCCGGCGCGGTCGCTGTCCCGGCACCCTCTCTTCCAGATCGCCCTGGCCTTCCAGAACCCCACCGAGGTCGGCCAGGAGGTGACCGGCCTCGCCGTGGCCGCGCAGCCGCTCGCCATCGGCGGCTCCAAGTTCGACCTGTCGGTCAGTCTCAGCGACCGGCGGGCCGACGACGGCACCTGTCAGGGCATCGAGGGCCAGATCGTCTACCGCGCGGACCTGTTCGACGAGGACACGGTCGCCGCCCTCGTCGCCCGGCTCGTCCGGCTCCTCGACGCGGCCGTCACCGACCCCGACCGGCCGATCGGCGCGATCGGGCTCCTCGACGCGGCCGAGCGCGAGCGGACGGTGGTGACCTGGAACGACACCGCCACCGACGTGCCGGGCGTGACGCTCCCCGAGCTGTTCCAGGCCCAGGTCGCGCGTACCCCAGACGCCCCCGCGCTGGTCTTCCGCGGCGAGGAGATCTCGTACGCGGAACTCAACGCCCGCGCCAACCGGCTCGCCCGGTATCTCGTACGGCGCGGTGTGGGGCCGGAGCGGTTCGTCGCGGTCGCCCTCCCCAGGTCGGCCCGGCTGGTGGTGGCCCTGCTCGCGGTGCTCAAGGCGGGCGGCGCCTATGTGCCCGTCGACCCGGAGTACCCGGCCGAGCGGATCGCGTTCATGCTGGCCGACACGGCGCCGGCTCTGCTGCTGACCGACGCCGCGACGGCCGGTGAACTGCCGGACATCGACGCGCCGCGCATCCTGCTGGACGATCCCGGCACCGACGAAGAGCTGACGGGCCGCGCCGGCGACGACGGAGAGGCGGAGGCGGCCGATCGCGCCGCGGCCGATCTCACCGATGCCGACCGGCTGACGCCGCTGCGTCTCGCCCACCCGGCCTACATCATCTACACCTCCGGATCCACCGGGCGGCCCAAGGGCGTGGTGGTGCAGCACACTTCACTCACCGACTACCTCGTCTTCGCCGGAGGCGACTACGAAGGCGTCCGGGGGACGGCGCTGCTGCACTCGCCGATCTCCTTCGACCTGTCGGTGACCGCCACCTATGTGCCGCTGACCGTGGGCGGCACCGTCCATGTCGTCAGCGATCTGCAGGACCCCGATCCCGGCACCGCGGCGGCGCTCCAGCAGCGCCCGTGCACCTTCCTGAAGGCCACGCCCAGCCATCTGCCCGTCCTGGGCGCCCTGCCGCCGGAGTTCTCACCGACGACCGAACTGCTGCTCGGCGGAGAACTGCTGCTCGGCGAACTCGTCGACGAATGGCGCGAGAAGCACCCCGGCACCACCGTCCTCAACATGTACGGGCCCACCGAGACGACGGTGAACTGCAGCGAGTACCGGATCGAGCCCGGCCAGGAGATCCCGCCGGGCCCGCTGCCCATCGGCGGCCCCATGGCGAATACCCAGTTCTATGTGCTCGACGACCATCTGCAGCTCGTACCGCAGGGGGCACCGGGAGAGCTGTATGTGGCGGGCAACTGCCTGGCCCGCGGCTATCTGGGCCGCCCGAATATGACGGCCGCGCGGTTCGTCGCCAACCCGTTCGGCGCGCCCGGCTCCCGGATGTACCGCACGGGAGACGTGGTGCGATGGAACGCGGACGGCATGCTGTTCTTCCTGCGGCGCGTGGACGACCAGGTGAAGCTGCGCGGCTTCCGGATCGAACTCGGCGAGGTCGAGGCCGTCATCGACCGCCACCCGGCCGTCGCCAGGGCCGCGGTGATCGTGCGTGAGGACCGCCCCGGCGATCAGCGCCTCGTCGCCTACGTGGTCCCCGAGCCGGGCCACGTGCTCCCGCCCACCGCCGAATTGCGGCAGTACGTCGGCGCCGGCCTGCCCGAGTACATGGTCCCGGCGGCGTATGTCCCGCTCGACGCCCTGCCGCTGACGCCCAACCGCAAGCTGGACCGCGGGGCACTGCCCGCCCCCGACCTCGCGGCGGGCACCGGCGGCCGACCGCCGCGCACCCGCCAGGAGCGGCTGCTGTGCGAGCTGTTCGCCGAAGTCCTCGGGGTTCCCCGCGTGTCCGTCGACGACGGCTTCTTCGACCTCGGCGGCCACTCGCTGCTGGCCACCCGTCTGATCAGCAGGGTGCGTGCGACCTTCGGCGTGGACATCGCCCTGCGCACCCTGTTCGAGGCACCCACCGCGGCCGAGCTGGCCGAACGGCTCGACGCGGAAGGCGGCGAAGGGGAGGACGTCCAGGGCGCGTTCGAGGTCCTGCTGCCCCTGCGCCGCGGCGGAAACCGCCCGCCGTTGTTCTGTGTGCACCCCGCCAGCGGCTTCGGCTGGTCGTACGCCGGGCTCATGCGCCACCTCGGCCCCGAGCACCCGATCTACGGGCTCCAGTCCCGGGGCATCGCGGAGCCGGGCGAACTGCCCACGACCGTCGAGGAGATCGCCGCCGACTACCTCAGGCAGATGCGTACGGTGCAGCCCACCGGCCCGTATCTGCTCCTCGGCTGGTCCTTCGGCGGACTCGTGGCCCACGCCATCGCCGAGCGGCTCCAGCGGGAGGGCGAGAAGGTGGCTCTGCTCGCCCTGCTCGACTCCTTCCCGAGGCTGCGGGCGGAGTCCATGGACGCCGTCCTGTCCCAGCGGGAGTTCCTCGCCGGGATGCTCGATCTCGCCGGATACGACCGGGAGAGCCTCGGCGGGGAGCCGCTGGAGTACGCCCGCGTCACAGAGATCCTCCGGCAGCAGGACGGAGTGCTCGGCTCCCTGGAGGAGCGGCATGTGGCCGCGCTCTATGAGGTCTTCGAGAACAACTCGCGGATCGCGCGTGGCCATGTGCCCGGCACATACGTCGGCGATGTCCTCTTCTTCGAGGCCGTACTCGGCAAGCCCGCGGACGCGCCGGGACCCCAGGTGTGGGCGCCGTTCCTGGAGGGCTCCCTCGACAGCCATCCCATCGAGTCCACCCATGACGACCTGACCCGGCCGGGCCCGCTGGCCGAGATCGGCAGGATCCTCGCCGGCCGGCTCCGCGACCTCGCCTGAGCCCCGACCCCTGCCCGCCGGACCGCTGCCCCGTGCCATCCGGACCGCTGCCCCCCGACCCGCTGACCGCTGCCCCCTGAACCGACAAGGAGACGAGACATGAGCAATCCGTTCGAGGACGCGGACGCCACCTATCTGGTGCTGGTGAACGACGAGGGCCAGCACTCCCTGTGGCCGACGTTCGCCGAGATCCCCGCCGGGTGGACGACCGCCCACGGCCCCGACGCCCGGCAGGCATGCCTCGATCACATCAATGAGCACTGGACCGACATGCGTCCCAAGAGCCTCATCGACGCCATGGACGCCGCCTCGGCCTCCTGAGGCCGACCCCTCAGCCATCACACCGTCACACACCATCGAATAAACAGGAGAAGAACCATGTCCGAAGCACGCGAACAGCACCTGGACGAACTGCGCGAGATCGTCGCCGAGGTGCTTGAGGTCGAGCCCGAGGAGATCACCGAGACGGGTTCGTTCGTGGAGGAGCACGAGGCGGACTCGCTGCGGGCGATCGAGATCCTGGCCAGGATCGAGAAGAAGTACAAGATCGACATCCCGCAGGCCGAGCTGCCGAACATGGGCCATCTCAAGGCCGTCTACGACGTCGTGGCCCAGCAGGCCGGCTGGCAGGACTGACCCGTCCGCCGATCCGACGACGTCACGAGGGAAGGGACGGACATGAGTGCGGAATCAGTTCAGCGAAACGGGCGGCCACCGGCGGGCCCACCGGGCCGGTCGGCGGCCTGGGCCGGATACACGGGCGCGGTACTGGCCTTCGTCTTCGGCCTGGTCAGCTTCTACTGGGCGGCCGGAGGAACGCTCGGCCTCGACACCCTGGGCGGCACGATCCAGGACATGGCGAGAACCCGGGACTCCGGATTCATCGCCCTCGTGTGGATCACCGGTGCGCTGAAGGTCGCGGGCGCCGTGTTCTCCCTCGCTCTCGTTCAGTCGTGGGGCCGGATCCTCCCCCGTCCGCTCATGCTTCTCGCGGGCTGGGGAGGCTCGGTCGGGCTGACCCTCTACGGTGCCCTGCAGGTGGGGTCCCTGCTGCTGGTGGCCGGAGACATCGTCACCCCGGCCGATCCCCTCGCGTGGAAGCCGCTGCTGTGGCGCCTGTTCGTCTGGGACCTGTCGTTCCTGGTGTGGGGCCTGCTGCTCCTCCTGGCCACCCGCCACTACGTCAAGAACCGCCCGCGGAGCGCGGAGAGAGTCGTGGAGAAGTGATCTACGACAGCGCGCGAGATCTCGTCCTCGACCATCTCTTCCTGCGGTGCGACGGACTCGTCCCCGATGTCCGGCTGCTGCTCAAGATCGAGGGGTTCAATCCGGCCGGGTCGATCAAACTGAAGACCGCCATCGGTCTGGTCGAGGACGCGGAGCGGTGGAATCTGCTGAAGCCCGGCGGGCGCGTCATCGAATCGTCGTCCGGCAATCTCGGAGTGGCGCTGAGTTCGGTGTGCGCCGCCAAGGGATACCCGTTCATCTGCGTCACCGACCCGAACACCTCACCACAGAACGCCGCGCTGATCCGGGCGTTCGGCGGGGAGGTCGTGGTCGTCGACACGAAGGACGCCAACGGCGGCTATCTCCAGTCCCGGATCGACTACATCGGCGACCGGCTCCAGGAGGACCCCTCCCTGTTCTGGCCGAACCAGTACGCCAACGAGGCCAACTCCCGTATCCACTACGACAGGACCGCCGCCGCCATCCTGGGCGAGGTGCCCGAGGTGGACTTCCTGTTCGTCGGCGCCGGCACCACCGGCACGCTGATGGGCTGCGCGGACTTCTTCCGTGAGCACTCCCCGCGGACCCGGGTCGTCGCGGTGGACACCGCCGGCTCCGTCACCTTCGGCTTCCCGCCCGGCAAGCGGCATCTGCCCGGACTGGGCACCAGCCGCAGACCGGAGCTGTGCGATCCGCGACGCGTCGACGAGGTCGTCATCGTTCCCGAGGCGGAAGCCGTACGGATGTGCCGCTCCGTCGCCAGGAGCCAGGGCATCGCCCTGGGCGCGTCCACCGGCTCCGTCCTGGCCGCCGTCGCCCGCAAACGCGACGAACTGCCCGCGGGCTCCACCGTGGTCGCCATCGCCCCCGACAACGGCGACCGCTACCTCAACACCGTCTACGACGACGCCTGGGTCATGGAGCGGTTCGGCCTGTCCGCCGTGGCCCCTCACGGGACGGACGACCGTCCGGACACCGACGGCTCGCTGCTTCTGAAAGGTTGACATGTTCGATTTCCACGTCGTCAGCGGCGAGACCGCCCGCCGCGTCATCGGCAGATCGAGGACCCGGATCGTGGAGGAGGTACGGGACACCTACCTCATCCACGACCGGGGCGACTCGGTCAACCCGAACAGCTACTTCCTGCGCTTCCCCGACAAGCCCGACAGCCGGATCATCGCCCTGCCCGCCTATCTGGGCGGCCGGTACGACACCGCCGGGATCAAGTGGATAGCCAGCTTCCCGGCCAACATCGAGCGCTCCGTACCCCGCGCCTCGGCCGTGCTGCTGCTCAACGACTACGAGACCGGCTACCCCTTCGCCTGCCTCGAAGCCTCCCAGGTCAGCGCCGCCCGCACCGCGGCCTCGGCCGTTCTCGCGGCCGAGACGCTGACCGGCGGGCACACCGCGCGGCGGCTGCTCGTGGTGGGCGCCGGCATCATCGCCCGCAACATCCTGGAATTCTTCAAGGCGCGGGAATGGGCCATCGACGAGGTGCTGGTCCACGACCACCAGCCGCGGTACGCCGAGTCCCTCGCGGACTTCACCACCGGCGAACTCGGCTACCGGGCGAGCAGCGCGCCCGACCGGGACGCCGCCGTCGCCGAAGCCGACCTGGTGGTGCTCGCCACGACCGCCGGGGAGCCCTATCTCACCCGGCCCGGCACCTTCGCCCCCGGGCAGACCGTCCTCAACATCTCGCTGCGCGACATCGGCCCGGAGATCATCGAGGGCGCGTACAACATCCTGGACGACATCGGCCACTGCCTCACCGCGAACACCTCCCCGCACCTCGCGGAGCAGAAGTACGGCCACCGTGGCTTCATCACGGGAACCCTCGCGGAGGTCATCCTCGGCGAGGTACGGGTGCCCGGGGACCGGCCGGTCATCTTCTCGCCCTTCGGACTCGGCGTACTCGATCTGGCCGTGGGCGCGCTCGTCCACCGGGCTGCCCTCGACCAGGGGGAAGCCGTCGCCATCGACGGATTCTTCGGCGAGACCACCCGCTGGTAGCTGCCGCCAGGACCAGCGCACACACCACCCACTTCCCGACCCGAAGCACGAGGTAATTCCCATGTCCACAGAACGCCGCGCCCTGGTCACCGGGGGCTCGCGCGGAATCGGCAGAAGCGTCGCCGTACGCCTGGCCCAGGACGGAATGGACGTCGCATTCTGCTACCGCAGCGAGAAGGAGCGGGCGGAGGAGACCGCCGCGCTGGTCCGCGAGCACGGCGTGCGCTGCTTCCACGCGCCCTGCGATGTCGCGGACTTCGAAGCCGTCCAGGGCTTCATCAAGGACGCCGAGGCCGAACTCGGCCCGCTCGACACCCTCGTCAACTCGGCCGGGATCGTCCGGGACAACCCGCTGGTGCTCATGCCCGTGGAGGACTGGGGCGCCGTCATCGACGCCAGCCTGACCGGGACCTTCAACTTCTGCCGGTCGATGGCCTTCGGCTTCATGAAGCGCAAGAAGGGCGTCATCGTCAACATCTCGTCGGTGGCGGGCGTCTACGGCAACAAGGCGCAGACCAACTACTCCGCGGCCAAGGCCGGTATCAACGGGATGAGCAGGTCGCTCGCCAAGGAACTCGCCCCGTACAACATGCGGGTCAATGTCGTCGCCCCCGGGTTCATCGAGACCGACATGACCGCCCGTCTCTCGGACAAGGTGCGCGAGCAGGCACTCGACCTGGTCCCGCTGCGCCGCTTCGGACGCCCCGAGGACGTGGCCGAACTGGTCTCCTTCCTCGCCTCCGACCGCGCCGACTACATCACGGGACAGGTCTTCCAGGTGGATGGCGGCATCGTCCTGTGAGCCGACGGTTCGCCGCCCCGCTGGACGCCGTCGACACCGTGGACGGCGCCGCCCGCGCCGGCGGCACGCGGATCGAGGCGGTCAAACGGATCGTCGCCGGCGACCCGTATCTCGGCGGCCACTACCCGGACTTCACGATCTACCCGGGTGTGTTCACCATCGAGTCCGTCCACCAGGCCGTCCGGCGCTGGGCCGCCGAGCGGTACGGCCCGGGCACGGCCGTCGAGCTGACCTCGATCACCTCCGTCAGCTTCGCGGCCCCGCTGCTCCCGGGCGACACGATGAGCATCGGCTGCGACGTGACCGGCCAGGACGATCCGTCCACGGTCCGCGTCAAGGCCCGCTGCCACCGCGCGGACGGCGCCCTGGCCGCGCGGATGACCCTCGGACTCCGTATCCACCGGGAGGGCGGACATGACGACGCTTGAGCACGCCGACATCCGGCGCATCCTGCCGCACCGCCACCCCGTACTGCTCGTCGACCGTGTCCTGGAGATCGAGCCCGGCGCACGCATCGTCACCACGAAGGCCGTGACCGGAAGCGAGCCCTGCTACGCCGGTCTGGACGAGAACCTCCCCACCGCCGCCTACGCCTACCCCGTCTCCCTGCTCGTCGAGTCGTTCGGGCAGAGCGGCGCCGTCCTGTGGCTGCACTCGGCGGCCCTGAAGGACGAACCCGTCGAGGGCACCCTCATCTTCGGCTCCGCCCGCGACGTGACGATCACGGGCAGCGCCCACCCCGGTGATGTGCTCCGGCACATCGTCGAGATCGACCGGATCATCGGAGACAACGCCTTCATGCGGGGCGAGACCTGGGTGGGCGACGTCCGGATCGCCACCCTGGGCTCGGTACTCGCCGTCGTACGCGACGGGCTCGCCTCCGACGGCTCCTGAACTCCCGAGCCGCGCACCGTCCCCACCATCAGCCACAACGCAGGAGAAGAAGCATGTCTGAAGCGCGTGAACAGCACCTGGACGAGCTGCCGGCCATGGGCCATCGCACGGCCGTCCACGACATCGTGGCCCAGCGGGCCGGCCGGCAGGACTGACCACCATGAACCGACGAGTCGTCATCACGGGTCTCGGACCTGTCTCCAGCATCGGCACCGGAGTCCAGGCGTTCGGCCGGGCACTGCGCGAGGGCCGCAGCGGCATCTCCCCGATCGCCAGCTTCGACTCCAGCGGCTTCCCGCACTACATGGCCGGTGAGGTCACCGACTTCGACCCGAAGACCATGCTGCGCACCGTCTCGCCCGCAGACTGGGGCCGCACCAGCCTGTTCGCCGCCTCGGCCGCCCGGCTCGCCGTCGAGGACTCCGGCATCGACCAGGAGCTGCTGTCCGAGGCCGCCGCGGGCTCCAGCATCGGCACCACCAGCGGTGAGTCGCAGGTCATCGAGCAGCTGACCGCCGAGTGGGTCCACGAGGGCCTGTCCGGCATCACCCCCGCGTACGCGGCGCAGGTGCCCGCGTCCCGGCTGGCCAACGCCGTCAACCAGGAGCTGGGCCTCACCGGGGAGGCCGTGACACTGTCCACCGCCTGCTCCGCGTCCAACTACGCGCTGGGCTACGCCTACGACCAGATCCTCACCGGGGACGCCGACTACATGATCGCCGGTGGCGCGGACTCGGTGTGCCGCTGGGCCCACGCCGGGTTCTACCGGCTCGGCGCGCTCACCGAGAAGGTCTGCTCCCCGTTCGACAAGGACCGCTCGGGCATCCTGACCGGCGAAGGCGGGGCCGCGCTGTTCCTGGAGACCCTGGAGTCGGCCACCGTGCGCGGCGCGCACATCTACGCCGAGGTGCTCGGTTACGGACTCAACTGCGACGCCAACCACATGGTCGCCCCCGACCCCGTCAGCATCGCCGAGTGCATGCGCCGGGCCCACCGCAACGCGGGCATCACACCCGCCGACGTGGACTACATCTGCGCCCACGGCACCGGAACCCCCGCCAACGACACGATGGAGGCCAAGGCCGTCGTCGAGGTCTTCGGCGAGCGCCCGCCGCCGATCAGCTCCATCAAGTCCATGCTCGGCCACACCATGGGCGCGGCCAGCGGCTTCGGAGCCATCGCGGCCGCGCTCGCCCTGGACGAGGGCTTCCTGCCCCCGACCACCAACTACCGGACCCCCGACCCGGGGATGCCCGGAATCGACCCCGTGCCGAACGAGAGCCGTCCCGCGCGCCCCAAGGTCGTGCAGAACAACGGATTCGCCTTCGGCGGCAACAACGCCATCACGATCCTCGGACAGGTCGCATGAACGCCACCGCTACCGCCCCCGGCGTCCCCCAGGACGCCCCGCGCCCCCACGACACCCTTCGCGACGGGACCCTGGCCATCACCGGCTGGGGCGTCGTCTCCTCCCTGGCCATCGGCGCGGACGCGTTCACCACCGCCGTGGGCGCGGGCCGCAGCGGCCTGCGCGATGTCACCGGGATGTTCGACGAGGAACTGCCCGAGGACGAGGCGTTCGCCATGCCCGACTTCCGGGTCCGCGACCATCTCGGCCGCAAGGGAACCAGCTTCTTCGACCGCAGCACCTCCCTGGCCCTGCTGGGCTGCACCCTGGCGCTCGACGACACCGACCTGGTCGTGACCGACGACAACCGCGACCGTGTGGGCATCGTCCTGGGAACCACCGCGGGCAGTGTGAAGGCCACCAGCGACTACAGCCGCGAAACACTCGTCAACGACCGGCCCTACCTCGTCAACCCGGTGCTGTTCCCCAACACCGTGATGAACTGCGCCGCCGGCCAGTCGGCGATCTGGCACAAGCTCAAGGGCGTCAACGCCACGGTCGCGGGCGGACAGCTCGCCGGGCTGAGCGCACTGCGCTACGCCCGTAACCAGATCCGGCGCGGCTACGCGGACGCCCTGCTCGTCGGCTCCTTCGAGGAGTTCAGCCCGCACACCGCCTGGTTCGCCCACCGCCAGCACAGCGCGTGGGAGGGCCGCGCCCGGGTCGGAGAGGGCTCCGCCGTCTTCATGGTCGAGGACGCGGCGACGGTGCGCGAGGCCGGCCGGCTGCCCGACGCCGAGGTGCTCGCCGTCGAGGCCGGCACCTACGGCCCGCCGGGACGTACCCCCGACGCGGGAGCGGGGCTCGCCCACTGCGTTCTGCGCGCCCTGAAGCGGGCCGGGGTGGAGCCCTCGGAGGTACGCGCGGTCGCCTCCGGCGAGTGCGGGATCTCGCCCCTGGACGACCTCGAACGCCGGGGCGTCGAGAGCGCGTTGGGCACCGAGGTGTGGCACGTACGCGCCAAGGAGTGGGTCGGCGAATGCCAGAGCGCCGCCGGTTCACTGCAACTCGCCGCGCTGCTGGCCGGTCACCGGGGCCACCCGGAACTCGACGGGGCGGTGTCCGTCGTCACGTCCGTGTCGGCCGACGGCTCCGTCGGCGCGGCCGTGCTGAGGGGGTGGCACCGTGGACGTCGCGCTGACCGGAGCTGACCTCGTCACCTGCCTCGGTGACGCCGATGCCACCTTCGCCGCGCTGCGCGAGGGCGTCGACGGCAGTGAGCCGCTGCGGTTCTACGACACCGCCCGCATGGGCGTCACCCGCGGCTACCACGTGAACGACGACGAGGACAATGACAACGACGAGCCGCCGCTGCGCGCCGGGCGCTGGCTCGCCCGGTGCGTGGCCGGTGCCGTACGGCAGGCCGGGATCGACCCGGCGCGCGAGAGGGTGTCCGTCATCGTCGGCACCGGCCTGCGCGAGCTGCGGGCCGTGGAACGCTGGTCCCTGGACGGTGTCCCCGTCCGCCGCCGCGATCTGCACTTCGACACGGCGGTACGCGCGGTGCTGCCGGACGTCACCGAAGTGATCACGGTGTCCAACGCGTGCTCCGCCTCCGGGCACGCGCTCGCGCTGGCACAGGACATGCTCGCGGCGGGCGAGGCCGACGCGGTCGTGGCCGCGGGCTGCGACGCGATGAGCGAGAGCATGCTCACGATGATCGGCCGCGTCGCCGACGCCCCGACCGCCGTGCTCCAGCCCTTCCAGGAGGGCCGCGCGGGCGTCCTGCTGGGCGAGGGCGCGGTGGCGGTGGTGCTCCAGCCCCGCTCGGCCGGGGGAATCCGCCCGCTCGCCACCGTGCTGGGGACGGGCCTGTCCTGCGACGCCCACCACGAGACGGCACCCGACGCCCGCGGCATCGTCGCCGCCATGCGGGACGCCCACAGCCGCGCCGGGGTGAGCCCGCGCGACATCGGCCTCGTACTCGCCCACGGCACCGGCACCGCCCTCAACGACCCGACCGAAGCCGCGGCCCTGCGCGAGGTCTTCGACGGAACCGCTCCGGGGCCACTGATCACCGGCGTCAAGGGCGCCATCGGACACACCTCGGGGAGCGCCGCGCTGATGAGCCTGCTCATCGCGGTGGAGTCGATGCGCACCGGCTCGGTGCCCGCCACGGTGGGGCTGACCGAGCCGATCCAGGAGGCGGCCGGGCTGCGCCTCGTCGTCGGGGAGCCCGCCGGCTGCGACGCCCGCGTCGCGCAGGTCAATGCCTTCGGATTCGGCGGAGTCAACGCCGTGAGCATCATCAGGGTGGACCGATGAACAACACCGCGCACACCGCGCACCCCACCGGAGACGCGACCGGCGTGACCGTCACCGCGTACGCCCTCCACGTCCCCGGCGCCGACGGGGCGACGGAGGGTGCCGCGAGCGCCCTGTTCACGTCCGTGGCACCGGAACCGGCGTGCGGTCCGGACGAGGCGCACACCGTACTCGGCCGCAAGGGGCTCCTGTACAAGGAGGACTCGACGCGGCTCGCGCTGTGCGCCGTGCACCGGGCGTTCGGGCTTCCGCCCGGCAAGCCGCGGGAACCGCTGCCCGGGGCGGCGGACACCGCCGTCGTCGTCAGCTCCAACTTCGGCAACGTACGGACCGTCCGCGACATCGTGGCCGAGATGCGCGCCGGCAGCGGGCATGACGTCAGCCCCCTCAACGGCCCCAACGCGTCCAGCAATGTGATCGCCAGTACCCTCGCCATCCGCTACGGCTTCACCGGGCCGAACCTGATGGTGTGCGGCGGCGCCACGTCCGGCCTCGACGCGGTCCGGCTCGGCGCCCTGCTGCTGCGCGCGGGCCGCGCCCAGCGGGTCGTCGTGGTCGGGGTCGAACCCGACGACGACGTGGCCACGGGGCTCGCCGCGCTGCGGCCGGGAGGGGCCGGACTGCGCTCCGCCGCGGCCTGCGTGGTGCTGGAGCCCGACGGCGAAGGGCCGCGCCTCGGGAGCGTACGCCACCATGCCCGGCCCGACGCCCCCGCCGAGCCCGGGGCACCGGCCGCGCTCCGGCTGGCCGCGCCGGGCACGGCGGGCATCTCCGGCGGGGTCGACCTCAGCGACCATGTGGGCGAGACGTACGGCGCGCTGGGTGTACTCCAACTCGCCGTCGCGGCGGCCTGGTTGGCGTCGTCCGGCGAGCGGTCCGGCGGCGCGCTCATCACCTGTGGCGACGACGAGGACGGCTACGCCTCCGTACGTCTCGACCCGGCCGGCGACCGAGTGCCCGCGGGAGCCTCCTGAGATGGCGAAGCCGAAGGAGGCGTCCGGGCCGGAGTTCTGGACGCCCGTGACCGAAGTACGGGCAGCGCGCGAGCGGTTGGCGGTGTCCCGGGCGCCCGGCGCGGCGGGACCCGTCGTCGCGCTGGTCCACGGCCTGGAGGGCAGCGGGGAGAGCTGGCGGCCCCTCGTCGAGGCGTTCACGGGCTGCCGGGCGTACGCGCTCGACCTGCCCTGGCGCGCGGGCAACCCGTACCGCTGGCGGCAGCACGGCACACCGGCCGACTGGCTGCGGCGGGCCCTGGACCTCGTCCCGGAACCCGTCGACGTCCTGCTCGGCCACTCCTTCGGCGCCAACGCCGTACTCGAACACCTGGCGACGTCCGACGGCACCCATGTGCCGTCCGCCGCCGTGCTCCTGGCCCCGTTCTACCGCCCGGAGAGCCTGACCGTGGACTGGCCGCTGCACGACGCGGCGCTCGCCGGATTCCGCCATGTCATCGCCGACGGTGTACGCGTGGGACTGGGGGAGCGCGCCGGGACCATGGACCCCGACGTCCTCTCCGCGATGGTGGCCACCGCCCTCGAACGGATCGGACCCGTCGGTTTCCTCAGCCTGTTCCTCCAGTTCGTGGGGACCACCGAACTCGCCCTGGCCGAGGTGACCGTTCCCACGCTCGTCCTGGCGGGAGAGCACGACGAGTCCCTGGCCGGAGACCGGGCGACGGCCCTGGCCACCGCCATGCCCGCGGCGACGGTCCGCCGGCGCGCCCACTACGGCCACTTCTGCCACGCCGAGCAAACCAGCGACGTGGCGGCGGAGATCGCCGCCTTCCTTATGAACACCGCGGAAAGGAACACCCCATGACAGTCCTGCTCGACGGCAGCCTCACCACGCCGGTGGGCAGCCCCCGCTACGAGGGCGCCAACATCCGTACGTGGATCGGCTTCAAGCACTTCATGTACCTGACGGAGGAGGCGATCCTCCAGTACTTCCGCGAGCGTGGGGCGGGGGCGGAGACGCTGTATCACACCTACGGTCTGGGCCTGGAGATCGTGGATCACTCGGTGAGCCTCCCGGCCACACTCGGTGTGGACGACAAGGTGACCGCGGTCGTCGAGCCCGGCAAGCCCAAGCCCGGTCACGGCGCGCCGTTCAAGGTGAAGCTCACCGTCGAACGGGGCGGCGAGACCGTCACCGTGCTCACCGGCAAGATCCGGGTCGCCCTGGTCGTGCTGAAGGACGCGCCGAGTGGCGTACAGCCCGTCCCGGCGTTCCTGGAGCCGTACACCGTCCCCGAGGTGGCCGCGCTCGCGGACGCCGTCGGCGCCCCCTCCCCGGCCGTCGCGGAGAGCGACGTCCCCGGACTGCTCGTGCCCGCCGGCTCCAACGCGTTCCTGTGGTCCTGGCGGATCCCGTACTTCTACTGCCACTTCTCCGACCGTCTCCAGCACTCCGGTTACGTCCGGGCGATGGAGGAGGTCGTCGACCGGTTCCTGGAGGACCGCGGCATCTCCATCCGCACCATGCTCGTCGAGCGGGGCTGGATCCCGGTCGTGTCGCGGGCGCGGGTGCGCATGCTGGCCGACGCGCTCATGGAGGAGACACTGCACACCGTCTTCACCGTCGAGGAGATCATCAAGGAGGTGATGTACACCGCGACGTTCGACACCTACGTCCACCGCGACGGGCGGCTCGTGCACACCGCCACCGGCAGCATCATGCACGGCTACGCGGTCAGCCGCGGCGAGAACGCGGGCTCGCTCGCCGAGTTCGACGACACCACCCGTGCCGCGCTGCTCGGAGGCGGGCGATGAACGCGACGCGGCCGAAGAAGAAGCTGAAGCGGCCGCCCCGGCTGTACTTCAACCTGCGCAGCCCGTTCAGCTGGATGGGCCTGCGCCAGCTCGAAGCGCGCTTCCCGGAGGCGCCGGACGTCATCGAGTACTACCCGTACTGGGACCCGGACGAGAAGACCGTGGCCGCGCTCGAAGAGCGGGACTCCGGCTTCCACTACACCCAGATGTCCAAGGCCAAGCACCTCTACATTCTCCAGGACACCAAGCGGCTCTCCGCGCGCTTCGGTTACACCATGGCCTGGCCGATCGATGTCGACCCCTGGTGGGAGCGTCCGCACCTGGCCTGGCTCAAGGCGCGTCACCTGGGCCGTGAGCGAGAGTTCTACACGGCGGTGACGGCGGCCCGCTGGGAGCGCGGCGAGAACATCTGCGACGCGGAGGTACTGCGCCGCGTCGCCGAGTCGGCCGGCTTCGACGGTGACGAGATGCTCGCCGCGGCCGACGACCCGGCGCTGCGCGCCGAAGGCGTGGACGCCCTCGCGGCCGCGTACGACGACGATGTGTTCGGCATCCCGTACTTCAAGGTCGGACGGCACCGCTTCTGGGGCCTCGATCGCGTCGACGCCTTCCTCGACGAGCTGATCCCGGCCCTGGAGCAGGCAGCCGAATCCGCCCCCGCCACGCCGCAGGAGGTGCCCGCCGACCTGCTCAACCGGGTCGGCGCGTATGACTCCGACTCGGCGGGCGGCTGCGGCTGAACGGAAGATCCCGTGCTACCGACAGCCGCCGGTCCGGCTCTCGCCGGCCCCCGCAGAAGAGTGCTCCTCAGCAGTGTGTCCTCCGATTCGCACACATGGAACCTGGTCTTCCTCCAGTTGCTGCTGGAGGAGATGGGCCATGACGTCACCAACCTCGGCGCGTGCGTGCCCGACGAGATGCTGGTTCAGGAGTGCGCCGCGCTCCGTCCCGACCTGGTGGTGATCAGCACGGTCAACGGCCATGGACACGCGGACGGGAAGCGGCTGATCGGCAAGGTGCGGGCCCGGCCGGAGACACGGCACACCCCGGTGGTGATCGGCGGAAAGCTGGGCATCACCGGGGGCACCCAGGCGACGGCGTCACACGAACTCGTGATGGCCGGGTTCGACGCGGTCTTCCAGGACGACGCGGATCCGGCCGCGCTGGGCCGCTTCATGGACACCCTGGAGTCCGCGCCGAACGCGCTGGAGTCCGGCCCGGACGTTCTGGAGTCCGGTCCGGATGTTCTGGAGCCCGCGTCATGAGCGGCGCCCGGGGCTCCTTCGTGGGCCTGTCGAAGGTGCGCCGGTCAGCGGGTCTCCTGGTCCAGCCCCGCATGGGCTTCAGCGGCCCCGAGCAGATGCGGCGGGGTCTCGCCGCCACCCGGCGGGCGCGCGCGGCCACCGTGGGCACCCTCACCCTCGACAGCTATACGAGGGTGAAGGACTACGCGTCGGTCGAGCGCGCCCTCGCCGAGGACACCGGGCTCAACGGCTATCCGATCGTCACCCACGGCGTGGAGACCACCCGGGCCGTGCTGGACGGCATCCGCGGCCCCGGCTTCCCCGTCCAGATCCGGCACGGCTCCGCCCTGCCCGACGACATCTTCACCACCCTCGTGGCGGCCGGTCTGGACGCCACCGAGGGCGGCCCCGTCTCGTACTGCCTGCCCTACAGCCGCGTCCCGCTCGCCGTCGCCACCGATGCCTGGGCCCGCTGCTGCGAGCAGTTCGCGCGGCTGCGGGACGACCGGGGCATCGAACCGCACCTGGAGAGTTTCGGCGGCTGCATGATGGGCCAGCTGTGCCCGCCCGGCCTGCTGATCGCCCTCACCCTGCTCGAAGGGCTCTTCTTCCACCAGCACGGGCTGCGCAGCGTCTCCCTCAGCTTCGCCCAGGGGACCCATCCACGGCAGGACGAGGAGGCCATCGCCGTCCTCCGCTCCCTGGCCGCGGAGTTCCTTCCCCCCGACACGGACTGGCACATCGTCCTCTACACGTACATGGGCAAGTACCCGCGTACCCCCGAGGGCGCGCGGCACCTGCTGCGCGGAGCGGCCGAACTCGCCGTACGCGGCGGCGCGGCGCGGCTGATCGTCAAGACCCCCGTCGAGTCGCGGCGCATCCCCACCATCGAGGAGAACGTCGAGGCGCTGGAGTTCGCGGGCGCGGCGGCGGCAGCCGTGGAGGGCGTGCCGGCACCCCCGGTCCAGGACACCGGCATCGGCGCCGAGGCCCGGCTCCTCGTCGAAGCGGTCCTCGATCTCGACGCGGACGTGGGCAAGGCGCTGGTCGCCGCCTTCGCCAAGGGCTACCTCGATGTGCCCTACTGCCTGCACGCCGACAACCGGGGCCGCTCGCGCGGCTACATCGACGGGGCGGGGCGGCTGCGCTGGGCCTCCGTCGGCGCGATGCCCATCCGCGGTGTGACCGGTTCCCGCGAGCGCGAGCAACCGGTGGGCAGCGCGGAGCTGCTGACGGCCCTCTCCTATGTGGAACGCACACACGACCGCCTGGCACTGCACGGCGGCGATCCGAGAACACCGGGAGCACACCATGAACTGGACGCTGGAGACACTGCTTCCGGCCTTCGACAAACGTGAACACCACAGCCGGCTGATCCACGCCCCTCAGGAGCGCGTCTGGGACATCCTCATGGACCTGCGCGCGGGCGACCTCCCCGTCACCCTCGGCCTGATGCGGGTACGGGGCGGCCCCTCGGCATGGGTGAAGGGCATCGACATCGGGGCACACGAAGGGATGGATCTGCGGGTCCTGGACTCCATGGCTCCCCGTGAGATGGCCGCCGATCCGCCCCACGAGGTGATCCTCGGCGATATCGCGCGCTACACCGCCCTGCGCCCCACGCGTCCGGAGATCGAGCGCGGTGACCCGGAGGCGTTCGCCGGCTTCGCCGAGCCGGGCTGGTCCAAGGTCGTGATGAACTTCCGCCTCACACCCGAAGGCGACGGCACCCGGCTCTCCACCGAGACCCGCGTACTGGCCACCGACGCCGCCGCCCGCCGCGCGTTCGCCCTCTACTGGGGCGTCATGCGCGCGGGCAGCGGCCTCATCCGGCACGACATGCTGCGGGCGATCGAGAAGAAGGCGCGGACGCCGTAGCCATCGGTCGCGCGACGACACTCATAGCGCGTCACTCACCCCGTACCGCTCACCTCGTGTCGTTCACCTCGTACCGCTCAGGTCGCGCCGCTCAGGTCGCGCCGATGGCCGCCGTGAGCATCGGGAGCGCCTGGGTGAGGGCGCGTTCCCAGTAGGGCCAGCTGTGGGTGCCCGGACCGTAGCGGTCGGCCGTGACGTTCAGCCCGTGGGAGCGCGCGCGGTCTATGTAGTCCCCGGCCATCAGATCGAGGGTCGCCTCCAGGCTGTCGGGCGTACGGTCCGGGGGATCGAACGGGCCGGGCAGGCCGTTGCCGCTGCTGACGTATACGGGAAAGCCGCGCGGCAGCCGGGAGATGAGCTCGTAGGCGTTGTGTTCCCGCCAGAGACCGGCCTGAGCGGTGGGATCGCCCCACAGATCGAGCGGGTTGAGGCCCTGCCCCTTGACGATGTTCTGGATGCCGGTCGTAAAGCGCGTGGTGTTGATGAGTCCGCTGAAGGACGCGGCCGCGCGGAACAGCGTCGGATACCGTCCCGCGTAATACAGCGCGCCGTGACCGCCCATGGACAGCCCCGCCACGGCGCGCCGGTCACTCGCCCGCACCCGCTGCTCCAGGATCCGGTGGACCTCGCTGACGTGGAAGGTCTCCCAGGCGGGCGCCCCGTACCGGCCCTGGTTCCACCAGTCGCTGTAGAACCCCGCGGGGCCGCCCTCCGGGATCACGACCAGGGCGGGTGTCCGTGCCGTGATTTCGTCGGCCTTGCCCCAGCCGGTCGAGCCGGGGCTGCCGCAGCAGCCGTGCAGCAGATACAGCACCGGCCAGCGGCGGCCGGGCTCGTCGTCCCAGCCGGACGGCAGCAGAACGGTGGCGTTGCCGGTGCGGCCGAGCGCGGGGGACTCGATCCGGAGGTTCAGGGTGCGCTCACTGATCCGCTCGGCCGCCAGCAGACGCGGCCGACGGCGGGAGGAAGGCGGTGCGGCGGACGACGCGGACGCGGATGCCACGGAGCCCGACGCGACGGCGCCCGCGCCGGCGAGGGCCAGCGCGGCGGCGGCACGCCGCCGGGTGAGCGCGGGCGAGGGCGGCACATCGCCTGTGGGGGAAGGTGGTTCGGACATGATGTCAGCTCCTCAGTCGGACCTTCCGGACCATGACAATCCATTGGTTTGTCTTACGTCAATGCTTCGTGCGCGTAAAAACCGTCGCGTCGGAGTGCGGTGAACGTTGTTACAGCGCAGCTCAGTCAGCAGGAAGCGGTTTCTTTCCGGCCCTCTGGCTGCGGCTTCTCGCCGCCCGCGGTGCCGTGGAACCCCCTTCGAGTCCGCCAGAATTGGCAACTTAGTACTTTTACAGTTGAGGGGGCGGGTGTTTGGATGACCGGCATGCGTGACACGGACGAGGGGAGCGAGCGGGTGCTCAGTGACCGGGACCGCGAGGCTCTGCGCGCCTGGGCCCGTGGCGCTCCGGAGCGGTCCCTCCGCGCGCGGATCGTGCTGGACGCCGAGGCGGGACTCAGCGTCTCCGGCAGCGCGCGTGCCCTGGGCATCTCCCGGCCCACGGTGACCACATGGCGCAAACGGTACGCCGCCGAGGGGCTGGCCGGTCTGGAGCACCGGCCGCGCAGCGGGCGGCCCCCACAGGTCGACGAGGCCGATGTCGTCGCCGCGACGCTCGCGGGCCTGCCCGCCCCGGCCCGTATCTGGTCGGCCCGCGCACTCGCGGACCGTATCGGCGTCTCGCACACCACACTGGCCGGGGTGTGGCGCCGGTGGCAGTTCGGTCCCGGTGAGGGCAGTCTGCCGACCGTACCCACCGAGCCGGCCCTGTCCTGCGCGCGTGCCGAACTGCTCGGGGTGTGGGCGAGTGCCGACCGGGCCGTACTGGTCATCGGGGACGCCCTCGCGCCCGAAGGGCCCCCGGGCCGGACCGCCGACGCCGACGAACGGCGCTCGCGCCACGCCGCACTCGCCGCGCAGCTCGACCGGGTACGTGACAGCGAACCGCCCCCGGCGCGTCCCTCCGCGACCGGTGCGCCCGCCAACGCCGCGTCCGCCAACGTCGCGTCCGCCAACGCCGCATGCACCAACGCCACATCCACCAATGCGGCATCCGTCAGCGCCTCGTCCGTCAACGCCTCGTCCGCGACGGGCGTTTCCGCGCCCCGCGATCACGGTCCCGGCGCCCTGATCGCCGCCACCGCCGCGCGGCACCCCGGCCGTACGCTGCGCATCATCACCTGGGACGACGAAGCGGCGGACGACGCGCCCCTGGACGGCCACCCGGACCGCGACGCTCTCCGCGAGGCCGGCCGGCACCGGGCGGACTCCACCATGAGCTGGTCCGCCACCGCCTGTACGGTCGCCCTCGCCGAACTCGTCCGGTTCCCCGGCCGGTTCAGGCCCGTCCTGCACGCGCTGACCGAGGCCGCCCGAGCGTACGCGGACGCGCCCGGCGACGGTGCCTTCAGCTGGCAGCGGTCGGAGCCCCACGCGCGGCGGACCCCGCCCCGCCCGGCACCCCGCGCCTTCAACCAGCTCGCGCTCGGCTCGTACAACGAGAAGCTGGTGATCGAGAGCATCCGTGAGGCAGGGGCGCTCAGCCGGGTCGAGATCGCCGAGCAGACCGGGCTCACCCCGCAGGCGGTGTCCCGTATCACCCGCAATCTGCTGACCGCCGGGCTGCTCGCCGAGGACGGCCGGCAGTCCGCGGGCGCCGGCAAACCGAGGGTGCCGCTCCGGCTGCGGCCCGACGCCGCGTCCGCCATCGGGATCCATCTCGACCCCGAGATGATCAGCGTGGTCGCCGTCGACCTGTGCGGCGGCATCCTCGACCGGCGGCAGACGCGTCTGTTCGAACGGCGCGATCCGGGCTGGTGCCTGGAGCACATGACGCGGCTGGCCCTGGAGTCCGCCGCGGTGGCCCGTCAGGCGTCGGAGGCCCTGCTCGGGGTGGGTGTCGCCGTGCCGGGCCCGGTCGACGCGCGCGCCGGGATCGTCCTCGACCCGCCGCTGTTCGACGGCTGGGAGCAGGTGGAGCTCAAGGCGGAGCTGGTCGAGCGGCTGGACACGGCGGTGATCGTGGAGAAGGACGCCACCGCCGCGGCGATCGGCGAACGCTGGCTGGGCGCGGCCGACCGCGCCGGGGACTTCGTCTATCTCTACCTCGGCGCCGGGGCGGGCAGTGGCGCGTTCCTCAACGGCGACGTGTACCGCGGTACGACGGGCAACGCGGGCGAGATGGGTGAACTCTGCGCCATCAGAGCCGGGTTGCTCACCGAGGAGGGCGGCCCCCGCATGGTCGCGGAGTGCGCCCCGGTCTCGGCGGTCGTCGAACAGGCCAGGGCGGCGGGCCTGATGGTGCCGCGGGGGGACGGCGCCTACGACTGGGTCTGCGAAGCGGCGGCGCGCGGCGACGACCGGGCCGTCACGGTGCTGGAGAACGTCGCCGGGACGGTCGCCCTGGGAGCGGTCGGCATCATCGACCTCCTCGACGTGGAGTTGCTGGTCGTCGGCGGACCGGCGGTCCTGCCGTCCGTCGCCGACCTCTATCTGGGCCGGATCTCCGCCGCGGTCAACCGCTTCCCGGTCGCGCGGCGGGTCCGCGACGTGCGTGTCGCCCAGTCACGCCCGAACCAGGCCGCGGCGGTCGGCGCCGCGTCCAGTGTCTTCCACTCGGCCTTCACCCCGCGCCTGAGCCCGCGCGGCCGTTCGGCGCGCGGAGCGTCAACTCACGGCTGAGCCGAAGCCATTGACGTAGGGCGATCCAGTGGATTTACCAGGGCGGCTGGCCCCAACCCACAGCGGCTGAACAGGCCGGACGGGGGCACGCACCGCTCATACGGGTGCCCCGCGCGCGGATCGCACACGGGGCACCCGGCACCTGGGGCCGCGGGTCAGACGACGACCTGGCTCTCGTGCAGCTTGCGGATGTCGTCCGCGTCGTAGCCGAGGTCCGCCAGAACCTCGTCCGTGTGCTCGCCGAGCAGCGGCGCGCCCTTGATGTCGGGCTTGAAGCCGGAGAACTTGACCGGGCTGCCCACGGTCAGGTACGTGCCGCGCTCCTTCTGCTCGACCTCGACGATCGTGCCGCTCTTGCGCATGTCGGGGTCCTCGGCGAGCTCCTTCATGCTGAGCACGGGGGCGCAGGGCACCTCCCACTTGCGCAGGATGTCGACCGCCTCGTACTTGGTCTTGTCGGCCAGCCACTTCTCGATCTCGCCGAAGATCTCCATGATGCGCGGCTGGCGGGCCCTGGCGGTCGTGTAGTCCGGGTCATCGACCCACTCGGGGTGGCCGATGGCCTCGGCGGTGCGCTTCCAGTTCTGCTCCTGGACCGTGAAGTAGATATAGGCGTTGGGGTCGGTCTCCCAGCCCTTGCACTTCAGGATCCAGCCCGGCTGACCGCCGCCGCCGGCGTTGCCGCCGCGGGGCACCGCGTCGCCGAACTCGCCGTGCGGGTACTGGGGGTACTCCTCCAGGTAGCCGACCTTCGCCAGGCGCTGCTGGTCACGGAGCTTGACCCGGGTCAGGTTGAGCACGGCGTCCTGCATGGACACCGACACCTTCTGGCCCAGACCGGTCGCGTTGCGCTGGATGATCGCCGTCAGCAGGCCGATCATCAGATGCATACCGGTGTTGCTGTCGCCGAGGGCCGAGCCGCTGATGGTCGGCGGGCCGTCCCAGAAACCCGTGGTGGACGCGGCACCACCGGCCGCCTGCGCGACATTCTCGTAGACCTTGAGGTCGTTCCACGACGAGTCGTCGTTGAAGCCCTTGACCGAGCCGAAGATCAGGCGCGGGTTCAGGGCGTGGATGTGGTCCCAGCCGAGACCCATCCGGTCCATGGCACCCGGCGCGAAGTTCTCGACCAGGATGTCCGATTCGCGGATCAGCTTCTCCATGACCTCCTTGCCCTCGGGGGTCTTGGTGTTGATGGCCAGCGAACGCTTGTTGCTGTTCAGCATGGTGAAGTACAGGGCATCGAGGTCGGGGATGTCCCGCAGCTGGCCGCGGGTGACGTCGCCGCCCTGCGGGCGCTCGACCTTGATGACGTCGGCGCCGAACCAGGCGAGCATCTGTGTACACGCGGGACCGGCCTGGACCCCGGTAAAGTCGATCACCTTGATTCCGGCGAGCGGCTTATCACTCATGGTGGCTTCCTTCTGGTGAATGATCTCGGTACGGAGGGTGTGCTGTGCGGAGGAGTGCGGTGAGCCGGTCGCTCACTTCTTCGCCGGCGTGATGTTGCCGACGGTGATGCCCTTCGGGTTGAGATGCGCGATGTGGCCGCTCTCGGTGCCGGCCGAAGGGTCGATGGCGCAGTCGATGAGCGCCGGGCCGCCCGAGGCCAGCGCGTCGGTGAGGGCCGCGGTGACCTCGGCGGGCGTGGTCGCGCGGTAGCCCTTGCCGCCGAACGCCTCGATCATCTTGTCGTGGCGCGCCTGGAGCATCAGCGTCGTCGGGGACGGGTCGGTCTCCAGCGGGTTGACGTCGTCGCCGCGGTAGACGCCGCCGTTGTTCATGATGACGGTGACAACGGGCAGCTTGTAGCGGCAGATCGTCTCCAGCTCCATGCCGCTGAACCCGAAGGCGCTGTCGCCCTCCACGGCCACCACCGGCTCACCGCTCTCGACGGCGGCGGCGATCGCGTAGCCCATGCCGATGCCCATGACGCCCCACGTACCGCTGTCGAGACGGTGGCGCGGTACGTGCATGTCGATCACATTGCGCGCGATGTCCAGCGCGTTGGCGCCCTCGTTGACGAGGTAGATCTCCGGGCGCTCGTGGATGACGTCACGTACGGCCTTCAGCGCGCCCATGAACTGCATCGGGTGCGGGTCGGCCTTGAGGCGCTCCGCCATCTTGGCGACGTTCTGCGCCGAGCGCGCTCCCAGTTCCTCGCGCCAGGCGGCGGGGGCCGCGATCTGGCCGGGCTTGGTCCGCTCGGCGAGCGCGTCGAGCACCGACTCGATGTCCCCGACCAGCGGGGCGGCGATGGGCTGGTTGCTGTCCATCTCCCGGGGCTCGATGTCCACCTGGATGAACTTCGCGTCGGGGTTCCACTGCGGCGCCTCGCCGTGGTTGAGCAGCCAGTTGAGGCGCGCGCCGACGAGCATCACGACGTCGGCCTTCTTCAGCGCCATCGACCGGGCGGTGGCGGCGGACTGCGGGTGGTCGTCCGGCAGCAGGCCCTTCGCCATCGACATCGGTACGTACGGAATGCCCGTGGACTCGATGAAGTTCCGGATCTTCGCGTCGGCCTGCGCGTACGCGGCGCCCTTGCCCAGCACCACCAGCGGCCGTCGCGCACCCGCCAGGATCTCGACCGCGCGGTCCACGGCCTCGGGCGCGGGCAGTTGGCGCGGCGCGGGGTCGACCAGCCGGCTCAGCGTCTTCGCGCCCTCCTCCGCGTCCATGATGGAGCCGAGCACCGCGGCCGGGATATCGAGATAGACACCGCCGGGACGGCCGGAGATGGCGGTACGCAGCGCGCGGGCGATACCGCGGCCGATGTCCTCCACCCGGCTCACGCGGTACGCGGCCTTGACGAACGGCTGCGCGGCGGCGAGTTGGTCCATCTCCTCGTAGTCGCCCTGTTTCAGGTCGACGAGGTGGCGCTCGCTGGAGCCGGAGATCTGCACCATCGGGAAACAGTTCGTGGTGGCGTTCGCGAGCGCGACCAGCCCGTTGAGGAAGCCCGGCGCGGACACGGTCAGCGCCACGCCCGGCCGCTTGGTGAGGTACCCGGCCGCCGCCGCCGCGTGTCCGGCGTTGCTCTCGTGACGGAAGCCGATGTAGCGGATGCCCTGCGCCTGCGCGAGGCGGGCCAGGTCGGTGATCGGGATGCCGACCACACCGTAGATGGTGTCGACGTCGTTCAGCTTGAGCGCGTCGACGACCAGGTGATACCCGTCGGTGAGCTCGGCCTGAGTGTCGGCGGTCGCCGCGTTCTCCAGTGCGGAAGGGGCGGTCATGGTCCGAGATCCTCCTTGGGCGGTCATGCCTGATCGGCTTCTCGTCCCACCTTCCGCAGCCCGCTTCCGCACGTCCAAGACCTATCGGCGACCAGCCGATAAACAGCATTTATCGATCAACGGTCCCCGCACGTCAGAGGCGTGCGTCAGCCCCCGGGAACCCTCTTGATAGATCCTCGCTATCGGCTGTTCGCCAGCGGGTATTGGACGCCCGCCGCGTGCCCGCGCAGGCTCGCAGACGACAGCTTCATCGGACCTGGTGCGAGGAGGTGTGCACATGGCCGTTCCGACCGAGGCATCGGTGCGCGAAGCGGGCCCGTACCGGCCGCCGGCGCTCACCGGCCTCATCGATCTCCTCGACCGGCACGCGCGCGACCGTCCTCGCTCCCGGGCGCTCGTCGTCACCGGGGACCGCGTACCGCTGTCCTACGGCGCTCTCGCCGCCCTGGCCGCGGACGTGGCCGCCCGGCTCGGCCGTACGGGACTGCGCCGCGGTGATGTGGTCGGTCTCGTCTCCGCCAACACCGCCGAGTTCGTCGTCGCGCTGCTGGGCGCGGCGCGGGCCGGACTGGTGGTCGCCCCCGTGGACCCCGAACTGCCCGCCGCACAGCTGACCGACCGGTTCGAAGCGCTGGGGGTGCGGGCGGTTCTGCGCGGACCGGCCGCGGCCGGAGCCGCCCCGGCCGAGATCCCGGCCTGGCCCCTGCGCGTGGACATCTCCCACGCGGGGACCGCGGCGGTCGCACTCGACACCGGCGCGCCCGCGCCGCGGCCCGCCCGGGGCGCGGCCCGTGAACTCTCGGACCGCGACGCCCTGGTGCTGTTCACCGCGGGCACCACCGGCCGGGCCAAGATGGTTCCGCTGACCCACGCGAACGTGGCCGCCTCCGTACGGGACATCTGCGCCACCTACGCGTTGGGCCCCGGCGACGCGACGGTCGCCGTGATGCCCTTCTTCCACGGCCACGGGCTCCTCGCGGCGCTCCTCGCCTCCCTCGCCAGCGGCGGATGCGTGCTGCTGCCCGAGCGGGGACGCTTCACGGCCCACACGTTCTGGGACGACGTACGGGCCGTCTCCGCCAGCTGGTTCACCGCGGTCCCGGCCATCCACGAGATCCTTCTCGACCGGTCGGCGGCCGAGTACCCGGGCCCCCGGGCCGCGCCCCTGAAGTTCGTCCGCAGTTGCAGCGCGCCCCTCAACACGGCAACGCAGCGGGCACTGGAGCGTACGTTCGGCGCGCCGCTGCTGTCCGCGTACGGGATGACCGAGTCCACCCACCAGGCGACCAGCGAACCGCTGCCGGAGCAGGGATATCTGAAGCAGGGCTCCGTCGGCCCGTCGACCGGCGTACGTCTCCGGGTCGTCGACCCGCACGGACGTACGTGCCCGCCCGGCACCCGGGGCGAGGTGTGGGTGCAGGGCCCCACCGTCACCCGCGGCTATCTCGGCGACCCGGCAGAGACGGCACGCGGTTTCACCGACGGGTGGTTCCGCACCGGGGACCTGGGCACCCTGGACGAGGACGGCTATCTGTTCCTCACCGGGCACATCAAGAACCTCATCAACCGCGGCGGCGAGAAGATCTCGTGCGAGCACGTCGAGGACATCCTCGCGGGGTGCCCCGGTGTCGCGGAGGCCGCCGTCTTCCCGGTCCCCGACGCGCACTACGGGCAGCGGGTCGGCGCCGCCGTGGTCGTACGCGAGGGCGAGAGCCTCGGGTCCGAGCAGATCCTGCGGTACTGCCGCAACCGGCTGTCCGCCGTCGAGGTGCCCGACCGGCTCGATGTCGTCGCCGCGCTTCCCCACACCGCCAAGGGCGGTCTCGACCGGCAGGCGGTGGCCGGGCGGTACGCGCGCTGACGGCGCTGCTTTGAAGACAGGCCCTAGCGGACGTGGTGCTCGGGCTCGGTCGGCAGCGGCTGGTCGAAGAACGCGTCCAGCGACAGGCCCGTCGCCGCGTTCACGAACGCCCGCGCGGCGATCGAACCGGGCGTCGCCGCGTGGATCGCGACCGAGACCTGCGCCCTGGCGTCCGGGGCGACCAGCCGGACGGCCCGGGGCCTGCCGATCACCGGCATCGCCCGCAGCCAGGTGTGCGGCACGATGCTCGCCCACTCTCCGACACCCACATGCGCGTACAGCGAGGCGACCGAGTCCGTCTCCACCTGCGGGGTCACCACGACCCCGCTCTCCGCGAACACACTGTCGATGAGCTGACGGATCCTCATGTCGGGTGTCAGCAGCGCGAGCGGCAGCTGCGCCGCCTCCGCCCAGGTCATGGTGTGGGTCTGGGGCATCAGCTGGTCGCCCGACGCGAGCAGTACGTACCGCTCCTGGTACAGCGGCACGACTTGCAGGCTCTCCCGGTCCTCGGGGGCGAAGTGCGAGATCGCGGCGTCCAGTTCGAATTCGCGCAGCTGGCGGAGGAGCGTCTGCGCCGACAGCCGGGAGCGTACTTGCACCTTCGCCAGCGGGTGCGCCCCGCAGAAGGCGGCCACCGGCAGCGCCAGGGTCGTCGACGCGGTGGGCTCGGTCCCCAGCCGCAGTGTGCCGGTGATGCCCGACTGCACGGCGGCCACCTCGGCCTTGAACGCGTCCTGCTCGGCGAGGATCCGCTTGGCCCACACGACGAGCCGTTCACCCTCCGGGGTGAGGCCCTCGTAGTTGTGCCCCCGGTTGATCAGCGTGACGTTCAGCTCCCGCTCCAGCTTGGCGATCGCCGCCGAGAGCGCGGGCTGTGACACATAGCAGGCCGCCGCCGCCCGCGCGAAGTGCCGTTCCCTGGCCACCGCCACGAAATACTCCAGCTGACGGAACAGCATCAGCGACTCCTCCCTGTTCCGGCTCCGGCGACGCCTTCACTCATCCTACTTATCAACCGTTCAATGACCGGCCCGTACGTCACGTCCGAATGCCGCCGGACTCCCCGCTCGCGGCGTACCAGCATCGTCGTCATGTCCTCGTACCCGACACAGAGACGGACGATCATGAGCGTGGTTCTTGCCGGCAAAGTGGCTTTCGTGACCGGTGGCAGCCGTGGCATCGGCGAGGCCGTGGCGCTGCGGCTGGCCGACGACGGAGCCGATGTCGCGCTGACCTATCAGCACAGCGCCGAGCGCGCGACGGAGGTGGTGGACCGGATCAAGGCGCTCGGCCGACGGGCCCTGGCGGTACGTGCCGACAGCGCGGACGCCGAAGCGGTACGTGACGCCGTGGACCAGGCCGCCGCGGAGTTCGGACGGCTCGACATCCTGGTGAACAACGCGGGGGTCGGAGCGATCGGCCCCGTCGGGGACCTGTCGCTGGAGGATGTCGACCGCGTGCTGAGCGTCAACGTACGGGCGCCGTTCCTCACGTGCCAGGCGGCGCTTCGGCACATGTCCGAGGACGGGCGGATCGTCATGATCGGAAGCTGTATGGCCGAGCGGGCCGCCTTCCCCGGCGGCACGCTGTACGCGACGAGCAAGACCGCTCTGACCGGACTGACCAAGGCGCTCGCCCGTGAACTGGGCCCGAGGGGGATCACGGCCAACCTGATCCACCCCGGGCCCGTCGACACCGATATGAACCCGGCCGACGGCCCGGGAGCTGATATGCAGCGGGGCTTCACGGCGCTCGGCCGCTACGGGCAGCCGTCGGACATCGCCGCGACAGTGGCCCACCTCGCCGGCGACGGCGGCCGGTATGTCACGGGCGCCGCCATCGCCGTGGACGGCGGCTTCGCGGCCTGACCCCCGGCGCTCCCGCGGGCCGGCCGCGGTCCGTCGACTCCCGGCGGACCGCGGCGGCACGGGCGCAGATCCGGCCCGGCGCACACTCGGCCCCGGCGCACATCCGGTCCCGGCTCACATACGTACGTGGCGCTCGATGTCCTCGCCGAACTCGGTGAGCGCCTGATCGGTGAGTGTGGGGCGGGTCTCGGCGATGGCCACCAGATAGTCGTCCGTACGGGCCGGCGCGCCCCGGCGGTCCAGGACCTCCCGCTCGAACGCGGCATGGGCGCCCTTGCGGGCGGCGAACTCGATATCGGCGGGGGTGAACATCTCGCTGGCCGCGACCAGTCGGCCCAGCTCCACCCCGTCGGCGCCGGGACCGAGATAGCGCCGCCAGATCGCCTCCCGGGCGACCGGATCGGGCGGGCCGACCGGTATGACGTAGTCGAACCGGCCGGGGCGCAGAAACGCCGGATCGAGCGACCGGACGGAGTTGGTGGCGCAGATCAGCAGCCGGTCGTCATGGTCACGGAAGCCGGGGATCAGCTTCAGCAGCTCGTTGGTGACGCCGTGACCGGGATCGACGGCCAGCCCGGAGCGGGCGGCGGCGATCTCCTCGACCTCGTCGATGAACAGCAGTACGGTCTCCAGCTCGGCCAGATCCGCGAAGGCCTCCCGCAGGGAGGTGGCCAGACCTCCGGTGCCGGCCGCCGCGAGCCGGGAGGGGAACAGCTCCACGAACGGCCAGTCCAGCCGGGAGGCGACGGCCTTGGCGAAGCTGGTCTTGCCGGTGCCCGGCGGGCCGAAGAGGATGACCGCCTTCGGTGGCGTCACCCCGTACCGGTCGGCCAGCGCGGGTTCGGTCAGCGGCAGCACGATCCGCCGCTCGATGGTCTCCTTCTCCCGCTCCATTCCCGCGAGGGCGCCCCACAGCCCCTGTGGCAGTACCCTCCCGCCGAGTTCGGCGAGCAGACCCGCGTCGCTCGCGCCGAGATGCTCGACCTTCTCGTAGAGGACGAGCCCCTCGCGCGGCCGGTAGCCGGAGTTCTCCAGCGCGGTGTCACCGGTGGCGCCCGGCGCGAGCAGCGCGCTGATCCGGCGTATCCCGTGGATACGCAGGCGCCGCTCCAGCTCGGCGATGAGGGCGCTGCCGAGCCCACGGTGCCGCCACTTCGCGGCGAGCGCCACCAGGGTGATCCAGGCCCGCTCGCCCTGGGTCTGCGCCACCGCCATCCCCACCAGATCGCCGCCCACCACGGCGACCACGGCGGGCTCGCCGGTCCGGGCCGCGGCCATGACCTCGGAGACGGGGAAGACCGGCGGCGAATCGTCCTGCCGGTCCTGGTCCCAGATCTGGATCGCGCCGTCCAGATCGTCGTCGTGGAAGTCCCGCAATCGCCACGTCGGCATGATCCGCCACCTCGCCGGCGGGTCGCCACACGCCTCGGCGGCGCCCCGGTCATGTGCTGCCGGACGGCAGCCACGGTCCCGCCCCTCCACATTCTCCGCGCCGATCGGACACCCGTCGAACGGGAGGCATGGCCTGTGACCGTCTATTGACGTGCCAGGGAGGATCCGTCGGCGGCCGACGCGTCGGCCCCCGCCGCGGTCGCGGCCCCTGGCCGGCCGGGCAGCAGCGGAGAGGCGGCCAGAATCACCAGGGCCACCGCGAACACGAACCAGAAGGCGCCCTGGAATCCACCGGTCCCGGCACCGTCGCCGACCGCGGCGCGGCTGCCGAACGCCGCCAGGATCAGGGCGACACACGCCACCCCGAGCGCGCCGCCCAACTGGTTGAGGTTGTAGACGACGGAGCTGCCCTGCGGCACCTTCTCCGGCGGCAGCGTCCGGTACAGCGCCCCCATGGTCGGCGCGCCGACGGCGCCCAGACCCAGGCCGACGGCGAACGCGGCCAGCACGGACCACACTTCGCCGCTGTCCGCGCCGATACGGGTGAGGCCGGCCGAGGCGAGCGCCGCCACCACCGCTCCGCCGCGTACCGGATTGCGCGCCCCCAGCCGGTCGCTCAGGCGTCCCGCCAGCGGCATGGCGAGCGCCGATCCCAGGCCGAGCGGCGCCACCAGCAGGCCGGCCGCGCGTGCGCCGTGTCCGTGCAGCACCTGGTAGGAGAGCGGCAGGGCGAACAGGACCGCGAACGTGGCCAGTCCGACGAGCCCCTGCACGGTCACGCTCGCGGCGAAGCCGCGGCTGCTGAACAGCCTGATGTCGATCAGCGGTTCGGTGCGGCGGGCACGCAGCGCGTGGATCACGTACCCGACGAGCAGCGCGACGCCCAGGACCAGCGGGATGACCACGGACGGCGCCGTGAACCGGGCGCGTTCGCCCGCCTCCGTGAGGGCGAGCAGGACCGCCGCGAGACCGGGAGCCATCAGCAGCGCGCCGACGAGGTCGAGACGGGGCCCGGACCCGCGTGCGACGGTCGGGCCGGCCGGGATCACCCGCAGCGCGAGCAGGACCGCCACGATCCCGATGGGCAGATTGATGAAGAACATCGAGCGCCAGCCCATGGATTCGAGCATGACCCCGCCCAGCACGGGCCCGAGCACCGGCCCGAGCGACAGGACCACACCCATCATGCCCATCACGCGCCCCGCCCGGCTGGGGCCCGCCGCACGGGCCAGGATCACCAGCACCAGCGGATCGACGACGCCGGCGCCCACCCCCTGGACGACCCGGAAGACCACCAGGCTCCCCGCGTTCCAGGCGAGTGCCGAGGCGAGCGATCCGACCAGGAACAGCACCAGTCCGAACAGCCAGAGCTTCTTGACGCCGAACCGGCCGACCGCCCAGCCCGTGACGGGGATGGTGACGGTGAGCGCCAGCAGATAGCCGGTCGTCGCCCAACTGATGGCGCTCAGCGAGGTGTTGAACTCGTCGGCGAAGGTATCGGCCGCGACGGTGACCATCGTGCTGTCGAGGATCCCCATGATCCCGCCCAGCAGGGTCACCCCGATGAGCCGCAACAGCCCGGGATCGAGCCGGTCATCTCCGATGTGGGACGTCACTTTCCAACTCCGTCGCGAGCGAGGCATCAACACGTTTTGAACCGGGCGGTTCAACATAACGACCCGTCCAGTTCTGCTGCAACTGCGCAGACCGAAAAATTGAACCGCTCGGTTCAGGTATGGGGACGTGGCGGTACGATGGCGCGGTGAACGGAGCCAGGACCTCAAGCGTGAGCAGACGTGAGGCGCGGCGCGGTCGCGCCGACAAGCGACAGGCGATCCTCGAAGCCGCGTTCAGGACGTTCGCCCGTGAGGGGTACGGGCAGTCCTGTGTACGGGAGATCGCGGCCGAGGCGGGCGTGGCCAAGCCCACCATCTACAACCATCTCGGGGACAAGGAGACGCTGTTCCGCGAGGCGATGCTCGCCGCCGTCGGCCGTACGAGCGGCGCGGGACTGGCCGCGCTCGAACAGCTCCGGGAGCCCGACGACGATGTGCGCCCCCTGCTGGAGGAAGCCGGTCACCGCATCCTGAAGAACCACTGCGCTCAGGAGTCCCAGGCGCTGCGCCGGCTTCTCCACGCCGAAGCGGCCCGGTTCCCGGACCTGTTGGAGACCATCCAGCGCGAGGGCGCGCGGCGCCTCCACGATGCGCTCGCCGACCGCCTGGCACGCTTCGCGCTCTCCGGACGGCTGCACACCAGCGACCCCGATCTGGCCGCCGAGCAGTTCCTCGCGCTGCTCACGGGTCCGATGGAGCTGCGCACCCGACTGGGCACCCACAAGGTGTCCGACGCCGAGCTGCGCGCCGTAGGACGGGCCGCGGTCGACACGTTCCTGCGCGCCTACGCTCCCCGGGCCGTGGACGCTCCGTAGCCCCTGACGTCCGTAGCTCCGACCGGGGTCGATCTGGTCGCCGGAGAAGCCGTCCAGGAGACCGCCGGCCGGCGTACGAGGCAGCCGCCACCGTGACCGCACTCCCGGCCGGTGACAGTGTGCTACTGCCCGGCCGGGTAGCGCGTTCCCGCCCGCCAGGTGCCCCGCTCTCGGCGAAGGAGTCCGCCGGGGGCCGCGGACGGTGTCCTGAGGGACCACATGGGGTAAATATCGACCAAAGGGGCCCGTCTGCGCAGAGCCGTCATCGTGTCTCACGGTCTGCGGAGGGCTCCGGTCGTCCGAGCACCTGAAGGGCAGCGGCCCGGCAGGGAGAGAGATCTTATGGATGACACGCGCGGCGTGGTCTCCGGGGAGGCATGGGACACATACCCGGGTGGCGAGAGGTGGGCCACGGCCGCGGTCGACGCGAAGGGCGTCATCGCGCGGTGGAGCGCCGACGCCGAGGCGCTGCTCGGCTACCGGCCCGCCGAGGCCGTGGGACGTGCGGCCCGGGCGCTGCTCTCGGTCGATCCGCCCGCCTCCGCGCGCCGGGCGCTGGCCGGCGGGGAGCCGTGGAGCGGCAGGATCACGGCGCACCACCGGGACGGCGGCCGACGCGAGGTGCAGCTGCTCGCGTTCCCCCTGCGAACCGGCGACGAGGGGACGCGCTGGCTGCTGGCCGCCGCCGCGGCGTCACCGCGCCCCGGCCATGACGAGACCTTGATGTGGCGGGCGTTCACCGGGTCCGGGGTGCCGATCGCGATCTACGGCACGGACCTGCGGCTGCTGCACGCCAACGAGGAACTGTGCCGGGTCATCGGGCGCACGGAAGCGGACATGCGGGCCCTGGGGACCGGATTCCTGCCCGAGAGCCGCACCAACGCGGACGTCCAGCGGGCGCTGCGGAGGGTGCTGGGCACGGGCGAGGCGGTGACCACGCGGACCTTCCACCGGGCGTCCGCCGACAGACGCGATCGGGCCTGGGCGCTCTCCCTCGCGCCGCTCAAGGACCCGGACGGCCAGGTGACCGCCATCGTGCTCACCGGATTCGAGATCAGCGAGGAGTACTGGGCCCGCGAGGGCCTCGCCCTGCTGAGCGAGGCGGGCACGCGGATCGGCACCACACTGGACGTGACCCGCACCGCCCAGGAGCTGGCGAGTATGCCCGTGCCCCGGTTCGCCGACTTCGTCAGCGTCGATCTGCTCGACTCGGTGCTGCGCGGGGACGAGCCCACCCCCGGCCCGGCCTCGGGCGAGGTCCTGATGCGCAGGGTCGCGCACTGCGCCCGGGCGCGGGAGGCACCGGAGGGCGCCACCCGTATCGGAGAGGTGGCGAGCTATCCGGAAGCCTCGCCGCCCGCCCGCTGTCTGGCCACCGGCCGGGCGGTGCTCACCGGGCCGTGGGACCCCGACTACCGCGCCTGGATGGCGAATCGCGGGCGGCACGGCCGGCTGCCCGATCTCGGTGTCCACTCACTCGTCGCGGCGCCGCTGGTCGCCCGCGGGAACACCCTGGGCGTGGCCCTCTTCTCCCGCAGGACGCACACGACGACCTTCGCCGAGGACGATCTGACCCTCGCGGAACAGCTGGTGGGCCGCGCCGCCGTCTCCATCGACAACGCCCGGCGCTACACCCGCGAACGCGGCACCGCCGAGACCCTTCAGCGCAGCCTGCTGCCGCGCGGGCTCTCCCCGCAGTCCGCCGTCGAGGTCGCCAGCCGCTATCTGCCCGCCGACTCCCAGTACGGGGTGGGCGGCGACTGGTTCGATGTCATCCCGCTCTCCGGCTCCCGGGTCGCGCTGGTCGTCGGCGACGTCGTCGGACACGGCATCCACGCCTCCGCCACCATGGGACGGCTGCGTACGGCGGTGCGTACCCTGGCGGACATCGATCTGCCCCCGGACGAACTCCTCACCCATCTCGACGATGTGGTGGGACGGCTCGCCTCGGAGAACACCGACCCCGTCGGCGACGAGGACATCGGCGCCAGCTGTCTGTACGCGGTGTACGACCCGGTGTCCCGCCTCTTCTGCGCCGCCCGCGCCGGCCATCCGCCGCCCGCCCTGGCCACCCCCGACGGCACGGTCAGCCTTCTCGAACTGCCCGGCGGCCCGCCCCTGGGCCTGGGCGATCTGCCCTTCGAATCGGCCGAGTTCGAGATCCCGGAGGGCAGCACGATCGTCCTGTACACCGACGGTCTGATCGAGAACCGCACGCATGACATCACCTCCAGCATCGACGAGCTGTGCGAGATCCTGACCCATCCGTCGCCCTCGCTGGAGACCACCTGCGACACCGTGCTCCGTACCCTGCTCGCGCCGCGCCCCGAGGACGATGTGGCCCTGCTCCTCGCCCGCACCCGCGCCCTCGACGCCGGCCAGGTCGTCACCTGGAACCTGCCCGCCGAGCCCGCGCTGGTCTCCGACGCCCGCGACCACGCGATCACCCAACTCGCCACCTGGGGACTGGAAGAGCTGACCTTCACCACCGAGCTGGTGATCAGCGAGCTGTTCACCAACGCCATCCTGCACGCCGAGGGCCCGGTCCAGCTGCGGCTGATCCGCGACCGCGCGCTCACCTGCGAGGTCTCCGACACCAGCACCACGGCGCCGCATCTGCGCCGGGCCCGGGTCTACGACGAGGGCGGGCGCGGTCTGCTGCTGGTCGCGCAGCTCACCGATCGCTGGGGCACCCGGCAGATTCCGAGTGGCAAGGCCATCTGGGCGGAACTGGCGCTCCCGACGGGGTGACCGGCGCCGAGGCGATGTCCGGTCGCAACGCCGCCCGACCCCGCCCAGACCGCGACCCGGCCGGGCCCCGGCACGATCCCGTCGTACCGGGACCCCGCACGATCCGCCCGTGCCGGGCCCGGCACGATCCGCCCGTACCGGGCCCCGGTCCGCCCTCCCGTCAGCTTCCGCCGAGCGCCGCGGAGACGACGCTCCTGGCCTCCTCCTGTACCCGGCCGAGATGGCCGGGCCCCTGGAAGGACTCGGCGTAGATCTTGTAGACGTCCTCGGTGCCCGAGGGGCGGGCGGCGAACCAGGCGTTCTCCGTGGTCACCTTGATCCCGCCGATGGGCGCGCCATTGCCCGGCGCCTCGGTGAGCACCGAGGTGACCCGCTCCCCGGCGAGGGTGTCGGCCGTGACCTGCTCCGGTGAGAGCCGGGCCAGGACCGCCTTCTCCGCCGGGGTCGCCGGGGCGTCGATCCGGGCGTAGGCGGGCTCGCCGAACCGGCCGGTGAGCGTCGCGTAGTGCTCGGAGGGCGTCTTGCCGGTGACCGCGAGGATCTCGGAGGCCAGCAGGGCCAGAATGATGCCGTCCTTGTCGGTGGTCCACACCGAGCCGTCGCGGCGCAGGAAGGACGCCCCGGCCGACTCCTCACCGCCGAACCCGAGCGAGCCGCCGATCAGCCCGTCCACGAACCACTTGAAACCGACGGGCACTTCGACCAGCTCACGGCCGAGGTCGGCGGCGACCCGGTCGATCATCCCGGACGAGACCAGCGTCTTGCCGACGCCCGCCGCCGCGGGCCACCGCTCACGGTGGGCGTACAGATAGGCGATGGCGGCGGCGAGATAGTGATTGGGGTTCATCAGCCCGGCGTCCGGGGTGACGATGCCGTGCCGGTCGGAGTCGGCGTCATTGCCGGTGGCGATCTGGTACTCGTCGCGCCGCTCGATCAGCGAGGCCATGGCGTACGGCGACGAGCAGTCCATCCGGATCCTGCCGTCCCAGTCCAGCGTCATGAAGCGCCAGGTGGGGTCCGTCAGCGGATTGACCACCGTCAGATCGAGCCGGTGCTCCTCGGCGATCCGGCCCCAGTACGCCACCGACGCGCCGCCCAGCGGGTCCGCGCCGATGCGTACGCCCGCGGCGCGCACCGCGTCCAGATCGAGCACGGCCGGCAGATCTGCCACATACGTACCGAGGAAGTCGTACCGTCCCGTGGACGGCGCGGCCAGCGCGCGTGCGTAGGGCAGCCGCCGTACGTCCTTCAGACCGCCCGCGATGATCTCGTTGGCCCGGTCCTGGATCCAGTTGGTCGCGTCGGAGCCGGCCGGGCCGCCGTTGGGCGGGTTGTACTTGAACCCGCCGTCCGCGGGCGGGTTGTGGGACGGGGTGACGACCACACCGTCCGCCAGGCCCGAGGAGCGGCCGCGGTTATGGGTGAGGATGGCGTGCGAGACGGCGGGCGTGGGGGTGTAGCCGTCGGCGGCGTCGATCAGGACGGTCACGTCGTTCGCGGCGAACACCTCGACGGCGGTCACCCGGGCGGGCTCGGAGAGCGCGTGGGTGTCGGCGCCGAGGAAGAGCGGCCCGTCGGTGCCCTGCCGGGCCCGGTACTCACAGATCGCCTGGCTGGTCGCCGCGATGTGGTCCTCGTTGAACGCGGTGGCCAGCGACGACCCGCGGTGCCCGGAGGTTCCGAACGCCACGCGCTGGCCCGGTTCCCCCGGGTCGGGGTGCAGCGCGTAGTACGCGGTCACCAACCGGGCGACATCGATGAGATCCTCCGGCCGCGCCTGCTGTCCCGCTCGTTCGTGTGGCATCTGACCACTCCTCCGCATCGGTGGTTGCGATCCGCTCGTCGGTTCATCTTCCCGGGTCCGCGTCGCGCCACGGCGGATGCCCCGCCGACGCGCCCGGCGGAGGTACGGCACCGGTGGCGCGACGGAGCCGAAGCGCCCCTGGGCGACGGTGGTTTCGGCGGTGGCCAGGCGCGCTGGGCAACCGGCGGGGGGCCGTTCGCTACGATGGCGGGCCCGCGGTTTCCGCACGTCCTCCGGCGTCGTACCCGCGTCATCGAAGGGGGCGAGGATGGCTACGATCAGGGATGTCGCCCGGCGGGCCGGGGTCGCGCCGAGCACGGTCTCGTATGTCTTCAACGGCTCCCGCAGCATCTCCGAGGAGACACGCCTGCGGGTACAGGAAGCCGTCGACGCCCTCGGCTATCACCCCCGGGCCAGCGCGCGGACGCTGCGCAGCAGCCGTACGCAGGTGCTGGCCCTGGCGCTGCCCCGCGCGGCCGGGCTCCAGGACTCCGTGGACGGCCGGTTCGCGATAGATGTCAGCGACGCCGCCAACGCGCTCGGCTACGACCTGCTGTTGACCACGTCCCAGGACAAGGCCGGCGGGCTGCGGCGCGTGGCGCTCAGCGGGCTCGCCGACGCGGCGGTGCTGATGGCCGTCGACATGGAGGACGCGCGGATCGAGGTCGTACGGGAACTGGCCTTCCCCGCGGCGCTCATCGGGCGCCCCGCCGACGAGAACGCCCTCCCGTGGACCGATCTGGACTGGGAGGAGGCCGCGGCTCTCGCGGTGGGTGAGCTGTTCGCGGCGGGGCACCGCGAGATGGTGTATCTGGCGCCGGGCGAATCGGAGGTCAGGGGCCGGCGCAGTTACGCGCTCCGCGGCATCGCGGGCGCCCACCGGGGCGCGCGTACCACCGGAGCCTCCGTCACGGTGGTCCACTCCGTCAACGACCCCGGCAGACTGGCCCATCGGCTCGGCGCGCTGCTCGGGGACCGTACGGAACGGGGCGCCGGAGGGCCGCCGACCGCCCTGATCGTGCAGCACCCCTCGGCACACCATCACATCCTGACGTCCATGACCGTGGCCGGTATCCGGGTGCCCGAGGACCTCACCGTCGTGCTGATCGGCACCCTGCCCGGCGACCCGTCGAGCCGTCGGCTGCCCCGGATCGAGCTGCCCGTCGAGACGCTCGCCACCGAGGTCACCCGGCTCGCCGTGGCCGCCGCCGAGGCGCTGCGCGAGGCCGGCGGGCAGGGCCAGGAAGCCAGTACGCGGCTGCTCGCCGCGTCCGTGGGCCATCTGCTGATACGTCCGGTCCTGCTGCCCGGCACGGACCCTCTCGGCCGCTGACGCGGCGCGGGGCGGTGCCACCGGCCAATGAGCCGGCGACACCGCCCCGGCACGTCCCGCGCGGTACGTTCAGCGGCACGTTTCGGTGTCTGCGTCAGCAACTGAGATTGGCGCCCGTCTCCACTCCGAGGATCTGGGTGAAGCTCGTGTAATTGTTGATCCGGCTCTGCACCTGGCCGGGGTTTCCGCCATTGCATTCGATGCTGCCGTTGATGCTGCGGATGGTCTCGCCGAATCCGGCGCCATTCACCATAGCGTTGTGCGGCGTCATGGTTCCGGGGCCGCTCTGGGTGTTCCAGTACCAGAGACCGGTCTTCCACGCCACGGCCGAGTCGTTCTGCACGAGATCCGGGTTGTTCAGCAGATCGATACCGAGCGCGTCCCCCGCGCTCTTGTAGTTGAAGTTCCAGCTGAGCTGAATCGGTCCGCGCCCGTAGTACTTGTCGTTCCCGGCCGGACAGCCATAGGGCTGCGACGCGTCACAATAGTGCGGATAATTCGCGGTGTTCTGCTCCACGATATGGACCAGACCGCCGGTCTCGTGGCTGACATTGGCCAGGAACGCCGCGGCTTCCTGTTTCCGTACGGTGTCGCTTCCCGTACCGGCGAAGCCCGGATACGCGCTCAGCGCGGCGGTCAGACCGCTGTACGTGTAGAACGGATTCCGGTTCGGGAACATCTGGTTGAACTGGCCCTCGCTGACGACGAAATCGGCCGCCGCCCGCGGTGACTGGGCCGGCTGTGCCACGGAGGAGGGCGCGAGGGAGAGCAGGGAGAACGCGGCGGCGGCGGCCGTCGCGGTGACCAGCCCGATGAGGCGCTGACGCATGAAAGTGACTCACTCTCTGGCTCAGACCGCCGAACGCGCGGCGGCCCATGCGTATGTGGTGGGGGGTGGGGAGGGGTGACGGGCACGGGTGAGCCCCGGGTGGGGTGTCGGGGGCTCACCCGGCGTGTGGGGAGCGGTCGCTCAGCCGCCGACGTTCACATCGATGCAGGCGTAGAAGGCGTTCGTCGTGTCGGCGACATTCCAGACCGCCAGTACCTTCTGCTGACCCGACAGACCGCCGAAGTTCACCTGGTGGGTCACGGTCGCGCCGGGCTGCGCGCCATTGTCATTGAATTCGGCAATCTTCTGCCCGCCCGCGAAGTACTGCCAGGTGCTGGTGGCATGACGCGCAGTCAGCTTCCACTGAAACGAAGTGGTGCTGCCGACGGGCGTGACGGTCCAGCCCTTTGAGTCGTCGTCGAGGTCGGAGAACCGGGAGTTTCCGCCGCTGCAACTGGTGAGCCCCTTGGGCCCTTCCACGCTCTGCGGCTCATAGGTGATGTCACCGCAACTGACGGTTCCCGCGGCGCACTGCGCCTGCCGGCTCGGCGGAGTGGAGATATATCCGTGGGCACTCGCGGAACTCGCGGGAAGGCTCACGGCGAGAACGGGAGCGACGACGGCGCCCAGTACGGCGGCCAGCTTCCTTTTCGTGTGCATGGGTACTCCTTCACATCAGGTCTTCCCGCGCGCTCGCGAATCCGTGGGGAATCCGGGAACAGCGGGCCGGCCTCTCGAGTGTGGGGGCCAAGAGGCGCGAAGGCCGGCGGTGGATTGCGCTCGCGGACACGGTGGAAATGACGTTGCATCCGGAAAGGTCTCCACCACTTGGACTAGACCATACAGGTCGACGTGCCCCCGTCAAGAGGGTTGCGGAAAAGGTCAGTTGAGACGGCCGGAGGGCAGGGCACGCCGGGCAAAAGCCATGAACGGCGATATTTCTGATGGCACGTATAAAATGCCCGCATTTGCCAGGTTTCGCCGATGTTCACGCCCTCCGGGGGGACGCATGACTTCGCAGAGCGGTACGGAAGCGAGAGACCCGGGAAGCCAGGCCAGGGCCGGTCGGCTACAGCGGCTGGGGGAGTGGTGCGCCCGGCACTTCATCACCGTCATCGTGCTCTGGCTCATCGCACTCGGCGGGCTGTACGGACTCAACGCCACGTTCGGCGGCACCTACTCCGACAACTTCACGCTTCCCGGCACGCAGTCGGACGACGGGGCGCGGGTGCTCGGCCGGCATGTTCCGGGCGCGGGCGGCGTCGGCGCGCAGGTGGTGCTGCACGACGCGCGACAGCCGCTGACCGGCGTACGGAGCCAGATCGACCAGGCGGTCGGCTCGCTCAGGACGCTTCCGCACGTACTGTCCGTCACCAGCCCGCTGCCCTCGACACCCACCGCGCCGCCCACCGGCGCGCTGTCCCCCGACGGCAGGACCGGCTATATCGGCATCCAGTTCAACGCCAACCCCACCTCGTTCGGCAGCTCCTATCTCCAGGGGGTGGACGCGGCGGTCCAGCCGCTGCGCGCCGCCGGTGTGCAGGTCGAGTACGGAGGTCTGCTCGGCGAACTGGCCCGGCCCGTGCCCGCCGATCTCACCAGCGAGATCATCGGATTCGCCGTGGCGGTGATCGTTCTGCTGGTCGGCTTCGGCAGTATCATCGCCGCCGCGATTCCACTGGTCACCGCCCTGATGGGGGTCATCGTCGGGGTCAGCTGTCTGGGCCTGATCGCGGCGGCAACCACCTTCGCCAGTGTCTCGCCGACCCTGGCCACCATGATCGGTCTGGGCGTCGGGATCGACTACGCGCTGTTTCTGATCACCCGTCACCGGCAGCGGCTCATGGACGGAGCGGACCCGGTGACGGCGGCCGGCCGGGCGGTCTCCACCAGCGGTCGCGCCGTCATCGTCTCGGGCTGCACCGTCATCGTCGCCCTGGCCGGGCTGTATGTGTCGCAGGTCAGCTTTATCGGGAAGCTGGGAGTCGCCGCCGCTGTCACGGTCGTCACCGCCGTCGTCGGCGCCATCACGCTGGTGCCCGCGCTCCTCGGACTCGCCGGGCGCCGTATCGACCGCTACTGGGTCCGCCGGCCGGTCGCGGAAGGCGACCCGGCCCCGGCCCCGGCGCCGAAAGGCGCGGTGCCCGCGGAGCGCGGGGAGGGCGCGAAACGTACGGGACCCACGGAGCCGGCCAAGGGGGCGGTGCACGACGGCTGGCACCGGTACGCGCAGCGAGTGGAACGCCGCCCTTGGTGGTTCCTGCTCGCCGGACTCGTGGCGGTGGGCGTGCTCGCGATCCCGCTGTTCTCCATCCGTCTCGGGCACATCGACGACGGCGCCGACCCCACCAGCTTCACCGACCGGCGTGCCTACGACCTGATCTCGGCCGGCTTCGGGCCGGGCGCCAACGGGCCGTTCATCCTCGTCGTCGACCAGAGCGCGGTGCCGGCGGCCGACCGCCCCGCGCTGGCCTCCCGGCTGGATCGGGCACTCACCGATGTCCCGGGCGCGGCCAGTATCACCCCTCTCCAGCCCTCCGCCGACGGTCAGTTGCTGACCGGCACGGCGATCCCCAGCGGCTCGCCGCAGTCGGCCGGAGCCACCTCGCTCTTCCATCGCCTCAAGGACGAGGTCCTGCCGTCGGCCGTGTCGGGCACCGGCGCGAAGACGTATGTGACAGGCGTGACCGCGGCCATGGAGGACTTCCTCGAACTCCTCACCGCCCGGCTCCCGCTCATCATCGGTGTCGTCGTCGCCCTGGCGTTCGTCATCATCCTGATCGTGTTCCGCGGCCTGCTGGTGGCTCTGAAGGCCGCCGTGCTCAATCTGCTGTCGATCGCCGCGTCGTACGGAGTGGTGGTCGCCGTCTTCCAATGGGGCTGGGGCGGGCCCTTGTTGGGCATCTCGGGGACGGTGCCGATCGAGAGTTATGTGCCGATGATGATGTTCGCCATCGTCTTCGGGCTGAGCATGGACTACGAGGTGTTCCTGCTCGCGCGGGTCCAGGAGTCATGGCTGCGCACCCATGAGAGCAAGGGAAGTGTGGCGCTCGGTCTGGAGATCACGGCGCGAGTGATCAGCTGCGCCGCGCTCATCATGGTCAGTGTCTTCGCCGCGTTCATCCTGAGCGACAACATCGTGGTGAAGATGCTGGGCCTCGGGCTGGCGGTCAGCGTTCTCATCGACGCCACGATCGTCCGGCTGCTGCTCGTGCCCGCGGTGATGACACTGCTCGGCGGGAGCGCCTGGTGGCTGCCCCGGTGGCTGGACCGGATCCTGCCCGAGGTGAACAGGGAGGGCGAGGAGGCGACGCCGTACCGCCGGAGCGCGTCCGACGGGCATCCGGGGGCCGGGGTCCAGGGTCCACCTCATTGACGTGGCCGCGTCATGGTCGTACCTTCCGGGAGCGCCCTTCCCCGCACTCGTCCGCCCTCGCCCGCGTCGCCCGACCACGGAGTGGCCCATGTGGACAACGTTGTCAACCCGGATGCGTCAGTTACTGGCACCGACCGTCACCGCACTCGTGGTGAGCACACTCGCGGCGGTGACACCCCCGGCCGCCGCGTCCGCGCCCACCCCCGGCTCCGCGCCCGCCGCCCCCGCGGCTCCCGCCGCCACCATCTGCAACGCCTACTGCGACGCCCGCGACCCCGCGCTCGCGCCGGAGGAGCGCGCCCCCGTCACCGCCACGCTCTTCTCGCGGGCCATCACCCTGCACTTCGACGACCGCGACGCCATGGGCTGGGCCTCGATCGGCAACGGCAACCCGGGCGACGAGGTCTGGCTCGACCGGTCCTTCGACGGCGGACGCACCTGGAGCTCCGGCAGCCGCCTCGGTGCCACCACCGTGCCCACCGGACAGCGCGGCTGGCGCACCCTGATGTACAACGTGGACGACTGGAACAACCGCGGCGTCGGCGCCCTGCGCGCCTGCGGCAAGGCCGGCGACCGTACGGAGATCGCGTGCACGCCCTGGGCGCGTACGACCTGGAACGCGTACGACCGGCGTACGGCCGCGGCCACCGCGCAGATGCAGTTCTACAACAACGCCACCGGTCTCTTCGACACCAGCGGCTGGTGGAACTCCGCCAACGCCCTCACCGCGGTCATCGACAACATCCGGGTCACCGGCATGCCCAGCTACCGGTACGCCATCGCCAACACCTACGACCGTCAGCTGGGCGCGGCGGACGGTCAGTTCCGCAACGACTACATCGACGACACCGGATGGTGGGGGCTGGCCTGGGTCGCCGCGTACGACGCGACCGGCGACAGCCGCTATCTGAACACCGCGCGCGCGGACGCCGACCACATGGCCGCGTACTGGGACGGCACATGCGGTGGCGGTGTGTGGTGGAGCACCGCCAGGACCTACAAGAACGCCATCGCCAACTCCCTCTACATCCAGCTCAACGCGGCGCTGCACAACAGGATCCCGGGCGACACGGCGTATCTGGGCCGGGCCCGTGCGGGCTGGACCTGGTTCCAGGGCACCGGCATGGTCAACGGCTCGCGCCTGGTGAACGACGGCATCGATCTGGGCACCTGCCGCAACAACAACGGCACCGTCTGGTCGTACAACCAGGGCGTGCTGCTGGGCGCGCTCACCGAGCTGCACCGCGCCACCCAGGACGGCCAAGTCCTCACCACCGCACGGCAGCTGGCCGACGCGGCGACCACCACCCCGTCCCTGCACACCGCGGACGGCGTCCTGCGCGACCCCTGTGAGGGCGGGGACTGCGGGGCCGACGGACCGTCGTTCAAGGGCGCGCATGTGCGCGGGCTCGGCCAACTCAACGCCGCGCTCGCCGACCACCCCTACACCGCGTATCTGAAGAAGCAGGCCGACACCGCGTACGCCCGGGACCGCAATCCGCTCGACCAGTACGGGCTGCGCTGGAGCGGTCCGCTCGACACGGCGGACGCGGCCCGCCAGCACAGCGCGCTCGACCTGCTCAACGCGGCTCCATGAGGCACGGCGGACGGGGGCCCGGTGCTGCGGATGCGGGATCGCCCGGCAGCGGTGATGGTGGACGTGACCACCGTTCCGAGCGAGGAGCAGAACATGTCGATGCTCGACAAGCTGAAGGGCCTCTTGAAGGGCCATGAGGACCAAGCGCGCCAAGGGGTGGAGAAGGCGGGCGACGCGTTCGACCGGAAGACGGGCGACAAGTACAAGGACCAGGTCGACATGGCCCAGAAGAAGATGGAGGAGCAGCTCGGCGCGGAGCCGCCCAGGGACGACCGGCCGCCGCACGGCTGACCGGCCGCCGCGCGGATGACGGGCGCGGGCACACCGATGACGGGCGTGGATCACACCACTGACCGACGGTTCCGAACACCGTCGGTCACTGGGATTCCTCCGGTCACCAGGATTGCCCGGCCACCGGCTTTCCCCGGCTCACCACCGGCTTTCCCCGGCTCAGGCCCGCTTCTTGGCTCCGCCCTGCTTCTTCCGCTCCAGAGCGGCCCGTACCATCGCCGCCGCGAAGCGGGCCGGATCGGTGTCACCGGCCAGCCGCGCCAGCGCCTTGGGCTCGTCCGGCAGTCCGCGTCTGTGCGCGCCCTGGAGGGCCTTCGCGTCCAGGTACGGGGCGACCTCGGGCCAGATCCCCTGGACCTCGCGCAGGAAGATGTCCACACCGACGGGGCCGAGCCCGGGAACTTCCCGGAGCAGCGACCGCAGAGTGGTGATGTCGCCGCCCGCGGCCGCGCGGAGCCGCCGCAGATCGCCTCCGTACTTCTTCAGCAGCAGTTCGGCGCCCACACCGAGCTGGGTCGAGGTGCGCTCGTCGTAGCGGCGGTAGCCCCCCTCGCCCAGCGCGTCCACCCGCTGCTGCCAGGTGGCGTCCGCCATGCGCCGCGCGTCGCGCAGCCCGGCGTCCGAGAGCGCGCGGGAGGCCGCGACAGCCGTCTGACTGCGGATCCGCGCGCTCAGCAGACAGGACAGCACCAGCAGTTGGTAGAGCGGCTGCGGGGTGTTCCGCAGCTGGATACCCGCCTCATCGGCGTACGTCCGGCCAAGGGTGTCGAGCAGGTCCCGTACGGCCTCGCGGGTGCTGGTTGTCGGCACGACGCACCTCCTCCGTCCGGCGGGCGCCGTGGCGGGCCGGCTGCGTCTCCACGGCGTCGTTCAGTGGCCGTTTCCATTGTGACGCGGTCAGGTATCAGCCGCATGCGTTCGAACATCGAACCGGAAGCGCTTTCCGTCCGTGCCATGAATGACATGGGCACGACTTCCGCTACGAGAGGGATCAACCCGCAATGAACAGACCGGAGTTACCCCGACGCGTCCGGCGCACGGTCGCCGTTGCCGTTCTCGCTCTCTGTTCGGTCCTCGCGGTCCCGACCGCGTCCTCAGCGCTTCCCGTCCCCACCAGCACTGCCACCGTCCCCACCGCCTCCGTCGCCGCCCCGGCCGCCGCGTCCGCCGCCACCACCCCCGTCGTCACCTGGGCGGCGAGCGCCGACCGGCTCGACGCGGCCGTACCCGCCCGTACCCACCGGGTCGTCGTGCACACCAGCGCGGGCGGCAGCGCGCTGCGGATCCGGCTGTCGAACGCCTTCGGTGAGCAGCCGGTGACCTTCGGGCGCGCCTACGCCGGGGTACGGGACGCGGGCGCGGCCCTGGTGCCCGGCAGCAACCGCGCGCTGTCCTTCCAGGGCGCCGCCTCGGTCACCGTCCCGCCCGGCGGTTCCGTGTACAGCGATCCGCTGCCCGGCGCCGTACGCCCGCAGTCCGACCTCGCCATCAGTGTGTACGTACAGGACGCGGTCGGAACCGCCACCGGCCACCGGATGGGGCTCCAGACCTCCTACATCGCGCCCGACGGTGACCACGCGGCCGAGGACACCGCCGCGGCCTTCACCCAGCAGACCGGCTTCCGCTACTACCTCGACGCGGTCGTGGTCGACGCCCCGCGCGGCACCGGAGCCGTCGTCGCGCTCGGTGACTCGATCACGGACGGCGCCATCTCCACCGCCGACGCCAACCGCCGCTGGCCCGACTTTCTCGCCGGCCGGCTCCGGAGCGACCGCCGTACTTCCCTCAAGGGCGTTGCCAACGAAGGGATTTCGGGCAACAAGGTCCTCTCCGACGGCGCGGGCGAGAGCGCGCTGAAGCGGCTCGACCGGGACGTGCTGTCGCAACGCGGTCTGCGTACGGTGATCCTGCTCGAAGGCGTCAATGACATCAAGGCGACCCCGGCGCCCACGGCCGCCCAAGTCATCGCCGGATACCGGGAGATCATCGCCCGCACCCATGCGGCCGGTGCCTGTGTGGTGGGCGCGACCGTCATGCCGTACGAGGGCTGGCGGGAGTGGAACCAGAGCGGCGAAGCGGTCCGCCAGGAGGTCAACACCTTCATCCGCGAGAGCGGTGCGTTCGACGGTGTGGTGGACTTCGACGCCGCGGTCAAGGACCCGGCGGCCCCGTCGAAGATCCTGCCCGCGTACGACAGCGGGGACCATCTGCACCCGAACGACGCGGGGATGAAGGTCATGAGCGACACCGTGGATGTACGCGGCCTGCGCTGCGGCCGATAGCCACGGCTGTCGTGGCACGAGGGGGCGGAGGCGCGTACGGCCTCTGCCCCCGGTGCGGTACGGGATGTGCCCGGGGGCTCGGTCGAGCGGTCGCGGCGCCGGTCCCACCCGTACGGCCCATCAACGCCGCCCCCTCGCCCGCCGCCCCGCAGAGAGTGGAGTCGTACGCCCGCGCACCGCCCCTCCACACCCACGGAGCCCGCCATGACCTGTCACAGCCGGCGCGATCTCGGCCTGCTCGCCCTGCGGCTCGGCACCGGAGCGGTGCTCGCCTCGCACGGCACCCAGAAGCTCTTCGGCTGGTTCGGCGGCGACGGGATCGACGGGACGGCCCAGGCGTTCGAGGCGATGGGGTTCCGTCCGGGCAGACCGAGCGCGATCGCCTCCGGGCTCGCCGAGGCCGGAGGCGGCGTACTGCTGGCACTCGGCCTGGCCGCGCCGGCGGCCGGCGCAGCGGCGGCGGGCGGCATGGCGGGAGCCACGTCGGTGCATGCCCCCAACGGTTTCTTCGCCCAGTCGGGCGGCTTCGAGTACCCGGCCTTCCTGGGCTGGACCGCGGCCTCCATCGGCCTGATGGGCGCGGGCCGTTACTCCCTCGACCGCGCCACCCGCCACTGTTTCGACCAGCCCTGGATGATCCCGGTCGCCTTCCTGACCAGCGCGGCGGCGGCGATCGTGATCATCAACAAGCGCACCAAGGCGCTGGCCGCCGACCAGCGTGCCAACGCCGCGGACGCCACCCCGGCAGAGGGCTGACGCGGCCGTCCGAGCGTAGGCTGGTGGGGACTACCTGAGGTGGCGCGGAACAGGGGTGCCCGGCGCCTCGACACCCGGTTGATGGAGCCCGGTTGGGCGACGCCGGGGACCGGGCACCGGTACGGACATCCGTGTCGTCGCGCGCGGCGCGCGGGACCGCCGTCCTCCTCGACCGGTCCGACCAGGGAGACTCACCACGCCATGGCAGATCTCAACATCCGCGACAACCGGCCGCAGGGGCGCTTCGAGGCGTACCAGGACGGCGAGGCGGTCGGTGTCATCGCCTACTTCCCGCTGGCCGCCACGCCTTCCGCGCTGGTCGCGGTGCATACCGTGGTGGAGGAAGGGCACGAGGGCAAGGGCATCGCGGGCACCCTGGTACGAGAGTTCTACGCGCTGGCGGCACGCGAGGGCGTGCCCGTCGTACCACTGTGCTCGTACGCGGCCAGATGGGCGCAGCGCCATCCCGACGAGGCGCCCGAGGCCCCGGCCCAGACGGTCAGTGCCGCGCGGGAGCAGCTGAGAGCCTCGCCGCGGCGCTGGTGAGCGCGCGCGACACCGGGCCGAAGGCCGTCTAGCATCGCGATCATGCTGGCGCTGCTGCACACTTCACCGGTTCACGTTCCGGTCTTCGACGCCCTGCGGGACGCCGACCATCCAGGACTCGTCCTGCGTCATCTCGTGGACGAGTCCCTGCTCAGCCGGGCCAGGGCCGAGGGCCCGGAGGCCGTCGCGGCCGATGTCGAGTCGGTACTCGCCGGGGCCGTCGCCGAGGGGGCGACCGCCGCGCTGTGCACCTGCTCGACCATCGGCGAGGTCGCGGAGCGGGCCGCTCCGGCTCTCGGCGTCCCCGTCCTGCGGGTCGACCGGCCGATGGCCGTGGCCGCCGCCGCGGCCGACCGGGTCGTGGTGGTCGCCGCGCTGGACAGCACGCTGGAAGCGACGGTGGCCCTGATCCGGCAGGAGGCGGGGGAGCGGCGCATCGAGGTGCGAACCGTACTGGTCGAGGGCGCGTGGGAGCGCTTCGAGGCCGGTGACCGCGACGGCTATCTGAACGCGGTGGCCGCCGCCGTCGACACCGTCACCGAAGCGGATGTGATCGTGCTCGCCCAGGCGTCGATGGCGGACGCGGCCGAGCGCGCGGCGAGCGACATCCCGGTGTTCTCCAGCCCGCGCCCGGGGCTCAACGCCGCCGCTGCCGCCGCTGTCGCCATCTGACCTCCGCGCGGGTCCGGCGATCGGACGCCGGGGGTACGCGTGGATCCGGCGCGCGTGGGCACGCGCTCCGGGAGACATTGGGAACGCACGACTCCCGCACTTCTGGAGGACCGGCATGACGAGCCTTCCCCCCGATCCCGTACCGCCGGCGCCCACCCCGCCGCCCACGCCGCCGCCGGTCCCGCCTCCGGTGCCGGGGCCCGGACCGGCGCCGGAGCCCGTTCCCTCGCCGCCGAGCCCCGCGCCCATTCCCGAACCCCAGCCCATTCCGCACCCGCCGGGCCCCGACCCCGTACCGGAGCCGGAGCCCTCACCCGGGCCACTGGGTTCGCGTGACTGGCAGCGCTAGCTCGTCGAGACCTCGGAGCGGTCGCCGCCCCAGAGGGTGTGGAACGAGCCCTCGCGGTCCGTGCGCCGGTAGGTGTGCGCGCCGAAGAAGTCGCGCTGCGCCTGGGTCAGCGCGGCGGGCAGCCGCTCGGCGCGCAGCGCGTCGTAGTACGCGAGCGCCGCCGCGAAGCCCGGCGTCGGCACACCCTGGTGCACGGCCGCGGCGACCACCGCGCGCCAGTCGTCCTGCGCCGCGCCGATCTCCTCCGCGAACTGCTTGTCGGACAGCAGGCTCGGCAGGTCCGGCCGGGTGTCGAACGCCCCGCGGATCCGGTCGAGGAACGCGGCGCGGATGATGCAGCCGGCCCGCCAGATCGCGGCGACAGAACCGAGGTCGATGTTCCAGCCGTACTCCTCGCTGCCCGCCTGGATCTGGTGGAAGCCCTGGGTGTACGACACGATCTTCGACGCGTACAGCGCCTGCTCGACCTGGTCGGCGAAGCGCGCCGCGTCGGCCTCGCCGAGCGGGGCCGCCGTCGGGCCGTGCAGCGTGCGGGACGCCTCGCGCAGCGCGGCGTGCCCCGACAGCGAACGGGCGAAGACGGCCTCGGCGATGCCGGAGACCGGGACCCCCAGATCGAGGGCGATCTGTACGGTCCAGCGGCCGGTGCCCTTCTGCTCGGCCTGGTCGGTCACGATGTCCACGAACGGCTTGCCCGTCGCCTCATCCGTGTGAGCGAGCACCTCCGCCGTGATCTCGATCAGATATGAGTCGAGCCGGCCCGTGTTCCAGGACCGGAAGGTCTCCGCGATCTTCGCGGGGGAGTAGCCGGCCACGGACCGCAGCAGGTGGTACGCCTCCGCGATCAGCTGCATATCGGCGTACTCGATGCCGTTGTGCACCATCTTCACGAAGTGGCCCGCGCCGTCGGGGCCGATATGGGCCACGCACGGCGCGCCGTCGGGCGCCTTCGCGGCGATGCGCTCCAGCAGCGGGCCGAGTGACCCGTACGATTCGGCGGATCCGCCCGGCATGATGCTCGGTCCGTGCAGCGCCCCCTCCTCACCGCCCGAGATGCCCACACCCACGAAGTGGATCCCGCGCTCGCGCAGTTCCCGCTCCCGGCGCCGGGTGTCCGCGAAGTGGGCGTTGCCGCCGTCGATGATGACGTCGCCCTTCTCCAGCAGCGGGGCGAACTCCTCGATCACGGCGTCCGTCGGTTCGCCGGCCTTCACCATGATGACCAGACGCCTCGGCCGTTCCAGCGCCGCGACGAACTCGGCCGCCGACTCGGCGGCGACGAAGGTGCCCTCGTCACCGAACTCGTCCACCAGGGCGCGGGTCTTCGACGCGGTGCGGTTGTGCACGGCGACGGTGAAGCCGTTGCGGGCGAAGTTACGGGCGAGGTTGCGGCCCATCACCGCAAGCCCCGTGACGCCGATCTGGGCTGTACCACTCATGCGTGCGCTCCTGGATATCCGTCGGATGTGCCGTGCTCCGCCGGTACGTCCCGCCGGGGAGGGATACGCGCCGTCGGACAAGGCCGTTCACCAATCGTCAAGCCGCCCGGGAGCTTCCGCATTCCGGGCCCTCGTCGCATCGTGCCGTGTCCGGCGCGTGAGCGGCAACAAGGGCCGCGCCCGGGATCGTTCGCGGAGTATTGACACCCTCTCAGCGGCGGCGTAACACTGACACGGCCTTGGAGAGCGCTCTCCCGCAGTGATTTCAAGCGGCATGGAGGTCCGCATGGCCGAGAGACTCCGCACCACCGCCCTGATGTCCGCGTTACTCGTCGCCACCGCACTGGCTCTGGTGGCCTTCGGGTTATCCGCGATTCCGGACACCGCCACCGCCACCGCCACCACCGCGCCCGCGGCCGACCGGCAGGCCACGGCGCGACAGGCGGTGCTGTCGTCCGCCCACGCCGGGCACAAGATGGCGCCCGCCGCCCCCGTACCGTCCGGGGACGACCCCGACGGGGACGGATACATACCGGCCGACCCGCCCGTGACCGGGGTGGAGCCGTCGACCGAAATCCCCCCGCACCGCTACTTCCACGAGTTCCAGGCGAACTGCTCGCCCACGCACACCAGGCCGGACGACCCGATCGTGTACCCGGGTCAGCCCGGCAAGTCGCACGACCACACGTTCATGGGCAACACCACGACCGACGCCCACAGCACCACGGCCTCGCTGAGCGGCGGCGGCACGGCGTGCAAGGCGCCGGGCGACAAGTCCGCGTACTGGATGCCGACCCTGTTCAAGGGGAACACGGCGGTCCTGCCGGTCGGTCCGCAGACCATCTACTACAAGTCGGGCGTCACCGACTACCGTACGGTGCGGCCGTTCCCCAAGGGGCTGCGCTTCGTCGTCGGCAGCCCGACGCAGTCGGCCGACGAGTTCCGCAACCACCCGGGCTGGGTGGAGGGCTGGGAGTGCGGGAACCAGTACAACAACACCGAGATCCCGGCGTCCTGCCCGACCGCCCAGGATGTTCAGCTCAACCTCCGCTTCCAGGCGCCGAGTTGCTGGGACGGAAAGTATCTGGACACCCCGAACCACCAGAGCCATATGGCCTATCCGGTCGCGCAGGGCGCCAACCAGGACGTCTGCCCCACCTCGCATCCGGTGGCTCTGCCGATGATCGAGTTCAAGATGGCCTGGCCCGTCAACGGCGACATGTCGCAGGTCAGGCTGGCCAGTGGGACGGGGCACTCGTTCCACTACGACTTCTTCAACGCGTGGGACGACGCGACGCTGAACGCGCTGGTCCAGCACTGTGTCGTGGGCGGACTCCAGTGTGACGCCCGCGGCTACGACCAGACCCACCCCGAGGCGGGCGCCGCGCTCAACGCGGACTACGAACTGCCCTGACCGGTGCGCTCTCCCCGGTGGGTGCCGCACGCCCAACGGGAAGAGCGCTCTCCCGTATGCGGGGCCCGAGTCCGAGCCAGGGCCCCAGCGCGCACCCGCACCCGTGCCCCCCCCACATCCCGAGGAGACAGACCCTCCATGCACCCACCCGCCGTACTCCCCGAACACCGGCCGGCCGGCCGAGCCCGCCGTCTGGCCCCGCTCACCGTCGCCGCGCTTCTCGCCGCCGGCGCCGTGACCCTCCCGGCTCCCGCCGCGCACGCCGCCGGCAGCGTCGTCAGGGTCACCGGATCACAGGGCTCCTGGCAGCTGACCGTCGACGGAGCGCCCTACCAGATCAAGGGCCTGACCTGGGGTCCCGCGGTGGCGGACGCCGCGCGGTACATGCCCGACGTGAAGTCGACGGGCGCCAACACCGTACGCACCTGGGGCACCGACGCCACCAGCAAACCGCTGTTCGACGCGGCGGCGGCCCATGGGGTCAAGGTCATCGCCGGCTTCTGGCTCCAGCCGGGCGGCGGTCCCGGCAGCGGTGGCTGTGTCGACTATCTGACGGACACCACCTACAAGAACAACATGCTCGCGGAGTTCCCCAGATGGGTGGACACCTACAAGGACCACCCCGGCGTCCTGATGTGGAATGTCGGCAACGAGTCCGTCCTCGGACTCCAGAACTGCTACAGCGGCACCGCGCTGGAGCAGCAGCGCGACGCGTACACCACCTTCGTCAACGAGATCGCGAAGAAGATCCACGCGGTCGATCCCAACCACCCGGTGACCTCCACGGACGCCTGGACCGGTGCCTGGCCGTACTACCGGCGCAACGCGCCCGACCTCGATCTGTACGCGGTGAACTCCTACGGCGATGTCTGCAACATCCGCAAGACCTGGGAGGACGGCGGCTACACCAAGCCCTATATCGTCACCGAGGGCGGTCCCGCCGGTGAGTGGGAGGTGCCGGACGACGCCAACGGCGTGCCCGACGAGCCCGCCGACACGGCCAAGGCGAGCGGCTACACCAGGGCGTGGGGCTGTATCACCGGCCACCCGGGCGTGGCGCTCGGCGCGACACTCTTCCACTACGGCACCGAGTACGACTTCGGCGGCGTCTGGTTCAATCTGCTTCCCGCGGGCCAGAAGCGGCTCTCGTACTACGCGGTGAAGCGGGCCTACGGCGGCAGCACCTCCGCCGACAACACCCCGCCGGTGATCTCCTCGATGGCGGTCGACGGCGCCGCGTCGGTCCCGGCCGGCCGGGAATTCACCGTACGGACGTCGGTCTCGGACCCGGACGGCGACCCGCTCACGTACCAGCTGCTGCTGGGCAGCAAGTACCTGGACAATTCCGGGCAGTTGACGGATGTCCCGTTCACCGACGCGGGCAACGGCACCTTCAAGGTCACCGCGCCCGGCCGGCTCGGGGTGTGGAAGGTCTATGTCAAGGCGTCCGACGGCAAGGGCAATGTCGGTATCGAGACGAAGTCCTTCAAGGTGGTGCCGCCCCCGGTCGGCGGGACCAATCTCGCCCAGGGCAGGCCGGCCACGGCCTCCTCGTACCAGCCCAGCGGCACCGGCTGTCCCTGCCCCGCGGGCAACGCCGTCGACGGCTCGTTCGACACCCGCTGGGCCAGTGACTGGAGCGATCCGCAGTGGATCCAGGTCGACCTGGGCCGCAAAACAGCGTTCCGGCATGTCCAGCTGGCCTGGGAAACCGCGTACGCCAAGGGGTACACCCTCCAGACCTCCGACAACGGCCAGGACTGGTCGACGCTGAGGACCGTGACCGACGGCGACGGCGGGATCGATGACCACGACGTCGCCGGGGACGCCCGCTATGTGCGGGTCAACTCGACGATGCGGGGCACCGCTTGGGGCTACTCGCTCTATGAGTTCGGGGTGTACGGCTGACCTCACCGGTAGCACGGAACCCCGCGGCGGGCCACGGATCTCCGTTGGCCCGCCGCGGAATGTTTAGCCGGCGATTTTGCGTATACGGGCGCCGTCCGCACGTAAAGCATCGACCGCATCGGGCGTCGATCGGGCACGTGTGAAGCGGTATTCGGGCAGTGATCCGCGCAACACCGACCCCGTGATCCGTGATGACCAGCGCAAACGTTCTTGACGAAACGGGCATGAACGGACACAGTCGATGCTGCGAAGAAGCTGGTCGCAGCGGGTCCCTTGCTTGTACAAACGACCCATGAGCCCGAACGGGTGCTGAGCCGCAGCAAAGCAGGGAAGTGTGTCACCGTGGACACCGACGAACGACGACGAGAAATTCTTGAGATCGCCCGGCGTGACGGGTCAGTGGAAGTCAGCGCACTGGCCACGAAACTCCGGGTCGCGAAGGAGACCGTCCGGCGTGATCTGCACGCCCTGGAGGGTCATGGACTGGTACGGCGTACCCACGGCGGTGCCTACCCGGTCGAGAGCGCCGGGTTCGAGACGACTCTCGCGGTACGGACGACCCGGCTCGTACCCCAGAAATCACGGATCGCGGCAGCCGCCGCCGATCTCCTGGGGGACGCGGAAACGGTCTTCGTCGACGAGGGTTTCACTCCCCAGCTCGTCGCCGAGGCGCTGCCGCGCGACCGCCAGCTGACCGTGGTCACCGCCTCCCTCGCGGTGGCGACCGCACTCGCCGAGGCCGAGAAGATCGCCGTACTGCTGCTCGGCGGACGGGTACGCGGCTCCACCATGGCCACGGTCGATCACTGGACCACCAGAATGCTCTCCGACTTCGTCATCGACCTGGCGTACGTCGGAGCGAACGGCATCTCCCGCGAGTACGGCCTCACCACCCCCGATCCGGCCGTCAGCGAGGTGAAGGCCCAGGCCATGCGCAGCGCCCGCCGCCGGGTCTTCGCCGGGATCCACACCAAGTTCGGCGCCGTCAGCTTCTGCCGCTTCGCGGAGGTCGGCGATTTCGAATCGATCGTGACGGACGCGGGCCTGCCGTCGGCCGAGGCACAGCGGTACTCACTGCTGGGCCCGCAGGTCATCCGCGTCTGAATCAGCGGGCACCACCCCCCTATCGCCCTCTCTCCTCCCTCGGTCCGTTCCCCGGTCCGGAGGCGGGGCAGAGCCGTCCCCGAACCCCTCTCGTAACGATGATCAGGAGAAATCTCATGCCCCTCCAGCAACGACGACGCGCCCTCCGCGTGCGTGTGGGTGCGAGCGCGGCCCTGGTGGCCCTTCTCGCGGGGTGCAGCGGCGCGGGCGGCGCCTCCTCGTCCGGAGGGGGTGACACCCTCAATGTGCTCATGGTGAACAACCCGCAGATGGTCGAGTTGCAGAAGCTGACCGCGGACAACTTCACCAAGGACACCGGGATCAAGGTCAACTTCACGGTGCTCCCGGAGAACGACGTCCGCGACAAGATCACCCAGGACTTCTCCAACCAGGCCGGCCAGTACGACGTCGCCACCATCAGCAACTTCGAGGTGCCCTTCTTCGCGAAGAACGGCTGGCTGCACGCGCTCGACGAGTACACCGCCAAGGACAAGGCCTTCGACCAGGGGGACATCCTCAAGCCCCTCCAGGATTCCCTCACCGCGGAGGACGGCAAGCTCTACGGCCAGCCCTTCTACGGCGAGTCGTCCTTCCTGATGTACCGCAAGGACGTCTTCGAGGCGAAGAACCTGACGATGCCCGCGAAGCCCACCTGGCAGCAGGTCGCCGACCTCGCCGCCAAGGCGGACGGCGCGGAGGCCGGCATGAAGGGCATCTGTCTGCGCGGGCTGCCCGGCTGGGGCGAGGTCATCGCCCCGCTCACCACCGTCGTCAACACCATGGGCGGCACCTGGTTCACCAAGGACTGGGAGGCGCAGCTCACCTCCCCGGAGTTCACCAAGGCCACCCAGTTCTATGTCGACCTGGTACGCGAGCACGGCGAGGCGGGCGCGCCCCAGGCCGGCTACGCCGAGTGCCTGAACAACATGACACAGGGCAAGTCGGCCATGTGGTACGACGCCACCGCCGGCGCCGGCTCGCTGGAGGCCAAGGGGTCCCCGGTCAAGGGCAAGATCGGCTACGTACCCGCGCCGGTGGACAAGACGGAGAGCTCCGGCTGGCTGTACACCTGGGCCTGGGGCATGCAGAAGGCGTCCACCAAGACGGAGAACGCGTGGAAGTTCATCTCCTGGGCGTCCAGCAAGGAGTACGAGAACCTGGTCGGCGAGACGATCGGCTGGTCCAACGTGCCCGCCGGCAAGCGCGCCTCCACATACGCCAACCCGGCCTATCTGAAGGACGCGGCGGCCTTCGCCGAGGTCACCAAGGAGGCCATCGCCAACGCCAACCCGCGTGACCCGGGCACCCAGCCGCGTCCCACCGTCGGCATCCAGTTCGTCGACATCCCCGAGTTCACCGACCTCGGCACCAAGGTCTCGCAGGAGATCAGCGCGGCCATCGCCGGCAAGAAGTCGGTCGCCGAGGCGCTCAAGGTCTCGCAGGCGCTCGCCGAGAAGGTAGGCAAGGACCAGAAGTGAGTAGCTCCGTCAGCACCCCCCCACTCTCCCCGGCCGGCGCCAAGCGCCCCTCGGCGCCCCGGCGCGCCGGCCGGGGGGCCCCGGGCCGGGCCCGCGCCTGGGCCACCCGCGCCCCGCTGCTGCCCGCCCTGATCTTCCTGATCGCGGTCACCCAGCTGCCGTTCGTCGCGACGCTGGTGATCTCACTCTTCGACTGGAACTCGCTCGCCCCCGACGACCGCAGCTTCGCGGGGCTCTCCAACTACGGTTCCGTCTTCACCGACGCGAGTCTGCGCGACTCGGTCTTCACCACCGTGCTGCTCACCGCGACCGTGGTGATCGTCAGCGTCGTCCTCGGACTGCTGCTGGCCCTGCTGCTCGACCGTAAGTTCATCGGCCGCGGCTTCGTCCGTACGCTGCTGATCACACCGTTCCTGCTGGTGCCCGTCTCGGCCGCGCTGCTGTGGAAGCACGTCCTCTACAACCCCGAGTACGGCCTGCTCAACGGCGGTTGGGCGTGGTTCACCGGGCTCTTCGGGGTCACCGACCCCGCCCAGCCCGACTGGATCTCCGACATGCCGCTGCTGGCGGTCGAGGCATCCCTGATCTGGCAGTGGACGCCGTTCATGATGCTCATCCTGCTCGCCGGACTCCAGAGCAGGCCCGCCGAGATCATGGAGGCCGCGAAGCTGGACGGCGCGACCGGCTGGCAGATGTTCCGCTTCCTGACCGTGCCGCATCTGCGCCGCTATCTGGAGCTGGGCGTCCTGCTCGGATCGATCTACATCGTGCAGAACTTCGACGCGGTGTTCACACTCACCTCGGGCGGGCTCGGCACCGCGAACCTCCCGTACACCATCTACCAGACCTTCTACCAGGCTCACGAGTACGGACTGGCCTCGGCCGCCGGAGTCGTCGTCGTGATCGGCACCATCGTGATCGCGACCTTCGCCCTGCGCGTCGTCTCGTCCCTCTTCAGTGAGGAGGCGAACCGGGCATGAGCACACTCTCCGTACCGAACACCGCCGCGTCGTCACGCCCCCGCATCGACAAGTACGCCCCCGCCGCCCGGCGGGCCAGGCGGCGCTCCGCCGGGCTCGGGCTGCTGGCCTGGATCGTCGGCATCGTCTTCTGCCTGCCGGCACTGTGGATGCTGCTGACCTCCTTCCACTCGGAGACGGACGCGGCGACCAACCCGCCGTCCTTCGCCGCGCCCCTCACCCTCGACAGCTACCGGGTGTTCTTCGGCGAGGGAGGCGGCGCCAGCCCCTGGCCGCCGCTGATCAACTCCCTGACGGCGTCGCTGTTCTCCACGCTGTTCGTGCTGGTGCTGGCGCTCCCGGCGGCGTACGCGCTCTCCATCAAGCGGGTGGAGAAGTGGACGGACGTCATGTTCTTCTTCCTCTCCACGAAGATGCTGCCCGTCGTCGCCGGACTGCTGCCGGTGTATCTCTTCGCCAAGAACGTCGGCATGCTGGACAACATCTGGCTGCTCGTCATCCTCTATACCTCAATGAACCTGCCGATCGCGGTATGGATGATGCAGTCCTTCCTCGCGGACGTGCCGGTCTCCATCATCGAGGCCGCGCAGGTGGACGGCGCCCGGCTGCCCACGGTGCTGATGCGGGTGGTGGCGCCGGTGGCCGCGCCGGGTATCGCGGCCACCTCGCTGATCTGCTTCATCTTCAGCTGGAACGAGCTGCTCTTCGCCAGGGTGCTCACCGGTGTGACGGCTCAGACCGCACCCGTGTTCCTGACGGGCTTCGTGACCAGCCAGGGGCTCTTCCTCGCCCAGCTGTGCGCCGCGTCCGTCGTTGTGTCCCTGCCGGTGCTCGCCGCAGGTTTCGCCGCCCAGGACAAGTTGGTCCAGGGCCTTTCTCTTGGAGCTGTTAAGTAATGAGGGCAGCGATCGTCGAAGCCGTCGGCAAGGTCTCCGTCACGACGGTTCCCGACCCCACCCCCGGCCCCCGGGATGTGGTTGTCGCCGTCGCCGCGTGCGGGATCTGCGGTACCGATCTGCATATTCTCCAGGGCGAGTTCGCGCCCACCCTGCCCATCGTGCCCGGTCATGAGTTCGCCGGGGAGATCGTGGAGATCGGCTCCGAGGTCACCGAACTGTCCGTGGGCGACAAGGTCGCTGTCGACCCGTCCCTGTACTGCAACGAATGCCGGTACTGCCGCTCCGGCCGGGGCAATCTCTGCGACCGGTGGAACGCGATCGGCGTCAGCAAGCCCGGTGGCGCGGCCGAGTTCGCCGTCGCGCCGGTCGCCAACTGCGTCAAGCTGCCCGACCACATCGATGTGAAGGACGCGGCGCTGATCGAGCCGCTGTCCTGCGCGGTCCGCGGTTACGACGTACTCCGCTCCACCCTCGGCGCGGATGTGCTGATCTACGGTTCCGGCACCATGGGCCTGATGATGCTGGAGCTGGCCAAGCGCACCGGCGCCGCCGGCGTCGATGTCCTGGACATCAACCCGGAGCGGCTCGCGACCGCCACCAAGCTCGGCTGCTCGCGCTCCGGCGCGACGGCGGACGAGTTCGACCGGCCCGGCGGCTGGGATGTCGTGATCGACGCCACCGGCAACGCGGGCGCCATCCAGGACGGCCTCGGCCGGGTGGCCAAGGGCGGTACGTTCCTCCAGTTCGGCGTCGCCGACTACGCGACGACCGCGGTCATCGAGCCGTACCGCATCTACAACCAGGAGATCACGATCACCGGCTCCATGGCGGTGCTGCACAGCTACGAGCGGGCCGCCGCGCTCTTCGCCACCGGCGTTCTCGACCCCGCCGTGTTCATCAGCGACCGGCTGCCGCTGGAGCAGTACCCGCAGGCCATCGAGCGGTTCAAGGCGGGCCAGGGACGCAAGATCGTGGTCCAGCCGTGAGTGAGGGTCCCGAGGTCCGCTCCGGCGCCGTCCTGGTGATGGGCGAGGCGCTGATCGACCTCGTACCGGTGCCGGACGAGCCGGAGCTGTACCGGGCCCAGCCCGGCGGCGCGCCCGCCAATGTCGCCGCGGGGCTGGCCCGGCTCGCCACGCCCAGCTGGTTCGCCGGCGCGCTCGGCGGCGACGGCTTCGCCCGCATGATCGAACAGCGGCTGGTCTCGGCCGGTACGGAACTGGGCCTGTGCGCGCGCTCGGAGCTGCCCACGACGCTCGCGGTCGCCGACCCGGGCCCGGACGGCACGAGCTACCACTTCCATCTCCAGGACACCGCGACCTTCCGGCTGCCGGACCACTCGGCGGTGGTGGACCGGTTCGCCGCGGTGTACGTGGGCGGGGTCGCCGCGGTCGTCGAACCGGCGGCCGGGGCGGTCGCGGCCACCGCCCGCGCGGGCGCCGAACGCTCGCTGCTGGTGGTCGACCCCAATGTGCGCGAGGACCGGACCATCGACCCGGAGCCGAGCGCCCGCCGGCTGCGTGAGCTGTGCGAACTGGCGCAGGTCGTCAAGGCGAGCGACGAGGATCTGGCGCGTCTGTGGCCGGACACCGATCCCGACGGGACCTGCCGGCGGCTGGCGGCGGAGGGCCGGCTCGTGATCCTCACCCGCGGCGCCAAGGGCAGCACGGCCTACGCGGGCTCCGCGGAACCGGTCTCCGTACCCGCGGTGCCCGTCGAGGTGGTCAACACCATCGGCGCGGGCGACGCGTTCATGGCCGGCGTCCTCACCTGGCTGAGCGCCAACGGCGCGCACCGCGAGGGCGGGGTCGCCGGGCTGTCGCGCGACCGGCTGGAGGAGATGCTCGTCCTGGCCTCCCGGGTGGCGGCCTCGGTGGTCGCCCAGACCGGTACGGAACCCTCGCTGCCCGACGACGGTCGCGGCTGACGGGTACGTCCGTGACGGCCGGAGCCGCCGCCCCGTCGGTCAGGGGCGGCGGCTCCGGCACGTGTCATCGCGCGTCAAGCGGCCCTGCGTCCCCGGGCGTTCGCCGCGCGGATGATGTCCGCGTAGTGGTGGCCGCTGCCCTTGATGGTGCGCCGCTGCGTCGCGTAGTCCACATGGACCAGACCGAACCGCTTGTCGTAGCCGTACGCCCACTCGAAGTTGTCCATCAGCGACCAGGCGAAGTACCCGGCGAGCGGCGCGCCCTTCGCCACCGCCCGCGCACAGGCCGCCAGATGCTCGTCCAGATACCTGGCCCGCTCGGGGTCGTCGACCGTGCCGTCCGGGGCGACGGTGTCGGGGAAGGCCGCGCCGTTCTCGGTGACATAGACGCGCCGCGCGCCGTACTCCTCGGTGAGCCGCAGCAGCAGCCGCTCCAGGCCCTCGGCGTGCACCTCCCAGCCCATATGGGTGTGGCGCGCGTCCGGTACGTCGACCTGCCGGGCGAACGGGGCCGCCCCGGTGGGGTCGTCCCGCACGATCTGGCGGAAGTAGTAGTTCAGCCCCAGCCAGTCCAGCGGCGCCGCGATGGTCTCCAGATCGCCCGGCCGCGCGGGCAGCTCCACGCCGTACAGATCGAGCATGTCCCGCGGATAGCCACGGCCGTGGATCGGGTCGAGCCACCAGCGGTTGGTGTGGCCGTCGGCCCGTACCGCCGCCGCGCGGTCGGCCTCGCTGTCGCTCGCCGGCTCGATCGGGCTGAGGTTGTTGACGATGCCGACCCGGGCGTCCGAGGAGGCCGCGCGGAGCGCCTGTACCGCCAGACCGTGTCCGAGATGGAGATGGAACGAGGTGTGCACGGCCGCCGTGAGATCGGTGATCCCCGGCGCCATCGTGCCTTCGAGATGGCCGATCCATGACGAGCACAGCGGCTCGTTGAGGGTCGCCCAGTCCTTCACCCGGTCGCCCAGACGCTCGGCGACGACCGACGCGTACCGCGCGAAGTGCTCGGCGGTGTCCCGAACCGGCCAGCCGCCCCGGTCCTGGAGCGCCTGCGGCAGGTCCCAGTGGTAGAGCGTGGCGAACGGTGTGATGCCCGCGTCCAGCAGGCCGTCCACCAGCCGGTCGTAGAAGTCCAGGCCGGCCCGGTTCACCGGCCCGTCGCCGCCGGGGACGACACGCGGCCAGGCGAGCGAGAAGCGGTACGCGTCCACACCGAGCCGCTTCATCAGCCCGATGTCCTCGGGCACACGGTGGTAGTGGTCACAGGCCACATCACCGTTGTCGTTGTTGTCGATCGTGCCGGGGGTGTGCGAGAACGTGTCCCAGATCGAGGGGGCACGGCCGTCCTCGGCCACGGCTCCCTCGATCTGGTACGCGGCGGTGGCGACGCCCCAGGTGAAGTCGTGGGGAAGGGCGTTGAGGTCGTTCACGGACTGCCTTTCTGGAGGGGTCACTTCACGGCGCCCGCGGTCAGGCCGGCGACGAGGTAGCGCTGGAGAAGGAGGAATCCGACGACCACCGGCACGCTGACGACCAGCGAAGCGGCCATGATCTGGTTCCAGTAGACGTCGTTCTGGGTGGCGTAGCCCTGGAGACCGACGGCGAGGGTCCTGGTGGTGTCGTTGGTCATGACGGAGGCGAAGAGGACTTCGCCCCACGCGGTCATGAACGCGTAGACGGCGACGGCGACGATCCCGGGGACCGCGGCGGGCACCACCACACGGAACAGGGCGCGGATGGGTCCGCAGCCGTCCACCATGGCCGCCTCGTCGAGCTCTCGCGGGATGGAGTCGAAGTATCCGATCAGCATCCAGATGGAGAACGGCAGCGAGAACGTCAGATAGGTGAGGATCAGACCGCCGCGCGAGCCGTACAGCTCGACGCCCGTGCTGTTCCCGATGTTCACGAAGATCAGGAACAGCGGGAGCAGGAAGAGGATGCCGGGGAACATCTGGGTGGAGAGCACCGCTACGGTGAAGACGCGCTTGCCGCGGAAGCGGTAGCGGCTCACCGCGTACGCGGCGAACACCGCGATCACCACGGACAGCACGGTCGCCGAACCCGCCACGATCAGCGAGTTCACGAAGTACTTGGCGAGCGGGACGGTCGTCCAGATGTCGAAGTACGGGCGGATCGTCAGATTCGTCGGGAACCACTGGAACGTCCCCGAGACGTCCTGGAGCGGCTTGAGCGAGCTGCTGACCATCACATAGACGGGCAGCAGCGCGAAGGCCGCCAGCGCCGTCAGTACGACGCGGCGCGTCCAGATGAACGACCGCGGCGGCGCGATGGGAGACCTGAGCCTAGACATCCGAGCCCTTCCTTCCCCGGGAGGTGAGGAACAGATAGACCGCCGTGACCAGCAGCAGGAAGAGCAGCAGCAGAACGGACATCGCGGATCCCGAGCCGAAGTTCCAGGTGACGAACGACGACTGGTAGATATGGATCGAGATCAGGTCCGCCGCTTCCGGCGCCGACTTGCCGAACAGCACATACGGCGTGTTGAAGTCGTTGAACGTCCACAGGAACAGCACGAGCACCAGCACCTGGTTGACCGGGCGCAGCGACGGCAGTGTGATGCCGCGGATCTGCTGCCAGATGCCCGCTCCGTCGATGGAGGCGGCCTCGTAGAGATCACGCGGGATGTTCTGGAGCGCCGCCATCAGCATCAGGAACGCGAAGGGCCAGGACTTCCAGAGCGAGACGACGACCAGCGCGATGAAGCTGTTGTTGCCGATCAGCCAGAACGACGGTGTGCCGGTGAGGCCGAGCTGGTCGTGCAGCACGTGATTGATGAGGCCGTTGTCGTGCTGGAACATGAACGCCCAGGTGATCACCGCCGCGTACACGGGCAGGGCGTACGGGATGAGGAAGACCGTCCGCAGAACGCTCCGGCCGCGGAAGTTCTCCTGGAGCATGATCGCCGCCGTCACCCCGAACAGCCAGGACAGCCCGACGGAGAGCACGGTGAAGGCACAGGTCACCAGGAACGACTGGAGCAGTGCCTGGCCGATCGGGGCGTCGAAGTAGATGGCGATCCGGTAGTTGTCGAAGCCGGCGAAGGGGGAGTTGCCCCAGTTCCGGATGAAGAACTGGGTGAGCTGCCGGAAGCTCACCCAGATCCCGATCACCATCGGGATGAGGTGGATGAGCAGTTCGAGCACGACGGCGGGCAGCAGCAGGAGGTAGGGCAGACCGCCCTGACGGATCCGCTCGGGGATGCGCGGCAGACGTCGTCCGCGCGCACCCCCGCTGTCCGTCCTCTCCGTATCGCCCGCCCTGTGCCCACTGCTGGGTGTCACGGTGGCGGTCATGGGGAGGGCCTCACTGCGTCATCTGCTGCTGGGCCTTGGTGAGGGCCGCCTTGACGGATTCGGTGGTCACCGGCTTGCCCGCCGCGGCGTCGGCGAACAACCCCTTGACGGCCGTGCCGACGGTCGTCTCGAACTGTGACTCGTTCGCGACCTGGGGGAGCGGCGCGGCGCTGGTGGCCAGCGTGTCGCGGAGCACCTTCACGTCCGAGGCGGAGAACGCCGGGTCGTCCTGCGCGGCCTTGACGGGCGGCACGGAGCCGTACGTCTTGTTCAGCAGCTTCTGCTCGGCGTCGCTCGTCATGAACTTCACGAACTTCTTCGCGCCGTCGATGTTCTTGGTGTTGTTGAACACCGCGATATTGATGCCGGCGACCATGGAGTTGACGTTCTGGCCGGTGCCGGGGGTGCCGGACGGGACCGGTACGGGCGCCACGCCCCAGTCCTCGGGCTTCATGCCCTGGGAGGCGAAGGTCGAGGCCGCGGCCTGCCACAGGACCATGGCCGTCCTGCCCTTGGCGAAGTCCTGGAGGGACTGGTTCTGGGCGTACTCCGCGTTGCCCGGAGCGATGATCTTGTCCTTCGCCATGAAATCGACGTACTGCTTCACGGCGGCGACGGCGCCGTCGGAGGTGAAGGTCGGCTTGCCCGCCGTGTCGAAGAAGTCCGCGCCGTGCTGCTTACCGAGGGCGAAGACCTGGTGGATGTTGTTCGAGAGGTTGGCGCCCTCCGCGCCGAGCGCCCACTTGCCGTCCTTGGAGATCTTCTTGCCGTCGGCGATCAGCTGGTCCCAGGTGGCCGGCGGCTGTGAGATCCCGGCGTCGGCGAACATCTTCTTGTTGTAATAGAGCGCGTACGCCAGCGAGTACAGCGGCACGGCGGAGGGGTCCTGACCCTCCGCGCCGGCCGAGGCGACCGCCGAGTCGACGAACCGGTCCCGGCCGCCGATCGCGTCGAAGTTCTTCTCGTCCCACGGCAGCAGCGCGCCGGTGGCCTGGAGCGAGGCCGACCAGGTGTTGCCGATGTTCAGCACGTCGGGGCCCTGTCCCGAGGTGGTGGCGGCGAGGATCCGGTTGAGCAGATCGGCCCAGGGAACGACCTCCAGCTTGACCTTGATGCCGGTTTCCTGCTCGAACTTCTTCAGTTCGGGGGTCAGTATCTTCTTGTCCGCCTCGATGCTCGGCCCCTGGTTGGACGCCCAGTAGGTGAGGGTCTTCGGTGACTCGTTGCTGCCACCGCCGCCGGACGAGGAGCCTCCGCCGCATCCGGCGACGGCGGTGAGTGCACCGGCGAGGGCGAGGGCTGCTGCGGCTCTGACTGTGCGCATGTGAGGTGGCCCCTTTCCGGGGATGGCTGCGTTCGAGAGTCGAACGGCCTCCATGACTTAATTTAGGACGTGATTTAAGAGGTGAGCGAAGGTCGCGTCAAGGTCTGTGACCGGGGTATGTTGCGTCCAGGGAAGGAGCGACATGGCAGAACGCAGCAGACGGACGGTGCGTGACCTGCGCAGGGGGAACCGTGCCCGGGTTGTGCAACGGTTGTATTTCGACGGTCCGCTGAGCCGCCAGGAGCTCGGACCCGCCACCGGTCTGAGTTCAGGATCCATCAGCAACGTCGTCGCGGAACTGGCCGCCGAGGGCCTGCTGGAAGAAGCCGGCGTGGTCGATTCCGACGGCGGCCGTCCCCGTACCCTGCTCCGGGTCGCCCCCGGCGGCGGCCTGCTCATCGGCATCGACATCGGCGAGACCCGCGTCCGGGTCGAGCTGTTCGACCTGTCGCTCACCGAACTGGCCCGCACCGAACGGCTGCTGGGCCCCGCCCGGCACGGCTACGACGTCGAACGCATCGTGAACCACGTCCGTATCGGCGTCTCCGATGTGCTGCGCGACGCCGGGGCCGACCCGGAGCGGCTCCTCGGCATCGGCATCGGAGTCCCCGGCATCATCGAACGCGGCGGCCCGGCCGGAGCCACGGTCCACGGCCCCACCATCGGCTGGCACGCGGTGCCCTTCGAGAAGCTGCTCCGTGCCGTCCTCGAAGTCCCCTCCGACGTACCGCTGTTCATCGACAACGGCGCCAAGACCCTCGGCCAGGCCGAGATGTGGTTCGGCGGCGGCCGGGGCGCGGGCACCGCCGTCATCGCGCTCATCGGCTCCGGTATCGGCGCGAGCGTCATCCATGGCGGCGCCCTGATCGAGGAGAGCGGCCGGGGCAGTGCCCTCGAATGGGGCCACACCACCGTGCGGATGCGCGGCCGTCGCTGCCGCTGCGGCTCCATCGGCTGTCTGGAGGCGTACGCCGGAGCGGAGGCGCTGCGCGAACGCTGGTCCGAGGCGGGCGGCTCGCTCCCCGAGGACGCGGACGACGAGACCGCGATCGCCGCCCTGCTGGTCGCGGCCTTCCCCGGACCCGGAGGTCCCCCGCCCGACCCGCTGGCCGTCTCGCTCCTGGACGACACCGCCGAATGCCTGGGCGCGGCCGTCGGCGATCTGATCAATCTGTTCCTGCCCGAGCGCATCCTGCTCGGCGGCTGGGCCGGGCTGCTCATCGGCCCGCGTCTGCTGCCCGCGATCAGGCGCCACGCGGAGCAGTACGCGCTGGGCCACGCGGCGGCGCGTACCACGATCGAACTGGGCGAACTGGGCCCGGACGCGGTCACGGTCGGCGCGGCCACGCTGCCGCTCGCCGCGTTCCTCGCCCGGGGCGGGAGCCACCGGAGCGTCCCCGGTCAGGCGGGGTCGGCGGAGCCGGGCGGGGCGGCGGCGCCGCGGCGCTGGCGGCGTGCCTCCGCCTCCTCCGCGGCTTCCGCCACGTCGGGGGAGCCCTCATGACGGACGCGCTCCTGGGCTGAACCGGCCCTTGGGTTGAAGCGGCCCCGGGCTTGAATCCGGCCTGGGGCTTGAACCGGCCCCGGGCTCAACCGGCCCCGGGCCGACCGGTATCCGGGCCGAGCGGGATGCCCGGGTACGTACGCGGAGCGTCAGGCCGATCCCCGTACCACCAGCGACGGTTCGAAGATCACCGACGTCACCGCGCGGTCCGACCCGGCGAGCCGGTCGAGCAGCAGCCGGGCCATCTCCGCCGCCATCTCCTCCACCGGCTGCCGGACGGTGGTCAGCGGCGGCCGGCACGCGACGGCGGCGCTGCTGTCGTCGAACCCGACCACCGCCACATCCTCGGGCACCCTCCTGCCGTGCTCCCGCAGTACATGGCAGGCACCCACCGCCATCAGGTCGTTCGCCGCGAACACCCCGTCCAGATCCGGGTGTTCGGCCAGCAGCCGGGCCATGGCCGTCTCCCCGCTCTCCTGGGTGAACCGGCCCTCGGCCAGCGGGAGGTACGGCTGTCCGGCGCGCGCCATCGTGTCGCGGAAACCCGCCAGCCTGTCCTGCCCCGCGGGTACGTCCAGTGGGCCGGTGATCGTGGCGATCCGGCGGCAGCCGCGCGCCAGCAGATGTTCGGCGGCCAGCCGCGCGCCGTCCTGGTGCGCGAGATCGACATAGCTGATCCGGGTGGGCCGGGAGGGGCGCGCGTACAGAACGGCGGGCAGCCCGGCGTCCGTGATCAGGGCGGGCAGCGGATCGTCGGCATGGGTCGACACGACCAGGGCGCCATCGGCGCTGCCCTGACGGAGATACGCGACGACCTCGTCGCGGGCGCGCGAGGTCTCGGCGAACATCAGCACCGGGTACATCCCGCGCGGCCGGAGGTAGTTGACGACCCCCGTCACCACCCGGCCGAAGAACGGGTCGGCGAAGACCTGGGCGGTGAAGGAGGATCCGGCCCCGCCGTCGGGCTCTTCGGGCTCGTGCGCGGCGCCGGCCGATCCGGCCCGGTGCCCGCCGCCGGTCTCGCCCTCCGCGGTCGGATCGGCCCCGGCGCCCGAGACCACCAGGGCGATCGCGTCCGTACGACGGGTCACCAGGGAGCGGGCCGCGCGGTTCGGGGTGTAGCCGGTCGCGGCCACCGCCTTCCGTACGGACTCCTGTATCACCGGATCGACATTGCGGACCCCGTTGACGACCCGTGAGACCGTGGCGCGGGAGACACCGGCGGCTCGCGCCACATCCTCCAGCGTGGGTGAACCGGCCGGTCTCGGGTCTTCCGTCATGCCCCCATTTATAGCATCAGCGGAGAGCGCTCTCCGTGGTCGCCCCGGTCACCGTCCGGGAGGCGCGCACGCCGTGATCACCGCGCTGAGCGGCAGATCTCCGGCCGACCGGCCGCCGCGCAGCAGCAGTTCGCCCGGCGCGGACTCGCGGCGGTGGCGCTCCGCCGACCAGCGCTCCGTCGCCCGGCCGCCCACCCGTACCACCGCGACGACCTCCTCGCCCGGATCCGCGACGACCGCCGCGTATCCGACGAGCCGTCGCACCGGTGGTTCACCCGTGGCCGAGGGCCCGGCGAGATAGAGCTGGACCACCTCGCGGCCCCGTCTGCGGCCTGTGTTGCGCAGCCGTATCCGTACGTCGAAGGGCTGACCCGCGATCACCTCGGACGGCGCTTCCATCGCCCCGTACGACCAGCCGGTGTAGCCCAGACCGTGGCCGAACCAGTAGGCGGGAGAGGCGCCCGAGCGCAGCCACGCGCGATAGCCGATGAACGGGCCTTCGACGTAGCGGAGTTGACCCCGCTCGTCCGGACGGGTGCGCAGTACGGGCACATCCTCCTCGGCCGCCGCCCAGGTGGTGGGCAGCCGGCCGCCCGGCTCGGCGCGGCCGAACAGGACGTCGGCCAGCCCGTCCCCGGCCTCCTGCCCCGGGAACCACGCGAGCAGCAGCGCGGGCACCTCGGCGCGCCAGGGGACGGTGACGGGGCCGCCCGTATTGAGGATCACGACCGTACGGGGATTGGCGCGGACGACAGACCGTACCAACGCGTCCTGACCATCGGGCAGTCGGAGCGTGTCGCGGTCGCGGCCCTCCGACTCGCTCTCCTCGGTGGTGCCCACGACGACCACGGCGGCGTCCGCGTCCCGGGCAGCGGCGACGGCCGAGGCGAGCGCCGTCGCGGCGTCGCCCGGGGGCGGGGCCGCGGCCAGGACCGTCGCCACACCGGTGCCGGGGGCGAGTCCGCGTCGGGCGACCACCTCCACCTCCTCTCCGGCGGCCAGTGCGGTACGTACGGACCGGTACGGCGGGGCGACATGGACCCGGGCCGGATCGTCGGAGTCCAGCGGGAACGTGCCGGACAGCAGGACCCGGCCCGAGACAGTGAGGGAGAGCGCCCCCCAGCCGCCGACCGCGAGCGTCCACTCGCCGCCCTCGCGGGGCCGGATCAGGGCCCGGATCTCCACGGTCTCCGCGCCCGCCACCCTGGCCGGTTCCACGATCCGGCCGGACAGCCGGTGCTCCGCGTGGAGTTCGCCGCCGTCCGCGTCCAACAGCCTCACCCGCACGCCCGGTTCACCACTGACCGGATCACGGGTGGACGGCCCGTCGGTGCGTACCGGGTCCAGCGGCCGGGGCAGCGCGCCCGGAGGCAGGCCGGGGGAGTACGTCACCTCCGCGGTCCCGGCCAGGGCCGCCCGGATGCCGTCCAGCGGCGAGACCAGTGAGGCGGGGAACACCTCCGCGCTGCCGCCGCCCTGGATCCGTACCGCCGCGGCATGCGTCCCGACGACCGCGACGGAGCGCAGCCGCGCGGGGTCGAGGGGCAGCAACTCCCCGTCATTGCGCAGCAGGACGGTGCCGGCGGCCACCGCCCGGCGCAGCAGCGCGCGGGGCCGTGCCCCGGATGTGGCGGCCGGCCGCCGGACCCGGGGCGGATCGCCCAGGGCGCCCACCCGGTCGGCCAGCCGCAGCAGCCGCCGTACCTTGTCGTCGATCCGTTCCCCGGGGACGAGCCCCTGCTCCACGGCGTTACGCAGCCCCTCGGCCCATGGACCGTCGGGGCCCGGCATGGCCAGGTCCTGCGCGGCGCGGGCCGTGTCGAGCGGGGAGCGCACCGCGCCCCAGTCGGAGACGACCGGCCCGTCGAAGCCCCACTCGCTCTTGAGCGGCCGTTCCAGCAGCGGCGCCGCTGTCATCGTGACGCCGTTGACCCGGTTGTACGCGGACATCACCGCCCGGACACCGGCTTCCACGGCGGCCTCGAAGGGGGCGAGATAGACCTCGCGCAGTGTCTGTTCGTCCACCCGCACGTCCACGGTGAGCCGGTCGGTCTCCGCGTCGTTGGCGACGAAGTGCTTGGCGGTGGCCGCGACGCCGCCGGACTGGACGCCGCCGATGAACGCGGCGCCGGTGCGGCCCGTGAGCAGCGGGTCCTCGGAGAAGCACTCGAAGTGCCGCCCGCCGAGCGGTGACCGGTGCAGATTGAGGGTGGGCGCGAGCAGGACGTCGACGCCCTTGCGCCGGGCCTCCGCGGCGAGCAGCCCGCCCAGTTCGCCGACCAGCTCGTCGTCCCAGGCGGCGGCGAGCGCGGTGGGGGAGGGCAGGACGAGCGAGGTGTCCCGTTCGTCCCAGGCCTCGCCGCGTACCCCCGCCGGCCCGTCGGAGAAGGTGAGCGCCCGCAGTGCGATGGCCGGTTCGGCGTGTGTGCGCCAGCTGCTCGCGCCCGTCAGCAACCGCACCTTCTGTCCGAGATCCAGCTTCTCCAGCAGATGACCGATCTCCTCGTCGGTCATACCCGCCCCGTCCGTGCTCGCCCCGTCCGTACCCGCCCCGCCCATGCCTGCCCCCTTCGCGCGATGGGAGAGCGCTCTCCCGCTTCCTTCGCACAGATTCCCCGGACCCGGCCGGCCATGTCAACGGCCCCCAATATGCGGCTCCTTGAGACGCGGCCGGGTCCGGGATGGCACGCTGAGTGCTCAGGGGCGGCCGGGGAGTAGCTGAGGTCTTGTCATGGTCTGTGACAAGCCTCTAAGTTGGCCGCCTGTGACATGTCCTACAGCCAGTGGGGGAGCCCAGCCATGGCCGCAACCGGTCGGCACCGCCGATACCAGCCGAGCCGTATCAACCGCGCGTCCCTGACTGTGACAGCCGGCGGCGCGGGGATGGCGCTGCCGTTCATCGCCGCGGGTACGGCGCACGCGGCCTCGGTCGACGTCTGGGAGAAGGTCGCGGCCTGCGAGTCGACCAACAACTGGCAGATCAACAACGGTAACGGCCACTTCGGCGGGCTCCAGTTCACCCAGTCCACCTGGGAGGCGTACGGCGGCGGGAGTTATGCCCCGCGCGCCGACCTCGCGACCAAGGACCAGCAGATCGCCGTCGCGGAGAAGGTGCTCAAGGGGCAGGGCCCCGGAGCCTGGCCCGCCTGCTCGGCCCGCGCCGGACTGGCCCGGGGCGGCGACGCGCCGGACATCACGCCGGACCAGGCCCGTGACGCCGCGAACGCGCCCCGCACGGCGACCCAGAAGACCAGCGGCCCGATCCGGACGAAGACCGCACCGGTCGCGCGTGAGAAGGCGTCGCCCACCTCCGTGCCGACCCAGCGCGAGGGCTACACCGTCGCCCGTGGCGACTCGCTCTCCCAGATCGCCGTCGACGAGTCGGTCAAGGGCGGCTGGCAGCGGCTGTACGAGGAGAACCGCCGGCTCATCGGCAGCGACCCCGACCTGATCTTCCCCGGCCAGAAGCTCGTCCTGCACGTCCAGGCGCCGCCGAAGGGCAGTGCCCCCGCTCGGCCCCAGGCGAAGCCCGCCCCGGCCGAGAAGCCGAAGCAGACGACGAAGCCCGTCGCCCGGCCCGAGCCCGCCGCCCCGGCGAAGCAGGCGGAGAAGCCCAAGGAAGCCGAGAAGCCCCAGCAGGCGGAGAAGGCCAAGGAGACCGAGAAGCCCCAGCAGACGGAGAAGCACGAGCAGACCAAGACGCCCGTCCGCGCCGAGAAGCAGAAGACGAGCGGGGCCACCGCCCCGGTCTCCGCCTCCACCGGCACGCAGTACCGCCAGTCCGGCTCCTGGGCCAGCGGCTATCACACGGGCGTGGACTTCCCGGTCCCCACCGGCACGTCGGTGAAGGCCGTCGCCGCCGGTCATGTGGTCTCGGCCGGCTGGGAGGGGTCGTACGGCTATCAGGTCGTCATCCGGCACGGCGACGGCAAGTACAGCCAGTACGCGCATCTCTCGGCGCTCAATGTGCGCGAGGGCCAGCAGGTCGGCAGCGGCCAGCGCATCGCCCGGTCAGGATCCACCGGCAACAGCACCGGACCGCATCTCCACTTCGAGATGCGTACGGGGCCGGGGTACGGATCCGACATCGACCCCCTCGCCTACCTGCGGGAGCGCGGCGTCAGGATCTGACGGGGCCTCGGCGTCGTCCGGCGGGCGGTCCCATGACGAGGGCCGCGCCGCCGGTGACCCTGCCGTGTGCTGCCGTGCCTCGGGTGTCCGTACTGTCTGTGCGGTCAGACGCTCGGTGGTGAGCAGGATCAGCCCGCCCGCCGCGACCACACCCGAGCCCAGCGCCAGGACCGTACCGAGCACGTCGTACCGGAACCGCTCGTCGAAGAGCGTGAGTCCCACGGCCGCGGCCACCACCGGATTGACGACGGTCACCGTGGCCAGTGGCGCGGTCAGCCCCGCGCCCCGGTAGGCGGCCTGCGAGAGCAGCAGCCCGCAGGCCGCGAGGACCGCGATCACCGCCAGGTCCGGCGCCTGCGCGGTCGGCGCCTCCGAGGTCCAGTCCACGGCGACGGTCTTGGTGAAGACCGAGGCGATCCCGAACGCGGCACCGGCCGCGCCCGCCAGCAGCATGCTCCGTACGACCGGGCGCCCCACCACCTGCGCGACCAGGAAGAGCAGCCCCACGGCGCCGAAGGTGGCGGCGGCCAGCACCAGCCGCTCCCCGCCGGCCGGCGACCGGGAGTCGGCGCCGTCGGTGAGCGCCAGCAGTCCGGCCAGCCCCACGGACGCCATGATCGCGCCACGCCAGGCGGTGTGCCCGGCCCCGCGGCCGACGAAGAGCGCCGCCATGGGCAGCGCGAAGACGATCGTGAGCGCACCGAGCGGCTGGACCAGGCTGAGCGGTCCGTACGCCAGCGCGACCACATGCAGCACCGCGCCCAGGCCGTTCAGGGCCACCGCGGCCCACCACACCCCGTGGTGCAGGGGTGCGTACGGCCGGTCGGGGGTGTCCGTCGCGACGCGTTCCTGGAGGATCGCTCCGGCGGCGTAGACCACCGCCGAGACCAGGGACAACAGCACGGACAGCGCGAGTGCACTCATGGGGCCACGATCTCTCGACGGCGTGATTTCGGCGTCGTCCTGGAGAGGTCATTCCGGCGTACTGCTGTCGTAGTACAGAGTGGGGACGGATGTAGTCCTATCGAGGGGAGGGGCGGGATGGACCGGGTGGACGGTACGGACCGGATCGGGCCGGCGGACCTGGAGCCTGCCGTGGCGCGGGCCGTGGAGCCCGTCTTGACACGGGTCGCCGCCGTGGGCGGATTCTTCGCCCTGCGCACGGGAATTCCCGCCGCCGGCCATGTTCCGCTGGCCCGGGTGTACGCGGGCGACATCGCCCGGCTCACCGCCCGCGTCGACAGGGTCGCCGCCCGGCTGGGCGCGCCCGAGCGCAGGATCGGCGCCTCCGTGGCGCACCTCGGCCTCGCCGCCCGGCTCTGGTCGATCGCGCTCGGCGGCGCGGTCCTGGCGGACACGGTCCCCGATCTGGACCCGCGCCGCCTGCACTGGGACCCGGAGGCGACCTCACCGGACGACCTCCTGCTGACCGGTCCGCGCGCGCTGCCCGGCACCGCCGGGGCCGTGCGCGAGGTGGTGCAGTACGGCCATCTCGTCCCGCTCGCCGAGGCCCTGCGGCGCGATGGCCGGATCTCGCCCCGGCTGCTGTGGGGAAACGCCGGCTCCGCGCTCGCCGGAGCCGTACGGGAGCTGACCGTCTGGGGTGCGGCGAACGGCAGGCCGGACGCGGCGGAACGGGCCGGGGCGCTGGCCGCCGAGCTCTTCGCCCACCCGGACCTGCGCGGCACGGGCGGGCCGGTGGCCGGATCGTTCCGCCGGCGCAGCTGCTGTCTCTACTACCGGTGCCCGTCGGGCGGGCTCTGCGGGGACTGCGTCTTCGACCGGCCACCACGGCGGTCTTCCGCACGGACGGTTTCCGGGTGACCATGACAGGGCTGCGATCGCCGGGCGAGGACGGGGGGATGGCGTGAGAATCGGTCTGCTCACCCGCGAGTATCCGCCGGAGGTCTACGGCGGCGCCGGCGTCCATGTGGAGTTCCTGGCACGGGAGTTGCGTGCCCTGACCGAGCTGGAAGTGCACTGCTGGGGCGGCGACGCGGAGCCCGCGCCCGGGGTGGTGCGCCACCGGACCGCCGCCGGACTCGACGGAGCCAATGACGCGCTGCGCACCTTCTCGGTGGACCTGGCGATGGCCGCCGCCCTGGAGGGCCGCGAACTGGTCCACTCCCATACCTGGTACGCCAATCTCGCGGGCCATGTCGCCAAGCTGCTGTACGGCATCCCGCATGTGATGACCGCGCACTCCCTGGAGCCGCTGCGCCCCTGGAAGGCCGAGCAGCTCGGCGGCGGTTACGCCCTCTCCAGCTGGGCCGAGCGCACGGCCGTCGAGGGCGCGGACGCCGTCATCGCCGTCTCCCGGGGCATGCGCGACGACATCCTCGCCTGCTACCCCACGCTCGACCCGGACAGGGTGCGGGTCGTCCACAACGGCATCGACACCCGCCTCTACCGCCCGGACCGGGGGACCGCCGTGCTGGACCGGATCGGCATCGACCCCGACCGCCCGTTCGTGCTCTTCGTCGGCCGTATCACCCGCCAGAAGGGCGTCCCGCATCTGCTGCGCGCCGCCCGCGCCCTCGACCCCGGCGCCCAGCTGGTGCTGTGCGCGGGCGCCCCGGACACCCCCGAGATCGGCGCGGAGTTCCGTGAGCTGGTCGAGGAGCTGGGGCGGACGCGCGACGGTGTGCACTGGATCCCGGAGATGCTGCCGCGCCCCGAGGTGATCCAACTCCTCACCCACGCGGCGGTGTTCGCCTGCCCCTCGGTGTACGAGCCGCTCGGCATCGTCAATCTGGAGGCGATGGCGTGCGGCACGGCCGTCGTCGCCTCGGCGGTGGGCGGAATCCCCGAGGTCGTGGACGACGGCGGTACGGGCCTGCTCGTGCCGTACGACGAACGCCACCCGGAAGCCTTCGAGTCGGGCCTCACCGAAGCGCTCAACCGCGTGCTCGACGATCCGGAGTCGGCGGCCCGGATGGGGGAGGCCGGCCGGCGGCGTGCGGTGCGGGAATTCGGCTGGGACCAGGTGGCCCGCCGTACGTACGCGGTGTACGAGGAGCTACTCACGTCCGAATAGGTGCGGAACGGATCCGGAACAGGTCCGAACAGAGGGAGCGGCCATGCGCGGTGGACCTTCGGTGCTGGGGATCGTACTGGCCGGCGGGGAGGGCAAGCGCCTGCTGCCACTCACCGCGGACCGGGCCAAACCGGCGGTGACCTTCGGCGGTACGTACCGCCTCGTCGACTTCGTCCTCTCGAATCTCGTGAACGCCGACATCCTGCGCATCTGCGTGCTCACGCAGTACAAGTCGCACTCACTGGACCGCCATGTCAGCACCACCTGGCGGATGTCCAGCCTGCTCGGCAACTATGTGACCCCGGTCCCCGCGCAGCAGCGCCTCGGACCGCGCTGGTATCTGGGCAGCGCGGACGCGATCCTCCAGTCCCTCAACCTCGTCCATGACGAACAGCCGGACTACATAGCGGTGTTCGGCGCCGACCATGTGTACCGGATGGACCCCCGGCAGATGCTCGGGCAGCACATCGAGAACGGCGCGGGCGTCACCGTCGCCGGCATCAGGGTGCCGCGCGCCGAGGCCTCGTCCTTCGGCGTCATCACCCCCGCCGCGGACGGCACGCAGGTACGGGGCTTCCTGGAGAAACCGGCCGACCCGCCCGGCCTGCCCGGCGACCCCGAGCGGGTGTTCGCCTCGATGGGCAACTATCTCTTCACCACGAAGGTCCTGGTCGACGCCCTGCACCGGGACGCCGAGGACGACAACTCCGTGCACGACATGGGCGGTTCGATCCTGCCGATGCTCACCGAGCGGGGCATGGCCCAGGTCTATGACTTCCAGGACAACCACGTACCGGGCGAGTCCCCGCGCGAGCACGGCTACTGGCGGGACGTGGGCACGCTCGACTCGTACTACGACGCCCACATGGACCTGATCTCGCACCACCCCGCCTTCGACCTCGACAACCGCCGCTGGCCCATCTACACCCACCCCGGCCAACTCCCGCCCGCCCGCTTCGTCTCGGGCGGCATCGCGAGCGAGTCGATCGTCGCCCCCGGCTGCGTCATCCGCGGCCAGGTCACCCGCTCGGTGCTCTCCCCGGGCGTGGTGGTGGCGGAGGGCGCGGTGGTGCAGGGCTCCGTGCTGCACGACAACGTACGGGTGGGACGCGGGGCGGTGGTGCGCGGCTCGATCCTCGACAAGAACGTGCACGTACCCCCGGGCGCGACGATCGGCGTCAACCCGGCCCGCGACCAGGAGCTGTACACGGTCTCCAAGAACGGGATCATCGCCCTGGGCAAGGGCCAGGTGGTCGCCTGAGGCTCACGGCCGCACGGCGGCTTCGGGCCCCGCCCCGCGCGCGAGGCGCTCGACGGTACGGGCCCGGGGTCTCGCGCGCCGGACCGGGAGCCGCTGTGGTCACCCTCTGCCGACCGTGCTCTCCCGCTCCACCAGGCGGAAATCGGCGCGGAGTTCACGCGCGCGCGTGGTCTCGAAGGTGCCGGCCCCGGCAGGGGGCTGCCGGCCGTCCGCGGTGTTCGGCGTCCTCCGCAGCCGCTCCACCACCGACCGCACGGCGAGCCGGGCGATGGTCTGTTTGTCGGGCGAGATCGTGGTCAGCGTCACCGCGCCGTAGCGGCCCTCGATGATGTCGTCGAAGCCCACCACCGCGACATCCCCGGGAATCCGCAGCCCGCGCTCCGACAGCACCCGCATCGCGCCGATGGCGATCAGGTCGTTGTACGCGAAGACCGCGTCCGGCAGCACCCCGGAGTCCAGCAGCCGGGCCATCGCGGCCGCGCCGTCCGGGTGGTCCCAGCCCCCCGTCCGCGCGATCATCGAGTCCGGCGCGGGCAGTCCGGCATCGGTCAACTCCGCGCGCCAGCCGCGCAGTCGCAGATGCGAGGGCTCATTGACCCGGTCGGTCCGCGCGCCCAGAAAGGCGATCCTCGAACGGCCCATGGCGAGCAGATGCCGGATCGCGGACCTGGCCGCCGCGACATTGTCGATCGCGATGTGGTCGTACGGCAGGTCGTACTCCCGCTCGCCGAGCAGCACGAGCGGCGCGTCGTGGTCGCGGCCGAGCAGGTCCTCCCGTTCCAGCTCGATGGGGCTCAGGATCAGCCCGTCGATGACCCGCGCCCGGAAGCCCTGGCTGACCAGGATCTCCTTTTCCCGGCGGCCCCCGGTGTGGTCGAGCAGCACGGTGTACTCGTGCTCGGCGGCCACATCGATGACCGCGCCCGCCAGTTCGGCGAAGTACGGGTTGCCCAGCTCGGGCACCGCCAGCGCGAGGATGCCCGTACGGCCCTTCCGCAGATGACGTGCCGTCAGATTCGGCCGGTAGCCCAGCTCGTCGATCGCCCGCTGCACCCTGGCCCGCATCGCCGGGGTGACATGGCGGTAGTTGTTGACCACATTCGAGACGGTCTTGATGGAGACGCCCGCTCGTTCCGCGACGTCCTTGAGGCTGACGGACACCCGCACTTCCCCTCCGGGGCGGGCCCGCCGGCTCGCCCCGTGTCCTGTTCGTACGCCGATGCGCATCGCATGGCGCCGGCCCGGCTCTGTCCTGACTCTGGACAGCGGGCGGAACGGCATGTTGTCATGCCAACTGCCGTTCCTTCCAACGTTGTACAGACTGTCGCAACGAGCCGCCACCCTCAGCTCACAGGAGGACATGTGCGCATCCGAAGAAAACTGGCCCTCTTGCTCGCCGCCGTTCTGGGCTTCGCGGGACTCACCGCGGTCCCGGCGGCCTCCGCCGCCGACGACACGGCCGAGGCCCATGGGCTCAAGGGCGAGTACTACACCCATTCCGCCCCCGGAGCCTTCGACTTCCATGAACTCAAGGCCACCGGGTTCGATCCGTCCATCGACTTCGCCAACCTGGAATCGCGGCTGACGGCCGCCACCGGGCAGGCCGACGATGTCAGCGTGCGCTGGACCGGGAAGATCGTTCCGGCCACCACCGGCCCGCACACCTTCTCGATGATCGGCGACAACGGATTCCGGCTCTGGATCGACGGCCGGATCGCCATCGACCACTGGGTCGACGACTGGGACAAGGAGCAGACCTCCCCGCCCGTCGAGCTCACCGCGGACCGCGCCTACGACATCAAGGTGGAGTACTTCGAGCACTACGGAGGCTCCAGCCTGCGTCTGAGGTGGACCGAGCCCGGCGGCAGCAAGCGGCCGGTGCCCCAGTCCGCGTTCCGGCTGCCCGACGGCTTCGCGTACGACGGCGCCACCGCCGCCACCGTACTGCCGGACGGCCGCACCCTGCGGCTCGACTTCGTCCAGAAGCTCGCCGCCCCGCCCGCCGGGCTCGCCTCCCATCTCAGCGCGGTCATCGGCGGCGCCGCCTGGCCGCTGGGGAGTGTGAAACGCGACCCCGAGGACGCCAGACGGCTGCTGGTCACCCTCAAGGAACCGGTCGTCGGCAAGGGCGGCTCCGCCGATCTGCGCTACGACGGCGCCGGCGGCCTCGCCGCCGAGCAGGGCAAGCCCGTCGCGGCCTTCTGGAGCAGCGGGCCCAACACCTCGGAGTACGACCTCACCACCCCCTGGGCCAAGGACGTACGCCCCGGGAACGCGCACCCCGAGTACCCCCGGCCGCAGCTGACCCGGGACGCCTGGCAGAACCTCAACGGAGAGTGGCAGTTCGCCGCCGCCGAGAAGGGCGAGCGCCCGCCGGTCGGCACCACACTGCGGGAGCGGATCCTCGTTCCGTACCCGGTGGAGTCGCAGCTGTCCGGGATCGAGCGGCACGAGGACCGGATGTGGTACCGCCGCACCTTCACCGTGCCGCCGAACTGGCGGATAGGCCAGGACAAGCGGCTGAACCTCAACTTCGACGCCGTCGACTGGCAGGCCGAGGTCTATGTCAACGGCGTCAAGGTCACCGAGCACAAGGGCGGTTACGACCGGTTCAGCGCCGATGTCACCGATGCCCTCAAGCCCGGCCGCACCCAGGAGCTGATCGTCGGCGTCTATGACCCGACCGACGCCGCGGACGGCGAGAACCCGCCCATCGGCAAACAGCGCCTGGACCCGAGCGGCATCTGGTACACCCCCTCGTCCGGCATCTGGCAGACCGTCTGGATGGAGCCGGTCGCGGCCGACCATGTCGGCTCGCTCAAGCTCACCCCCGACGTGGCGGGCGAGAAGCTCGCCGTCGAGGTGCGCGGGATACGGGACGGGGTGCCGGTCACGGCCACCGCGTACGACGGAAAGCGCGAGGTTGGCACGGTCACCGGCCGCTCCGGAAGCACGCTGAGCGTGCCGGTGCGCGACCCGCGTCTGTGGTCGCCGGACGATCCCCATCTCTACCGGCTGGAGGTGACGGCCGGCAAGGACAAGGTCGGCAGCTACTTCGGGATGCGCTCCCTCACGGTCGAGAAGGTCGACGGTGTGCCGCGTACGGTGCTCAACGGCAAGCCGACCTTCCTGATGGCCACACTCGACCAGGGCTTCTGGCCCGACGGGCTGCACACCGCGCCGACCGACGAGGCGCTGGCGTACGACCTCAAGACGCACAAGAAGCTCGGCTTCAACTCCGTACGCAAGCACATCAAGGTCGAGCCCGACCGGTGGTTCTACTGGGCGGACCGGCTCGGACTGCTGGTCTGGCAGGACATGCCGGCGATGAACACCATCACACCGAACGCCGCGTCCCGTGCCCAGTACGAGCACGAGATGAAGAGGATGATCGACCAGCACAGCAGCAGCCCCTCGGTGGTCATGTGGGTCACCTTCAACGAGGGCTGGGGCCAGTACGACCAGGCGCGGATCGCCGACCAGGCCAAGGCGTGGGACCCGAGCCGGCTGATCAACAACATGAGCGGGGTCAACTGCTGCGGCGCGGTCGACGGGGGCAACGGCGACATCGCCGACGCCCATGGCTATCCGACGCCGCAACTGCCCGCGCCGGACGGGAAACGGGCGCTGGTCAGCGGGGAGTACGGCGGACTGGGGCTCGCGGTGCCCGGCCACGCCTGGCCGGTGCAGCACACGTATGTGGGCGTCGACCAGGACGCGTACACCGACGAGTATCTGGCCCAGCTCGGCAATGTCCGCAAGCTCGCCTGCCAGGGGAGCAATGGCGCGGTCTACACGCAGATCAGCGATGTGGAGGGCGAGCTGAACGGCCTGCTCACCTACGACCGCAAGGTGATGAAGCCCGATGTCAAGCGGCTCAAGGCGGCGCACGACGCGCTGATCCGTGACGCCTCGGACCCGGCGTCGATGGAGTGCGCCACCTCCTGATCCAACCTCCTGATCCCGCCTTCTGAACCAACGTCCTGATCCAACCTCTGATCCGCCCCCGCCCCGGTCCGCCCGCTCTCCGGGCGGGCCGGGGCTCACGCACGCCCGGTCCCCATGAACCGGCCCCGGTGAACACCCCGTGACCTCGGGAATAGGCTGGCCGGTGAGCCACCTTGAATCTGCTGTCGCCGAATCCGCCGTGGGCGGGGGCGGCAGCGGAAACCACCGGTCAGAGCGAGGAGCGCCCATGCCCAGGGCCACGTCCAAGGCGTATGTCTTCACCCGGCACGGAGGTCCGGAGGTGGAGTCCTTCGCCGACCTGCCGACGCCGAGCCCTGGCCCCGGCCAGCTGCTGGTGGCCGTACGCGCGGCGGGCGTGAACCCGGTCGACTGGAAGCTGCGCGGCGGCTACCGCAGGCCCGGCTCCCCGCCCGCCTCGCTGCCCGAGACGCTGGGCAGCGAGGCCGCCGGTGTGGTCGAGGAGATCGGCGAGGGCGTCGAGGGCTTCGCCGTCGGCGACGCGGTCTTCGGTTCCACTCTCACCGGCGGGTACGCGGAGTACACCCTGCTGCCGGTCGCGATCACCGCGCACAAGCCGGACGCGCTGTCGTTCACGGACGCGGCCGTACTGCCGGTCGCGGCGGCGACCGCGTACGACGCCGTACGCCAGGCCGATCTGCCGCCCGGCGCCACCCTGCTGATCACCGGCGCCGGCGGGGGAGTGGGGGTGGCCGCCGTACAGCTCGCGCGCGGCTCCGGGCTGCGGGTCATCGGCACCGCGAGCGCGGGCAAGAAGGAGTTCGTCGAGTCCCTGGGGGCCGTCCACGTACCGCCGGGACCCGACTTCGCCGCGCGGGTACGGGCCGTGGCGCCCGACGGTGTCGACGCCGTCCTCGACCTTGTCGGCGGCGACGTGCTCCGGGCCGCGGCCGAACTGCTCGTGGACCGTACGAAACTGTTCAGCGTGGCGGACAAGGCGACGGTTCCCCAGCTGGGCGGCGCGGTGGTCGTACGGCAGCGGACGGCCGCGGTCCTCGACGAGGTCGCGAAGCTCGTGGTGAGCGGCGCCCTGCGGCCGTTCGTGACCCGGACCTTCCCGCTGGAGCGGGCCGACGAGGCGCTGCGCGCGGTCGAGGCCGGGCATGTCCAGGGAAAGATCGTGATCGAGGTCGGCGCATGAGCGGCACGCCCGGGTCCCTATCCCGCACGCCCGCGCCCGCGCCCGCGTCTACGGTCACGCCTACGCCTACGCCTACGCCTGAGCCCACGCTCGCGCCCGCGCCCCGTACGCCGGAGCCGTCACCGCCCGTGCCGGACCACCCGCTCGACCACCCCACGCTGGCCTCGCTCACCGGCCCGCACGCGCACTTCGCCGAGCGGCGCGGCCGGCTGCTGCGCTATCCGCCCGACGTCTCCCCGTGGCTGGCCCTGCCCGACGCCCCCGACGCCGCGGACTGGGCCGACGCCGCCGCGCTCGCGGGCCCCGGCGGATCCCTGGCGCTCGCCGGACACCGCGTACCACCGCCGGACGACTGGGAGATCACCTTCAGCGCGGACGGAGTGCAACTCGTCGGCGTGGACATCGAGACCGCCCCGGACGAGGAGGCCGTACTCCTCGGCCCCGCCGACGTACCGGAGATCCTCGACCTGGTCGAACGCACGCAACCGGGCCCGTTCCTGGCGCGCACCATCGAGATGGGCACGTATCTCGGCATCCGCCGCGAAGGCGCGCTGGTGGCGATGGCGGGCGAGCGGATGCGTCCGCCCGGCTGGACCGAGATCAGCGCCGTCTGCACCGACCCCGCGTTCCGCGGCCAGGGCCTGGCGGCCCGCCTCGTCCTCGCCGTCGCCGACGGCGTCCGCTCCCGCGGTGAGCAGCCGTTCCTGCACGCGGCGGCGTCCAACACCAGCGCCATCCGGCTGTACGAGACGCTCGGCTTCCGGCTGCGCCGGACGACGAGGTTCCTCGGCGCCCGGGTCCCCGGCTAAGATAGTGGGATTTTGTTGGCCCCCAGCGCGTCGGTATGCTCCTGACCTGCGGGGATGGCCGCAATAGCCAAGAAAAGCCCCATCGGGGACTCCGGCGTACGAGTGGCCCCGGTGTACGAGTGATCGAGGAACGGCAGCAGCGATGACGGTGACAGAGGACAGCCCGGCGTACGGCGACAGCCGGCCGTACGCCGACAGCGCGGTGTGCGCCGAGAGCCAGGAGTACGGTCCCGGCATCGACCCCGAGCGCATGGCCGTCTGCCTGGCCGTGCTCGACGAACTCGACAAGCTGGACGTCGACCACCCCGACGCGATCGCGGTCCGGCGCGCCACCGCCGGCATCTACCGGACCGTCAAGCAGCGCCGCCGCCAGGAGCGCAGGGCCGCCAAGACCGCCCATGACAAGGCCGTCACCGAAGCCACCGCCACGGGCTCCGCCGAGCGCATCGACGACGAGACCCAAGGCCTGCTGCCCTCCTCCTCGGCCGGCGGCGCGATCGCGGGCATACTCCAGCGCCCCCGCTCCTGCTACATCTGCAAGACCCGCTACACCGAGGTCGACGCCTTCTACCACCAGCTCTGCCGTCCGTGCGCCGCCGAGAACCGCGCCCGCCGTGACGCCCGTACGGACCTCACAGGACGGCGCGCGCTGCTCACCGGCGGCCGGGCGAAGATCGGGATGTACATCGCGCTGCGGCTGCTGCGCGACGGAGCCCACACCACCATCACCACCCGCTTCCCCGGCGATGCCATCCGCCGCTTCAAGGCGATGCCGGACAGCGACGAGTGGATCCACCGCCTCAAGATCGTCGGTATCGATCTGCGGGACCCCGCGCAGGTCGTCGCCCTCGCCGACTCCGTCGCCGCCGAGGGCCCGCTGGACATCCTGATCAACAACGCCGCGCAGACGGTACGCCGTTCCCCGCAGGCGTACAGCGAGCTGCTGGCCGCCGAGTCCGCGCCGCTCCCCGCGGGTGAACTGCCCGCCTCCCAGGTCATCGGCGCGTTCGGCAGCGGTGCCCAGGCCGTCCTGCCGGCCGCCGGCGGCGAGGCGCTCAGCGCCTCCGATGTCACCGGGCTCGCGCTGGTCGGCGGCTCGGCCACGCTCGCCAGGATCGAGGCGGGCACGGCGATCGACGCCGGGGGTCTGGTGCCCGACCTGCACGACACCAACAGCTGGGTCCAGACGGTTTCCGAGGTCGACGCGGTCGAGCTGCTCGAAGTCCAGTTGTGCAATTCCACCGCGCCCTTCATCCTGATCAGCAGGCTGCGTCCGGCGATGGCCGCGGCCGAGGCGGCCCGTGCCTACGTGGTGAACGTCTCCGCGATGGAGGGAGTCTTCAGCCGTGGTTACAAGGGCGCGGGTCATCCGCACACCAACATGGCCAAGGCGGCGCTGAACATGCTGACCCGTACCAGCGCCCAGGAGATGTTCGAGAGCGACGGCATTCTGATGACCGCCGTCGACACGGGATGGATCACCGACGAGCGCCCGCATCCGGACAAGATGCGCCTGGCGGACGAGGGCTTCCACGCCCCGCTCGACCTGATCGACGGCGCGGCCCGGGTGTACGACCCGATCGTGCGGGGCGAGAGCGGCGAGGATCTGTACGGCTGCTTCCTCAAGGACTACGCGCCCGCCAACTGGTGACCCGCGAACCGGCGGCCGGCGGACTCATCACCCGTCAGGTGGCCGCCGACCCGGCGGTCATGGGCCGAGTGGCCGGAATTTCACTCGAATGCGAGCCCTATCGAGCGGGTTGACGCTCATATGGTTACTCTGGTGTGAACGGACGGCCAAGCAGGGGATACACCATCCCCACGGCTGTGCTGGGACAGGCCCACTACCAGGGCCGCGGTCCCGTCCGACAACGGCGCCACCGCGACGGAAACGTGTCCTGTCCCAGAGTTGCGCGACACAGAGGAGTGCGCGGTGACACCAGACCTCACGAAGCATGAGCAGCGTCCGGCGGAGTACGTGGAACGGACCCGCCGGCCCGAGAAGCTCGGCAATCTCGAAGTATGGGCCAGATCGGCTCCGATCAGACTGGCGGGCTACGAGGACGACCTCGCGGAGCCGCACATCCTGCCCGGGATCGACTGACACAGCGGATCGACCGAAGGATCGCCGCACGTCCCGTATCCCGCATCGGCCGGGGTACGGGACGACGCGTGAACACCACCGGCGGCGTAGTGCGCGGAAAGCGGGCGCGCCGGCGTTCCGCGGCGGCTTCTGCGGTCGCCGTCCCGCGCCGGGGATCGCCGGCGTTCCGGGCGCCATGACCCCGCTGACCAGCATGGACATCTCCCACCACCTCCCCGGCCTGAACATGTTGCAAGCACCGAGGCGAACGTCCGCCGCGCTCTGAACGTGTTCGAGCCCCGGGTGTGTCGTCTCTGTTCCCGCTTGCGGGGTCGAGAGACGTCCGGCACACATAAGGGGACATCCATGGAGGAAGAGTCGGGAGATTCTGGTGCGCTCACCCCACCGTCGTCGGTATGTCACGCTCGCCGCGCTGTCCGCGGGGATTCTGATCACGGCCGGCTGTGGCGGGGACGAGGGCGGCGGGGATGTGGCGAACGCCGAGGAACTGCTCCTCCAGCCGGTCGCCGCCGCGGGCCCCGATCCGTTCACCCGCTCCACAGTGAGCCCCGATTCCCTGGCCAGTCCGGTGGTCCGGCCGCCGTCGCCGGACGCCCGGGGCGGCGCGAGCGGCACCGTACGGACCCCACGCGCCCTGCCGGGCTCCACGCCGGGGCTCTACGGCGGCACCTCCGCCGCCAGCTGTGAGGTGGAACGGCAGATCCGTCTGCTCACCCAGGACCGGACGAAGGCCCGCGCCTTCGCCGAGGGGGCCGGGGTCACCCAGGCGTCCGTGCCCGACTTCCTGCGCGGACTGACCCCCGTGGTGCTGCGCCCCGACATCCGGGTGACGAGCCACGGCTACCGCGAGGAATCCGCCGTGGCCTTCCAGTCCGTCCTGCAGGCGGGCACCGCCGTCATGGTGGACAACCGGGGCGTGCCCAGGGTGCGCTGCGCCGACGGCAGCCCGCTGCGCCCGCCGATCGCGGCCAAGGGCTCCGTGCGGTACCGGGGAGCGCAGTGGAAGGGCTATCAGCCCGATCGGGTCGTCGTCATCAACCGCACCCCCGAGGCCATCACCAGCCTGATCATCGTCGACCTGGCCGCGAACATCTGGGTCGAACGGCAGACCGGCACCGAGGGCCGGCGGGACAAGCCGCCCCAGGTGCCGCCGCAGTACGGCCCGGAGGCCGACATCACGGACCCGGACGCGGTGAAGCCGCCGAGGCCCGGTATGCCCGAGGCTCCCGCGGGCGTGGGGAAGACGTCCGGTGACGCCCCACGGGGCACTTCCCCGGACCGTGGCGGAGCCGTGCCGGACGAGCGGCGGGACGCGCCGCTCGCACCGGAGGACGGAGTGCTCCCGCCCGACGGGCCGGTGGAGCCGGAGTTGGGCGGCGGAGACGGCGTGTTGTCCGACGAGGACATCCTGACGGGCCCGGACGATCCCGTGGTGGTCCCCGGTGACGAGTTGTCCGGTCCTTCGGCGGTCGGCGGGGGGTCCGGAGACGAGCTGATCGGTCCCGACGTGTTCGCGGGCTGACCGGGGGTCCGAGGCTGACAGGACCGCTCGAAGAATCCGACAAATGATGACAAAGTGTCCCCATGGTTGAACGGGAAGCGGGTCCACTGTCGCTCCCCGACGACTGGCCCGCCCATCCGCACACCAGTCTGTCCCTCAACCGGATGGGCACCTTCGACTGGCACCTCGACAGCGGGCTCCTGCATCTGGACATCCCCGCCCTCGCGGTCTTCGATCTGCGCCCAGACGAGTACGACGGCCGGCTGAGCAGCCTGGAGGCGCGGGTGTCGCCGAGCGAGGGCGACCGGCTGAACGAGGTCGTGGAGCGGGCGTTGCGGGACGGCAACGTCACCTACGGCGCGTACCTCCGTGTCCGGCGGCGCGACGGAAGTCTGCGCTGGACGCACACCCAGGGCGCCATCCGCCGTGACCCGGCGGGCCGGCCCTACCGCGTCATCGGCATCGTCCGCGACGCCACCCAGGAACTCGCGGACTCGGCCGCGCGGCTCGAACTGAGCGCGGTGCGCCGGGTGCGGACGAGCGTCGTCGAGGGCACGGCCGCCGCGCTCGCCCACGCCAGAACCGTCCAGGACGTCATCGACGTACTGAAGGACTCCCACGGTCTGGCACACCTCGGGGCCAGCAGTCTGATCATGGGGCTGATGGAGGCGGGCCGCATCCATCTGGTCGCCGAGGGCCCCGAGGGCTCCTACGTACAGGGAACGCGGGTCACCCGCACCGACGAGCAGTACCCGATGAGCGAGGTGGTCCGCACGCTGGTGCCGCGCTTCATCGAGTCCGCCGAGGAGTTCGCGCAGCGTTACCCCGTGCTGTGGCCGCACATCAGCGGGCTGGGCATCAACGCCGCCGCCTATCTGCCGCTGATCGCCCAGGCGCGGCCCATCGGCGCCCTCGGGCTGCTCTACCGGGAGAAGAGCGGCTTCACCGCCGAGGACCGCAATCTGCTGGTCGCGCTCGGCAGCAGCATCGCCCAGAGCCTCCAGCGCGCGGTGCTCTTCGAGCAGGAACACGATCTGGCCGAGGGGCTCCAGCAGGCGATGCTGCCCCGCCGGATCCCCGCCGTGCCGGGCGCCGAGATCGCGGTCCGCTACCGCTCGGCCCGGCTCGGCCGGGACATCGGCGGCGACTGGTACGACGTGATCCCGCTGCCCGGCGGCCGTGTCGGGGCGGTCATCGGCGACGTACAGGGGCATGACACCCACGCGGCCGCCGTGATGGGGCAACTGCGTATCGTGCTGCGCGCGTACGCGGCGGAGGGGCACGCGCCGGCCACCGTGATGGCGCGGGCCTCGGTCTTCCTCCATGAACTGGACACGGACCGCTTCGCGACCTGCACCTACGCGGAGGCCGACCTCGCCACCGGAGTGGTCCAGCTGGTCCGGGCCGGCCATGTCGATCCGCTGATCAGGGACACCGACGGCAGCTGCCGCAGACTGCCGGTGCCCGGCGGGATGCCGCTCGGCCTCTCGGCGGCCTTCGGGCACCTCGACTACCCGGTGGAGACGATCGAACTGGACCCCGGCCAGGCCCTGTTGCTCTATACCGACGGGCTGGTGGAGCAGCCGGGCGCCGATCTGGACGACGGGCTGCAACTGCTGGCCGCGCTGGTACGGGACGGCCCGTCCGATCTCCAGCTGCTGGCCGACCGGCTCTGTGAGGTGGTGGACGCGCGGGGCGGCGAGGACGATGTCGCCGTGCTGCTGCTGCGCCGCGGCGGCGCGCGTGCCCCGCGCTCGGGCGGCCGGCTCCAGCAGCAGGTCGCGCAGAGCGACCCGGAGGGGCTGCGGACCGCCCGGCACATGATCCGTGCGGCGGTGGCCGCCTGGGGGGCCAGGGAGCGCTCCGACGAGATCGAGCTGGCCGCCGACGAGCTGATCACCAACGCGCTGCTGCACACGGGCGGCGGGGCCGTGGTGACCGTACGGGTGCTGCCGGGCGTGGAGCGACGGATGCGGGTCGAGGTCGAGGACGGTTCGAGCGCCCTGCCGCACCGCCGGGACGCCGGGTTCTCCGGGGTCTCGGGGCGCGGACTCCAGCTCGTGGAAGGGCTGGCGGACGAGTGGGGCGTGGAGTCGCGCGGCAGCGGCAAGTGCGTGTGGTGCGAGTTCATCGTGCCGGACCGGCCGTCACGTTGAGCGGTTTTCGTCGTTAACTGTAGGTGACTTGATCGTACTTGACCGTAACCGAACGAAGGCGATTGGCTGTGCCCGTCGCCGTACCTCGCCTCTAGGATCTGGGGTTCCCTTGACCACCGAGCTGCTGGCACCTCTCGATCTGGCCTTCTGGCATCTGGAATCCGCGGACCATCCCATGCACCTGGGCGCGCTCGCGGTCTTCACCGCTCCGCCCGGCACGATCGGCGGAGCGGGCGTGCCGGAGCTGCTCGCCGCGCGCGCCGCCGCCATCCCCCGGCTCAGGATGCGGGTACGGGACGTCTGGCTGCCGGTCGGCGGCGCGGCCTGGGCGGTGCACAAGGAGTTCGACGTACGCCGGCATGTGCGCCGGCTGCCGCTGCCCGAGGGGGAGTTCGCGACGGAGGCGGCGCGGCTCGCCGGGGAGTTGATGGAACGTCCGCTGGAACGCGGCATCCCGCCCTGGGAGATGTACGTCCTGACGGCGGACGGAGAGGGTGATCGCGGAGGCGGCGCGACCGGGGAAGCGGCGGGCGGCGGGCGGCCCTTCGCCGTCCTGGTGAAGCTGCACCACGCGCTGGCGGACGGCATCCGCGCGGTCGCCATCGGCGCCGGCATCTTCGACCAGATCGCCGACGCGCGGGCGTCCGGGGACCGCCGGCCGCGCCCCGTGCCGCCCCGGTCCTGGCTGCCCGGCCCCTGGCAGGTGGCCGGGCTGGCCCGGGGCCGGATCGAGGAGCTGGGCCGGGCGGTCGGTATCGGCGCCTCGGTCGTACGGGCCAGCCGGCTCGACCCGCGCGGTACGCCCGCGCTCACCGCGGGATCCAGCGGGACCCGGCGGCTGGCCACCGCCGTGCTCGATCTGGAGGATGTCCAGCGGATCCGCAGGGCCGCGGGCGGCACGGCCAACGATGTCCTCCTCGCGACCGTGGCCGGCGCGCTGCGCCGCTGGATGCTCGAACGGGGCGAGCCGCTGCCCGCCGCCGCGCCGCGCGCGCTCGTACCGGTCTCCCGGCGCAGACCGGGCGGCCCGCCCGGCACAGGCAACAGGCTCTCCGCCTATCTCCTCGCCCTGCCGCTCGCCGAGGCCGACCCCCGGGCCAGGCTCGCCGCCGTACGCCGGGGCATGGACCGCAACAAGTCCGACGGTCCCTCGCGCGGGGCAGGCGCGGTGGCCGTCCTCGCGGACCAACTCCCGCCGCTCGCCCACCGGCTCGGAGCGCCCCTCGCGGGCAGCGCGGCCAGGATGCTCTTCGACATCCTGGTGACGAGTGTCCCGCTGCCGCGCTCGACGCTCTCGCTCGGCGGCTGCCCGCTGCGCGAGTTGTACCCGATGGCGCCGCTCGCCCGTGGCCAGTCCCTGGCGGTGGCGCTGTCCACCTACGGCGGGCGGGTGCATGTGGGGCTGGTCGCCGACGGCAAGGGGGTGCCGGATCTCGACCGGCTGGCGGGCGGGATGACCGACGAACTGCGGGAACTGCTCCGGGTCACCGGGCCGAGCGGGCGGATCCGCTCCACCGACTCCGTCCGAGCGGCCCGCAGGTAGGCGTCGAGAGCCCTGCGGAACCCGAGAGATCGGACAGCTGGATGCGAACTCCGTACAGATAGCTATCTCAAGGGTGTTGACGCGTTCAGTCATCCGATGAATATTCATCGTGATCGGCATGGTGATCGCTCGCGCTCCTGGGCGGTCGGCAGCGGCTACATCGGGAGGCGGCAGCGGTATGCGGCACACCACGCTCGGGCACGGAACGGTCGGGGTGACCGGACTCTCCTTCGGGGCGGCCGGGATCGGCAATCTCTACACCCCCGTCGGACCGGAGCAGGCCGCCGAGGCGGTGAACGCCGCCTGGGACGCGGGCATCCGTTCCTTCGACACCGCGCCGCACTACGGCCTGGGGCTCTCCGAGCGGCGGCTCGGCGAGGCGCTGCGCGACCGGCCGCGCGGCGCGTACACCCTCTCCACCAAGGTGGGCCGGCTGCTCGCCCCCGTATCCGGCGCCGGACCCGTCGGCGACGATCTCGCCCACGGCTTCGCCGTACCCGCCACACACCGCCGCGTCTGGGACTTCAGCGCGGACGGGGTGCGCCGCTCCATCGAGGACAGCCTCCGGCGGCTCGGCGTGGACCGTATCGACATCGCCTATCTGCACGACCCCGACGACCACGCGGAACAAGCCTTCCAGCAGGCGTATCCGGCGCTGGAGCGGCTGCGCGCCGAAGGGGTCGTCGGGGCGATCGGCGCCGGGATGAACCAGACGGCGATGCTCACCCGCTTCCTCCGCGACACGGACGCCGATGTCGTGCTGTGCGCCGGCCGCTTCACACTTCTCGACCAGTCGGCTCTCACCGAGTTGCTGCCCGAGGCCCTCGCGCGCGGCAGGAGCGTGGTCGTCGGCGGGGTCTTCAACTCCGGGCTGCTCGCGGACCCGCGCCCCGGCGCGACCTACGACTACACCGCCGCCCCGGCCGAGTTGCTCGACCGTGCCCTGCGGATGGACGCCGTCACCCGGCGGTACGGAGTGCCCCTGCGCGCCGCGGCCCTGCACTACCCGTCGCGTCATCCGGCGGTCGCCAGCGTGCTGGTCGGCGCCCGTTCAGCGGCGGAGGTACGCGACGCGGCCGAAGTGGCCTCCCGTACCGTCCCCGACGACCTGTGGGCCGAACTGCGCGCCGAAGGACTGCTGACCCACGTACCGGGGGCCGACGGACCGCTGACCGAGAACGGAGTGCTGTCATGAGGGTCGCCCTGCACACCAGGGTCCGCGCCGACCGGATCGGGGAGTACGAGGCGGCGCACCGCGAGGTGCCCGCCGAACTCACCGCCGCGATCCGCGCCGCCGGCGCCACCTCCTGGACGATCTGGCGCAGCGGAACCGATCTCTTCCATCTGCTGGAGTGCGCGGACTACGCCCGTCTGCTGGCCGAGCTGGACCAACTCCCGGTCAATGTCGCCTGGCAGGCCCGGATGGCCGAGCTGCTCGACGTCGTGCACGACTACTCGGCGGACGGCGCCGGCGCCGGACTGCCCGTCGTCTGGGAGCTGTCATGACACCGCCGGGCGTGATCGACGCCCACCACCACATCTGGGATCTGTCCGTACGCGACCAGGACTGGATCACCGGCCCGGCCATGGCTCCCCTCCGGCGGAACTTCGGCCTCGCGGACCTGGACGCCGAGACCCGGGCCGCCGGGGTGTCCGCGACCGTGCTCGTGCAGACCATCGGGGTCCCCGAGGAGACCCCCGAGTTCCTCGCCGCCGCCGACGGCAGCGACCTCGTGGCGGGCGTCGTCGGCTGGACCGACCTCACCGCGCCCGGGGTCGCGGACACCCTCGCCGCGCTGCGCGAGCTGCCCGGCGGCGAGCGGCTGGTGGGGATACGCCATCAGGTGCAGGGGGAGCCCGACCCGCGGTGGCTGCTGCGCCCGGACGTACGACGCGGTCTGGCGGCCGTCGCCGCCGCCGGACTCGTCTACGACCTGGTCATCCTGGAGCATCAGCTGCCCGCCGCCACGAAGGCCGCCGAGCTGCTGCCCGGACTCACCTTCGTCCTCGACCATCTCGGCAAGCCGCCGATCGCGGCGGGCGCGACGGAGCCGTGGGCGGGCCTGGTCAGAGAGCTGGCCGCGCGGCCGAACACCGTCTGCAAGCTCTCCGGAATGGTCACCGAGGCCGCCTGGGACTCCTGGACGGCCGAGGGGCTGCGTCCGTACGCCGATACCGTCCTCGACGCCTTCGGGCCCGAGCGGCTGATGTTCGGCTCCGACTGGCCGGTGTGCCGGCTGGCCGCCACGTACGGAGAGGTCCTCGACACGGCGCGCACCGTGACGGACGGACTGAGCGAGGACGAGCGCGCCGCGGTCTTCCGGGACACCGCCCGGCGCGTCTACGCCCTCTGAACCGGATCCGTGTCGTCCTCGGCCGGCTCCGGGAAGGCATGGCGCACCGGGCCGGGGAAGGGCTCCATGCCGAGCAGGGCGGTGACCGAGTGGGTGGCCAGCGTGTGCCACGTACGGGGGCGGCGCAGCATCGCGTGATCACCGCCGGGCAGCAGCACGGCACACGCCTCGGCGCCCGCCGCACGGGCACGGGCGGCCAGCTCGACACTGCCGCGCGGATTGGTGACCCGGTCACGGTCGCCGTGCAGCAGCACCGTCCTGCGGCCCCTCAGCTGCTCCACGGGATCGTCCGGCGGGCACCAGGGCGCGAGCCCCACGACCCCGCTCACCAGGTCGTGTCCGGCGGCGGCGAGCGCGGCACGGCCGCCCATCGAGTGCCCCACGAGCACGACGGGCACGGGACCGACCAGGGGCTCCAGCTCGTCGAGCGCCCGGCGGGTGTCGCGCGCCGCGTCGGCCCGGCTGCCGTTCCAGCCCCGGCAGCGGTAGCGCACCCGGCCCACCACCACGTCGTATCCGTCGGTGGCCCGTAGCACCGCGCGGGTGAACGGCCACATCCGGGCGCCCGGCAGACTCAGCCGGGCCGGCGGCTCCACGCCCTCCTCCCGCCCGCCGTGCAGCAGCAGGACGACGGCGCGTGGCCGCGCGGCGGTTCTGTCCAGAACGAGAGCGGGCTGGACGGCGGCTCGGCGATCGCGTACGGGCACGGGGGCCTTCCTTCCGACGGCGGGAGCCCGGAGGCTGTCCGGGGCACCCCTGGCGGGGCTGCCACATGAACGATCCGGCGAACGGATTCGTCGCCGCCCGGCCCCGCGGATTGCCCGACCGGCCTGCCGGGCGTTCGCACGGCCCCTGCGGCACCCTGGACCCATGCCGGAAGTACCCGAAGTCGAAGCGCTGCGAGAGTTCCTCGACGGCCAGCTGGTGGGCAAGGAGATCGTCCGTGTGCTGCCACTGACCATCAATGTGCTCAAGACATACGATCCGCCTCTCTCCGCACTGGAGGGCGCCACGGTCACCGCGATCGCCCGCCACGGCAAGTATCTGGACATCGTCGCGCGTGATGCCGGGGACGGCGAACTGCATCTCGCCCTCCATCTCGCCCGCGCGGGCTGGCTGCGCTGGAAGGACTCGTTCCCGGCGATGCCCCCACGGCCGGGCAAGGGGCCGCTCGCGCTGCGCACCGTCCTCAGCGGGGGAGACGGGTTCGAGCTGACCGAGGCGGGCACCACCAAGCGCCTCGCCGTGCATCTCGTACGCGATCCCGCGGAGGTCCCCGGGATCGCGCGGCTGGGGCCCGATCCGCTCGACGACTCCTTCGACCGGGCCGCGCTGGCCCGGCTGCTCGCGGGTGAACACCGGCAGATCAAGGGCGCGCTGCGGGACCAGCGGCTGATCGCGGGTATCGGCAACGCCTACAGCGACGAGATTCTGCACGCGGCGAGGATGTCGCCGTTCAAGCCCGTGGGGAACCTCTCCGAGGACGAGATCAGCACGCTCTACGACGCGCTGCGCGGCACGCTGCGCGAGGCCGTCGAGCGCTCGCGGGGAGTGGCGGCGGGGCGGCTCAAGGCGGAGAAGAAGAGCGGATTGCGGGTACACGGCCGTACCGGTGAATCCTGTCCCGTCTGCGGCGACACGATCCGCGAGGTCTCCTTCAGCGACTCCTCGCTCCAGTACTGCCCGACCTGCCAGACGGGCGGGAAGCCGCTCGCCGACCGCAGGATGTCGCGGCTCCTCAAGTGAGCGGCCTCCTGACGGCTTCCTGAGCGGCCTGACTCGCTCACCGGCCGATCGTCATCACCCGGCGGCCGTCCGAGGCCCGGACCTCGAAGTGGTCGATCTCGCTGGGCCGCAGCGCCGCCCCGCCCCGGGTGACCAGGGGCTCGGTGCCGCCCGCGCGCGCCGCCCAGGACGTCACGGTCTCCCTCGATCCGTCCCGGCCCACCGCGATCAGGGAGCAGGAGCCCGAATCGGCGGACCGGACCAGTTCAAGGCCGATATCCGCCCCCCACGCCATCTCCGCCGCCGTCACCACCGCCGCCGTCCCCGTCGACCGGTCCGACGCGGTCCACCGGGTGGTCACCGGTGTGCCCGGATCCGCCGGGGGCGCCAGGGCGCGGACGGTGAGCGGGCCGCCGACCGCGAGCACCGCCGCCGCGGCCACCAGCGCGAGCCGCCGTCCGAACTCCCGGCGCCGCCCCGCGGCGGTACGGCCGAGCAGCCCGGCCAGCAGCCGCGGGCTCGCGGCGGTGAACGGCGCCATGCCGACGGGGGTGCGCCGCGCGTACGCGTCCAGCTGCTCCTTCACACCGCCGAATTCGGCCAGCAGCTCCGAGCAGCGCGGACAGCCCGGCAGATGGTCCTCGAACCGGAAGGCGTCCGCGGCGTCGAGCACGCCCAGCGCGTAGGCGCCGGCATCACGATGGAGGTCCAAGGTCCGCATGCCGTCTGGTACGCAGCGGAACGCGGAATGACTCAAGCCGCGGGAGCCCTTGAGCACCTGCCACCGCCTACACTCCGGCGTCATGCTGCGTGTACTGGCTGTGGACGACGAAGAACCGGCCCTGGAAGAGCTGCTGTACCTGCTCAGGGCCGACCCGCGGATCCGTGGCGCGGAGGGCGCCACCAGCGCGACGGAGGCGCTGCGGCGGATCGGCGCGGCGCTCGACGCGGGTCCCGACGACCCCGCCGCCATCGACGTGGTCTTCCTCGACATCCATATGGCCGGGCTGACCGGCCTCGATGTCGCCCGGCTGCTGGCCGGCTTCGCCGAACCGCCGCTGATCGTCTTCGTCACCGCCCATGAGGGCTTCGCCGTCCAGGCCTTCGATCTGAAGGCCGTCGACTATGTCCTGAAGCCGGTCCGCAGGGAGCGGCTCGCCGAGGCGGTACGCCGGGTCGCCGAACTGGTGGGGGAGCGCGGGCCGGTCTCCGCCCCCGCCGCCGATCAGATAGCCGTCGAACTGGGCGGAGTGATGCGCTTCGTCGCCGTCGACGACATCGCCTACGCCGAGGCGCAGGGCGACTACGCCCGGCTGCACACCGACACCGGCAGCCATCTGGTCCGTATCCCGCTCACCACGCTGGAGGAGCGCTGGCGGGCCCGCGGTTTCGTACGGATCCACCGCCGCCATCTCGTCGCCCTGGCCCGGATCGACGAGCTGCGGCTCGACGCGGGCGCGATGAGTGTCCGCGTCGGCGATGCCGAGCTGGCGGTGAGCAGGCGCCACGCCCGCGCGCTGCGGGATCTGCTGATGCGGCAGGGCGGCCGCTGACCAGGGGCTTCCCCCGGGATCACCGGGCTGCGTACACTCCGGCCCCGAGCATTTCGCCCGGCCTCGGCATGGGGCGGGGAGTACGGAGAGCAAGAGAGAAAGGGGGGACGCACATGACGGGGGAGCCCGCGTCCCGGCAGCCGGCGCCCCGGCGCGAGGTGGTCACGGGTGAGCCCCGTCGCGTACGTCCCCTGCCGCGCTACCGCGCCCAGGCCGAGATCGAGGAGCAGACCGCGCTCGGCGACGCCTATGTCCGCTCCCTGATGCGCGGTCAACTACGCGCCGGGCTCACCGCGTTCGCGCTCCTCGCGCTGGTCGCGGGCACGCTGCCGCTCGCCTTCGCCACCCTGCGCGACGCGACGGCGGTCTGGGTGGTGCTGGGCTTCGCCGCGTATCCGCTGCTCACCCTGCTCGCCTGGTGGTACGTACGGCGCGCGGAGCGCAACGAGCGCGACTTCGCCCGGCTCGTGAAGGGCCGGCCCGTTCCGTGAGCCAGAGTTATACGGTGACCGCCGTCACCGTCGTGGTGCTGGCGACCGTCCTCGTCGGCGGCTTCGGGCTGCGGATATCCCGTACCACCTCCGACTTCTATGTCGCCTCCCGCACGGTACGGCCCGCGCTCAACGCCGCCGCGATCAGCGGCGAATACCTCTCCGCGGCCTCCTTCCTCGGCGTCGCGGGCCTGGTGCTGCTGCACGGCCCCGACATGCTGTGGTACCCGGTCGGCTATACCGCCGGCTATCTCGTCCTGCTGCTCTTCGTCGCCGCCCCGCTGCGCCGCTCCGGCGCGTACACCCTCCCGGACTTCGCCGAGGGCCGGCTCGAATCGCGTGCCGTGCGCAGGCTGGTGAGTGTGTTCGTGGTCGGTGCCGGCTGGCTCTATCTCGTCCCCCAACTCCAGGGCGCGGGGCTGACGTTGAAGATCCTCACCGGTGCGCCCGACTGGTTCGGCGGGGTGCTGGTCGCGCTGGTCGTGGTGGTGGCCGTCGCGGCGGGCGGAATGCGCAGCATCACCTTCGTCCAGGCGTTCCAGTACTGGCTCAAGCTCACCGCGCTGCTCGTGCCCGCGCTCTTCCTGCTGCTGGCCTGGCAGGGCGACGGACGGCCGCGCGTCGACCTCGATCTGACGGCGGCCGTCGTCGGCCGCGCGGACCATCCGCTCTACGCGACCTACGGTCTGATCGTGGCGACCTTCCTCGGCACGATGGGGCTGCCCCATGTCGTCGTCCGCTTCTACACCAGCCCCAACGGCCGGGCCGCCCGCCGGACCACCGTGATCGTCCTGGCGCTGATCGGCGCGTTCTATCTGCTGCCGCCCGTCTATGGCGCGCTGGGCAGGCTGTATGTCCCCGAACTGCCGTACGGTACGGACGCCGACGCCGCCGTACTGCTGCTGCCGGAGCGGGCGATCGGCGGGCTCGGCGGGGATCTGCTCGGCGCGCTGGTCGCGGGCGGCGCCTTCGCCGCGTTCCTCTCCACCGCCTCCGGGCTGACCATGGCCGTCGCGGGGGTCCTCACCCAGGATGTCCTGCCCTCGCGCGGCGTACGCCACTTCCGGCTGGCCACGCCGCTCGCGATGGCCGTGCCGCTCGGCGGGTCACTGCTGGTCAGCGGGATGCCCGTGGCCGACTCGGTGGGGATGGCCTTCGCGGTCTCCGCCTCGTCGTTCTGCCCGCTGCTGGTGCTCGGCATCTGGTGGCGCCGGCTCACCCCGCCGGGCGCGATCGCGGGACTGCTGCTCGGCGGCGGTCTGGCGTTCGCCGCCACGGTGATCACGGTGAGCGGCGCCGCACGGTCGGGCTGGCCGCACGCGCTGCTCGCCTGGCCCGCCGTCTGGTCGGTGCCCGTCGGCTTCCTCGCCATGATCCTGGTGTCGCTGGCCACGCGAAGCCGGATACCGCCCGGCACCAACGCGGCGATGACGCGCTTCCATCTGCCGGAGGCACTGATGTCCGGCAGCCGAGGCGGGAGCGCGGGCGTAGGTGCCGCCGGAGCGGGCGAGGGCACGGGGAACGGAACCGGAACCGGGGGCGCCGGATGAGCGGAGCCGCACTCGCCGTACTGATCGTCCTCGGCCCACTGCTCCTCGCGGGCGGCTTCGTACTGGGCCGGCGCACCGCGCGCCCCGAGCGGACCAGCGATGTCGGCACGCCCGTGGAGCGCGCCACCTTCGAGACCCTGCACACCGCCTCGCTCGCCGCGCCCCCGCTGCGGGCCGGTCTCACCGAGGAGAGCGCCCGCAAGGCGGCCCGCCGGCTCCGCTCCCTGCTGGGCACCGACGCGCTCTGCCTCACCGACCGGGAGCGGGTGCTCGCCTGGGACGGCTCGGGCGAACACCACGACCAGCAGGTGATGGCACACGTCGGGGAACTGCTCGCCAGCGGGCGCGGCACCGCCTTCGCCAGCGGCTGCGGCGATCTCGACTGCCCGCTGCGCTGGGGCGTGGCCGTCCCGCTGACCGTCGACCACCGGGTCCTCGGCACGCTGGTCGCCTACGCGCCGCGCGAGTCCGCGGTCCTCGCCAGGGCGGCCGGTGAGGTGGCCCGCTGGGTCTCCGTACAGCTGGAACTGGCCGAGCTGGACCGCTCCCGCACCCGGCTGATCGAGGCCGAGATCAGGGCGCTGCGGGCCCAGATCTCCCCGCACTTCATCTTCAACTCCCTCGCCGCCATCGCCTCGTTCGTCCGTACGGACCCCGAGCGGGCCCGGGAACTCCTGCTGGAATTCGCCGACTTCACCCGCTACTCGTTCCGCAGGCACGGCGACTTCACCACTCTCGCCGATGAACTGCACTCCATCGACCAGTATCTGGCGCTCGTACGGGCCCGGTTCGGCGAGCGGCTCTCGGTCACGCTCCAGGTCGCCCCGGAGGTCCTGCCGGTGGCGATGCCGTTCCTCTGTCTTCAGCCGCTCGTCGAGAACGCTGTCAAGCACGGTCTCGAAGGGGCCGTCACCACCAGCCGGATCACCATCAGCGCGCTCGACGCCGGCGCCGAGGCCGAGGTGGTGATCGAGGACGACGGGGTCGGTATGGAGCCGGACCGGCTGCGCCGCATCCTGCGCGGCGAGGGCGGCGCGTCCACCGGCATCGGACTGCTCAATGTGGACGAACGGCTGCGCCAGGTCTACGGGGACGAGTACGGCCTGGTCATCGAGACGGGCGTGGGCGCGGGTACGAAGATCACGGTGCGGATTCCCAAGTACCGCGCGGGTGTGCACGGCACCTGAGCGCCCCGCCCGCGTGCGCCGCCGGTCCGCACAGCCGCCGGGCCGGAGCAGTCGCCGGTCCGCACAGCCGCCGGCCGGAGTGGTCGCCGGCCGGAGTGGTCGCCGTTCAGAACAGATGGATCGCCAGATGGCCCAGCGGCAGTCCGAGCTGCCAGGCCGGGGTCCAGACCTGCGGGCCCTCCGCCTCGCCGGCCGGGGACGGATCGTCGCACACCGGGCCCACGGCATCGAGATCCGGCGCCAGCAGCTCCGTCTCCTCCAGCCACCGCCACGCCGCGCCCGCCAGCTCCAGATCCGGATCCCTGGTCTCCCGGCCGGACTCGAACGAGGCCGCCTCCAGCCGGTCGAGCCGCCCGCAGACCCACTCCCGCCAGCAGGTCCCGTACGCGGTGAGGGAGCGCCACTCCTCCATCCTGGCCACCACGCGCGCGCCGCCCACCGAGCTGTCGGAGAGGAAGATCGTCAGGGCCAGCGCGTCCCGCCCCGCCCGGTATTCGAGCGTCGTCGGCGGCATCAGATCGCCGGTGCGCAACAGCTCGTCGGCGATGTACTCCGCGTACATCCAAGCCATGGGCACCAGGAGGCCGCCACCACCCGCCCCTTCGGTACATTCCGGACGCATCGCTTTTCCGCCTTCCTTCCTTCCTCCGAAGCCTGCTTCACGGAGCATTGAACCGGCGGTGGCCGCCCCGCGTGGCCAGAAAGGCAGGATCGGTCGGCGGACGGGAGAGGATTGTGACGGGTGTGGCCGACGGTGACGCGTCCGGCGATGGAGCGGACGATTCCGGCCCGCATGTGCGGTCGCTCCTCGGCGCTTACGTACTCGAAGCGCTCGCGCCCGAGGAGGACCGGCGGGTCGCGGGCCATCTGGCGGAGTGCGGCCCGTGCGGTGCGGCCTATCTGGAGGTGGCCGACGCGCCGTCGTTGCTGGCGCTCCTGGACGAGGACGACCTGTGGTGGCCGGGCGCGCCGTAGCCGGGCAGTGAACGGGCCAGCGCCCGCAGCGCGTAGTACGAACGGGACTTGACCGTGCCGGGCGGAATCCCGAGCACCCGCGCCGCCTCGTTCACGCTCAGTCCGCGGAAGTAGATCTGGGTCAGCACCGCGCGGTGCTCATGGCTCAGCGTCCGTACCGCCTCGCGTACGTCGAGCACCGCGACCGTGCTCTCGGTGCGGTCCTCGGGGTCGGGCGTGGCGGCGAGAATCCCGTCGCTGACCTCCGTGGGCCGCGCCAGCCGGGATCTGCGGGCGTCGATCGCCAGCCTGCGGCCGACGGTGAAGAGCCAGGGCCGCATGGACTCGAAGGGCCCGTCGAAGGCTTCGGGATGCTGCCAGGCGCGGACCAGCGTCTCCTGGAGCAGGTCCTCGGCGCGCTGCCGGTCGCCATAGGTCAGGCCCAGCAGAAAGTTCAGCAGGGCCGGTCCGTGGTCGCGCTGAAGTTCCGTCAGCGCCCGTTCGTCGGTCCTCTCCTCGGCCATGGCTGTGGTCATCGTGAACGCCCTTCCCGCCGGGGTCGCCGTCGTACGCGGCTCCGTTGCCGCCTGCCGTATCCGAACGCATGGCGGCGCCGAGGGACAGAGAGCGCACCGAGGTCTGCGACGAGCGGTCGCTCACTGCGGCGAGTGGTGCGGTGAACGGTCGGGCGGTGCCGTTGGCCCCCTTTCAGGGGAACTGTCAGCTTGGTCACTTGACATCCATTTATGTGAATATATGGATTCATTGGGATGGTATTCCCCGAAAATTGGAGCCTGCCCGATGACGAAGCGCATGCGACAGGGAGCGGTGGCCGCAGCGGCGCTGCTCATCGGAACCGCGGCGGCCTGCGCCGGTCCCGAACGTCCTTCCGCCCCGGTCCCGCACGGCCCGCCGCGGCCGGGCTCCGCGGCACCTTCCGCCGCGGGCGGCGCCGCGCCCCAACAGCGCGGATTCACGCTCGTCGCCTCGGGGGACGTGCTGCCGCACGACTCCGTCATCGCCCACGCGAACGCCGACGCGGACGGCGAGGGCTATGACTTCGGGCCGATGCTCGACAACGTGAAACCGGTGGTCTCCGGCGCCGATGTGGCGATCTGCCACATGGAGACCGTGTTCGGCGAGAAGGACGGCTCGTACAGCGGCTATCCGTCCTTCGTGTCCCCGCCGGAGATCCCCGCCGGTCTGCGGGCCACGGGCTACGACTCCTGCTCCACCGCCTCGAACCACAGCCTGGACGACGGCGCCGACGGGGTACGCCGGACCCTCGACGCCTTCGACAAGGCGGGCGTCCGGCACACCGGAACGGCACGCTCGGCGGCCGACGCCGCGCGCCCGGCCCTGCTGACGGCGGGCGGTGCCAAGGTGGCGCAGCTGGCGTACACCTTCGGCACCAACGACGTCCCGCTCCCCGACGGGCAGCCCTGGGCCGTCCGCCTCATCGACGAGCGGAAGATCATCGCCGATGCCCGCGCCGCGCGTAAGGCGGGCGCCGATGTCGTCGTGCTCAGCCTGCACTGGGGCACCGAATGGCAGACGGAGCCCGACGAGCAGCAGCTGAGCCTGGGCAAGAAGCTCACCGCGTCGCGCACCGGCGGCCGTCCCGACATCGATCTGATCCTCGGCACCCACGCGCATGTCCCGCAGCCGTACGAGAAGGTCAACGGCACCTGGATCATCTACGGGATGGGCGACCAGATCGCCGGGACGATGACCAACGACGACGGTGAGCTGGACCCGCGCGGCAACCATGGCTCGATCGGCCGGTTCACCTTCGCGCCGCCCGCCGCGCCGGGGGAGCGCTGGCCCGTGAAGAAGGCCGAGTTCATCCCGCAGATGTGGGACCTCGACACCGGACGCGTGGTGAATCTGCCGCAGGCCGTACGGCGCGATTCCGAGCGGGACGACTACCGCGAGATCCAGTCGGAGATCAGCGAGGCGGTCCTCAGCCGGGGCGCGGCGGCGCAGGGCCTCACCGCGGGCCGCTGAGCAGAACGCGCGCGGGCGCCGGGCGGGATGTGGGGCGAGGGGGGCCGTACGGCCAGGGGTTACGGGACGACCGTCACCGGCCAGCGGCCCGCCTTGACCAGCCGTACCGCCACCGAACCGATGATCCGGTGCCCCGCCGACTCCGAGGCGCCCACCACCACGGCATCGGCCTTGAGCTCGTCGGCCGCCGTGACCAGTCCGCTGTACGGGTCACCGTGGAAGGTGTGGAACTCCCAGCGGACGTCCCAGACGTCCCTGACCCGCTCTATGGCCACCCGGATCTCCTCCACCAGACCCTCGGCGATCTCCCCGGTCGTCTCCGCGACCGGGGCGCCGAGGGCGGCGCCGGCGGGCATGACGGGCTGCACATAGACGATGGCGAGCAGGGCGTTCTGCCGCCGGGCCAGACCGCCGGCGTACGCGGCGGCGCGGAACGAGGACTGCGAACCGTCCACGCCGACGACGATCACCTTCGGGCCGTCGGTACCACGTTCGAATTGAGTGGGCTGCTGAGTCACGGCACGCAGAGTATCCGCTCCCGGCGAACAGACCTGCGGCGGTCTCCCCGGAGCTCTGACCGTACGGTCCGGCCCACCGCGCGTCCGGGCCGTCCGGCCATTCGTGAGACACTGCCCCTCGCGTCGGCGGACCGGTGCGCGCTCCCTTCATGGCTCACCCCATCGGGTACTTTCCCTCGGATAACCGGTGTTGATGAGCGGCACGGAGCATCCACCGTGCGAGCCATTGGTCATGAAAAAGGATCAGATGCTTTCGGGGCGCCGTGCGGTCCTGCGGATCGCCGCCTGCCTCGGCGCCGCGCTCACCACCCGGCTGCTGACCGCGGGACAGGCCCAGACACCCGGCAGCCCCGCCACGCCGGTCCCGTCGGGGGGAGCACAGACGGCAAGCCTGGTGACAGGCCCGCAGAATCCCTCCACATACCGGCTCCAGCCCATGACGGAGGGCGCGCAGCCCCGCTACCGCAGAGCCCTGCCGCCGGTACGCAAAGCGCCCATCCTGGAGATGCCCGAGCTGGGCCGCACGATGGTCCTCACCTTTGACGACGGGCCCCACCCGGACTACACCCCCGGCATCCTGCGCACACTGCGGGAATACGACGTTCGCGCGATGTTCTTCGTCTGCGGCGAGATGGCCGACGCCCATCGTGACCTGCTGCGGGAGGCCGACGACGACGGCCACATCATCTGCAACCACACCTGGTCCCATCCGCTGATGACCTCGCTCAGGCCGTCGCAGATCCGCGGCGAGATGGGACGCACGAGCGCGGTGGTGGAGGACATCCTCGGCGCCCCGCCCCTCTGGTACCGCGCGCCCTACGGCGCCTGGAACCGGTACGCCTTCGAGATCGGGTCCGAGATGGGCATGGAGCCGCTCGCCTGGACCGTCGACTCCCTCGACTGGGAGACCCCCGGCACCGACAGCATCGTCCGCAGAGTGCTGGGCGGAGCCGGGCCGGGGGCCATCGTCCTCAGCCATGACGCGGGCGGCGACCGCTCACAGAGCGTAGCGGCGCTGCGCCGCTATCTGCCCCGGCTGCTGGACGACGGGTACCGCATCGCCGTGCCCCACCGATGAGACCGGCCCCCGGCCGCCCCCGGCTGGTCAGTAAGTCCTGACCAGCCGGGCGAAGACGACGACATTGCCGTCGTATCCCCTCCTCTTCGAGTAACCGCCACCGCAGGTGATCACCCGCAGCTCGGCATGGCCGGAGTCGCCGTAGACCCGGGCCGCCGGGAACTCGTTCTTGGAGTAGACCTCCACCCCGTAGATCTCGAACACCGCCGTCCTGCCGTCGAAGCGCTCCACCTCGACATGCGCGCCCTTCTCCAGCGAGCCGAGACCGTAGAAGACGGCCGGTCCCGACCTGTTGTCGACATGGCCGACGACCACCGCGGTGCCCTGCTGGCCGGGCGCGACACCGTTCTGGTACCAGCCCGCCAGATTCGGGTCCCGGGGCGGCGGCGCGGCGATCCAGCCGTCCGGGTCGAGGCCCACATCCACGACCGGCGCGTCGACCCTGAGCGACGGGATCCGTACCCGCGACATCGGCGCGAACGGCAGCGGCTTCACGACCGGGGTGGAGGCGCTGATGGCGGCGGCAGACGCCGGATCCGCTACGCCGGCCGGCGCGGCGGCCGCCGCGGGCTGCGGCGGTCCCAGCGGTACGTCCACCCCGTTGCGCATCATCGCGATGCCGGTGAGCATGACGAGAGCCAGAACGCCCCAGGGCGAGCGCTTCCTCGACTCCGGGGCGTTGTGGTGCATGCCCATAGTTCTCCCTTCGTGGACGTCTGCAGGCACGGTAAGTGCGTCGCAACCCGGCGGCGATCACTGGAAGGCGAATGGGTGGCGGGCCCGGCGGGGCTGACCCATCTGAGTAACCGGCACATAAAAATCTCTGACGGTCTGTGACCTGCGGATCCGTCGGGCGGGCGTTCCCCTGACGGCGTGTCGGCTCACCGGGGTGGACCAGCGCCGAAATGCGGGCCTCGCGAAGCCCGGTGAGGGTTCGTCATGGAGGGCGTACTCGTCGAATTCTCCCGGAGCACCGCTTTGGGGCGCCTTCCGCTGGAGGTTCAACGATGCGTGCTTCACGCGCTCTGGCGGTGACCGCCACCGCCTGCGCGGCCGTGGCGCTCTCCGCCCCGCTGGCCGTCGCGACCAACGGTCCGACCAATGTCACCATCAATCCGTTCGAGGTCCACCAGGGCAGCACGATCGAGATCAGCGCCCGGGGCTGCGGCCACGGAGGCACCGTCACGTCGAACGCCTTCCGGCGGGTCGAGCTGTCCGTGAACGCTTCCGGGCACTCCACGGCCAGGGCCCGGATCCATGACGACGCCACGCCGGGCAACTACAACCTTGCCGTCAGGTGCAGTGACAACGACAGGGTCGCGACCCATCAGTTCCGGGTGCTGGAGGGGCGGGGCGCGCTGGGCGGGCTCGGCGGTTCCATCGGTCCCAGTTCCACGGAGATGGCGGTCGGCGGCGGGCTCGTCGCGACGGCGGCCGTCGGTGGTTCGCTGTTCCTCGCCCGCCGTCGCCGGCCGGCCGGTGTGGGGATCTGACCGGGTGCCCTTCTCCCGGCAGCCTCCACCGGGGGTCCACAGGGCCCCGAACGCCCGTCGCCCCGAGTCCGGACCGAGGACTCGGGGCGGGGGCCTTTTCGTGTGACTTTTTTTGGACGACCGGCCGTCGGTGATCAGTGCTGACGGTCCTCCGCGCGCCGGCGTACGACATAGATCGTGCCGGTGGCCGCGGCGACCACCAGCGCGGTACCGCCGACGAGTTCGGCGGTGCTCACCCCGTCCATGCTGCCGCCGAGACCTCCGCGCACCCCGCCCGGCACGACCGTCGCCGTCGTGCGGGTGACCGTGGCGGCCGGTGTCGGGTTCCGTGTGGCGCCCGCGATCCGGAGACTGGTCGTCCCCGACTGGCCGTTACAGGTGAAGGTCACCTGATACGTGGCGCCGGCCTTGGCGTCCCAGTCGACCGTGGCGGTGGCCGACCGGCCCGAGGGGATGTTGACCGTGTCGAAGACCCCGGAGGAGGCGGTGGCGGTCGTACCGCAGTTGGTGACGGAGAGGGTCACCCTGCCTCCCGCCGCGACCGTGGAGGGCGTGACCGTGAATCCGAACGGCGCGTTTCCGCCGCTGGGCGCGGCCGTCGCGGTGGGCGCGGTCAGTACGAGTGCGGACACTGCCATCAGAGCGGCGGACGCGGCATGTATCGCGCGCATGATGAATCCTCCGGGTCCCCGAGGAGCAGCTGCGGAACCGTTTTCCACATAAGGCAGGGAATGCACCTCGATGCCGGAAACGCTAGGAGCCCGTTATCACAGCCGCGATCGCTGACGGGCGAATGGGGCACGGGTGTCCCCCGGGCGGCGGACAGCCGTACCCCACTCGGTTCCGGTCGCTCAGGACCCGATCTGCGGAAACAGGTCGAGGAAGGGTGCCGCGGTCGCGCTGATCCCGCGGCCGTAGGGCGCGTCGAAGTCCCAGATGAGGAAGAGCAGGAACGAGATCAGCACACTGAACAGCCCCGCGAGCAGCAACTCCCGGAAGGTACGGCGGATCTGCAGGACGAAGATCAGCCCGACCGTGACCACGGCGCCGGTGATGAGGCCGAACCAGACGACCCCCGGCATGGTGGCGCCCGCGCTCTGCCCCCGTGCGCCCCGGGCGTCATCGGCGGCGGCCACCTCGTCGACCAGCGGCTGATAGGCCTGTCCCTCCAGATCGGTCCTGGGCGCGTACTGGCTGACATCCGTGCGGATCCGGTCGAAGAGCTCGGTGCCCTTCGCGCTCAGAGCCTCGTGCTCGGACATGTGCGGCCATTCGCTGCGGACGACATAGGTGACATAGGCGTCGACATCGGCGCGGATCCGGTGCCGTACCTCGGCGGGATAGACCTGGACCCGCTGCCGGATTTCGTGCAGGGCCTGGGCCTCCTGGCGTACGGTCTCCTGCGCCGCGCTGCGGCCCTCCCAGACGCCGGCGATCGCGAGACCCAGCACGATCGCGTAGATCACGCCGATCATCATCGTCATGTAGTCCATGACATCGGGGGTCTCGGAGGGGTCGTCGTCCTCGCGGACGCGGCGGTTGTTGATGACGACGATGGTCAGGACGACCGCGCAGGCGGCGGCCATCGCGATGCTCAGAACGAGCCATTCCGACATGAGATCTCCGTGGATCAGCGGTGGCGGGGACGCAGGACGGCTACGGCGAGGACGGCCGGGGCCGTGATGAGGAGCATCAGCAGAACGGGGGAGGGGCCGCTCCCGGGCTGATCACGGGTCGCCTTGCGATAGGCGGGCAGCGCCACCGAGGACGGCGTGGGAGCCGCCGACGGGGTGGGCGACGGCGAAGGGGCCGGCGGCTTCGGCGGCGGCTTCGGCACCGGCGCGGGGGGCGGCGGTGCGGGCCGGGGCTGCCGGAGGGGCGCTCGGGCGACCGGCGAGGGCGCCGGCGGTACGACGCTGGGGACCGGCGGAGGCGCGGGCGGCGACGGCCGCGGCGACGGCGAAGGAGGCGGCGGCGGTGCCGGGGGTGTGGGTTTCGGCGGCTTGGGCGGTTTCGATGGCCTGGGCGGCTTCGGCGGCTTCGGTGGCGGCTCGGACGGCGGGGGAGGCGTCGGAGTGGGAGTCGGCCGGCAGTCGCCGCTCCCGGCCACGGCGACCACCCCTCCCGGGCCGCCGGGACCACCCGGCCCGAGGGACGCGTAGGCACAGCTGCCGGCCACAGCGGGCAGCGGGACTGCCGACAGGGATATGAGTGCGGCGGCCGCGAGCAGCCGTCCGACGAGCGATCCATACACGGGCAGGAGTTTGTTCCCCATCCGGCCACGGCACGCGTGAAGTCGCTGGGATTCCCCCGAATTGGGGGATGTGACGGCCATGGACTTGCGCCGCGGAAGTTTTTTCCGCCCGCGTTGAACGCGAGGCCGTCACCGGTGCGTACTTAGGACCATGAGCGGCGCAACCAGGCGCCTCAACTGGCCTACAAATAGCGGGAGTTGACATGAAAACCTGGCGGAACGCCTCGCTCGCGGTGACCGCGGCGGCCGTACTGGCCCTGACGACGGCGTGCGGTCAGGACCAAGGGACGGACACCAACGGCCAGTCCGTCGGCGCCGCCAAGCCGGCCGACGCCGGATACGGCGCGGACAGCGGCTACGGATCCGATACGGGCGCGGCGGACGCGGCGGCGGCCAAGCCGGCCGGTCAACTCGCCGTGTGGGACAGCAAGAAGCTCGGCAAGGTACTCACCGACAGCGAGGGGTTCACGCTCTACCGCTTCGACAAGGACACGGCGAGCCCGCCCCGGTCGAACTGCGAGGGCGACTGCGTGAAGGCCTGGCCGGTGGTGGCCGCGGGTGACGCCAAGGCCGCGGCGGGCACCGACGCCACGCTGCTCGGCGAGATCACCCGCGCCGACGGCACCAGGCAGCTCACCGTCGACGGCTGGCCGATGTACCGGTACGCCAAGGACACCAGCCCCGGCGACGCGAACGGCCAGGGAGTGGGCGGTACCTGGTTCGCCTCGGCCCCCGACGGCAAGAAGGCGGCAGTGGCCGGCTCGGGCACCGGCGCGGAGGCCACCCCCGCTGATCTTCCCGGGCTTTCGGTCCGCAAGGACCCCAAACTCGGTGACATTGTGGTGGATTCGAAGGGAATGACGGTCTATCGGTTCACGAAGGACTCCGCCTGGCCGATGAAGTCGGCCTGCACCGGGGCCTGTCTGGAGAAGTGGCCGGTTGTCGCTCCCGTCGAGAAGAATGACACCGAGGGGATCATCAAGAAGGGCTTCGTGACCTTCGACCGGCCCGACGGAATCAAGCAGCAGAGCATCGACTGCTGGCCGATCTACACCTTCGCCGGCGACACAAAGCCGGGAGATACCAATGGTCAGGGCGTTGGCGGCACATGGTTCGCGGTTTCCCCGGATTCCAAGCTGGTCGGAGCGCCCAAGTAGTCCCCACGCCGCGTGTCTCCGGCCCATCGGTCCGCCGCCGCACCGCTCGGTGCGGCGGCGGACCGGTCGCACGTGCCAGCGGCGTGTGACCAAGAACGGATCGCTAATTTCCGTTTGGGCTCGCTCTCTTGGCGGGCGATCAGTAGCCTCGGCTCGAACAACCGGCCGTGTACCTTGGCCGCATCCCGTGGCGACTTGTTGGAGACATCGATGGAGCGTCCCGCCTGGGCCCCGCAGGGCATCGACATATCGATGCCTAGCGTTTCCCGCATTTACGACTACTATCTGGGCGGTTCGCACAATTTCGAGGTGGACAGGGAAGCGGCCCGCAAGGCAATGGGGTTCATGCCGGGGCTTCCCACGATCATGAAGACGAACCGCGCGTTCATGCGCCGCGCGGTGAAATTCGCGCTCGATGAGGGCATCACTCAGTTCCTCGACATCGGATCAGGCATTCCGACCTACGGAAATGTCCATGAGGTCGCCCAGGCCGGCGACCCCGAAGCCCGGGTGCTCTACGTCGATCACGACCCGGTCGCCGTCGCCCACAGCCAGGCGGTTCTCGACGGCAACGACAACGCTGCCATCGTGAGCGCCGATCTCCGCAAGCCCGGACAGATCCTCAGCAGCCCCGAGGCCCGGCAACTGCTCGACCTGGAGCGGCCCGTGGCGCTGCTGCTCGTCTTCGTCCTGCACTTTCTGGAGGACGAGGACGACCCGTACGGCGCGGTGGCCGAGCTGCGCGACGCGCTCGCGCCCGGCAGCCTGCTCGTCCTCACACACGCCTCGTACGACGGCGTGCCGCTCCCGCAGGAGCAGACCGGGGCCGCGGTCGCCGTCTACAAGGACATCCGCAACCCGCTGGTCATGCGTACCCGCGAGCAGACCGCCCGGTTCTTCGACGGCTTCGAGATGGTCGCGCCCGGTCTGGTCTCCATGCCGCACTGGCGGCCCGACAGCCCCGCCGACCAGGAGGACCCGTACGCCTTCTCCGGCTTCGGCGGAGTGGGACGCAAGGCGTGAAGGTGCCCTCGCAGCCGACAGCCGCCGAGAGCGAACCGGACGGGCTGGAAGACAGACTCAGGCGCTTCGCGACGATCTGGAGCCGGGCGATCTTCCCGGCGACGGCCACGTCTCTGACGCGCCCCGAATTCGAAACGCATCTGCTGCCGCTGGCCCGCGAGTTGCAGGAGGCGCTGCACGCGCACCCCTTCGACACCGCGCCCGCCACGCGCGTCGGCGCCGCCCTCGTGGCGGCGCACTGCACCGACCCCGAGGCACTCGGCCGTACGCTCGGTGTCGTCGACTCCTATCTGGTGCTGTACTGCGGTACGGAGGAGCTGGCCGCGGAGGACAACCGCGCCCGCTGCGCCCGTCTCCAGCACTCCCTCGCCGCCGGCTTCGCCCACGCGCTGCGCGAGCGCACGCTGAGCGAGCAGGAGGCCATCGCGCGCTCGGCGCTCGCCGCGCGCAATGACGCCGAGGACGCGCTGCACGCCACACAGGCCCGCTTCCACGCGGTGTTCGAGGGCGCGGCCATCGGCATCGGCATCGCCGATCTCGAAGGCAATGTGCTGGAGGTCAATGACACCCTGACTCAGATGTTCGGCGGACTCGAACACCATGTCCGCAGCCGCAATGTGAGCGAGTGGGTCCACCCCGAGGACGCGGCCCATGTCTGGCGCCTCTACGACGAGTTGGTGCGCGGCGAGCGCGAGCATTTCCGGGTCGAGAAGCCGTTCTACCGCAACGACGGCACGGTGCTCTGGACCAATCTGACCCTCTCGCTGCTGCGGGACGCCGAGGGCGCTCCCCAGTACCAGCTGGCGCTGATGGAGGACACCACCGAGCGGCGGCTGCTCAATCTGCGGCTGCGGTACGAGGCCACGCACGACGCGCTGACCGGACTGCCCAACCGGACGCTGTTCTTCGAGCGTCTGGAGAAGACGCTCTCCGCGGACGACGGCGCGCGCTTCGGCCTCTGCTATCTCGACCTCGACGGCTTCAAGGCGATCAATGACAGCCTCGGCCACTCGTCGGGCGACCGGCTGCTGGTCGAGGTCGCGGACCGGCTCCAGAGCTGCGCCACCGCGCCCGGCGAGATGGTGGCCAGACTGGGCGGCGACGAGTTCGTGGCGCTGACCACCGGGCCCGGCACCCAGCAGGGCGTGGCCGATCTCGCCTCCCGGATCCTCCACGTACTGGCCACCCCGATCCGGCTCGACGGACGGGAGTTCACGGTCCGGGGCAGCATCGGCATCGTGGAGGGGCCCTCGGCCGGCCGGAGCCCCGCGGAGGTGCTGCGCAGCGCGGACATCACCATGTACCGGGCCAAGGCCGCCGGCGGCAATCGCTACGAGGTGGCCGACCCGGAGGCGGACGCCCGCGCCATCACCCGGCACGGACTGACGACGGCGCTGCCCGCGGCCCTGGAGCGCGGTGAGTTCTTCATCGAGTACCAGCCGCTGGTGCACCTGGACGACGGCACGGTGCACGGCGCGGAGGCGCTGGTGCGCTGGTCCCATCCGCAGCACGGCGTACTGGGACCCGACCGGTTCATCCCGCTCGCCGAGCACACCGGACTGATCGTGCCGCTCGGCCGCTGGGTGCTGGAACAGTCCGTACGTCAGGCCATGTTCTGGCAGCGCCAGCTGCCCGAGGGCGCGCTCGGCGGACCGCTGCGGATCAATGTGAATCTCTCGCCGACGCAGCTGCACCACCCCGGACTCGTCGCCGACACCGTGGAGGTGCTTGAGCGGGTCGGTCTCCCGCCGGGCGCGCTGTGCCTGGAGGTCACCGAGTCCGCGCTGATCGGCGCGGACGACGATCTGCTCAAGCCGCTGCGCCAGCTCGCCGAGATGGGCGTGGACATCGCGCTCGACGACTTCGGCACCGGCTACTCGAACCTGGCGAATCTGCGCAGGCTGCCGGTGAGCGTCCTCAAACTGGACCGTTCCTTCACCCAGGGCATGCAGCAGCACCCCGCGGACCCGGTCGATCTGAAGATCGTCGAGGGGATCGTGGCGCTCGCGCACAGTCTGGAGCTGGCCGTGACGGTGGAGGGCGTGGAGACCGGAGCGCAGGCGGAGCACTTGCGGCGCCTGGGCTGCGACACCGCCCAGGGCTGGTACTACGCGAGACCGGGCCCGCCCGAGCAGCTGCACATGCTGTCGCTCGCGGACGCGGTCTAGTGCCCCTCCCGGCGATGTTCGCCCCGCCGGACAAGCCCTAGATTCCCGGTCCGGTCGCTCCGCCCGCGGCCCCGGCGGAGAACAGCACCCTCTGGAGTTCGCGGGCGGCGCGCGGCGGGGCGACATCGCTGCGGTGGGCGAGCGCGATCGTACGGCGCAGCCCCGGCCTGGCCAGGGCCGTGACCCTCAGATCGCGCGCCCTCGCCGCCACCATGCTCGGTACGACCGCCACGCCCAGACCGGCCCGTACGAAACCGAGGACGGCGTCCATCTCGCCGCCCTCCACGGTGAACGACGGCTCGAAACCCTCGGCCCGGCAGGCGGCAACCGTCAGCTCGCGCAGATCGTAGCCGTGCCGGAACATCACCAGCGGCTCGCCCTCCAGATCGGCGATCCTGACCGGCCGCCGCGGGGCAGGGGCGGCGGCCGATGAGACCACGACCAGATCCTCGTGCAGCAGCTCGACGGTGGTCAGCGCGGGCGACGCGGCCGGCAGGGGCATCACCACCAGGGCGAGGTCCAGCGCCCCGCGCGCCAGCTCCCGTACGAGATCGTGCGAGCCGCTCTCCTCGATCAGCAGCTCGATGCCGGGGTGCAGATCATGGAAGGCCCGCAGGACATCGGGGAGCAGTCCGGTGCACAGGCTCGGCGGCGCCCCCAGCCTGACCCGGCCGCGCCGTAGCTGGACCAGCTCCTGCACCTCGACGCGCGCGGTCTCGGTGTCGGCGAGGATGCGCCGGGCGAGCGGCAGGAGCGCCTCGCCCGCGTCGGTGAGGGCGACATTGCCGCGGGCGCGGCTGAAGAGCTCGGCCCCCAGCTCCCTCTCCAGCGCCCTGATCTGCTGGGAGAGGGACGGCTGCGAGACATGGACGCGTTCGGCGGCGCGGGTGAAGTGCCGGGTCTCGGCGACCGCCACGAAGTAGAGAAGCTGCTGGAACTGCACAAGAGCCAGGGTAGATCGCGCGATAGGCACAGGCTATGGAGATCAGCCGGACCATGTCTTGGACCTCTCGGCATCGCGCGGCCTAGCGTGCTGTCCATGGCGCTGGCAACGCGGGGGACGGACCAACGGCCGTCCATGACCCGCACCCTCTGGGGTTCGACGATCGGAAAAAAGACGGTCATGGCCGTGAGCGGCCTGATCATGCTCGGCTATCTGGTCGCGCACATGCTCGGCAATCTCAAGATCTTCTTCGGACCGCCGGAGTTCAACGGCTACGCGCACTGGCTGCGGACCATGGGCGAACCGATCCTGCACTACGAGTGGGCGCTCTGGATCGTCCGGGTGGTCCTCGTCGTGGCCGTCGTCCTGCACGCGGTCTGCGCCTACCAGCTCAGCCGTCGCGATCTCGCCGCCCGCCCGAGCAAGTACGTACACAAGCGGGCCCGCGCGAGCTACGCCACCCGCACCATGCGCTGGGGCGGGATCATCCTCGCGCTGTTCATCGTCTGGCACATCCTCGATCTGACGACCGGCACCGTGAACCCCGGCTTCCAGTCCGGCCGGCCGTACCAGAACGTCGTGGAGACCTTCTCGACCTGGTACGGGAACACCATCTACATCGTCGCGATGCTCGCCCTCGGACTCCATGTCCGGCACGGCTTCTGGAGCGCCGCGCAGACCCTCGGCGTGGGCAGCGCCACCCGCGAACGCGTCCTCAGGACCGCCGGCGACCTGCTGGCGCTGGTGCTCACCGCGGGCTTCATCGCCGTACCCGTTGCCGTCATGACCGGAGTGGTGAGCTGACATGAACGAACCCACCAACTACGCCGAATACACCGTCGGTGCGCCGATCGCCGACACCAAGGCGCCGGACGGGCCCGTCGCCGAGCGCTGGAACCGGCGCCGCTTCGAGGCCAAGCTGGTCAACCCCGCCAACCGCCGCAAGCACACCGTGATCGTCGTCGGTACGGGCCTCGCGGGCGGCGCGGCCGGTGCCACGCTCGCCGAACAGGGCTACCACGTCGTGCAGTTCTGCTACCAGGACTCGCCGCGCCGCGCCCACTCCATCGCCGCGCAGGGCGGCATCAACGCCGCCAAGAACTACCGCAACGACGGCGACTCCATCCAGCGGCTCTTCTACGACACCGTCAAGGGCGGCGACTTCCGGGCCCGCGAGTCCAATGTCCACCGGCTCGCCGAGGTCTCGGTCGAGATCATCGACCAGTGCGTCGCACAGGGCGTGCCCTTCGCCCGGGAGTACGGCGGGCTCCTCGACACCCGCTCCTTCGGCGGCGTCCAGGTCTCCCGTACGTTCTACGCCCGCGGCCAGACGGGCCAGCAACTGCTGCTCGGCGCCTACCAGGCGCTGTCCCGGCAGATCGCGGCGGGCGCCGTCGAGATGCACCCGCGCACCGAGATGCTCGATCTGCTCGTCGTCGACGGACGGGCCCGGGGCATCGTCGCCCGCGATCTGATCACCGGAGCCGTCAACACCTACTTCGCGGACGCGGTCGTCCTCGCCTCCGGTGGCTACGGCAATGTCTTCTATCTCTCCACCAACGCCAAGAACAGCAACGCCACCGCCATCTGGCGGGCGCACCGGCGCGGCGCCCACTTCGCCAACCCGTGCTTCACCCAGATCCACCCCACCTGCATCCCGCGCTCCGGCGACCACCAGTCCAAGCTGACACTGATGAGTGAGTCGCTGCGCAACGACGGCCGTATCTGGGTGCCGAAGGCGCGTGGCGACCAGCGTCCGGCGGCCGAGATCCCCGAGGACGAGCGCGACTACTACCTGGAGCGGATCTACCCGTCCTTCGGCAACCTCGTCCCGCGCGACATCGCCTCGCGGGCCGCGAAGAACGTCTGCGACCAGGGCCGCGGGGTCGGACCCGGCGGGCAGGGCGTCTATCTCGACTTCGCCGACGCCATCGCGCGGCTCGGCCGCAAGGCGGTCGAGGAGAAGTACGGCAACCTCTTCGAGATGTACGAGCGGATCACCGCCGAGAACCCGTACGAGGTGCCGATGCGGATCTATCCGGCGATCCACTACACGATGGGCGGGCTCTGGGTCGACTACGACCTCCAGACCACCGTGCCGGGGCTGTTCGCGATCGGCGAGGCCAACTTCTCCGACCACGGCGCCAACCGGCTCGGCGCGTCCGCGCTCATGCAGGGCCTGGCCGACGGCTACTTCGTCCTGCCGTCCACCATCAACGACTATCTCGCCCGCAATCCGCACCACGACGAGATCGACGGCTCCCACCCCGAGGTGGCCGAGGCGGTCGCCGACACCGAGGACCGGCTGCGGCTGCTGCTCGCCGTCGACGGCGACCGTACGCCCGACTCGTTCCACAAGGAGATCGGCGAACTCCTCTGGGAACACTGCGGTATGGCCCGCACCGACGAGGGACTGCGCAAGGTGCTCGACCGGATCCCGCAGATCCGTGAGGAGTTCTGGCGCCGGATCAAGGTGCCGGGCACCGGCGAGCAGCTCAACCAGTCGCTGGAGAAGGCCAATCGCATCGTCGACTATCTGGAACTGGCCGAGCTGATGTGCCTCGACGCCCTGCACCGCGCCGAGTCCTGCGGCGGCCACTTCCGGGAGGAGTCGCAGACCGAGGGCGGTGAGGCCGCCCGCCGCGACGAGGAGTTCTCGTACGTGGCGGCCTGGGAGTTCACCGGCACCGGCACCGCGCCCGTCCTGCACAAGGAAGACCTCGTCTTCGAGTACGTCCACCCCACCCAGCGGAGCTACGCATGAGGCTCACCCTGCGCGTCTGGCGACAGCCGGACGCCGACGCCCCCGGCGCCATGGTCACCTATGACATCGACGGCATCTCCGAGGACATGTCGTTCCTGGAGATGCTCGACACCCTCAACGAGGAGCTGATCCTCAAGGGCGACGAGCCGGTCGCCTTCGACCACGACTGCCGCGAGGGCATCTGCGGCGCGTGCGGGGTGGTCATCAACGGCGATGCCCACGGCCCCGAGCGCACCACCACCTGCCAGCTCCATATGCGGCACTTCGACGACGGCGACACCATCGATGTCGAGCCCTGGCGGGCCGGGGCCTTCCCCGTGGTCAAGGACCTGGTGGTGGACCGGTCCGCCTTCGACCGGATCATCGGGGCGGGCGGCTACATCACCGCCCCCACCGGCGCCGCGCCCGAGGCACACGCCACCCCGGTGCCCAAGCCCGACGCCGACTTCGCCTTCGAACACGCCGAGTGCATCGGCTGCGGCGCCTGTGTCGCGGCCTGCCCCAACGGCTCGGCGATGCTCTTCACCTCGGCCAAGATCAACCATCTCAATGTGCTGCCGCAGGGCGCCCCGGAGCGTGAGACCAGGGTCCTCGACATGGTCGCGACCATGGACGAGGAGGGCTTCGGCGGCTGCACCCTCGCCGGTGAGTGCGCCACCGCCTGCCCGAAGGGGATCCCGCTGCCGTCCATCGCGGCGATGAACAAGGAGTGGCTGCGGGCGACCCGCAAGGTCGCACGCTCCTGAGGTTCCGTTGTCCAGTGCCGCGACGGGACTTCGGACGTACTCGTCTAGGCTGACGGCCGTGACACGGACGACGGGGAACAGCAGGCCGCTGGCCATATTCGACCTGGACGGCACACTGGCCGAGACCGGCCACCGTCAGCATTTCCTGGAGCGGCGGCCCCGCGACTGGACCGGATTCTTCGGCGCGGCCGGGCAGGACACACCACTGGCCGACGGCCTGCGGCTGGTGGCGGAGTCCGCCGAGGAGTGCGAGGTCATGTACCTCACCGGCCGTCCGGAGCGCTGCCGCGCGGACACTCTGGCCTGGCTGCGCGAACACGGCCTGCCCGAGGGGCGGATCTGGATGCGCCGGAACGACGACCGGCGGCCCGCGCGTACGACCAAGCTGGAGATGCTGCGCAGGCTGGCCGGCGGCCGGGAGGTGCGGATGCTGGTCGACGATGACGAGCTGGTCTGCGACGCGGCCGAGCGAGCGGGCTTCAGGGTCGTACGGGCCCGCTGGGCGAGCACCTCACAGGCGCTGAAGGACGCGCAGGAGCGCGAGGGCCGCACCTGACGGCGGCGCGGCGCGAGGGCCGTACCTGACGGCGGCGCGCGGCGGTGTCAGGGACCTGCCGCGCGTGTGGCCGCTCAGCCGGCGTCGTCGAGGCGGAAGCCGACCTTCAGGCCGACCTGGTAGTGCTCGATGTCGCCGTCGACGATATGGCCCCGTACCTCCGTCATCTCGAACCAGTCCAGACCCCGCAGCGTCTGCGCGGCACGGGCGATGCCATTGCGGATGGCGTCGTCGATGCCCTCGTGCGAGCTGCCGACGATCTCGGTGACCCGGTAGGTGTGGTGGGACATGGCGTCGTCTCCTCTTCACGCGTCACGGGTGTCGCGGTGTCATTCCACCGTGCCCCACCCCACGGCGGTCCGCGAGACATCCGGCGCCGGATGGCCCTCCGCCGCACCTTCCGTCTGCTTTCCGTTCGCTTCCGGGACTTGACCGGCCGTTTGGTCCATACCAAAATCCCACACACCCGTGCGAACCCGGTTTCGCTCCCCCCACGTCGGGCCCTCTTCCTGCACCGTGCCCTCACGCCAGAAGGTTGACCTACGTGAAGAACCGCCCTCTCGTCTGTTCCGTGGCTCTCGTGTCCTCCGTCGCCCTCGGCGGCTGCGGAGTGCTGCCCGGTGGGGACGACTCCGTGACGGTCACCGTCTGGCTGATGAAGGACAGCGTCTCGGACGACTTCCTCAAGCGGTTCGTGAGCGACTACGAGAAGGAGCATCCCTCCGTCCGGCTCGACATCAAGATCCAGGAGTGGACCGGGATCGGCGAGAAGGTGCTCACCGCGCTGGACGGCGAGGACGCCCCGGATGTGATCGAGGTCGGCAACACCCAGGTCGCCCAGTACGCGGAGAGCGGCAATCTGCGCGATCTCACCCTGGAGTCGGTACGGGATCTGGGCAGCGAGGACTGGCTGCCCGGTCTCGCCCAGCCGGGCAGCATCAACGGCGCGCAGTACGGCATCCCCTGGTACGCGGCCAACCGCGTCGTGATCTACAACAAGGACCTCTTCGCGCTCGCCGGGATAGCGGAGCCGCCCAAGACCAGGGAGCAGTGGCTGGACGACACCGCCGAGCTGAACCGCGGCGGGAACCAGGGCATCTATCTCGCCGGACAGGACTGGTACACCCTGGCCGGGTTTATCTGGGACGAGGGCGGCGAACTGGCCGTCGAGTCCGGCGGCGAGTGGCAGGGGACGATCCATACGCCCGCCGCGCTCAGGGGCATGGACTTCTACAAGGAGCTCCAGTCGCTGGGCGACGGACCGAAGAACTCCGACGAGGCCAAGCCCCCGCAGGCGGAGGTCTTCGCCCGGGGCGATGTCGCACAGATCATCTCCACCCCCAGCTCGGCGCGGATCATCGAGGAGAAGAACCCCGAACTGAAGGGCAGGCTCGGCTTCTTCCCCATTCCGGGCAAGACCGCGACCAAGCCGGGCGCCGTCTTCACCGGCGGCTCCGATCTGATCGTGCCGAAGAACTCCAGTCATCACTCGGCCGCCGTCGAGGTGGTCAAGGCGCTGGCGGGCGAGACCTGGCAGACGGATCTCGCCCGGACGATGAGCTACGTACCGAACAAGACGACCCTCGCCGACGTCATCCGCGGCGACGCGAGCACGGCCGCGATGGCCGAGGGCGCCGCGCGCGGACGGGCCACCCCGAACTCTCCGCAGTGGGCGAGCGTCGAGGCCGACAACCCGATCAAGCCGTATATGACGGCAGTCCTGGAGGGCGAGGACCCGGAGGAGTCGGCGAAGTCGGCCTCCGAGCTGATCAGCGCGGCGCTGCTCGGCTGAGGTGGCGGGGTGAGGTGCCGGGGTGAGGTGGCGGCGTGAGCGGGGTGAGGTCTCGGGCCCGCAGGCGCCATGTGCGCCCTCCGCACTCCCGGCCATTCAACCGTCTCACATCCACTCTCCGCCGTGTGGTCATGTCAAATCCAGTCGGCCACGGAAGAAACAAGGTGCCGGGCCCGTCGCGCGAGCGGCGGCCCCGGCGGCCTGCCTTCCCTACCGGCACAGGAGTCCGCATGTCCGCCATCGCCCCCGCCCCCCTCGTTCCGGCCGGCCCCGCCGTCCCCGTTCCCGCCCCGGGGACCGGGACCGGCCCCGCCGAGCCGCGCTATGTCGTCTCGCTCGCCCGCGACCAGGACGACGTCCGGGCCGCACAGCGGCTGCGGCACCTGGTCTTCGCCGGCGAGATGGGTGCCCGGCTCGACGGCCCGGAACCGGGACTGGACATCGACGCCTTCGACGCCTACTGCGACCACCTGCTGGTACGCGAGGAGAGCACCGGCGAGGTCGTCGGTACGTACCGGCTGCTGCCGCCCGACCGGGCCAGGGCCGCCGGACGGATCTACTCCGAGAGCGAATTCGACCTCACCCGGCTCGCCCCGATCCGGCACGATCTGGTCGAGGTCGGCCGTTCGTGCGTCCACCCCCTGCACCGCACCGGCGGTGTCATCGCCCTGATCTGGGCCGGACTCGCCCGCTATATGAGCGACACCGGCTACAACTGGCTGGCGGGCTGCTGCTCGGTCCCGCTCGCGGACGGCGGCGCGCTCGCCGCCTCGACCTGGAACACCGTGAAGGAGAAGCACATGGCGCCGGAGGACTACTGGGTCACCCCGCACCGCCTCTGGACCCCGGACGCGTCCGCCGCCGCTGCCAAGCCCTCCGAACTGCCGCCGCTGCTCCGCGGCTATCTGCGGCTCGGGGCCTGGGTGTGCGGCGCGCCCGCGCACGACCCCGAGTTCGGCGTCGCCGACCTGTACGTACTGCTGTCGATGCGCCGCACCAACCCGCGCTATCTGCGGCACTTCCTCTCGCTCGCCCCCGCCGCATGAGCGCCTGGCTGCCCACCGCGCCCTGCACCCCGCGCGACTGCGCCACCCACCAGGGACCCTCGGCCGGGGCGCTGACCGGGGCCGTACGGCTGCTCGCGGGGGTCTCTCTCGTGCTGGCCGGTGCGCTGACAGCTCCCTTCCTCGCGTTTCTGGGAGGGGCGGTACGGGACCGGCTGACCCGGCGCTGGGCGCGTACCGTGCTGCGGCTCTTCGGCCTGCGGGTCCGCGTCGTGGGGGAGCCCGCGCCCCGGCGCGGCCCCGGGGTGCTGGTCGTCGCCAACCATGTCTCCTGGCTGGACATACCGCTCCTCGCCGCGGTCTTCCCGGGCCGGATGCTCGCCAAGAGCGAGATACGGCGCTGGCCGCTGCTGGGCGCGCTCGCCGCGCTGGGCGGCACCCTGTTCGTGGAGCGGGAGCGGCTGCGGGCGCTGCCCGGGACCGTACGGACCCTCTCCACCGCGCTCACCGCCGGCTCGCGAGTGATCGTCTTCCCCGAGGCCTGTACCTGGTGCGGGCGCGAGCTGGGCCGGTTCACCACCGCCGTCTTCCAGGCGGCGCTGGACGCGGACGCCGCTGTCCGTCCGGTACGCATCACCTACCGCGCGCCGGACGGAGCGCCGTCCGGCGCCCCGGCGTACGTCGGGGACGACACCATCACCGCCTCGCTGTGGCGTGTGGTGAAGGCCGGCGGGCTCACGGCGGAGATCACGGTCCTGCCGCTGATCCCCGCCGGGCGCCACACCGACCGCCGCGCACTGGCCCGGGACGCCCGGTCGGGCATCGCCCGCACGGACACCGACGGCGCCGCCCGGACCGGTGCCACGGACGGTGTTCCTCACACGGCGGTCGCCAGCGACAGCGCGAACCGGCCCTCCTCATCCGTCCACCAGTGCGTCAACTCCATTCCCGCCTCGGTCAGTTCGCCGCGTACCCGGTCCTGACGGAACTTCGCAGACACCTCCGTACGCACCTCCTCGCCGGCCGCGAAGTGCACCACCAGATCCAGCTCCGGGATCTTCGCCGTGAGGGCCCGGCGCGCTCGCAGCCGCATCTCGATCCACTCGTGCTCGGCGTCCCAGAGCGCCACATGATCGAAGTCACCCGGATCGAAGTCCGCGCCCAGCTCCCGGTCGATGACCAGGAGGACGTTCTTGTTGAAGGCGGCCGTCACCCCGGCCGCGTCGTCGTACGCCCTCACCAGTACGGACTCGTCCTTGACCAGGTCCGTACCGAGCAGCAGCGCGTCACCGGGCGCGAGCAGCGCCCGGACCGACGCCAGGAACGACGCGCGCTCCGCGGGCAGCAGATTGCCGATCGTGCCGCCGAGGAACGCGACCAGCCGGGGGCCCGGGGTGCCGGGCAGCGCCAGCCCCTGCGTGAAGTCGGCGATGAGCGCGTGCACATGGAGTCCGGGGTGCTCGGCGAGCAGGGACTCGGCTGCCCCGGTCAGCGCGCTCTCGCTGACATCCACCGGCACATAGCTGTGCAGACCGGTGAGCGCGTCCAGCAGATGACGGGTCTTCTCGGAGGACCCGGACCCCAGCTCGACGAGGGTCCGCGCGCCGGTCGCCGCCGCGATCTCCGGCGCCCGCGCGAGCAGGATCTCCCGCTCGGCGCGGGTCGGATAGTACTCGGGCAGTCTGGTGATCTCCTCGAACAGTGCGCTTCCCCGGGAGTCGTAGAACCATTTGGGAGGCAGCACTTTGGGCGTACGGGTCAGCCCCTGGAGCACATCGGCGCGCAGGGCGGCGTCCGTGGCGTCCTCGGGCAGGGTGCGGGTCAGCAGGAACGGGCTCACTCGGGTGGCTCCTTGAGAGGGGACAACACCACGTCGTCACGGGTCGCCACGACCAGGGTGCGGTCGGGGACCTCGCGCCAGCGCGCGTCGTCGTCGTACGGCTCGGAGGCCACCACGGTCCGGTGGCCCCCGGGATCGGTGAGATACCAGAGGGTGTCCCCCCACGCGGTCGCGGCGATCCGCTCGCCGTCGGTGAGCAGCAGATTGAGCCGGGAGGCCGGCGCGGCGGCGGCGATGTCGAGGACGGTGTCGCCCAGCGCCTGGCCCATCTCGTCCCCGGCCCGCAGCCGGTGCAGCAGCAGCGCCCACACCAGCGCGGAATCGTTGCGGGCCACCAGGGTGAGCAGCTCCTCGGCGGGGAGGGACGCGGCCAGGGCCGCGAGGCTGCCGGGCCAGCCGCCGACCGAGCCGTTGTGGCTGAACAGCCACGGCCCGTCGGCGAACGGCGCGGCGGCGGCCTCCCCGTCGGCGCCCGGCTCGGTCGCGTCACGCACCGCGGCGAGCAGGGCGCCGGTACGGACCACCCGCGCCAGATCGGTGAATCCGAGGTCCCCCCAGATGGGCCGCGCGCGGCGGTAGCGGGCGGGCAGCGGATCGCCGTCCGCGTACCAGCCCACCCCGAAACCATCGGCGTTGACCGTGCCGTTGCGCTGCCGGCGCGGCGCCCAGGACTGCCGGAACAGCGCGTGCGGCGGCGCGACCAGCACCTCACCGAGCGCCACCGGCAGCCCCAGCCGGGCGAGATGGCGGCACATCAGGCATCCCTGGCGGTACGGAAACCGGCGAAGATCTGGCGGCGGACCGGCAGATCCCAGTTGCGGAACGTGCCGCGGCAGGCCACCGCGTCCACCGCGAACGACCCGCCCCGCAGCACCTTGTGGGCACTGCCGAAGAACACCTCCGAATACTCGCGGTACGGGAACGCGGCGAACCCCGGATACGGCAGGAAGTCGCTCGACGTCCACTCCCAGACGTCCCCGATCAACTGCCGTACGCCGAGCGGGGAAGCGCCCCGCGGATAGCTGCCCGCCGGGGCCGGCCGCAGATGGCGCTGGCCGAGATTGGCCCGCTCCGGGGTGGCCTCCTCGTCACCCCAGGGATACCGCAGCGACCGGCCGGAGACGGGGTCGTGGCGGGCGGCCTTCTCCCACTCCTCCTCGCTCGGCAGCCGCCGCCCCGCCCAGCGGGCGTACGCGTCGGCCTCGTACCAGCTGACATGGAGCACCGGCTCGTCCGCCGGGACCGGCTCCACCACACCGAACGCGCGACGCAGCCACTGCCCGCCCTCGCGCCGCCAGAACAGCGGGGCCCCGATGCCGTGCGTACGGATCTGCTCCCAGCCGGCCGGCGCCCACCAGCGCTCCTCCGTATAGCCGCCGTCGTCGATGAAGTGCTGGTAGTCACCGTTGGTCACCGGCACCGTGTCGATGAGGAACGCCGGGACGAGCCGCTGATGGGCCGGGCGCTCATTGTCCAGCGCCCAGGGCTCGGTGGAGGTGCCCATCGTGAAGTGTCCTGCGGGAACGAGGACTTCGGCGGGCAGCCCGGTGGTGTCCCCGGCCGGCGGCGGGGGCGCGGTCAGCGCGGCGGGACCCCGTCGCAGCTGGTGGGTGATGAGCATCGTCTCGTCGTGCTGCTGCTCGTGCTGGGCGATCATCCCGAAGGCGAAACCCGCGTCCAGCAGCGGACCGCCGTGCAGCGGGGTGCGCTCGATGATGTCCAGCACCCTGCCGCGTACGTCGGAGGCGTAGGCACGCGCCTCGGCGGGCGGCAGCAGCGGCAGTGACGGCCGCGCGGACCGGGGATGCTCGAAGGCGTCATAGACGGAGTCGATCTCCGGGCGGATGGCGTCGCGTCCGGCGACCGTCCGCAGCAGCCACTGCTCCTCCTGATTGCCGATGTGCGCCAGGTCCCAGACCAGCGGGGACATCAGCGGCGAGTGCTGCGCCGTCAGCTCGTGGTCGTCGACGCAGGAGGTCAGCAGAGCGGTACGGTCCCTGGCGGCCGTCAGGGCCTCGACGGCGCGCAGCCGCAGCCGTTCGGCCGGTATCCCGGCGGCTTCCACGCCTGCCACGCCTGCCGCTCTTTCCCCGCCTTTCACGGTTTCCGCGGAGTCGGTCATGTCCTGGGGTCCTTCCCGTTCACAGAGGCGCGCAGATCATCGGCGGGACATCGGCCGGGCACGACATAGCGGTCGTTGAAGGCCGCGACCGCGTCCTGTACGGCCCGCGTGGCGCCGATGCGCGGGAGTGCTTCCTGGGCGACGGCGAAGCAGGCGATCGCCGCGGCGTGCAGCTCGGGGTCGGTCAGCGCGTGCCGCGCCGCGTTGGCCCAGAGGAGATTGCGGGGCGCGGGCAGCGAACCCGCCGTCTCCGCCAGCGGTTTGACGGTGCGGTAGACGGTCTCAGACGCCTCGGGATCGTCGAACAGCGCGGTGGTGACGGCGAGCGGCACCATCCAGCCGTCCTCGCCCGGCTGGGCGTCGATCATCCGCAACTCCAGATGACCGCGCGGCCGGACGGGCGGAAACAGCGTGGTGAGGTGGTAGTCGAGATCCGCGCGGACCGGCGGACGCGGCAGTCCGGACCGTATCCACTCCCGGAAGGTCAGCCCGTCGGGCACCGGCCAGGGCCCCTTCTCCGCCCGGATGCACATCACCGGCGTGTCCAGGGCGTGCGCGGCCCAGGCGGCTCGGGGCTCGTACCGCGCCGAGGGCGCGGCGGTACGGGCCGGGTCCAGCTGCGCCCACATCGCCTGCCGGGTGGAGCGCCAGCCGGTCGGTCTGCGTTCGCTCATGGGTGAGTTGGCGAAGGCGGCGACCAGCACCGCGCCCAGCAGATGGGCGAGTTGCCAGCGCCGGCCGTAACCGAGCGGCCCCGGTTCGTCGTGGCCCGCGTCCAGACACACCTGGATGGAGGCCGTGGTCCGCATCATGGCGCGCCCGGCCGGACCGATCCGGTCGAGGTAGGTCTCCATCGCGTCATAGCGCGGCTCCCGCAGCATGCGGTGCGGGGAGTGCCAGGGGTCCTGTCCGAGACCCGCGAGCGCGAGTCCCGCCGTACGCAGCGCCGGGCGTACGGTGTCCAGATCCGCGGTGGTGGTGGTGATGCACTCCATCAGCGACGCGGCGGGCGGGGAGCTGAGCTCCAGCTGGCCGCCGGGTTCGAAGGTGAGTGCCGAGGCGAGGCGCAGGGTCCTCAGCCCCTCGTACGCCTCTCTGAGGCGGCGGGCCGGGACCGCTCTTTCCGGGGAGTGCAGGTCGTGCACGAGCCATTCCAGTTCCACACCCACGGTGCGGGGCGGGCCCGTCTTGAAACAGATACCGCGTAGTAGATCCTCGGCGTCGTCCTCGCCGAGGGGTGTTCCCTCATCGGTGAAACCGTCGGATGGCATGGCCGGATCCTCCTGTCGAAGACCGTGACCGGACTCCGCTCCCGGGGTGGAGGCGGAGCGCTTCGTCCAACCTAAAGCCACTCTCGCCGCTTCGCACAAGAGTGCCCCTACGGTCATCTTTTCGTCAGAAATCCGAATGCCCCGAACGTGGTCGTCCACGCACGAATTCCGCATGAACGCACGGCCGCGGGGGGTCGCGAAAGAAACAGAGGGGATCGTCCGAACGGGGGCCGGGACCCGGATCGCGTGCCGGTGCGCCTCACCGCCAGCCGTACAGCTCCCTGAGCCGGTTGACGACCAGGTTGAACCGCCCGCGGTCCAGCGCGCAGGCCTCGCGCCGCATGCCCTTCTCGTGGACGCGCAGCACCCGGTCCACATTCACCCAGGACTCACGGCCCGCGCGGTCCCACGGCCCCGTTCCGATCGGCACCCACTCGCGGTCCCGGTTGTGCCGCTTGCTGGAGAGCTGTACGGCGAGCAGCGTGCCGGCCGCCTCACGGGCGACCACCAGCACCGGGCGGTCCTTGCCGCGCCCGTCGTTCTCCTCGAAGGGCACCCAGGTCCAGACGATCTCGCCGGGGTCGGGATCACCGTCGTGCTCCGGGGCGTACGAGGTACGCACCCGCCCCACGTCCCGGGGCTCGGCCTCGACCGTGGCGTCCGGGCCGCCACGGCCGGGGGTGTCGAAGCCGTCGCTGTCACTGGTGCGGTCGCCGCTGCCGGCGCCGGAGAAGGGCGTCATCCGGATGACGTTAGATCGTCCGTGGATCACTCCGCCGGGCGGGTCCCTTCCCCGGCCATGACGGGTCGCTGCCCGGGTCCCTGCCCAGGGTCCTTCCGGGGCCTCTTCCCGGGCCGGCAGGTCCGGGTCATATCCAGCCGTCCAGGGACGCCATGAACCCGTCGAAGTCATCACGGTGGATGGTGTGCCCGGCGCCCGCCACCGTACGGACCCGGAAGCCGCGCCGCTCCAACTCCGCCGCGTTCGCGGGCGAGATCATGGTGCTCGTCCCGGCGAGCTGCACGAGCGAGGGGACGACGGGCGCGGCCGGCAGCAGATCGGCGCCGAACGCCGGGGCGAGCCCGAACGCGGTGTTCTCGTCCCAGACCGCGAGGGTCTCCAGCTCCACGTCGATGTCCTCGCTCTCCCACCGGGGATTGAGCGCCGCGATGTCCTCACGTGACAGCTTCTTGGCGCGGGCGAGCGCCCGCGGACCGTCCAACTCCCCTTCGGTGCGCGGCAGACACCAGGCCGGGTCGGAGTAGACGGCGCGTCCCGGCGCCAGCCGCTCCACGGCGAGGGAGAGCGCGAGCCCGCCGAGGGAGTGGCCGATCGCCACCTCGGCGCCGGCCGGCAGCGTCTCCACGAGGTCGTCGGCGAAGAACTCCATGCTGTAGTCGCCCCGGGCGGTGGCGCCGTGGCCGCGCAGATCGACGGCGATCACACGCAGGCCGCGGGCCGCGAGGGCGGGACCGACGCGGCGCCAGGTGCGGTGGTCGGCCATGATGCCGTGGATGAGGAGCGCGACGCGGTCGCCCTCGCCCCAGGTACGGGTGTGGAGTCGCACAGTGCATGCCTTCCGGGATCTCGGTCGTGCTGTTCCGCTCTCGGGTGTATCGGTGTATCGGCGTACTCGCGTACCGGCGGGGCTGGTTCGGCCGTCCGCGGGACCTCGGCGGACCGCTCTGGAAAGATACCGGCCGCCATGCCCTGGTCAACCGGGCGGCCCGGCGGCCGATTCCCCCGCGACATGCGTCGCCGGGACGTCGTGGCTAGCGTCGGAGGTATGACTACGGTTCCGCCACGCTTCGAGATCCTGCTGGTCGCCGAGTTCACCGAGGGCGACGAGGGGCCGCCCACCGCGGCGAACGCCCTGCGCTCGGCGGTCGTCGAGGCGACGGGCGAAACGGGGGCCTCCGGTTATCCGCGCTACGCGGGCAGCGGCATGGAGGCCGATATCGACCCCGAGACCCGCACGGTGGAGGCCCTGCTGATCGACGGCTTCGAAGTGGACTACGGCCTGTCGGTCCGGGTGGTCGACGCTCCGGCCGTCTGAGTTCCCCGAGACCCACTGGACCGGACAGGACCTGGCGGTTGCCTGTCGGCGGAGACTCCGGCGGGGCTAAGGTGAACCACTGTTCACCAGGAACCGCACCCGCGCCGTCCCCCTGGCCCGCCGCGGGAGTGAAGTCGTGGGAGAGAAGCCGGAGATCCGATGACCATTCGCGACGTCTATGTCGTCGACGCCGTCCGCACCCCGATCGGCAGGTTCGGGGGTGCCCTCTCCTCCGTACGCCCCGACGATCTCGCCGCGCATGTGCTGAAAGCCCTGGTGGACCGCTCGCCGGAACTCGACCCGGCCCGGATCGACGACGTCGTGTTCGGGGACGCCAACGGCGCGGGCGAGGACAACCGCGATGTGGCGCGCATGGCCGTGCTGCTCGCCGGACTGCCGGTGTCCGTCCCGGGGGTGACCGTCAACCGGCTCTGCGGCTCCGGCCTCGAAGCGGTCATCCAGGCCGCCCGCGCGGTCGCGCTCGGTGACGCGTCCGTCGCCGTGGCGGGCGGGGTCGAGTCGATGTCCCGCGCCCCCTGGGTCCTCCAGAAGCCGGAGCGGGCTTTCCCCGCCGGCCATCAGCAGCTGTACTCGACCACCCTGGGCTGGCGCATGACCAACCCGGCGATGCCCACGGAGTGGACGGTTCCGCTGGGCGAGGGCGCCGAACTGATCGCGGACAAGCACACGATCACCCGGGAACAGCAGGACGCGTTCGCCCTCGCCAGCCACCGCAAGGCCGCCGGCGCCTGGGCCGCGGGCCTGTACGACGGCGAGGTCGTGCCGTACGACGGGGTGGACCTGGTCCGCGACGAATGCATCCGCGACAGCACCTCCATGGAGGCGCTCGCCAAGCTCAAGCCGTCCTTCCGTACGGACGGGACCGGGACCGTGACGGCCGGCAACGCCTCGCCCCTCAACGACGGCGCCGCCGCGCTGCTCCTCGTCGACGAGAGCGGGCTGCGCGAGACGGGCCGCGAACCGCTCGCCCGTATCCGGGCCTCCGCGGTCACCGGCGTCGAGCCGCAGCTGTTCGGCCTGGGCCCGGTCGAGGCGGTCCAGCGGGCCCTGGCCAAGGCCGGCCGTACGTTCGGCGATCTCACCACGTTCGAACTCAACGAGGCCTTCGCAGCCCAGTCGCTGGGCTGCCTCGCCGAATGGCCCGGACTCGATCCGGCCGTCGTCAACCCGCGCGGCGGCGCCATCGCGATCGGCCATCCGCTCGGCGCCTCCGGCGCCCGGCTGGCCGGATCCGTCGCCCACCAACTCGCCGCGGCGGGTTCGGGCACGGGCCTCGCCGCGCTCTGTATCGGTGTGGGCCAGGGCCTCGCGCTCGTGCTGGAACGCTGACAGGAGGCGGGGCCGCGTGCGTTGCGCCCCGCGTCCCGGCCCCGAGGGGGAAGCGTTCGACCGGCGCGTGCAGACCGTACGACTGTCCGTCCGTCCGACCAACCCACCGAGTGGAGCGCCTTCATGTCCTTACTCGACCCCAAGACATGGCAGCCCGTCGGGCTCTCGGGAGGTGACTCGGCCGTCGTCGAGCCCGCGACCGGCGACACCCTGGCCACGGTCGCACTCGCCTCGCCGGAGGATGTCACGGCCGCCTCGGAAGCGGCCGAGGCCGCGTGGAAGGCATGGTCGGACACGCCGTATCACGTCCGGGCCGGTGTGCTGCGCAGGGCCGGTGATCTGTTCACCGCGCACGCGGGCGAGCTGCGCGACTGGCTGATACGGGAGTCGGGATCCATCCCGGGCAAGGCGGACTTCGAACTGCATGTCGCCGCCCAGGAGTGCTACGAGGCGGCGGCCCTCGCCTCCCGGCCCACCGGGCAGGTGCTGCCCAGCGAGGAGCCGCGGCTCTCCTACACCCGGCGGGTCCCCGCGGGGGTGGTCGGGGTCATCGCACCGTTCAACGCCCCGGTGATCCTCTCCGTACGGTCCGTCGCACCGGCCCTGGCGCTCGGCAACGCGGTGCTGCTCAAGCCCGATCCGCGCACCGCGGTCTGCGGTGGTCTCGCGCTCGCCGCGGTCTTCGCCGAGGCGGGTCTGCCGGAGCGGCTGCTGCACATCCTGCCCGGAGGCGCGGAGACCGGACGGGCGCTGGTCACCGACGACCGGGTGCGGGTGATCTCCTTCACCGGTTCCACGGCCGCCGGGCGCGCGGTCGGGGAGGCCGCGGGCCGTCATCTCAAGCGAGCCCATCTGGAACTGGGCGGCAACTCCGCGCTCGTCGTGCTGGCCGACGCGGATGTCGGGGCCGCGGTGGAACAGGCCGTATGGGGATCGTTCTTCCACCAGGGCCAGATCTGTATGACCACCGGGCGGCATCTCGTCCATGCCTCGCTGTACGAGGAGTATGTCGAACGGCTCGCCGCCAAGGCCCAGTCGCTGACCGTCGGTGATCCGTACCGCGAGCGGGTCCAGCTCGGTCCGGTCATCGACGCGGGCCAACTGGCCAAGATCGACGCGCTGGTGGAGGCGAGCGCGGCGGCCGGCGCCAGGGTCGCCGCGGGCGGCACCCACCAGGGTCTCTTCTACCGTCCGACCGTGCTCGCGGGGGCCGGCGACCATACGCCCGCCTATACGGAGGAGGTTTTCGGGCCGGTGGCGCCCGTACGGTCCTTCGCGACCCTCGACGAGGCGGCGGCGCTCGCCTCCGCGGGCCCGTACGGACTCTCCCTGGGCATCGTCACCCGCGACACGGCCCTCGCTCTGGAGCTGGCGGACCGTATCCCCACCGGTATCGCCCATATCAACGACCAGACGGTCAATGACGAGGCGGTCGCCCCCTTCGGCGGCGTCGCCGCGTCGGGCACGGGCGCGCGGTTCGGCGGCGAGGCCGATCTGGAGGCCTTCACCGAGCTGCGCTGGACGACCGTACGGCGCGAACCGGCGAGGCACGCGTGGTAGCCGCACCTGTGGTGGCGGCACACGTGGTGGAGCCACGTGTGGTGGAGGCACGTGTGGTGGAGGCACGTGTCGCGAACGGCGGAGCGCCCCGGCGGGATACCGCCCCGGGGGCGCTCCTGGTCACTGTGCGCCGTCGGTCACCGGGCGGCTCCGGTCACTGCGCGGCTCCGCCGTTCTTGGCCTTCGCCTCGGCCTCGGCCACCGACTTGCGTACCTCGTCCATGTCCAGCGCGCGTGCCTGGCCGATCACATCCTCCAGGGCGGTCTCGGGCAGCGCGCCGGGCTGGGCGAACACCGCGACATTGTCCCGGACGATCATCAGCGTCGGAATCGAACGGATCTCGAAAGCGGCGGCCAGCTCCTGCTGAGCCTCCGTGTCGACCTTGGCGAAGACCAGGTCCTCGTGGCGCTCCGAGGCCTTCTCGTAGACCGGGGCGAACTGGCGGCACGGACCGCACCAGGAAGCCCAGAAGTCGATCAGGATGAAGTCGTTCTCCGACACCGTCCGGTCGAAGTTCTCCTTGGTGAGTTCCACAGTGGCCATTGCCTGATACCTCTTCCTGACTCTCCGGGTTGCGGCGCCTGCGACAACGGTGTGGGTCATCGCCGTATTCCTGGCCCCTGCCCGAAGATCGTGTGGCCATGCGACCGGCCGCACACCAGACTGGCCCCTATGACGCATGCCACGGAAACTTTGGAGTACGACGTTGTGGTGCTGGGAGCGGGGCCGGTCGGCGAGAATGTCGCCGACCGGGCCAGGGCGGCCGGGCTGAGCACGGCGGTCGTCGAGAGCGAGCTGGTCGGCGGCGAGTGCTCGTACTGGGCCTGTATGCCCAGCAAGGCCCTGCTCCGCCCGGCGATCACGCGCGCCGACGCCCGGCGCGTGCCGGGGGTGAGCCAGGCCGTGCGGGGACCGCTGGACACCGAGGCCGTGCTCGCCCACCGCGACGAGTTCACCGCGCACTGGAAGGACGACGGCCAGGTCGCGTGGCTCGTCGGGACCGGTGCCGATGTCTACCGTGGTCATGGCCGGCTGGACGGCGAGAAGAGGGTCGCCGTCACGGGCCCCGACGGCGACACCCGGGTACTGATCGCCCGCCACGCCGTGGCCGTGTGCACGGGCAGCCGGGCCGTACTGCCCGATCTCCCGGGCCTCGCCGGTGTCAAGCCCTGGACCAGCCGCGAGGCGACCAGCTCCGCGCGGGTCCCGGGACGGCTCGTGGTCGTCGGCGGGGGAGTGGTGGGCGTGGAGATGGCCACCGCCTGGCGGGCGCTCGGCTCCGACGTCACGCTGCTGGTCCGCGGTGACCGCCTGCTGCCGAGGCTGGAGTCCTTCGCCGGTGAACTGGTCGCCGAGTCACTGACGGAGGCGGGTGCCACGGTCCGTACGGGCGCCTCGGTCAGCGCGGTCGAGCGCGACGGCGCGACGGGACCCGTGACCGTGACGCTGGCGGGCGGCGAGCGCGTCGAGTGCGACGAGGTCCTCTTCGCCACCGGCCGCGCCCCGCGCACGGACGACGTCGGTCTCGCGTCCGTCGGTCTGGAACCGGGCTCCTGGCTGACCGTCGACGACAGCTGCCGGGTCGAGGGCAGCGACTGGCTCTACGGGGTCGGGGACGTCAACCACCGTGCCCTGCTCACTCATCAGGGCAAGTACCAGGCCCGGATCGCGGGAGCCGCCATCGTGGCGAGGGCCCAGGGCGTGCCGGCCCTGGACACCGGACCCTGGGGCATCCACGCCGCCACCGCCGACCATGCCGCCGTCCCCCAGGTCGTCTTCACCGAGCCGGAAGTCGGCGCCGTGGGCCTCACCCTCGCCGAGGCCGAAGGGGCGGGCCACCGCGTCCGCGCGGTCGACTACGACCTGGCCGGCGTCGCGGGCGCGTCCCTCTACGCCGACGGCTACCGCGGCCGGGCGCGCATGATCGTCGACCTGGACCGCGAGATCCTGCGGGGCGTCACCTTCACCGGCCCGGCCGTCGGCGAGCTGCTCCACTCCGCCACGATCGCGGTCGTCGGCGAGGTGCCGATCGACCGTCTGTGGCACGCCGTTCCGTCCTACCCGACGATCAGCGAGGTGTGGCTGCGACTGCTGGAGACGTACCGGGGATGATTCCCGCCCGGCCGGTTCGCCTCATCCGCGCCGCGGGGGCCCCGCCAGGGCCAGGGTGACCGCGAGGGATGCCGTCGCCGTCAGTGCCATCGCCGTCGCGGGCGAGGTGTGCTGGGCGACGGCTCCCGCGAGCGCCGCGCCCACGCCCTGCATGGTGAGCATGCCGGAGGTGTGCAACCCGAGGGCGTGGCCGCTCAGTTCCTCGGGTGTCAGGGCCATCAGCCGCTCCTGGAGCAGGAGATTCGACGCGTAACCGACCGAGGCGAGCACGACGGCGGCCACCGCGAGCGGCGGCGCCGGGTGCAGGGCGAAGAGCAGGTACGGGGCGGCGAGCAGCAGGCACAGGGGTGTGCCGAGCCGTCCGTGCCACCGCCGGGGGACGAACCGGCCGACGGCGATGTCCCCGGCCAGCATCCCGACCGCCGCGACGGCGAAGAGGAATCCCGCGTGGCGGGGCGCGTAGGGGATGAACAGCGATTCGCAGCCGACGATCAGCCCGTTCGGCACCCAGAGGGCGAGATACACCCGGCGCCGGGGCGCGAAGGACAGCAGCCGGACGTTGTTCCGCCAGGTCTCGCCCACCGAAGGACGCCCGGCGGCGCGCGCCGGGCGCCGGACCAGACCGTACCGGGCGACGGCGGCCGACACGAGATACAGGACGGCGCCGGCGAGCAGTGTGCCGCGCGGCGACAGCGCGGTCACCAGCACACCGCCGGCGGCGAACCCGCAGATCTGCGTGGCGCCGGCGGACAGATTGAGCAGGGAGCGGCCGAGCAGATAACCCTCCCTGGTGAGGATCTCGTTGAGCAGCCCGTAGCGCACCCCGCCGACCGGCGAGGCGATCGTCCCGAGCCCCAGAAGGACCGCGAAGGCGGTCCACACGGGCAGGCCAGGGACGGCCTGGAGGGCGGTGCCGAGGGCGAAGAGCAGCCCCGTGCCCGTCAGTGCCGCGCGCGGCGGCAGCCGGTCGGCCGCCGACAGCAGGGTGGTCGCGCCCGCCACGTGGGCAAAGGACGGGCCGAACATGGCGAGCCCCGAGAGCAACGGCGAGCCGGTCTCCGCGTAGATCAGTGTGCCCAGGGCCGGCCCGCTCACCGCCTGGGCCGCCGTCTGTCCGGCGGAGGCCAGAAAGAATGGGGTGAACTCCGGTGTCCGGAACAGATCGTGATAGGTGCGCATGGCCGGAGTCTCAGCGGCCCCCTCGTCGGAGCGTTACTGTTTCGCGGGGAGGCGAAACGATGGGGTGCTGGCTGGTCAGCGCGGATACGCTCGCGGCGAGCCGCTTCGTCGTATCCCCGCTCGCCGAGACCATCGCGAGCCTGAAGACCCTGGAGCGGGCCACCGCCTCGCACCCCGGCGAGCGTGCCTGGCTCGACGCGTATCTGCCCGCCTACCGGGAGCGGTTGGCCGACGACCCGGTCACCGCGCCGCTCGTACGGGCCGGGCTGGGGCGCGGCTGGAACGCGACCTTCCTCACCCCCACGCCGACGGGCGAGGGCGAGCAGACGTTCACCGACGAGCTGGCACGGATCCGGGAGACCCCCGCCGAGACGGCCCGCGCCGATCTGGCCGAAGCCCTGGCAGGACCGCTCCCCGCCCGGCTGCGCCGGTCCGATCTGCCGGCCCGCGCCGCCGATCTGCTGGGGTGGGTGTGGACGGAGACGGTTCTGCCCCACTGGTCCCGGCGCCGGGGCATCATCGAGGCCGATGTCATCGCGCGGACAGGGCAGTTGAGCCGGGGCGGCTGGACCGCCGCCCTGGACGGCCTGCGCCCGGGAATGCGCTGGCTGGGCGAGGGCCGGCTGCGGATCAACGCGTACGACTATCCCCAACTGGAGCTGTCCGGGGCGCGGTTGATGTTCGTCCCGGTCACCCCCGGCCGGGGCTGGGTCTCCTGGGACACGGCGCACCGGTACGCCGTGGTGTACCCGTGCTCGGGCGCGCTGGCCGAGCCGGACCGGGCGCCGGTGCCGGAGACCCTGGGCGCGTTGCTCGGTACGGCGCGGGCGGGCGTCCTCGTCCTCCTGGACACGCCGAAGAGCACCACGCAGCTGGTGGCGCTGACCGGGCAGGGGCTGGGCTCGGTGGGCCGCCATCTCAAGGTCCTGCTCGACGCGGGCCTGGTCAGGCGCCGGCGTACCGGGCGGTCCGTGCTCTATTACCGCACGGACGCCGGGCAGGTCCTGATGGATGCCCAACGGCACGAGTGAGGCCCCGCCCGACAGGGACGCCTTCCGGGGCGTGTCCCTCGCGCCTCCATCATGACCCCTGATTCATCCGATGGATACGGGTGGGACACGAGAATCTGGTCCTGAAAGGAGCATTGACAGGTTCTTGTCATGCTTCAATCATCGGATCTCATGACGGAATTTCCCAGACGCCATGTACTCGGAATGACGGCAGGAGCGGCCATCGGCGCCGCTCTGGTCCACCCGGCCACGGCCGACGCGAGTCCGCGCATCACGCTGCCGGGGACGGAAGCAGGGACGGGAACGGGGACCGAAACGGGGACGGATACGGAAGGGGGCGGCGGCGACTGGGGCACGGTCCCGGCCGCTCTCCCCGTCCCCCTGGAGCGGTGGTTCGACAACGACGGCATCGACACCGCGACCGCCCGCGGCGGGAACTTCGACGGCTCCGGCTACACCTTCCCCGGCGAGGAACTCCCCGCCGGGGAGGTGGAGATCGACGGACTGGCCTATCTCTTCCCGGCCGCCACGGCAGGAGCGAAGAACAACATCGTCGCTCTCGGGCAGCGCCTCGAACTGCCCCCGGGCCGCTACCTGTCGGGCCACCTCCTGGCCGTGAGCAGTTACGGCGAGACGTCCGGAGAGGCCACCGTCCACTACGCGGACGGCACCACCTCGACGGCCGCGCTCGGCGGCCCCGACTGGTACGGGGGCAAGGGCGCCCTCGTCGCCCCGTACCGCTACGGCCCCACCGGCGCCAAGGACCCGCACCAGGTCGTGATCGCCGCCTCCACGGTACCCATCGACCCGGGCAGGGAGGCGGTGGCCCTCACCCTGCCGGTCACCCGCCCCGCCGAGGCGAACTCCTCCTCGCTGCACATCTTCGCGCTCTCCCTCCAACCCGCCGTCGAGGGGCGGGCGGTGGCGCTCCGTGGCGCCCACTCGACGACCTCCTCGCTGGACCACGGCGCACAGAGCGTCGAGGCCACCGTCGTCAACGCGGGGACGGTGGGCATCCTCGCCGCCGACGGGCTCAGCCTCTCCGTGGACGTCCCCGGCGCCCGTACGGTCGCGCCGGCCCGCGTCCCCCGGCTCGCTCCCGGTGACGAGACCCGCGTACGTATCGGTATCCGCCCCGGCCCCGGCACCGCGCCGGGGACCAGCAGGGAGGGCAGGATCGTCGCCCACGGCCGGGGCCAACAGGCCGCCGAGGTACGGCGCCCGCTCACCCTCGGAGTGCCCGACTTCCTGCCCACCGACGACTCCCTGAACACCCATCAGGCGCCGTACTGGTTCCAGGACGCGAAGTTCGGCGTCTTCATCCACTGGGGGGTCTACTCCGTGCCCGCGTGGGCGCCGGTCGGGGTCCAGTACGCCGAGTGGTACTGGTCCCAGATGCAGGACCCCGGGAACCCGACGTACGCGTACCACCGCCGGACCTACGGCGAGTCGTTCGCCTACGACGACTTCATCCCGCTCTTCCGCGCCGAGCGGTTCGATCCGCGCTCCTGGGTCGAGTTGTTCCGCGACGCCGGCGCCCAGTACCACGTCCTGACCTCCAAGCACCATGAGGGATTCGCCCTCTGGGACACCAAGGTCTCCGACCGCAACTCCGTGAAGATGGGCCCGAAGCGCGATCTGATCAGGGAACTCTTCGACGCCTCCCGCCGCTACACACCGGAGCTGCACCGCGGTCTGTACTTCTCGATGCCGGAGTGGTTCAACCCCGACCACCCCTGGCAGGGCCACGCGCCGCGCAATCCGTACACCCTCGAACCCGTCCCGTACACCGGCCATTTCCCGGGACAGGACTACATCAAGGGCCTCCAGGCCCCGCAGATGCTGGAGCTGATCGAGGGGTACGACCCCGAGATCCTCTGGTGCGACATCGGCGGCGACAACGACAGCCATCGCGTCCTGGCGGAGTACTTCAACCACGCCAAGAACCGGGCACGCCCCATCGAGGTGACCGTCAACAACCGCTCGGGCATCGGTCCGCACGACTTCACCACGCCGGAGTACACCACGTACGACTCGGTCGTCACGGCGAAGTGGGAGGCCAGCCGGGGGCTCGACCCGCGCTCGTACGGCTACAACCAGGCCACTCCCGACGACAAGTACATGACCACCGAGGAGGTCATCCACTCCCTCGTCGACATCGTCTCCAAGAACGGGAACTTCCTGCTCGACATCGGCCCCCGGGCCGACGGCACGATCCCGGAGATCATGGAGCGCAGGCTCCGCGAGACCGGGGAGTGGCTGAAGGTCAACGGCGAGGCCATCTACGGCAGTACGTACTGGGCCAGGATGGCGCAGCTCGGCGAGGACCTGCGCTTCACGGTCCGGCCGGAGAAGGCGTTCTACATCCACTCGCTCACCCGGCCGGGCGGCACCCTCACGGTCGAGGCTCCGGTGCCCGTCAGGCCCGGGGACCGGGTGACCCTGCTCGGTCACGACCGGCCGCTGAGCTGGCGTACGACCGGCGGCAAGCTGGTCGTCGACGTACCGTCGGCGGCGCGCGCGTCCGGGCGTCATGTGTGGGTGTTCAAGGTCGACTGGCGGTCCTGAGACCGTGAGGGGGGCGGGAGCCGGCTCCCGCCCCCCTCCACCGGACAGGTGCTCAGCAGATACCGTCCCCCGGCTTGGGATTGCTCAGCGCGAACAGCGGACGCAGCCTCAGGCCTGCCCAGGTGCCGAGGATCGCGACGGCACCCCAGATCCAGCCGTGCAGACTGCCCGACGCGATGCCCGCCAGATAGGCACCGATATTGCAGCCGCCGGCCAGCCGGGCGCCGATACCCATCAGCACACCGCCCAGCACCGCGGCGACGGCGGTGCGCCACGGTACGCCGCGATGGAGCGTCCAGGTGCCGCCGAGCGCCGCCGCCACCGCCGCGCCGATCATGATGCCGAGGTCGGTCAGGCTGTTCTTGTCGGCGAGCACCGGACCCGCCAGCATCTCGGCGTTCCTGGGCTGCTGCCAGAACGTCCAGGTCTCCGGGTGCCCGCCGAGGGCGCGTACCAGCTCGGAACCCCAGAGGCTGAACGCGCTGGTGACGCCCCAGGCGCCGCCGGATACCAGCAGCACCCCGGCGCCCAGCACGGACAGCACCAGGGCGCCGGCGGCCAGCGGCCAGGAGCCGCGCAGCACCCGTGCGGCGGCGCCCCGCGCGGACGGTACGGGGCCGGTCGGCGGCGGGTTGCGGCGGGCCTGGACCCGTCGCGAGACGAGCACGATGAGCGCGAGCGCCAGCATGGTCACGGCCCAGGAGCCGAACCAGCCGATATGGTCGGCCATGACAACGGGCTCGAACGCGGGCAGGTCCTTCCAGAGGCCGAACTGCCAGGCGGCGAGGGTCGAACCGGCGATGAAGCCACCGAGGGTGAGCACGATCGACGACTGCCCGGAACCGACCGCGAACAGGGTGCCGGAGGCGCAGGCGCCGCCGAGCTGCATGCCCACGGCGAACAGGAACGAACCGGCCAGCAGCCCCACGCCCAGGGTCCCCGCCGACGGTGCGGGCACCGAACCGAAGAGACCGGTGCCGGTGCCGATCAGCAGCGCGAACAGGGTCGCCGTGGTCCCGAGCAGCAGGGTGTGGGCGCGCAGTCCGGTGCCGTTGCCGACGGCGACGAGCTGCCGCCAGGCGGAGGTGAAGCCGAAGCGCGAGTGGAAGAGGGCCACGCCGAGACCGAGGCCGAGCAGCAGGAGCACACCGGGCCGGGCCCCGTGGGCGGACCACACATAGCCGGTCAGTGCCACGGCGATCAGCGCGGACACGACGAGCGGCACCCGGCGCACGGGCGGCGCGGGCGGAGCCTCGGGACGGGGTACGGAGGTGGGGGAGGGGGCGAGCAGGGCGGCGGACTTCGTCGCCTCCACGGGCGGTGCGGTCATGACGGGGTCTCCGGGTCCGGGGTACGGGAGGGGCCAAGGTGCCGGGTGGGGCCGCCGACGGCCGGAGCGGCAGACGTCCGACGTCCGACGTCCGACGTGCTGCGAAGACGGGTGCTACGGCTACGGCTTCGGCGGCGACCGGTTCAGCGACGACAGGCTGTGCGGCGACAGAGGCCGTCGTCGACACACCACGCCGAGTTCGCGAAGAGCGCGAGACAGAGGAGGCGAGCGGGTGCGGACATGCGTACGAGCATAAGGGCCGGTTTCCGCCTTGTGGACCGGCGTCTCGCCATACGGTCGGGACGCATCCGGGCGGGACCCGCCGGAGTTGCCTCAGATCTCGGCGGAGGTCCGCGCCGCTGTGGGCCAGCGCGTGTGGAGGGTGTCGATTCGGTAGTCGTGGCCGTGCCACCACCCGGCGTGGGTGGCCACCGCGTCCCGTACATGCGGGTGCCCGGCGGGGAGTGCGCTGTGCACATGGCCGAGACGGTCGAGGTCCACGCGCGGCCAGAGGGCCACCGCGGCGACCGCGGCGGCCAGCGCGATCCCGGCCAGCGCTCCGGCCGCCAGGGGCAGGCCCGCCCACACGGCCAGCGATCCCGCCAGCGGATACGTGACCAGCCAGCAGCCGTGGGACAGCGAGAACCGCGCGGCGAACGCGGCCGGGAGATCGGCGGCCGTGGCGGAGCGCCGCAGCAGGCGTCCGCTCGGGGTGAGCACCACGGACGAGGCGGCGCCCAGCAGGGTCCATGCGGCGAGCAGAGCAGGCCATGCCCACCGGCCGGGCGCGACGGCCGTGCCCAGCGCGAGCGCGGCCAGCACGCCCGGCAGCACGAACGCCGCGGGCAGCATCACCGTACGGTCGCGGGCCCGGTCGAGCAGCCGGGGCAGCAGCAGGGCGGCGGCCATGGACCCGCCGCCGAAGGCGCCCAGCGCCAACGAGACGTCGCTGGCGCTCCGGTGGAGGCTGTCGCGCACCAGTACCACCGTATTGACGGTGACCATGGCGCCACCCGCGGCGACCGCGAGATCGAGGCACAGCAGCGCTCGCAGTCTGGGGGTGGCGAAGAACAGCCGGGCCCCGGAGAACACCTTCGCGCGGCCGCTCGCCGTGCGTTCCACCGGCGCGGGTCCCGGCAGCAGTACGGAGACCACCAGCGCGGCCGAGGCCAGGAAACCCAGCGCGGTGCCCGCGAACAGCCAGTTGTAGGAGATCACGGTCAGCAGCGCGGCGGCCAGCGCCGGACTGAACAGACTCTCCAGGTCGTACGCCAGCCGTGAGAGCGACAGAGCCCGTGTGTAGTCGCGCTCCTCGGGCAGCAGCCGGGGAATCGTCGCCTGGAACGCCGGTGTGAAGGCCGCCGAGGCGCACTGCAGCAGAAAGATCAGGACATAGACCTGCCACACCTGGGTGACGAAGGGCAGCGAGAACGCGACACCGGCGCGGATCAGATCCATCGACACCAGCAGCGCGCGGCGCGGAATCCGGTCGGTGAAGGCACCGATGACCGGCGCGATGCCCACGTACGCGACCATCTTGATGGCCAGGGCCGTCCCGAGGACGACGGACGCGTCCGCGCCCGCCAGATCGTAGGCCAGCAGGCTCAGCGCGACCGTCGCGAGCCCGGTTCCCACGAGCGCGACGACCTGGGCCGTGAACAGATGCCGATAGGTGCGGTCGCGCAGCACAGCGAGCATTCGACTGTCCTTGGCCGGGGTCGGGTGCGTCCTCCCAATCTAATGCACATGTGCGCATCCATGCACGCGTTGGGTTCGGTGAACCACCGGATGAACCACCGGGTGAACCACCGCCGGAGGACGCCGGGACAGCTCAGTCGTGCCAAGGTTCGCCGGTGACCTGGTGGTTGGCGTGGCTGATCGCCTCCACCACCAGCCGGCGCAGATGCCCGTCCGTGAGCGCGTAGACGACATGACGGCCGTCCTTGCGCGACCGCACCAGTTCCGCCAGCCGCAACTTGGCCAGATGCTGGCTCACCGCGGGCCGCGCCGCCCCGCACGAGGCCGCCAGCGCGGTCACATCGGACTCACCGCGGGTCAGCAGCCACACCAGATGCAGTCGGGTGGGGTCGGCGAGCAGTGCGAAGACCGACGCCGCCGCGGCCAGCTCGGAGGCGCCGGGCGTGTGTTGATGCGCATTGTTCGCTGTTGAGGATCCATGGCGTCCGGGCATGCGCTTATCGTAGGCGCGGCTCCCGGAACGCTTCCGGCCGCGGTCGCGGGATCCGCTGCCCACGGCGCCCACGGCGCCCGCCACTCCCTGACTGAGGAGGGCGGGGCCGCGGGCACGGTGTGTTAGGGCTTCGCCGGGACCGGGTCGGCAAGCGTGCCCCGGACCTCCCGGGCCGCCGCGACCAGGTTCTCCAGCGCGGCACCGACCTCCGGCCGGCCACGGGTCTTCAGCCCGCAGTCGGGGTTGACCCAGAGCCGTTCGGCCGGCACCGCCTCAAGCCCCTTGCGCAGCAGGCCCGCCACCTCCCCGGCGGAGGGGACCCGGGGCGAGTGGATGTCGTACACCCCCGGGCCGACCTCGCGCGGATAGCCCGCCGCGGCCAGCTCGTCGGCGACCCGCATATGGGAGCGCGCGGCCTCCAGACTGATCACATCCGCGTCCAGAGCCTCGATCGCCGGAAGGATGTCGCCGAACTCCGCGTAGCACATATGGGTATGGATCTGCGTGTCCGCGCGGACCCCGCTCGTGGTGATACGGAACGCCTCGGTCGCCCAGCCGAGATACGACTCGTGGTCGCGGGCGCGCAGGGGCAGCGTCTCGCGCAGCGCGGGCTCGTCCACCTGGATCACGGAAGTGCCCGCGCTCTCCAGGTCGCCGACCTCGTCGCGCAGCGCGAAAGCGACCTGTCGCGCCGTATCGGCGAGCGGCTGGTCGTCCCGTACGAACGACCACGCCAGCATGGTGACCGGGCCGGTCAGCATGCCCTTGACCGGCCGGCCGGTGAGGGACTGCGCGAATGTCGTCCAGCGCACCGTCATCGGGGCGGGGCGCGAGACGTCCCCGGCGAGGATCGGCGGCCGGACATAGCGGGTGCCGTACGACTGGACCCAGCCGTGCCGGGTGGTGAGATACCCCGTCAGCCGCTCGGCGAAGTACTGCACCATGTCGTTGCGTTCGGGCTCGCCGTGCACCAGGACATCGATGCCGGTCTCCTCCTGGAACGAGACGACCTCACGGATCTCGGCCTCGATGCGCTTGTCGTACTCCGCCACGTCGATACGTCCGGCCCGCAGATCGGCGCGGGCCGTACGCAACTCCGTGGTCTGCGGGAACGAGCCGATCGTCGTCGTCGGCAGCACCGGCAGCCCCAGGTGGGCGCGCTGGGCCACCGCCCGTTCCTCGTACGGCCGGGAACGGCGGGCGTCCGCGTCCGTGACGGCGGAGGCCCGCGCGCGTACGGCCGGATCGTGGGCGAGCGCGGATCCCGCCCTCGACGCCAGGCCGGCGCGATTCGCGGCGAGTTCGGCCCTGATGGCGCCGGTGCCCCGGGCGAGGCCGTGGGCCAGGACGACGATCTCCTCGGTCTTCTGCCGGGCGAAGGCGAGCCAGCGGGCGATCCCCGGATCGATGTCGCGCTCGGCCGTGACATCCAGTGGGACGTGCAGCAGGGAGCAGGAGGACGTCACATCGACCTGCCCGGCGAGGCCGAGGAGCGTACCGAGGACCTTCAGGGACTTCTCGAAGTCGTTGATCCAGACGTTGCGGCCGTTGACCACACCCGCGAGGAGCCGTTTGCCGGGCAGCCCGCCGACCGCCGCCAGCTCATCGAGATTCGCGGCGGCGGAGCCGGTGAAGTCCAGCCCGAGCCCCTCGACGGGGGACTTGGCCAGTACGGACAGAGCCGCGCCGAGCCGGTCGAAGTACGAGGCGACCAGCAGCTTCGGCCGGTCGGTGAGGGCACCCAGATCCCGGTAGGCGCGGCTCGCGGCGTTCAGCTCGGCCAGGGAGCGGTCCGCCACCAGCGCGGGCTCGTCCAGCTGGACCCACTCGGCGCCCGCCGCGCGCAGATCGGCGAGCACCTCCGCGTACACGGGCAGCAGCCGGTCCAGCAGTGTCAGCGGCTCGAAGCCGGGGGCGGCCCCCGGGGCCGGCTTCGCCAGCAGAAGATAGGTGACCGGGCCGACCAGCACCGGACGCGCGGTCAGACCGAGGGCGAGGGCCTCCCGGAACTCGGCGACCTGCTTGCCGGAATCGGCGCTGAAGACGGTGTCGGGCCCCAGCTCCGGCACCAGATAGTGGTAGTTGGTGTCGAACCACTTGGTCATCTCCAGCGGCGTCACCTCCCGCGTACCGCGAGCCATCGCGAAGTACCCGTCCAGGGCATCGGTTTCGACGGCGGCGCGGTGCCTGGCGGGGATCGCCCCGACCATGACGCTGGTGTCCAGGACATGGTCGTAGTACGAGAAGTCACCGGTCGGCACCTCGTGGACGCCGGCGTCGGCGAGCCGGCGCCAGGTGGCGCGGCGCAGATCGGCCGCGGTGTCCCGGAGGGCGTCGGCGCTGATCCGGCCCTTCCAGTAGCCCTCGACGGCCTTCTTCAGTTCCCTGTTCGGGCCCTGACGGGGGTAGCCGTACACGGTGGCCCGTGGTGCCGCGGCTGCGGACTTCGTGGTCAAGGGACTCTCCTTCGCGAGTGTGTCTCCCAAGATCCCGGCGACGGATCACGGGCGCGAAGAGGTGAACAGATCAGGCGGTCCACGGCGCTCCGCCACCGCGGGTGCCCGCCCGATATGTACGCCGACCCGCCCTCGAGGTCACCGAGATCTCCGCGCGCACCGGTGGCGCGCGGGCAGTGGCAGGTCTTCGGACTCGCGGGCGCGTCCCGTACCCGTACGCGCGCAGCACGCGCGTACCGACAGGGACCCCTACTGGCCGTCGCTTCCCGGGTCCGGCTCGGACCCAGTGCTGATGACGGCGGTCGTTCCCACTCACCGCTGCGGGGCAGTCCCGGATTTCCACCGGGTTCCCTCTTACGACGCGCCTGCCCGGCCGGCAGGGCGAACCAACTGCACGAGCCACCTTAGGCGCTGGAGCCGGTCACCGACAGCACGGTCCGCATTCCGGCCGGCCGATGCCCCTGACCCGTGGGCCCGCCATCAGGTCCGGCGGGCGCGCCGGCCCGCGCGGCGACGGCCGCGGTGGCGCTGCGCCCAGGGATGGGTGATCAGCAGGAAGGCCGTCGCGACCACGGCGATCGCCTCGGCGACGACGGTGAGCTTCTTGTCACCGAACCAGATGGGCTCGTACATGTTCGGGATCGGGCCCAGCTGACCGACGTCGACATAGCGGTAGATCAGCAGCAGCGCCAGACCGCCGGCCGCCACGCTCCACGCGAAGAGATCCCCGGGCAGCCGCTGCCAGACCAGCACGAGCAGCGCCGCGAGCGACGCCAGGCCGGCCTCGATACGGAACAGGTCGCCCTGGCTGATGCTCGCGGCGACCACGTCGTACTGGGGGGCCAGATGGGCGTGGAGATAGGCGTCCCAGGCGAGCCCCGCCGCGGCCAGCAGCCGGGCCGCTCCCCGCAGCAGACGGAGAGTCCGGCCGGAACCCGAGCGGACGCCGGAGGGCGCTGAGGACATCACTGCTCCCGGGGTTAGTAACCGCCGCCGGTGTTCTGCTGCGGAGTGGTGTTCTTCTTGCCTGAGGTGCCGAGGACGTACCAGGTGTTGTGGAACGAGACATCGCCCTGGCCGTTGGTGTCACCGGGCTTGTGGTCGCCCGTGAACCGGTACAGGGGGTGGCCGTTGTAGGTGGCCTGCTTCGCCCCGTTGTCGCGGGTGGTGGTGGAGAGCAGGTTCCCCTTCACCCCGCCGGTGCCCGCCTCGGGTTTTCCGGTGACGATCAGGGGCGGCCAGATCTTCACGCAGTCACCCGTACAGGTGGACTTGTTCCGCTTGTCCGCCTCGAAGAGATAGAGGGTCCGCGCTTCCCCGTCGACCAGGATCTTTCCGAGCGACGTGGACCTCGCGGACACCTTGCTGACAGCCGTGGCGGAAGGGGACGGACGCGCCGAGGCGGCGGCGGAGGCCGCCGCGAGATCCTCGGGCGCGCCGGACTTCTTCGCCGGCGCACCGCTCCCGCCCGAACATCCCGCGACCGCCGCCGTACACAGCAGGGCCACGGCCATCGCGGTGGCACGCCTGGTGTTGGTCCGCATCGGGGCTCCTCGGATCCGGCCGCTCCACGGGCGGCGAGCCGCCCGCCCGGTCACGGCGGTACCACCCACTACACGCCACGCCCGGGCACCGGGCCACCGGACAGAGCCGTCCGAAGGTACGCGGCGAGACGCGCGCCGACAGGAAGATGCCCCCGCACGGCCGTGCCCAGCGGGCCGGGTCCGCTGTTCACCACAGGGGAGTCCGACGGCGCACCGCTCCGATCCGGGCTCGGGGGCCGATCCCCATCCTCGTCCGAAAGGGGCCTGACGCCGTGAACGCAGCATCCATGAGCCCGAGGGGCCGTCCCGCGCCCTCACCGCGCGGCCGGCCGAGCCGGCGGGACCAGTACCGCCGGGCCGGCCGCTGGTTCGCGCTGACCACCGCCGCCCTGGTGCTGGGCACGGCCGCGGCGGGCGGCTGGTTCTACTCCGATCTGAGCGGAAACATTCATGGCGCCGGCGTGGACGACGCCCTCGGCGACAACCGGCCCGGAGCCGCCCAGGGCGGTGAGAACGTTCTGATCATCGGCTCCGACAGCCGCGAGGGGACGGACGGAGCCTTCGGCAGGAACCTGACCACCATGCAGTCGGACACTCTGATGCTGCTGCACATCAGCGGCAGCGGCGAGTGGGCCAGCGTGGTGTCGTTCCCCCGTGACTCCTGGGTACGGATCCCCGCGTGCCGCCAGGGCAACGGCGCCGTCTCCGCCCCCCATCATTTCAAGATCAACGAAGCGTTCGCGATCGGCGGTTCCACCGGCGACACCGCCAACGCCGCCGCCTGCGCCATCAAGACCGTCGAACAGAACACCCGTGTCCGGGTGGACCACTTCATGATCGTGGACTTCCGGGGGTTCACCGGCATGGTCAACGCCCTCGGCGGCGTCGAGGTCTGCCCCCCGCTGCCCATCCACGACAGGAAGGCCCACCTCGACCTCCCGGCGGGGTGCCAGACGGTGAAGGACGCCCAGGCCCTCGGTTACGTACGCGCCCGCTACAGCCTCGGCGACGGAACGGACATCGGCCGGATCGGCCGCCAGCAGGAGTTCATGCGCGCCCTCGCCGCCAAGGCCAGGGCGCAGCTGTACCAACCGCGGGCGCTGTACGGATTCCTCGACTCGGCCACCGAGTCACTGACCACCGACCCCGAACTCGCCGGCCTCAAACCCCTCTACGATCTGGCCTCCGGCATCAGACGCATGCCCGCCGAACGGATCACGTTCCTCACCGTCCCCCACTACCCCCGGGCCAGGGACGTCCCCGGCGACACGGCCAATGTCGTCTGGAACCCGCCCGCCGCCCAGCAGTTGTTCAACGCCCTCATCCATGACCGGGAGATGACCAGGGACCGACTGCTGAAGGCGGCGGAGCAGTTGCCTCCGGCGGCCGGCACCGTTCGGGTCACCGTTCTCAACGGCACCGATGTCCCCGGCAAGGCCCGCGAGACCGCCGAACGGCTGCGCGGACTCGGCTTCCGGATCACCGCGACCGGCAACGCCCCCGCCCCGGCCGGGCAGAGCACGCTCACCTACCCCGAGGGCTTCGCGGAACAGGCCCGGTCCCTGGCCGCGAGACTCCCCGGCCTCGACCCCGTGCCCGCCGAGCGGACCACGCCCGGCACGCTGACCCTCACCATCGGCCCCGATCTGCCCGATGTCACGGGGTGACCCGCGACTTCGCCGCCCCGACCCGGTGGAGAGGGAGATGCCGTGCGGCCGTGCGGGCCGGACGGCCCGTCAGACGGGCCGCGCCAGTGACAGCAGCGCGTCGTACGCGCTCTGGATGAATGTCTGGCCGGCCGTCGGGCTCGTATTCGTCAGCGCGACCAGGGCGGTGCGGTGGCGCGGACTGAAACCGGCGAAGGCGCTGAAACCACGGGTGCCGCCGGAGTGGTGGTAGACATCGCCGTCCGGCCGGAGACGGATATTCCAGATCAGCGCCAGCCGCTTGCCGCCGCCGCGCAGGGCGAGCCGGGGCCGGACCACATCCACCAGCGCCGTACGCAACGTGACGGGCAAAGGCACCGTCCCGGACACAGGCACCGGCACCGGCGCCGATGGACCGGACCCGGAGGGGACGTCCGGCGCGGTGTCCAGTACCGCGTCGAGGAGGCCCAGCAGATCGCGCGCGCTGGACCGGACCGCGCCGGCCCCCGCGAGCCCGGGGATCAGCCACGGCGGCCGGGCGCGGCCGTGCCAGTAGCCGGTGGCCTGCGGCAGGTCGGGCCCGCAGCTGGTACGGCTCAGCCCGAGCGGGCCGAGCACCCGGGCCGCGAGGAGGTCCCCGTACCCCAGCCGGCCGCCGGGCGCGGCGCGGGTGAGGAGATGACCGAGCAGCCCCACACCGAAGTTGGAGTACCGCACGCGCTCGCCGGGGCGGGCGTGCGGACGGGTCCCCGCCAGGGCCCGCAGCAGATCGGCGGTGGCGAAATGGGCGTACGGATTGGAGAACCAGTCGGCCGCCGCGTTGCCGAGAAGCCCCGGGGGCAGCCGGGGCAGCCCCGAGGTATGGGTGGCCAGATGGAGCGGGGTGATGGCACCGCCGCGCGGCCGGGGAAGGGCCTCCGGTGGCAGGAACCGGGCCAGGGGATCCCCGTACGCCAGCTCGCCCCGGGCCACCTGCTCGGCGAGCAGCAGCGCCGTGAAGCACTTCGTGAGTGAACCGATCTCGAACCGGGTGTCGGCCGTGACCGGGATCCCGCCGTGGTGCGAGGTGCTGCCGTACGTCACGATGGCCCGCCGGCCGCCCTGGCGGAGCGCGACCGCGACCGCGCCGGTACGTGGCGCCGCCGCCCTGATGGCGTCGGCGGGACGGCGTGCCCAGTCGGGCGGGCGCGGACCGCCGTCGGCGTCCGCCCTGTACAGCGCGGCCCCGCCCGCCCCGGTCGTCCCCGCGCTCGGCGTTCCCACGGCCTCTTCCGGCCGCGCCGTCCCGGTCGTCTCCTCCGCCCCCGCCGCGCCCAGCGTCACGAGCGAACGCCGAGGGCACGGGAGACGGCGAGGGTCCCGGCGACCGCCGCGACCACGGTGGTGTGGTGGTGCGCGGCGAAGCGTTCCGCGGGATCGTCGCCGACGGGGTGGCCGTCACGGGGCATCAGCCCGTCCTCGTGCTGGAGCGCGGCCAGCCGCTCCCACTCCGCCGGATCGCGGCGCGGCTCGGGGAGACAGTTGCTGACGATCAACAGCTCGGCCACCAGATCCCATTCGCCGATCTCGGCCCAGATGTCGATCCAGGCGGGCAGCCAGCGGGCGAGGTACTGGGCGACATCGCCCGGCAGCCCCGAGGGCAGCCGGCCCCAGTCGGTGAGATGGAAGACGGTGTGCGTCATGCAGTAGGCGGTCATCCAGTCGATGAGCCAGGGCTCCGGGCACGCGCCCAGCCAGGTGGCGCGGGAGAGCGCGGCCCAGTCGGTGGCCAGGCCGCCCTGGTCGAATCCGCTGATCCGGGCCGCGTTGGCGACGGCGAGGCGCCGGTTCTGCAGCATCTCCGCCGCCCGCGCCGAACGCAGCGAGGTGGTGTGTGCCAGCAGCCGGTCCAGTGCTTCATGGCGGTAGTCGCAGCGGGCGAAGTGGGCGTACGTCTCCAGAGGGTCGGTCATCATCGGATAGCGCAGCAGCCGCTCGTGGAGCATGGCGCCGCCCCCGAGCTGCTTCCAGCTGAAGTCCAGCAGCTCGCGGGCGAGCCGTAGTTCGGCGGAGCCGGCCACGCCCTCGCGCAGGACGAGCGAGGCGGCGAGCGCGGTCTCGCCCAGCGGTTTGTACACGGTGTCGGGCTCGGCGAGCTCGGCGGTGGTGTCGGGCGGCAGGGCGCCGTGCTCCCGCTGGGTATGGAGCCAGGTCAGCGCCTGGGAGGCGATTCGGTGAGCGGCTTCTGTGACGGGCATGGCCATCGGGTCTCGGTCCGATCGGGGTGCTAGTGCGGGATCCGGGTGGCTGGTACGGGCGATCAGCGGAGGGGCAGGGGAGGATTCGAAGGCCGGGGCCCCGGGTTCAAAGAGCGATCAGACGGCGGGAGATCGCCGTATCCAGCGCGAGCCGGTCCCCGCCGGCCAGCAGGCCGATGTGCTCCACCAGCGGTCCCGCGTCGAGCGGCAGTCTCACCCTCTCCGCACGCAGCCAGGCCAGCCAGCGTGCGATCCGCGCGGCGGTGGGGTAGTCCCGGCGCAGTACGGCACGGGTCGCCCCACGCGCCAGCGCCAGCGGTGATCTGCGGGCGGCGTCATGCACCGGACCGTCCAGACCCGGCAGCGCCAGCGTGGACAGCTGTCCCATCCTGACGGACCATTCGGCCCATCCCGCCGCGTCGTCGGCCGGCGCGGCGTCCGCCGGGAGCGTCGGCCGAGGCGCCGTCAGCCGCGCGCCGTCACGGCCCGTGAGCACGGTGAGCAGAGTGACGGTGCCCCAGTCGCGCCAGGCCATCAGCCATGGGCCCTCGGGTCCGGCGGGCGGCGGGGGCGGCACGTCCCGCGCGGGCGGCAGCGCCGAGAACGCCCGGGCGATGGCCGCCGCGTCCTCGGGGTGGAGCGGGGCACCCGCCAGCACGACGGGGGCGAAGGTATCGGCGCCGAGGATCCGGACGGCGGCCAGCGCGGCCCCGGGGTCCTGAGCGCTCTCGACATGGGCGGCGACCATGGCCGTGCCCTCGGTGCCCCGCAGGGCACCGAGGGCACGTCGTGCCAGGCCGGCCGCTGATTCCTGATAAGCCGTCCGCGACCGGTCCTGGTTCACAGGCCCTTCGGCTCCTTCGGCTCCTTCGGGGAGAGAAGCGCCAGCAGGAGCAGCACGCCGGCCGCTTCCGGCGCATAGACGGGAGCGTCGCTGAAGGGTGCCTCGGGTTCTGCCATCGCCATAGTCAACGTGTGGTGGTCCGGAGTGATTTCTCTCGGCCGGACGGTCTGAGAAAGCATCGATGGGCTCCTCATGTAGATGCCTCATGCCCTGTCTGGGCAATGCACCGCCCACGCTAAGTGACCTGGAACAAACCGGCCAATTGGGATGGTATGGGTCATTCCTGTACCTGGAAATGAGGTCGTCTAGACATGGAACGGAACGGTCGTCACCACGATCTTCGGGAGGGACCGGAGCGCCCGCCGCAGCCGTCCCGCCAGCGGGCTGTGGAGCGGCCGGTGCCACCAGTGCCGTTCGACGATCTCCGGCAGGATCACCGTGATGGTCAGATCGGGGCGCTGACGGTGCAGCGATTCGAGATAGCCGATGAGCGGTGCCACCGTAGCCCGATAGGGGGAGATGACGATCCGCAGCGGAAGATGGTCGCCCCACAGCAGCCAGGCCTCACGGAACCGCTCGGCGTCCTCGTCGCTGGGGCTGACATGCAGCACGAGCAGGGGTTGCTGGAGTGAGGCGGCGTACGCCAGCGTCCGCATGCTCGCCTGATGCAGCGCCTCGACCGGGACGACCGAGAGATGACGGATCTCCTCCGGTGTCTCCTCGGTCTCCTGGTACTCCGTCCCGGCCGACGGGGCCCCGGCGCCGGCCGGGGGCTCCGGGCACGGCAGTGGCGTGATCATACGGCCGGGGACCTCGACCGTCTGGGGGTGCAGCCGCAGCGCCTCCGCGACCTTCTCGTAATGACGCCGGATCCGCGTCGTCACCAGCAGGAACAGGGCGACGGTGAGAATCGCCAGCCATGCTCCCTCGGTGAATTTGGTGATTCCGGCGGTGATGAAGACCACCGCGGAGAGCAGCGCGCCGGTGGCGTTGAAACAGAGGCTCTTGCGCCAGTGCCGGTCGCGCTTGCGCCACCAGTGCATCACCATCCCGCTCTGCGAGAGGGTGAAGGCGAGGAACACCCCGACGGCGTACAGCGGAATCAGCAGGGCCGTCTTCCCGTCGAACGCGACGTAGACGCACACCGCCGCCACGGAGAGCGCGATGATCCCGTTGCTGAAGGCCAGCCGGTCGCCAAGTCGCAGAAAGATCCGTGGCGCGTGGTTGTCGCGGGCCAGCAGGAACAGCACCCGGGGGAAGTCGTTGTAGGCCGTGTTCGCCGCGAGCAGGAGCACCAGCGCGGTCGCCGCCTGCGTGAAGACGTACATGGGGCCCGAACCGAAGCTGCGGTGGGCCAGTTGGGACAGCACCGTCTCCTGCGACTGCGGAATCACACCCTCCAGATAGACCATCGCCATCGTGCCGGCGAACAGCGCGATGAGCAGCCCGATCATCCAGGACAGAGTCGTGCGCGCGTTGCGCCAGGAGACGGGTTTGAAGGCGGGCACCGCGTTCGAGATCGCCTCGATACCGGTCATCGCCGTCGATCCCGAGGCGAAGGAGCGCATCACCAGCAGCAGGCCGACACCCTCGACCGCGTGCAGCGGCGGGTTCGGAACGGGCTCGAAGTTCCGGCCGGCCGCGTCGTACACCCCGACGGCGACCAGCGCGGCGATGGCGATGATGAAGGCGTAGGTGGGCGCGGCGAACAGCGCTCCGGCCTGCCGTACCCCCCGCAGATTCCCCGCCAGCAGTACGGCGATGACCAGCACCCCGATCAGCACGGTGTCACCGGCCAGTTGGGGGATCGCGGAGGTGACCGCCGCGATCCCCGAGGAGACCGAGACGGCGACGGTCAGGACGTAGTCCGTCATCAGACCGGCCGCCGCCACCAGACCGGCCACCCGTCCCAGATTGTCCGTGGCGACGATGTACGAGCCGCCCCCCTGTGGATACGCCCGGATCGTCTGACGGTACGACAGCCCGACCGCCAGCATCAGAAAGACGATCGCGAGGGCCACCGGCACCGAGTACGCGAGCCCCGCCGTACCCGCGAGCACCAGAACCGCCAGCAGCGCCTCGGGGCCGTACGCCACCGACGACAGCGCGTCGGCGGAGAGCACGGGCAGCGCGATCAGTTTGCGCATCCGCTCCCGCGCGATGGCCGTGCTCCTCAGCGGCGCCCCCAGAGTCACACGCCGGACGAAAGCGCCGAATTTCCCGGCGGGCGTGGCGATCTCGCCGTCGACGGACTCGGGCTGCGGCGCGCTGGGCACGGGCACCTGCACGAAACGGCCGAAGCGGGCCGGGACGATCTGCGCCGGCTCCGGATAGCTGCCGGTATCGGGGTTCACGGGCAGCACACGACGCCATACGTCGGGTGTCGCGGACATCCGCCCCCACTCCCGCCCGACCAGTTGCAGCATCGTGGACTGTTGGGCGTCGAGCTTCGGCACGGAGAGAGGCGCGCGGGAGGCGTCGCCCTGGTCCTGGTCCTGACCGCCTCGGCCCTCGTCTCCCTGGGGTCCCTGGGTATCCGTCACATCCGCGAGTCTCTTCGGCGGACCGCGCCACCGGCCCCACCCGCGCCGCACGACACACGGCCGGGGACGGCGACAACCCGTTCGGAGGTACGGCCCGGCGCGGCCACACGGCGCGCACCGGGCCCCGCTCGCGGTGGGGGAGAGCCGGACCGGCCAAGAGCCGATCCGGCTACGGGACGGTCTTCGGCAGCCCCTCGGGGTTGAGTTCGGACGAGGGAACGGCCTCGTTCGCCAGTCCCCACCGCTCCAGGACCTTCCGGTACGTCCCGTTCTCGATGACGGTGTCGATCGCCTGCCGGAACGGCTCGATCAGACCGTTGCCCTTCTTGGTGGTGGCCGCGATCTTGCCCTGGACCTCGTCCCCCGCCCCCGAGAACGTTCCGATGATCTCGGTCTGGCCGGTGGAGGCGGAGTGGTACGCGGCGACCGGGTTCGGGCCGAGATACGCGTCGAGACGGCCGGAACCGAGCGCCAGATAGTAGTCGCTGGAGTTCTGGTAGATCTTGATCTCGGTGGGCTTCAGACCCTTCTTCACGTTCGCCTTGCTCCAGTCGACGAGCAGCTTCTCCTGGTTGGTGCCCGAGCCGACCCCGATCGTCCGGCCCGCCACGTCCGCCGGGCCCTTCACCCGCCAGCCGGTGCCCTTCCTGGCCTCGAACGCGATGTTGTCCAGCCGGTAGGTCGCGAAGTCGTATTTTTCCTTGCGCTCCTCGGTGACCGTGATGTTGCTGAGGCCGAGGTCGTACTTGCCGCTGTCGAGACCGACGAAGATGTTCGCCCAGTCGACGGTGTTGTAGTGCGGCTTCAGCCCGAGCACATCCGCGACCAGCGAGGCGAGATCCGGCTCCACCCCGATCACGGTCTTGTCGTCGGTGGCGTAGAAACCGAGCGGGGGCACGGAACCCGCCGCGTTGACGACCTCAAGGGTGCCCCGCTCACGGATCTCGGCCGGGACGAGCGCCGCGATGGAATCCACCTCGGGCGTGGTGATCCGCTTCTGGTCGGGGCCCAGATTGATCTGGAGCCCCTTCCGGCCGCCGTCCTGGGGCGCCACCTTGTCGGTGCTGCCGTCGGCGGAGTTGCCGCAGGCGGTGAGGGAGAACGCGGTGACGAGGCCGAGCAGGGCGGCGGTGATACGGAGGGGACGGCGACGCGGTGGCACGGAGAGCTCCTCGGCAGGTGTCGGAACACGGAAGGACGGACGGAAGGACAGACGGGAGGGACGGACGACTGAACGGAGAAGGGGCCGAACGTCACAGGACCTTGGACAGGAACGCCTGGGTACGCGCGTGCCGCGGGCGGTCGAGCACCTCCGCCGGAGGACCCTGCTCGACGATCACTCCGTCGTCCATGAAGACGACGGTGTCGGCGACCTCGCGGGCGAAGCCGATCTCATGGGTGACGACGATCATGGTGGTGCCGGTACGGGCCAGATCCTTGATGACATCGAGGACTTCACCCACCAGCTCGGGGTCGAGCGCGGAGGTCGGCTCGTCGAAGAGCAGCACCTTCGGTTCCAGCGCGAGGGCGCGCGCGATGGCCACGCGCTGCTGCTGGCCGCCGGAGAGCTGACGCGGATAGGCGTCGGCCCTGTCCGCGAGGCCCACCCGCTCCAGCAGCCGTCCGGCCTGCTCCACGGCGGCCTTGCGGGACCGGCGCAGCGCCGAGACCGGAGCCTCGATGATGTTCTCCACCACCGTGAGATGCGGGAACAGATTGAAGTTCTGGAAGACGAAACCGATGTGCCGACGCTGTTTCAGCACCTCCCGTTCCTTGAGCTCGTGCAGTGTGGAGCCGACGCGGCGATAGCCGATCAGCTCGCCGTCGATGCTGATATATCCACGGTTCAGCTTTTCGAGATGGTTGATGCCGCGCAGCAGCGTCGACTTCCCGGAGCCCGACGGGCCGAGGACGACGGTGACTTCGCCGGTGCGGACCTGGAGATCGACCCCGCGCAGTACTTCGAGCGCGCCGAAGTTCTTGTGGACACCGCGCACATCGACCATCAGGCCGCTGTCGGTGCTCATTTCTGGATACCTCCGGTGGCGGCAGCGGCCCGCATCCCGCGGGTGAAGGCCCGGACCCGCTGGAGCGGTGTGGGCGGGGGCGTACGATCGGCGCCCCGCGCGAAGTGCCGCTCCACGTAGTACTGGACGATGGTCAGCAGGGTGGTCAGCAGGATGTACCAGGCGGTCGCGACCATCAGCAGCGGTACGACCCGCCCGTTGCGGCCGTAGATCACCTGCACCTGGTAGAACAGCTCACCGATCGCCATCACCGAGACGATCGAGGTGCCCTTGAAGAGGGAGATGACCTCGTTGGCGGCGTTGGGCAGGATGCCGCGCATCGCCTGCGGCAGCAGGATGCGGCGCAGCTGCCGCAGCCGGGGGATGCCCAGGGCGGCCGCGGCCTCCAGCTGCCCGGCGTCGACCGAGATGATCCCGCCGCGCACGATCTCCGCGGCGTACGCGGCCTGATGCAGCGCGAGCCCGATGACAGCGGCCGACAGCGCGCTGACCAGGTTCATCGTGTCGAAGCTCCACAGGACAGGACCGAAGGGGATACCGATCCCCAACTCCTTGTAGAGATAGGCGAGATTGAACCAGAACAGCAGCTGCACGATGAGCGGGATCGAACGGAAGGCCCAGATATAGGTCCATGCCACCGTCTGGAGGATGACGCTCCTGCTCAGCCGCATGAAGGCGAGCACGACGCCGAGCGCGAAGCCGAGCACCGTGCCGTACGCGGTGAGCTGGAGCGTCACCCACACGGCCTTCAGCACGGTGTCGGCGGAGAGATAGCGGAAGAACGTGTCCCAGTCCCAGCCCGGATTGGTGACCAGACCGTGGCCGAACTGGGCGACCACGACGAGCGCGGCCACGCCCGCCACCCAGCGCCAGTAGTGACGCGCGGGGACGACCTTCAGCGTGGCGAGATCCTCCCGGTCCGGGACCGGCCTGTGCGGTGGTACGAGGCGGCCGGGCGGCGGCGTGGCTTTCGCGGCGCCGGTTGCGGTGTCCATAGTGGCTCCTGCCGGCTACTTCTTCTCGGGCGGACTGATCCGGGACTCCTCGGGAGTGCCGGAGAGGTACTTCTCGAAGGGGAGCGGACCGATGGTCTCCGGATCGGCCCCGGTATCGAACAGAGGGGTGTAACCGGCCGTCAGATACAGCCCCCTGGCCTCCGGCTGGCGCGGCCCGGTGGTGAGGTGGACGCGGCGGTAGCCCCGTACGGCGGCGATCCGCTCCAGCTCCGCGACGACCCGTATCGCCAGCCCGCGCCGCCGGTGCGCGGAGTGGGTCCAGATCCGCTTCAGCTCGGCCGTGGTGGCGTCGTACCGGCGGAACGCCCCGCCGGAGACCGGCACTCCGTGCTCCAGCAACAGCAGCAGGACCCCGTGCGGCGGGTCGAACTCCTCGGCGGGGTAGCGGGCCAGCTCGCCGTGCGCGTCCTTGCCGTAGCGGGTGGAGTACTCGTGCCCCAGCTCGCGCAGCATCGGCAGCACGAGTGGATCGGATACGGAGGTCGACAGCCAGGCCAGACCGCCGGGTTCGGCGACGGAGGTCATCGGCCGGCCTCGACCAGGGGCCGCGGAGCACGGGCCGCGCGCTCCGCGTCGCGCTTGGCGACCTCTTCGCGGACCAGCGGGATGACATGGCGGCCGAAGTCGATCGCGTCGCCGAGCAGGTCGTAGCCGCGGGCGGAGATGATGTCGACCCCGAGGTCGTAGTAGTCGAGCAGCGCCCGCGCGACCGTCTCCGGCGTACCCACCAGGGCGTTGGAGTTGCCCGCGCCTCCGGTGGCCGCGGCGGTCGGGGTCCACAGCGCCCGGTCGTAGCGTTCACCCGACCGCGCGATCGAGATCAGCCGCTGCGAGCCGGTGTTCTCCGGCTCGCCCCGCCGGTGCCGGCGCACCACGCCCGGCTCGCCGCTCTCCTTGCGGGCCTTGATCGCGTCGACGGTCCGGTGCGCCTTCTCCCAGGCCAGTTCCTCCGTAGGGGCGATGATCGGCCGGAAGGCCACCTGGATACGGGGCGGGGTCGTACGGCCCGCCGCACGCGCGGCGGCCTTCACCGCCTCGATCTGCTCGGCGGTCTTCTCCAGCGGCTCGCCCCAGAGCGCGTAGATGTCCGCCTCGGCGCCACCGGCCGCGTACGCGGCGGCGGAGGAACCGCCGAACGAGACACCGGGCCTGGGCCGCTGGACGGGGAAGACATCACTGACGAAGTCATGGAACCGGTAGTGCTCGCCCTCGTGGTCGAAGGGCTCGTGCGAGGTCCAGATCCGCTTGACGATCTCGATGTACTCACGGGTGCGCGAGTAGCGCTCGTCCTTGGTGAGTGTGTCGCCCTCGCGCCGCTGTTCGTGGTCGCTGCCGCCGGTGATGAAGTGCACCGTCAGCCGTCCGTCGCTGATCCGGTCGAGCGTGGCGAACGTCTTGGCGGCGAAGGTGGGATACGAGACATTCGGCCGGTGCGCGAGCAGGATCTGGAGCCTGTCCAGCCGGGAGGCGACGTACGCGGCGGCCGGAGCGGGGTCGGGCGAGCCGGAACCGTACGCGAACAGCACCCGGTCCCAGCCGTGGTCCTCATGGGCGCGGGCCAGCTTGAGTGTGTATTCCTTGTCAAACGCCGCGCCGGAGCGGGGACTTGTTTCCGACCCGTTGTGGGTGGCTGCTATGCCGAGGAACTCCACAGGCATGACGGACCTTTCGTACGGGGAGAGGGGTGTGCGTCGGCGTCAGGGCATGCCGAGGAAGACCTCGGGCGGCCCGTGGAACCCGCGGACACGGGGGACCGCCGGCGGTACGGGGCAGCCGGGCGGGAGGGGGTAGGCGTGATGACGAGAGTGGCGCCTCAAGAGTGGCGCCTCAGGGAGAAAGCGGCAGCGAACGCCCGGTGAAACAAAGGAACTCGGCCCGCGACGGGGTCACCGAAAGGACGGGGTCACCGAGGGAGGGACGGGCCGGTCAGGCGGCCCGCTGCCGGGTCAGGCGCGACAAGAGGCGGACCACACCCGACCGAAGTCTATGTGGCCGCGGATGACCAACGGCAGCTGCTTCTGCATGAAGCCAATTGAGCACGGGACGTCGAGTGAAGTCAACAGGCTCTCGCTCTGTGAGCGGCGAGCGCGCTCCGGCGGCCTTGACAGTCCGGCGCCACTGCGCCCGGGGGAGGACGGCGAGTGTGAAGGAGTGCCCGGCCGGATCCGAGTAGACGCTGGGAGCTCTCGGGCCGCGGCCGGCTCGCGGCTGACCGGTTATGTGGGTGCGTCCACCCGCTCTCCCCGGCGGCACGCGGCCCGTCGGCGGCACGCGGCGCGTGCCGGAGGGCGCGTCCTGTTGACCGCTTCCGCTCGCACACTCCGGGTGCCGGGGGGAGTCTGGAGATGGATCGGTTCGGAGCGGCGACGGAGAGAGGAAGGATCCACGTGAAAGGTGCGGACCAGCCCGCGGCGGACGTCGTAGTGGCTCTCACTGGCGACGAGAAGGAAGACGCGCGCGTGGTGTTCGGCGCGCTCCGTACGGCCTTCGCCTGCGACCGCGCGGCGGACGATGTTCCGAAGGTGGTGGTCGAGGGCCGTCCGACCGTGTGGATCGCCACGTTCAACGTGTCCGAGGTACGCGCGGAGCCCCGCCCCGCCCGGCTGCGGGCGCCCGTGGCGGCCACCCTCCAGGGCGGCTACACCGCGGTGGACAGCCTCCGTAAGAGCCTCGCCTCCGCGTTCACCGTCCGTATGGTCGGTACGGCCTCCGGCGACCAGGAGGAGGAAGTCCAGCTGCGCCTGGAGAACCGCGAGAACCGGTAGGTCTCACTCCCACTCGTCCGGCTCGGCGACAAGATGCACCGCGGCCTCCTCCGCCGAAGCCGCCGCGCCGTCGACGCCGACATCGCGGGCGATCATGTCCTTCTCGGCGTCCTCGTGAGCGCCCTCGTCGGGAGCCACCAGCCGGCCCGAGCGGCCGTTGCCGACCTCGTCGTCCAGCCGCTCGCCCTCGCCGTACGGCAGGTCCCCGATGCCGTCGCCGTCGAAGACGCCCTGGTCGGGGATCTCCTCCGCGAGCCGCTGGTCGAGTGTTTCCCCCGCCCGCTGCTCGGCCGCCGTCGTACCGACATGTTCGACACCGAGCGGACGCTCGGGAGGCGACCAGCCCTCGTCGAACGGGTCCGAGCCGCGGTCGATGAGGGTGTCCTCGGGATCGAGGATGCCCTCGTCCTCGCCGATCTCGGAGCCGTCGGGCTGATAGACCTCGTCGCCCATCGACTCACCGTTGTCGCCGCTCACGTCCCTCACCTCGCCTCCGTGCGCCCGGCCGGCGGCCGTCCTCAGGCCGCCGGGTGGAGGAGGACCTTGGTCCAGCCGTCGTCGCGGGCGTCGAAGTGCCGGTACCCGGAAGGGGCCTCGGCAAGCGGGAGTTCATGCGAGACGATCCAGGACGGACGCGCCCTGCCCTGCTCGATGAGCCCGCACAACTGCCGGTTGTACGCCTTGACATTGCACTGCCCCGTGCCCATGGTCTGGCCCTTGAACCAGTGCAGGCCGTAGTCGAACGCGACCTCGCCGTCCTGGTAGAGGCTGTCGGGACTGTTCGGGTCCTGCGGGACGAACACACCGACCACACCGATGCCGCCGGTGAACCTGACGGAGTGCACCAGGTTGTTGAGTGTGGTGTTGGGGTGTTCCACCCCCTCGGTGTCATGGGCCTGATAGCCCACGCACTCACAGCCGCGGTCCGCGCCCGCGCCGTTGGTCAGGTCATTGACCCGGTCGACCGCCGAGCCCCTGGAGTCGTCGATGGGGATGGCGCCGATCTGTTCCGCCAGCGCCAGCCGGTCCGGATGGCGGTCGACGACCATGACCTTCCCCGCGCCCTTCAGATTCGCCGACAGCGCGGCCATCAGACCCACCGGTCCCGCCCCGTAGATCACGATCGATTCGCCCGGCCGCAGACCGGCGAGTTCGGTGGCGTGCCAGCCGGTGGGGAAGACATCGGAGAGCATGACGTAGTCGCTCTGCTTCTCCCGGGCCTCTTCCGGCAGGACCAGACAGTTGTGGTCGCCGTACGGCACCCGCAGCAGTTCGGCCTGGCCGCCGTTGTGCGGACCCATGCCGGCGAAGCCGTAGGCGGCCCCGGCCATCCGCGGGTCCGGGTTGGTGCTCAGACAGTACGCCGTCTTCCCCGCCTCGCAGTTGCGGCAGAATCCGCAGGAGATGTTGAACGGGAGACAGACCAGGTCGCCGACACGCACCCGGTCGATACCCTCCCCGACGGCGATCACCTCACCCATGTTCTCGTGACCCAGGACGCGGCCGGTCTCCATGTCGGTGCGGCCCTCGTACATATGGAGGTCCGAGCCACAGATATTGGCGGTCGTGACCCTTACGAGGACATCGGTGGGACGCTCGATACGGGCGTCCGGCACATTCTTGACCTTGACGTCCCGCGTGCCGTCGTACACGAGAGCTTTCATGGCGCATTCCCTTGCCTTCCGGCGTGCTCTGGCCGCCTTCCGGCACCGGCCCCGGCCTCGGCCGTCACAGCCGGTGAGACCGTCGGGAGCACGCGAGTGGTCGGGGCAGTTCCGTCTCGGCGTCCTGCCCGGGATCGGCTCATCCGCTCCGTCCACCTTCCCACCAATCACCGACGTGTCAAACGGCAGGTGAGCCCCCCTGCGACAGGGTGCGGGGACCGCCTTCGGGCGATCCCCCGTGTTTGTCACCGCTGTCGTCGGGCACGTGACCAAACGAACCCGTACGACCCGAAATGTAACCCTCCGGAGTCGAACGTGAGCCGAGAACGCATTGTCATCGTCGGAGCGGGGTTCGCCGGTTACCAGGCCGCCCGTACCCTCTCCCACCGGGTCAGGGGCGCGGCCGAGATCGTGCTGCTGAACCCCACCGACTACTTCCTCTACCTCCCGCTCCTGCCCCAGGTGGCCGCCGGCATCCTGGAGGCGCGCCGGGTGACGGTCTCCATCCCGGGCACGCTGCCACGGGTACGGCTCGTGCTCGGCGAGGCCGACCATGTCGACCTGGAGGCGCGCAGCGTCAGCTACACCGGACCGGAGGGCGACCGGGGCGAGCTGCGGTACGACCGGCTCATCCTCGCCGTGGGCAGCGTCAACAAGCTGCTGCCGGTCCCCGGAGTGGCGGAGTACGCGCACGGCTTCCGGGGGCTGCCGGAAGCGCTCTATCTGCGCGATCACATCACCCGCCAGATAGAGCTGGCCGCCGTCACCGGTGACCACGCGGAGGGCGCCGCGCGCGCCACCTTCGTCGTGGTCGGCGCCGGCTACACCGGCACCGAAGTCGCCGCCCAGGGCAAGCTCTTCACCGACGCGCTGGTCCGTAAACAGCCCGCGTGGCACCGGACGGACAAACCCCGCTGGCTGCTCCTCGACATCGCCCCACGCGTCCTGCCGGAGCTGGACCACAGGCTGTCGGACACCGCGCAGCGGGTGCTGCGCGAACGCGGTGTGGACGTCCGTACGGGCACCTCCGTCAAGGAGGCGCGACAGACCGGGATCACGCTGGACAACGGTGAGTTCATCGAGACCCACACCCTTGTCTGGTGTGTGGGTGTACGGCCCGACCCGCTGGTCACCGATCTCGGACTGCCCGTCGAGCACGGCCGGCTGCGGGTGGACCCGCAGCTCACCGTGGTCGGCCACCCCGAGGTGTTCGCCTGTGGCGACGCCGCGGCCGTACCGGATCTCACCAGGCCGGGACACTTCACCCCGATGACGGCTCAGCACGCGAGCAGGCAGGGCAAGGTGGCGGGCCGCAATGTGGCCGCCTCCCTCGGATACGGGGAGCGGCAGACCTACAAACACAACGACTTGGGATTCGTCGTGGACCTCGGCGGAGTCAAGGCGGCGGCCAACCCGCTCGGCGTGCCGCTGTCGGGGCCGCTCGCCGGGGCCGTCACACGCGGCTACCACCTGGCGTCCATGCCGGGGAACCGGGTGCGGGTCGCGGCCGACTGGATGCTCGACGCGGTACTGCCGCGGCAGGCCGTCCAGCTCGGACTGGTCCGCTCGTGGACGGTGCCGCTCGACTCCTCCTCGCCGGAACTGGCGAGGGTTCCCGGCGCACCCCGTAAGGAGTGACATGAACAGCCGACGCGCGAACAGCCAGCACCCGCACAGCAGGCGCCCGAAAGCCCGGCCCCACCATCTGAACACCGAACAACTCACCGAACTGGGACAGCAGTTGAGGGTGGACTCGGTACGCGTCGCCGACGCGGCCGGGTCGGGCCATCCCACCTCCTCGATGTCCGCCGCCGACCTCATGGCGGCGCTCCTCGCCAACCATCTGCACTACGACTTCGACCGGCCGGACCATCCGGGCAACGACCGGCTGATCTTCTCCAAGGGCCATGCCTCGCCGCTGCTGTACTCGATGTATCTGGCGGCCGGCGCCGTGGACGAGAAGGAGTTCCTCACCTACCGCACCCTCGGCAGCCGGCTCGAAGGCCATCCGACCCCGCGGCTGCCCTGGGTCGATGTCGCCACCGGATCGCTGGGCCAGGGTCTGCCCGTCGGCGTCGGCATGGCGCTCGCCGGCCAGCGGCTCGGCCACACTCCGTACCACGTCTGGGTGTTGTCCGGCGACAGTGAGATGGCCGAGGGCTCCGTATGGGAGGCGATCGAGCACGCCGGGGACCAGCATCTCGACTCGCTGACGCTCGTCATCGACGTCAACCGGCTCGGTCAGCGCGGACCCACCCGCCATCAGCGGGATCTGGACGCGTACGGCCGCAGGCTACGCGCCTTCGACTGGCACACCATCGAGATCGACGGCCATGACCTCGATGCCGTCGACGCCGCCTTCAGCGAGGCCCAATCAACCTTCCGCAAGCCGACCGCGATCATCGCGGGTACCCGTAAGGGCCGTGGCGTCGCCTCCGTCGAGGACCGCGAGGGCATGCACGGCAAGCCGCTGCCCGACGCGGAGAGCGCCATCGAGGAGCTGGGCGGCCGGCGCTCCATCCGGGTGTCGGTGGCGAAGCCCGCCGAGCCCGAGACCCACCCACGTCGCGCGGGACGGCGCGGCACCATCACGCTGCCGCACTACGACGTCGGCGACTCGGTCGCCACCCGTGATGCCTACGGCAGGGCGCTCGCGGCCCTCGGCACGGCCCGCGAGGATGTCGTGGTACTGGACGGCGAGGTCAGCGACTCCACCCGCTCCGAGTTCTTCGCCAAGGAGCACCCCGAGCGGTTCTTCGAGTGCTACATCGCCGAACAGCAGATGATCGCCGCCGCCGTCGGCATGCAGGCGCTGGGACATGTCCCGTACGCGTCGACCTTCGCGGCCTTCCTGACCCGCGCGCACGACTTCCTGCGGATGGCGTCCGTCAGCCGGGCGTCGATCAATGTCGTGGGCTCGCACGCGGGCGTCTCGATCGGCCAGGACGGTCCGTCCCAGATGGGCCTGGAGGACCTGGCGATGTTCCGTGCCATCCACGGCAGTACGGTGCTCCACCCCTGCGACGCCAACCAGGCGGCGCGGCTCGTGGCGGCGATGCACGAACTGCCGGGCGTCTGCTACCTGCGTACGCTCCGGGGCGCGACCCCGGTGATCTACGGGCCCGACGAGCGGTTCCCCGTCGGCGGCAGCAAGGTGCTGCGCCGCTCGGACGCGGACCGGGTGACCCTGATCGGCGCCGGAGTCACGGTCCATGAGTGCCTGAAGGCGGCGGATCTGCTGGCCGCGGAGGGCTTCCCCGTACGGGTCGTCGACCTGTACTCGGTCAAGCCCGTCGACGAACAGACTCTCCAGGCCGCGGCCGACGAGACCGGCTGCCTGGTCACCGTCGAGGACCACCACCCGCAGGGCGGCATCGGGGACGCTGTGGCCGAGGTGTTCTCGGACGGCCGTCCCGCGCCGAAGCGGCTCGTACGGCTCGCGGTGGGGAACATGCCGGGCTCGGCGACGCCGGCGGAGCAGCCCCGGGCGGCGGGCATCGACGCGGACTCGATCGCGGCGGGGCTGCGGCTGCTGGTGGAACAGACCCTCCGCTGAACAGCGCACTCACGGGAACACACGGCGCGGACACACACGAGAACCGGACACACACGAGAACCGGACACACACGCCGAAGAAGGGGAAGAGGGAAGACGGTATGAGCCCCCATCCAGGATCGCGGCCCGCACCGGCCGTGACACACCGGCCGACGGAGCGCGAAGGACGCATACGTACCTGCGTTCCGGCGCGGGTCACCCCGCGCGAGCGCCGGGCCAGAGCCCGCCATGGGCGACAGGAGACGGCCGATCAGGAGTGGAACGTAGTGCGTGGAGAGGACTGAATGACAGTGCGGCTGACCACAGCCCGACTGAATACCGGCCTGGACGTGGCGGCGGGCCAGGACGCGGACACCTGGGAGTGGCTGCGGCACGCGGCCTGCACCGGTGCCGACCCGGAGCTGTTCTTCCCCGTGGGGGACTCGGGACCTGCCGTGGAGCAGGCGGAGCGCGCCAAGAAGGTGTGCCACGGCTGCCCGGTGGAGAGCCAGTGCCTCGAATGGGCGCTGGCCACCGGCCGCACCTCCGGGGTCTGGGGCGGTACGGACGAGGAGGAGCGCCGTCGGCTGCGGCGCCGCGCGGACCGGCGCGGGGCCCCGGACGGACCCCTGGACGGACCCCCGGCGCGCCCCCGCCGGTCCACCGCGCCGGGGCGGCAGCGGCGCCCGTGAACCGGGCCCACGTCCCACGTGGTCCGGGCCCCCCGCCCGCGTCCCGTGTTGCGGGGCCGGGCGGGGCACGGGAGGGTCGGACTGCCGAATCGAGGCGAATCGAGGAGGAATCGCCCCATGCCCATCGCGACGGTGAATCCCGCCAGCGGAGAGACGCTCAAGACCTTCGACGCGCTGGGAGCCGAGGAGATCGAGAGCCGGATCGCGTCCGCCGACCGGGCGTTCCGGCAGTATCGGCTCACCGGATTCGACGAACGCGCGCGACTGCTGAACCGCGCTGCCGGCCTGCTGGAACGGGACGCGCCGGAGATCGCCCGGACCATGACCACCGAGATGGGCAAACCGGTCGTGGCGGCCCGCGCGGAGGCGCTGAAGTGTGTGAAGGCGATGCGCTGGTACGCGGAGCGCGCCGAGGAACTGCTCGCGGACGAACACCCCGCGGACGCGGACGTACGGGACGCGGGCGCCTCCCGGGCGAGCGTCCACTACCGGCCGCTGGGCGTGGTCCTCGCGGTGATGCCGTGGAACTTCCCCCTCTGGCAGGTCGTACGGTTCGCCGCGCCCGCTCTGATGGCCGGCAACGTGGGGCTGCTCAAGCACGCCTCTAACGTCCCGCAGACCGCCCTGTACCTGGAGGACCTGTTCAGCAGGGCCGGATTCCCGGCCGGCTGCTTCCAGACGCTGCTGGTGGGCTCCAGCGCCGTCGAGAACATCCTGCGCGACCCCCGGGTGGCCGCCGCGACGCTGACCGGCAGCGAACCGGCCGGCCGGTCGGTCGCGGCGATCGCGTCCGACGAGGTCAAGAAGACCGTTCTGGAGCTGGGCGGCAGCGATCCGTATGTGGTCATGGCCTCGGCGGACATCGAACGGGCGGCGCGTACGGCGGTCACGGCCCGCGTGCAGAACAACGGCCAGTCCTGTATCGCCGCCAAACGCTTCATCGTGCACGAGGACGTCTACGACGCCTTCGCCGAGCGGTTCACCGCCGGAATGCGTGATCTGACGGTCGGCGACCCGATGGACGAGTCCACGGACGTGGGGCCGCTCTCCAGCGAGCGTGGCCGCGCCGACCTGGAGCGGCTGGTCGACGACGCGCTGAGCCGGGGCGCGACCGCGCTGTGCGGCGGACAGCGGCCCAAGGAGCATGAGCGGGGCTGGTATTACGCGCCCACCGTGCTCGCCGGCATCACCCCCGCCATGCGGATCCACCGCGAGGAGACATTCGGTCCGGTCGCCACGCTCTACCGGGTCTCCGGGCTGGACGAGGCGGTGGCGGTCGCCAACGACTCGCCCTTCGGGCTGAGTTCCAATGTCTGGACGCGTGACGAGGGAGAGGTGCGCCGCTTCGTACGGGACCTGGAGGCGGGCGGCGTCTTCTTCAACGGGATGACGGCCTCGCATCCCGCCCTCCCCTTCGGCGGTGCGAAGCGCTCCGGGTACGGGCGTGAGCTGTCGGCGCACGGCATCCGGGAGTTCTGCAACATCACCACGGTGTGGCACGGGGCGGAACCGGACGACGGTTCCTAGACCCGGTCACACCACAAGGGCCACGGCTCTCGACCATGCCGGCCGGGATCACGACGGGGGCCAGGGCCGGGACCAGCAGGGAGACGGTATGCGCAAGGCGACCACGACCACCGCGGGGGCATCGGCCGGGCTCACCGATACGGAACTCGCCGCCCTCGACGCCCACTGGCGTGCCGCCAACTATCTCACCGTCGGCCAGATCTATCTGATGGCCAACCCGCTGCTCCAGGAACCGCTGGCGCCCGAGCACATCAAGCCCCGCCTGCTCGGCCACTGGGGAACCTCACCCGGTCTGAACCTGGTGCACACCCATCTCAACCGGGTGATCAAGGCCCGGGATCTCGACGCGCTGTGCGTCTGGGGGCCGGGACACGGCGGCCCCGCCGTACTCGCCAACTCCTGGCTGGACGGCACGTACGCGGAGACCTATCCGGATGTGGGCCGCGACCGGGCGGGCATGGAACGGCTCTTCCGGCAGTTCTCCTTCCCCGGCGGGGTCCCCAGCCATGTCGCCCCCGAGACACCGGGCTCGATCCACGAGGGCGGTGAACTGGGCTACTCGCTCGCGCACGCCTACGGAGCCGCGCTGGACAACCCCGAACTGCTGGTCGCCTGTGTGATCGGTGACGGAGAGGCGGAGACGGGGCCGCTCGCCGCGTCCTGGCACTCGAACAAGTTCCTCGACCCGGTCCATGACGGCGCGGTCCTGCCGGTCCTGCATCTCAACGGCTACAAGATCGCCAACCCGACCGTGCTCGCCCGGCTGCCGGAGAGCGAACTCGACTCCCTGCTGCGCGGCTACGGCCATGAGCCCCTCCATGTCAGCGGCGAGGAGCCGCGGGCCGTCCACCGCGCCATGGCCGCGGCCATGGACCGTGCCCTGGACCGTATCGCCCAGATCCAGCGGGACGCCCGCGAGGGCCGGACCACCGACCGGCCGTACTGGCCCATGATCGTGCTGCGTACGCCCAAGGGCTGGACCGGCCCCCACGAGGTCGACGGACTGCCCGTCGAGGGGACCTGGCGCGCGCATCAGGTCCCGCTGAGCGGCGTACAGGACAACCCCGAGCATCTGCGCATGCTCCAGGCGTGGCTGCGCTCCTACCGTCCCGAGGAACTCTTCGACGCGATGGGCACGCCCGACCCCGCCGTCCTCGACTGCGTACCGGCGGGAACGCGCAGGCTCGGCGCCAATCCGCACGCCAACGGCGGTCTGCTGCTGAAGGATCTGCCGGTCCCGCCGCTGGAGCGGCACGCCGTACGGGTCGACAAGCCCGGCACCATCCTGCACGAACCCACCCGGGTGCTGGGCTCGTTGCTGGAATCCGTCATGGAAGCCTCCTCCGGACGGCGTGACTTCCGGGTCTTCGGCGCCGACGAGACCGCGTCCAACCGGCTGGACGCGCTGTACGAGGCCACGGGCAAGGCATGGCAGGCCGCGACGCTCGACACGGACGAGCATCTCGCGCCCGACGGCCGGGTGATGGAAGTGCTCTCCGAGCATCTGTGCCAGGGGTGGCTGGAGGGCTATCTCCTCACGGGCCGGCACGGTCTCTTCTCCAGCTACGAGGCGTTCACCCATATCGTCGACTCCATGGTCAACCAGCACATCAAATGGCTGAGGACCTCGCGGCGGCTGCACTGGCGCCGCCCCATCGCCTCCCTCAACTACCTGCTCACCTCGCACGTCTGGCGCCAGGACCACAACGGCTTCTCCCACCAGGACCCCGGCTTCGTCGACCACATCCTGAACAAGAGCCCCGAGGTCGTACGGGTCTATCTGCCGCCGGACGCCAACACCCTGCTCTCCGTGGCCGACCATGTGCTGCGCAGCCGCGACTACGTCAATGTGATCGTCGCCGGCAAACAGCCGAGCTTCGACTGGCTCACGCTCGACGAGGCACGCGCCCACTGCGCCCGGGGCGCGGGGGTCTGGCAGTGGGCCGGTACGGAGAGCGCCTCCAAGACCAGCTACCGCGAGCCGGACGCCGTCCTGGCCTGCGCGGGGGATGTGCCCACCCAGGAGACACTGGCCGCCGCCGGCCTGCTGCGGCGGTATCTGCCCGAGCTGGTCGTGCGCGTGATCAATGTCGTCGACATGGCGCGGCTGCTGCCCCATGACGAACACCCGCACGGGATGACGGACTCCGAGTACGACGCCCTGTTCACCACCGACAAGCCGGTGATCTTCGCGTACCACGGCTATCCCTGGCTGATCCACCGGCTCGCCTACCGCCGCCGGGGGCACGAGAACCTCCATGTCCGCGGCTACCGGGAGGAAGGGACGACCACGACCCCGTTCGACATGGTCGTCCGCAACGACCTCGACCGGTACCGGCTGGTCATGGATGTGATCGACCGGGTGCCGGGGCTGGGGGTACGGGCGGTCGCCGTACGCCAGACGATGGCGGACGTACGCGCCCGCCACCACACCTGGATCCGCGCGCACGGCACGGACCTGCCGGAGGTCGCCGACTGGACATGGACGGGCTGAGCCCGGCTCCACCGGACGGCGGAGCCGGGCTCGTCACCACATGAGCGCCTCTGTCGTACGAGCGCCACTACGGCCTACGGCGTGAACTCGCCGCTCAGCGCGGCGGCCATCCGCAGCTGCGGCGCGGCCTCCTCGGCCCGGCCCTGCCGCTCCAGCGTGCGGCCCAGCATCAGCCGGGCGTAGTGCTCCACCGGGTCGCGCTCCAGGACGGTGCGCAGCTCGGCCTCGGCCTTCGCCAGCCGCGCCGAGTGGTAGTAGGCGCGCGCGAGCAGCAGCCGCGGGGCGACCTGCTCCGGGACCTCGTCCACCAGCCCGGTGAGGATACGGGCGGCGGTGACGTACTCCTTGGCGTCGAAGAACAGCCGCGCCCGGTCCCAGCGCTCGGCGGCCGTTCCGTACTCGTAGTACGTGGTCTCCACGTGCCCTCCTTCATCGGCTTCGTACACCGTGAACACCGTAAGATGGTTGAACATTCCACTATCGATTTCGTGTGGGTACTGCCCGACCGGGCACCACGGGAATAGGTTGTCCGCCATGAGCAATCTTGATCGTCAGGCATCCGTCAACGTCTGCGGCGGTCGCGGCTTTGTCGTCGCCGAACCCGTACGTGAGTTGCTGAGCCCGCGCCGGGTCCAGCTGGGGGAGTCCACGGAGGTCCGCCGGCTGCTGCCCAACCTGGGCCGCCGCATGGTGGGTGCCTGGGCTTTTGTTGATCACTACGGGCCGGACGACATCGCCGACGAGCCCGGCATGCAGGTGCCGCCCCATCCGCACATGGGGCTCCAGACCGTCAGCTGGCTGCACGACGGCGAGGTGCTGCACCGCGACAGCCTGGGCAGCCTCCAGACGGTGCGCCCGCGCGAACTGGGACTGATGACATCGGGCCGGGCGATCTCCCACTCCGAGGAGAGCCCGCGCTCACACGCCCGCTTCCTGCACGGCGCCCAGCTCTGGGTCGCGCTCCCGGACGCCCACCGCGAGGTCACCCCGCACTTCCAGCACCACGCCGACCTGCCCGTCGTCACCGCCCCCGGCCTGATCGCGACCGTCATCCTCGGCACCCTCGACGGCGCCGTCTCGCCCGGCACCACCTACAGCCCGCTCGTAGGCGCCGACCTCGCCCTCGCCCGCGGCACCGATACCCGGCTGCCGCTCGACCCCGACTTCGAGTACGCGGTACTGGCGATGTCGGGCGAGGCCGAGGTCGACGGCGTACCCGTACTGCCCGGATCCATGCTCTACCTCGGCTGCGGCCGCACGGAACTCCCCCTGCGCGCCGAGTCCGACGCCGGCCTGATGCTCCTCGGCGGCGAGCCCTTCGAGGAGGAGATCGTCATGTGGTGGAACTTCATCGGCCGTTCGCACGAGGAGATCGAGGAGGCGCGGAGGGGCTGGATGGACGGCTCCCGCTTCGGCGAGGTACGAGGCTACGACGGCGCCCCCCTGCCCGCCCCCGAACTCCCGCCGGTGGCCCTGAAACCGCGGGGCCGGGTGCGCTGACCTGTCGGCGGCCGTCGCAGGATATGCCCACGACTGCGTGATCACCTTGTTCAGGGCGTCGTTTCGGGGCGGAGGGTGATGGTGGCGGGTGCCCGTGTCGCCCGTACCTGGCAGGGGCCGAAAGACGCTGTGTGGGTCCGGACGGCGACCCGCGCACACCGGGGCGGGTCTCCCCGACGTTGGGGCCACCCGTGGGAGTTGTCCCGCTAGTGGCCCAAGATCCACAGCGGCCGGATGGCAGAGCCGCCCGGGGTGCCGGAACCTGTCGCCGCGGGCCCGGCGTCCCGGCCTGCCACAGAGCCCCCTGACAGAAGGAGTCCCATGCGTGTCCTGTACGCGCGGCTGCTGCCGGTCCTGGCAGTGTTCGCGGCTGTGGCGGGCCTGGTCACCCTGGGTTTCGGACAGCCCTCCTCCGCCGCCTCCAGTCCCGCCGTCCCCGAGCCGTACGGCGCCGAGGTCCGCGCGGCGGCCGCCCCCACCCCTCCCGTACCGGCCCCCGAGGCGCCGGCGCCCGGGAAGCCGTCGCCTCCCTCCGTGCCCTCGACGAACCCCGTGCCCGTGCCGCCCCCGAGCGCGGACCCCTGCCAGTCGGTCAACGGGATCCCGGCGAGCACCGCCTGTTCCGGCGTGGCACAGAACCAGGCGGCCAACGACAAGTGCCAGGTGGAGAACTTTCACAACTGCGCCCGGCCGATCACCGGCCAGGCACAGGAGACCTGGCAGCAGAACCAGGGCGCCCACGCCCAGGCGCAGCAGGAGTTCCACGCCGTTCAGCGGGACCAGTCCGCCGCGAGCGGCACCGCGGAGCTGTGCCATTCCTCCTCCGGGATGCGGGATCGGCTGACCGACTCGAATGTGATCGTTCCCCCCTCCGAGTGGTGGGCCTGCTGATCAGTCCGCCGGGCCCGGCACCTCGTACCGCCGGGCCCCTCCAGACCACAGCCCAGTGCTCCAGACAAGGAGATGTCCGTGTCACGACGCCTCGCGCGCCGCTGCATGACCGCCCTGCTCGGCGGCTCCCTCGTACTCGCCGCCCCGCCCCTGCCGGCCGCCGCGGCCGAGGAGGTCGCCGCGCCCATCGAGAACCCCGACGCCGCGGTGCCCGAGCTGACGACCGCGGCACCCGCGGCAAAGGCTCCCGACCGGTGGACGGGGGTGCAGGTCCAGCACTTCCCCAAGACACTCGCGGGCCACCCCGACGGGCTCCAGGCGGTCTCCCTGAACTCTGCGGGACCGGGCACCCTGACGACCCGGCTGTGGCGGGTCCAGAAGGGCTCGAAGGTCACTGTGACCTGGGACGACAGTTCCAGCACCCACGCCGACTGCAAGCAGAACGAGGTCGGCGACGGGCAGCGCTACGAGGTGGTCGCACCCGGGCCGTCGGCCGGCTCCGCCGTGCCCGAGCAGTTCACCACCAAGGGCACCGACAAGGGCAGAGCGGCCTGGCAGTCGGGCCGTTCGTACTCCTTCACGGCCGAGGAGAACAACCCGAAGATCACCTTCGCCTCGAAGCAGCCCGACAAGGCGTCCAAGTGCGGCCCGCTGCTGACCCGTTTCCGCGCCCAGCAGGAGCCCGCGCCCGTACCGTACAAGGACAAGAAGCCCCAGCTTCCGATGCCCGAGGCGTACAAGAACCATGAGGCGGTCCCGCCCAAGGACGTCGTGACGGCGTGCAACTCCGCCGACGCCTGCCGCTTCGAGAAGGACGAGCGCTACTCCTTCCAGTACTACGACCGGCCGCGCATGGTGGGCCAGGCGTACATCAACTGCACCCGCAACGCCGTCACCGACGAACGTCAGGTGGAGTGGCAGGAGTACCCCTACGACAATCTCACCCAGTACTTCGTGGCGGTGGAGAAGAAGCCGCTCAATCCTCGGCAGCCGCTCAACGAAAGCCTCAAGGAGATCGCCGTGCAGATCGGCGGTGGTTTCACCCGGGCCGACGGCAACCCGCTGGAGATGGCCACCACCAATCCCCTGCTGTGGAACCGCAAGGAACAGCGCAAGCTCGCCGTCACCGTCCAGCCCGGTGAGGTCAGCTGGGTCGAGGTGCAGCCGGCCCGGGAGCGGCTCACCGGCACCCTGGTGAAGACCCCGGATCTGCGCCTCGACGTCACCGCGGATGTCGCGTCGGGTGCCTTCGGTGACCGCTTCTACCAGCGGACCGGACCGCTCAGCCAGGTCGAGCTGGCCCGCTGCGCCGACTCCCGCTACAACGCGCGGACCCCGGACGAGACGATCGGCGCCCCGACCCTGCGCGCCGGGATCCCGGTGACCGGACTGCTCCCGGTGGCCGCGCGTGCCTCGGACGCCGGGACCCGGGTCCGGCCGGTCACCCCGGTCGAGGAGTCCCGGACCCACTGACAAGGGTCGTGCGCCGAGCACGGTGCAGGGCGGCCGGATCTGATCCGGCCGCCCTGCACCTCGTGTCGCGGGGGACGGATCAGCCGACTCGCCGCCAGGTCGTCCGGTTCGGCTCCAGGACATAGCGGCCGGTGGGCGTGCCGGTTCGGGGCGCCGGGGCGGCCCGGTGGAGGCTGCGGCGCTCCCCGTCGGGCTGGCCGGCCTCGGCCCCCTTGGGCCGCAGGGTCTGGCACTTGTCAGGGTTGGTGAAGGTCTGTGCCACCACGGTGCTGGAGTTCACCGTGGAGGGGACGTCCACGGCCACATTCCTGACCAGCTTGCCCGTGCCGTCCACCACGAGGTCCCCGACGACGCGGGTCATCGCGTTCAGCGCACCGAACTGCAACTCGTCGTTGGCCTTGATGGTGAACGCCACCTCGGTCGTCTCGGTGTTGGTCATGCTCCAGGTGCGGTTCCAGGTGCCCTTGAACGCCGCGGTGAAGGCACCCTTCAGCGCGAGATGGATGTTGCTCTTGGCGGCCACGGTGGTGCTGCCCGTCTCCGTCATCTGATCGGTGTTGGTGACCTGGTGCTCGGCGGTGACGCTGTCCTTGGCCGTGCCCTCGACCTTGGTCTCCTGGTTGGGGCCCTTGTCCTTGGGGGCGGTGTGATTCGTCGTGCCGGCCGTGGCGGTGGTCTCTTTGGTCTCGCTGGCCTTGTCGCTCTCCTGGTGCGTCTGCTGCGCCGAGACCGTAGCCGTGCCCGAACCGCTGACCTCGTTGTCGGTCGCCACCTCCCCCTCAATGGTGCCGCTGCCGGAGATCTCCCCGCCGATGTTGTCGGCGCTGCTGGACTCCAGCGTCACCGTGCGCTTGACGGTCATCGGTTCACTGGTGCAGTTGACGGCGCCGTTGGCCACGGAGTGCACCACGCTGGTGTATTCACGGGAGCGCTTCGGATCGAGCCGGAACGAGCAACTGTGTCTCCCGGGCCGGCCGCACAGCTGCGTCACCTCCGACACCGCCCCGAGCGCCCGCTCCCCATCGAAGGCCCGAGCCCTGGGCACAGGGCCGGGAGGGCCGCCGCCGTCCCGCGCGGTGGCCACCGCGGGCGCCGCGAGGGACAGGGTGAGGACGGACAGCGCGGGAAGGACCAGCGCTGTATGGCGGACCAGTTGCCCCCGGGCGGGGTGAGGCGGTGCGGGGTGGACCATGGAAGTCTCCTTGTCATCGCACGGGCCGGGGCAGCTGTCCTGACGGCACATCACACCGGTCGCGGGCAGACGTCACCGCGGGCCTGGTGCCCGTGGCGGTATCTCCATCGTCCGTGGCCCTTGCGTGCGTTGCGACCGCTGCTCCCGCCGAATACGCCGATCTGCCCTGCTGGTACGGCATACAGGTGGCGGGGTGGACAGGACGGACGTCGTCCCTCGGGTACCGGGCGGGCCCGTGCCACAGTGGCCCCGATCTGTGGCGCCGGGCGTCACGCCTTCAGCACAAGGAGTTGGAGTATGGCCAAGAAGAAGACCCGACTGCGGGTCAGGAACACGAACGGACACGTCAAGAACGCGACGGCCAGAATCGTCGCCACCCTTCACAGCGTTCCCGATGGCGAGCCGCTCGAAGGCGAGGACATCGAGTTCTACACGGGCGACGGCGACGACTCCCTCGGTTCTGCACGGACCAATGACCGTGGTGAGGCGGAGCTCAACGCCGGCAACAACTACCTTCAGCCGCTGAAGTGGGGCAGGGCGCTGGAGGGTGGCCTCAGCGCCGAGTACTTCGGCAGCGCCGAGTATCAATCCCACCCCAGGGTGAGGGTGACGATGGAACCGGGCGCCTGAACGAGGCGATCGTGCCCGCGGTGATCGCGACGGCGGCCTCGATGAGGTTGTAGGTGGTGGCAGCGACCACCAACCGTATGCGGCGGGTGTGCACCGTGACCGCACGTGCAGCCGAGACCTGAGACCGCCGCCTCGACGACCTGTTCACCGGCATCGGGCACCGCTTCGGGTGCGTCGAGCCACGCCGCCGTACGCGCGACCATGTCCGCGGCCTGCTCGCTCCAGTGGCCCGCAAGAACAGCCGGCAACTGGCCGAGCAGGCCGACCACACCACCCCCGACGGCCTGCGGCACCTGCTCTCGCGCGCCGCTGGGACGCGGACGAATCCGTGACGACCTGCGGACCTACGTCGCCGGGCAACTCGGCCGCGAGGACGGTGTGCTGATCATCGACGACACCGGGTGTGCGCCACGAGGCGCTGGTGCGCCGTGAGGGAAGGCAGGCCGCGGCAGGCCGGGGGGCGAGCGCGGGTCTCAGGTTGTAGCTGCCCGTCTCAGCTCGGCAGGCCGCAGTGTCAGCCTCTTGACCGCCTTGTCAGGACGGAGGCGACTTCTTCGGTTTCGCCTCGGGCGGTCTTGAGGAGCAGTCCGACGATGTCGTCCCAGGAGGCGAGGGTCGCGTCCACCGGTTCCGGCTGACTGGATTCGACGTTCTGCCAGCGCACGAACTTGTCCGGGAAGACGCTCAGCGACCATCCGGACTCGTGCTGCAGTGAGACATCCGGGTGTTCCTCGTCCGCGTTGCTGAGTTCGTTGAGGATTTCGCGGATCCGGGCCTCGTTGGGCTCGTCGAACTCTTCACCCATGGTGTCGTACATGAAGTAGGTCACGGTCAGGCTCTCCGGTTGGGCGGTGCGCCGTTGGGGATGGTCTACGGTCGATTCAGGTAGCGGCTCACGGTCTCCGGGTGGATGACGAGCCGCACCTGGTCCTCTGCCAGCATCCCGGCGAGGGCGTCGGCGCGCGTCGGGTCGTCGAGGTCCCAGTAGCGGGCTGCCAGGCGGGCGCACAGCTCGTGTGCTCCGTCGGGTTCCACCGTGGTGTGCCCGGCGACCGACAGCCAGCGCTCGCGTTCACCGACCGGGGCGGCGACAACGATCGAGGCGCGGGGGTCGCGGCGCAGGTGCCGGACCTTGAGTGTGTCCGGGCCCGTGAACAGCTGGATCGTGCCCCCGGCGGTGGCCTCGAACCACACCGGCCGGGGCTGTGGCGGGAGCGGCCCGCCGGCCACGGACAGGAGGCCGTGCAGGGGGCGTTGGAGGAATGCGAGGTCCTGGGCGGTCAGTGAACCGGTACCACGGGGCGTGCTCCCCGTTGGCGCGGCGCTTCGACCAGGCCCGCGTCCCGCGGGCCGGAGCTGACGGGCGGTCATCGGTGCCACGCCCCGGCGGTGGCGGCCCGTACGACGTAGTCCTCGAAGGTCCGGGGCGCCCGTCCCAGCACGGTGGCGAGGTCCTCCGTCGTCGTGGCGAGCAGCCCGCGTTCCATCAGCACGAACATCTCGGCGACATGCGCGGCGTCGTCCTCGCTCAGGCCGTCCTCGACCAGCGTCGCGGCGTACTGGGCGGGGGAGAGCCGCCGGTAGGTGAGGGGCCGCCCGGACGCGCGGGCGATCAGCTCGACGGCCTCCCCGAACGTCAGCGCCCGCGGCCCCGTCAGCTCGTAGACCCGTCCGGCGTGCCGGCCGGCCTCGGTCAGCACCGCGGTCGCGGCGTCGGCGATGTCCTCGACGTCGACGAACGGCTCGGGAACCTCTCCGGCCGGGAGCGCCAGCTCCCCGGCGGCCAGCGGGGCGTGGAAGACGTCCTCGTCGAAGTTCTGGGCGAAGTTCGACGCCCGCAGGACGGTCCACTCCAGCGCCGAGCCGCGCACGGCGTCCTCGGCCGACCGCATGTCCAGCCCGAACGTGGAGTCGCCCCAGGTGTCGGCGCCGCGCCCGGAGAGCAGGACCAGCCGCCGCACTCCGGCAGCCTCGGCCCGGGCCACGAACTCGTGTGCCGGGCCCGGCACACCCGGGGGCACCACATAGACGACGGCGACACCCCGCAGGGCCTCGTCCCAACCACCGGGGTCGGACCAGTCGAACCGGGTCGGGCTCGACCGGGAGGCGGTACGCACCGGCGTGCCGCGCAGCCGCAGCCGGGCGGCGACCCGCCGGCCGGTTTTACCTGTCGCGCCGAGAACAAGAGTGATGGCGTTGCTCATGACGCCGATTGAACACGGCCGGATCGGACGATCCCATAGGCCAGAAGCCGGATCGCCTGCGTATTCGTCCAGCTCCGCGGGCGGCTAACCTCGCTGAGGTGGACGTGTTCAGTGATCTGATCCGCGGGGTGCGGGCCCACGGCTCGTTGTTCGGCAGCTCGACCCTGTCCCCGCCCTGGGCGCTGCACTTCGTGGACGGCGCGCCGCTGACCCTGTGCATCGTCCTCACCGGGGCGGGCTGGATCGTGCCGGAGCACCGTCCGCCCGAGCCGCTTCGCGCGCGCGAGACGCTCATCGTGCGCGGCCCCGCGACGTTCACCTTCGTCGACGAGGTCGGCACCCGGGCCGAACCGGTCGCGTGCGGTGAACACTGCGCGACGCCCGAGCAGGGCGGGACCCGGCACCGCCTCGGCTGGCACGATTCCGGCGGTGACGCCGGTGGCGGCCGCGGTGCGACGACCCTGATCGTCGGCGCCTATCCGGTGCGCGGCGAGATCAGCCGCCGGCTGCTGGACGCGCTGCCCGTCGTGCTGCGCGCGGACGCAGGCGGTACGGCCGACGCCGTGCTGGATCACCTCGCCGCCGAGACCGGCATGGACACACCGGGCCAGCAGGTCGTACTCGACCGGCTGCTGGACTGGATGCTCGTCTGCACGCTGCGCGAGTGGTTCGACCGGCCCGGCGGCAAGCCCCCGGCCTGGTGGGCGGCCCAGCGGGACCCGGTGGTCGGCCACGCGCTGCGCCTGCTGCACGCCGAACCGGCGGCACCGTGGACGGTCGGCGCGCTGGCCGGGCGCACCGGGGTGTCGCGGTCGACGCTGGCCAAGCGGTTCGCCGACCTGGTGGGTGAGCCCCCGCTGACCTACCTCACCCGCTGGCGCATGACACTCGCGGCGGACCTGCTGGTCGAGAGGGCGGACGCGACCGTCGCGGACGTCGCCCGCACCGTGGGGTACTCCGACCCGTTCGGGTTCAGCGCGGCGTTCAAACGGGTCCGCGGCGCCAACCCGAGCGAGTTCCGGCGTTCCGCGGCCATGGCCTTCCCGGCAGCCGAGCGGCCCGTACCGGCCCGGCCCGGACGCCTGAGCCAGGGGTAGACCCGCGGTTCCGCCGGATACGCCTCCGATCCGCCGGCGGGCTCAGCGCTCCTCGGTGAGCAGCGCCAGGCAGGCCGCCAGGCTCACCGACCGAAGGTGCTTCGCCACGGCGAGCAGGTCCATGCTCCGGACCCGGCCGGACACCGACAGCGCCATGACGGGATTGCGGGCCTCGTCCAGCACGGGCACCGCCAGGCAGGCGACGCCGGGGATCAGCTCACCAAGGCTCGTCGACACACCCTGCCGGCGAACCTCGGACAGCACGATGCCGGTGTGATCGCCACGAGCGCCGGCGACGGACGGGGTGGCGACGGACGGGGCGGTGGCGAACGGATCGGCGGCGTCGAGCAGCGCGCGGCCCAGTGCGGTGCTGTGCGCCGGTACACGCTCGGGCAGCCGGAAGGAGGCCCGCGGTTTGCGGCTGCCGTGTACGCGCTCGACCAGGACGACGTCCCGCCCCTGGAGCACCGCCAGGCTGACGGTCTCGTGGGTGAGTTCGTACAAATCCACCATGTGCGGCAGGAGCGTCGCGCGTAATCGGCCCACGGGCAGCCCGAGAGCCCCGGCGGCCAGATCGGCCAGCGCCGGGCCGGGCCGGTAGGCGCCGTCCGCGTACGTGACCAAGCCGCGCCTGACGAGCAGTGACAGCAGTCTGTGCGTGGTGGACTTGGCCAGACCGCTGGCGGTGACGAGGCTGGTGAGAGTGGGCGGCACACCCGCGGCGGACAACCGGGTGAGGCACTCCAGCAGCAGGAGGGCCTTCTCCGCGGCGCCGGGCGCCCGTGCCGCCGCTGTTCTCGGACCCGCGTCGAGGGAATCCATCACGTGGTGGTGCTCCTGTCGGACAGTGTGGAACAGGCAGACGATTCTATGGACGTGCGGCCGAGCGGCGGCCCGCCGGCTACGCCCACCGCACCTGCTCCCGGTGGCTGTGGTAGCGGTTGGTGACCCCGTACCAGTCGAAGTGCGCCACGATCCAGGTCTCCAGGCCGGCTATGTACCGGGCGAGCAGCGGATCCGCCGCGCGCCGCACCTCGGCGGCGAGGGCCATGAAGGCACGGACCGCCTCGTCGTGTATCGCGGCGGCCCGCCGCAGCGCCTCCGCGTGGTCGCACCCGTACTGCTGGGCCAGCACCTGGGGCAGGCTGCGCGCCAGATCGTCCTCGTGCGTGTGCTCCTTGCGGGAACCGAGCACGTCGTTGGCGTAGTCGATGACGTCCGCCGCGGCGGTGTTGAGCGCGCGGACGGCCGGGCCCGCCCACACCGGTCCGGGCAGTTCGAACCCGCGGGCCACGTCCACGAGGGTGAACACGATGTGGCATATCCCCGTGTAGCGGCGCAGCTCCACGTACTCGTCGAACGTGGGCGTGTAGGCGCCGAGGCCATATGTCACCTGGCACAGCGCCGACATGAAGTACTCCGTCATGCTGCCGCGCACCCGCATCAACTGCTCGGGGCCGGCCCACGCGGCAAGCCGGACGAAGAGGTCGCGCAGGCTCGCGCCGTACGGATCGTCGGGCGCGGGAGCGGCGGCGGGGTCCTCCATCACGGCCCGCAGCCGCAGCACGAGACGGGCGGTGGGCACCCCCTGTTCAGCGGGGCGGGGACAGTCGGCGTACCGGTCGTCGAACGCCGTCAGCCATGCGGTCAACTGCGCAGCGATGATGCTCGGTTCGAGCAGGCCGTCGGCGTGTGCGGCGCCCGTCAGCCAGCCGATCCTGATGCCGGAGAGCCGCTCCCGCTCCGCCGGTGTCCGGATGAGCTCGAAGCGCTCCATCCACGCCACGACCTCCCGCTCGACCGTATCCGCGTGGGGGCGGGCGGTCCGGGGGAGCGGGCAGTACAGGTCGGGTACGAGCAGGGGCTCAGGCATGGTGCGCTCCGGGAGGTGACGGTGCTGGGCGGGCCGAGTCTGCGGAGCGAACGTGTGGGCGGGAAGCGGCTGTTCCACTGGGTGGAACGGCCCCTTGCCCCGCCCGTCGGCCGTGTTCACACTGCGTGTTCCGCAGGAGCAACGGGCCCCCTGCGACGCGACCCCTGGAGAGTCCCGCGCCATGCCTCCCAGCGACGGATGTCCTGTCTTCCCGTCCCCTCAGGACCCCTCCGCCGACCACGACATCAACGGATCAGCGCTGCTGGCCGACGGACCGGTGGCCGCGGCGGTCATGGCCGACGGCACCCCGGTCCGGCTCGCGCTCAGCCATGAGGCCGTCCGCCAGGTGCTGATCGACCCGCGGTTCAGCCGTGCCGAGGCAGCGCGCCCGGGAGCGCCGTCCGTTGTGCCCTTTCACTCGCGGAACGGGCTCCTGCACGCCATGGACCCGCCGGGGCACACCGCGCTGCGGGCACACATCGGCCGGGCCTTCACCTCGCGTACCGTCGAGCGGCTGCGCCCGGAGATCGAGGCGCTCGTGGCGGAGATGCTCGACGCGATGGAGGCCGCCGGACCGCCCGCCGACGTGGTCGCCCATCTGACCGCGCCGCTGCCGGTGAAGGTGCTCTGCCGGCTGCTCGGCGTCCCCTACGAGGATCACGGGGCCTTCCGCGGGTGGATCGAGGCGATCCTGCCCGCCTCCGCGGCCTCCGCCGGACAGGCGGCCACGGCCGCCGAGCAGCTCACCACGTACCTCGAAGACCTGATCGGTGCCAAGCGGCGCGCCCCCGGCGACGACCTGATCAGCACGCTGCTGGCCCCCGGACCCGACGGCCCCCCGCTGGACGACGCCACGGTGCTGGCGAACCTGGTGCCCGTACTGGTGGCCGGACATGACACCACCCACAACCAGCTCTCCAATTCGCTCGTCGCACTGTTCGCCCACCGTGAGCAGTGGGACCTGCTGGTGCGGTGCCCGGAACTGGTGCCCCGTGCCGTCGACGAACTCCTGCGCCACCAGCTCCTCAGCCGCATCGGCATGCTGATGCGCGTCACCACGGCGAAGGTGGACCTGGCCGGGGTCACCCTGCCTCCGGGTACGGCGGTGAACGCCCTCAACTGCGTCGCCAACCGCGACCCGGCCGTCTTCCCCGACCCCGACCGCCTCGACATCCGGCGCCGGGACGCCGGAAAGCACCTGGCGTTCGGCGCCGGGCCGCACTACTGCCCCGGCGGACAGCTCGCCCGGCTGGAACTCTCCGTCGCCCTGCTGGCACTGGTCCAGCGCTTCCCCGCCCTGCGCCCCGCCGTACCGGTGGCGGAACTGCACTGGAAGGACGGCATCATGCGGGGCCCCTGGCAGCTGCCGGTCGTCTGGTGACGGGCTCCGGCGGACAGCCCGTGACGGAGCCGGCCCGTGACAGCCGGGCGGAGCGCGCGGCGGACAGACAGCGCCCGCCGGGGGCCTCGCGCGGACCCTGGGGCCACGCCGTGGTGATCGGCGCGGGCTTCACCGGGCTGCTCACCGCCCGGGTGCTCGCCGGGCGTTTCGACCGCGTCACGGTGCTGGAACGGGACGAACTCCCTTCCGGCGCCGCACACCGCAGCGGACTGCCCCAGGCGCGGCACCCGCACGGGATGCTGGCGCGCGGCGCCCGGATCGTGGAGGACCTCTTCCCCGGGGTCCGCGCGGAGCTGGCCGCCCAGGGAGCCCCGGTGTTCGACTTCGGGGCCGGGTTCGCGACCCGCCTGCCGTACGGCTGGGCTCCGCGGCGTCCGGTCGGCATCGAGGTGCAGTCCTTCGGCCTGGCCGACCTGGAGGCGGTGCTGCGGGCCCGGGTCCGGGCACTGCCGGGCGTGCGGGTACGGGACGGATTCGTCGTGGAGGGGCTGCGCTTGAGCGCGGATCGCCGCATAGCGGTCGGCGTCACGGGCCACCGCAGGGCGGACCCCGGCCAAACGCCGGTGCGGATCGAAGCGGACCTGATCGTGGACGCCGCCGGCCGCAGGTCACGCCTGCCGGGCTGGCTCGCCGCGGCCGGGCTGCCCGCACCCCGGCGGTTGAAGGTGCCCTCCCCGCTGGTCTACAGCTCGCGCATGTACGAGCTGACCGGCGACCAGGCGCCCGACTGGCTGGTCGCCTTCGAGATGACCCTGCCGCCCCTGGTGGACCGCGGCGGCGCCGCGGTCACGGTGGCCGGCACGCGGCGGCTGATCAGCCTCGTCGCCCCGGCGGAGACGCTTCCGCCACCGCGTGACGACGAGGCGCTGCGACGGTTCGCCGCGACGCTGCGCAGCCCGCACTTCGCCGAGGTGATGGCACGGGGCCGCCCGGTGTCCCCGGTGTACCGCTGCGTGGTGGGCGGCAACGACTGGCTCCGCTACGACCGTCTCCGGCCGCGTCCGGACCGGCTGCTGGTGGCGGGCGACGCGTTCTGCGCGTTCAATCCCGTGTACGGCCAGGGACTCACCGTGGCGGCGCTCCAGGCCCGGCTCCTGGCCCGTCTGCTGGCGACCGCCGACGGTCCGGGCGGGCTCGCACACCGCTTCCAGCGCCGTGCCGCCCGGATCGCGCTCGTGCCCTGGCTGACGGCCACGGCCGCCGACGCCGGCTGGTCGAACGGGCTCGCGGGCCGCCCGGAGCGGATGATGCGCGGCCTCCTCGACGTGGTACTGAGGCGCCTGCCGGACGAGCCCGAGTTGTACGCGCGCTTCGCCCGGGTACAGAACATGCTCGCTTCCCCCGCCGTCCTGCTGCGTCCGCTCCTGACCCGTCGGGGGCGTCCGGCCCGTCCGGGGCGCCGTACGCGGTCAGCGGGTCCAGGAGCGGACGCGGCCGCTTCACCTGACGATGTCACCGTGCGGGATGGAGAGTTGGAGAACCGTGTCCCCGGTGCCCGCCCTAGATCTGGTAACGGGAGTGATGGATGTGCCAGACATAGGAGGACACGACGGACTCGACGGCCCGCGCGTGAACAGTGAGAGGTCGCTCCTCACTCACAGCCAGTTCGGTGATTCGGGCGCGGGCCACGGTGGCCTGCTCTTCGCACATGCGGGAGGCCAGCCGGAACGCCTCTTCGAGGTCGCACGTGTGCTCTCGCATCAGCAGTGTGGGCAGGCTGAGAGGGACCGGCCCGTCGTGGGCCGTCTCCTTCGCGTATGAGGCGAGGTCGTTGATCCACCCGGCGAGGTCGGCGACGGCCGTCTCCAGGTCCCGGACCGCCGCCGAGGACCTCCGCGCATCGGTCAGTTCGTACCCCAGCATGACTTCCGCGGTCGCCATGACGGTGCGTACGAAGACGGTGTGCGGACGCATCGCGCGGTAGTCGTGCAGGGTGATGTGTTCGGGCCTGTCGAGGTGATGTGCCTCCCAGAGGATGCCGAAGAGGTTGTCCCGCAGGTGCGCGGTGAGCCGCAGGTATTGCGTGGGCGTGGCCCGTTCCCTGAACCGGTCGAGGAGATCGCGCAGCGCGGCGGCGAAGGCGCTTGGTTCGCCCGGCGGTTCGTGGTGGCCGGCGAGGAGGTGGACGCACTCACTGATCCGGCGGACCAGACGGGCGGGGTCACGGGCGCCGGCCGCCTCGCCGTGGGCGTCGTCGAACGCGGTGAGCCACAGGAAGAGGTCGGCGCAGAGGAAGAGGCTGCTCCGGTCGGCCGTGGGGAAGGTGCGGGCCATCCCCTGGGCCGTGATGTCGGACAGCGCGCCCAGCGCGCGCTCCGAGCCGATGAGCGGAAACGTGTGCAGCCACTGGACAGCGTGCCGCTCGATGTCGGAGGCGTGCGGGCTGGCCGGGAAGGGGCCGGGGAAGGAGCCTCGTAGGTCGGGCATGGGCAGGGCACGCGCAGGCGTGCGGATCGCGTCGTTCACCGGGCGCTCTCCGTGTGGGCGTGCTGTCTGGGTTCGGGCACCATGTGGAGGGACGAGGGGTGTGTGGTGATCGCGCCGACCGGGCGTACGGCGGCGCCGGGTGTCGGCCGTAGCCGCCAGCGGGACGCGACCAGCGCGGTGATGATGGTCGCCTCGGTCCAGGCGAACGCGTCTCCCATGCACATGCGTTTGCCGGAACCGAAGGGGATGAAGGCGCCCTTGGGCGGCTGGGGGCGCTCCGGCAGCCAGCGGTCGGGGTCGAAGCGCAGTGGATCGGGGTAGAGGTCGGGGTCCCGGTGCAGCGCGTAGGCGCTCCAGATCACATCGGAGCCGGCCGGCAGGCTGAACTCACCGAGTTGCACGGCCGAGATGGCCTGCCGGGTCACGAGCCACGCGGGGCTGTACAGCCGCAGGGTCTCGCTGACGAGTCTGCGGGTGAAGGCCAGGCGGGGGATGCGCTCGGCGGTCAGCGGGCCTTCGGCGAGCACGGAGTCGACTTCCTCGTGCAGTCGGCGCTCCAGGTCCGGGTTGCGGCCCAGTTCGTGGAACAGCCAGGCGAGGACGACCGCGGTCGTCTCGGAGCCCGCGGCGAGCAGTCCGGTGACTTCCGAGAGGATCTCGTCGTCGGACAGTGTCTCGCCGTTCTCGTCCTGGGCGGTCAGGAGCAGCGACACGATGTCGTCGTACGCGCCGGGACGCGCTCGGTGTTCCGTGATGATGTCGGTGACCGCGGTGCGTAGCGCGTTGTTGGCGGCGTCGGCCTTCCGGTTGCGCCGGATGGGCAGCCGTTCCAGGGCCGAAATGGGCATCAGGGCACGCTGGAGGGCGGTGGTGAAGACGGTGTCGACGCTGTGGAGGATCGTGAGGGCGGGTTTCCGCTCGGGGGTCGAGGAGAACAGCGCCGACAGCACGACGCCCTGGGTCATGAGCTGCATTTCGGTCTTGAGGTCGAGCGGGGTGCCTTCGTGCCAGCCGGTGATGTACGGCTCGACGGTGTCCCGCATCGTGTCGACGTAGCCGGCGATCTGTTTGCGGTGGAAGGCGGGCTGCATCATGCGGCGCCGGCGCAGGTGCGGTCTGCCTTCCGCGACGGGCAGGGCGTCCTCGCCGAAGAGTTTGAGTTTCTCGAAGAGCAGCCCCTTGGTGAATTCGTCGGCCTGGCTGGTCAGCATCTTCTGGATCAGCTCGGGTGAGTTGACCACGGTCACCGTCTTCGGGCCGACGGTGAAGCGGACGACGGGGCCGTGGGTGCGCAAGCGCTGGATGAACGCCAGACGGTCCTTGAACAGCGGTACGGCGTGCCCGATGAGCGGCAGTTTCCCCGGAGCGATCGGCGGAACGTTCATGCTGGTCGTCACGTGTCTGTCCTACCTGTCGGCGTCTGTGGGGGTGGTCCGTCGCCCGTCCACGCCGGGGCGGGTCCGCAGCATCTCCCGTACGGCGAGTACTTCCGCGTCGATCATCGCCTGGGGTGCGTACAGGGTTTTGTCGTGCCACAGGGCGGGGTGGTGGCCGGGGCCCGCCGCCGCGTCCAGGTACGTCTCGGCGCGGTCCAGGGCGTGGTCCAGGGCGCGGTCATGCCGCGGCTGACGCGTGGCGGTGGCGGTGGCGGTGGCGGTGGACAGCAGGATCTGGGCGGCGTACGCGGTTTCTTCGACGGTGCCGCCCCATACCCCCCAGGAGCCGTCGTCCCGCTGGGTGTCGAGGGTCCAGGCGGCGGCGGTCTCCACGGCCGAGGACGCGTGGTCTCCGCCGTACTGCGTGAGCGCGGCCACGCACCGCTGGGTGGCGTAGTACGGCGAGGCGTGCCATTTGTCGGGCCACGGTCCTTCGGGCCGCTGTTGGCCGATGAGCCAGTCGCGCAGTTTCTCCGTCCGGGGACCGTAGGTGTGCTGTGCTTCGGGGTGCCGGCGCAGGTGGCTGCCGAGCGCTTGGAGGGCGTGGGCGTTCGCCGTGACCGATCCGGTGTCCTCGCCGATGTAGCAGTCGTAGTGGCTGCCGTTGTGGAACTGGTCGAGCGGCTCCGGGGTGTACGGAAGGCCGACGCGTGAGCCCACCAGCACGGCCATGGCGGTGTCGTCGGCGTCCGTCATGAGGCCGGGTGCGCCACGTACTCCCCGGGGATCGTGGATGTCGGCGGCCCACTTGCGGAGGGTGGGCAGGGTGGCGGCAGGCAGGTGGGCGCGAGCCAGTGCGGCGGCGACCCACAGGCGCTCGAAGACGAGGATCGGGGCCGCCTCGGGGAACAGACCCCCGTAGCGCTGTGCCACAGGTTCGAGGGCCGCGACGGCTCCCGCCGAGGGCGCCGGCGAGGCCGCCGCGGCGCGAGCGGCGGTGGCGGCCGGTGAACTGCCCAGCAGGTCCTGTCCGTCGGGTATGAGCGCCCGCGGTATGTACCCGGCGACACCTTCGAACGTGTGGTGAAGCTTGACGGGGAGGCTGCCCGCCGCGGTGTACCGCTTCGCCACGTACGCGGGCACCGCCTGGTCATAGCCGCGGGGGAGCGCGGGCCCGGGTCCAGGACGCCATCCGCCGAGGTCCGGTATCCCGTCGCGGGCGATGAGGGCCGTCCGCTCGTGGATCTTCGCGACCAGGCTGGGGACGAGGATCTCGGCCGCGGCGGTGTCGGGCCATGGCCCTGCCGGTGGCAGCGCGCGCAGCGCGGCGAGGCCCCGGTCCACCGCCGTGGCGAGCCGCCGGGCGGTCTCCGCGGACGTGGCGCCTCGCCGCAGGACCGCCAGCGCGGCCTCCACGCCGCTGAGCGTCGGCAGCAGGCGGTACGGCGCGGGCCCCTCACCCCAACTGCCGTCGGGCGCCTGCTCCTGGAGCAGATACGCGATCCGGCGCGACTCACCCGGCAGCCAGGGGGCCGCCGAGATGACACGGGCGGTCTCGTAGAAGGAGGGGCGGACGCTGCCCCACCTGTCCTGGTCGATCCTCGCCACCAGACGTGCGGCCTGATCGGAGTAGGTCGCGCTCACGACCGTGTCGCTCATGGGCTTGTTCCACCTCACGGTTCCGGTGACGGGTGTACGGGCGGTCATGTCTGCCGCTCCGTGGCGGCCAGGGCGATCCGGCGCAGTTGGCCGGTGGCCGCTTCCGGGAAGGGCGCCTCGTCCAGGGCGGTGAGGGCCGCGTCCCGGCGTGCGGCGATCATCTCTTCCACGGTCTGCCGGGCGCCGGTGGAGTCCAGGATGGTGCGGACCCGGGCGGCCTGGTCCTCGTTGAGGTCGCTTCGGCCGACGAGGCCGCGCAAGGTTCTGCGTTCTGTGGGAGAGGCCCGTTGGACAGCGAGGGCCATCAGTACGGTGGCCTTGCCCTCGCGCAGATCGTCCAGTATCGGTTTGCCGGTGGCGACGGGGTCGCCGAACACACCGAGCAGGTCGTCGCGCAGCTGAAACGCTTCTCCTAGCGGAATGCCGAAGGCGCTGCAGGCGTCGAGCACGGCCGGGTCGGCTCCGGCCAGGGCCGCCCCGATCTGAAGGGGGCGTTCGACGGTGTATTTGGCGGTCTTGTACCGGATGACGTGCAGTGCCGTTTCCGCGTCGCCGGTCAGCCGGCCGGTGGTCTGAAGGTCCAGGAGCTGGCCGTACATGACTTCGCTGCGCATGTCGGCCACCAGGGGCAGTACCTCGGCGAGCCGGCTCGGTTCGACGCCCGTTGAGTGGAGGAGCTCGTCGGACCACACCAGGGCCAGGTCTCCGAGGAGGACGGCCGCGCCCATTCCGTGTGCCTCGGCGCGGCCGAGGGGACCACCGCTCTCGGTGTACGCGGTGGCGAGCGCGCGGTGGGCGGACGGTTGCCCGCGGCGGACATCGCTGTCGTCCATCACATCGTCATGAATCAGGGCGAATACCTGGAAGAGCTCAAGGCTGGCGGCGGCGCGTATGGCGGCCGTCATCTCGCCGTCGGCTCCGGCGGCCTGCCATCCACAGACACACAACATGGAGCGCAGACGTTTTCCGCCGGAGAGGAGCCTGCGCAACGTGGATGTCAGGTAGCTCAACTCGGCTCCTGGCGCGGCCTGTTCTTTGGCGTCCAGGAATCCGGTCAGAGCCGCACTCACCTCGTGCCGTACGGAGGAGAAGCCCGGCAGTCTGGTGCCGGGAAGTGTCTCTGTCATATGCGGTTGATCCCCTTTCGGTCGAGAACCGTCCTAACGGTTCCGTTCGGGCAGAGGACGGGGCCAGGGACACTGTTTTTCCCCACGGCGTCGCGGTAGTGCGGATCAGTTCGCCAAGGGCACCACCGCGACGCCGTGTTCGAGAGCAGGTTATGAAGAGGTCACCGACTCGCGGTCGCCTGCTGTCAAGGAGGATCCCGTCTCCGTCTCAGGGCTGGAGGAACTCCGGCTCCAGGGAGTGGCGCCGTTGGCGTCGGGAGTCAGCGGAGTGAACCGGGCGGGAAGCGACGTGAGCGTCCGGTGGACGGGCCCGTCGCGGTAGATCAGCTCATCGGGGGCCACGGCGATCTCGATGTCCGGCAGGTAGCTGGTGAGTCTCTCGATCGCGGCGGTCGCGATCAGCAGAGCCAGGTCACGGGCCGGACAGGCGTGCGGGCCGGCGGCGAATGCCAGGTGCGCCTTGCTGCCCGAGCGGTAGCCGTCGGCCGGCGTCCCCGCGTGCGGGCAGGTGTTGGCGGCGGCGTACGACACCATGACCGGGGAGCCGGCGGGAATGTGCGTGCCGTAGAAGGTGACGTCCTCCTTGGGGAAGTGGAAGCTGTAGTTGGCCAGCGGCGAGTCGTTCCACAGCGCGTCGTCGATAGCGTGCTGGACGGGCAGGCTTCCGGTGGTGAGCGTGCCGAAGTACCGGTCGTCGGTCAGCATCCGTACGCACGTGTTGGCGATGAGGCTGGCTGTCGGCTCGTTCCCCGCGCCGAGGGTGATGAGGATCTGATTGATCGCCTCCTCCTGGTTCAGCCCGTTGGGGTGGTCGATGAACCAGGACGTCAGATCATGTCCGCGCTGCGCGGCCTTGGTCTGATAGAGGGTCTGCAGATAGGCGCCGAACGACTGCGCTCCTTCCGCCTTCTTCTCCGGGTCGGTGTCCACCATCGCCGCCAGAGCCCGTACAAGCTGGGGGCCGTGCTCGTCTCCCATCCCGAACAGGGCGTTGAAGACCATCAAGGGCAGCTGCTGCGCGTACTGACGGACGAGGTCGACCGTTCCGGTATCGGCGAAATCCTGAAGGAGCCGGTCGGCGTAGCGGAAGGTCAGAACGCGGACATCGTTGGGGTCGAGGAGAGCGAAGCTGTCCGTGATGACCTTGCGCAGGTGCGCGTGCTCGTCACCGTCGGCGAAGAAGAGACTGGGCCGCCACTCCACCATGGGTCTGATCGGGCTGTTCTCCGGAACCTGGGGCAGCCAGGTGCGGGTGTCCTTGGACCATGTGTCCGTGTCCTGCAGGAGTTTGAGTGCTGCCTGGTAGTCGGTGACCAGGTGGACAACGAGACCGGGGTCGATCTCGGCGAGGCCGACCGGCCCCTGCAGGCGCAGCAGTTCATAGCTGCGCTGCGGGTTGGCCGCGTGCTCTGGCCCGTGCAGGGACACAGCTGTCGCGGCTGATGGTGTGTTGCTCACGAGGCTCCGACTCCGGCGGTGGCTATGGAATGGGCGGTCAGTTCGATGAGGGCGCTGAGACTGCTGTTCAACTCGCGGGCATCACAGGTGACCAGTGGGGTGTCCGGGGCGAGGTCGAGTTTCGAACGAACGATCTCCAAGTCGTAGTCGGGCGAGTCAGGGAAGGTATTGACTGCCACGGCATACGGCAAACCGCGTTCCTCGATGAGATCCATCACCTCGAACGATTCGTCCAGGCGCCGGGTGTCGACAAGGACGAGCGCGCCGAGAGCCCCGAACGCGATGCCCTCCCACAGGGGAAGGAACCGGCGCTGGCCGGGAGTTCCGTACAGGTACAGGACAACTCGGTCACCGGGGAGGGTCAGACGTCCGAAGTCGATGGCGACCGTGGTGGTCTTCTTGTCCCGGAGGCCGACCAGGCTGACGTCGTCGGTGCCTGCCGCCGCGTCCGTCATGACTTCGTCGGTGTGCAGCGTGGGGATCTGTGACAGAGTCTTGATCGCGGTCGTCTTGCCGACGCCGAGAGGTCCGGCGACAAGGATCTTGACTCTCTGGTGGTCTCCCTCAGGCAGGTACACCGGACGCGGGCTAGGCGACACGGAGGGATTGGAGTCCACTCAGAACCTCTTCCATGAGTTGCCTCGACGGCCGTCCGGCGCGCGAGGGGGCGAGCGCATCCGGGATGGGCACGCTGGCGGTTAACAAGCCGTCACTGACGAGTTGCTCGGCGAGCACCAGGGCGACACTGACCGGCAGAGCGAGATAGCCGGCTATCTCGACCGCGGTGAGGGAACCACCGGTCACCAGCTCGACGACACGACGGTGCACCGCCGTGTGGTACGAGGCGAGCGGAATGCCACTGGCACGCAGAGCCGTCAGCGTGTCGAGGGTGCTGGGCAGCGAGGCACCGCTGGTCCCGGTCGCCAGATAGGGCGGAAGCAGGCGCCGCTGGTGCTTGTCGCGACTCATGACGCGCCGTCATTGGTGCGCGCGGAGACGGACATGAACTGCTCCCCGAGCTTCTTCGCCTGCCGGGCCATCTTGTTGATGACGACCCCCATGTGCATCGACTCGTCGCCCGCGGCCGCGATCAGGGTGTTGGCGCCGGCCGGCATCACCATGTAGGTGCCCGTGGGCATCGTCACGGCGACGGTCTCTATCGGGGTGTCCGGCGCGGCCCGCAGCGCTGTGTTGGCGGCGGCGCGAGAGGCGGAGTGCAGGGCCGAGGTCATCGCGGCTATGCCGTCCGCCTCGTCGACCGTCAGGCCCTCGGACCTGGCCTGGACCATCCCGTCGAGCGTCATGATCAGGGCATGGTGGACACCCGGGATCTCGGTGATGGGCGCCAGGTACCAGGTCTCGTTCTTACCGTCGGGCAGGGTCACTGTGTTTCCTCCAGATCAATACCGTCTCGGCCGCTTTTGAGGCCATCGTGGAAATCACTCCAGGTGGCGAGAGACCGCTCCGGGTCAGGGGCACGAGGTGTGGGAGCGGCGAGTTCACCGGTGGATATCGCGCTTCCACGGCGGCGGCGCTGCGGCAGGCTCTCCGCGGTGCCCGGCGCGCCCGTACGCGAGTGCGCGTCGCCCGGCGCGGTGTCGGCGACCGGGGCCGGCCGCCTGTCCGCCCTCGGAGCTGTGACGGGCAGGGGAGCCATCACCGAAGGCGGCTCGGCCTCCTCGTCGATTGAGGTCAGCAGGTTCGGGGGAATGGTCACCACAGCGCGCACCCCGCCAAAGGGAGACGGATTGTCAATGGAGACGTGGAAGCCGTGATCGGCGACGAGGCGCCCGATCGCGACAAAGCCCTGAGAGGGAGGGTCGCCGAGCTCGGTCAGCATGACCTCCTGCGTCTCGGCCGATACCAGCCGTACACCCCGGGCGAGTGCTTCGCTGGTCATGCCCTTGCCCGCGTCATCGATCGTGATGCAGACGCTGCCGTTGCCGGTCCGGATCAGACCGACATCCACGGCGAGGTCGTCACGGGAGTGCTCCAACGCGTTGGCCATGAGCTCCGTACAGACCACGGCGACGGGCTCGGCCGCACGCCCGACGAGCCCGACATTGGTCGCGAGCCGCGAGTTGATCTTGATCCGGTCGAAGCCGCGCAGCCGGGACGAGGCACCGGAAACGATCTCGGACACGTAGGTGTCCTTGCGCACGTGCCCCGGCCACGCGCCGCATACGATGGCGGTCCGCTGGATGAGGCGCAGATTCTGCTCGTTGAGATGGTCCGCGGCCAGCACCCGGTGCGTCACGCTCCGCGACCCGCTGAACTCCTGTTGCAGGGCTTCGAGTTCCGACTGCAACCGGTACGACAACGCCTGCGAGTCCTGGCTCGCGCCGCGCAGCGCCGCGCGGGCGGCCGCGTCCACCCGGCGGCGCTCCTTCAGCACGATCCCCGAGACGCGGGTGAGCACGGAGTCGAGAAGTTCCGCGTCCTTGGACGGTGTCGTTTCCTCGTGGAGCAGTCCGGGGACGGGGTGGTGAGAGCTGATCAGACTGAGCGCGAGGGCCGGAAGCCGGACGGAGGCGAGATGATCCACCTCATCACGGAACCGCGCCTCACGGGTCTCCACGTCCTTCGCGCGGGATTCGGCTCCGCGCCTGCGCGCCTCGGCGGATTGCGCGAGGTCCTCGGCGCTCTTCCGGGCTGCGTCCAATGTCCTGCACCGTCGCGCGTGTTGGCGACGCGAGCGCGCCAGCAGCAGTGCGACGGCGCCTGTGACGACAGCCACGGCGCCGAGCACAACGGCGGGATCTGAAAGAGATGTCACGGAAAAAGGGTCCTAGGGGTTTGATGGCGGGACAATGAAGTCGTCGAACCGGCATACATCGAGCGGCTCTTCACGTCAAAGTGTGTCCATCTTACGGGAGTTGATCTACCCCTGCGGCGTGGAGAGGCCGCGACGATTCCACGAGGAGAATGAGCTGTCTGCCCGTTTGCATATGCTCATGACTGGTTTCGTCAACCTTCGAGGGCGCGGTGGACGGACCACTGAGCTGGGGTGATGTCACCTCACGCCGTGGGCCGCGCCCCAAACGCCGACCGGGCGGTGCCCTGAGGACACCGCCCGGTGAAGCGCCGGTCCACGAGCTACCGGCCGGGGTCTACGAGCCGCCGGCCGGGAGCGTTCCGAGCCACTTCTCGATCGTGTCCGCCGTCAGCGCGGAGTGCTCCTTGGCGAGTGAGAGATGGTTCGCCTCGATGTCCAGGACATCGTCCGCGGGTACGGAGGAGGTGTCGAGGATGAAGCCGTCCAGGTCCTGGGTGCACCGGACTTGGAGGGTGCGGGCCGTGGGCGGCGGGGTCTTGGACTCCGTCAGCGCCATGAACCAGTGCACCATCGCGGACATCCTGGCGCTGTTCAGCATCACGGACGGGGAGTCGATGTCCGCCAGGTAGAACCGGGTGGTCGCGTCGAGGTCGTTGCCCTCGCCCAGGCCGTAGTGGATGCTCGCGCTGTCCAGCAGGATGACGCCCTCGGGCTTGATCCCCCAGGTCTCCTCCATCGCGCCCGCCGCCAGATAGGCGAGTGAGCCGCCCGACGAGTGCCCCACCAGGACGAACGGTTCGCCGTCGCTGGCGTGCAGTGCGCTCTCCGCGACGATACGGACCGCGGCCTCGCTCGTGGCGGGCAGCGGTTCACCGGGAGCGAAGCCCATCAGCGGGAGTGCGGAGAGGTGCCGCTTGCCGCGGAAGTGGGCCGCGATACGCGCGTACTGGTGTACGCCGCCGGTGGCGCCGGGTGCGCTGACGAAGATCAGCCTGGGGCTGCGCGGGCCGTCCGCCAGGACGACGGGCGTCGACAACTCCTCCAGATCGGCGGGGGTTTCGAACGTCGGCCGGGTGTTCGCCACGGCCTTGAGCAGGCGCATGCCCTCGACGAGTTTCCCGTTCCGTACCGCGCTGTAGAAGAGGCCCTCCAGCGTCTCGCTCGCGTCCTGCGACGGCCGCGTGACCGTGGCGGGACCGCCACCGCTCGCGGAGCGGGTCACCTGCTGCCCGGTCCGCTGCGAGGCGAGTTCCTGGTGCAGCCAGCCGGCGAGCTTGAGGGGCGTCTCGTTGTCGAAGACGACCGAGGTGGGCAGTCGCAGGCCGAGCGCCTCGGCGAGCTGGTTACGGAGTCCGACGGAGACCAGGGAGTCGAAGCCCAGCTCCAGGAAGCGCCGCTCCGGGTCGATGGCGCCGGGGTCACGATGGCCCAGCAGACCGGCCGCGTACCCCGTCACCAGCTCGGTCAGCAGGTGGAGCTGTTCGGCCGGTCCGAGTCCGCGCAGCCGGCCGAGCAGGGTGACGGGTGACCGGTTCGCCGCGGCGGCGGAGCGGCGCGCCCGGGGGACGAGGTCCCGCCACAGCGCGGGCAGTGACTGCTGGGCCTGGAGGCCCGCGATGTCGAGGCGGACCGGGATGACAAGCGCCTCGGCGCGCGCCACCGCCGAGTCGAAGAGCGTGAGACCGGCGGCCGTGGAGATCGGCGGCATCCCGGAGCGGGACATCCTGTCCATGTCGGACTGGGCCAGTGTGCTGGTCATCCCGCTGCCCTGGGCCCAGGGTCCCCAGGCCAGGGAGGTCGCGGGCAGTCCGAGGGACCTGCGGTGCGCGGCCAGGGCGTCCAGGAAGGCGTTCCCGGCCGCGTAGTTGGCCTGACCGGGGCTGCCCACGACACCGGAGACCGACGAGTAGAGGACGAACGCGGCCAGATCCAGCGCACGGGTCGCTTCATGGAGATTCCAGGCGGCGTCGGCCTTCGGCCTCAGAACCCGGTCCAGTCGCTCGGCCGTGAGCGAACCGAGCAAGGCGTCGTCCAGCACACCGGCGGTGTGCACCACGGCGGTCAGCGGACGCGCGGCGGGTACGGCCGCCAGCAGCGCGTCCAGCGCCGTACGGTCCGCGACGTCACAGGCGGCGACGGTCACCTCGGCGCCCTGGGCCGTCAGTTCGTCCCGCAGCTCCGTCGCGCCCGGTGCGTCCGGGCCCCGGCGGCCTGCCAGGAGCAGATGCCGTACGCCGTGTTCGGTGACGAGATGGCGGGCCAGTTCGCCGCCGAGGCCGCCGGTACCGCCGGTGATCAGTACCGTGCCCTCACGGTCCCAGACGGGCGCGGCGCCCGCGGGCGGGGAGGTCGTCCCGCTCTCCGGCAGACGGGCGAGGCGCCCGGCACGGACGGTGTTGTCGCGCACCAGCGTCTGCTGCTCGTCCAGGGCGAGCAGACCGGGCAGCACTCCGGCCGACAGGAACGTGTCGTCCATGTCCACGAGCAGGAAACTGCCCGGATTCTCCGTCTGCGCCGACCGTACGAGCCCCCAGACCGCGGCCGCGGCCAGATCCCGGACCTCCTCACCCTCCGCGGCGACCGCACCGCGCGTGACGAAGACCATCCGCGAACCCGACAGCCGCGGCTCGTCCAGCCACTCCCGCAGAAGGCCCAGCACCCACCGGGTGAGAGCACGCACCGCCGCCGCCTGCCCCAGCTCCAGATCACCCACCACCGGCACCAGGAACACATCCGGCACGGCACCGCTCTCGCCGACCGTCCCGGCCAGTGACTCCGCATACGCGACGACCGTCTCGTCCGCACGGTGCATCGCGTAACCCAGATCCAGCTCATCGGCGCCGACGACCGCCCAGCGGGTACCGGACACGGGCCGCTCCGTGGGAACGGAGACCCAGTCGACGCCGAAGAGCGAGGCCGGCTCCTCACGGCGTGGGGCGTCGGCCGCCTCCGGCAGCGCCGGCCGCAGGGCCAGCGACTCGACGGAGAACACCGGCTCGCCCCGCATGTCGACGGCCGCCAGCTGGAACGAATCCTGGCCACTGGGGGTCAGCCTGACCCGCAGGGCGGAGGCGTCCGAGGCATGCAGGGAGACCCCGGTCCAGGCGAAGGGGAGCAGGCCCCGTGAGGCGTCCTCGGGCCCGGCGAACACCGTGCTGTGCAGGACGGAGTCGAACAGCGCCGGGTGCACTCCGTAGCCGTCCGCGTCACCGGCGTCGTGGGGGAGTGCGACCTCGACGTAGATCTCCTCGCCCCGGCGCCAGGCCGCGCGCAGTCCGCGGAATGCCGGACCGTACCGCAGTCCCTTGCGGGAGAACCGGTCGTACAACCCCTCCACCGCCGCGGCGTCGACGGCTGTCGCGCCCTCGGGCGGCCAGACGGACGCGTCGAAATCGACCACGTACTCCTCGCGGCTGATCCGACCGGAGGCGTGCAGCGTCCACGCGGCGTCCGGGACACCGGAGGGGCGGGCGTGGCAGCGCAGCTCGCGGTGTCCGTTGCCGTCCGCGCCGCCGATGGAGATCTGGACCTCGGCCGCGTCGTCGTGGGGAAGGACCAACGGGGCGGTGAGAATCAGTTCCTCGACGCGGTCGCAGCCGACCTGGGTCGCGGCGCGGACGGCCAGTTCCACGAAGCCGGTGCCGGGGAAGATGACCAGCCCGTTCAGCACATGGCCGGCCAGCCAGGGATGCGACCGTACCGACAGCCGGCCGGTCAGCAGCACCTCGTCGGAGCCCGCCACCATCACCGCCGCGCCCAGCAGCGGGTGTTCGGCCGAGACCAGGCCCAGACCGGAGGCGTCCACGGGACGCGCCGATATCGACGGCCAGAACCGCTCGCGCTGGAAGGCGTACGTCGGTATCTCCACCCGCCGTGCGCCGGGGAACAGCCGCTGCCAGTCGAGGGCGGTTCCCCTGACGTACGCCTCGGCGGCGGACTGGAGGAAGCGGTCCCAGCCGCCGTCGTCCCTGCGCAGCGAACCGATCGCGAGCGCCCCGCGGTCGGTGGTGGCGATGGTGTCCTGGATGCCGGGGAGCAGCACGGGGTGCGGCCCGACCTCGATGAACTGCCCGTATCCGTCGGCCAGTAGCGCCCGGGTGGCCTCCTCGAACCGTACGGTCTCGCGCAGATTGCGGAACCAGTGCTCGGCGTCGAGTCCGGTGGTGTCCAGCCGCCCACCGGTGACGCAGGAGTAGTAGGCGGTCTCCGGGCCCTTCGGTCTGATGCCCGCCAGCGCTTCGAGCAACTCGTCGCGGAGCGCGTCCACCTGCGAGGAATGGGAGGCGTAGTCCACCGGGATCACGCGTGCGCGGGCCCCGTCGGCCTCGCACGCGGCGACCAGCTCCTCCAGCGCATCCGGCTCACCGGAAACGACAGTGGCGGACGGGCCGTTGACGGCGGCGATCTGGATACGGCCCTGCCACGGCGTGATCCTGCCGGTGACCTCCTCCGCCGGCAGGGCGACGGACGCCATGCCGCCATGACCGGACAGGCCGCGGATCGCGCGGCTGCGCAGCGCCACGATCCTGGCGCCTTCCTCCAGGCTGAGCGCGCCGGCCACGCAGGCGGCGGCGATCTCGCCCTGGGAGTGGCCGACCACCGCGTCGGGCACCACACCCACCGCACGCCACACCTCGGCCAGGCCGACCATGACGGCCCACAGCGTGGGCTGGACGACGTCCACCCGCTCCAGGCCGGGAGCGTCCCCGGTCTGCCGGAGGACCGCCTCCACGTCCCAGCCGGTGTACGGCGCGAGGGCCTGTCCGCAGGCGCGTACGCGCGCGGCGAACACCTCGCTGGTGTCCAGCAGGCCGACGGCCATGCCGGCCCACTGAGCCCCCTGCCCGGGGAAGACCAGCACGGTCTTGCCGCCGCCGCCGACCGGGCTCCTGCCCCGGACCAGCCCGGGGGCGGTCTCGCCGGCGGCGAGCGCGTCCAGACCGGCCAGGAACTCCTTGCGGTCCGAGGCGACGAGTACGGCGCGGTGCTCGAATCCGGTGCGGGTCGTGGCCAGCGAAAGGCCCACGTCCGCGGGGGACAGTTCGGGCCGCGCGGAGACGAAGTCCCGTAGCTTCGCCGCCTGGTCGCGTACCGCGGCCTCGCTCTTGCCGGAGACCACCCACGGCAGCGCCCCGGTACCGGCGAGCGCCGTCGCGTCCTCCCGGACGGCGGTCTGCTCCGGGACGGGCGGCTGCTCCGGAGCGGAGGGCTGCTCCGTGGCGGGGGGCTGCTCCAGGATCACATGTGCGTTGGTGCCGCTGATGCCGAACGACGAGACGCCCGCGCGCCGCGGGCGGCCGGTCTCCGGCCACGCCGTGCGCTCCTTGAGCGGCTCGACGGAGCCGGCCGTCCAGTCCACCCGGGTGGAGGGCGTACCCAGATGCAGCACCTCGGGCAGCACACCGTGCCGGAGCGCCATCACCGTCTTGATCACACCCGCGGCGCCGGCCGCCGCCTGGGTGTGGCCGATGTTGGACTTGACCGCGCCGATCAGCAGCGGCCGTTCACGCCCCTGTCCGTACGCGGCCAGCAGCGCCTGCGCCTCGATCGGGTCACCCAGACCCGTGCCGGTGCCATGGGTCTCCACCGCGTCCACGTCAGCGGGGGAGAGACCGGCGACGGCCAGCGCCTGCCGGATGACGCGCTGCTGCGAGGGGCCGTTCGGCGCGGACAGACCGTTGGACGCGCCGTCCTGGTTGACCGCACTGCCCCGCAGTACGGCCAGCACCGGATGGCCGTTGCGCTGGGCGTCCGAGAGACGCTCCACGACGAGCATGCCGATGCCTTCCGACCAGCTGGTGCCGTCGGCGTCGTCGGAGAACGCCTTGCACCGGCCGTCGGGGGCGAGGCCGCCATGGAGGCTGAACCCGGCGAAGCTCGACGACGTCGTCATCACCGTGACACCGCCGGCCAGCGCCATCGCGCACTCTCCCGCCCGTACCGCCTGCGCGGCCAGATGGAGAGTCACCAGCGACGACGAGCACGCGGTGTCGAGGGTGACCGCCGGGCCCTCCAGACCGAGCGCGAAGGAGAGCCTGCCCGACATGACGCTCGCGGCCAGGCCGTTGCCGGCGTACCCGGCCATGTCGTCGTCCGAGGCCAGTACGAGATGGGCGTAGTCCTGGGAGTTGGTGCCGACGAAGACACCCGTCCTGCTGCCCCGCAGCTCGGTGGGGTCCGTACCGGTACGTTCGATGGCCTCCCACGCCGTCTCCAGCAGCAGCCGCTGCTGCGGATCCATGGCGACGGCCTCGCGCGGCGAGATCCCGAAGACGCCGGGGTCGAACTCGGCCGCGTCGTAAAGGAATCCGCCCTGCTGCGTCGCGCTGCGCCCGGGACCGTCGCCGGCGAGTGCGTCGAGGTCCCAGCCGCGGTCGGTGGGGAACCCGGAGATCGCGTCGCCGCCGGAGGAGACCAGCTCCCACAGATCCTCGGGGGAGCGCACTCCGCCGGGATACCGGCACGCCATCGCGACGATCGCCACCGGCTCCTGCATGCCGGACTCGACCTCCTGAAGACGTTGGCGGGTCTGGTGCAGATCCGCGGTGACCCACTTCAGGTAATCGAGGAGTTTCTTTTCGTCCGGCATCCTCAGCGAACCTCTCTTCCCATGGCGATGAGCACGTCTGAGCACGTTGCGCTGGTACGGCCGTCATGACCGGTGCTCGGCGGCCGGCGTGGCCGCGGAGTGGTGCCATCCTGGGAGCCGAATGTGTCCGCCGTGGCTAGAGAACACGTCGGGACAGGCTCGGTTGTGCCGCGATGGGAAGTTCGCCGGATGTCGGTGGCGGGTCGAAGCGGTGTCGGCCGTGTATCGGTTCCGGCGGCGGGAAGCGGCCTCACACAGCACCACCCACCACATCCCGGGAGACGTGGTGGGTGGGCGTGATCGTGCCGCGGTGTGTCCGCGCGGGCGTCGGGCCCCGGTCAGCTGCCGACGTAGGCCGCGAGGTGTTCGCCGGTGAGGGTGGAGCGGGCGGCGACGAGGTCGGTGGGCGTGCCCTCGAAGACGATTTGGCCGCCGTCGTGGCCGGCCCCCGGACCGAGGTCGATGATCCAGTCGGCGTGTGCCATGACCGCTTGGTGGTGCTCGACGACGATGACCGACTTCCCGGAGTCGACCAGCCGGTCGAGCAGCCCGAGCAGCTGCTCGACATCGGCGAGGTGCAGGCCGGTGGTCGGCTCGTCGAGCACGTAGACGCCGCCCTTCTCGGCCATGTGGGTGGCCAGCTTGAGCCGCTGCCGCTCGCCGCCGGACAGGGTGGTGAGCGCCTGGCCGATGGTGAGGTAACCGAGCCCGACGTCGGCGAGCCGCGCCAGGATCCTGTGGGCCGCCGGGGTCTTCGCCTCGCCCTCGCCGAAGAACCTCTCGGCCTCGGTCACCGACATCGCGAGCACCTCACTGATGTCGCGGCCACCGAGGTGGTAGTCGAGCACCGCTGCCTGGAACCGCTTCCCCTCGCACTCCTCGCAGGTGGTGGCGACGCCGGCCATCATCGCCAGGTCGGTGTAGAGGACACCGGCGCCGTTGCAACTGGGGCAGGCACCCTCGGAGTTGGCGCTGAACAGCGCCGGCTTCACACCATTGGCCTTCGCGAACGCCTTGCGGATCGGGTCGAGCAGTCCGGTGTACGTCGCCGGGTTGCTCCGTCGCGAGCCGCGTATCGCGCCCTGGTCGATCGACACCACACCCTCGCCGGCGGCCCCCGACCGCTGACGCAGTGACCCGTGGACGAGCGAGCTCTTCCCGGAGCCGGCGACGCCGGTGACGACGACGAGCACCCCGAGCGGGATGTCGACGTCGACGTCCCGCAGGTTGTGGGCACTGGCGCCGCGGATCTCCAGCGCCCCGTTGGGCGTCCGCACCTTCTCCTTGAGGGCGGCCCGGTCGTCGAAATGGCGGCCGGTGACGGTGCCGCCGGTCCGCAGCCCCTCGACGGTGCCCTCGAAGCAGACGGCGCCGCCCGCCGTACCGGCGCCGGGGCCGAGGTCGACGACGTGGTCGGCGATCGCGATCGTCTCCGGCTTGTGCTCCACGACGAGCACGGTGTTGCCCTTGTCCCGCAGCCGCAGCAGCAGGCCGTTCATCCGCTCGATGTCATGGGGGTGCAGGCCCGTGGTGGGTTCGTCGAAGACATACGTGGTGTCGGTGAGCGAGGAACCGAGGTGGCGGATCATCTTGACGCGCTGGGCCTCGCCGCCCGACAGCGTGCCCGACGGCCGGTCGAGCGAGAGATAGCCGAGACCGATCTCCACGAACGAGTCGAGGGTCCCCCGCAGTGTGGCGAGCAGCGGCGCCACCGAGGGCTCGTCGAGACCGCTGACCCATGTGGCCAGGTCGCTGATCTGCATCGCGCAGGCGTCGGCGATGTTGATCCCGCCGATCCGCGACGACCGGGCCCCCTCGCTGAGCCGGGTGCCGTCGCACTCGGGGCAGGAGGTGAACGTCGTCGCCCGCTCCACGAACGCGCGGATGTGCGGCTGCAGCGCGTCGATGTCCTTGGAGAGCATCGACTTCTGGATCTTCGGTATCAGGCCCTCGTACGTCAGGTTGATGCCGTCGACCTTGATCTTGGTCGGCTCCTTGTGGAGGAGGTCGTGCAGTTCCCTCTTGGTGAACGTGCGGATCGGCTTGTCCGGGTCGAAGAAGCCGGAGCCGCCGAAGATACGGCCGTACCAGCCGTCCATGCTGTAGCCGGGGATCGTGAGCGCGCCCTCGTTGAGCGACTTGCTGTCGTCGTAGAGCTGGGTGAGGTCGATGTCGGAGACCGTGCCCCGGCCCTCGCAGCGCGGACACATGCCGCCGGTGACCGAGAAGGTCTTCTTGACGGCCTTGCTGCCGGCGCCGCGGTCGACCGTGATCGCACCGCTCGCCCGGACCGAGGGCACGTTGAAGGCGAACGCTTTGGGCGAGCCGATATGCGGCTCGCCGAGGCGGCTGAAGAGGATGCGCAGCATCGCGTTGGCGTCGGTGGCGGTGCCGACCGTGGAGCGGGTGTCGGCACCCATCCGCTGCTGGTCGACGATGATCGCGGTCGTCAGCCCTTCGAGTACGTCGACCTCGGGCCGCGCCAGCGTCGGCATGAAGCCCTGTACGAAGGCGCTGTACGTCTCGTTGATCAGCCGCTGCGACTCCGCGGCGATCGTGCCGAACACCAGCGAGCTCTTGCCCGAGCCGGAGACACCGGTGAACACCGTCAGCCGGCGCTTCGGGATCTCGATGCTGACGTCCTTGAGGTTGTTCACGCGCGCGCCGTGCACACGGATCAGGTCATGGCTGTCGGCAACGTGCAGCGCGGGCGACTGCGTGTCCGTCCTCGTGGCCGTGCTCATCGTGTCTCCATCTGTATCTGAGAGGCGGGACCGCCTTCTTCGCGCGGGCCGGCGGTGTCGGCCGGGGTGGCGCGTGGTGTCCGTCCGGCTGACATCGGCGCCTCCGGACCCCGGCCGCGCGGCGCGCCCGGCCGAGGCGCCAGACTAACAAGCGGCCGTCGCGCATCACCTCGACCGGCGCTCACCGGTCCTGAAGCAGCCCGAGGACGTTGCCGTCGGGGTCCGTGAAGGTGGCCACGAGACGGCCGCCGCCGACGTCGTGCGCGGGCTCCTTCACGGTGGCCCCCGCGGCGGTCACCTCGGCGAGCTTCGCCTCGATGTCCGGCACGTGCCAGTACGCCACGGGCGAGGTCATGCCCTGCGGTCCACCGCCCGGCACCAGTCCGATGTGCTGCCCCTCGGCCTCGAAGCCGACGTAGTAGGGCGCGTCGGCCTGCGGCTCCACGCCGAGCAGGGCGGTGTACACCTTCTTGGCCGCCGCCAGGTCGGAGACGGGATGCAGCACGGTCTTGATCCCCTGGGTGGAAGAGCTGGTCATGGTCACTCCTGAAGTCGTGGGTCCGGTCGCGATGGGCCGGTTCGAAGACGAACGGGCGGTCCGGGAACCGACAGTCCGATGGCTCCGGACGAGGCTCGCGTCGGTGGTGGTGATGTGTACGGCGATCACGCTAGTGCGGCTGGTTGACCGGCGCTTCTCGATTCCTGACCGGTCTGGTCAGCTGCTCCGGGACCACTGCTCCGGGCGCCCTGCTCCGGGATTGGGTCAGGCGTTGCGGGTGCTGCGGCGGGCGCCGCCGTACTCGGCGTCGGTGACATGGTCGAGCCAGTCGACCTCGTCGGTCTCCCACACGGCGATCTGGGTCAGGAAGCGGTCGGGGGCGGCGCCGTGCCAGTGCTCCTCTCCGGCCGGGGTCCGGATCACGTCGCCGGGGTGGGCCTCGATGATCTCACCGCCGCGGGACTGGAGCAGGGCGATGCCCTCGACGATGTAGAGGGTCTGGCCCAGGCCGTGGGAGTGCCAGGCGGTGCGGGCGCCGGGGGCGACATGGACCGCGTTCACACGGGCCCGGGACGGCTCCTCGCCGCGGTAGATCACATCGGCCCACGCGTCGCCGGTGAACCACTCGGCGGGCAGCTTGACGGTCGGCCGCTTCCTCAGGAGCTCCATGATTCTCCCCTTCCTTCCAGGAGGCCGGGAGCCCGAGCCCCCGGCCTCGTCGAGGATGTTCTCCAGCCGGGTGCCGGCGCTCGTCGTGTTGGGCCGGCCGGCGTAGAACGCCGGACGGGTCAGCGAGGTACGGCTCGGCCGGCGTGGTGACGGCGACGGTGAGTCAGGCCGTGTTCGCGGTCAGGGACCGAGCAACTGCCGGAGGTCGTGAATCACACCGTGCGTGGCATGGCCGAGGGCGGCGGGCGGTGTCGGGCCGCCCGCGTAGCCGACGACCGGCATCCCCGCCGCGAGGGCGGCGTCGACACCGGCGGGGCTGTCCTCGATGACGAGGCAGCGGTCCGGCGGGGTGCCCAAGGCGCCGGCGGCGTACCGGAAGAGGTCCGGGGCGGGCTTGCCGTGCGCGACGTCGTCGGCGCTGAAGACCCGCCCGGCGAACCGTTCCCACAGGCCGGTGACCGTCAGCGAGTGCTCGATGCGCTCGTGGCCGCCGCTGGAGGCGACGCAGTACGGCAGGAGCCGACCGTCGAGCGCGTCCAGCAGCTCGGCCACGCCGGGCATGGTGAACGGCCGGGCGGTGAACGCGGCACGGAGCCGGGCCCGGTAGCTGTCGAGCCAGTCCGGGCCGACGGGGACATCGGCGTGGGCACGGATCTCCGCGTACAGGTACGACTCCGGGCGGCCCAGAAACCGTTCCCGTACCTCGTCGGGAGTGAGCGGCCAGCCGGCTTCGGTGGCCAGCTCCGCGACGACGGCCGGGCCGATGCGTTCCGTGTCGACGAGCACTCCGTCGCAGTCGAAGACGACGAGACCGACCCCCCTCAGTCCGGTGGGGGCGCCGCCCGGGACGGCGTTCACCGGGACCCCGCCATGTCGAGGGACTCCAGGGCGGCCGCCACGACGGCTTCCTCGGTCATGCCCATCGCGGTCATCGCGTCGGAGGCGGAGGCCGAGGTGCCGAACCCGTCGATGGTCACGGCGCGTCCGGCGTCGCCGAGCAGATCGTGCCAGCCGAAGACGGAGGCCGCCTCGACCACGACGCGCGCCCGGACAGCCGGCGGGAGCACCGCGTCCCGGTACGCGGCGTCCTGCTCGGCGAACCAGTCCTTGCAGGGTACGGAGACGACCCGGGCGGTGATTCCGCGCCCGGCGAGAGTCTTCCGCGCGCCCAGTGCGAGCGACACCTCACTGCCGCTGGCCAGCAGCACCACATCGACGGCGCCCTCGGTCTCCTCGGCACCGGCGACGACGTACGCACCACGCGCCACACCTTCGCGCACGGCGTCGGCGGGCGTCGGCAGCACGGGCAGCGCCTGGCGGGCCAGTACGAGCCCGACCGGTCCCGGGCGGCCGAGGGCGGCGAGCCAGGCGGCGGCGGTCTCGGCGGCGTCGGCCGGGCGTACGACGGACAGACCCGGCATGGCGCGGAGCGAGGCGAGGTGTTCGACCGGCTGGTGGGTGGGGCCATCGGCGCCGAGCGCCACGGAGTCGTGCGTCCAGACATGCACGACCGGCAGCCGCATGAGGGAGGCGAGCCGCAATGACGGCCGCTCGTAGTCGCTGAACACCAGGAAGGTGCCGGCGAAGGGGGTGTCGTAACCGACGAGGGCGATGCCGTTCAGCGCGGCGGCCATCGCGTGCTCGCGCACACCCCAGTGGATGTTGCGACCGCTCAGCCCGTGCCCGCCGGCCCCGTGCCCGCTGTCCTCGTCGGCGGGGAGGAAGGAGCCGCCGGAGCCGATGGTCGTACGGTTGCTGTCGCCCAGGTCGGCGGAGCCGCCCCACAGACGCGGCAGCCGCTCGGCGAGTGCCTGGATGACCTGGCCGGACGCGTCGCGGGGCGCGACGGCGGCGCCCGGCTCGAAGACCGGCAGCGCGTCGGCGGCCTCGGCCGGATCGAGCGGGCGGATCGCACGCTCGCGGGCGGCGGCGAGTCCGGGGTGGACCAGCGCCCATTCGGCCAGTGCCGTGTCCCAGGCGCGGTGCAGTTCCGCACCACGTCCCCGCGCGGCCCTGGTGTGTTCCAGAACGTCCGCCGGCACGGTGAACGGCTCGTCGGCGACGCCCAACAGCGCCTTGGTGGCCGCGACTTCGGCCGCCCCGAGAGGAGCGCCGTGCGAGGCCGGGGTGTTGGTGGCGTTCGGCGCGGGCCAGGCTATCCGCGACTTCAGCACGATCAGGCTGGGGCGGCCCTCGTGCGCGTGAGCGGTGGAGAGCGCGCGGTCGAGCGCGGCGGTGTCGATGTCGCCGTCCGCGCCGAGTCCCACGGTCTGTACGAACCAGCCCTGCGCGGCGAACCGGGCGGCGGTGTCCTCACGGGTCGTCAGATCGGTGGAGCCCTCGATCTGGATGCTGTTGTCGTCCCAGACCACCACGAGGTTGTCCAGCCGGTGCCGCCCGGCCAGCGCTCCGGCCTCGTACGAGATGCCCTCCTGGAGGTCACCGTCGGAGCACAGCACCCACACCGTACGGGCGGGCACTTCGCCGCGCGCGACGGCACCGCCGCCGGTCAGCCGGCCCTCGTCCCGCTTGAGCGCCATGGCCATGCCGACGGCGGTGGCGACGCCCTGGCCGAGCGGCCCCGTCGTCGTCTCGACGCCTGTGGTGTGGCCCAGTTCGGGGTGCCCCGGTGTCAGGGAGCCGAGCTGCCGGAAGCGCCGCAGGTCGTCCAGACCGAGGCCGTAACCGGTCAGGTAGAGCTGCGTGTACTGCAGGATGCTCGCGTGCCCGCAGGAGAGCACGAACCGGTCGCGGCCCTCCCAGCCGGCGTCCGCGGGGTCGTGCCGGACATGCCGTTGGAACAGCAGATGAGCGACGGGCGCCAGCGCCATCGCCGTGCCGGGGTGGCCGGAGCCGGCCGTCTCGACGGCGTCCATCGCCAGGGCGCGGGCCACCGCGACGGCCCGTCGGTCCATGTCGCCGAATACGGGGGCGGTGACGGGCGCGGTGGTCGTCCGCGTGGGTAGGGCGGTCACGGCAGCTCCTCATAGATCATGTCGTCATGATGACTTCGCATAACGTAACCCATGGCCCAACCGGCCCCCGTGGCGGCGGATTGCGGTGGTCCTGGCCGGATCAGGCGTCGGGAGTGTGACGTGGAAATTGCCTATTGACGTCCACTCGGCTTCTAGTCATCATGACGTCTTGACGACACACGGACTCGATGAGGAGACCACGGATGGCCGAGCACAAGTACGCACAGGTGCGCGACCATTTGCTGCGGCGGGTGAGCGGTCTTCCCGTCGGCGGCCGGCTGCCGCCGGAGGCGGCGCTCTGCGAGGAGTACGCGGTGAGCCGCATCACACTGCGCCGCGCGGTCGACGAGTTGGTCAATGACGGACACCTCATCCGTGAGCAGGGCCGCGGCACCTTCGTCACCCGGCCCCGCTACGCGCTGAAGCACCGCGAGCGGTTCGTCAGCGAGGTCACGGGCTTCTTCACCCAGATGAGCCGTCAGGGGCACACGGTCACCTCGGAAGTGCTCGCCCAGGAGCCGACGCGGGCGGGCGCGCGGCTGGCGGCGGCCCTCGACATCAGCCCCGCCACGTCCGTCATCCGGCTGGAGCGGCTGCGCCGGGTGAACGGAGTCGTGCACCATCTCGCGGAGTCGTACGTGGAGGAGGAGCGCTTCCCCGACGTGCGGACGGCGGACTTCTCCGCCACCTCCCTCTACGCCTATCTGCGGGCACATCACGATGTGCTGCTCGCCAGGAACGAGATCGTCGTCGGCCTGCACGAGTGCGACGGCCGGGAGGCGGGACTGCTGGGCGTGGCGGTCGGGTCTCCGCTTCTGCTGGCGACCTCCAGGGTCTTCGACCTGAACCGGAAGCCCGTCATCCATGGGACGTCGAAGTTTCTGCCGGAGACCGCCGAACTGTCCTTCGACATCATCGCCGACGCCGAGTAGCCCCGGCCTCATCACCCTCTCGCAACGTACGGAGCGCGCACATGCTCAGCGAACTGCTGACCGAGGAGAAGATACGTTTCTCCAGTGACAGCCTGACCTGGCGGCAGGCCGTGACCCAGGTCGCGGACCCCCTTCTCGCCGCCGGTGACATCACGTCCGGCTATGTCGCCGCGATGATCGACTCGATCGCCGCCGGCGGCACGTACATCGACCTCGGTTACGGCATCGCGCTCGCCCACGCCCGTCCCGAGAGCGGCGCCGTCCGCACGGCCATCTCCATGCTCCGGCTGGCGGAGCCCGCGCCCCTGCTCGACCGGCCGGAGCACTCCGTCGACCTCTACTTCTGTTTCGCGGCGGTCGACGCCGCCGCGCACACCGGAGCCATGTCGTCGCTCGCCCGCATCCTGTCGGACACGGAGACCCGCGAAGCGCTGCGCGACGCGCGTTCCGCCGCCGATGTCACCACGTTGATCACTCGTTTCGAGGAGACCCGATGAAGTTCCTGGCCATGTGCAGCACCGGACTCGGCAGCAGTTTCATGGTGCGTATGAACATCGAGGACATCGTCCGTGAGCTCCGGCTCCCGGATGTCACGGTGGAGCACAGTGACATCAGCTCGGCGGGGCCGGAGAGCGCCGATGTGTTCTTCGTCGCCAAGGACCTGGAGGACGCCGCGGCCGGACTCGGCGATGTCGTGGTCCTGAACAGCATCATCGACAAGGACGAACTGCGTGACGCGGTGAAGTCCGCGGCCGCTCGCCACGGTCTGCTCTGACCGCGGCCCCGCGTCCGCCCCGGCTGTACCACCGGCAGCCCTTCATCACAGCGACCACGGCCCAGTCGTGCCCGTAGTGCCCCCAGACGTGCCCGAGTGGCCGTAGACGTGCCCGCAGAGAGGCGTTGCCCCAGTGAACAGCGTTCTGAACACCCTGCTCGACATCTTCAGAGAACCGTCCGTCATCATCGGACTGATCGCTCTGCTGGGGCTCGTGCTCCAGCGCAAGTCCCTCTCCGACACGCTCAAGGGGACGATCAAGGCGTTCGTCGGCTTCCTGGTCCTGGCCGCGGGCGCGGGTGTCGTGTCCGATGCCCTCACGCCTTTCGGTGAGATGTTCCAGCACGCCTTCGGTGTCCAGGGCGTCGTGCCGAACAACGAGGCGATCGTCGGCAAGGTCCTTACGGACTACGGTTCCCAGGCCGCGCTGATCTTCTTCTTCGGCATGATCGTGAACGTACTGCTGGCGCGCTTCACCAGGTTCAAGTTCATCTACATGTCCGGGCACGTCGCGCTCTACCTGTCCGCGATGATCGCCGTGATCCTCATAGCCAACGGATTCAGCACCTGGCAGACCGTGCTCTGGGGCTCTCTCGCCGAGGGTCTGATCACCACGCTCTCGCCCGCCCTGGTGCAGCCGTGGATGCGGAAGGTCACCAAGCAGGAGAACGTGGCTCTCGGTCACACCGGTAACTTCGGCATCGCCACCAGCGGTCTGGTCGGCAAGCTCGCCGGCGACACCAAGAAGTCCACCGAGGACCTGAAGATCCCCAAGGGGCTCGGCTTCCTGCGGGACACCACCGTCGTCATCGCCGTCTCCATGGGCGTCATCTACCTGCTCGTGACGCTGGTGGCCGGTGCCGGATACGTGGAGGACAAGCTCAGCGGCGGCCAGTGGTTCCTGCTCTGGGCCGTCATGCAGGCCGGTAAGTTCTCCGCCGGTGTCTTCATCATCCTGGCCGGTGTCCGGGTGGTCCTCGCCGAGATCATCCCCGCGTTCAAGGGCATCTCCGAGAAGCTGGTCCCCAACGCCAAGCCCGCCCTCGATGTTCCGATCGTCTTCACCTTCGCCCCCAACGCCGTCCTGATCGGCTTCCTGTCCAGCTTCGTCGGCGGACTGATCGGCATGGGCGTTCTTGTCGCCATCGGCGGGACGATCATCATCCCGGGCATCGTCGCCCACTTCATGACCGGCGCCGCCTCCGGCGTCATCGGCAACGCGACGGGCGGCAGGCGCGGTGCCGTACTCGGCGCCATGACCAACGGCCTGATGATCACCTTCCTGCCGCTGCTCGTCCTGCCCTTCCTGGGCGACGTCGGCCTGGCCAACTCCACCTTCTCCGACGCCGACTTCGGGGTCTCCGGCTTCCTCCTCGGCAGCGCCGTACGCTGGGGCCACGCCGCCGTCATCGTGCTGATCCTCGCCTCGCTGGCCGCCGTCTTCGTCGGAAGCGCCGTGGCCACCCGCCGCGAGGCGGCCAGGTCCGCGGCCGACCCGGACCCGGAGTCCGAGTCCGAGCGGCAGCCGGCCGTCTGACCCGCCGTGTGACGGCGTTCGACGCGGCCCGACGCACATCGTCGGGCCGCGTCACGCTGTGATGCCCTGCTCGTGGTGTGGTGTGTTGTCGTGCCGGGGGAGCAGGAACGGGGTCGCCAGCAGCAGGAGACCGGCGATCGCGATCGCGGTGCGGGGGCCGGTGAGGCCGGCGAGCAGGCCCCACAGGGCGGTCAGGGCCGCGATGGTGAGCTTGCTGGTGATCGACCACGCGGACAGGGTGCGGGCGACCCGGTCCGTCGCGGTGTGGTCGAGCCGGTACGTGGCGTACACCGGATTGAACACCCCCGAGCAGGTGATCAGTCCGAACTCGACGACCATGACGAGCACGAGTCCGCCGGCGCCGGGGCCGATGAAGGCCAGCCCGAACAGCCAGCACGCGCGCAGTGCCCCGGCGGTGAGCATGACCTTGTGCCGTCCGAACCGCGCGACGAGCCCGGGGGCCAGTCGTGAGCCGATGAGACCGCCGACGCAGGGCACGGCGAAGGCGAGACCGTACTGCCAGGGTGCGAACCCGAGGTGCCTGAGCATCAGGACGGCGAGCACCGGCGAGGTCGCCATGATCAGACCGTTGACCAGGACCGTGTTGAAGAACAGCGGACGCAGCGCCGGGTGGTCCAGGATGTACCGCCAGCCGTCGAGCAGGTCGCCGGCTCGGAACCGCGGCGCGCCGGTTCGTACGGGGCGCGGCTCCTCGCCGCCGATCGCACGGATCCCCGCCGCCGAGAGCAGATAGCTGACCGCGTTGGCCACCACGGTCATCACCGGGCCGAACAGCCCGATCGCGGCCCCGCCGAGCGGCGGTCCGAGCACCGACGCGGTCCAGGTCGTGGACTCGAACCGCCCGTTCGCCACCAGCAGGTCCTCCGGCCGCACGAGCGCCTTCAGGCACGCGCCGCTCGCCGACGTGAAGGCGATATCGGCCGCACCGACGACGACCGCCACGACCAGGAGCTGGGTGAAGCCGAGCAGGCCGAGCGCGAACGCGGCGGGGACGCTCATCAGCGCGGCGAACCGCAACAGGTCCATCGCGACCATCACCGGCCGCTTACGGCGGAACTCCACCCACGGCCCGAGCGGCACCGCGACCACCGCGCCGACCGCCAGCCCCGCGGCCGCCAGCAGTGACACCTCGGTCGTCCCGGCGTCCAGTACGAGGATCGCGATCAAGCGGAACGCGTCGAACGCCAGCCACGTGCCCAACGCGCTGACCCCGTACGCCGCCCACAGCCACCCGAACTGCCGGCCCAGCGACTTCCTGACCACCATCCCACCCTCTGACGTGCGACGTCCACGGCCTGCGCCGTCGCGTCCCGCAGTATGTCAGCCGGCGCGCGGGACGTAGTACGGGCGGTTGTGCGCCGCGACCGGGGCTGACTGGTATGTCCACGCCCCGGCGGCCGGGGCGCCCGCGATGAGGGCGGTCAGGTCGGCGCCGACGGGTGAGGACGCGTCCTGGACGGTGAGCCGCACCCGGTCGGCCTCGCCGGTCAACGACCGGTATTCGTAGGGCTGGTAGACGTTCAGGGGACCGGCGATCGGCCGGCCCGCCGGGTCGGTGCCGTAGCCGGTGATGGGGGTGTTGTTGACGGGGGTACGCGGCAGCCCGGCCAGGTCGGCGGAGAAGGAGAACAGCGGCAGCTCCTGGCGTTCGATGCCCGCGCCGGAGGGTGCGTGCGCCGCCTGCTTGCAGGCCACGGTCCAGCTGTCACCCGGGGGGCCGTTGAGGGACGGCATCGTCGCCTCGAACCACGCGGGGTACTTCGGCTCTCCGTAGAGCTTCGTGCCGGCCTCGATGGCCAGCGGGTTGTCGCACAGCACATGGAGCCGGGCGATGCCCAGCAGCTTGGTCTGGTCGTAGCCCTGCGCGAACTGCTCGTACGACAGCCGGGCCGGACGCCCGCCGCTCGCGGTGGGATGGGCGATGATGCTGTACTCGATCTCCTGCGTGATACCCCCGCCGTTCGGATACTGGGCGAAGTACAGCTGGTAGTTGAGCGTGACGCACGCCTGACCGTCGAATTCGGCCGCGCTCAGGTCGGGATGGTGCTCTGCCAGCGCCTTGCGTACCGGCGCGGGGTCGACCAGATAGTCGAGGCCGATGTTGTGCAGGGCCCCGTAATGGAACGGCAGTTGGTAGGGGGCGGCGACGGGCGGCAGTGTGAGGTCGTCGGTCACGGGGCGTGAGTCTCCTCGGGCGTGGCCGGGCCCGGAGAGTGTCCGGGGACCGGCGGGCGGATCGTGACGCGCTGTTCTGACAGGTCGCGGTCGATCTGTTCGGCGCTGCGCAGCGTGATCGCGGCCATGGTGAGCGTCGGGTTGGACGTGCCGAGCGAGGGCATGGAACCGCAGCCCACCGCGTACAGATTGGGGTGGTCCCAGCTGCGCTGCCACGAGTCGACGACGGAGTCGGCGGGGCGGGCGCCCATGATGTGCGTGCCCGCGCCGTGGCCCGCGCCGCGGTAGGCGTAGGGCCGGCCCCCGTACTCGAACCATCCGGGCTGCGACGGCCCCGGCTCGTACCGGCTGTGGTCCCGCGCCCCCAGAAGGGCGAAGATCTGGTCGGACACGGACTTGGCCGCGACGATGCCCTGTTTCACATGAGCGGACAGGTCATAGGTCAGAACGGGGCGCGGGTTGCCCAGCGGGTCGCGATGGCGGGCATCGAGCGTGACGCGATTGGCGGGATCGGCGCTCTGCTCCATCTCGAACTGAAGGGCGAACTGCCGCCCGATCCGGTCCCCGGCCGCCTGCCGCAACGCCGCGCCGAACAACGCCCCGCCTCCGCCGGGCGCCGCCGGGTCCGCGGGGCGCAGCAGCGCGGCGACTTCGTGTCCCGGCGGGCCGACCGCCCAGTTCCAGCCCCAGTTGCCGATCTCGATACGGAACGGGGCGCGGGCGGCGCGGACCGGACCGAAGCGGAAGCCCTCCAGGCCGGAGGTCGAGCCGGGGCCCCGGTAGGGGCCGACCCGCTGGGGCATCAGGCCCCAGGTGAGCAGGACGGGGTGATCCATCAGGTTCCGGCCCACCTGGTCACTGGAGTTGGCGAGGCCGGACGCGAGCAGGAGCCGGGCGTTCTCGATCGCGTGGGCCGCCAGCACGACCGTGTGCGCGTGGACCGTTCGCCGGGTGACGGAGGCGGGTCGGGCCGGGTCGTCGTAACGCTGGTACTCGACGCCCGTGATCCGGCCGGCGGCGTCGGCCAGGAGCCGTCCGGCCACCGCGCGGGTGCGCAGGGTGACGCCCGGCCCCCACCGTTCCTGCGTGCGCCGCGGCGTGTACTTCGCCCCGGTGGGGCAGATGGGGATGCAGCTGGCGCTGCCCTCGCATACGGGACCGTGCTCCTCGGTGGCCGTACTGTTGCGCGCCTGGGGCGTCCCGACGACCCGCAGCGTGGTGGGGCGCGGGGACGAGGGATCCCACACCTCGTGGCCATTGAGCCGTTCGGCCATGAGCCGGTCCAGATAGCTCGCGGGGAGCGGACGGTGCGGGAAGGCATAACCGTCGGCGAGCGGCAGGCCGACGTGGTCCCGCTGCTCCGCCGGATCGGCGGCGACCCCCAGTTCGCGTTCCGCGGCCCGGTAGTACGGCTCCAACTCCTCATATCCGATGGGCCAGTTACGGCCGTACCCGAAGTCGGCGGTGCGGAAGTCCTCCGGGTGCATGCGCGGGGTCAGCCCCGTCCAGGCCGTGCCCGTACCCCCGTTGACCCGCAGATAGCCGCTCGCGTACGGCAACGGGCCGTTCTGGACGAGGTATCCGCCGGCCCGGTAGCCACCGCCGGGGCGGCCCGCGAGATCCAGTACGTCGGGCGAGGGCACCAGGGCGTTGTCCGCGATCGCCGCGCCGGGAACCTTCACCGGCGCCGCCCGGAACCGTTCCGCGTCCGCCGCGCGTCCGCTATCGGGACCGGAGTCACCCTCGCCCATACCCGATTCCAGGACCAGGACACGCCACCCGCGGTCTCCCAGCCGCCGCGCCACCAACGACCCCGCGATCCCGGCGCCGACCACGATCACATCGAAACGCTCCCCGGCGGTCAACGCTCCCCGCCTTCCGCCGGCGCACCGGCGGGACGCTCGGCCCAGCTGCCGTAGCCGGGCCGGCCGGCGCCGGGGGCGTGGCCGCCGAAGCTGCTCCACACCAGCCCGCGGGCATAGGCGCGCGCCGGAAGCGGAACGGGTACGGTCCGGCCGTCGTCCCCCCGCAGTCCCGGCCACGTGCCCACGTACCAGAGGTGGCACACGGCGCGCGCCAGCTCACCCAGCTCCTCGTCCTTGTCCGCCACCGCCCGCGGGTCGGCCGCCTCATCCGCCAGCGCGTCCACCAGCCGTGCGTAGAGCGGCGGTTCGACCTGCCGGGCCACGAACTCCTCGTAGATCCCGGTCATTCCGGTCGCCGTCAGCTCGGCGGCGTCGAACCCCGTCAGCGCGGCCGAGAGCGTGACGAACCGCTCGGTCAGCGTCATGGACAAAATCCCCCTCTTCGAACCACTCACCGGAGACCGGGCATATCAGCCGGGATCCCTACCTCGATCGGAACCCGTTCATGCCTCGAAAGCTCGCCGAGTGCGAGTGCGGCCGAACGCAGAGTGACGGAGGGGTGTGTGGCGCCGGGGACGCCGGGGAACTACGACCGACGGCCCGGCTTGCCGCGCCGGCCGCCCTTGGGGCCGCCGGAACCACCGCGCGGACTCCTACCGGTCGACTTACCGGCTGACGTGCCGGTCGACTTGCCCGTCGACTTTCCGACCGCCGGCTTCCGCCGCGCACCGCCCGTGCCGGGACGCTCGCGCTTCGGCTGCGGCGGGGTCGGGCGGCCCCGCGAGCTGTTGACCGTGCGCCCGCGCACGATCCCGATGAAGTCCTCCACCAGTTCGGTGGTTTCGTCTTCCGGCCACGACAGAGCGACGCGCGACTCGGGGGCGTCCAGGACCGGCCGGTACGTAAGGTCCCTGCGGTGGTGCAGACGGGCCAGTGACTGCGGGACGACGAGCAGTCCCACCCCTGCCGCCACCAGTTCGACGGCGTCCGCCGTCGTGGCCGGGCGCGCGTTCGCGGGCCGTCCCGGCCTGAGCTGCCAGTCGAGGGTGTCATCGAGGGGGTGCAGCACGATCTCGTCCGCCAGGTCCTCGGCGGACACCTCGTCGACCGCCGCCACCAGATGGTCCTTCGGGACCACGACCACCGTCGTCTCGGTGTACAGAGGGATCGCACTGAGGGCGGTCCGGTCGATCGGCAGCCGTACGAAACCGGCGTCTGCCCCGCCGTCCCGCAACAGATCCGGCGCTTCGGCGGCGGACACCGTGACGAGGTTCAGCGGGATGCCGGGCAGCCGCTCGTTCCAGATCCGCACCCACTTGGTGGGCGTCACGCCGGGGACGTACGCGAGCCGGAACGAAGGGGGTACTTCCGAGCCTGTCACGCCACCAGGTTACCGGCCGTGGTCGGAGGTATCGCACACGCTCGCTACTCTTGACACCATGACGTCGCACCAGACCATCCAGACCATGAAGCCCGCGACCGCGGCGAAGAAGCTGGGTGTGTACCTTGAGGCCACCCCCGCCGAGTTCCAGGAGGGTGTCGTCTCGCGCACCGAGCTGAACGCGCTGCAGGCCGATCCGCCCCAGTGGCTGCTGGAACTGCGACGCGACGGCCCGCACCCCCGGCCGGTGGTGGCGGCGAAGCTGGGCGTCTCCATCTCCGGTCTCGCGCGCGGCGGCGTCACGGAAGCCCTCACCACCGAGCAGATCGAGGCGCTGAAGAGCGACAGCCCCGGGTGGCTGCGCCAGGAACGCGCCACCCAGGCCGAGGTCCGGAAGGAAGCGCTGCGTATCAAGGAGAGGAACGCGGAGCGAGGCGAGCAGCCCCGCCGTCCGCGCTCCTGACGCTCTCCGCCGCCGGCGCGCCGTCGCGTACGCCGAGTTCGACCACCGTGCCGGTCACCCGGGCCTGTTCCGCCGCCCACACCACGCGGTGGGAGGCGAGGCTCTCGGCGGCGTCGGAGAGCAGCAGGGACGCGTCGCGGGTGGCGACGGCGGTGAGGAAGGCGTCGGTCAGCTCCTCGTCCCCGCCTCCATGGCCGTCCTCCGGGGAAGGCCCCGGGCTCCCCGCCGCGTTGGTCCGTGTGTGGACCGTCTCCTCGGAGCCGTCGCGGAAATCGACCACCCGCAGTGTGCTTCCGTCACCGTCGATGAAGCCGTGTGTGCCCAGCAGCCGGGTGCGGCGCTGTTCCATGGGCGTGAAGGCGCTCATGGTGAACGAACAGGTGGCGCCGGAGTCGAACTCCATGCTGACCACCTGATGGTCGACCACATCGTTGTCGCACGCGTACACACAGCGGCCGTACGGCCCGGTGCGCAGCGCGTCCAGTACGCCCGCCTCGGTGTGGTCGTCGGTCACCGCCGACAGCGGCCAGAATTCCTGGTCCGGATCGCCGAGACAGCCCAGGTAGAGCCGCTTGGCCGAGTACGGGCAGCCGGTCTCCAGCGGGCAGTCGAGGCAGCGGCCGGTCGCGCCGGCCGGGGCGGCCTCGGGGCGGAAGTGCGTCAGGCTGCCGAAGGAAGCGACCTTGCGCGGCGCACGTCCGAAGAGATGCACCAGCCAGTCGATGTCGTGGCAGGACTTGCTCAGCAGCATGGGTGCGGAGGTGTCCTGACGGCGCCAGTTCCCCCGCACGAACGCATGGGCGTGGTGCCACCAGCCGACGGGCTCCAGATGCTGGACGCTGACCAGAGCGCCGATACGGCCACCGTCCAGCAGCCGCCTCAGCAGCCGGGTGTACGGCGTGTAGCGCAGCACATGGCAGACGGCCAGCAGGATGTCGTTGCGCCGCGCCGCGTCCGCGATCGCCGTGGCCTCGTCCTCGCTGGTCGCCATCGGCTTCTCCAGGAGAATGTGGTAACCGAGATCGGCCAGTGCCACCGCCGGTTCGGTGTGCAGCCGGTCCTGGGTGGCGATGACGCAGGCGTCGGCCAGCTTGCCCGCCGCCGCCACCTCGCTCCAGTCCGCGTACACCCGCTCCGGCGGAACCCCGAACTCCTGCGCCGCCCGCGCCCGGCGCCGCGGGTCCGGCTCGGCCACCGCGACCACCCGTCCCGCGCCTGTCGCCAGGGCGCGCCGGGCGTAGGTCATTCCGCGGAGTCCGGCTCCGACGAGGACCATCGTCACCTGGGACATGGGTCTCCCTTCCTTGAGTCCGTCGAGCCCATTGCGTCGGTTGGGACGCGCCCGTCCTGCCCCTGTCCGATCAGCCGCAGCAGCCGGGCGACCTCGTCCGTCACAGCCTCCCGCGCGGGACGCAGATAGGCGCGCGGATCGACGGTCGCCGGCCGCGCGGACAGCCAGTCGCGCGCCGACGCGGTGAAGAGGGTGTTGAGATGCGTGGCGATATTGATCTTGCGCATCCCGGCCCGCACGGCGTCGGCGAGATGGCTGTCGTCCACCCCCGACGAACCGTGCAGCACCAGCGGGACGGGCACCGCCGCGTACAGCTCCCGGATCAGATCCAGATCGAGCGACGCGGTGCGCCGGGTCATCTGGTGGGACGAGCCGACCGCGACGGCGAGCGCGTCGACACCGGTGTCGAGCACGAACCGGGCCGCCTCACCGGGATCGGTGCGTACGCCGGGGGTGTGGGCGCCGTCCTTGCCCCCGATCGCGCCGAGTTCCGCCTCGACCCACACTCCGTACGTATGGCACCAGTCGCTCATCTCGCGCGTACGGGCGACGTTCTCCTCCCAGGGGAGATGAGCGCCGTCGTACATCACGGAGGTGAAGCCGCGCCGGACCGCCTCCTCGATCAGATCGGGCCGGGTGGCGTGGTCCAGATGCAGCGCGACGGGTACGGAGACGGCGGCGATGGCCTCGTGCGCGGCGGCGGTGAGTGGTCCGAGGGCGCCCCGGTACGCGACGGCGTTCTCACTGATCTGGACGATGACGGGCTCGTTCGCCTGCTCGGCGCCCGCGAGGACGGCTTCGAGCTGTTCGAGGAGGACGACATTGAACGCACCGACGCCGTGCGTCGCTTCGCCGAGGATGTCGCCGGTGGGGACGAGTGGCATGTTCTGTTTCCCGTGATGGACAGGTGGGGGGCGGATGGCGGACGTGCGTTACAGGGACGCGGGAGTGCTCAGTGGCCGAGCGTCGTACGCAGCGACGGCTGGAGCAGATCCGCGTGCGCGCGCACCATGTCGTCGCACAGGTCCCAGATGCGTTCGACGGGCAGGGCCGCCGCGGTGGCCGGGTCGGCCATGGCCGCCTGCCGGATGGAGCGCGGATCGTCCTCCAGGGCGGCCCGGACGACCAGTTCGTTCATGCTCAGATAGCCCCGGTTGAGCGCGGCGCACTGGGCGGGCAGTGAGCCGACCCGGGTGGGCTGCACACCCAGCGCGTCCACCAGACACGGCACTTCGACGGTGCCGGCCGACGGAAGATTGTCGATCAGCCCGTGGTTCGGGACATTGCCGTAGACGGTGCGGGGTGTGCCGGTGGTGATGCTGTGGATGATCTGCGGGGCGTACTCCATGGTGCCCTCGACGGTCAGCGGGGCTCCGCAGGCCAGCGCGTCACGGGTGCGCTCGTACTCGGCGATGTTCTCGTCGACGATGCCGAGATAGGCGCCGACGGGCAGGCGCAGCCGCTCGATCTCGCTGTCGTGGTGCAGATACCAGGGGACGTATTCGGAGGAGTGCTCGCTGGTCTCGGTCGGGTAGTAGCCGAGGCGCCGGTACATGTCGACGCGGACCCGGCGCCGCAGCTCCGGGTTCTCCGCGACGAGGGCGTCCAGCCGCGGGTAGAGGTCGCTTCCCCGGTGCTCAAGACGGAGCACCCACGCCTGGTGGTTGACGCCGGCGGCCCGGTAGGTGACCTCCTCGTGCGGGACGCCCAGGAGGTCCGAGAGGTCGCGGATGGTCCAGTACACCGAGTGGCACAGACCGACGACACGGGTCAGCCCGGTGGCCCGGGTGAGGTACTGGACGTTCATCGCCATGGGGTTGGTGTAGTTGAGCAGCCAGGCGTCCGGGCAGACCTCGGCGATGTCCTCGCCGAGCGACTTGAGCAGCGGGAAGGTGCGCAGTGCGCGGAAGATCCCGCCCACGCCGAGCGTGTCCGCGATGGTCTGGCGTACGCCGTAACCGGCGGGGATGTCGAAGTCGGTACGGGTCGACGCCCGCATGCCGACCTGGACGATGTTGATGACGAAGTCGGCGCCTTCGAGGGCCGCGCGCCGCTCGGCGTGGGCGGTGATACGGGGCGTGGTGCCGCTCGCCCCCGTCAGCCGGTCCGCGATGTGGCGGGCCGCGCCCTCGGCCGTGGCGAGCCGTTCCGCGTCGATGTCGTGCAGCGCGATATGGGCGCCCTTGAGCTCCGGGAAGGCGAAGAGGTCCGCCAGCAGGCCCTGGGTGAATACGACGCTTCCCGCGCCGATGAACGCGATCTTCGGGGTGGTGAGGGTCATCAGAGGTTCTTTCCGTTACGGGCGAGGGCCGTTCGGGCCTCGTCCCAGGTGGGCTGGGCGGCGGTGCCGCCGTGCGCCCGGGTGGACAGAGCGCCGCAGGCGGCGGCGAACGCGAGCGCCTCGGCGGTGGACAGGCCGCGCAGGAACGCGGCGATGAAACCGGCGTCGAAACTGTCTCCCGCGCCGACGGTGTCCCGTGGCCGGGCGGGGATCGAGGGGGCGCGCAGCAGGGTGCGGCCGTCGTGGACGAGGGCGCCGTCGGCCCCGTTCTTGACCACCACCTGTGGTCCGAGGGCCGCGAGTGCGCCGGCCGCCGCCTCCAGGGAGCCCGTGGCGGCGGACGAGCCTGCCGCCTCCGGGGACGCGGCGGCGGACGCGAGAGCCAGCGCCTCCTGCGCGTTGGGCAGCAGGAAGCCGGTGACCGCGAGCGTCGCGTCGATACGGCCGGGCGCCCACTCGCCGGAGGGGTCGTCGTTGGTGTCGAGTGAGGTGGTGGCGCCGTGCGCCCGTGCCATGGCCAGCAGTTCGGGCAGCGCGTCGGCGAGTTTGGGCAGCAGGAAGTAGGAGGCGGCGTGCACATGCCGGCTGCTGGTGAGCAGCGCCTCGGGGACGTCGTCGGGCCCGGTGGCGGCGAGGGTGCCGGGAGAGGTGAGGATCGTACGGTCGCCGTCCCCGCGCGTCACGACCACCGTGAGCGGTGTCGGCAGAGCGGGATCGACGCGCAGCGCGTCGGTGTTGACGCCCCGGGCGGTCAGTGCCGTACGGACGAAACGCCCCGCGTCGTCGTCCCCGACGCGCCCGGCGAAGGCGACCTTCAGCCCGAGCCGGGCGGCTCCGCACGCCATGATCGCGGCGGAGCCGCCGAGTGTGAGCAGGCCGGTGTCGACGAGTTGTTCGCGCTGTCCGAAGGCGAGCGGCGCGTCGAGCGGTCCCAGAACGATGTCGGGGTTGGCGTCCCCGATGACAAGCAGGTCGAAGGTGTGCGGCATGCGGCTTCCCGTGATCGCGGCCCTGCCTGCGCAGGTGTGGTGTGAGTGATGGTGTGCGTGGTGGTGTGTGCGTGTGCGTGCGTGGTGTGTACGTGCGTGGTGTGTATGTGAGGGCGGGACCGGACTCAGCCCTTGAGACCGCTGGACGTGATGGACTGGATGAAGGACTTCTGTGCGAAGAGAAAGGCGAGCAGCACCGGAAGAACGGTGATCACATTGCCCGCCATGACCGCGGACCACTGGGTGTGGTGCTGCCCCTGGAAGGTCGTCAAGCCGAGCTGGAGTGTGTACTGGGTGTCGTGATTGATGGCGATCAACGGCCAGGTCAGGTCGTTCCAGGTGGTCAGGAAGGTCAGGACCGCCACGGTGCTCAGGGCCGGGCGCGACAGCGGCAGCACGATGAGGAACAGCACCCGCAGCCGTGAGCAGCCGTCGATCCAGGCCGCTTCCTCCAGCTCCCTGGGCAGGGAGAGGAAGAACTGTCGCAGGAGGAACACGGCGAACGGTGTGACGAGCGACGGGACGATCAACGCGCCCAGGGTGTCGATGAGTCCGAGATGCTTCATGACCAGGAACGTGGGGATCATCGTCAGCTGGAACGGGATCGCCATCGTGGCCAGCATCAGGCCCAGCAGGACACGGGAGCCGGCGAACCGCATCCGGGCGAACGCGTAGCCGCCGAGGGAGCCGAGCAGCAGGTTGGACGCCACCGCGACCACCGACACGATCAGCGAGTTGGCGAACCAGCGCGGGAACATCGCGTTGCCGAGCACATACCGGTAGCCGCCCAGATCGATCCCCGACGGCCAGAGGGCCGGCGGGAAGCGGTTGATCTCCGCGTTGCTCATCACGGAGCTGAGCAGCAGCCAGATCAGCGGGATCGCGAAGATCAGGGTGAGCGGGGCGAGCAGCAGATGCCAGGGGCTGAACGGCAGCCACCGACGGCCGCGCGGACGCCCGGCGGCCGGCCCGGCGGAAACGGAAGAAGAAGGAGAGGAGGGGGCGGAGGAAGCGGAAGCGGATGTGGCCGTCATCGTGCGGCTCCTTCGAGGCGGTGGTTCTCGCGCCGGCCGCGTACGGCCCGTGTGACCCGGGGGACCGCGCCGATCAGGAGCAGCGCGAGCGCCAGCGCGTAGGCGGCCGCCGCGCCGTAACCGGCGGTGAAGTTCTTGAACGCCTGCTCCCAGATGAAGTAGACGATCACCGTGGTGGAGCCGAGTGGTCCGCCCTTGGTCGTCACGTACACCAGGTCGAAGACCTGAAGCGCGTTGATGGTCTGCCACAGCAGGAGGAACACCATGACCGGTGTGAGCGCGGGGAGGATGACATGCCGCAGCAGGTGCCAACGCCCGGCGCCGTCCAGCCGCGCCGCCTCGATGAGCGACGGCGGCACATCCTGGAGCGCGGCGAGAGTGACCACCACGCAGAAGCCGGTGCCGCTCCACAACGAGATCGCCACCAGTACGAGCAGGGCCTGTCCCGGGTCGGTGAGGAAGCCCTGCGCCGAGATGCCGAGCTTGTGCAGGACGGAGTTGGCCGCCCCGAACTCCGGGTCGAGGATGAAGGAGAACAGCACCCCCTGCGCCGTCGCCGAGATGACGAACGGCACGAAGATCAGTGTGCGGTACACACCCACGAGCCGGATCCGCTGGTTCAGTACGAGGGCGAGCAGCAGCCCCAGGCCGATGCTCAGCGGTACGTACAGCGCCGTGTACAGCAGTGTGTTGCGCACCGCCTGGCCGAAGTGCGGATCCTGCGCCAGCGCGCGGTAGTTGCCGAGACCGACCCAGCGGCTGGGCGTGACCAGGTCGTCGGCCTGGAAGGACAGCAGCAGCGACCAGGCCACGGGGATGACGCTCAGCCCGAGAATGATCAGGACGGAGGGCGAGACGAACGCCCAGGCGGTCGCGGACTCGCCGCGCGCGCGGCGTCGTGGACCGCCCGGCCGTGGTCGCTTCCCACGGGCGCTCGACGCCGCGTCGCGGGTGCTGTCATGGGTGGTGCGGTCGTTGTGGCCGTTGTGTTCGGGGCCGTGGTCCGGAAGCGTGAGCGGAGTGGGCAGGCGCGACATCGTATTCCTCTCAACGCGGGATGAGCAGAGCGGCGTTGGCCTCGTCCGCGCACGCGCGCAGGGCCTTGACGGGGGTACTCCTGCCGAGGAGCACGGCGGCGATGGCCTGTCCGAGTGCTTGCGAGATCTGCGGATACGCCGGGTGTACGGGACGTACGCGCGCCGTGTCCAGCGCCTGGGTGAACACCGGCAGCCCCTCGGTCCCGGCCGCCTTCTCCCGCCAGGCGGGCAGGGCCTCCGTACTCCGGCTCAGCGGCAGGCTGCCGGCCATGATGTCCCAGCGCACATCCTGGGCGGGCCGCGACAGCCAGGTGACGAAGGTGAGAGCCGCCCGTACGCGCGCCGGACCGTTGTCGAACACGGTCCATGTGTCGGGTCCCGAAATGGTCATCGGCTTGCCGCTGTAGCTGGGCAGCGGCACCACGTGATAGTCGACCTTCGCCTGCTGGATGTCGGGCAGCTGCCACGGTCCGGTGGCGACCATGCCCATCCGGCCGGCGAGAAAGACCTGGTACATCTGCTCGCTGCCGGGCTTGGGGTCGATGTAGACGCTCTTGTCCTTCGCGAGCGCCGCCAGCGTCTCCAGGGCCTGTACGCCGGTGTCCGCGAACCCGATCCGCCGTCCGTCCTCGCTGACGACGTCGCCTCCCAGGTCCCACACCATCGGCCACAGCCGCCACACCGTGTCCTCGTCGCCCACACCGGGCCAGCCGGTGCCGAACGTGCCACGTGCTCCGTCGGTCAGCTTCCTGGCCGTCGCCACGAACTCGTCCCAGGTCCAGCCCGGTTCGGGAAGGGGCAGTCCCGCGTCGCGGAAGAGCTTCTTGTTGCAGACCACGGCGAGCGCGTCGAGCAGGGCGGGAGCCGCCCGTACCTGTCCGTTGAGCGTGACGGCATCGCGGGCGGGGGCCCAGAAGTCGTTCCAGGGGAGGGGGCCGGAACGGACCGTATCGGTCAGATCCACCACCGAAGGACTGCGTGCCACGCTGGCCAGGTCCGAGCCGAAGACATAGGCGACGTCGGGGAAGGAGCCGGACGCGAGCGCCGCGGTGATCTTCTGCAGCATCGCGTCGGACAGCACGCCTCCGCCGGGATCGACACGGATACCGGGATGGGTGCGGTTGAACTCCGTGACCAGTTTCTCGATCGCCTCGCGGCCGGTGTCGGTCTGTCCGTGCCAGAGCTCGACCGTGACCCGTCCGTCGGCTCCGACGCCGTCGCTCGTGCCCGCACCGCATCCGGGCAGGGCCGCCGTGGCGGCGGCGCCGAGCGCCAGACCGGTGCCCCGGCGCAGGACCGTACGGCGCGAGAGCCCGGCGGGAGTACCGGAAGTACCGGGAACGCGGTGTGCTGTGGCCATAGAAGCCCCCAGGGGAAAACGCGGCACGGGACGGTCACGCGGGGAGCGTCCCGGCACGGTGGGTGGTGTGTGCTGTGAGGTGGTGGCGAAGGGCGCGCCGCGTGGGGGGCGGGGAGCGGCGGCTCGGTGCACCCGACCGGAAACGGGGGTGGACCGAGCCGGTCAGAACCGCTCGACGGGCTGATCGGGCGGGCGGCTGATGAGGGGCATCGTGAGCTCCAGAAAATGGGGGGTACGTCCCCGCCTCGGACTCCGCGAACTCCGCGGGGGTCCTGGCGACTCAGTCCGGGCTGACGGTGTAGTGGACCGCGTACCGGCTGGGCGTACCTCTGGCGCCGGGTGCTCAACTCTGGCGTTGCATGGAGTAAAGCGAGCAAGTTTCGGCATGTCAACAGATCGAAGCTGCGCACTTTGCGCATATGGACAGCGGGTGCGAGGGTCACCGGACTTCCGGATATTCTCCGAGCTGCGCATACCCGCGCGGGTCTATGCTCATCTCATGCTGAAAACTGAGCGCCATGCGCGGATACTTGAGCATGTCTCCGCGCGAGGCGGCTCCGATGTCAGGGAACTCTCGCGGCTGCTGAACGTCTCGGGGGCCACGGTCCGGCGCGATCTGCAGCATCTGAGCCGGCTGAACCTGCTGCGCCGTACGCACGGCGGAGCGGTGGTCGGCAGCGTCGGGGCCGAGCTTCCGGTCCAGCACCGTACGGAGCGCTGCCGCCCCGAGAAGCAGGCCATCGCCCGGGCCGCGGCCGAGTTGGTGCCGCCGGGCGCGGTCGTCGGCCTGACCGGTGGCACGACCGTCACCGAGATCGCGCGTGTGCTCGCCGCGCGCGGACCCGTCACGATCGTGACCAACGCCGTCAACATCGCCGCCGAACTGGTGCCGCACAGGGATGTCACGCTCGTCGTCGTCGGCGGTAACGCCCGTACCGCGAGCTACGAACTCGTCGGCCCCATCGCCGAGAAGACACTGGCTGACCATCACACCGACATGACGTTCCTGGGGGTGGACGGGATCAGCGCGGCCCACGGCTGCACGACCCACGATCAGCTCGAAGCGGCGACGGACCGCGCCTTCGCCGACAACAGCGGCCGGACGGTCGTCGTGGCGGACCATTCGAAGATCGGGAAGGTCACCTTCGCGAAGATCTGCCCGCTGACGGACATCGACCACCTCGTCACCGACAGGGCGGCCCCGGCGGACCACCTGGCGCGCATCGCCGACCTGGGCGTAGCGGTGACGGCGGTCTGACCCGGCCCGGTGGCATGCGGCTGACCCGTGCGGTCACCACGAGGTTCCCCTGTCACCGGAAAGTGCGTTCTTCCACGTCAGGGCATACTCACCTACAGTTTCCGAGTAACCAGAAGAGACCGTCTCAGATGCCGCTGACACCCCGGCGCCTCTGCCGGGGCCGGCCGGGCGAGGAGCCACGTGTGACCATCCTGAGGACATACGCCCGCGCCCGCCATGCCGACGGGGCCGAGGCCGAGTACGTCGAGTGGACGCCGGAGCTGGTACGGCAGCACGTCCGTCGCTGAAGATCGCGCGTCCGTGCGCATCGCGTCACGCGGTGCGATTATGGGGGCATAGGGGATGGTGAGGCGGATGTCAGCGGCGCGCAGGCAGTCGAGCCCGAGCCCCGGTGCTCCGCCGCCCGCGCGTTCGGAGGTTCCTTTGGACGCACCCAATGACGCGACCGCGGTGGTGGACGCGGCGGGCAAGGTCGTCGCCTGGACCCGGGGTGCTGAGGAGGTCCTCGGCTACCCACCAGGGGAGGTGGTGGGCGGGTCCGCCGCGCTGCTGCTGGCCGACCCGGGCGACCGGGTGCGCGCGGTGGCCGTCGCCGAGCACTGTCGCGCGGGGGCCGGGTGGAGCGGGGTCGTTCCGCTCCGGCACCGCGACGGCCGGCGCCTCGAAATGAACCTGCGCGTCTCCACCTCGTTCCGTATCGGTGGCGATGAGTGCTTTCTGATCTCGGCATGGGCGATCAGGACCCAATGGGCGATGGGCCAGTCCGTACTGGACGGGTTCCTGACCCGGTCCCCCGTCGGCATGGCGGTCATGGACATGGACCTGCGCTACACCTGGCTCAACGACACCCTGGAGCGTTTCGGCGGTGTGCCCCGTGAGCAGCGCCTGGGCCGCCGTCTGAGCGAGCTGCTCCCGGGCCTCCAGGCCGACATCCTCGAAGACCTGATGCGCAAGGTGCTGCAGAGCGGGGTACCGGTCACCGACTACGAGTACCTCGGCTGGAGCTGGGCGGATCCGCATCGCCAGCACGCCTACTCCACCTCGTTCTTTCCGCTGGTCGACGCCGCCGGAGCCGTCACGGGCGTGTGCTACATGGTGCTCGATGTGACCGACCGATGGAACGCCCGCGAGCTGCTGGCCATGGTCAATGACGCGGGAGCCATGGTCGGCAGCACCCTCGACGTGACACGGACGGCCCAGGAGCTCAGCGATTTCGCCGTGCCGCGCTTCGCCGACTTCGTCACCGTCGATCTGCTGGAACCGATCCTCAGCGACGAGGGTCAGGGGACCTGGCTGACCGACGCGGGACCGGCCGTCACACAGGTGACGCTGCGCCGGGCGGCCATGAGCTCCGTACGGGAAGGGTGCCCGGAGGCCGTCGCCAGGATCGGTGAACGAGTGGAGACCATCCCCCCGCCGCACGGCCCCGACCTCCTGGTCAACGGTGAGCCGGTCCTGATACAGCTTCTCGAACCCACCAGCCGCCAGTGGGTGACGGGGCAGCCCGCCAGGGCCGCCTCCATCCGCGAGTACGGACTGCACTCGCTCATCTCCGTGCCGATGCGGGCGCGGGACACCATACTGGGCATCACCACGTTCTTTCGCTCGCAGAACCCCGTCTCCTTCAAGCCGGACGATGTCCTGCTGGCCCGGGAAGTCGTCGCGCGCGCGGCGGTGTGTGTGGACAACGCGCGCCGCTTCACCCGTGAACACAACGCGACCGTGACGCTTCAGCGCAGCCTGCTGCCGCACAGCCTGGCCGGCGGTGCCGCCGTGGACGTGGCCTCGGTCTATCTGCCGGCGGGCGCGGGGGACGGTGTGGGCGGGGACTGGTTCGATGTGATCCCCCTGTCCGGCTCCCGTGTGGGACTGGTCGTCGGCGATGTGGTCGGGCACGGCATCAGCGCCGCCGCGACCATGGGGCGGCTGCGTACGGCGGTGCAGACGCTCGCCGACATGGACGTGCCCCCGGACGAACTGCTGGCCCACCTCGACGATCTGGTGCTCCGCCTCAGTGAGGAGGAGCCGCCCAACGAGGCGGCCGACCCGTTCCGTACGACCGTGGTCGGTGCCACCTGTCTCTACGCCGTCTACGACCCGGTCACCCGGCGTTGCACGCTGGCCAGGGCCGGGCACCCGCCGCCCGTCGTCGTCACTCCGGAGGGGGACGTCAGCTTTCTGGAGCTGCCCGCCGGACCGCCGCTGGGGCTGGGCGGGCTGCCCTTCGAGTCCTCCGAGGTCGAGCTCGCCGAGGGCAGCCTGCTCGGTCTCTACACCAACGGACTCATCGAGGCCGCCGACCGGGACATCGACCTCGGCATGTCCCGCCTCGGACACGCCCTGGCCCAGCCCGGCCTGTCCCTCACGGCGCTGTGCGCCGCCGCCGTGGAGCGGCTGACCGCCGTGGCGCAACCCGACGACGTGGCGCTGCTGCTGGCGCGTACCCGTGCCCTGAGCGCCGAGCATGTCGTCTCCTGGCACGTCGCCTCCGAACCCGCCGCCGTCGCCGGCATCCGCAATCTGGCCACCCGCCAACTGGAGGAATGGGGCCTGGACGAGCTGGTCATGACGACCGAACTGATCGTCAGCGAGCTGGTCACCAACGCGGTCCGGTACGGCTCGGGGCCGATCCGGGTCCGGCTGCTGCGCCAGTCCCGGCTGATCGTCGAGGTCGCCGACGCCAACAGCACCTCTCCCCGGCTGCGGCACGCCAGGACCACCGACGAAGGCGGCCGGGGGCTCTTCCTCGTCGCCCAGCTCGCCCACCGCTGGGGCACCCGGCACACACCCGACGGCAAGATCATCTGGGCGGAACAGGAGCTGATGTGACCCCGCCTCCGCGCTGGGGTCAGTTCGAGGCCGCCCACGCGTAGCGGTGCTCCGGGCGGCCGGTGTCGCCGTACTTCAGGGTCAGGCTGATATGCCCGGCGCGCTCCAGGTACTTGAGATAGCGCTGGGCCGTGGAGCGGCTGACGCCGGTGCGTTCCGCGACCTCGTGGGCGGAGAGCGGTTGCCCGGCCTCGCCCAGGGTGCGGCGGATGAGGGCGACGGTCGCCACGGAGTGTCCCTTGGGGAGTTCGGAGCTCGGGGCGTCCGCGATCTTGAAGGCGCTGAAGATACGGTCCACCTGCTCCTGGCCGGCCTCGCCGCGGCCACCGACACCGTCGAGCGTGCGGCGCATGGCGGCGTAGCCGTCGAGTCGCGCCCGCAGCCCGGCGAAGCTGAAGGGCTTGACCAGATACTGGAGCGCGCCGTACCGCATCGCGGCCTGGACCGTGGCCACGTCACGGGCGGCCGTCACCATGATCACATCGGCGTGGTGGCCGAGTTGCCGCATACGGCGCACCAGCGTCAGGCCCGTCTCGTCCGGCAGATAGTGGTCGAGCAGAACGAGATCGACATGGCGGCGCTCCAGGGTGGCCAGGGCCTGAGCGGCGGTATGGGCACGGCCGATGACCCGGAAGCCGCGCACCTGCGCCACATACGCGGCGTTGATCTCGGCGATATGGAAGTCGTCGTCCACCACGAGGACATCGATCATCGTGACTCTCCTGCCGATGTGAGCTGACGCGCGGGACCGTCCCCGGCGAGGTCGTCCGGGGCGAGCGCCTCGGGCAGTACGACGGTGAAGACCGCGCCGCCGCCCGCGCGCGCGGTCACCCGGGCCATGCCGCCGTACCGCTCGGAGAGCCGGCGTACGAGAGCGAGCCCGATGCCCCTGCGCCGGCGGAACGCGACCGGCGCGGGATCGGACGGGTCGGCCGGCGGCGGGGGAGGGGCGGGCCGTTTCGTGGACCAGCCCTCCGCGAAGATCCGCTCGCGCATCTCGGGCGGCACTCCGGGACCGGTGTCGGAGACCCGGATCACCGCCGTGGTCTTCTCGGCACGCAACTCGACCTCTACGAAGGGCTCCACGAAGGACTCCACCAAGGGCTCCGCGGAGGTCTCCGTGGACGGCGCCGCGGAGGGCTCGGCGGGGGGTTCCGTCAGCCGCCGTCCGGCAGCGGCGTCCAGCGCGTTGTCGATGAGATTGCCGAGTACGGTCACCAGATCGCGCGGATCGACCACCCGGTGCGGCAGCAGTGTGGCGGGCGAGATACGCAGCGACACCCCGCGCTCGGCGGCGATCGCCGTCTTGCCCACGAGCAGCGCCGAGACCAGCGGATCACCTACCCGCTCGGCGATCTGTTCCGCGGACGCCCGGTGCGCGCTGGCGACCCCGGCGACGAACTCCACCGCCCGTTCGTGGCGGCCGAGTTCGAGCAGTCCGAGCACGGTGTGCAGCCGGTTGGCATGCTCGTGGTCCTGTGCCCGCAGCGCGTCGAGCAGCCCTTGGGTGCTGTCCAGCTCACGCCCGAGCAGCTCCAGTTCGGTACGGTCGCGCAGCGTCACCACGGCGCCGCCGTCCCGCGTCGGCATCCGGTTGGCGACCAGGACCCGGCTGCCGCTGACGGCCAGCAGATCCGTCCCGTCCACCCGTCCCGCCAGCACATCGGTCGTACGGCCCGGCGCGAGCACCTCGTCCAGGGCGCGGCCGGTGGCGTCCGCGTCGAGCCCGAGCAGCCGTACCGCCTCGTCGTTGGCGAGCCGGATCCTGCCGTCCCGGTCGAAGGCGACCACGCCCTCCCGTACCCCGTGCAGCATCGCCTCCCGCTCGTCCAGCAGCGCCGAGATATCGGCGAAGGCGACACCGTGTGTGATCCGGCGCAGCCGGCGGGCGACCGCGACGGCGGCCAGCGCGCCCGCGCCCAGCGCCGCGCCCGCGCAGAGCAGCAGCCCGGGGATGGTGTCGATCAGCCGCTGGCGCACACTGTCGTACGCGATACCGACCGACACCGCGCCGATGATCCGCCCGTCGCTGTCGTACAGCGGCACCTTGGCGCGGGCCGAGCGGCCCAGGGTGCCCTTGTCGATCTGCCGGATCTCCCGGCCGGAGAGCGCGGCGCTGGGGTCGGTGGAGACATGCCTGCCGATCTCGCCGGAGGTGGTGTGCGACCAGCGCACGCCATGGGTGTCCATCACCACGACATACAGCGCGCGCGTGGCCCGGCGGACCCGTTCCGCCTCGGTCTGCACCGGCCCGGTGGGGCTCGGGGAGGTGCTGGTCAGCCCCCGGGCGATATCCGGATCGGCCGCGGTGGTCTGGGCGATGGCGAGGGCCCGGAGTGTGGCCGCGTCGTCCAGCTCGGATCCGAGCGGGGCGAGAAAGAGCCCGGTGGCGAGCACCATCACCCCCGTGGTGATGACGAGCTGCACCACCAGAACCTGGGCAGCGACGCGTCTGGGCCAGCGCAACCGCATCTCGTCCCCCTCCCTCTCCGGCGCTCTCCGGGCCGGCCGGCCCGGTCCGGAACAGGCAGGTCCGGATTTAACTTCGTTGTGCACGCAACGTAGGCCCACAACGCGCGGCTGCCCACCCCCGTGCTCCGTTTTTGTGGTTCCGGCGTGAGCAGAACGAGCAAAACGCGGAATGCGCGCAGAAAGACAGGTTGCGCCCACAAGACTGCCGCCGCGGCCGGGGACGCTCCTAGCCTCCCGGGCCATGAGCAGCCACACGAGCCCCGCCATCGAACTGCGGGGAACGAGCAAGGCATTCCGGACCCCGTCGGGGTCGCTGCACACCGCCGTCAGGGATCTGGACCTGACGGTCGAGCGCGGCGAGTTCGTCGCGGTGGTCGGCCCCACGGGATGCGGAAAGTCGACGACGCTGACCCTCGTCAGCGGGTTGGAGGAGCCCACCGAGGGCGAGGTACTGGTGGCCGGTGAGCCGGTGCGCGGCATCGGCGACAAGATCGGATTCGTCTTCCAGCAGGACGCGGTCTTCCCCTGGCGCACCGTGCTGTCCAATGTGATGGCGGGCCCCCGCTTCCGCGGCGTGCCCAAGGGCGAGGCCAGGGAGCGGGCCCGTGAGTGGCTGGCCCGGGTCGGGCTCGCCTCCTTCGAGGACCGCTATCCGCATCAGCTCTCCGGCGGCCAGCGCAAGCGCGTCGCCCTCGCGGCGACCTTCGTCAACGATCCCGAACTCCTGCTCATGGACGAGCCGTTCTCGGCTCTCGATGTGCAGACCCGGGCGCTGATGTCGGACGAGCTGCTGGAGCTGTGGGAAGGCACGGGCGCCTCGGTCGTCTTCGTCACCCATGACCTGGAGGAGTCGATCGCCCTCGCCGACAAGGTCGTGGTGATGACGGCGGGACCCGCCACCGTCAAGGAGGTCTTCGCCATCGACCTGCCGCGTCCCCGCAAGGTCGAGTCCGTACGGCTCGAACCGCGCTTCATCGAGATCTACCGGGAGATCTGGTCCTCCCTCGGCGAAGAGGTACGGATCACCCGCGAGCGAGGAGCCACCGATGCCGCCTGAGACCGTCACCGTCCCGTCCGCCACCGCCAAGGCCGCCGTCGGCAGGGCAAGCGGCGGTGGGGAGCGTACGCAGGCCAGGGCGCGAGCCGCCCGCAACCACAAGATCATCGTCTACACCAGCCGGGTGCTGCTTCTCATCGCGCTCATCGGGATGTGGGAGTGGCTGGCCAGGACCGCCGTCATCGATCCCTTCAACTTCTCGATGCCGTCCAGGATCTGGGACCAGATGCGCCAGTGGGCGGTGCACGGCACTCCGCAGGGCTCCCTGTGGGAGCAGATCTGGTACACGCTCTACGAAGCGCTCCTCGGCTGGGTCATCGGGGTGATCGGCGGTGTGGTGCTCGGTATCGCGCTCGGCCGGATCCGCTTCCTCGCCGAGGTGCTCGGCCCGTACATCAAGGTCCTCAACGCGCTGCCCCGGATCGTCCTCGCCCCGATCTTCCTCATCTGGTTCGGTCTCGGTCCGGCCTCGAAGGTCGCCTCCGCGGTCGTGCTGGTCTTCTTCCCCGTCTTCTTCAACGCGTTCCAGGGCGCGCGGGAGGTCGACCGCAATCTGGTCTCCAACGCCCGGATCCTCGGGGCGAGCAACCGTCAGGTCACCCTCCAGGTCGTCATCCCCTCCGCCACCTCGTGGATCTTCACCAGCCTGCATGTCAGCTTCGGCTTCGCGCTGATCGGCGCGATCGTCGGCGAGTACATCGGCGCGACCAAGGGGCTCGGTCTGCTGGTCTCGGCCTCCCAGGGCACGTTCAACGCGGCCGGTGTGTATGCGGCGATGGTGATCCTCGCCGTGGTGGCACTGCTCGCCGAAGGGCTCCTGTCGTTCCTGGAGAAACGGCTCTTCCGCTGGAAGCCGGCCGAGCCGGGCACCGAACGCTGATTCCCCGGCCCGTCCGGCCACTGCCCCCGCCTGCCCGGCACCCCTCGGGCCGCCCAGTACCCCTCGGTCCACCCAGCAGTCCCAGCAGTCCCACCTTCCCCAGCACCTCTTCACAAGGACGTGAACCATGCGCAGACATCTCAGGATCTCGGCCGCCGCGCTCGCCGCGACCCTCGCCCTCGGCACCCTCACCGCCTGTGGCGGCGGCGACTCCTCGGCCTCCGGCTCCGGCGGCAAGGTCAAGATCATGGTGGGCGGCCTGGACAAGGTCATCTATCTGCCCGCGATGCTCACCCAGAAGCTCGGCTACTTCAAGGACGAGGGCGTCGAGGTGGAGCTGCTGACCGAGCCGGCCGGCGTGCAGGCCACCACCTCGCTCGTCTCCGGCGATGTGCAGGGTGTCGTCGGCTTCTACGACCACACGCTCGATCTCCAGGTCAAGGGCAAGCAGGTGGAGTCCGTGGTGCAGTTCTCGCACGCCTCGGGCGAGGTCGAGGTCGTCTCCAACAAGGCGGCCGCCACCATCACCTCCCCGAAGGACTTCAAGGGCAAGAAGCTCGGGGTCACCGGCCTCGGCTCGTCCACCGACTTCCTCACCAAGTACCTCGCGGTCAACGACGGCGTGCAGACGGAGCAGTTCACCCCGGTCGCGGTGGGAGCGGGCCAGACCTTCATCTCGGCGCTTCAGCAGGGGTCGATCGACGGAGGCATGACGACCGACCCGACGGTCGCGCAGATCCTGGACAAGAAGCTCGGCAAGGTCCTCATCGACATGCGGACGCCCGAGGGCTCCAAGGCGGCGCTCGGCGGTCCGTACCCCTCCTCCAGCCTCTATATGAACACCGACTGGGTCAACAGCAACAAGGAGACGGTGCAGAAGCTGGCCAACGCGTTCGTGAAGACGCTGAAGTGGATGTCGACCCACTCCCCTGAGGAGATCGCGGCGAAGATGCCCGCCGACTACGCGCAGGGCGGCAAGGAGCTGTACGCGCAGGCGATCAAGAGCACCCTGCCGATGTTCACCACGGACGGTGTGATGCCCGCCGACGGCCCGGAGACCGTGGAGCGCGTCCTGAAGGCGTTCAACCCCAATCTCAAGAACGCCACGGTCGATCTGAGCAAGACCTACACCACGGAGTTCGCCGAGAAGGCGGCGGGCTGACCGGTGAGGTGACCGACCGGACCAGGTGTCCGGTGTCGTGCCGCTGCCCGCCCCCGTCCACCGGGAGGCGGGCAGCGGCATGCCGCGTCGTCGGCGACGCCTCTCTGTCACTTCCTCCAGTGCCGGACATTCCAGCTGTACTGGTCGCCGCCCACCCACCGGACCTTCTCCGGGTCGTCCAGATCGGCGCCCTTCAGGCCCAGCGCGAAGGCGTACTCGTACACATCCTCGATCGAGAACGCCTTGCCCGCCAGCTCGCCGTGGATCTCCACCAGCCGGAAGGGCCGTTCCCCGTCCTGCACCGGCAGGACCACCACCGGCGCGTATTCGAACCGCGGGCTCTCACTCTCTGTCATGAAATCGACCCCTGCCTCACAGCGTGCCTCGAAGATTCGCGCCTTCCCGCTCTGACAGGCTCCGGCGCCGCGGCGCACACGGCAACCCGGGGCCGGAACCCCGCCGTCAGACGAACGCCTCGTGCATATAGCACCAGCGCCAGTCCTCGCCGGGCTCCAGGGGCGCCACCAGCGGATGGCCGAGGGAGGCGGCGTGGGCGCGGGCGTGCCGTAGCGGGGAGGAGTCGCAGCAGCCGACATGGCCGCAGGTCAGGCAGAGCCGCAGCCGTTCCCAGGGCGCGCCGAGCCGCAGGCACTCCTCACAGCCGTCGGGGGTACGGGGGGTGACGGGCCGCACCATGGAGACATGCCAGTCGGCGTCCGTGGCCATGGCCCTCACCTCCCCCGTCACCGCCCTCGCTTTCCCGGCCACGGCCCTCACTCCTCCGGTGCGGACTCGGACGGGTCCCGGTACGTGACGACCAGTTCGCCGTTCTGGGCGTCCACCGTGATACGCGAACCGTCCGCCGCCTCCCCGCGCAGCAGCGCGCGTCCGATCAGCGTCTCGACCTCGTGCGAGATATAGCGCCGCAGCGGCCGGGCCCCGTACACCGGGTCGAAGCCCTGGTGGGCGATGAGTTCGCGGGCCGGCTCGGTGAGGTCCACCGTGATCCTGCGCTCCGCGAGACGCCGGCGCAGTTCATCGAACTGGAGGTCCACGATCCGCTCGATCTGGGTCAGGCCGAGCGGCTTGAAGAGCACGATGTCGTCCACGCGGTTGAGGAACTCCGGCCGGAAGTGCGCGCGGAGTTCGGCCATCACCTGCGCGCGGGCGTCGGGCTTGATCTCACCGTCCGCGCTCGCGTCCAGCAGATAGGGCGAGCCGATGTTGGAGGTCATGATGACGACGGTGTTGCGGAAGTCGACGGTCCGCCCCTGCGCGTCGGTGATCCGGCCGTCGTCCAGGATCTGGAGCAGGGTGTTGAAGACATCGGCGTGGGCCTTCTCGATCTCGTCGAACAGAACCACCGAGTACGGCTTGCGGCGGACGGCCTCGGTGAGCTGGCCGCCCTCCTCGTACCCCACGTATCCGGGCGGGGCGCCGACGAGCCGGCTGACCGTGTGCCGTTCCTGGTACTCGCTCATGTCGAGGCGGACCATGCTCTCCTCGGAGTCGAAGAGCGCCGCCGCGAGGGTCTTCGCCAGCTCCGTCTTGCCCACCCCGGTCGGGCCCAGGAAGATGAACGACCCGATCGGACGGCGCGGATCACGGATCCCGGACCGGGCCCGGATGATCGCGTCGGCCACCAGCCGTACGGCCTCGTCCTGCCCGATCACCCGCTCCTGAAGGATCTCGTCCAGCCGCAGCAGCTTCTCGCGCTCGGCCTCCTGGAGACGGCTCACCGGAATGCCGGTCCACGCGGCGACGATCTCGGCGATCTCGTCCTCGGTGACCACCTCGCGCAGCAGCCGGGTCTCGCCCTGTTTGGTGCGCAGCTGCTCCTCCTCGGCGGCGAGGCGGCGTTCCAGATCGGTGAGCGTCCCGTAGCGCAGTTCGGCGGCGCGGTTGAGGTCATAGGCCCGTTCGGCCTCGTCGGCCTCCTGACGGACCCGTTCCAGTTCCTGCCGCAGCTCCTGGACCTTACGGATGGCCTGGCGCTCGGACTCCCACTGGGCGTGCCGGGCGTCGGCCTCGGCCCGTACATCGGCCAGCTCCCCGCGCAGCTCCGCCAGCCTGGTCACACTGGCCGGGTCGGTCTCCTTGGCGAGCGCCGCCTCCTCGATCTCCAGCCGGGTCACCCGCCGCGTCAGCTCGTCCAGTTCGGCGGGCATCGAGTCGATCTCGGTACGCATCCGGGCGCAGGCCTCGTCCACCAGATCGATCGCCTTGTCGGGCAGGAAGCGGTCCGAGATATAGCGGTGGCTGAGCGTCGCCGCGGCGACCAGCGCCGTGTCCTGGATCCGCACACCGTGGAAGACCTCCAGGCGCTCGCGCAGTCCGCGCAGGATGGAGACGGTGTCCTCCACGCTCGGCTCGTCCACCATGACCTGCTGGAAGCGGCGCTCCAGCGCGGCGTCGGACTCGATGCGCTTGCGGTACTCGTCCAGGGTGGTGGCGCCGATCATGTGCAGCTCGCCGCGCGCGAGCATCGGCTTGAGCATGTTCCCGGCGTCCACCGCCCCTTCGGCGCCGCCGGCGCCGACCACCGTGTGCAGTTCGTCGAGGAAGAGCAGGATCCGTCCGCCGGCCGCCTTGACCTCGCCGAGGACCGCCTTGAGCCGTTCCTCGAACTCTCCGCGGTACTTGGCCCCGGCCACCAGCGAGGCGATGTCGAGCGCGAAGACGGTACGGTCGCGCAGCCCCTCGGGCACATCGCCCCGGACGATCCGCTGCGCGAGGCCCTCCACGATCGCGGTCTTGCCGACCCCCGGGTCACCGATCAGCACCGGGTTGTTCTTGGTCTTGCGGCTGAGGATCTGGGTCACCCGCCGTATCTCGGCGTCCCGGCCGATCACCGGGTCCAGCGTGCCGCTACGGGCCTCGGCGACCAGGTCGCGGCCGTACTTCTCCAGGGCCTCGTAGGCGGCCTCCGGGGTCGCGGAGGTGACGCGCTGATGGCCCCGGACGCGGGTGAGCGCGGAGAGGAACGCCTCCTTGGTGAGCCCGTGGTCCTTGAGCAGCCGCCCCGCGGCGGTGGCGGAGCCCTCGTCGGCCAGCGCCATCATCAGATGCTCGACGGAGACGTACTCGTCCTTGAGCCGTCCGGCCTCCTGCCCGGCGGTCTCCAGCAGCCGCGACAGCCGCTGGGTGACGAACACCTGGCCGGGCGCGGCTCCCGGGCCGGTCGACCTGGGCCTGCGGGACAGCTCGCCTTCCACGGCCGTGTGCAGCGCGGCCGGATCGACGCCGGCCTGGTCGAGCAGCCGGGGGATGAGCCCGTCCCGCTGGCCGAGCAGCGCCAGCAGCAGATGCTCCCCGTCGACTTCGGTGTGCCCGAGGCGCACGGCCGCGCTCTGGGCGTCCTGCAGGGCTTCCTGGGACTTCTGGGTGAGGCGGTTCATGTCCATGGCAGGTCGTCACTCCTCGCGCCGGTACGGCGCAGCGCGGCCTCCAGCAGACTGATCCGGTCCAGCAGGTCCAGTACCAGCCCGATGGAGGCGTAGTTGAGGGGGAGTCCGGCCCGCAGCCGCTGGATACGGGCCAGCGTGCGCGGGGCGGACGGGTCGAACCAGAGCCGGCCCGCGGGGTCCCGGGCGGCGTCCACCAGCCCCAGGGCCACCAGGCGCCGGACCATCTCGGGGTGCAGCCCGGAGCTACGGGCCACGCTCTCCAGACTGAGCCTGCGGACGGGCACCAGCTCATAGACCCGGACGGTCGCCGCGTCCGGCCGTCGTCGCCGTTGATCGGGCGTCATCCCGGCCTCCTCGGGTCGAATCCGGACGCGGCCGACAGCTCCTCGAACAGCGCGCGTTCACGGTCGGTGGGGTGCGGCGGGACCATCACCCGCACCTCGGCGTACAGATCACCGTCGGTGCCGCGTGGGTGGGGCATGCCCTCGCCGCGCAGCCGCAGCCGGCGCCCACTGGAGGAGCCGGGCGGGACGGTGACCTTGGCGGTGCCGCCCGGGGTGGCCAGCGGCACGGTCGCGCCGAGAGCCGCCTCCCAGGGCGTCACGGGCAGCCGGACGTGGATGTCGCGGCCGTCCAGCCGGTAGCGCTCGTGGGGCTTGATACGCACCCGTAGATACAGGTCACCGGCGGGCGCGTCACGGCTGCCCCGGCCGCCCTCGCCGGCCAGCCGGATCCGCTGCCCGTCCCGCACCCCCCGGGGAATGGTGACCTGGTAATCGCGCCGCCCCTCCGGTCCGGCGAGGCTGACCCCGCGCCGCCCGCCCCGGTACGCCTCCTCCACGGACAGCTCCACCTCGGCCTCCTGGTCGGCGCCCGGGACGGTCCTGCGAGGCCCGCCGCGCCCGCCGAACAGGCCGCCGAAGAGATCCTCGAAGTCCACGTCCTGGTAGGCGCCGCCCGGCCCCTGGGCGAAGCGCACGCCGCCGCCGGTGGAGGCCCGGCCCCCGCCGCCGGCGCCCGCGGCCACCCGCTCGTCGTAGTCCTCGGGGATCTGCCGGAAGTCCGGGCCGAACCGGTCGTAACGCGCCCGGGTGCCCGGGTCGGCCAGGACGTTGTACGCCTCGTTGACGTCCTTGAAGCGTTCCTCCGCCTTCGGGTCCTTGTTGACGTCCGGGTGGTGGCGACGGGCCAGCTTCCGGTAGGCCTGCTGGATCTCCTCCTGAGTCGCCGAGCGGGGGACGCCCAGCACCTGGTAGTAGTCCTGCGCCATGCGCCCTCACTCCCGTCGCCGGCTGACCGCCACGGCCATCGGGCGCAGCTGGCGGCCGTCATCCCCGTATCCGGGACGCAGGACCTCCACGACGGTCCCCGGCTCGGTGTCCGGATCGTCGACGACCCGGACCACCTCGTGCCTGTTCGGGTCGAACGGCACACCGCTCTCCTCCTGGCGCGGATAGCCGAGCCCGGCCAGTACCTCCACGGCCTGGTCGCGTACGGCCTCGACACCCTGAACGATCGAGTCGGGATCGGCGCCGGCGTGGGTCAGGGCCAGTTCGAGATGGTCGAGTACGGGAAGCCACGCGGCGGCGGTACGGGCGCGCTCGGCCTCCCGTACCCCCTCCAGCTCCCGGGCGTGGCGCTTGCGCAGATTGTCGAGATCGGCGAGCGCGCGCCGCCAGGCGTCCTGGGCCTCGGCCAAGTCCTTCTGGATGTCGTCCGGTTGACCGGCCTGATCGGCGGTCCCGGCCTCCTCGGGCGCAGCCGCGCTCTCCGCTTCGTCCGGCGGCGGTACCGGTTCCGGCTCTTCCGGCTCGGTGGCCATGGTGTGACCTCAGTTCCGGTCGAAGTCGGCGTCCACGACGTCGTCATCGCCTCCGGCGCCGCTCGCCGGGGGCGGGCCACCGGGCTCCGACGGTCCGGCGGGACCGGCCGGCCGGGCGGCCAGCGCCTGGTGGACCTGCTGGAGTTCGGAGGTCAGCGACCTGACCCGGTCCAGCGTTTCCTCGCCCTTGACGGCCTGCCGGGCGTCGGAGACCAGCAGTTGGGCGCGGGCCCGCTCGTGCTCGGGCGCGTTGTCGCCCAGCTCGCCCAGTCTGCGTTCCACCTGGTAGGCGATGGCGTCCAGCTCGTTGCGGGCGTCCACGGCCTGCCGCAGCGCCTGGTCCTCGCCGCGGTTGCGGTCCGCCTCGGCGATCATGCGCTCCACCTCGGACGGTTCGAGGTTGGAACCCTCGCTGAGGGTGATGCCCTGTTCCTTGCCGGTGTCCTTGTCGCGTGCGGTCACATGGAGGATGCCGTTCGCGTCGATGTCGAAGGTGACCTCGACCTGCGGTTCCCCGCGCGGCGCCGGGCGGATGTCGGTCAGCTGGAAGCGGCCCAGCACCCGGTTGTCGGCCGCGCGCTCGCGCTCGCCCTGGAGGACGACGACATCGACGGCGGGCTGGTTGTCCTCGGCCGTGGAGAAGGTCTCGGTGCGGCGGACCGGGATCGTGGTGTTCCGCTCCACGATCCTCGTCATCACGCCACCGCGTGTCTCCACACCCAGCGAGAGCGGGGTGACGTCCAGCAGCAGTACGTCCTTGACCTCGCCCTTGAGCACCCCGGCCTGCACGGCGGCGCCCAGCGCCACCACCTCGTCCGGGTTGACGCTCATATTGGGGTCCTTGCCGCCGGTCAGCCGCCGGACCAGCGCCTGCACGGCCGGGATCCGGGTCGAGCCGCCGACCAGGATGACCTCGTCGATATCGCTGTCGGTCACCTTCGCGTCGGACAGCGCCTGCTGGACGGGGCCCAGGCAGCGGTCCACCAGGTCGGCGGTGATCTGCTCGAAGGTGGAGCGCATGACGGATTCCGTCAGATGCTTGGGGCCGGTGGCGTCGGCGGTGATGAACGGCAGGCTGACCTGGGTCTGCGTCACCGAGCTCAGCTCGGTCTTGGCCTTCTCCGCCGCCTCGAAGAGCCGTTGCAGCGCCTGGGTGTCCTCGCGCAGATCGATCCCGTTCTCCCGCTGGAACGTGTCCGCGAGATGGTCGACCAGCCGGCGGTCGAAGTCGTCGCCGCCGAGGTGCGTGTCACCCGCGGTGGAACGTACCTCCACCACACCGTCACCGACGTCCAGGATGGACACGTCGAAGGTGCCGCCGCCGAGGTCGAAGACGAGCACCGTCTCGTGCTCCTTCTTGTCCATGCCGTACGCCAGGGCCGCCGCGGTCGGCTCGTTGATGATGCGCAGCACGTCCAGGCCCGCGATCCGTCCCGCGTCCTTGGTCGCCGTGCGCTGGGCGTCGTTGAAGTACGCCGGTACGGTGATGACGGCCTCCGTGACCCGCTCGCCCAGCGACTTCGAGGCGTCCTCGGCGAGCTTGCGTATCACGAGCGCGCTGATCTCCTCCGGCGCGTACAGCTTGCCGCGGATGTCGAACCGGGCCACGCCGTTCTCGCCCGGCACGACGTCGTACGTCACCGCCTTGATCTCGTCCGCGACCTCGTCGAAGTGCCGGCCGATGAACCGCTTGGCCGAGTAGATGGTGCCCTTGGGGTTGAGGATCGCCTGCCGGCGGGCCAGCTGGCCCACGAGCCGTTCGCCGGAGTCGGTGAAGCCGACGACGGAGGGGGTGGTGCGGGAGCCCTCGGCGTTGGGGAGGACCGTCGCTTCACCGCCCTCCCACACGGCGATCACCGAATTGGTGGTGCCCAGGTCGATGCCGACTGCCTTGGCCATGAGGTGCTCCCTTGCGTCCACTGCCTTCGTTCGCCGCCCTCGGGGTGCACAGCCCTCGGGACAGGGTTCGTCCTCTCCAGCCTGACGAGGGAGCCGTGCCGATTCCTGCTCCTGAGAGGTCGAAATCCAGGCGGTGACTGCACCTGCCGGTACAGGCGTGCCACCGGGCGGACCGGATGCGCGGCCCCGGTCGCTCGGTAAAGTTGTCCTGGGGGGCGACTCTCTTCGGGAAGGTGCCGGACCAGGGAGATGAGCACGGCCGCCGGAAGAACCGGAGCACCGGAACCCCCGGGCAGCCGGTCCTCCCGCCTCCACCGTCTGATGGCGCTGTCGGGCGCCCTGTCCGACGGCCGTGACGAGCGCGAGGTGCTGCGGCTGGCCGCCTCCTGGGTCACGCGGCTCGGCCCGTGGCGTACCGAGGCCGGATATCTGCCCGCCGACGGACGGCTGGTCCGCTGCCCACTGGACTCCCGCGCCCCCGCCGCCGCCATGAGCCGGGCGCTGGACAGCCAGGTCGACGGCCTCGCCGGCCAGGACGGCGCCGTCCGGCTGCCCGGCCGGGAGTGGTCATGGGCGTTCGCCCTCCAGGCACCCGTCGGGCGAGCCGGAAGCACTCCGGCCGGATATCTGGTCGTGAGCGCCGGGCGGCGGCCGGGCGACGACGACATCGCGCTGCTCGGCCTGCTGGCGCGGCAGACCGGCGCGGCCGTGGCGGGCGCCGCGGCCCGTCGCCGGGAGCGGGAGTACGCCGCCGAGCTGAGCCGGGCACGCCAGGACGGGGCCGCCGCCCGCGCGCGGCTCGCCGCCGTGGAGTCCGAACTGTCCTACCGGCGGTCGGTGCACGACGCGCTGAGCGGTGCCACGGCCACCGGGGACACCGAGGCGGGCATCGCGTGGACGGTCCACCGGCTGACCGGCTTCCCCGCCGTCGTGGAGGACCAGTTCGGCAATCTGCGGGCCTGGGCCGGCCCCGGCTGCCCCGACCCGTACCCGAAGCCCGACCCGGGACGCCAGGAGCAGCTGATCCTCGACGCGATCCGGGACCCGCGCCCGGTGTATGTGGGCCACCGGCTCACCGCCGTCGCCCGCCATCGCGGCGAGATCCTCGGCACCGTCTCCCTGGTCGATCCCGAGGGGGCGGCGGGGGAGCGGGAGGAGTTCGCGCTCGACCACGCGTGCGACGCGCTGGCCCTGGAGATGGCGCATCTGCGCAGCCTGGCCGAGATGGAGCTGCGGCTGCGCCGAGAGCTGGTCGACGATCTGATCACCGGTACGGACGACGAGAGCGCCTTCGCACGCGCCGCGGCCGTCGGCCACGATCTGCACGGCGCGCAGCATCTGGTCGCGGTGGGGTGGACGGGGCTGACCGCCGACGACGCGTTCGTCCAGGCGGTGGCCGGTGCGGCGGCCGGTCTGGGGCTCCGGTCGCTGGTGGCCAGGCGCTCGGGCCGGGCGGTCCTGGTGGTCCAGGGCCGTCCCAAGGGTGAGGAGCTGTATCTGGCGGTCTCCCAGGAACTGGGCTCGCGCGCGGGAGCGATCGGGATCGGCAGCCGCTGCGATTCCCCGGCCGAGATCCCGCGCTCCTACCAGGAGGCGCTGCGCGCACTGGAGGTACGGCAGCGCTCACGCGCCCCGCACGGCGCGACCTCGTTCGACGATCTGGGCCTGTACCGGATCATCGGTACGGGCGACGACTACCGGGAGATCGAGGGGTACGTGCGCGAGTGGCTCGGCCCGCTCCTCGACTACGACGCGGCCCACCGGGGCGATCTGGTCCGTACCCTCTCCCAGTATTTCGAGGCGGGCGGAAACTACGACGGCGCGGCCTCGGCCCTCGGCATCCACCGCAGCACGCTGCGCTACCGGCTCCAGCGCCTGCGCGAGATCGGCGGGCACGATCTGGGCGATGTCGAGACCCGCCTCAATCTGCATGTGGCGACCCGGGTCTGGAAGGTCCTGGGCGGCGAGGCCTGATCCGCTCACCGTTCCGCGCCGCTCCGGTTCCCGTCGGGCCCGCGCGGCTCGTGCCGCGAGGGCCGGCGGGGGCCACGGGAGGTAGTCCGTACGGAGGAGTCTTCCGCTCAGGACTGGGGCCGTCGGCCGTGGTTGGCGCCGTTCTTACGACGCGCCTTCTTCTTGCGGCGCCGCTTCGATGACATGACGTCTCCTCTCGTGAGTGCTGCTCGTTGCCGGATATACACCGTTCTACCGCGTTTCCATCCGGCGGCCAGGAACCGCTTACCCCACGCCCGCGATCCTCATGCGCCGTGCCGTTTGTACGGCATCCTCTGCTGGACGGTAGAACGTGCCCGGGACGCAGGTCTTCCTCCCCCGCGCCCGTGACGGTAAAGGACCGAGAAGCTGATGACTGACGACAACGCGGACCTGCTGGCGTTCGTGCGGGCGCGCCTCGCCGAGGAGGCCGGACGCGCGCTGGAGGCCGGCGAGGAGCGCTGGCGGTGTCCGCCCGAGATGCCGGGCGAGATCCACGACCGTACCGGCGGGATCGCGTTCACGGTGCGGACGCGCGGCTACGACGAGCACATCGCCCACCAGAACCCGGAGTACACCCTCCGGCGCATCGAGACGAGCCGGGTCCTCCTCGACGAGTACGAGGAGGTGTCCCACCTGGACACCGACCGTCCCGCCGACGACTTCCCGTCGGGCCGCGCCGTCGGGCTGGGGTTCGTCGTCCGGCAGATGGCGGCCGAGCACGCGAGCCACCCCGGCTACCGGGCGAAGTGGCTGCCCCGTTTCGTGCGGTAGCACATGTCGTGTGAGGGGCAGCACGATTGCCCCGAGATGTGCTCGGGCGACGCTTTCGGTGCCTATGGTGTGGATCATGAGTACACACTTTGATGTCGTGGTCCTCGGCGCGGGACCGGGCGGATACACCGCAGCGGTCCGCGCGACGCAACTCGGCCTGCGGACGGCAGTCGTCGAGGCGAAGTACTGGGGCGGTGTCTGTCTGAACGTGGGGTGCATCCCCTCGAAGGCGCTGTTGCGCAACGCCGAACTCGCGCACATCTTCACCCAGGAGGCGAAGACCTTCGGAATCCGGGTGGAGGGACGGGTCAGCTTCGACTACAGGGAGGCGTTCACGCGCAGCCGCAAGGTCGCCGACGGCCGGGTGGCCGGCGTGCACTATCTGATGAAGAAGAACGGCATCGCCGAGTACGACGGCCGCGGCATGTTCATCGATGACCGCACTCTCCAGGTCGCGCTGTCGGCGGGCGGTACGGAGACCCTGACGTTCGACCACTGCATCGTCGCGACGGGGACCACGACCCGGCTGCTGCCGGGGACCTCCCTGAGCGAGCGGGTCGTCACCTACGAGGAGCAGATCCTCTCCGACACGCTGCCCGAGAGCATCGTCATCGCCGGGGCGGGCGCCATCGGTGTCGAGTTCGCGTACGTGCTGCACAACTACGGGGTGAAGGTCACGGTCGTCGAATTCCTCGACCGGCTGGTGCCGTTGGAGGACGCCGAGATCTCCAAGGAGCTCGCCAAGCACTACCGGCGTCTGGGCATCGAGGTGCTGACCTCCACCCGGGTCGAGGCGATCGACGACAGCGATCCGTCGGCGAAGGTACGGGTCACCGTCTCGCGCGACGGGCAGCGGCAGGTGCTGGAGACCGACAAGGTCCTCCAGGCGATCGGCTTCGCGCCGCGTATCGCCGGCTACGGCCTGGAGAACACCGGCGTCCGGCTGACCGAGCGCGGAGCGATCGACGTGGACGGGCGCGGCCGTACCAGCGTGCCGCACATCTTTGCGATCGGGGATGTCACGGCGCGGCTGATGCTGGCCCACGCCGCGGAGTCGATGGGGGTGATCGCGGCCGAGACGATCGCCGGCGCGGAGACCATGGAGCTGGACTTCGTGATGATCCCGCGCGCCACCTACTGCCAGCCGCAGATCGCCAGTTTCGGCTGGACCGAGGAGCAGGCGCGCGAGCGGGGCCATGAGGTGAAGGTGGTGAAGTTCCCCTTCACGGCGAACGGCAAGGCGCACGGTCTGGGCGACCCGGTCGGTTTCGTGAAGCTGATCAGCGACAGCCGGTACGGCGAGCTGCTGGGCGCGCATCTGATCGGCCCCGAGGTCACCGAGCTGCTGCCGGAGCTGACGCTCGCCCAGCAGTGGGACCTGACGGTCCATGAGGTGGCACGTAATGTGCACGCCCATCCGACGCTGGGCGAGGCGGTCAAGGAGGCGGTCCACGGTCTGGCCGGACACATGATCAACTTCTGACGCGTTCCGTATCGCCAACAGCTCCCTCCCGGAGGGCTCTTGACGGGTGGTTGGTCCAGTCCTATCTTCCCCTCAACCATTCAAAACCAGAGCCAGTGTTCACATACGTGAAACGCAGAGGGAATGCGCGCTCTGGTTGCGTCCTCCCCCCAGAGAGGGAAGTGAGACATGTTCACACGCCTTCGGACGTTCACGGTTCTCGCCGCGGTGGGTGCTTCCTCATTCCTCGCCGTCCCGCACGCCTCCGCCGAGGTGGAGCCCGGCGGGTGGACCTCCGTCTCGCCCACCTTCACGGTCCAGGAGCGGGGGTGCGGTCAGGTCGACGGTCTGACGTTCACGCTCAGCTGCTCCACCGCGAGCGGCGACCAGCGCGCCGAACGCCGGTACGCCACCTACACCGGAGGCACCCGGCAGTTCGAGGGCTACTTCCGCATCAGCAGCCTGAGCGGTACGCGCATCAGCCTCAAGCAGACGTTCAACGAGTCCGCCGCCGGCCCCTACTTCATGCTGGCCGCCGAACGCGGCGGGCGGCTGTACGCCGTCCACGGCGGCGACACGCTCTCGAACGCCGGCACCGTCGGCGCGACGGTCCGCGTCAACACCGTCCACCAGGTCGGCACCTCGCACCGTACGTACATCAACGGGTCGCTCAAGCACACGTACGACAGCCCCGGCGGCAGCTTCTACGACAAGTTCGGCGCCTACCGCACCAACAGCGGCAACGGACCGGCCACGGTGGTCTGGAGCGACGTCCGCTTCTGGCGCAAGTAGCGGACCCGTCCGTGCGCCGAGCCATCCGAGCCGCGGTGCCGGCCGTCGCGCTCGCGCTGGCGGCAGCGGCGTGTTCCACGCAGCCGCCGGCCGAGCGCCCCGCCCGGGGGTCCGCCACCGCCCCGGGCGGAGCCGCCGTCACCCCGGACACACCGCGGACCGGCGACGGAGCGGGCGCCACGCTCCGCGCGGTCCTCACCACCCCCACCGATATCGATCTCAGCTGGCGGGGCGGCGCGCCCGGTGCCTCCGGCCACGTGCTGGAGTTCGCGACGGACGAGGCGGGCCCGTACACCGTCCTCCAGTACCTGCCTCCCGGCGTGACGGCCTACCGTCACCCCGACCTGATGCCGCGTACGACCTTCTTCTACCGGCTCCGGACCTTCGGCGGCCCGGCGTCGGCGCCGGTCGATGTCGCCCTGCCGCCGGGCGAACTGACCGCGGCGGAGCAGGCGTCCCCCCACGACTGGCTGGCTCCGCGCAGCGATCCCGGACGGTCCGCGACCGGTCGTTCCGTCCGGGACGGCGCACCCGCCGCGCCTTCCGGGCTCAAGGCCGTGGTCAAGCATGCGAACGGCATTCTGTTCACCTGGACCGATCACGCCTCGGACGAAGAGGGTTTCCTGCTGGAGGCGCGCCCCCGGGGAGGTTCCGCTTACGCGCCGGTCGCTGTCCTCGACCCCGACATCAACTCCTGCGGTCTGATCACGCTCCCCACCGAGAAACGCGCCTCGTACCGGGTCCGCGCCTTCACCTACGGCGCGCGGTCGAACGTTCCCCGGCTGACGACCGGAGAGCCGGCGGCGGAGCGGCGTTGATCCCCGCTCCGCCCGCCGGTCGCTCAGGCGGACTCCCTGATCACGAGCTCGGGCGTGAACAGCTCCGACCGTACGGCCTGGCCGGGCCTGGCGATCCGGCGCAGCAGGAGCTGGGCCGTCGCGGAGGCCATCTCCTCGACCGGCTGCCGTACGGTGGTCAGCGGCGGATCGCAGGACTGGGCGGCATGGCTGTCGTCGAAGCCCACCACCGCCACGTCCCGCGGCACGTTCCTGCCCGCGCGCTGGAGGACCGGCAGCGCGCCGAGCGCCATGAGGTCGGACGCCACGAACAGCCCGTCCAGATCCGGCCGCCGCGTGAGCAGCTCCCGTACGGCCGAGGCGCCCCCGGTATGGGTGAAGTCGCCCTCCGCCCACGGGACATCGCGGATGCCGTGCTCCGCCAGGGCCGCGCGGAAACCCTCCAGGCGCTCCCGGGCCGCGGGCATGTCCTGCGGTCCGGCCACCGAACCGATCCGGGTCCGTCCCAGGGACACCAGATGACCGGCGGCCAGCCGGGCTCCCCCGCGCTGGTCGGCCTCCACGAACGCGAGCGAGGAGTCGCGGCGCGGACGCCCCGACAGCACGGCGGGCAGCCGGGTGTCGGCGAGCAGCCGCGGCAGCGGGTCGTCCACGTGCGAGGAGATCAGCACCACTCCGTCCACATGCCCTTGGCGCAGATACGAGAGGGTCTGGAGGCGGGATGCCTCGTCGTCCACCAGCATCAGGACGAGATGGACGCCGGCGGGCCGCAGCACATCGACCAGCCCGCTGACGACGCGCCCGAAGTGCGGGTCGGTGAACACCCGGCCGAGGAAGGGCGCGGCGGCGTGGCGCTTCTCCTGTTCGGAGACCACGAGCGCCACCGAACCCGTCCGCCGGGTCACGAGCGAGCGGGCGGCGCGGTTGGGTACGTACCCCGTGGCGGCCACGGCGTTCTCCACGGCGTCGCGGAGCGTCCGGTCCACCGTGGGTGTCTCGTTGATGACCCGGGACACCGTGGCCCGGGACACACCGGCGACGCGGGCCACGTCCTCCAGTGTCACCGGGCGGGAAGGGCGCGGGGAGTCGGCATCCATGGACTCTTTTATATCCGCGCCCTCCCCGTCGGCACACCGTCAGCCCTTCTGCTCGACCCTCACCCAGTCGATCTCGGCCTGGATGCCGCCCTGGGCGATACGGTCGACGCTGGACTGCGGCAGACCCCAGTAGGGCGTGGTGACCTTGTTCCAGCCGGCCGGATAGGCGCCGCCGAGGGCGAAGTTGAGGATCACGTACTGGTTGTGGCCGAAGACCCACTGACCGCGCGTGGACTCCAGCTTGTCGCGGGTCGTCTCCTGGACGATCCGGTCGTCCACGGAGAACCGCATGGTGGTGGGCGTCCACTCGACCGCGTAGGTGTGCCACTGGTCCGCGCTTCCCCCGCCGGGGTAGTACTGCTGCGCGCCGATGTTGCCGTCGGCGGAGTAGCCCGGCCCGTGCAGGGCGCTGCTGGTCCAGTTTCCGTAGCCGATGTTCTCCATGATGTCCGTCTCGCCCGAGGCGGGCCAGGACACGGCCGGGTCGTCGACATCGCTGCCGAGCAGCCAGAAGGCGGGCCAGTAGCCGTCGCCCACGGGAAGCCTCAGCCGGGCGCTGACCCTGCCGTAGGTGAAGTCGAACTTCGTGTGGGTGTCGATGCGCCCCGAGGTGAAGTCGTACGTGCCGCCGCCCGCCTGGGTGCAGCCCTTGCAGTACTTCGGGGTCAGGACCAGACTGCCGTTCGCGGTACGGACGGTGTCGGGGGAGTCGACATACGCCTGGGCCTCACCGTTGACCGAGCCCATCTCCTGGCCGGTTCGCACGACCCGCCACTTCGAGCGGTCGAGCGAGGCACCCGTGAAGTCGTCGAAGAACGTCGTACGGTACGTGCCCCCCTGCTCGCCGGGGAGCGCGGGATAGGCCGCCGCCGCGCTGCCGCCGGTGCCCCACACCTGGAACTCGTAGAGCGAGTAACCGAATGGGGCCGTGGCGGGCGCCGGGTTGTAGAACGAGCGCCGCTCCTTGCCGAGCATACGTACGTAGCGCCCGGTGGCGGGTGTGGAGAGCGTGACGGTGTCATGGCGCCCGGCCGCCTCGGCCGGGGACTTGATGTCGGCGCGGCGCGCGGCGACCTCGGCGGCGGACGGGCGGTGGACGGTGCGCCAGGTCCTGTTGTCGTCCGAGACCTGGAGCTCGTAGTCGACGGCGTACGCGGCTTCCCAGTACAGGTCCACGCTGTTGATGGTGGAGGAGGCGCCGAGGTCGACGGAGACCCAGCGATCGGCGTTCCAGTCGCTCGCCCATCGCGTCTGGTCGCCCTTGAGCCCGGCGGGCCAGCCGCCGTCGGTGACGAACGCCGGCGAATTCCCCGCGTGCTGATAGAGGTTGGTGTAGGCCGGGTGGTGGAGCGCGAGATTGGCCCGGGTGGTGGAGGCGGGGGCCGGGGTGCCGCCGTAGATCTTGAAGGAGTACAGCGAGTAGCCGTAGGGCGTGGCGCGTTCGACTCCGCGCAGACGTATGTACCGGCCCCTGACCTCCTGCGGGTAGGTGTGCGCGGTGACGGTCCCGCCGGTGCCCGCGTTCTCGGTGTAGAAGGGCCGCCAGCCGGCGCCGTCGCCCGACACCTCCAGGACGTACTTCTTGCCGTAGGCCGCCTCCCAGCCGAGGGTGACCCGGTCGATACGGAGGGTCTGGCCCAGGTCGATCCGGATCCAGGCGTCGTCGGCGGCGTTGCTCGACCATCGGGTCGCGCCGTTGCCGTCGAAGGCGGCGCCGGGCCCCAGGCCGGCGTTCTCACTGCCGGACGCGGTGGCGGCGGCCGGGTTCGCGCTCTGGGCCGCGGCGGCGAGGTCACTGTCCCAGGCGGCGGCCGCGGCCCGGGGCGTGCCGGCCGCGCTCGGAACCGTCGCGGCCGTCAGCGCGGCGACGACGGCCGCGGCGGAGGCGAAGAGAAGACGTGGGCGCATGGCTCTCCTTCGGGAGAGGTGGGGGAGCTCGGAGACAGCCCGCACGGAGGGGCGGGGCTGAGGAGACCACAGCGAGAGAGCGCTCTCGTGGAACGTAGAAGCAGCCCCGGAAGGTGTCAAGGCACCTGCGGCACATGAACCCCTGTCCAGTGGAATCGACACTTCGTGAATGCAATACCGCACTCCGTGAAGCGCGCTCGATCAGCCGGAACAGCTCCTCATATCGCCCCATCCCAGGGCTGGTTGGGCGGCCGATCGGGTGTCGGCGCGGTGCGGAACCGGTCATCTCCCTTGACGCGCTGTTCACATGCCGTGAACATGCCTGAGTGAGAGAGCGCTCCCCAGCACCCCCACCGTTCACACTTTGAACAAGGAGAGCCGCCATGCCCACTCCCCCCGCACGCCGTACGGTTCTCGGCGCCATGGCAGCGGCCGTGTCCGCTCCGAGCATGCTCGCCCTGTCCTCGCCCGCGTCCGCGCGTACCGCCGCCGCGGCCCTGCCGGGCGGCGGTGATCTCGGTCCGAACGTGGTGGTCTTCGACCCGTCGACGCCCAATATCCAGGGCAGGCTGGACGAGATCTTCCGCCGGCAGGAGTCGGCGCAGTTCGGTTCGGGACGCTACCAACTGCTGTTCAAGCCCGGCACGTACAACAACATCAACGCCCAACTCGGCTTCTACACCTCGATCTCCGGTCTCGGTCTGTCACCCGACGACACCACCTTCAACGGCGATGTCACCGTGGACGCGGGCTGGTTCAACGGCAACGCCACCCAGAACTTCTGGCGCTCCGCCGAGAACCTCGCCCTCAATCCCGTGAGCGGCACCAACCGCTGGGCCGTCGCCCAGGCCGCCCCCTTCCGCCGTATGCACGTCAGGGGCGGCCTCAACCTCGCCCCCAACGGCTACGGCTGGGCCAGCGGCGGCTATATCGCCGACAGCCGCGTCGACGGCACCGTCGGCCCCTACTCCCAGCAGCAGTGGTACACCCGCGACAGCTCCGTCGGCGGCTGGACCAACGCCGTCTGGAACATGACCTTCTCCGGCGTCGAAGGCGCCCCCGCCCAGAGCTTCCCCAACCCGCCCTACACCACCCTCACCACCACCCCCGTCTCCCGCGAGAAGCCCTTCCTCTACCTCGACGGCACCGACTACAAGGTCTTCCTGCCGGAGCTGCGCACCAACGCGCGCGGCACCACGTGGGGAAGCGGTACACCCAGGGGTACGTCCCTGCCGCTCACCCAGTTCTACGTCGCCAAGCCCGGTGTCTCCGCGGCCACCCTCAACGAGGCGCTCACGCAGGGGCTCAACCTGCTGTTCACGCCCGGCGTTTACCACCTCGACCAGACCGTACGGGTCGAGCGCGCGAACGCGGTGGTCCTCGGACTCGGCTACGCCACGCTCGTGCCGGACAACGGGGTGACGGCGATGCGGGTCGCCGACGTCCACGGGGTACGGCTCGCGGGCTTCCTGATCGACGCGGGAACCGTCAACTCCGCCACCCTGCTGGAGATCGGGCCGCAGGGCACCACCACCGACCACTCCGCCAACCCGACCACCGTGCAGGACGTCTTCATCAGGATCGGCGGCGCGGGCCCCGGCAAGGCCACCACCAGCATGGTCGTCAACAACCGCCACACCATCATCGACCACACCTGGGTCTGGCGCGCCGACCACGGGGACGGTGTCGGCTGGGAGACCAACCGGGCCGACTACGGCGTCGTCGTCAACGGCGACGACGTCCTGGCGACCGGGCTGTTCGTCGAGCACTTCAACAAGTACGACGTCCAGTGGAACGGCCAGCGGGGCCGCACCATCTTCTTCCAGAACGAGAAGGCGTACGACGCCCCCAACCAGGCCGCCATCCAGAACGGCGCCACCAGGGGCTACGCCGCCTACAAGGTCGCCGACAACGTGACCACGCACGAGGGCTGGGGACTGGGCAGCTACTGCTACTACAACGTCGACCCCACCATCCGCCAGGCCCACGGCTTCGCCGCGCCCGCGGTCCCGGGCGTGAGGTTCCACGGCCTGCTCGTCGTCTCGCTCAGCGGCAACGGGCAGTACGACCACGTCATCAACGCCATCGGCGCCGCCACCTCGGGCACCACGACAGTGCCCTCGACGGTGGTGTCCTTCCCCTGACGGCGGTCGGCGCGCGCCGTGAGCCACGCGCGGCGCGCGCTGTAGACCGGTGGGCGTCGGGCTGGCATCCTCGGCGGGACAAGGGGGTTGCCCATGACGGACGGGATACCGGGCGCGACACCGGACGGGATCGACGAGAGCAGGCCGAGCATCGCGCGGGTGTACGACGCCGTGCTCGGCGGTGAGCACAACTTCGCGGTGGACCGGGCCATCGCGGCCGAGTCGCTGCGGATCGTTCCCGAGATCGGCGATGTCGGCCGGTACAACCGGGCCGTCCTCGGCCGCGGCGTACGGTACATGGCGGGGGTGGGCATCCGGCAGTTCCTGGATCTGGGCTCCGGACTGCCGACCGTGCAGAACACCCATCAGGTGGCACGGGCCGCCGCGCCGGACGCGCGGGTCGTGTACGTCGACAACGACCCCATCGTGCGGGCGCACGGCCGCGAGGTGCTCGCCGGGGAGAACCGCGCCGCCGTGGTCATGGCGGATCTGCGCGACCCCGAGAGCATTCTGGCCCACCCTCAGGTGCGCGGGCTCATCGACCTCGGCCGGCCCGTCGGCCTGATGCTGCTCGGTGTGGTGCACCATCTCAATGACGAGGAGGACCCCGCGGGCATCGTGCGGCGGTACCTCGACGCGATGCCGGCCGGGAGCCATCTCTTCCTCACCCACTTCTGCGCGTCGAGCCCCGAGGCCGCCGGACTGGAGCGAGCCCTGCTGGCCGACCTCGGGACCGGCCGCTTCCGGACCCTGGAGGAGATCACCGCGTACTTCGACGGCCTGGAGCTGATCGACCCGGGCGTCACCTATCTGCCGCTGTGGCGTCCCGAGGAGCCGGTCGAGCCGCCCCTCACCGTGGGCCAGTCCCTGATGGCGGGGGGACTCGCCCGCAAGGTGTAGCGCCTGGGGGCGGGGGCGCGGCAGGTTCGCCATCCGTACGGTCCATCACCGCGCGCGGCCCGCCGTACGCGGGCGTGCAATGGACGGGTGACCGCGCCTCCCGACGACTGCCTCGCGCGCAACGAGTGGATCTGCGGCGACTATCTCTCCAGCCGCCGCGCGATCCTGTGGGAGGCGGTGCTCCAGCATCTCCACCTGACCTTCCTCGCGATCCTGCTCGCGCTCCTCATCGCCGTCCCCCTCGCACTGGCGGCCCGCCGCTGGAACTGGGCGGTCGGGCCGGTGCTCGGGATCACGACCATCCTCTACACCATCCCCTCGCTCGCGATGTTCTCCCTGCTGCTGCCGCTGTACGGACTGGCCGCCTCGCTCGTCGTCGCCGGGCTGGTCCTCTACTCGCTGACCCTGCTCGTACGGAACATCCTGGCCGGACTGCGCGCCGTCCCCGAGGAGACCCGGCAGGCCGCCCGCGGGATGGGGTACGGACCGGTCCGGCTGCTGCTCACCGTCGAGCTGCCGCTCGCCCTGCCCGCCGCCATGGCCGGACTGCGGATCGCGACCGTCTCCGCCGTCTCGCTCGTCACCATCGGGGCGATCGTCGGCTATGGAGGGCTCGGCAATCTCATCTACGCCGGGATGAACACCTTCTTCAAGGCGCAGGTGCTCACCGCCTCCGTCCTCTGCGTCATCATCGCCGTCGCCGCCGATCTGCTGCTGCTCGGACTCCAGCGGCTGCTCACCCCCTGGGCGAGGGAGCGCCGCGCGTGAACACCCTCGCGGCGGCCTGGTCCTGGCTCACCAGCGCCTCGAACTGGTCGGGGTCCGGCGGGGTGTGGAACCGGCTCGGCGAGCATCTCTTCCTCACCGTCGTGTGTCTGGTCATCAGTTGTGCGATCGCGCTGCCCGTCGCGCTGATCCTCGGCCATCTGGGCAGGGGCGGCGCGCTGGCCGTCAATATCTCCAATGCCGGCCGGGCCGTGCCGACCTTCGCCGTTCTCGTGCTGCTGCTGCTCACCCCGATCGGCACGCACGGACAGTGGCCGACGATCATCGCGCTGGTGCTGTTCGCGATCCCTCCGCTGCTGACGAACGCCTATGTGGGCATGCGCGGGGTGGACCGCGATGTCGTCCAGGCCGCCCGTGGCATGGGGATGACGGGCGGTCAGCTGCTGCGCCGGGTCGAGGTGCCGCTCGCCCTGCCGCTGATCCTCACCGGCGTACGGATCGCCGCCGTCCAGCTGGTGGCGACCGCGACCATCGCGGCCCTGGTCGGCGGCGGCGGTCTCGGCCGGATCATCACCGCCGGATTCAATCTCGCCGACACCCCCCAGGTGGTCGCGGGCGCGGTGCTCGTCGCCGTGTTCGCTCTGCTGGTGGAAGGGGTGTTCGAGCTGGTGCGACGGCTGGGCCCGCGGTGGGTGAGGGGCGGGGGATGAGGCCGGCGCGTACCGCCGCGGCCCTGTTCGCCTCGTTCCTCCTGGCCGCCGCCTGTGCCACCGGACCGTCCCTGGAGAACCGGGGCGACATCACGGCACCGCCCGGCGACAGCAAGCATCTGACCATCGGGTCGGCCGGTTTCACCGAGAGCGATCTGCTCGCCCAGATGTACGCGCTCCTGCTGAACCACGCGGGGTACCACACCCGGATCCTCTCCGTCACCAACCGGGAGATCTACGAACCGGCCCTGGAGAGCGGCCAGATCGATGTCGTACCGGAGTACGCGGCGACCTTCGCGGACTGGCTGAACGCCAAGGCCAACGGCCCCGACGCGCAACCCGTCGGCTCACCCGACCTGGCCGCGACGATGAAGGCGCTGCGCTCGCTCGCCGCGCCGCGCGGGCTGACCGTCCTCGATCCGGGCCGCGCCGTCGACCAGAACGCCTTCGCCGTCGCCGCCTCCTACGCCCGTGAGCACCGGCTCAGGACACTGAGCGATCTGGGCAGATCCCGGCTGCCCGTCAGGCTCGCCGCGGGTGATGAGTGCGTACGGCGCCCGTACTGCGAACCCGGGCTGAAGAAGACTTACGGCATCGACATCACCGGCGTCGACCCCAAAGGCGTGGGGACGACACCGGCGAAGCGGGCCGTGCAGAACGGTCAGGACCAGATGGTCCTGACCACCACCACCGACGCGACGCTCGACCAGTTCGGGCTGGTGCTCCTCGCCGACGACAGACATCTCCAGAACGCCGACTACATCGTGCCGGTCGTCAACCGTGCGCGGGCCGGCGGCAAGGGGGTGACCACGGCGCTGGACAGGCTCAACACCGTGCTCACCACCAAGGACCTGGCCCGGCTGAACCAGCGGGTGGACAGCTGGCGCCGGCTCCCCGAGGACGTCGCACGGACCTATCTGGAGTCGAAGAGGCTGATCCCGGCCTCGCACTGAAGACCCGCCGGCTCAGGACCCGCGCAGTTCGACGGAGACGGCGGCCAGCGCCGGCGGACCCGCCGCGAGCAGGACGAGCGGCGGCAGCGCCCAGACGATCGCGGCGCAGAGCACCAGAGCCACCGCGATCAGTACGGACCCGGCCGGATCGGCGATCGAGCGGCGGGCGGCGCCCCGTACGGCGGCGGGCCAGCTGCGCCGCGCCACCGGGTGCGCGGCGGCCCGTACCCCCACGACCAGTGCCCCCGCCCCGACGGCGGCCAGCGCGGCCGAGACGGCGGCGGCCCCCGGCAGTCCGGCCCCGGCCAGCGCCAGATCCAGCAGGAACAGCGCCCCGAGCCCGAGCAGCACCGCGCCGGCCGCCAGCGTACGGGCGACGCCGTGCGCCCGGAGCGCGTCCCGGTACCGGCCGGCGGTCGCCGTACGCTCCGTACGGGCGGAGTCCCGCAGCACGGAACAGCCGGCGGCCAGCGCGGCCGGGGCGGTGATCAGCGGCAGACTCGCCAGCGTCGTGAACAGACCGACGGCGAGCATGTCGGCGAAGAGCGCGAAGCGCGGGCCGAACAGCTCCCCGGGCTCACGGCGGTCGTACGGCGAGGACGCGGTGGTCCGGGTGCCCATGGCGCTCATCCCTTCAGCCCGGACGTCGCCATGCCCTGCACCAGATAGCGCTGGAACGCGGCGAAGAACAGCACGATCGGCAGCAGCGAGATCACCGACATCGCGAACATCGGGCCGAACGCCGACTGGCTCGACTGGTCCACGAAGTTCCGCAGAGCCAGCGTGATGGTGAACTTCTCCGGGTCGAAGAGATAGATCAGCTGGGTGAAGAAGTCGTTCCAGCTCCAGATGAAGGTGAAGATCGCCGTGGTGATCAGCGCCGGACGGGTCAGCGGCAGCACCACCGACCAGAAGGAGCGGAACGGCCCGCAGCCGTCGATCCTGGCCGCCTCCTCCAGCTCGCGGGGCAGCCCCCGCATGAACTGCACGATGAGGAAGACGAAGAACGCCTCCGTGGCCAGGAACTTCGGCAGTACCAGCGGCCAGTAGGTGTCCACCATGCCGAGCTGGTTGAAGATGATGTACTGCGGGATCAGCACCGCGTGGTGCGGCAGCATCATCGTGGCGACCATGAAGCCGAACATCACACCCCGCATCCGGAACCGCAGCCGGGCGAAGGCATAGGCGGCCAGCGCGCACGAGATGACATTGCCGAGCACCGAACCCGCCGAGATCAGCAGGGAGTTGCCGAGGAGCGTGGAGACCTTCACCCCGCTCACCCCGTCCAGGGCGGTGCTGTAGTTGCTCCACTCCAGCCGGCTCGGCAGCAGTCTCAGACTGGTCAGGACCTCGTCGGCCGGCTTGAGCGAGGTGGCGAGCAGCCACACCAGCGGATAGAGCAGGACCAGCAGGATCAGGACGGCGGCCAGATGCAGGGCGATCCGGCGGGCGCGATGGCCCGTACGGGTACGGGCGTCGCGCTTGCCGACGGCGACGGTGGACATCAGGCCCCCTCGTTGGCGTAGAAGACCCAGGAACGTGATGTCCTGAAGAGCACGACGGTCACCGCTCCGATCCCGAGCAGCAGCGCCCACGCCATGGCCGAGGCATAACCCATGTGCGAGGCGGAGAAGCCGCGTTCGTACAGATAGAGCGTGTAGAACATGGTCGAGTCGGCCGGGCCGCCCTTGCCCCCGCTGATCGCGAAGGCGGGGGTGAAGACCTGGAACGACTGGATGGTCTCCAGCACCAGATTGAAAAAGAGGACCGGGGAGAGCATGGGCAGGGTGACGGAGACGAACTGCCGCCACCGCCCGGCGCCGTCGAGCGCCGCCGCCTCGTAGAGGTCGCCCGGTATCTGCTGGAGCCCGGCCAGGAAGATCACCATCGGCGCGCCGAACTGCCAGACGGCCAGCAACGCCACCACGAACACCGACAGATCGGGATCGGCGACCCAGCCCCCGGTGTGGATACCGATCCGGGAGAGCAGATCGTCGACCGTACCGCCGTCGTTGTACAGCGCCCGCCAGACCAGCGCGATCGACATACTGGCGCCGAGCAGCGACGGGGCGTAGAAGGCGGAGCGGTAGAAGCCCTTGCCGGAGCGCATGTTCTTCAGCAGCATCGCCACCCCGAGGGCGAGGGCCAGCTTCAGCGGGACCGCCACCACCACGAAGATCAGCGTGGTGCCGACCGAACGCCAGTAGCGGGGATCCTCGAAGAGCATGTCCGTGTAGTTGCGCAGCCCGACCCACTTCGGAGCGTCGAAGAGGTTGTAGTCGGTGAAGGAGAGATAGAGCGAGACGGCCATCGGCGCGAGCGTCAGCAGGACGACGCCGAGGATCCAGGGGGAGAGGAAGACATAGGCGGGGCCCTGGCGTTCGCGGCGCGGGGTGCGCCGGCGCTCGTGCGCCGTGGCCGGAGGCGGGGACGCGGCCTGACGTGTATCCCTGGTGAGGCTCATCGCAGCTCCCTCTCCGCCTCGGCGACGAACTCCCGGGCCGCCTCGGCGGGACTCTGCATACCGTGGATCACCTGCTGGTAGATACGGGTGAAGGAGACCTGGAGGACCACATCACCCCGGGGCGGTGCCATCGGCGGCGGATCGACCCCGTACGCGGCGATCTTCCTGCCGTACTCGAAGACCTCCCTCTCGGGGCCCCGCAGGTCCGCGCCGATCGACCGCGCGATATCGCGGTTGGGCGGGGTGGAGCGGGTGACACCGAGGATCTTCCCGGCCTCGGGGTCATTGAGCAGGAAGTCCGTCAGCGCCGCCGCCTCCCTGGGGTGCTCGGTGTTGGCGCCGGCGCCGATCAGGACGCTGGGCTTGAAGTACTGACCCGCCCTGCCGTCCACCGTGGGGACGGGCGCGAGATGGACGCCGTCGCCCATCAGCGGGGCATAGCCGAGGAACGGCCCGTCCCAGGTGAAGTCGGTGGCGGCCAGACCGCGTCCCATCGGGCCGTCCTCGACCGCACCGCCGATCTGGGAGGTGTCCTTGGCGTGCGAGGCCGTGCCCTCCCCGCGCAGCCCGTTGGTGAACGTCCAGAACGCGGTGAGGTCGCCGGCGGTGAAGCCCAGCCGGTGCTGGGAGGCGTAGAGCTTCTTGCCGTGCCCGCGCAGCCAGTTCTCGAACGCGTCCTCGTTCACGCCGATATCGGTGACGCCGGTGTACGGGCGTCCGTCCGGGCCCTTCAGCCCGAGCGCGCTGATCGCGCGGCCCGCGTCGGCCCACTCCTCCCAGGTCCAGCCGGGCTCCGGTGACTTGAGCCCGGCCTTCGCGAACACCGCGGCGTCATAGGCGAATCCGGTGGAGCCCTGCCCCATCGGCAGCGCGTACTGCCCCGGTCCGTAGCGGCCGGTGGAGACCAGACCAGGGTCCATCGCGCCGGTACGGAGTGTGCCGTCCTTGATGTAGGGAGTGAGGTCGAGCAGGGTGCCGCTCCCCGCGTACTGGGATATCTGGCGGTAGTCGAGCTGGGCGACATCGGGCAGATCGCCGCCCGCGGCCTGGGTGGCGAGTTTCTGGACGTACGCCTCGTAGGCGGCGAAGGACGTCCGAACCGTCACGCCCGGATGTCTCTTCTCGAAGAGACGTACGGCCTCGTTGGTGCGCTGGGCGCGGCTCTCATTGCCCCACCAGCTGAAGGTGAGGGTGATGCCGCCGCCCTTGGCGGACCCTCCGCCGGAGCAGCCCGTCAGCAGCAGGACGAACGCGGTGAGCGCGGAGAGTGCCGCCAGGGCGGCGGTGCGGGGCGGGCCGGGCGGTCTCATGACCGTGCCTCCTGGTGAACGTTCTCTGACATCGTTGTCGGAAAGCGCTTTCTCCAGGAAACCTAGGGTTAACGCATGGTGCCGGTCAAGAGCTGTATCGAATCGATTCGTCCTCGGGTGGGGCGGGACGGGGCGGGACGGCGGGGGCCGGGCGCGGCGGCCGGTCAGGGAGTCAGCCGGTCCGCCAGCCAGGCCAGTTGGGCGGCCTCCTGGTACGGGCCGCCGCCCTCATGGTCGTTGAAGTCGTACACCTCGATCGACTTGTCCTCGTGCGCGTAGGCGTTGAAGGCCCCGAAGACCGTGGAGGGCGGGCAGGTCCTGTCCTCCAGGGCCGCCGAGAACAGCGCCGGAGCCCGGCCGCGCGCCGCGAAGTGCACGCCGTCGAAGTAGCTGAGCGTCCGCCAGGCGTCCGCCGTCCTGCCGCGGTAGGTCTTGAGGTAGTTGCCCACCTCCCGGTACGGATGGCGGTCGGTGAACGTCGTCGCGCGCGGGAAATCGCAGAGGAACGGCACATCGGGCGCGATCGCCGCCAGATCCGGCACCAGCCCGCCCACCGCGAGTGTGATCCCGCCGCCCTGGCTGGTGCCCAGGGCGACCGTGCGCGAGGCGTCGGCGAGGGGATGGGAGCGCGCGGCCTCCACGGCGCGCACCGCGTCGGCGAAGAGCCGCCGGTAGTAGAACGCGTACGGGTCCTCGATGCCCCGGGTCAGAAAGCCGGGGTACGAGGACGCGCTGCCCACCGGGTCGGGGGTGTCGCCGCCGTTCCAGCCGCTGCCCTGCCCCCGGGTGTCCATCACGAAGTGCGCGAAGCCGGCCGAAGCCCAGAGCAGATGGGTGTGCGGAAGACCGCGCCCGCCACCGTAACCGAGGTACTGCACGACTATGGGGAGGGGTTGTGACGTGCCCGCGGGCAGGACGAACCAGCCCTTGACCGGATGGCCGCCGAACCCGGCGAAGGTCACATCGAACACGTCCAGCGTGGCGAGCGCCGTCGGGACGGGCTCGAAGCGGGCGCCCAGATCGTGGCCGCGCGTTTCGGCGAGGGTGGCTTCCCAGAACCGGTCGAAGTCCTCCGGCTCCGTGGACCGGCTCCGGTAGTCGCGGAGTTCATCGAGGGGCAGGTCGAACAGGGACATATGCAGCCGCCTTGTCGAGGGGAACGGGTCGCGGGGGATGGGGCATCACACCGTACGACCGCGGGCCACTCGGGCAGAAGTCCCGGACGGAGCCCCGGAAAGAAGTCCGGTCCGCCCTCTTGACCCCGATCGCCCGGAGGTCCACAGTGCACGTTAATGCGCATCACTAATACGCATTAATTGATTTCTGGGGAGCACGAGGAGCACCGGTGGACGAACCAAGGAAGCGTTCCAGGCCAGGCCGCGCCCCGGCTCCGGCCGGGCGCACCGCGCGACCGCGCCAGTCCGAGGTCGCCCGGCTGGCCGGGGTCTCGCAGGCCACCGTCTCGCTGGTACTCGCCGGCAAGAGGCAGGGCGCCACCATCTCCGAGGAGACCCGGCGCAAGGTGCTGGACGCGGCGCGCAGCCTCGGTTACGTACCCGATCCGGCGGCCCGCAGGCTCGCGGCGGCGCGCAATGACCTGCTGGGCGTCTTCAGCTTCACCGCCACCTTCCCGACGGATGTGCAGCACTCGTACTACCCGTTCCTGGTCGGCATCGAGCAGGAGGCCGCCGCGCGCGGCTACGACCTGGTGCTCTTCACCGGTTCGAGCAGCGGCGGCGCGGGGGCCGCCGGGCCGGACGCGCTCAGCAGGGTACGGCTGGCCGATGGCTGTCTCTTCCTCGGCCGCCACGCGCCGGCCGGGGAACTGCGGCGGCTGGTCGCCGACGGTTTCCCCGTGGTCCATATCGGCCGCAGGGACGAACTGGAGGGCCTGGCCTGGGTCGGCGCCGACTACGTCAGCGCCAGCCGTGAGGTGGTCGCCCGGCTCGCCGCGCTCGGCCACCGCAGGATCGTGCTCATCCGCGAGGACGACGACGCGCCCGCCTCCACCGACCGTGAACACGGCTTCCTGAAGGGGCTGGAGGCGGCGGGCCTGCCCGGCGGCCCCGCGGCGGTCTTCCGCTCGGCCGCCCCGGAACGCGAACTGACCGCGGAGCGGCTGCGCGGATGGACCGACGACGGAGTCACCGCCTTCGTCGCGGAGGAGACCGACACGGGCGGCGCCTGGCGCGCGCTGCGTACGGCCGTCCGTGACGCGGGAGTCGACTGCCCGCGCGAGGTCTCGCTCGCGCTCCTCGGCTCGCCGCCGCCGGACCTGGCGGACGGTCCGCGGGTCACCGGATTCGACATCCCCAGAACCCGGTTGGGCGCGGCGGCGGTACGTCTGCTCGCCGCGCTGGTGGCGGGGGAGGAGGCCACGGAGCCGCTGGTGTCCTGTGTCTTCAGGGCCGGTGCCACCGCCGGACCGCCCCCTGCCCCTTAGACCCTGTCCGGCACCACACAGCGCCGCACCACACAGCGCCGCACCACACAGCACTGCACCACACCGCACCACACAGCACCGCAAGGAGATCCGTGATACCCGAACCGGACATTCTCATCGTCGGCGGCGGACTCGGCGGCGTGGCCGCGGCACTCGCCGCCTGCCGTGCCGGGCGCAGTGTCGTCCTCACCGAGGAGACCGACTGGATCGGCGGCCAGCTCACCGCACAGGCCGTCCCGCCGGACGAGCATCCCTGGGTCGAACGGTTCGGCACCACCGCCTCGTACCGTCAACTACGCGAATCCATCCGGGACTTCTACCGCCGGTGGTACCCGATGCGGGCCGAGGCGCTCGCCCTCACCTCCCTCAACCCCGGCGCCGGACGGGTCAGCAAGCTCTGTCATGAGCCACGCGTCGCCCTCACCGTCATGGAGTCCATGCTCGCGCCCCACCGTTCCTCCGGGCGGCTCACGCTCCTCACCGAGCACCGGCCGGTGGCCGCGGAGGCGGCCGAGGACGACACCGTACGGAGCGTCACCGTCGAGAGCCTGCGCGACGGCGGCCGGCGCACGATCGCCGCGCGCTATGTCATCGACGCCACCGAGACCGGCGAGCTGCTGGAACTCGCGGGCGTGGAGTACGCGGTGGGCGCGGAGTCCCGCGCCGAGTACGGCGAGCCGCACGCCCCCGAGACCGCCCAGCCGCTCAACCAGCAGGGCATCACCGTCTGCTTCGCGCTCTCGCACCACGAGGGCGAGGACCACACGATCGAGAAGCCCGCCGACTACGACTTCTGGCGCTCCTACCGGCCCGAGTTCTGGCCGGGGCCGCTGCTCGGCTTTCTCGCCCCGGACCCCCGCACACTGGAGGCCGTACCGCGCACCTTCGTACCCAACCCCGACCTCGACCCGCTCGATGTCAACGCCGACCAGAGCGCCGACGCGGGCGACAAGGAGCTGTGGGGCTTCCGCCGGATCCTCGCCCGCAAGCTGCACAGGGACGGTGCCTTCGACTCCGACATCACCCTGGTCAACTGGCCGCTCAACGACTACTGGCTGAAGCCGCTGATCGGCGGTGGCGCCGAGACCGCCGCCCAAGCCGTCGCCGGGGCACGGCAGTTGTCGCTCTCCGTCCTGTACTGGCTCCAGACCGAGGCGCCGCGCGCCGACGGCGGCACCGGCTTTCCCGGGCTGCGTCCGCGTCCCGATGTCACCGGCACCCCTGACGGCCTCGCCAAGGCCCCGTACGTACGCGAGTCGCGCCGGATCAAGGCGGTCACCACCATCACCGAACACGATGTCGCGATCGATCTGGTCGGTCCGTACGGCGGCACCCGCTACCGGGACTCGGTCGGCGTCGGCAACTACCGCATCGATCTGCACCCCTCCACCGGCGGCGACACCTATGTCGACATCGGCTCCGTGCCCTTCGAGATCCCGCTCGGCGCCCTCGTACCGCGCCGCGTCCGCAATCTGCTGCCCGCCGGAAAGAATATCGGCACGACCCACATCACCAATGGCTGCTACCGGCTCCACCCGGTGGAGTGGAACATCGGCGAGGTGGCCGGTGCCCTGGCCGCCCACTGTCTCGCGGAAGGCGTGGAACCGCACCAGGTCCAGTCCGAGGACAAGCGGTTCGACGCGTTCGCCGCGGTACTCGACCGCGCGGGAATCCAGCGCAACTGGCCCGACGTACGCGGCTACTGACGCGCGTCGTCGTCCCGCCCCCACGGACGGGGACGGCCGGACGGAAGCAGCTCCACCTGCCCCGCCCGGCCCACCGCCCGCGTACCGGTCCTGACCGGCCGACCGCATCGGCCGGTCAGGACCTGCCCACCGTGCACAAGGAGGTGCCCATACCATGACCACCCACCGCATCCGCGTCGGCATCGACGTGGGCGGAACCTTCACCGACGCCGTGGCCGTCGACGCCACGACCCTCGAACTGCTGGGGCAGGTGAAGGTTCCCACCAGCCACCACCACGAGGACGGCGTCGCCCACGGCATCGTGGAAGCGCTCGACCGACTGCTGGACCGTACCGGCCACGCCCCTGAGGACGTCGCCTTCCTGGCCCACGGCACGACCCAGGCTACCAACGCCCTGCTGGAGGGTGACGTGGCCACCGTCGGACTGATCGGTATCGGCTCGGGCCCCGGCGCCACGCTCACCCGCAGGCTCGCCGCCCTCGGCAAGCTCGAACTCACCCCGGGCAAGCGGCTCCCGCTCCACTACGCGCATGTTCGCGACCCCGATGACACCGCCGCCGTACGGAGCGCCGTCGACGACGTCGTACGGCAGGGGGCCGAAGTCCTGGTGGCCACACAGCCGTTCAGCGTGGACCGGCCGGAGGGCGAGGACGCCGTACTCGACGCGGCCCGCGGCCGGGACCTGCCGCTGACCGCCGCGCACGAGATCACCTCGCTGTACGGGCTCCACAAGCGGACCCGTACCGCTGTGGTCAACGCGGCGATCCTGCCCCGGATGCTCGCCACCGCCGATCTGGTCGACGCCTCCATCACCAAGGCGGGCGTCGGCGCCCCGCTGATGGTGATGCGCTGCGACGGCGGTGTGATGTCCCTGGACGAGATGCGCCGCAGACCGCTGCTGACCGTGCTGTCGGGACCGGCGGCGGGGGTGGCGGGCGCGCTGATGGGGGAGCGGATCAGCGAGGGCCTGTTCCTGGAGACCGGCGGCACCTCCACCGACATCAGTGTCGTACGGCGCGGCAGGGTCGCCGTACGGCACGCCACCATCCTCGGCAGGACGTCATGTCTCTCCGCTCTGGATGTCAGGACGGTGGGGGTCGGCGGTGGCTCCATGGTGCGGACCGGCGGCGGGAAGGTCACCACGGTGGGCCCGCGCAGCGCGCATATCGCCGGGCTGCCGTACGCCTGCTTCGCCACCCTCGACGAACTGCGCGGCGCGACCCTCGCCACCGTCAGCCCGATGGACGACGACCCGGCCGACTACGCGGTGCTCGACGCCGCGGGCGGCCGGTTCGCGCTCACCATGACCTGCGCCGCCAACGCCCTGGGACGCGTCCCGGAAGGGGACTTCGCCCGCTGCGACCAGGAGGTGGCGCGGGCCGCGCTCGCCCCGCTCGCCGCCGCGCTGGGCACCGATGTGGCCACCGCCGCCGCCCGTGTCCTGGACGCGGGCACCGGCCAGGTGAAGGCCGTGGTGGACGCCATGATCCGCGACTACCGGCTCGACAAGGACAACGCCGTCCTGGTCGGCGGGGGCGGCGGCGCCGCGTCCGTCACCCCGCATCTGGCCGCGGTCTCCGGGCAGGAAGGCAGGATCGCCCGGCACAGCGAGGTGATCAGCCCCATCGGGGTCGCCCTCGCGCTGGTCCGCGAACAGATCGAACGGATCATCCCGGGCGCGGGCCAGGAACAGATCCTCGCCGTACGCGCCGAGGCCGAACGGGCCGTCATCGCCCAGGGCGCGGCGGCCGGCGGCGTCGAGGTCGAGGTCACCGTCGATCCGCAGACCCACACCGTCCGCGCGGTCGCCACCGGCGCCACCGAACTGCGCACCCAGGACCGCGCCCACCGCGCCGACGCGGACGAACGGCTGCGTGCCGCCGCCGCCAGCCTCAGGACCGGAACGGCCGAGGTACGGATTCTGGCGGACACCCCGTCCCACACCGTGTACGGCACGGAAGTGCGCCGCCGGTTCCGCGCCCCCCGCCATCCGGTGCGGGTGGTCGACGCGGACGGCGTCGTCCGGCTGCACGCGGCCGACGCCCGCGTCGAGACCACCACCGCCGGCCGCGCCCCCGGGGTACTGGCCGGGCTGGTGGGCGAGGCCACCTCGTACGGTGACGGCGGCGTCCGTGCGCCCGCGCTGCGCCTCCTCATCGGCGCCAGGATCGCCGACCTCTCGGGGGTCCTGGACCCGGGGCCGCTGCTGGCCCTCGCCCGGGGCGAACTCCGGACCCGCGCCGCCGACGAACCCGTTATCGCCGTGCTGGAGGTACGGACATGACCCGTACGGTCACCCTCGGGCGGGCCGTCCGCGAACTGGCGGAACTCGACGACATCGAGTTCGCCGTACGCCTCCTCGCCGCCACCCCCACCCACGAGGGCCGCGATCCGGGACTGCTGCGCCAATGGGCGTACGCCGCCGAGGAGTTCGGCGCCGCGCTCGAACCCGCGCGGTGCACGGCCCGGATCACCGAGCGCGACGGCGGCATGGAACGCGGACTGATCGCCCGCTACACCTCCCGGCCGCCGGCCGTCGAGCTGTACACCGACACGCTCGCGGCCGCCGAGGAGCTGGTCGACCGGCTCGGCTGGCGCGACTGGTACCCCGTCGGCTCCGTACGCGCCGCCGCCCTCGCCCATGAGGCCGTGCACCAACGGCTGCACCACGGACCGGACAAGGCCGCTCTGCGCCGCTCCCTCGGCCATGTCGTGCTCCGCCTCGGCCGTCACACGGCGTACGGCCATGTCGCGGGCGCCGACGAGATCGCCGCCCATGCCCACGCCCGCACGGTGTGCGGACTGGGCCGCAGCCCTCTGCTGCTGACCGCCGCGCTCGCGGCCACGGCCACCACGCACGGAAGAGAGAAGTAACGCCATGGGCGTCGTCATTCTGCTGATCATGGCGGCCGGGGTGGCCGCGATGCTGAGCCGCAAACTCCCCACGGCCTTCGCGCTCGTCCTGCTGGCCCTCGCGATCGCGCTGGCCTCGGGCGCCCCGCCGACCGGCGAGAACAGTCTGCTGGACACGGTGCTCCAGGAGGGCGCCCCGGCCCTCGCCGCCACCATGATCGCCATCCTGCTGGGCTCCTGGCTCGGCAGGCTGCTCGACGAGACCGGGATCGCGGGCACGCTCGTCCGCAAGATCGTCGAATTCGGCGGCGACCGGCCCGTGGTGGTCGCCCTCGGTGTGCTGGCCGTCTCCACCCTGGTCGGTACGGTCACCGGCTCGGCGCCGGCCGCGATGCTCGCCGGGATCATCGGTATCCCGGCGATGATCGCCGTCGGTATTCCGAAGGTCACCGCCGCGGGCACGATCCTGATGGGGATCGCCGCCGGGATGCCCTTCGAACTGCCCGTCTGGCAGTTCTTCTCCAGCGCGCTGGAACTGCCCGTTCCGACCGTGCGCGGCTTCATGGTCAAGCTGTTCCCCTTCGCGCTGGCCGCCGCGGTCCTGTTCGTCCTCATCGAGACCCGGCGCAAGGGCACCGAGCACGCCTGGTCGCTCACGTCCGTTCCGGAGAAGCCGCTTTCACGCCGCCGACGGCTCGGCGACGCGCCCTGGTACGCGCTGCTGACCCCGGCCGTGCCCCTGATCCTCGCGCTCGGCCTGGACGTGGCCATCGTGCCCTCGCTGCTGGCAGGTGTGGTGTACGCCCTGGTCACCACCACCCGGCCGGGAGAGATGAACAAGCGGCTGCTGCGCACGCTCTACGGCGGCTTCGAGACCGCCGCCGCGCCGATCGTGCTCTTCATCGCCATCGGGATCCTGCTCGCCGCGGTGAAGCTGCCGGGCGCGGTGGCGGCGCTGGCGCCGCTGGTGAAGGCGGTCAGCCCGCAGAACCCCGTGCTGTTCGTCCTGGTCTTCACCCTGCTGGTACCGCTCTGCCTCTACCGGGGCCCGCTCAATGTGTTCGGACTCGGCGCGGGTATCGCCGGGGTGCTCATCGTGGCCGGCATCTACCCGGCCGTGGCGGTGCTGGGCCTGGCCACCTCGTACAACCAGGTCTTCGGTGTCGCGGACCCGACCAGCACCCAGACGGTGTGGAGCGCGCAGTACGCGGGCGTCACCCCTCAGCAGGTGATGGCGCGCACCCTGCCGTACGTCTGGCTCGTCGCGCTCGGTGGATTCACCGTGACCGCAGCGACATACCTCTGACGCCCGCACCGCTGTCCGGACCGCCCGTCCGCGCAACCCCTTGCACGCCCTACTCCTGCCACGCGCCACTTTTGCCACGCGCCACTCCTGTCACTCAACACTCCTGAAACGGAGCACCTGATGACCGAGCCGCAGAACCCGAGCCGACGAATCCTCCTGCGCGGCGCCGTCGCCACCTCGGCCGTACTGGCCGCCGGTGTCGGCACCGCGCCGAGCGCCGCCGCGGCCCCCGGCGGATTCCCCGACTACCGTTATGTCAGAACCCTGCTGACGCCCTCCCGGCTGAAGTACAACCCGACCGGCGAGATCATCTTCCCGTGCGTCCGGGGGACGGCGGGCCGGATCGCGGGCGCGCTGGGCCGGTACTACCTCTACTACGCGCCGCACGACGCGCCCGGCGGTATCTGCCTGGCGTACGGCGACTCCCTGGAAGGCCCGTTCACGGAGTACCCGGCCAATCCGCTGGTCTCGCGCACCTGGCAGCCCCACTACTCCGTCAGCCATGTCTCGTCCCCCCATGTGCTGTGGAACGAGGACGCCAAGGAGATGTGGCTCTACTTCCACGGCGAGAACACGACCACACGGCTCGCCCGCTCCAAGGACGGCATCACCTTCACCTACGACAAGGTGGTGCTGTCGACCTCGATGATGCCCGCCGGGTCCACGGAGACCTCCTACGCGCGGGTCTTCGCACACAACCTGCCGTCGAGGAACGCCCGCTACGTCATGCTCTTCATGCTCAACAACACCACCAACCACCGTGACATCGCCTGGGGCTGGTCACCGGACGGCCGGAACTGGACCTTCGATCAGACCCCGCTCGTACGCCACTCGGACGTCGGCGCGGTCAATGTCGGCGGCCCGCATCTGCTGACCCGTAACGGCAGCGCGTACGTGGTCTACAACAAGGACAAGGAGAGCGGCGGCGACCTCATGATCACGGAGGTCGGCAACGACTTCACGCGCCGCGACCACCTCGGCGTCTTCTACAACTCCGCCGCCGGCGCCCCGGACAACGGCCGCAGTGCCGCTCCGAGCTTCGGTACGGACGGCGGAGTGCCGTACATGGTCTACGAGGCGGGCGAGCGGCTCGCGGGATCGATCGCCGTCGCCCGCGGCTAGGGCGTGTTGCGGAAGTAGCGCCGTCCGCCCTCAGGGCAGACGGGACTTCGGACGTACTCGTCCAGGTCCCGCCGGTACGGGATCCGGCCGCCGCGCCCGGTCCCGTACCGCCACCGCTCACGCGTCCGACACCGAGTCGAAGTCGACCTCGTCGCGCCCGATCCCCTGGGCGTCCGCGTCCACCGAGCGGCGCAGCGCCTCGTGCAGCTTCGCCGGGGTCAGCACCCCGGCGAAGCGCGCCCCTTCCAGCACCGCCACCCACCCCGCGTCATGCTGGAGCATCTCGCTGAACGCCTGCTTCAGCGGGGACCCGAGCGGTACCCACGCCTCCATCCGGCGGGCGAAGTCACCGACCGAGCCGCGCTCCCCGGCCTGCGCCAGCGCGTCCGCGGAGACCCAGCCGTGCAGTTCGCCGTCCCCGTTCAGCACCACCGCCCAGCGGGCCCGCTGCGCGCGCATCCGGGCCGCCGCGTCCCTGGCCGGCTCGTCGGTCCTCGCGACCGGCGGCTCCTCCAGATCGGCCGGCTCGACGGCGGTCACCGAGAGCCGCTTCAGCCCCCGGTCCGCGCCCACGAACCGGGCCACATAGGGCGTGGCCGGGGTGCCGAGGATCGCGCCCGGCCTGTCGTACTGCTCGATACGGCCCTCCCCGTACACCGCTATACGGTCGCCCATCCGCACCGCCTCCTCGATGTCGTGCGTCACCATCAGCACCGTCTTGCGCACCGTCGCCTGGAGCTTCAGAAACTCGTTCTGCAGCCGCTCGCGCACCACCGGGTCCACCGCGCCGAACGGTTCGTCCATCAGCAGCACCGGCGGATCGGCGGCCAGGGCGCGCGCCACCCCCACCCGCTGGCGCTGCCCGCCCGACAACTGCGCCGGATAGCGCGGTCCGTAGGTCGCCGGGTCGAGTCCCACGAGATCGAGCAGCTCCGCCGCCCGCTCACGCGCCTTCGCCTTCTTCCAGCCGATCAGGGCGGGCACGGTCGCCGTGTTGTCGAGGACCGTGCGGTGCGGGAACAGCCCCACCTGCTGGATGACATAGCCGATCCGGCGGCGCAGCCGGACCGGGTCGACCCGCGAGATGTCCCGGTCCTCGACGAAGATGCGCCCCGAGGTGGGCTCGATCAGCCGGTTCACCATCATCATCGTGGTCGTCTTGCCACAGCCGGAAGGCCCCACCAGCATGACCAGTTCGCCCTCGTCGACGTCGAAGGACAGCCCGTCGACGGCGGCCGTTCCGTCCGGGTAGACCTTGCTGACCTGCTCGAACCGGATCATGACCTCACGCTAGGAGCGGGCGGGCCGCCGCGCGCGCGGGCCGGGACTGTCCGGGGAACCGCGTACGCGCTGAACGGAGGGCGCCCCGGGTCCGTACAGCTCCTCGAACCCGCGGTCGCGGAGCGTGGCGGCACGGAGCGGGGCGCCTGGAGCGGGGCGGTCTCGGCCGGGCGGCGGCCCGTGTGCTGAACTGTCCGGCGTGACTGCCCCGGGAGGGGCGCGACCGGCCCCGGAAGGGGCGAGCGAGAACAGGAGCAGCCTTGACCAGCTACCGCCAGCCCGGCGTCGTCCTCACCGACCACCGCTTCACGGTCCCGTTGGACCACGGCGATCCGTCGGGGGAGCGGATCGAGCTGTTCGCCCGCGAGGTCGTCGCGAGCGCGCGGGCGGCGGCGGACCTGCCCTGGCTGGTGTATCTGGAGGGCGGGCCGGGCTTCGGCGCGCGCCGGTTCATCGGCCGGCAGGCGTGGCTCGGCCGCGCCCTGAAGGAATTCCGGGTGCTCCTGCTCGACCAGCGCGGCACCGGCCTCTCCACCCCCGTCAACCGGCAGACCCTGCCCCTGCACGGCGGCCCGGAGCAGCAGGCCGGCTATCTCGCGCACTTCCGCGCCGACTCGATCGTGCGCGACTGCGAGACGATACGTCCGCTGCTGACCGGCGGCGCCCCCTGGACGGTGCTCGGCCAGAGCTTCGGCGGTTTCTGCGCCACCCACTATCTCTCCACCGCTCCCGAGGGGCTGGAGACCGTTCTGATCACCGGCGGGCTGCCCTCCCTGGACGCCACGGCCGACGAGGTCTACCGCGCCGCGTACCCGCGCGTCGCGCGCAAGGTGGAGGCGTTCTACGCGCGCTATCCGCAGGACATCGGCACGGCCCGCCGGATCGCGGAGTATCTGGCCGAGCACCGGCCCGTACTCCCTACCGGCTACGTCCTGACACCCGAGGCGTTCCAGTCCCTGGGAATCATGCTCGGCGGTGGGGACGGCGGCCATCAGCTGCACTATCTGCTGGAGAACGCCTTCGTCCGCACGCCGAAGGGCCCGGCGCTCTCCGACGCGTTCCAGGAGAGCGTCGCCACCGCCCTCTCGTACGCCGGACATCCGCTGTACGCCGTGCTCCACGAGGCGATCTACGGTCAGGACGGCCGGCCGACGCGGTGGGCCGCCGAGCGGGTGCGCGGCGAGTTCGCGCGGTTCGACGCGGCCAAGACCCTCGCGGGAGAAGGGCCGTTGTACTTCACGGGCGAGTCCATCCACCCCTGGCACTTCGCATCCGACCCCGCGCTCCGCCCGCTGCGCGAGGCCGCCGAACTGGTCGCGGCCCGCACGGACTGGAGCCCGCTGTACGACCCCGCCCGGCTGGCCGCCAACGAGGTGCCGGTCGCCGCGGCCGTCTACCACGACGACATGTATGTCGACACGGAACACTCCCTGCGCACCGCGCGCGCGATCCGCGGGCTGCGGACCTGGGTGACGGACGAGTACGAGCACGACGGTCTGCGGGCGAGCGGTCCGCACGTCCTGGACCGGCTGCTCGCGCTCGTACGGGACGAGGCCTGAGGCCGGGCCCCGCCACCGGCGCCCGGCGTCACCGGGCCCCGGCCGGTCCCCACCGGACTCGCCGAGCGGATGCCGGGAGCCGGGTGGACAATGTCCCGGAGGGGAACGCGGGAGGTGGTTGGCATGCTGCTGCCGGACAGACATCTGGTGGCCGATCTGCTGGCCCGGTACCGGGCCTGGGAACGGCTGGTGCTCGCCGATCCGCTCGACGAGGAGATACGCGGACGGTTCGAGGACGTGGCGTACACCCTCTGTGTGCTGATGGGACAGCGCACCGCACGTGAGGCGATCTGGCAGGCGGAGGCGTATCTGCGCCGGATCAGGCCCGTTCCGCTCTTCCCGGAGGGTACGAAGCCCGTCGCGCCGGGAGTCACGCCGTAGCCGTGTCGCGCCCGGCAAACCCCGTTGCCATCCCGGCAAGCGATCGATGATGCAATGGGTCCATGGACGACGACGCCCGGCTCGAAGACGTACTGAACGAAGTGGGACCCCGGCTGCGCAGGATCCGGCAGGAGCGCGGTGCCACACTGAGCGCGCTCTCCGAGGCCACCGGTATCTCCGTCAGCACCCTCTCGCGGCTGGAGGCCGGCCACCGCCGCCCCAGCCTCGAACTGCTGCTGCCCATCGCCCGCGCCCATCAGGTCCCGCTGGACGAACTGGTCGGCGCGCCCCGTGTCGGTGACCCCCGGGTGCGTGCCAAGCCCATCGTGCAGGGCAACCGTACGTTGCTGCCGCTCACCCGCCAGCCGGGCGGGCTGCACGCCTACAAGATCATCATCCAGCCCTCGCCGGACGACGACTGTGAGCAGCGCACCCATGAGGGGTACGAGTGGCTCTATGTGCTGGCGGGCCGGCTGCGGCTGCGGCTCGGTGAGCACGATGTGGTGCTCGGCGCGGGGGAGGCGGCCGAGTTCGACACGCACGTACCGCACTGGTTCGGGCCGGCCGCGGACGCGCCGGTGGAGTGCCTGAGCCTGTTCGGCCCGCAGGGTGAGCGGATGCACGTGAGGGCGCGGCCGAGGACGTCCTGAGAGGCGGATCCCCCGGCGGACCGTTCCCCGGCGGGCCGTTCCCGGGCCGGATGTTCCCAGCGAGGCAAGCGACCGCTTAGTATGCGCACGAGTGCGGTACTGCCCATCGTGTGTGGAGGCCCCGAATGCAGGCATGGCGAGTGCACCGGAACGGCGAGCCGGGCGAGGTGATGCGGCTCGAAGAGGTGGAGCGTCCCGTGCCCGGCGAGGGGCAGGTCCGGCTGCTGGTCCGGGCGGCGGACATCAACTTCCCGGACGCCCTGCTCTGCCGGGGCCAGTACCAGGTCCGGCCGCCGCTGCCCTTCACTCCGGGCGTGGAGATCTGCGGTGAGACGGAGGACGGACGCCGGGTCATCGCCACGCCCGCGCTGCCGCACGGCGGGCTCGCCGAGTACGTGGTCGCCGACGCGGCCGGGCTGCTGCCCGCGCCCGAGGCGCTGGACGACGCGGAGGCGGCCGCCCTGCATATCGGCTATCAGACGGGGTGGTTCGGGCTGCACCGGCGGGCACGGCTCCAGCCGGGGGAGACCCTTCTCGTCCACGCGGCGGCCGGCGGGGTCGGCAGCGCGGCCGTACAGCTCGGGAAGGCGGCCGGAGCGACCGTCATCGGGGTCGTCGGAGGCCCGGACAAGGCGCGGGTGGCCCGGGACCTGGGCTGCGATCTGGTGATCGACCGCCGTGCGGACGACATCGTCGGCGCGGTCAAGGAGGCCACCGGCGGCCGGGGCGCTGATGTCGTCTACGACCCGGTGGGCGGCGACGCCTTCGCCAAGTCCACCAAGTGCGTGGCCTTCGAGGGCCGCATCGTGGTCGTGGGCTTCGCGAGCGGTGTGATCCCCACCGCGGCCCTCAACCACGCGCTGGTCAAGAACTACGCGATCCTGGGCCTACACTGGGGCCTCTACCACACCAAGGACCCGGCGGCGGTGGCCGGTTGCCACCGGGAGCTGACCGCGCTCGCGGCCCGGGGCGCGATCAAGCCGCTCATCAGCGAACGGGTCCCCATGAAGGATGCCGCCGACGCGGTCCAGCGGGTCGCCGACGGCACCACCACCGGACGCGTGGTCGTCCTCCCCGAGGGCGGTGCCCGATGACCGACGCCGCCGAACTGCGCTCCCTCACCAGGGAGTTGCTGGCCGGCCACCCGCCGGCCACCACCGGCCGCACCGACTTCCTCAAGGCGCGCTTCGACGCCGGGCTCGCCTGGGTGCACTACCCGGCGGGGCTCGGCGGGCTCGGCGCGCCGCGCTCCCTCCAGGCCGTCGTGGACGCCGAGCTGGCCGCCGCGGGCGCGCCCGACAACGATCCGCGCCGGATCGGCATCGGCCTAGGCATGGCCGCGCCGACCATCCTGCGCTACGGCACCCAGGAGCAGAAGGAACGCTTCCTGCGGCCCCTGTGGGTCGGTGAGGAGGTGTGGTGCCAGCTGTTCAGCGAGCCCGGCGCCGGCTCCGACCTGGCCGCGCTCGCGACCCGCGCGGTACGCGACGGCGACTCCGCTTCCGGCGACTGGATCGTCAACGGGCAGAAGGTATGGACCTCCAGCGCCCATCTCGCCCGCTGGGCCATCCTCATCGCCCGTACCGATCCGGACCTGCCCAAGCACCGGGGCATCAGCTACTTCCTCTGCGATATGACCGCCCCCGGCGTCGAGGTACGGCCGCTGCGCCAGATCACCGGCGAGGCCGAGTTCAACGAGGTCTTCCTGACCGGCGTCCGCATCCCCGACGCGCACCGGCTCGGCGGGATCGGCGAGGGCTGGAAGGTCGCCCGGACCACGCTGATGAACGAGCGCGTCTCCATCGGCGGCGCCCGGCTGCCCCGCGAGGGCGGCATGATCGGTACGGTCGCCCGCACCTGGCGCGAGCGGCCCGAGCTGCGCACGCACGAGCTGCGTCAGCGGCTGCTCACCCTCTGGGTGGAGGCGGAGGTCGCGCGGCTGACCGCGGAGCGGCTGCGTCAGCAGCTCGTCGCAGGACAACCGGGCCCCGAGGGCAGCGGGATGAAGCTCGCCTTCGCGCGGCTCAACCAGGAGATCAGCGGTCTGGAGGTGGAACTCCTCGGGGAGGAGGGCCTGTTGTACTCCGACTGGACCATGCGCAGGCCGGAGCTGGTCGACTTCACGGGACGGGACGCCGGTTACCGCTATCTGCGCGCGAAGGGGAACTCCATCGAGGGCGGTACGAGCGAGGTACTGCTGAACATCGTCGCGGAACGCGTACTCGGCCTGCCCTCGGAGCCGCGCAACGACAAGGACGTCGCCTGGAAGGACCTGGCCCGATGACCGACGCTTCCCCCGATCTGCTCTACTCGGACACCGAGGACGATCTGCGCGCGGCCGTACGGTCGTTGCTCACCGACCGCTCCGATGTACCGGCGGCGCTCGTCCGCGCCGAGGCCGGAGATCCCTACGACGCGGAGCTGTGGACCTCGCTCACCGCCGGGATCGGCGCGTCGGGGCTGCTCGTCCCGGAGAAGCTCGGCGGCCAGGGCGCGGGCCCTCGCGAGGCCGCGGTCGTCCTGGAGGAGCTGGGCCGCGCCGTCACGGCCGCGCCGTATCTCACCAGCTCCGTGGTGGCGACCGAGACGCTGCTCGCCTGCGACGGGGAGAGCACCGAGAGCACGGATGTCGCGGGCCTGCTCACCGCGCTCGCCCACGGCCACCGGGTCGCGGTGCTCGCGGTGCCGCTGTCCACCGCCCCGGACGGACCGCTGCCCGCCGGTGCCGCAACGGTGACCGGGGTCGCCGACGCCGTACGCGCCGATGTCCTGCTCGTGGTGCGTCACGACGGGCTGTACGCGGTCGAGACGGCCTCGCCCGGGGTCACCGTCGAGCCGCTGACCCCGCTCGATCTGACCCGGCCGCTCGCCGCGGTCACCGTCAATCCCGCCGCCGGGATCCGGATCGCCGAGGCTCCCGCGGCGCAGGCCGCCGTACGCCGTGGACTGCTGGCCGGGGCGGGGCTGCTCGCCTCCGAGCAGCTCGGTATCGCCGAATGGTGTCTGGAGGAGACCGTCCGGCACACCCGTGAGCGCACCCAGTTCAACCGGCCGATCGGGTCCTTCCAGGCGCTCAAGCACCGGATGGCGCAGCTGTGGCTGGAGGTCGTCTCGGCCCGCGCGGCGGCCCGTAACGCCGCCGACGCGCTGGCCACCGGCAGCCCGGAGGCTCCCCTCGCGGTGGCTCTCGCGCAGGCGTACTGCGGACGGGTCGCCGTTCACGCGGCCGAGGAGTGTGTCCAACTGCACGGCGGGATCGGGATGACCTGGGAGCATCCCGCGCATCTGTATCTCAAACGCGCCAAGTCCGATGAGATCGCCTTCGGTTCGCGGGGCCGGCACCAGGAGACGCTGGCCTCGCTCGTCGATCTGCCGGGACCCCGGTAGCCGGTCCGCCTCGTCCAGGTGGCGGGCCGCGGGCACAGCCGTCCGGGCCGTCTGGACAAGCACCCCTTTACTTGCTGTTTAATTGCGACTCGATCGCAATAACGGATGATCTTCAATAGGGGTGGACGCATGACGGCCCGATCGATACGCGGCACGGCCGCCGCGGTGCTGGCCGGAGCACTGGCCCTCACCGCGGCGGCCTGCTCGAACCCGGGCGGCCCGGGCGCGGGTGGCGGGGCGAAGGATTCGGTGGTCGTGGGCATCGCCTACGAACCCGACAGCCTCAGCCCGCTCCTCGGCTACGGCAAGGACGGCAACTCCAAGATCTTCGACGGGCTGCTCGCCTACGACGGCGAGATGCGGCTCAGGCCCGCGCTCGCCACCGCGCTGCCGACGGTGAGCGAGGACGGGCTGACCTACACCTACCGGCTGCGCGAGGGCGTGAAGTTCAGCGACGGCAAGCCCTTCGGCGCCAAGGACGTCGTCTTCACGTACCGCACCATCCTGGACGAGAAGACCAACAACGCGTCCAGGACCGAGCTGGACGCCGTCAAGGACGTCACCGCCCGGGGCGAGCACACCGTCGTCTTCACCCTGAAATACCCCTACGCGCCGTTCGACCGGCGGACCGTCCTGCCCATCGCGCCCGCGCACATCGCGGGCGAACAGGACGTCAACACCGGCCCGTTCACCACGAAGCCCGTCGGCACCGGCCCCTATCTCCTCACCGGCTGGTCCAAGGGCGAGAAGATCAGCTTCACGGCCAACCCGGACTACTGGGGCGGCGCGCCCGAGGTGAAGAAGTTCACCATGGCGATCATCAAGGACGACGACGTGCGCGCCACCCGGCTGCGCGCCGGGGAACTCGACGGCGCGATCCTGCCGCCCAACCTCGCCAAGGGCTTCGCCGAGGACAGCGGCCGCACGACCTACGACGCCACGACCTACGACTACCGCACCGTCACCCTGCCGACCCACCACAAGGTCACCGGCGACACCGCCGTCCGCAGGGCCCTGGACATCGCCGTCGACCGCGAGACCATGGTCGACCGGATCCTCGAAGGCGCGGGCAAGCCGGCCTACGGCCCGGTCCCCACCGGCAGCGAATGGTTCGCCCGGGGCACCGAGCGCCGCTACGACCCCGAAGGGGCCCGGCGCATCCTCGACGACGCGGGCTGGAAGCCCGGCAAGGACGGGGTCCGCGTCAAGGACGGTGTGCGCGCCGCCTTCCCGCTCTGGTACCTCACCGGCGACAAGCTCCGCCAGGAACACGCCCTCGCCTACGCGTCCGACGCCAAGAAGGCGGGCATCGACATCACGACCCAGGCGGGCACCTGGGAGGTCATCGAACCGCGGATGAGGCAGGACGCGGTCCTGGCCGGCGGCGGCTCGCCGGGCGACCCGGACTTCGACCAGTACACCCTGCTCATGTCCTCCCTCGCGGGCGACGGCTTCAACAACATGGCGTGGTACGACAACCCGGCCGTCGACAAGGCCCTCGACGCGGGCCGCGAGAGCGGTGAACCGGCCGCGCGCAAGGCCGCGTACGACACCGTCCAGCGGGAACTGGTGAAGAACCCCGGCTACACCTTCCTCACCCATATCGACCACCTCTATGTGGTGAACGACCGCTGGGACGGGCTCTCCACGCAGACCGAACCGCACGACCACGGTCTGGCGTCCGGCCCCTGGTGGAACATCGAGGACTGGACACCCAAGAAGTGAGCCGCCGCCTCCCCTGGGGGGCGATGGGCCGGATGGCGGGGCGGCGGCTGCTGTTCGCCGCCCCGGTCCTCCTCGTGGTGACCTTCGGTGTGTTCGCCGTCGCCGCCGCCTCCCCCTTCGACCCCGTGAAGGCGTACGCGGGCACCGCGGGCCTCACCGCCTCGCAGGAGAACCTCGACCAGCTCCGGGTCAACCTCGGAGTGGATCAGCCACTGGTCCACCGCTGGTGGAACTGGCTGACCCACGCGCTCGGCGGCGACCTCGGGGACTCCTCCGTCCTGCGCGCGCCCGTCTCCGCCGTGATCGGCGAGCGGATCGGCTGGTCCGCGCTGCTCGCCGTCACGGCCTTCGCCGTCGCCATCCTGCTCGGCACCTCCCTCGGCGTGCTCGCCGCGCGCAGGCCCGGCGGTCCGCTCGACCGCTGCGCCGGCTCGGCCGCGTACGTCCTGGAAGCCGCTCCCGCCTTCTGGCTCGGGCTTCTCGCGATCTGGTTCTTCGCGGTCACGCTCGGCGTGCTCCCGGCGGGCGGGCTCACCGACGCGGCGAGCGACACCGTCACCTTCGGGCAGGTCGCCTCGCATCTGGTGCTGCCCGCCGCCGTGCTGGGCATCTCCCAACTGCCGTGGTTCTTCCTCTATGTACGCCAGGGGGTCACCGACGCGCTGGCCGAGGATCCCGTACGCGGCGCCCGCGCCCGCGGCCTGAGCGAACGCACCGTACTGCTCGGTCACGCCCTGCGCTCCGGCATGCTGCCGATGCTCACGCTCATCGGCTCGCGGGTGCCCGAACTCATCACCGGCGCACTGCTCGTCGAGACGGTCTTCAGCTGGCCCGGAATCGCCGCCGCCACCGTGCAGGCGGCCACCTCCGTGGACTTCGCGCTGCTCGCCGCCCTCACAGTGCTCGCCACCGCCGCCGTGCTGATCGGGAACCTGCTCTCCGATCTGCTCTACGGACTCGCCGACCCGAGAGTGGGCTTCGATGGCTGACACGACCACCGGACCGGCCCCCACCACCGCGCCGGTCGCGACAGAACCGGCCACCACCGAGCCGGTCTGGCGCTCGCACGGGCGCACGCGCCGCTCGACCCGTACGGTCCGGGTCCGTACCTCCGCCGCCATCGTGGCGGTCGTGGCCCTCGCCGTACTCGTCGTACCGCTGCTCGTCCCCCTCGACCAGCAGGCCGTCGATCTGGCCAGGAAACTCCAGCCGCCCTCCCTGTCGCATCCGTTCGGCACGGACGACGTCGGCCGCGATCTGCTGCTGCGCTGCGTCTACGGACTGCGCGTCTCGCTGCTTGTCGGACTCGTCGCGGCGCTCGTCGCCACCGTGATCGGTACGGCGGTCGGCGCGGCGGCCGCGGCCTTCGGCGGCTGGACGGACCGGCTCGTCATGCGGCTCGTGGACACGTTCTCGTCCGTACCGCATCTGCTGCTGGGCATCTTCATCGTCGCCATGTTCCGGCCCGGCGTCTGGCCGGTGATCGTGTCCGTGGCGCTCACCCACTGGCTCTCCACCGCCCGGATCGTCCGCTCGGAGGTGCTCTCGCTGCGCGCGCGTCCGTATATCGACGCGGCCATCTCGGGCGGCGCGTCACGCCGCCGTGTCATCGGCCGCCATCTGCTGCCGGGCGTCATGCCGCAGGCCGGACTCGCCGCCGTCCTCATGGTGCCGCACGCGATGTGGCACGAGTCCGCCCTCTCGTTCCTCGGACTCGGCCTGCCCAGCCACCAGGCGAGCCTCGGCAATCTCGTGCAGACGGCGCGTGGTTCGCTGCTGGCCGGGGACTGGTGGCCGACGCTCTTCCCGGGGCTGTTCCTGATCGTTCCGACCCTCGCCCTCGCGGGACTCGCGGGCGCCTGGCGGGAACGGATCAATCCGCGCCGTCGATCGGAGCTGATGCTGTGACCACGCCCGCCCCGGCGGTCCCGCCGACCGGTTCCGTCGATCCTGTTCCTGCCGGTCCTGTTCCCGCCGGTCCTGTTCCTGTCGTCTCCGCGGGTCCCGCCGAGTCCGCTGCTTCCGCCGAGTCCGCGGGGCCCGCCGAGTCCGCGCCGCCCGTGCTCTCCGTACGGGGGCTCGGCGTCCGCTTCCGGATGCGCGGCGGGCGGCACATCGCCGCCGTCACGGACGCCGGCTTCGATCTCGCGGCGGGGGAGTGCCTCGCCCTCGTCGGGGAGAGCGGCTGCGGAAAATCCGTCCTCGCCTCCGCCCTGCTCGGACTCCTCCCCGGCAACGCGCGGACCACCGGCTCCGCCGTCCTCGACGGTATCGATCTGCTCGCCGCCGACGAGCGCACGCTCGCGCGGACGGTACGGGGACGGCGCGTCGGCCTCGTACCGCAGAGCCCGGCCGCCCATCTCACTCCGGTACGTACGGTACGGGCGCAACTGGAGGAAACCGTAAGGGAACTGACCGGCACCCGCGGCCGGGAACTCCACCGGGCCGCCGAGGCCGCCGCCGACCGCGCGGCCTTCCCCGCCGGCCATCTCGACCGCTATCCGCACGAACTCTCCGGCGGTCTCGCCCAGCGCGCCGCGACCGCGCTCGCCCTGATCGGTGACGCCCGGCTGCTGCTGGCCGACGAGCCGACCACCGGACTCGACCGGGATCTCGTGGACCGTACGGCCGACGAACTGCGACGCCACACCGACGAGGGCCGCGCCCTGCTGCTGATCACCCATGATCTGGCCGCGGCCGAGCGGATCGCCGACCGCGTCGCCGTGATGTACGCGGGACGGATCGTCGAACTCACCGACGCGCGAGGGTTCTTCGGGGAGCCGGGGCCGCGCCACCCTTATGCGCGCGGACTGCTCAACGCCCTGCCGGAGCGCGCGTTCACCCCCATCCCCGGGTTGCCCCCGGAACTCGGCGAGCTGCCCGAAGGCTGTGCCTTCGCGCCCCGCTGCGACCGGGCCACCGAACTCTGCGCCACCACACCGCCCTTCACGGACAACCTCGCCTGCCACCACCCCCGGAAGAGCACCGCCGAGAGCGCCGAGGAGACCGTCCGTGCTTGAACTCCGTTCCATCACCGCCGGATACGAGCGGCGCGCCCCCGTCGTACGGGACGCGTCCCTCACCCTCGCGCCCGGTGCCTCGCTCGGGCTGCTCGGCCCCAGCGGCTGCGGCAAGTCCACGCTCGCCAGGGTCGCGGCGCTGCTGCACCGCCCCGACGCGGGGACCGTCACGGTCGACGGCCGCCGGGTGACCGGCTGGCGCCACCGGGCCCCGCGGGCACAGCGGACCGCGATCGGCGTGGTCTTCCAGCAGCCACGGCTGTCGGCGGATCCCCGGCTGCGGATCGGCGAGTTGATCGCCGAACCGCTGCGCGCGACCGGCCGCCGGGCGGACCTCACGGCGCGTGTCGGTGAACTGGCCCGCACGGTCGGACTCACCGGCGAACTGCTGGGCCGCCGCCCGCACGAGGTCAGTGACGGGCAGCTGCAACGCGCCTGTCTGGCCCGCGCGTTGGTACTGCGCCCGCGCTGGCTGGTCTGCGACGAGATGACCGCGATGCTGGACGCCTCCACCACGGCCGCGCTGGTCGCCGTCGTCGAGGAGTACCGCCGTGAGCACGGCGCGGGCCTGCTGGCCGTCGGCCATGACCGTGTCCTGCTGGAGCGCTGGTGCGACCGTACAGTCCGCTGGACGGAGATCACCGGGACCGGCTGAAGCGCGGATGGCGGGTGGGCGAACTCTGTGCCGGACGATATCGGCCGGGCCATGACAGGGCGGATACTCACCAGGGCCGAGGGCCTGTCCGGCGGATCTTCGCGGGCCCGCGACGCCTGGCACCGCACCTCGCCGCGTTGTCGGAGTCGCCCAAGTACGTCCAGTACATGGGCGATCCTCCGCCTTGCGATGCACGGCACCAGACGCCGCGGCCTGATCCACGAAGATCCGCCGGACAGGCCCTAGCCCACCCACGTCCCCTGGAGGCACCATGGCCCTCACCACCCGCCGCCGAGCTGTCGGTACGCTCGCCGCCGCGCTCGCGGGAGCGATCGCGGCACCCGCGTACGCACAGGCGGCCTCGCGGACAGAGCGCGGCGACGACGGCCCCCGGCCGCTGCGCCAGGCACACGCCCACAACGACTATCTCCACGCCCGCCCCCTGCACGACGCCCTGTCGCACGGCTTCACCAGCGTGGAGGCCGATGTCTTCCTGGTCGACGGCGAGCTGCTGGTCGCCCATGAGGCCACCGAACTCGACCCGGCCAGAACCCTCCGCGGGCTCTACCTCGATCCGCTGCTGGCGCGGGTACGGGCCAACCACGGTTCCGTATACCGGGGTTACCACCGGCCGGTGCAGCTGCTCATCGACATCAAGGCGGACGGCGCCGCCGCCTACGCCGAGCTGCACCGCCAACTGACCGGCTACCGCTCGATGCTGAGCCGTTACGCCGACGGCTCGGTGCGCGCGGGAGCGGTCACCCCCGTCATCTCCGGCGACCGCGCGGCCCGTGTCCCGATGGAGGCGCAGCGCGTGCGGTACGCCTTCTACGACGGGCGGCTCGATGACCTGGGGACGCCGGCCCCCGCCTCCTTCGTCCCGCTCATCAGCGGGAATTGGACCCAGAGCTTCGGCTGGCAGGGCGTGGGCGCGTTCCCCGCCGCCGAACGCGCCGAGCTGCTGCGCATCGTCGACGCCGCCCACTCCCACGGTCAGCGCGTGCGCTTCTGGAGCACGCCCGATCTGCCGGGGCCCGCGCGGGACGCGGTCTGGACCGAGTTGCTGGCCGCCGGCGTGGACCATCTCAATACGGATGACCTTGCGGGCCTCGAACGTTTCCTCCGGCAGCACCGTCCGTAGCCCGTAACGGGGAACCCGGGGTCAACCACCCGTACGGCGGACACGCCAGTCGGCCGACCCGGCCTCCTCCTCCGCCACACTGGCGGCCGAATGCCGCGATCCGGTGCGGCGGAGGAGGTTCTCGATGGCTGTTTCGATCTCTGTACTTCTGCTTCTGATGATTCTCGCGGTGGTCTTCCTGCGCAATGGAGGACTGAAGTTCTGGCATGCGACAGTCTGCGTCCTGCTGGGCTTCTTCCTCGCGGGCACGAGCATGGCGCCGACCATCGCGAACGGGATCTCCACCACGGCGGGCGTGGTCAGCGGCCTGCATCCCTGACCGGCCCGCCCGGGTCCCCGGGGCTATGTCCCCACCAGCCGCGACCTGATGAGGAAACGCACCCCCTCGGGGGCCTCCAGGGAGAAGCCGCTGCCGCGTCCCTTCACCACATCGACGATGAGCCGGGTGTGCCGCCACGCCTCGTACTGGCTCACCGACATCCAGAAGGGCACCGGCTCGGCGACCCCCTCGACCGCCAGGGACTGGAGCAGTACGTCGGAGGCGCCCGTACGGAACTCACCGTCCGGATAGCACATGGGCGCGCTGCCGTCGCAGCAGCCGCCCGACTGATGGAACATCAGCGGCCCGTGCTCCGCCCGCAGCCGCCGGATCAGTTCGGCGGCGGCGGGGGTCACCTCGACACGCGGCTCCCGTGGCTCCGATGGGGTCAGTTGTTCCCGTGGGGAAGTCTGCTCGTCCATGATCCCTCCGCCGCCGTCGGTCATCGGTCCGCACCGTGAGGGACCCAGTCAACACCCCATGACGTTGCGAGACGGTTGCACGCGCACCGGACCCCGCTCCCGCCGCCACATCAGCGCCCGTTGTGCCGAGGTGGTGGTGAACATACGGATACGGGACAATCGGGGTGATCGACAGGGGGGTGGGCACGGTGCCACGGGGAGAAATGCCGCTCGCGGCGGGGGACGGGCCGCTTCTGCGGTTCGCCGCGGATCTTCGCCGGTTGCGTGACGAGGCCGGGAAGCCGGCGTACCGGATCCTGTCGGCCCGCGCGCACTACTCCATCGCCACCCTCTCCGGCGCCGCGGCGGGCCGGCGGCTGCCGACTCTCGCGGTGACCCTCGCCTACGCGCGTGCCTGCGGTGGGGACGAGAAGCAGTGGGCGCGGCGCTGGCACGACGTCGCCGCCGAACTCGCCGCCGAGAGCGCGGCGGACGAGGACGAAGCCGGGACGGGTGAGCGCGCGGAGGCGCCCTACGTGGGCCTTGCCGCCTTCAGGCCCGACGATTCCCAGTGGTTCTTCGGCCGTGAGGCCCTGGTCGGTGAGGTGATGACGCGGCTGGCCGCCCAGCGGTTCCTGGCCGTCTTCGGCGCCTCGGGATCGGGGAAGTCCTCCCTGCTGGGCGCGGGCCTGCTGGCGCGATTACGGGCCGAGGACGACCGCTGCCAGGTGATCACGCTGACTCCGGGGCCGCATCCCCTGGAGGAGACGGCCATCCGGCTCGCCTTTCCCGCGCGGTCCACGGCAGCCCGGCTCTACGCGGAATTCACCGCGGACCCGGGGAATCTGCATCGGACGGTGCGTCAGATCGCCCTTCAGCGCGGCGACGACGGTGAAGTCGTGCTGGTGGTGGACCAGTTCGAAGAGGTCTTCACCGTCTGCCGCGGCCAGGAGGAGCGGAGCGGCTTCATCGCGGCGCTCATCGCGGCGGCACGGGCACCCAGCAGCCGCTGCCGGGTGGTGATCGCGGTACGTACCGACTTCTACCCGCACTGCGCGGAGTACGCGGAACTGGCGGCGGCGCTGCGCGACGCGCAGATCACCGTCGGGCCCATGAGCGCCGACGAGTTGCACCGTGCCATCGTGCGGCCCGCCGGTCAGGCGGGATGCCGGGTGGAGGGAACGCTGCTCACCGCCCTGACGGCGCAGGCCCAGGGCCAGGTGGCCGTCCTGCCCCTGCTGTCACACGCCCTGCTGGAGACCTGGCGCCGCAGGCGGGGCAATGTGCTGACCCTGACCGGGTTCCAGGCGGCCGGTGGTATCGAAGGATCGCTCGCGCAGACGGCGGAGGCGTTCTACGCGGCCCTCGATCCCGGCCGGCAGGCCATCGCCCGCCACCTCTTCCTGCGCCTGACCGCCCTCGGTGAGGGCACCGAGGACACCAAGCGCCGGATCACGCGCGCCGAGCTGGACCCCGACGAGGACACCGCGGCCGTGCTGGAACGGGCCGTGGCCATACGGCTGATCACCCTCGACAGCGGGCGTCTGGAAGTCACGCACGAGGCGCTGATCCGCGGCTGGCCCCGGCTGCGCCGCTGGCTGGCGCGGGACCGGGAACGCCTGCGCGCGCACCGCCAGCTCACCGAGGCCGCCGGGGCGTGGGAATCGCTCAACCGCGATCCCGGCGCGCTCTATCGCGGCACGCGTCTCGCCATGGCACGGCAGGTGGCCCGCGGCGATGACAGCGGACTCACCGTACGGGAGCGCGCGTTCGTGAACGCCAGCCTGGCCGCAGAGGACGCCGAGACCACCACCGCCCTGCGCCGGGCCCGGCGGATGCGGCTGCTGGTCACCCTGCTCGCGGTGCTGCTGACCCTGACGACCGCGATCACCGTCTACGCGGTCCGCGCGAACGAGGAGGTCATCCGGCAGCGCAACAGCGCCGTCGCCTCGAACGCGGCGGAGGGAGCCACCGACATCCTGTACAAGGAACCGGCCCTGGCCGTGCAGATCGGCCTGGCCGCGCACCGGCTGGCCCCCACCGGGCACACGCGCGACAGTCTGGTCAGCACGCTCATGCCGTCATGGGTGGGCCACCACGGCGAGCTGGTCTCGCTGGCGATCGGCCCGGACGCGGCCTTTCTGGCCACGGCCGGTGGTGACCGTACGGTACGGCTCTGGGACATCGGCGATCCCCGGCGGCCCGTCCGGCTGTCCACCCTCGGCGGCCACGGCACCTTCGTCCGCCATGTCGCGCTGCGACAGGACGGCAGGATCCTGGCCACCGCCGGGGACGACCGGAAGGTACGGCTGTGGAACGTGGCCGACCGGAGGCACCCGGCGCTGCTCGCCACCCTCGACGGCCACACCGGTGCGGTACTCTCCCTCGCCTTCAGCCCCGACGGCCGCACCCTCGCGAGCTCGGGCGGCGACCGGACGGTACGGCTGTGGAACACCGGCGATCCGGAACGCCCCACGAGCCGGGCGACGTTGGGCGGACACACGGACACGATCCGCTCCGTCGCCTTCAGCCCCGACGGCCGCACGCTCGCCACGGCCGACGAGGACGAGACCGTCCAGCTGTGGGACACGAGCGACCTCGCGCGGCCCAGGGCGCTGTCACGATGGCGCGCGCACCGCATCGCCGCCATCGGGGTGGCGTTCAGCCCGCGCGGCGGCGTCCTGGCCACCGCCGGAGGCGGGGAGTCCGCGGTACGGCTGTGGGACATCACGGACCGCGGGCGTCCCCGGGAGCTGTCCGCGCTCACCGGCCACAGCGATGTCGTGGGCGAGGTCGCGTTCAGCCCGGACGGCCGCGCGCTCGCCACCGGGAGCGACGACCGGACCGTCCGGCTCTGGGACGTCGGCGATCCGCGGCGGCCCGCCGCCCGCGCCACCCTCACCGGATACACCACCGCCGTCGGCTCGCTGCGGTTCGATCCGTACGGCCGGACCGTGGTGTCCGGAGCGTACGACGGGGTGATCCGCGTCCTGCCCGTCGACTTCGGCCCGCTCATCGCGCGTGCCTGCGCCGCCGCGCACCCCACCATCACCCGGGCCGCCTGGGACCGGTACCTGCCGGGCGTCTCCTACCGGCCACCGTGCCCCTGAGCGGGGGTCCGTCAGGCGTCACACGTGCTTGCGCAGATGCGCGGTGACCTCCGCGCCGGTCTCCGGGGAGAGCCGCCCCTCCGGCACGTCGAAGCCCAACTCCCGTGCGAGCGTGGCGGCACGGAGGTCATAGGCGGCCTCGGTGAGATGGGCCAGGGTGTCCACGGCGCCGCGCGTCCGCCGCAGGCCGAGGGCGAAGACACCCGCGGCGAGGAGCAGCGACGGCCACCACCAGAGCGCCGGCAGTACGGTCAGCACGCCCCAGCCCGCCAGCGTCACGGCGGCGTCGAGCTCGGCGCGCGCGACGCGCAGCGCGTTCTGCTCGGCCTCGTTCAGGACCAGCCACAGCCGTGGCCAGGAGAACACGACATCGAGGCGGTACCAGCTCCAGACGCGGGTGTGGACCGCGTCCAGCCGGTCGCCGGTCCAGGTGGGATGGGCCGGAGGGCCCAGGGCGACGGCGTTGCGACGGGCCGCGAGCAGGTCGATCCGGGCGCCGGTGGCGGCCGGCGGCCGTGCGCCCGCGCCCGCCAGCTCGGCGCGGTACGCCCTGTCCGCCGCCTCCCATCGCTGGGCGCGTACCGCGGTCCGCCGTCGGGCGAGGCGCCGCAGTCCATACGGCCAGGGCTCGAACCACAGCCGGCCGAGGGCCGCGGCGGCGCCCCGTGCGGCCAGTCCTGCGGCTGCCGAGAGCACCGGCAGCACGGCGATCACGAAGACCCAGACGGACGACGGGCGGCGGCCGTCGAGGGGGCCGCCGGGCTCCAGCAGGCCGGTCAGACGGCCGAGGTCCGCCCAGTGCGTGTGCCCCAGCCGGTACGCGACCGCCGCGCCCGCCACATAGAGCAGCCCCGGGAGGACGAGCAGGGCCACCCAGCGCTCCATGTATCTGCGGCCCAGCTCGGCCAGCACCGCGTTCATCCCGTCCCCGCCCCTCCCGCTCCCGGTCGTACGAGGTCAGCGGAACCGGAGCGGCCGGCCGTGCAGGGCGCAGACCGGGAGATCGTCGCCGGGCCTCGGCTGCTCAGCACGGCGGCAGACGCCGGCCGGACACCGGTAGCCGCCGAGCGCCACACGCCCGCCGCGGTCGCCGCCGGGCAGGGCGACCAGACCGGACGGTTCGCCTTCCGGCGGGACACCGCGCGTCGTCCCCCAGGACTCCAGGAGCCTCAACAGTCCCAGCGCCCGCAGCCGTTCGGTGACGGGCTCCCCGCGCCGCGCCGCCGCCAGGGCCTCCTCCAGCCGGTTTCCGTCGCCGGTCTCCTCGGCGACGGCCCGCAGTTCGGGAAGTTCCCGGCACAGCACGCTCAGCAGCTCCGCCGACTCCACGATTCTGCCCCCTCAAGGAGAGTTGATGGACCATCATGTCATGTCCACGGATGATATGGGCTGTTGGTGCGGCCCGGGACAGACGGGAACAGGCAGGGACAGGCGGGGACGGACGCGAACGGACGGGGGCGGACGCATGCGGGACGACATCGGCTGGGCGGAGGTGGAGCGGCTGGCCGGCCGGCTCGTCGACCGGCTGGACTCCTTCTGGAACGGCGGAAGCCAGGGCGCGGTGATGGACCCCGCCGCCCTGACCGAGGCGGACAGGCTGCGCGCGACCGTACTCCGGGTCCACGGGGGGACGGCCGGCCAGGAGGGGACAGCCGGCCCGGAGAGGAGCGCAGGCCCGGAGAGGAGCGCCGGCCCGGGGCAGCCGCTGTACATCCTCGACCTGTCCATCCTGCAGGGGATCGCCCTCCTGCACTACGCACGCTGTCTGGTCCTGGGGCCGGAGAGCGAGGAGGCCGTGCCCGACGCGCGCATGGCGCTCGGACTGTTCGCCCTGGTCGGCCGGTTCGCGCCGGAAGAGGTACCCGAGCAACTGCGGGAGACCGTGGCCGCCCTGGACATACCCGTCGCGCACGACCTGCAGACCGTGGCCCAGAACGCGCTGGATCTGTACGGGCGTTGGCAGATCACGGGAGACGCCGGCTCCCTGGAGGCCGCGATCTCGCTGTGGCGGGACGCCCGGAGCGTCCTGCCCGCGTCCCACCCCGGACATCCGATGCTGCTGTCGAATCTGTGCGGCGCGCTGCGGGCCCGCTACACCGTGCACGGCGTCGAACCGGACCTGGAGGAGGCGGTCGACGCGGGCCGGCACGCGGTCCGCAGGGCGCACGCCGAGGATCCGGACCGGGGGATGTATCTGGCCAACCTCTCGGGAGCACTGAGCCTGCGGTTCGCGGTCCACCACACGCGCGCGGACCTGGACGACGCCGTCGACACCGGTGTGGAATCCGTACGCGTCGCGCGGGAACCCCACGCGCTCTTCCACTCCAACGCGGGTCTGGCACTGCTGGCCCGGTACGAACGGGACGCCGCGCCCGGGGACCTGGAGGCCGCGGCCGACGCCCTGCGGCTCGCCGTACGCCGCGCGACCCCGGACGATCCGCAGCGGGCCATGTATCTGTCGAACCTGGGGCTCGCGCTGGACCAGCGGTTCATCCGGCTCGGCGACCCGGCGGACCTCGACGACGCGGTGGACGGGGCGACGAGAGCGGTGGCGGAGTGTCCGCCCGGCACCCCGGGACGCCATGGCTTCCTGGCCAACCTCAGCGGCGTGCTCCGGTCGCGGGCCAGGCGGTCGGGGACGGCGGCCGATCTGAACGCGGCGGTGGACGCAGCCCGGCAGGCCCTGGCGACCGCCCCCGCGATGGGCCCGTCCCGTACCGCGCTCCTCGGAGTCCTGGGCCTCGCTCTGCGGCTCAGATTCCGGAGCCTGGACGATCCCCGGGACATCGATGAGTCCGTCGACCTCCTGCGGCGGGCCGCACGGGACGGCGGCGACGGCGCCGGCTCCCCGAGGGGCAAGCATCTCCATGACCTCGGCCGGGCTCTGCTGACCCGGTTCAAGCACACCTCGGACCCCGCCGACGCCGACGGAGCGATCGAGGCCGCCAGACGCAGCGCCGAAGCCGCGGACCGCGGCTCCGACCAGGGGCTACCGCTCAGTCTGCTGGGCGAGGCGCTGGGCGCACGGTCCCAGCGGACGGGCTCCGCAGCCGACACCGAGGAGGCGGTCGCGGCTCTGAAGAAGGCCCGCACACTGCTCGCGGACTTCCATCCGGGCGCCCTCGGCAAGTGCCTGTCAGAACTGGGGCTCGCCCTCGCCCGGCGCTTCGACCGCACCTCCGCGCTCGCCGACCTGGACGAGGCGATCGACGCCTTCCGGGAGGCGATCGAGGTGGACCCCGACGACCGGGACCGGACCGTCGACGAGTCGCACATCGGTGCCGTACTGATGCAGCGGTTCTCCCTCACCGCCGACCCGGACGATCTCGCCGAAGCGATCCGCTGGAACCGCCGCGCGGCCGAGCGGAGCTCCGCCGACGGCAGGCACACCTCACAGGTGCTGTTCAACCTGGGCCGTACGCTCCAGGCGGCCTACGAACGGTCCGGAGACCTCACGCTGCTGGACGAGGCCGTACGGCATTTCGAGGACGCCGAGCGGGCCGCCCGCGCCTCCGACCCGCAGCGCGCGAAGCACCTGTCCAACCTCGGAGCCGTGCTGCGCGTGCGCGCCGAGCGGCTCGGTTCCGGCGCCGATCTGGACAGGTCGGTCGAGCTGAGCCGGCAGGCGGTGGCGGTTCTGCCCGAGGACCACCCGGAGCGCGCGATCTACCTCTCCAATCTCAGCGTCATCCTCGGCACCCGCTACGTCCGGTCGGGGACACAGCGGGATCTGGAGGACTCGGTGCGGGCGGCCCGGGAATCGGTCGACGCCACCTCCCCGGCGGACGCGTCCGCCCATGTGGTCCATCTGATCAATCTGGGCGTCGCCCTGCGCCGGCGGTACGAATGGTCGGGCGCGCTCGCCGACCTGGACGAGGCGATCGAGACGTCCCGTGCCGCGGTCCGCGCGCTGCCCACCGGGCATGTGGACGGCGCCCTGCACCGGAACAACCTCTCCGTGGCCCTCACTTCACGGCATGAGCGGACGGGCGTTCTCGCCGACCTGGACGAGGCGATCGAGGCGTCCCGCGCGGCGGTCCTGGCCCTGCCCGACGACCATCCGCAGAGCGCCATGCAGCTGTCCAACCTGGCACTCGCGCTGCGCCGAAGGTACGAGAGCACCGACCGGCGGTCCGACGGCGACGAGGCGGTCAGCTGCCTGCGCCAGGCCGCACGCCGCTGCCCGGAGGATCATCCCCAGCGCCCCCTCTATCTGGCCAATCTCGCCATGTCACTCCTCATCCGCTACGCGAAGGAGGACTCGCCCGACGAGGCCGCCGATGTGGACGAGGCGGCCCAAGCCGCCCGTACGGCGGTCGGGTTGCTGCCCGACGACCATCCGCAGCGCGCCATGTGCCTGTCCAATCTGGGCTCGGCGCTCATCTTCCGCTGCTCGCTGAGCGGGAACCCGCGCGATCTCGCCGCCGGATTCGACGCCCTGCGCCGGGCCACCGGCATCGACACCGCTCCGGCGGCCGTGCGGTTCCGCGCGGCGCGCGGCTGGGCCACCGCGTCCGCCGACGTCGGTGACTGGGCGGAGGCGCTGGACGCCCACCGGGCCGCCCTCTCCCAACTGCCGCTGCTGGCCTGGCACGGCCTGGACCGTACCGACCGGCTCGACGCGCTCGGCCGCGCGGCGGGCCTGGCCGGCGACGCAGCCGCCGTCGCCCTGAACGCGGGCCGCCCGCGTGACGCGCTGCGACTGCTGGAACAGGGCCGCGGCGTGCTCCTGGCACAAGCCCTCGACGCCCGCGACGACATGACCGTGTTACGGGAGCAGGCACCCGAACTCGCCCACCGGATACGGGAAGTACGGGCCTTTCTGGACACCGCCGACTCCGGCGACTCCGCTCCGGACTCCGCGGCGAGCGCGGCCGACCCCGCGCGACTCGTACATGACCAGCGGATGATGGCGGAGCGGCGCCGTGAACTGGCCCGCGAGATGGACGATCTGGTGCGCCGCGCGCGCGAACTGCCGGGCCTGGCGGACTTCCTGCGGCTGCCCTCGCTCGAACGGCTGCGAGCCGCCGCCGGGAACGGGCCGGTGGTGGTCGTCAACACCAGCGCACTGCGCTGTGACGCGCTCGTCGTCACCCGCGACGCGCTGCGCACCGTCACACTGCCCGATCTCGCGCTGGAGGGGCCGGACGGTCTGGCCGAACGGGCCGGGACCCTGCTCGACGCGCTGGCCTCGGTGGGCCGTTCACCGGCCGACGCCTGGCGGGCCCAGCGGATCCTGCTCCGTACCCTGGGCTGGCTGTGGGACGTCGTGGCCGGGCCCGTACTGGCCGCGCTGGGAGCGGCGGACAGCGCCCCGGGCCCGGAGCGGCGGCCGGACCGGCTCTGGTGGTGCCCCACCGGCCTGCTCTCCCTGCTGCCCCTGCACGCCGCCGGGCACTACGGGCCCGAGGCCGCCGGCGCGGACGGTGCCCCGCGCTCGCTGCCGGACCGGTACGTGTGCTCGTACACCACGACGCTGCGTGCCCTCGCCGCGCAGACCGTCCCGCGTGACCGGACGGACGCGCGGGACGGCGGCGGCGACGACACGGGCCCGGACGGCGGGAACGGCCGGATGCTCGCCGTCGACCAGTCCGACACTCCCGGTCTGCCCCCACTGCCGCAGGCGCGCGCCGAAGTGCGGCTGCTGGCGGACCGGGTGCCGCGGACCACGGTCCTGTCGGGACCACAGGCGTCGCGCGCGGCGGTCCTGGAGACACTGCGGTCCCACTCCTTCCTGCACTTCTCCGGCCACGGCAGCCAGGACCCCACCGACTCGGCCGGCGGCGCGCTGTACTGCCACGACCACACGCGGGCCGGTCCCGTGACGGTCGCGGACATCTCGCGACTGCGCCTGGACCGCGCGCGGTTGGCGTTCCTGTCGGCGTGCGAGACCGCGCGGGGCGCCGCCGGACTGCCCGACGAGGCGGTCCATCTGGCCGGAGCCCTGCAACTGGCCGGATTCACCCATGTGGTGGCCGCGCAGTGGGTGGTGGACGACGCGTGCGCGCTGCGTGCGGCGGACTTCTTCTACACCGGCCTGATGCGGCCCGCGCATCCGAACGCCCCCGCCGCCCTCGATCCACACCGCGCCGCGACCGCCCTGCACGCCGCCGTACAGCGACTGCGCGAGCAGGACGACGACCCGCTGTCCTGGGCCGCCTATATCCACGCGGGGCCCTGAACCGGCGGGACGGAGGCGCGGGCGGGGGCGGGACCCGCGGCCGATAGCCTGACGAGGTGAATCGGATACAGCGGTCCGGCGGGCGCGTGCTACGGCCGCCCCAACTGACCGACCTCGCCCACCGGCTCGCGGCCTGACTCCTGTTCGTTTCCTCAACCCGGCCTCTGCCGGGGCGGATCGGTCTGGTGCGATCATGGGACCGGATGCCGGACCGACACGTACCCATGAGGAACCATTCACCATGCCTGTGCCCGCCGACGCGACAGTCGTCCATCCGATGCCCGATCAGCCGCGGGTGGTGCTGCTCAGACCGCTGGTGAAGTCGCCGCTGATCGAGGTCGGGGAGTACTCCTACTACGACGACCCGGACGACCCGACGGCGTTCGAGACACGCAATGTGCTCTACCACTACGGCCCGGAGAAGCTGGTCATCGGCAAATTCTGCGCGCTGGGCACGGGCGTCCGGTTCATCATGAACGGTGCCAACCACCGCATGGACGGCCCGTCGACGTTCCCCTTCCCCACCATGGGCGGCTCCTGGGCCGGGCATTTCGACCTGCTCACGGGCCTGCCGGGGCGCGGTGACACCGTCGTCGGCAACGATGTCTGGTTCGGCTACCACACGATGGTGATGCCCGGCGTACGGATCGGCCACGGCGCGATCATCGGCTCCGGCGCCGTGGTCACCACGGACGTGCCCGACTACGGAATCGTCGGCGGGAACCCGGCCCGGCTCATCCGTACCCGCTACAGCGACGAGGACGTGGCCCGGCTGCTGGCGGTGGCCTGGTGGGACTGGCCTGCGGAGCACATCACCGAGCACGTACGCACGATCATGTCGGGCAGCGTCGCCGACCTCGAAGCCGCCGCCCCCCGGACACCCCTCGCTGGAGGTAGCCATGAGTGAACGCCATGTCCACACGGTCGAAGTGCCCCTGGGCGACGGCAGTGACGAGACGATTCGCGTGCAGATCCGTGAAGTGGACGAAAGCCTCATCAGAGTGGGCCGCGGCAGCCGCTCCGTCGCGCGGGCCGAGCGGTCGCTCGCTCAGATGCTGGACACCGTACGGCCCGTGGCGGAGAACTTTGTGGGCCGCTTGCGGGGGATGGCGAATTCACCGGACGAGATCACGCTGGAGTTCGGGGTGTCGCTCTCGGCCGAGGCCGATGTCGTCATCGCCAGTACCGCGACAGCCGCGAACTTCTCCGTGAGTCTGACGTGGAACCGCACCGACGCGACGGCATCAACGCCGAATGACCCGCAGGGGAGTTGAGCGGCGGCGCCGCACCGGCCACGCCCACGGCCGCCCGCGGCGGCCGTGACCGTACACCCGCCGGTCGGCCGCATGGTGTCGGCCGGCGGCCGAGGTCTCATCCGCGCTCGCGGAGATACGCCTCCAACTCGGCGGCCCCGGCCAGCATCGCGCGCCCACGGGCGGAGAGCCGGCCGCGCCAGTCGCGCAGGGCGGCCTCCAGCGGCTCCAGCCCGCCGGCCGCCCGCACCTGGGCGATCAGCGGGGCGATCTGATCCAACAGGTAGCCGCCACGCCTGAGTTGGTGGGCCAGCCGGGCATCCCGTACGTCGGCCTCGTCGTAGACGCGGTACCCGGTCCGTGGATCGCGGCGCGGGCGCACCAGCCCGGCGCGCTCCCATGCGCGCAGCGTGGCGGACCGGATTCCGAGCTTCCCCGCCAGCGGCCCGATGAACGTGCCACCGGGCCCGGACACCGCCGCGTCGGGTTCGGACGCCTGAGCAGGCTCCAGGTCGCGGAGGGCGCTCTCCACGGCGTGCAGGGTCCGCCGGTCCTCAAGGAGCTGGGCGTGGCTCTCATCGATGAGACGGAGCGCCTCATCGACCACGCCCTCGTTCACCGCCCGCATGATCGACGCCGCCGTCCGGTGGCCGTGGCCGGGCACCAGGGCGAGGAACGCGCCCAGAGCCCGTGCGTGCAGCGGGGTATAGGTGCGGTAGCCGTGGGGTGTGCGTCCGGCGGCCGGCAGGATGCCGGCCTCCTCGTAGTTCCTGATGGCCTGCGTGGACAGACCGTGCCCGCGCGCCAGATCAATCGGTCTGAGCCGCTCGCTGTTTTGAAGGTTTTGCCCCATGAGCCTGCCGATATCGCGAGAAAGTTTCAACCGAAGGTTCAACGATACCGTTGAAGGCATGGCTACTGACATCAAGGACACCACCCATGCCGTCGAGGCCGGCGCCGTCATGAGGCTGCTTCCGGCCCGGCCGCGGCTGCTCGCCCTGGGCGAGCCCACCCACGGCGAGGACACTCTGCTCGATCTGCGCGACGAGCTCTTCCGGCAACTCGTCGAGCAGGAGGGGTACCGGACGATCGCGATCGAGAGCGACTGCGTGAGGGGCCTGCTGGTGGACGAGTACGTCACCACGGGCACGGGCACCCTCGACGAGGTCATGGAGGGCGGATTCAGCCACGGGTGGGGCGCGTCCGCGGCCAACCGTGAACTCGTGCGCTGGATACGGGCGTACAACGAGGGCCGGCCCGTGTCCGAGCGGCTCCGCTTCGCCGGTTTCGACGGCCCGCTGGAGATCACCGGCGCCGCGAGCCCCCGGCAGGCCCTCACCGCACTCCACGGCTTCCTCGCGGCCCGGGTGGACGCGAACCTGCTGCCCTGCACCGAGGAAACGCTCGACCGCCTGCTCGGCGCCGACGACCGGTGGACCGATCCCGCCGCGATGATGGACCCGGCCCAGTCCGTGGGACAGTCGGCCGAGGCCGGCCGGCTGCGGCTGCACGCCGACGACCTGGTGGCGCTGCTCCACACGCAGACGCCCCACCTGATCGCGGTGACCTCGCGGGACGCCTGGGACCGGGCGCGCTTGTACGGGCGTACCGCCACCGGCCTGCTGCGCTACCACTTCTGGATGGCCGACACATCACCCGGCCGCATGACGCGGCTGGTGGGCCTGCGGGACCAGATGATGGCCGGCAATCTCCTCGCGCTCGCCGAACGGGGCCCGGCACTGGTCCACGCCCACAACGCCCATCTCCAGCGGGACAAGAGCACGATGCGCCTGTGGGACCAGCCGCCGGTGGAGTGGTGGAGCGCCGGTGCGATCGTGAGCGCCCACCTCGGTGAGGAGTACGCCTTCCTGGCCACGGCCCTCGGCACGATCCGGCACCAGGGCGTGGACACCCCGCCTCCGGACACCGTCGAGGGACTCCTGTACGCGCTCCCGGAAGACCGCTACGTCGTCGATACCTCCCGGCTGATCACCGCCCTCGGCGCCCGGCGCCCGGGGCCGCGCGAATCCCCCTGGTTCGGCTACGCCTCGCTCGACCCGGCCCACCTGGCCGGCATCGACGGGATCGTGTTCGTCAAGGACGTCCCGGAGAGCCGGACGAGGAGGTGAGCCGGGCCGGGCCGGGTGCGTGATTCAGTGTGACGGGTGGGCGGCGCGGGCCTCGGCGGTGGCCTTCAGGTCGCCCAGCCATCCTTTGAGGCCCTCGTGGAGGATCCTGGTCGCGGTGGGAACGTCCGCTTCGACCTGGTCTCCGGTGTGGGTCTCTTCGGTGCGTACGAGGACGCCGCCCTTCACCTTGGTGAAGTTCCACACGTGGACGCCGTCGATACGCAGTCCCTCACCGATCGCGGGGCCGGTCCAGCGGATGCAGGAGCCGCGCTTGAGCTGCTCGACGGTCGAGGTGATGTCCAGGCTGGTGGCGGGAGTCGCGGGATTGGGGGATACCGGGGTCGTCCACCGGAACGCCGACCCCTGCCGGAAGGGGCCGTGGTCGAGGCGTTCCATGGTCTGGACCGGCGCCTGCCAGGACGGCCAGCGCTCCACGTCGGTCTGCAGCTTCCAGATGGTGCTCAGCGGCGCGTGGATCACGGTCTCGATCCTGGCGCGTACCTGGGCCTTGGGGTCGACACCCGCCCCGCGGCAGGTGAGGGACTTGTCGGGGTGAGGGGTGGCTCCGGCGGGCGCGACGGCGGTGCCGAGGACTCCGGCGACGGCGAGCGGGACGGTGAACAGGGCGGCGCGGACGCTGGTGCCGCGGATTCCGGACATGGCGTTCTTCCTTGTCGGTTTCTGTTGTCGATGCTGGGCTAGAAGCCCCTGCGTTCGTTAGAAGCTATAACGCAGCGAACTGATAGGTCAACAGGTTCGCGATAGCCTCTAACGAAATCTTGGGGCTGTAGCCAGGAGAGGGGGAGGTGGCAGACCGGTCGACGGTGTTCAAGGGGGCGCATGATGGATGCGGCGGCGCGCATCCGGAGCAGGCCCCGGTCGGGTCGGGCAGATGAGTTTGGCCCGGCGGTCGGCGGGGTCTGGGCGGGGCTCGGACGCAAGCAGGACGCAAGGAGCGGAAAGATGAACGAGCTCAGCAAGTTCCTGGATCCGATCACCCGGGAGAACGCGACCGTGGTGCTGGTCGACCACCAGGTCGGCCTCCTGTCGGGAGTGCGCGACATTCCCGTCGGCGAGCTGAAGCACAACGTGGCGGCCCTCGCACGGGCGGCGACCGCGCTGGACATCCCGCTGGTCGTCACCACCACGGCGGCCGACAGCATGTGGGGGCCGACCGCACCCGAACTGGTCGAGGCGCTGCCCGCCGGACAGAAGATCATCGACAGGAGCACGGTCAACGCCTGGCACGACGACCGGGTCCGTGAAGCCATCGTGACGACCGGCCGTCAGAAGCTGATCTTCGCGGGAGTGTCGCTGGAGGTCTGCGCGGCCCTGCCCGCCATCGCGGCCACGGCCGCCGGGTACGACGCGTATGTGGCCGTGGACGCGTCGGGCACCTTCAGCCAGGCCAAGCGGGAGGCGGGCCTGCTGCGCATGCAGCAGTCGGGAGTCATCGCCGGCGACTACGCCACGCTCATGGTGGAAGCCCTCGCCGACAACGCGGACCCCGCGGCCGGTGCGGTCTACGCCGCCCTGGACATGCCGTTCGCCGTTCTGGTCGGCCAGATCTCGGCCGCCCACCAGCAGCGCGCCTAGTTCCGTGGCCCGGACCATGGCGCCCCGCGGGGACCCCGCCGGAGTAGCCGGGTGAGCGCCTGATCCCGCCCGCGCTTACAAAGGGACAGGGAATGTTCGGGAAGGAAGGGTGCCGCTGTGACTACCGCGTCGATGACAGGGAAAGTCGCGCTGGTGACCGGGGCGACCAGCGGCATCGGGGAGGCCGCCGCGGAAACGCTCGCCGAGTGCGGCGCGCGCGTACTGGTGGCGGGCCGGGACGAAGGGCGCGGCCGGGCCGTCGTCGAGGCCATCCGGCGAAGCGGCGGTACGGCGGACTTCCTGGCCGCCGATCTGCTGGACGCCGACTCGGTGCGGCAGTTGGCCCGGCAAGCCGTCGAACTGGGCGGCGGCCGGGTTGACATCCTGGTCAACAGCGCGGGTGTCTACCCCTTCGGGCCCACCGAGCAGACGCCGCCGAGCGAGTTTGACGCCGTCTACGCGCTGAATGTGAAGGCCCCCTTCTTCCTGGTGGCGGAACTCGCGCCGGCGATGGCCGAGCGGGGCGGCGGGGCGATCGTCAACGTCAGCACCATGGTGGCCGCGTTCGGTGTCCCGGGAATGGCGCTGTACGGCTCAAGCAAGGCGGCCGTGAACCTGCTGACCAAAGCCTGGGCCGCCGAGTACGGCCCGCGCGGGGTACGGGTCAACGCCGTGCAGCCCGGTCCGACGCGGACCGAGGGCACGGCAGGCATGGGCGAGGACCTCGACACCCTCGCATCCCAGGCGCCCGCCGGACGGCCGGCCACTCCGAGGGAGATCGCCGAGGCGATCGCGTACCTGGCCGGTGACACCGCGAGTTTCGTGCACGGTGTGGTGCTGCCCGTCGACGGCGGACGCACAGCCGTCTGACCCGTACGGGCGTTCACCACCGCGCTCGCCGAGATCATGAGCAGGGCCCGGACGGCGGGTCGCGGGTCCGGGCCCTGTCCTGGACGGGAGTGTGTGTCGGTCAGTCGCCGGTGTTGGTGGCCCAGACGGGCCGGTTGGCGTTGTTGTAGACGACGACGTTGCCGTCGTCCTGGACGGCGAGGTAGTGGCCCTTGCGCCACGTTCCGGCGGCCCAGATGGCCTGGCCGGCCCTGTTGTAGATGACGAGGTTGCCGTCTTCCTGCATCACGAGGCGGTCCGCGTTGGGGTAGACGTTCGGGGCCTGCCAGGCGGCGCGGTTGTCCTTGTAGAGAACGACGTTGCCGTCGCTCTGGACGCGCAGGATCGCACGGCCGTTGCCGGAGGTCCATGCCTGGTTCTTGCGGAGGGTGGCGGGCGGGTAGAAACGGGAATCGGCCCGCAGGGCCTCGTGGGCCTGCGTGCTCTGGACGGTGCGGCCGCTGTTCGCGGCGTCGGCGGCGGGAACGGCGGCCAGGATGGGCAGGGCCGCGAGGGCGAGCGCGGGAAGGCCGCGCCGCAGGAGGTTCTTGATCACAACCCCGGATTTAGGCAGCCCGCACCCGTCTGCGACAGCCCCACGGCCCGGAACTCACCCGTACGGTCCAGCGATTTCATCGCCGAAACGACACTGCGCACGCGGCCCGCGCGATGCCGCCCAGTGGGTCAGTGCCCGCGCGGGGCGTACATGATGACCGCCATCCCGGCGAGACAGACCAGGGCGCCGACGACGTCGAAGCGGTCGGGGCGGTAGCCGTCGGCGACCACGCCCCAGGCGATCGACCCGGCGACGAAGATCCCACCGTAGGCAGCGAGGATCCGTCCGAAGTTGTCGTCGCTCTGGAAGGTCGCCACCACCCCGTACAGGCCCAGGGCGATCACGCCGGCACCGACCCAGATCCAGCCCTTGTGCTCGCGGATGCCCTGCCAGACCAGCCAGGCGCCTCCGATCTCGAACAGGGCGGCGACGGCGAACAGGGCGATGGAACGGGCGATGAGCACGGGAAAGGTCTCTCTGGATGGGGACGGTCGGGGAAAGGGCGGGTCAGGCGGTCGGGCCGAAGAGGTCCGCGAGCAGCGCCGCGGCGTCGGCGGGTGCTCGTACCTCCAGGTGCAGGAACGAGCCGTCCAGGTGGAGGCGGAAGTCGAAGAACGGGCAGCACTGCTGCTCGGCGGCGGCCAGTTCGGCCACCTGCGCGGTCCGTGCGACGGGCAGGGTCAGCCGAAGGCCCTCGGGCACCGGGGCTCGCGTCGCGCCGTCGAGCGCCTCGCGCCACTGGACGGTTCGTTCGTGCGGGCCCACACCGGTCAGCGAGCAGGCCACCGATGCCGTGCGCCACCGTTCCGCACCTTCTTCGGCCGGCCGGCGGCCGGGCGCGAGCACCACGTCCACCGGCTGCCCGCCGTCGGCGGCCGGCGCCGGGGAGAGGAAGCCGCACTCGGGATCGCAGCGGCTGGTGCGGTCGGGCAGTGCGTCCAGGTGTGCCAGAGCGCCATGGAGCGAGGCGGTGAACGCGGCCAGCTCGGCGGCGCGGGCCTCGGCCTCGGCCAGGCGGGCGGCGATCCGGGGGCGCAGGTCCGCCTTCACCTCCTTACAGGCCCCGGCCTGCCACACCTGAAGAAGCCCGCCGATCTCCTCCAGCGGCAGCCCCAGATGCTTGGCCGCGCCGATGAACGCCAGCCGGTCGACCGCGTCCTCGCCGTACAGCCGGTAGCCGGCGGGGGTCCGGCCGGCGGGCAGCAGCCCCGCACTCTCGTAGAAGCGCAGGGTGGTGGCCGGTACTCCGCTGCGCTCGGCGAGCTGAGAGATCCGCATCGAGGTCATGCGATCGACGGTAAACCCTCCAGCTGACTCGAAGGTCAAGCCCACCGTTCACCAGGGCCGCCGCTTCGCGCTTCCACCGGGTCCCGACGCCCGCGCGGCGATGCGCCCTCGAACCGGCGCGGACGGCGCACGGCGGGGTGAACACGCCATTGCCACGACCCGTTCGGACTCCGCGCGCCCTACCGGTGGCCACGGGCCGCGGCAATGATGAGCGTACGGCAAGTGATCCAGACGCCTCCGCACACCGGCCCCGTGGCAGGTGGACATGCGGTGGAAGGAGCCCACGTTGTTGCTTCTCATCTCCCCGGACAGTGTCGACGAGGCCCTCGATTGCGTGAAGGCGGCGGAGTACTTCGACATCGTCGATGTCAAGAAGCCCGACGAGGGCTCGCTCGGCGCGAACTACCCGTGGGTCATCAGAGAGATCCGCGAAGCCGTCCCGGCGGACAAGCCGGTGTCCGCCACCGTGGGCGACGTACCGTACAAGCCCGGCACGGTGGCCCAGGCGGCGCTGGGTGCGGCCGTCTCGGGAGCCACGTACATCAAGGTCGGGCTCTATGGATGCACGACGCCCGAACAGGCCATCGACGTGATGCGAGGGGTCGTCCGGGCGGTGAAGGACTATCGGCCGGACGCTTTCGTCGTCGCCTCGGGCTACGCGGACGCCCACCGGATCGGCAGCGTCAACCCGCTCGCACTGCCCGACATCGCCTTCCGCTCCGGCTCCGACGCGGCCATGCTCGACACGGCGGTCAAGGACGGGACACGGCTGTTCGACCATGTGCCGCCCGACGCCTGCGGGGAGTTCGTCCGGCTGTCCCACGAGGCCGGTCTGCTCGCCGCCCTCGCGGGCAGCGTCAAGGGGGGAGACCTCGGCGAGCTGACCCGCATCGGCACGGACATCGTGGGGGTGCGCGGGGCGGTCTGCGAGGGGGGCGACCGCAAAGCAGGAAGGGTTCAGCCGCGGCGGGTGGCCGCCTTCCGGGCAGAGATGGACCGGCATGCCCGGGAGTACGCGGCTGCCGTCGCCGCGAGCTGACCGCCGCCATGCCGACACGTCAGCCCCGTCGCGCGCCCGGGATCGGCGGCAGGTGCTTCACCGTCCTCGATCCGGCGACGGGCGAGGCCGTCGACGAGGCTCCCGACCAGCGGCCGGACGAGCTGGACGCCGTCGTCGACCGGGCCCACGAGGCCTGGCGCGGCTGGCGGGCCGACCGCGTCGCCCGCGCCACCGCGTTGCGCGCGGCGGCCGACGCCGTGGAGGCGGCCGGGGCCGAGCTCGCGCCGCTGCTCACCCGTGAACAGGGCAAACCCCTGGCCGAGTCGTACGCGGAGATCGCCCGCACGGCGGCCCGCCTGCGCTACTTCGCGGAGCCGGCCGCCGCGCCCCGGCCGATCACGGACGGACGGCCGGTACGAAGCGAGATCCGCTGGCGATCGCTCGGGCCCGTCGCCGCGATCGTCCCGTGGAACTTTCCCCTCCAGCTCGCGTCGGCGAAGTTCGCGCCCGCGCTCGCCGCGGGCAACACGATGGTGCTCAAGCCGTCCCCGTTCACCCCCCTCGCCACACGATTGCTGGGGTCTGTCCTCTCCACCGCCCTTCCCGAGGGCGTACTGACGATCGTCACCGGTCGCGAACCTCTCGGCGCCCGCCTCGCGTCCCATCCGGGGATACGTCATGTGACCTTCACGGGTTCGATTCCCACCGGACGGGCCGTCGCGGCGGGTGCGGCGGCCTCGCTCTCCCGGGTCACCCTGGAGCTGGGCGGCAACGACGCCGCCGTCCTGCTGGAGGACGTCGACGTGGAGCGGATCGCGGACCGGCTGTTCTGGGCGGCCTTCCGCAACTGCGGGCAGGTCTGCATGGCGGTCAAGCGCGTCTACGCCCCGGTCCGGCTCTACTCCCAGGTGGTCGAGGCCCTCGCGGAGCGTGCGAAGCGCGCCGTCGTCGGAGCCGGGCTCGACCCCGGCACCCAACTGGGGCCGGTCAACAACGCCCCCCAACTCGCCCGGGTCGAGCGTTATACGGCGCAGGCCCTGGCGGATGGCGCCCGAGCGGTGACCGGTGGCCACCGGCTGGACCGGCCGGGCCACTTCTTCGCCCCGACGATCCTGGCCGATGTCCCACCCCACAGCCCCGTGGTGACGGAGGAGCAATTCGGTCCGGTCCTGCCCGTACTGCCGTACGGGAGCCTCGACGAGGCGATCGAAGCGGCCAACGACACCGGCTTCGGGCTGGGCGGCTCCGTATGGGGGACCGACCTCGACCGTGCCGAGGCGGTGGCCGACCGGCTGGAGTGCGGGACGGCATGGATCAACCACCACGCCGAACTGTCCCTTGCCCAGCCCTTCGCGGGCACCAAGGAGAGCGGTGTCGGCGTCGCGGGCGGACCGTGGGGGCTCTACGGGAACCTCAGGCCGTTCGTCGTGCACCGTCCGGAGGAGACGCGGCCATGAGGTTCGGTGCGGCGGTGCTGCGCTCGTACGAGACCCCGTTCGCCGTCGAGGAGGTGATCCTGGCCGAGGGGCCGGCCGACGGCGAGATCCTGGTCAGGATCGCGGGCTGCGGGATGTGCCGGACCGATCTCGCGGTCCGGTGTTCGGCGGGCCGCTCACCGCTGCCGGCGGTGCTCGGCCACGAGGGGGCCGGGGTCGTGGTGGAGACCGGCGGTCCGGACACCGGCCTGAGCGCCGGTGACCATGTCGTGCTGAGCTTCGACTCCTGCGGACACTGCCGGAACTGCATGGGCGCGGCTCCCGCCTACTGTGACTCCTTCGCCTCGCTCAACCTCTTCGGAGGGCGCGGGGAGGACGCGGCGCGGTTCACCGACGCGGCCGGGGGTGAACTGGCACCCCGGTGGTTCGGCCAGTCCTCGTTCGCCGAGTACGCGATCGTCCTGGCCCGCAACGCCGTCCGGGTCGATCCCGCACTGCCCATCGAACTGCTCGGACCGCTCGGCTGCGGCTTTCTCACCGGAGCCGGGGCGGTTCTGAACTCCTTCGGCGTCGGCCCCGGCGACACCATCGCCGTGTTCGGCGCGGGAGCGGTGGGCCTGGCCGCGGTGCTGGCCGCCACCGCCGCCGGGGCGGTGGCGGTGGCCGTCGACCGGCACCCCGAACGACTGGCCCTCGCCGAGCGGTTCCGCGCGATACCGGTGCATGCCGCCTCGGCCGGCCTGCCCGACCGGATCCGGCGACTGACCGACGGCGGCGCGCGGTACGCGCTGGACACCACGGGCTCCGCCCAGTTGGTCAACGACGCCCTGCGGGCCCTGCGCCCGACCGGCCACCTCGGCCTGGTGGCACGGCTCCACACCGCGCTGCCGCTCGAACCGGGAACCTTGGACCGGGGGCGGCGGATCTCCCACATCTGCGAGGGGGACGCGGTGCCGGGACTGCTGATTCCGCGACTGACCGGACTGTGGCAGGCGGGGCTGTTTCCCTTCGACCAGCTGATCCGCACGTACCCGCTCGCGGACATCAACGAGGCCGAACGCGACTGCGACGCGGGCCGCGTGGTCAAACCCGTCCTGCTCCCGCCGGCCCCTTGAAGACAGGCCCTAGGGCCGGGGCTTGTCCGCGAACACCCAGCGGTTGCCCGCCAGCGCGTCGTTCTGCTCGGGCAGCGGGCCGCGTCCGTGCCGACGGGTGAACTCGAAGGGGGTGTGGACCGAGGTGGACCACCCCTTGCCCGCCAGATCACCCGCGGAGTCGGGCCGCGGCTCTCTGTCGAACAGGTTGAGCAGGTCGATACCGATCTGGTGTTTCGTCGAGGTGTAGAGCGGGCTGTCGCGGTACTCCAGCAAGTCCTTCTCCAGCTTGACCTCGAAGGCCAGAGCGCTTCCCTCCGCGCTCAACCGGTCCACCGAGTCGATGAGATGGGTCTCGGCGGCGTGGGGCAGGTAGAACAGCAGCCCCTCGGCCAGCCACACGCTCGGTGCGGCCGTGTCGAAACCGGCGTCGGTCAGCGCGCCGACCCAGTCGGCGCGCAGATCGACCGGGATCGGTACGCGTGCTGCCCTCGGCGTGGCCGACAGCCCGTCGAGCACCTCGTGCTTGAACGCCAATACGCCTTCCCTGTCGATCTCGAAGATCACGCAGCCGGGCGGCCAGTCGAGCCGGAACGCCCGCGAGTCCAACCCCGCCCCGAGAAGGACCACTTGGCGGGTGCCCGCGCGCACGGACCGGAGGAGGAAGTCGTCGAGGACTCTCGTCCGCAGACCGAAATAGCGCGCGAACCTCCCCCACAGCGGGTTCGCGTCCCCGTCCGGAGCCTGGTGCACACGGACCGGCCAGCCCGCGGACGCCGGTGCGGCGAGCACGAAGTGCTCTGCGTAGATGTCCCGTGCCAGGCTGTCGTGGCGGTGGGTCTCGATCGCCCGCGCCGCGGCGACCATGAGAGCGGTGAGACCGACACCCCCTTCGACACCTTCCACACCGGTGTTCGGATGAGTTGTGCCGACCATGTGTCCTCCCGTGGGGCGAGTTGAGACCACGAACAGCTTTTGGCCATGACATGCCGAATGGCGCACAAGGAATTCACGAATTGATCGGCAACCACGTTCCCGACCCGAAGACCTGAAAACCTGTAAGTCCTGAAGCCGAACGCGGACTTCGCGCGGCGTCCTCACTATCCAGCCGGACATCGTCCACCGCGCGTGGATCGGGCACCGTTCACCTGTACAGGTGAATATCCTGGCGTTGGCCTCCGTACGAGGCTCGGCCGGCCATGAGGATCGGTTTGCGGCCGGGATCGCCCGCGTCGGGCCGTACCCACACGTAGTGGCCGCCACGAGCCTGGGCCCCGGCGTCCACGATCGAGGCCAAACGCCCAGGTTCCCTGAGCAGTTGGAGGCTCCCGGGGGCGTCCCCGTGGGGGCGGTTCGCGCGTGGCGTATCGTTTCGCGAGGGCGGCGCTTTCACTTCTGGCCACTCACACGTGGACAAACGTCCGGTGCGTGGTTTCAGGCTATTGACGTGGCCCCGTCGGGATCGTTTTACTCCCTGGCACTCCGTCAAGGACGGGCGGCCTGAGCGTCGCGGAACTCCGAGCCGTGAGACGCAATCGTGTTCGTACTCCCATCGCCTGGGGCCCGCGCCCTGCTCTTTTCGGATCCCGACGTCCCCCTGGAACGCTCCCACTGAAAGGAGAGGGCATTTCGGATCCGCCGGGGACACACCGCCTCATGAATTCTCTCTCGAAGGAGTTTCCGTTGAGACGCCTGTTTCGCTACGCGCTCGGCGCGGCCCTACTCGCACTACTCATCCCTCTGGGTGTGATGGCCAGCCCGGTCAGCGCCAGCACGCCAATCACCCAGTCCACCTCCATCGTGTTCGATCCCGGCCCCAAGAACCGTTGTTTCGGTGTCGTGGAGGAATTTCCGGACCTGCCCGCCGGGCCGCAGAGCACGTACTACGACACTTCCGGCTGTCGCGCCGTGGACAATGAGCTGCGTGCCGACGACGGCTGTTTCGGGCGCTTTCCCTACACCGATTCGAACAACAGGAAAGCCTGTCCCGCGTGGGACTTCGTGACGGTGAACTGGAAGAGTGACCAGCGCACGAAGTACCCCGGCTACGACGGTCAGGTCTCGGGGAACTCCGGATCCCCGCTGAAGCTGGGTCTTGAGAACAACGCGCAGCAGGTGGGCGATTGCAAACTCCGTGAGGTGGCATTCTCCTACCACTATCCATCGAGTTCGCTGCGCCGCCCGGCCGCGGGCCAGCACTACAACTTCGCGGACGGACGGCTCAAGGTCTCCTACGACGCCTTGGCCAAGCAGAGCGGCTCTTACGCCTGCGGGGAGAAGCGTGCCATCCTCACGACCGATCTGATCTACAACGACGGCGCCAGGAAGAACGTCATCTCCGTCGTCCACTTCAACCCCGGCAAATTCATTCAGCCGAGCGCGGACGGCGTCTTCTGGAACAACGGCTGCCAGGACAACACGTGCCGCGTCACGGTGCAGGGGCAGGAGATCGCGGCCGGAACCACCAGCCGGGTCTCGGTCGACTTCACCGCACTCGCCACGAAGTACCGTTCGTACCTGGGCGGCGCCGCCGTTCCGGCGGACTCCAAGGTGATAGCCATCCAGATGGTCAACAGCACCATAGGAGCGGACCTGCGGACCGAGGTGTCCAACGCGTCGGTCACGCTCGAACCTCCCGCGTGATGATCCTGCGGCGGATCCGGCTGATCCGCCGCGGCCAGGCCCCCACCCGGCGCCACGCCGGGTGGGGGCCTCTGGCGTTCCCCGGAACGGGACGTGGCGACGGGGCCCGCGTCAATTGCACTTCTCTCCCGATGAGTTGGACAAACGAGGTGCGGCGCTGGGATCGCTTGTTATCCGGCGGAGGGTTCCCCTACGGTTTTTCCCGTGGGATTGCTCCCACGGAGCTTTTCGCACCTTTCATTTCTTGACGAAAAGTCAAGCTTTCCGGTCCGTATCACTCCTGGCTCAAGGAAGGTTACTGTGATCGCGTTACGGTATCTGAAGAGGAAGAAGCTCAAGGCCCCTGTGCTGGGGCTGCTCGCCACGCTGATGCTGGGCTCGGTGGCTGCTTTGGGAGTCATCACCCCGGATTCGGCAGCCGCGTCGCAGACGTATTCAGGCGTCGGCACCTGGTTCGAGAAGGTGGGCGACCGGGGCGGTGCCTGCGGTATTCCGCCGGTCCAGATCGAGAGCAAGAACTTCGTGGCTCTCAATGTGTGGGACATGCCGAACGACTTCGCCGCGAACCCCTCGCCACGCCCCATTCCGGCGGACAAGTCCCAGATCAAGGGCATGTACGACAATGGCCTCAACTGCGGGCGCTGGGTGGAGATCAAGCTCAGCGACTTCTGCAGCGTGCCCAACGGAGGCGCGCCAGGAGCGGGTATCTGCAGGGGCGGCACCTGGAAGCCCGACCAGTACAACGGAGCCACCCTCAAGGCCGTCGTCACGGACAGCTGTGGTGACGGCAACGAATGGTGCCGGTCCGACAGGAACCATCTCGACATCTCACGGTACGGGGTCGGCCAGTTCACGATGCCCGACGGAAAACCGGCCGGTGATCTGATCGGCGCCGCGGCCTGGAACAACCGCAAGATCGACTGGTCGTTCATTCCGGCCCCCGACTACAGCGGTGACATCAAGCTCGCCTTCGCCGAAGGCGCCGAGAAGTACTACGCCCCCCTGCTCATCAGCAATCTCCCCAACGGGATCCACGGCGTCGAGTACTTCGACGGCTCCACATGGAAGCGTGTGGTGAGAACAACCGACAACGGCCAGCGCTTCGACATCGAGGCAAGTAATGCCGCGAAGACGTCGTACACGATCCGTGTCATCGACGCGGACGACAAACTCCTCAACGGTGGCCGGGAATACACATTCGGCCGTGCCGAATGCGCCCAGGGCAGCGGCAAGTGCGGCCAGAGCCAGATCTACAACCCGGTGACCTACACCACCAGGACCGGCAGCGGCGGTTAGGGAAAGCAGCGGGGTCCGGCAGCGGAATGAATAATCTGCCGCACACCCTCACCGTCAGCTGAAGCACCGCGAAAGACAAGAGCGGCGGGGTTTCCCGGAGGAATTTCCCGGCCGGGGAACCCCGTGCTCGTAGGGTCTCGCAGGGTCCAGCACTTCTCCCGACGTAAGTACAAGCGATCATGAACGTTTGTCCATGGTTCCGGCGTCGAAATCGCGCCACGGTATCCGGCAACACTTGCAGGAGAGGTAATCCCATGGGTAAGCGGTTCACGGGCGTGACAGCGGCGCTCCTCGGAATGGCCCTGATCAGCGGATGCGGCGGCGGCAGTGCGTCCGGTGGCGAGGGCAGTGGGGGCGCCGGCGGGAAGAAGACGCTCGAGTTCTGGGGCTGGGCGCCGGGATACGAGAAGTCGGCGGCGTTGTGGAACGCCACCCACCCGGACGTCCAGGTCACATTCAAAACGATCCCCACGGGGGGCAAGGGCGGCTACGAGAAGATGTTCTCCGCCGTCAAGGCGGGCAACGCGCCGTGTCTGGCGCAGGTGGGCTTCGAGTCCGTGCCGACGTTCCTGGCGGAGGGCGCGTTGGAGAATATCGCCCCCCATGTCGGCGACGCCGCCGGGAAGTTCTCCGACTTCGCCTGGAACCAGGTCTCCTTCGGCGACCAAGTGGTCGGTATCCCGGTCGATGTAGGCCCGCAGGCGCTGTTCTACCGCAAGGACGTGTTCGCGAAGTTCGGCATCTCCCTGCCCACCACCTGGGCGGAGTTCAAGGCGGCGGCCGAGAAGCTGCGCAAGGCCGATCCCTCGTACGCGCTCACGAACTTCTCCACGGAGAGCTACTGGTTCGGCGGGCTGGTGAGCCAGGCGGGCGGCCAGTGGTTCCGTACCGCCGGCGACTCCTGGAAGGTGGGAATCGACAGCGCCGAGAGCAAGAAGGTCGCCGACTACTGGCAGGACCTCGTCGACCGGAAGCTGGTGACCACCGAGACCCCGTGGAGCCCGGAGTGGCTGAAGGGCCTCTCCAGTGGGAAGACGGCCACCGCCGTCGGCGCGGTGTGGATGGCGGGTGTGCTGACCGAGAACGCCAAGGACAGCGCCGGGAAGTGGGCGGTCGCGCCCATGCCCCAGTGGGAGAAGGGCGGCCGGGCCGCGGGCAATGAGGGCGGCTCGACCACGGCCGTCGTCAAGGGCTGTGAGAACGCCAAGGAGGCGGCGGAGTTCGCCACATGGATGAGCACCGACCCCAAGAGCCTCGCCAACCTCATCACCGTCACCGGGATCTATCCGGCGGCGACAAGCGGGCGGGACCTCCCCGAGGCCAATAAGCCGGTGAAGTACTTCGGCGGCCAGAAGATCTACGACGTGTTCAACGAGGCCGCGGCGCTGACCGATCCCGACTGGAAGTGGGGACCCGGGATGACCCAGACCGCCACCACCTTCCAGGACGCCTTCGGCAAGGCCGTCGGCGCCGGTTCCTCGTTCTCCGGCACGCTCGACCTGGTCCAGGACAAGGTCGTCGCCGATTACCGGGCCAAGGGCCTGTCGATCGCCGACTGACACCGGCGGGCGCGGCGTTCCGCGCCCGCCATCCCACCTGTCCTGGAAGGAGTCTCATGGTGGTGGCCACAGAACACACGACGGCCGGCGAGCGGGCGAGGGGCCCGCGGCCGATCCCACGGGGGACGGGAACCGGTACGACTCCGGCGCCCGGGGCGAGATCGGGTGCCCGCCGGTCCCGTACCCGGGCGGGGGTGATCCTGCTCGTACCGTTCCTCGCGCTCTTCACCTGGGTGTACATCCTGCCCATCGGATTCGCGCTCCACCAGAGCCTGTTCCGCCAGGAACGCTCGGGGCTCGGCCTGGAGGCTCCGCGGCGCGTCTTCGCCGGCCTGGACAACTACAGCCGGGTCCTGACGGACGACGCGGTCATCTCGGGCGTCGGACGCGTGCTGCTGTTCGGCCTGGTGCAGGTACCGGTCATGCTCGGGCTGGCCCTGCTGCTCGCCCTGCTGCTGGACAGCGCGGTCGTCCGGTTCGGAGCCTTCTTCAAGCTGGCGTTCTTCCTGCCGTACGCGGTTCCCGGCGTCATCGCCGCGATCCTGTGGGCCTTTCTCTATCTGCCGTCCTTCAGCCCGCTGCGCGGCGCGCTGGACATCGACTTCCTGGCTCCGGGGACCGTGTTGTGGTCCACGGCCAACGTGGTCACCTGGTCATGGACGGGCTACAACATGATCATCATCTACACGGCGCTCCAGGCGGTGCCCAGGGAGCTGTACGAGGCCGCCCGCTTGGACGGCGCCTCCCCCCTGCGGATCAACATCAGCGTCAAGATCCCGCTGGTCAGGCCGGCCATCGTGCTGACCGGACTCTTCTCCCTCATCGGCTCGCTCCAGCTGTTCAACGAACCGTCGGTGATACGGAGCATCACCAACAATGTGACCAGTACCTACACGCCCGCGATGGCCGCCTACCAGGCCGCCTTCGGCGCCAATGACTACCACTACGCCGCGGCCATCGCCGTACTCCTGGCGCTGACCACCTGCGTGCTGTCCTTCCTCTTCTTCAAGCTCACGGAACGGAGGGCACGATGAAGCGCGCGTCGCTGCCCGGTCAGGTCATCGCCACCTTCGGGATGTTCGTCGTCGGCGTCTACTTCCTGCTGCCGGTCTGGTGGCTGGCGGTGTCGTCGACCAAGTCCAGCTCCGCGCTGTTCGACAGCAGGGCCTTCTGGTTCGCCGACCAGTTCTCCCTGCCCGAGAACATCCGACAGGTCTTCAGCTGGCAGGACGGTGTGTTCGCCCGGTGGCTGCTCAACAGCCTGCTCTACGCGGGCGGCGGCGCCCTGGCCGGAACACTCCTCGCCGCGGCGGCGGGCTTCGCCCTCGCCAAGCTTCCCTTCCGCGGCAGCGCCGGCCTCTTCACCGTCATCCTCGCCGCACTCCTCATCCCGGCACCGCTTCTCGCGCTGCCCCAGTACCTGCTGGCCTCCTCGGTCAGTCTCGACAACACCTTCTGGGCCGTGTTCATCCCGAGCATGGTCAGCCCCTTCGGTGTGTACCTGGCCAAGGTGTACGCGACGGACTCCGTCCCGGACGAACTGCTCGACGCGACGCGGGTGGACGGCTCCGGTGAGATCAGGGCGTTCTGGACGGTCGGACTGCGGCTCATGTCGCCCGCTCTGGTCACCATCTTCCTGTTCCAGTTCGTGGCCATCTGGAACAACTTCTTCCTGCCGCTGGTCATGCTCGCGGACAACAGCCTGTGGCCGGCCACGCTCGGGCTCTTCTTCTGGAACAGCGCGCAGAACCAGACCTTCTACCACCTGACCATCACGGGTTCGCTGATCTCCGTGCTCCCGCTGATCGTGGCCTTCCTCGGGCTCAACCGTTACTGGCGCTCGGGCCTCGCCGACGGAGCCATGAAGTCCTAGCGCCCCCTCTCGCACCACTGCCGAACCGTCCCTACAAACCTTGTGGAGCAAGCACGTGAGACGCATCCCAGTCATCCTCGCGATGGCGGTCGCGGCCGGCGTTCTGGGGGCCCCACCGGCCCCCGCCGCCGCACCGTCCGCACCGGCCGCGTCAGTGTCATCGGCCGTCACGATCAGCTCTCCGGAGCTGGCCGTCGAGGTGGACCCGGACTTCCCCCGGGTCATCGGCTACCAGACGCGCGACGGAGCACAACTCGGCGGCCAGCCCAAGGCCATCGACCGATTGCAGATCAACGGCGAGGAGTACCAGCCCGCGGTGAAGGCGACACCCGCCGCGGACCGGATCGACTACCGGTTGACGGTGGACGAGCTGGACCTGACGGTCGTCGCCCGGCTCTCCGTCGCCGACAGTGTGCTGACGTTCGAGGTCACCGATGTCGAGGAGCGCGGCAGCGCCAAGGTCACCACGCTGGCGATCCCGGACCAGTCCATCGTCTCCGGCGCGCCCGGCGACCAGCTGACCTCGGTACAGACGCGCAGCACCTATCAGGGCGCCGGAGACAAGTGGGACACGTATCAGCCGGTCTCCGAGGCCAGGACCGACGAGACGCCGCAGAAGACCAATGTGGCCATCGTCAACTCCTCGCGTGCCGCGGCGGCCGTCTGGTCCTCGTCCATCAGTTCCTTCGGACCGCTGCTGCGGCAGACCACCGGAACCGGGGCCGAGAAGCGCTCCGGTGTCTGGAGCAACACCTGGACCTACCGGGGCCCCGACGGAGAGAAGGTCGTTCCGCCCGAGCTGAAGGTCGTGGTGACCGGCGAAAGCAATGACGACGGCCGGGTCGACTGGCAGGACGGTGCGATCGGCTACCGGAAGATCGCCCCGAAGCCCAAGGGCGGCGAGGACGTCGCCAACACGCCCGTGAGCTATATCTCCATGAACTTCATGAGTGGCGCTCAGAACCCCTTCCTGCGCGCGCTCGACAATGTGAAGAAGGGATACCTCGCCACCGACGGTCTGGGCCAGTCGATCCAGCTCAAGGGGTACGGGGGCGAGGGCCACGACTCGGCCCACCCCGACTACGCCGGCCACTACAACAACCGCGCGGGCGGCCTCAAGGACCTCAACACGCTGGCGAACAGCGCCGAGAAGTACGGGGCCAAGATCGGCGTCCATCTCTCGCAGGAGGGCCAGCTGCTGGAGTCCAAGGCGTTCCGCTGGGACCGTCTCAACTCCACCAAGTCGTGCTATTTCTGGTCGGACGCACACTACTGTTTCGACAAGTCCAAGGATCTCTCCGGTCCGCACGCCGAGCGTGTGAAGCAGCTGAAGAAGGAGGTCCCCGGCCTCGACTTCGTCTACAACGACGCCTTCTTCGGCGAGGACTGGGACGCCTGGAAGCTCGCCAAGAACTACAACGACAACGGCCTCGCCCTGCACACCGAGTGGCCGTCCTACCTGTGGCCCTACGTCACCTGGTACCACCAGTCCGCCGACTATCCCAACAACGGTGTCAACAGCGACATCCTCCGCTTCGTCTACAACGGGTTCACGGACGCCTGGGTGCAGAAGGGCAACGAGCTGCTGGGAGGCGTCAACAGTGACGGCATAGGCGACTGGCACGGCGAACACGACGTCAACCGGTGGCTGGAGACCGTCTACTCGCGGAACCTGCCCACCAAGTATCTGCAGAACTTCGAGATCACCAACTGGTCCGACGACAAGATCGGCCTGTCCGGCGGCGTCACGACCGCCAAGGTCGACGGCAAGGTCCGCTACACGCAGGACGGGCGCACCATCCTGGACGGCGACGCGTATCTGCTGCCCTGGCCCGCGTCGACGTCCGGCAAGGGCGCCACGTCCGACAAGGCCGGCAAGGCTGAGAAGGCGTACCACTGGAACGCGGACGGCGGCACCACCAGCTGGAAGGTTCCCCCCACCTGGCGCCAGAACGGCAGCTACGACCTGTACGAGCTCGGCGACACCGGCCGCAAGAGCCTGGGCAAGGTCGAGGTCCGCGACGGCACGGTCACGCTCACGGCCGAGGCCAAGACCCCCTACCTGCTGGTTCCGCAGAAGCGGCCGGCCCCGAAGAAGGTGACCTTCGGCGAGGGCAGCTCCCTGGTCAATCCCTCCTTCACCAGCGGTGATCTGACGGGCTGGAAGGGCACCGACGCCAAGGTCGGGCGGGACGACCGTGGCTGGCCCGAACTGCGCCTCTCCGGCAGCGGCCAGGCCACCCAGCGCAGCGAGAAGCTGGCCGCCGGCACCTACACGGCCGCCGTGTGGACGACGACCGCCCCCGGCCGGCGCGCCACACTGACGGTCAACGGCAGAGAGACCTGGATCGACACCACACCCCCGCCGTTGAAGGACGCGGACAGTCATCTGTCGGGTATGCCGTACCAGAAGCTCAAGGTCGTCTTCACCGTCGGCAAGGACGGCCGCGCGGATCTGAAGCTGTCAGCGGGCCCCGGTGAGGGCTCCACCGCGTTCACCGACGTACGGATCGTCCGTACCGACGGGGCCTCGCCCACTCCGTTCTCCGAGAACTTCGAGGCCGTGGACCAGGGGTTCGGCCCCTTCATCCAAACGCAGGCCGGCGAGGCCGGGATCCATCTGGCCGAGGCGAACCCCGGCTACACCCGGGACGCGCTGCGGGACACGTTCTCGCTGAAGATCGCGGAGGCGAACACCGGAGTGAAGCTCCAGACCTGGCCGGGCAGCATGCGCTTCCAGCCGGGCCGCGCCTACCGCGTACGGTTCGACTACGCGGCGGACTCCGCCGACACCTTCGAGTTCCTCGTACGCTCCGGCGAGAAGCCTGTGCTCACCGAACCGCTCCGGGCGACCACCGACCGGTCGCTGGACAGCCCGCCCCCGGCCGGTGACCCCAAGCCGTCGGACTGGACGGACTCCCTCCCGCCCCAGGGCCCGGCTCCGGTCCGGAGCGCGGACCTGGCGTTCACCACCGGCGGCTGCGCCGATGTGAATCTGGCGCTGAGCCAGATCTCCAAGGGGAAGGGCGGCGACTTCCCGCCGTCGATGTCCTTCGACAATCTCGTGGTGGAAGACCTCGGCAAGGCCGCCGGCTCCGAGTGCGGCGCGCCCACGTCGGTCTCCTTCAAGCCCGACGAGGTGGCCCCCGAGGGAGCCACCGAGGCCACGGTCACCGTCGAGAACCGCAGTGGTGAGCCGATGACCGGTGTGAACGTCGATCTGGCGGTCCCCGAGGGCTGGCGTGCCACCGCCGGGACGCCCACCACGATCGACAGTGTTCCCGCGCACGGGAAGAGCACCGTCACCTACCAGGTCACGCCGGCCGGGAACGCCAAGCAGGGTGTCGTGCGCACGGTGGCCTCGTACACCTGGAACGGGGCGAAGCTGCGGACGAGCAGCGAAGCCGACGTCCCCGTCGTCTATCCGGGGCTGGCCGAGGCATTCGACAACGTCGGTACGACCGACACCGCCACCGCGGGCCGGGGCGGACTCGACGACAAGGGCCGCAGCTTCGACCGCTCCGCGCTGGAGGCGGCCGGTCTCACCCCCGGCGGCAAGAAGACAGTGGACAACATGGAGTTCACCTGGCCGGACACCCGGCCCGGCGAGAAGGACAATGTCTCGGCCAAGGGCCAGACGATCAGGACCACCGCCAAGGGCGTGCTCGGTGTGCTGGGTACGGCCACGGCCGGAGCGGCCGGAGACCTGGTCATCCGGTACACCGACGGGACGACGTCGACGGCCCAACTCGGCCTGCCCGCCTGGACGTCCACGGACCGAGGGCGCTATGGGGCCCGCACGGTCGCCACGACGAAGGTGCGGAACACACCCAACGGTCCGGAGAACGGCGACTCCACCGTCTTCTACAACAGTGTGCCGCTCGACCCGGGCAAGACGGTCAGGTCCCTCACCCTGCCGGCCGAGGCGAATCTCCATGTGTTCGCCCTCTCGTCCCGTGACTACGTCACCTCGCCCGAGGCCGATGTCTACGCGAGCGACCTCGCCTGGAAGAGCGCGTCCAGCGGCTGGGGACCCATCGAGCGCGACCACGCCATCGGGGAGGACAAGGCCAACGACGGCGACGCCATCCGGATCAACGGTGAGATCTACGAGAAGGGCCTGGGCGCGCACGCGCCCTCGGAGGCGGTCTACGACCTCGGCGGCGGCTGCTCCCGGTTCACCGCCAGAATCGGTCTGGACGACAAGTCCGGCTACGGCACCGTGGGGTTCTCCGTGATCGCCGACGGCAAGACGCTGTACACCAGCCCGCTGGTCCAGCGCACCACCAAGACCATCGACCTCGACCTCGACCTCGGCGGTGCCAAGGAGGTCAAGCTCGTCACGACGGACGGAGGAGACGGCAACTCCAGCGATCACAGTGCCTGGGGTGACGCGAAGTTCCGCTGCGGCTGACCCCTGAGACTTCGCCCCGCCGGTCCGTCGACCGGCGGGGCGAAGTGCTGTGACGGATTCGATGCGGGCGGGGAACGAAACCTTACGTTCGCCGAATATCCCGTGCGGGAGCGTTCGCATCGCTGCACGCCGGGAACAGGACGACACACCCCGGCCGCACCTGGAACGGGTAAAGGGGACTGCCGTGGCACTGCCGTACCTGCAATGGATGCACTACCTCACACCGGGCCCCACGCACCGCCGGCTCGGTCTGATGTGTCTCGGCGTGGGCCACCAGGACGGCCGGCTGCCGACGGTGGGACCCCGGACGCTTCCCCACCACGTCGCCGTGGTCGTCTCCCGGGGCTCCGGCTGGTTCCGTACGGCGGACGGGCCCACGATCGAGGTGGTGGCACCGGCGGTGCTCTGGCTCCGTCCCTATGTGGTGCACCACTACGGGGCCAACGACCCGGGATGGACGGAGTGGTTCATCGACTTCACCGGACAGGCGGCCGAGGCGTACGAAGAGCTCGGCTTCATCGAAACCGACACACCGGTAACGGCCCTGACGAACGCCGAGCCCGCGGTACGCGCCATCAGCCGGGTGGCCCAGGCATGCCGCAGGGGAAGCCCGTATCTGGAGACCGAGACGTCGGCCCTCGTCCATGAGGTCCTGCTCGCCCTTCGCCGGGAGCGGGCCGACGAGTCCTCGCGCCACGGAATGGTGCTCTCCGGCCTGACGCGGGACGCGTGTCTGGCCGTGTCGATCGCCGGGCACGCGAGGCGCCTGGGCGTGTCGGTCGCCGAACTGCGCGAGGTGGTACGGCGCCTGGCCGGCTCGACACCGAAGGACTTCGTGATGACGATCCGCCTCGGCAGGGCCAAGGAAATGCTGGCCACGACAGATCTGCCGGTCTCGACCATCGCGCGCCGGGTCGGCTACGACGATCCCGCCTACTTCTCCCGCGTCTTCAACCGGCGCGTGGGCCTTTCGCCCAGTGGCTTCCGCGAGCAGCACCACCGTGGGCTCCTCACACGGGACAGCGAGGAGGGCATGAGTCCACCGCACGGGCCGCCGGCCGCGGGTACGGCTCAGGACGCGCCGACGCCGAGCCGGGGGCGCTGAAGCGGGTGCGCCGAGCCGGGTGAGGGAAGTTCAGCAGAGGGGGTCGAGAATGACCGAGCGGGCGAGATGGGCGGGCCGGTCGGGATCCCGGCCGGTGTTCTCCGCGAGACGGACCGCGAGCCTCTGGGCGAGGACGAGTTCGGCCAGCGGGTCCAGCCGCGGGCGGCGTACGTACGCCCCGGTGGCCGCGACCCGGCGGACGAGTGAGTCCGGCACGGGGGAGAGGCTCCACACGGCCCGGCCCCGGCGGGCCACGGCCATGGGGCCGTGCCGGTACTCCATGGCGGAGTACGACTCCGTCCAGTGGGCCGCGGCGCCGCGCACCTTCAGCGCCGCCTCATGGGCGACGCCCATGCTCCAGTCGGCGCCGAGGAAGGTGATCTGGCCGGCCCGGGTCAGCCCGCCCGGCAGCGGCGCGGTGAGGGCCGTGATCACATCGGCGAGCGCGCGGGCCGTGGGCAGTCCGAGATGGGCACGCAGCAGCATCAGTTCGGTGGTGGGGAACCGGGTCTGCACCACGGACCGTTCGTCGGCGTAGTCCAGACAGATCACATCGTGGGCCAGGGCCGCCGCCGGGGAGTCGGCGACGGCCGTGATCGTGGTGATACGCGCCGCGGCTCCGGCGCCCTTGAGCGCCGACAGGACCTCGGTGGTGGTGCCGGACCGGCTCAGGGCGAGGATCCGGTCGTAGGGCCGGAGCAGCTTCGCCTCGGACGCCGGATAGATGTCGGTGGCGCCGTGACCGGCGCCCTCGCGCAGCCGTGCGTAGGACTGGGCCATGAACAGCGAGGTGCCGCAGCCGATGACCGCGACCCGCTCGCCCGGAACGGGCAACGCGGCGGCGTGGAGGGGCATTTCGCGCACCGCCCGCTCCCAGCACTCCGGCTGTGTGGCGATCTCGTCGCTGGTGTGGGACATGATTCTTCCCGGAGACTTCGGGCGAGCCGAAGGTGAGCGATGCGTCGTCGGCATGCCACGGAGTAAATCGGCCGCTTTTGGTCGGGTCAATATCCAAAAGCTACGCAATTGTTATTTGTCCAAGCGTGCGAGCTCGGAAGTGAAAGCCCTTCCGGCGGCCCGCCGCCCCCCCCCCCCCGCCGACGGGGCATCGATCGTCTACCGAGGGGTTGCGGTATGGGGTGTTTCGTCTGGTTCTTTCGATTTGTCGGGTGTGAAGTGTATGCGGATGGTGAGGCCGCCGCCCTGGGGGTTCGCTGTTGCTTCGGCGGTGGCGCCGTGGGCGCGGGCGATGGCGGCGACGATGGAGAGTCCGAGGCCGACGCCCTCGCCGGGGGCATGGCGGCGTTCTTCGATGCGGCGGAAGGGCTCGAAGAGGAGGGGGGCGGTGGGGGCGGGGATGACGGGTCCTGTGTTGCTCACTTCGAGGCGGCCGTCGCCGGTGCGGACGGTGATGGTGCCGCCGGGGTGGTTATGGCGGATGGCGTTGTGCACGAGGTTGTGTGTGAGTCGTTCGAGCAGGACAGGGTCGCCTGTGGTGCGCAGGGGCTGGAGTTCAAGGTGGGGTGTGATGTGGTGTTCGGTTGCTTCGGGGGTGGCGGTGAGGACTGCGGCGTGGGCGATGTGATGGAGGTCGACCGGTTCCTGGCGTCGCATGCCCTGTTCGGAGGCGGCGAGGAGGAGCAGGCCTTCGATGAGGTGTCCTTGGTGTTCGGATGTTTCGATGAGTTTGGTGCGGATGCGGGCTACTTGTTGGGGGTCGGGGTTGCCGGCGAGACCGATTTCGGCGGCGGCGCGCTGGAGGGTGAGGGGGGTACGGAGTTCGTGGGCGGCGTTGGCGGCGAATCTCTGCTGGGCGTTGACGAGTTGTTGTATGCGGTCGAGCATTTCGTCGAAGGTGTCGGCGAGCACTTTCAGTTCGCCGGGTGGTGCGCGCAGGGCGATGCGTTCGTGGAGGTTGGTGGCCGAGAGGTGTCGTGCGGTTTCGGTGACGTGGCGTACGGGGCGCAGGACGCGGCCGGCCATCCACCAGGCGACGGCGACCGCCGCGGCGGCGAACGCGGCGAGGGCGATCAGGGAGACGACGAGCAGCTCGTTGAGGGCGGCGTCCCGCACATCATCGATGAACTTGACGGATGCCGCGTCGGCGGGCACCGGGGCCTTGTCGATCTGTCCGGTGGCGGGGCCGAGGAGGCTCGCCTCCGGAGTCGGCCCGGGTGTCGACGGCGAATCCTGGCGTTGACGGCCTTCCGCTTCAGGCCCGTGCGTGCTCGCTATCCCGGTCGAGGGGAGCCTCATCACCGCTCCGCCGATGCTGGTGTACAACCCCTGCCCCAGCAACACGTAGATCAGTGCGATGAGGCCGCCTCCGGCCAGCAGGAGCATCAGGGTGCACAGCGCGGTGAGGCGGGCGCGTTCGCTGCCCAGCGCCGGCGACCGGAAGAGTCGCGCGCCCTGTCCGAGGCCGTGGGACGACGGGCCGGGGCCGGTCACCGGTCGTCCTCCGCCGCGATGCGGTATCCGGCACCGGGGACGGTTTCGATCACATCGGGCGGGCCGAGCTTCGTCCGGAGCCGGCTGAGGGTGACCCTTACCGTGTTCGTGCGGTAGCTGATCTCCTCTTCCCACACCTGCTCGACAAGATCGTCACTGCTGACGACGCTCCCCGATGCCCGTAGGAGTGTTTCCAGCACGGCGAACTCCTTCAGGGACAAGCGCAGCGGGCGGCCGTCCCGTCGTGCCTGGCGCGCGGAGGTGTCGAGCACGATTCCCGCACGTCGGATCACGGGGGGCAGCATGGGGTTGGAGCGGCGGCCCAGAGCCAGGACGCGGGCCACCAGCTCCTCGTACGCGAAGGGCTTCGACAGATAGTCGTCCGCCCCCAGGGCGAGGCCCTCCACCCGTTCGTGGACCGTTCCGGACGCGGTCAGCATCAGGATGCGCGTGAGGAGCCCGCGCTCGACGACCTGCCGGCACACCTCGTCGCCGGGCAGTCCGGGAAGATCGCGGTCCAGGACGATCACGTCGTACGCGCCGAAGGTCAGCCGTCGCATCGCCTCCAGGCCGTCATTTGCCACATCGACGGCGAAGGCGTTCTGACGCAGCCCTTCCGCGATCATCTCGGCGAGGAATTCCTCGTCCTCCACAACAAGCACGCGCATGGATACCTGTGTACCCGAAGAACACCTTTCACGGGTGTTACAGCTTCGGTGAAAGCGATGAAACACACACTGCTGCCAATGTCTCCTCACCGTGCTCAGAACGCTCGTGCCCGGGAGGCGGTGGCAGTGCCGGGGACACCATGAGCCAGGAGCGGAAGGCCAAGATGAGCCGGTGATCAAGGTGACGGTGGAGTTCGACGCGCCGGACAAGGTCGCGGGTGTCGACAAGGCGCCGGTCACGGTGCTGCTCCGCCCTCCACGCCTCGTAGAAGCGTTGACGGGCCCGCATATCGAGTTTCGGCCAGGTTGATGAGGTAACCGTTCCGGCGATTCGCTTCCCACTAGGGTCACTTCGGCTCCACAGCCAGGCGCCGCACGACCATCGTGCGGCGCTTCACGGATCCGTCGATGGGACTGGTGTGAAGTGAAGATCAAATCTCGCCAACTGCTCAAACACTCACTGGTGGTGGCGGTCCGGCGTCGGCTCGCCGCCGCGGTGGGGGTGGCCGCCATGCTGGTGGCCGTCCTCACCGGCACCGCCGTCGGCCCGGCCAGTGCGGCGCCCCGGACGGCGCCGGTGGCCGCCGCCGCTGAGGCGTCCCCCGGGTGGGTCTGTCCCGGTACGCCCATACCCGAGGGCTGGGTGGTCACCAGCCGCGGGGCGAACGGCTGCAACGGCGCCGGTGCCTGGTACATACAGCCCGTGCAGGACGGGATCTGGGTCTGCGCCACCTCGCCGATCCCCACCGGCTATGTGATCACCCTCCACACTGCCAATGGCTGCAACAGCAACATCGACACCTGGTTCCTGCAACTGGCCCGCGACGGTCAGTGGGTCTGTGCGGGCTCACCGATCCCCTCCGGTTACGTGCTCACCGGCCACGTGAGCACTGGCTGCGGCAACATCGGCGTGTGGTTCCAGCAACTGGCCCGCGTCGGCCAGTACATCTGTCCCGGCGTGCCCGTGCCGCCCGGCTTCCGCACCGACGCCTTCAACGCGAGCATGTGCGGCGGCCTCGGGGGCTGGCTCCTGCTCAGCGCCTGATCCGGGCCGGATCCGCCGGAAGGCACCGCGTGTCGCGCGGTGCCTTCCGGCGTGTCGGCCACCCGGCAGACTCTCAACGTGCCCTCTAGCCAACGCGCGTAGACATCAGCATCATGGGGTTGCTTCGAGCGCACGACCATGCACGACCGTCCTGAACTTGACATGGACTTGTCAAAAAGTCCGAACGGAGAGAGGCGGCACGATGGCTTGTGGATCGACCAGCCTGTGGGCTGGTGAAACGAGCTGGTTCTGTTGCGGATCCTCGTGGGGTCCGTGCGGCAGCGCCGGTGGCGGCGCCTGCGGCAACTGCCGTTCGAGCGCCAACCACGGCGCCTGGCCCAACGCGTCACAGGCATGCTGGGACATCACCCGGCCCGACCTGTGCGGCGAGAACATTCCCAGACGCGGCTGCGGCGCCGTGATGAACGTCAGACACCAGTGTTCCGGCGCGACGGTGTGCATCACGATCACCGACTGCGGACCGCGTACCAAGGAGTGGTGCGGCGAGGCCGCCTGCTGCAACGGTGCCTGCCGCACCAACCGCGTCCTGGATCTGACCCCGGCCGCCTTCTCGGCCATCGGCAACCTCAGCTCCGGCAAGCTGCCGGTCTACATCTACGAGTGAGAAGGGACGCGGACATGACCTCTCGTCAGGAGGACCACCGCGGCCTGGGCCGCCGTCGCTTCCTCACCACCGCCGCCCTCAGCGGCGCCACCATCATCGGCGCGACCGCGCTCGGCGGCATCGACGCCGACGCCGCCTTCGCCGCCGAGCCGTCACTCGATCCCGCCATCGCGAAGTCCTCCTTCGTGGAGGGCCGGATCACCGGCATCACCGGCAGCGTCCTGGAGGTCGCCGGCTCCTACGGTGACCACGCGCGCGTCCAGATGACCAACGCCACCAGTGTGTGGAAGGTCCGTGCCACCACCGCCGCGGCGATCGAGATCGGTGACGGGCTCTACGCCCGGGGTGTGCCGATGCCCGACGGCACCATAGCCGCCGACGCGGTGTGGGTGAACATCGTGAACCTCGACACCCAGATCCGCGGCATCGCGAAGAACCGGCTCCACTTCGCCCACGGTCAGCACGAGGTCGTCGGCAACGTCCTTCCGGACACCACCAACGCCTCGTACGCGGGCCGCGCGCTCACGTCCGACCTGTCCCAGTTGCGCATCGGGCAGAGTGCCCAGGTCCTCGGGGCCTGGCGGCCGTCCGACAACTCCGTGGATGTCGTCCGTATCTCGGTCGGGCACTGACAGCGGGACCGAGGAGGAAGACGGAGAGATGCTCTCACTGACAACGGGCCTCGTCCCGCTGGTCCTTGCCGGTCTGCTGGGGTGGACCGGCGCGGTCAAACTGTTCAGCCGCGGCACCGTGCTCGGGGCGCCGAAGACGGCGCTGGCCCGCATGCTGAGCAGCAGCGAGCGAGCGGCGCTGGTGCTGCGCGGCGTCGGCGCCGGAGAACTGCTCATCGCCGCGGGGCTGCTGGCCGTACCGGCGAACCCGGTGCCGGGGGCGGCCGCCGCCCTTCTCGGCGCGGGTTTTCTCGGCTATCTCGGCTACGGGCGGGCGCTCGCCCCGGAGTCCTCGTGCGGCTGCTCGGCGAACGAGGACACACCGATCACCTGGCGCGCGTTCGCACGCGCCGCGGTGGTGCTGGCGGGCGGTGTGACGGCGGCCGTGGCGCCCGGCAGCTGGTGGTCCACGGTCTCCGGGCGGCCCGCCGGCTCGCTCGGATTCCTGGCCGCCGCCGCGGTCGTACTGATCGCGCTCTCGGCCGATCTCGACCGGTGGTGGCTGCTGCCGCTGCGTCGGGCGAGGCTGCGTGTCTTCGGGCATCCGCTCTTCGGCACCGGGGCGGGAGACCGGGTGCCGGTCGCCGCGAGTGTCGAGCTGCTGGAGAACTCGCTTGCCTGGCAGGCCGCTTCACCCGTGGTCCGGTCGGCTCTGCTGGACCACTGGGAGGAGGACGGCTGGCGCATTCTCCTGTTCTCGGGTGTGTACGAGACAGCGGAGGGGGCCCGGCCGGTCTCCGTGGTGTTCGCACTCGACGCCACGTCCAGCCGTGACACCCCCGGTGACCCCGTCGTCCGGGTCAGCTTCCTCGACGCGGACAGTGGGGAGCCGGTGGGAGCGGAACTGCTGAGCACGGTGCCGTCGCGGAAGGCGCTGCCGCTGGCGGGCTGACGCTGCCGGCGCAGCGGCCGGGGAGCGGGGCCGGGGGCGTCACATACGCTCCCGGGCCCGCCCCCTGTCCGGCCGGGGTGGGTGTTCGCTCTACTTCCCGGCTCCCGGAACTATGGGCCGTCCACATGGTCCGACACACCGAGGGCGCTGACGATGTGCGCCATGGCACATGACGCACCCGCCCCGGGGCGAGCCCATCGGAGGAGATCCATGCGTGTGAGAACTGGTGTCACCGTGCTGGCCGCCATGCTGATGGCCGTCACGGCGACCGGCGCCGCCCCCGCCCCCGTACCGGCCTCGGAGGCCGGTGCGGCGCCGTCCCACTGCGGCGCCCGTGAGCGTGTCTCCGTGCCCGGCGCGGAATTCCAGACCACGGCCTGTCTGCCGGACCTGACCAGCGCCGCGCTCGCCGGCACTCAGTACACCGACTCCACCGACTGGTCCCCGCTCTTCGCCAAGGGCACCCAGAACCCCTCGGGTGTGCCCGGTGTCCAGATCGACGGCTACTTCCCCGACTCCTCGCGGCTGAACGCCACCCACGGCTGGAAACACGACGCCCAGTTCGTGATCCGGCTGCCCGACCGCTGGAACGGCGGCCTCGTGGTGACCGGCGCGCCCGGCACCCGCAAGCAGTACTCGCTGGACCCGCTGATCTCCGACTGGGTGCTGGCCCAGGGCTATGCGTTCGCCTCCACCGACAAGGGGAACAGCGGCCCCGACTTCTACACGGACGGCACCCGGCCCGGTGACGCGGTCGCCGAATGGAACAGCCGCACCACCGAGTTGACCCGCGCGGCGCGCAAGACCCTCCAGCGCGCGTACGGACACGCCCCGCGCCGCACGTACATGACCGGCACCTCCAACGGCGGCTATCTCACCCGCTGGCAGCTGGAGAACCATCCCGAGCTGTACGACGGCGGAGTGGACTGGGAGGGCGTGCTCTGGACGGAGGGCGGCCCCAATCTGCTCACCTATCTGCCGACCGCTGTCGCGTACGGGGCGGGCGGCGCGGGAGCCGAGGACATGTACGCGGCCGGGTTCGCCCGGGGCAGTGAGTTCCTCTGGCCCTATCACCAGAGCGCCTACTGGGGGCTGACCCAGAAGGTCTACCGGGCCGAGTTCGACCCCACGTACGACCCCAACTGCCCGGGTGCGTCGGCCGGTTCGACGACCGCGGAGATCCTCGCGCCCTGCGCCTCGGACGCTTCGTACGACTACGCGGCCCGGCCGCGCTCCGTCCACCGGGCCGTCGAGCGCGTGTCGCTGACCGGCAAGATCGGCAAACCCATGATCACGCTCCAGGGCTCGCTGGACACCCTGCTGCCGATCGCCACCGACTCGGACGTCTACACAGGCATGATCGACGACCAGCACCGGGCCCGGCTGCACCGCTATTACACGATCGAGGGCGGCACCCATGTCGACGGGCTCTACGACACCTACCCGGACCGGCTGCGTCCGATCCTGCCCTGCTACCGGAGCGCGTTCGAGGCACTGACACAGTGGGTCGAGCGCGGTACGGCCCCACCGGCGAGCCGTACCGTCCCGAAACCCGCCTCCGGCGACGTCGTGAACTCCTGCGCACTGCGGTGAACCCGCCGGACCGCCGTCAGGCGGGCAGCCCCCACCGGAGGGCCGGTTCGTTGGGTGTGACGGGGCGGATGGTGAGATCCGGGGAGTCACCGGCCATGGTGATGAGCGCCGCCTCACCCTTGCGGAGGGGGATGCGGATCTCGCCCTCGCCGGTTGGCTCGTACCTCATGGGCCGGCCCCGGCCGTCCCGGACCTCGATGGCTCCCGCCATGCCGTGGCGTACGACGCACGTGGCGCCGGCCTCGCTGGTGAGCCGTACCCAGCGGGTCGCGCCCTTCTCCCGTACCGCGCTGAGCAGGAAGGCACCCTGGGTACGGAAGTCGTGTACGGCCAGATCGCGCCAGGCGGCGGGCAGCGCCGGGAACACTCTGATCGTGCCGCCCCAGGACTGGCACACCATGTCGTGCAGCGACTGGGCGGCGGACAGCGGGGTCTCGATGACCGGGCCCGACTCCTTGTACATGGTGTTGGGCTGGATGAAGCGCGTCATCAGCTGACCGAGATAGCTGAGCGCGTCCTCGCCCTTGCCGAGGAGCGCCGACATGGAGGCCGCGCCGGTGAATGTGTAGCCCTGGAGGGCTCCTTCGAAGCCGACCCAGTGGGCGAGCGATGTCTCGATCAGCGCGCGCTCGTCCGCCGTCCGGCCCGTGACCTCGTACAGCGGATAGACGGCGAGCATGTGCGAGTAGTGGCGGTGTGACTTGGCGAACGGCACCCCGGCCCCGATCATGTAACCGTTGCCGTCGACCGGGTACGGGGTGAGCTTGGCCAGCACCTCGCGCCAGCGGCTCGCCAACGGGTCCCGCTCGCCCAGCAGTTCGGCCGAGTCGAGGAGGGTACGGCAACCCCAGCGCAGCAGCATCAGGTCGTAGTTGCAATCGGGCGAGTTGACCCCGTACTCGGGGGAGAAGGTCGCCGGGAGATGCAGCTTGCCGTCGGCGCCGGGGGTCAGGAAGTGCAGATAGTAGTTGACGGCCTTGCGCAGCAGCGGGAAGAGGACATCGCGCAGGATGGTCTCGTCCATGGTGTGCCGGTAGCTGAGCCAGACGTTGTGCAGTGCCCAGGTGAGGTTGCCGACCTCGGGGGTGGGCGGGTCCTGGCCGGGGATGCCGACGCCGTAGCCCAGATCTCCCGACGTGGCGCCACCGTTGACGAGCCGCGGGTCGGTGGTGCGCGGAATGCCGTACGAGTCGCCACGGTAGGGAGTGGCGACCTCCGCACCCAGCTGATCCCGGAACTCGCTCAACGCACGGGTGACGGCGTCGAGTTCGAGATGGTTCGAGCCGTGGATCAGCCAGTACTCAAGCTGCACGTTGAGGTTCCACCAGGTGTTGGGCCAGGGCGTCGGCTCCAGCCACGGCCCTGAGGTCGCCATCACCGGCGCGTCCTTGCGGGCGGCCGCCGCGACCTTGTAGAGCTGGATCCAGTAGAAGCGCTGCAACCGGGCGTCGGGCAGTGACAGGAAGCCCTTCCGGTAGTAGCGCTGCCACCACGCGCGGTGGGGGAGCGCGTGCACGTCGTACGGCACCGCCCGAGCCTTCCGCACGGAGCGCAGCGCACGGTCACGGGCGGTGGTCGCCGGGTGGGAGTGCGCGACCGTCGCATAGAGGGTGCGCCTGCCGTGGCGGGCCACTTCCTGCCAGGCGGTGACATGCTGGCCGCCCGCGAGCAGCGGCTGCACGGCGGCGGTCACGTCCCCGTGTCGCTCGATCGTGGCCGGTGGATTGGCCACGTATCCCTGAGGGATGGGCTTGGACGCGGCGCGCGGGCTGATCGCCACGGCCGGGTGGAAGACCCAGCGAAAGCCGCGCTCTCCCTCGCTGGGCGTGACCTCGACGGCGAGCAGGTCGGTCGAGGAGTGTACGAAGGCGTGCAGTGTCAGGGAGCCCGCGGTGGTGGTGAGGGTGCCGGTCAGCTCGGCGTCGCGCAGCCGCAGCCGCCAGTCGAGGCCGGTGATGGTACCGACGGGCTCCAGTGTGAAGTAACCGATCGGCAGCCGGGCAAGGCCGAAGAGCGAGCCGAACTCCGGCCGGTGATCCTGGACTTCGGAGTGCTGGACATTGAAGCGGACCGCGTTCGCGCCCGGTTCGGCGTAGATGCCGGAGCCGAGGAAGCCATTGCCGAGGAACGGGCCTTCGTACCAGGTCGTGGGCATCCGCTGCCATACGGGGTCGGCGTCGTCGAGGACGGTGCGCCAGGCGTCCGGGGATATGTGCGGTTCCACCGGCGCGTTCCGTGGTGCTCCGGATTCTCCGGCGGCGGAGACGGTCTGGGCCGACGCGGCCGTGCCGCCTCCCACGACCAGCGCGCCGCCCCACGCGGTACCTGTGGCGAGCAGGGTCCTTCTCGACGGATCTGGTGCAGTGGACATGATGCCTCCCGGCGGCTCATACGAAGAGGGGTACGCACACTTGCCGTGCTGTCACGGGGGCCCGGGTGCGTCCGGGCGCCGACGACGTCGCTAGGCCCTGTCCGGCCCTAGCGCGACACGCATCAGCGGTCGCAGCTGGTGCGGCCCTGATGCCAGCGGCACGCCACCGCGGCGAAGCCGCCGTCCGCTACCACCGGTACCGAGAGCCGCGCATCGCCGCGCAGCGTCCTGCCCTCGCGCACCAGGCCACCGGGGCCGTCGGTGACCGTCTCCACCAGCCACGTGCCGTGGCCGAAGCGCAGCGGGACCTCGGCGGTGCGGGCCGACCCGGCGAAGATGCCGCCGATGAACCAGCGTTCGGCGTCGCGCCGGGCCAGGACCGCGCCCTTGCCCGGGTCACCCGCCAGCAGCTTCGTCTCGTCCCAGGCCGCCGGGATCTGTTCCAGGAAGCGCCGGGCCTCGGGGCGTTCGTCGTACGACTCCGGTGTGCCCGCGAGGTTCTGGATGCCGGACTCGTAGAGCACGGACAGCCCCAACTCGCCCGCGTCCGAAGCGGCGTTGGGGCGCTCCGCGCGGTGGAAGGCGCCCGGCGTGTAGTCCATCCCGCCGATGACATTGCGGGTGAAGGGGAGCGTCGCCAGGTGCTCCGGGGTATTGGTCTTCTTCTCCTCGCCGTTGACGCCCTCCATCGTCATCACCTGCGGCCATGTGCGGTGGATGCCTTTGGGGATCGTCGAGCCGTGGAAGTTGACGAGGAGATGGTGTTCCGCGGTCCCGGCCAGGATCGTGTCGTACCACCGGAAGGTCTCCTGCGCCTCGGAGTCCATGAAGTCGATCTTCACGCCCTTGACGCCCCACCGCTCCAGCGTCGGCAGCCACCGCTCCCGCTCCTCGGGGGTGTCGAGGTCACGGTGGTGGATCCAGACCTGGATGCCGACGCCACGCTCACGGCCGTACCGCACGAGCTCCGGCATCCAGCTGTTCGTCTGCCAGCCGGGGTCGGTGACGTCCCACTGGTCCGGGTCGAAGTACCAGCCCGCGTCGACCACGGTGTACGGCCAGCCGCGCCGGGCCGCGTAGTCGACGTACGCCTTCTGCCGCTCCAGGCTCTGCCCAGCGGGCCTGCCTCCCGCGAGCCAGGTCCACAGCGCGGGCCCCGGCTTGATCCACGAGGTGTCACGGACCTTCGAGGCGGGGGCGAGGTCGTCGACGAACGTGGACTCGGTGACGGTCGCCAGATCGCCGGTGATCACAGCACGCCAGGGAGTGGTGAGTGCCCCGTCGACCCGCACCCGCTCGTCCCAGAGCCCGACACGGTAGGTGGCCGACCCCGCGTCGTGCACGAGGCGCGCGCCCGAGTAGGTCCCGGTGAGGTCGGACTCGGCGACCAGCGCGTAGCGGTCACCGGCCCTGAACAGCGCCTGCATCATGTACTCGCCGGCGGGGGCGCCGGCCGCGTCGTACTGGACGAACAGATTCTCGTTGTCCTTCCGGTACCTGCCGAGCCAGGCCGCCGAGCCCGCGGGCAGCGTGAACGCGGAGGTCTCACGGACCACATCGCCGGTGTCGGCGGGCAGCACATAGCGGTACGCGACACCGTCGCCGGAGACCCGCACGAGCAGATCGAGCCTGGCGCCGTCCGCGGTACCGAAGCGGAAGCGCGCCTCGGTCATCCGGGCGCGGCGGGCGCGGTCCTTGCCGACGGTGGTGCGGTACGACTCGGAGACCTGACGGTCGGTGCGTCCGAGCAGACGCAGCCCGGCCGAGAGGTCGGCTCTCTCCGTGACGATGCCGAGGGGAGAGGGCGCGATGACGGTCCGCCCGTCGTGGGTCACCTCCAGCGACGGGCTGCCGTCGGCGGGATCGAGTCCCAGTACGGCACCAGGGCCGTGCCCGGCGTGCGCGGACGGGGCGGATACCTTCCAGACGGCAGGCTCGGCGCCGGCCGGCAGTGCTGCCAACAGCACTGCCGCGAGCGCGAGACACAGCGTCAACACAGTGGTGCGGATACGGACATGGACCGCCATCGCGGAGCCACCCTCCTCCAGTCATCGGATGAATCGGAGCGTGGCGGAGATCTGAGGGCGTGTCAATGTACCTGACAAGCAATTCATCGGGTGGCTGCGATGCGGCCGCGTCTTCGGGGCGGCGTGGCCTCACCCCAGCAGCAGAGACCTGGGCTGGGCGGAGAGGGCCTGATCGAGGACCAGGGACGCCGCTCCCACCGCGGCCACGTTCTCGCCCAGCGTGGTGGAGACGACCGTCGTCGGATGGGTCGCCCTGACGAACGGGGAGCGTGCGACCATCGGCTCGATGGTCGCGAGAAGACGGGGGGCGAGCACGAGCCATGTCGGTCCGCCGAAGACGATGGCCTCGACGTCCAGGAGCGTCGCCGCCGCGCAGACCCCCCGGCCGACGCGGATGGCAAGGCGCTCGATGATGCCGTCCGCCTGTGCGTTCCCCTCGGCGGCGAGCCGCGCCAGCCGCACCAGACCGTGCTGGGCGTCGGCCGGATCCAGCACCGTGTACTCGGCACCGAGAACACCCAGCGCGATGGCCTCGTCGACGAGCGTCCGTGTCGAGCAGGCCGCGCCGAGCCCACCGACCTCGCCCGCGTTCCCTGAGACGCCGCGCAGCACGGTGTCGTCCACCACCAGCCCCATCCCGGAGCCGGTGCCAAGATAGAAGAAGAGCAGGTTGCGGCTCTCGGTGGCCGCCCCGGCCCAGCGCTCCGCGACGACCGCGGCCGTGACGTCCTTGTCGAGGAGCGCCGGGAATCCGGTCGCCTCGCTGAGCCGGTCACGCAGCGGGTAGCGGCCCCAGCCGGACAACTCCGGAGGATCGACCACCCAGCCGGCGGACGCGTCTATGGGCCCCGGCGCGGCGATGCCCAGGCCCAGCACCCGCGCCTCGTCGATCCCCGACTCCGCCACGAGCGAGCGCACCGAGGCGGCCATGTTCGCGACAGTCCCGTCCGTGTCACCGCCGCTCGGGGTCCGCCGGCTGCGATGGCCGACGATCGTGCCGAGCAGATCCACCAGGACACAGGTGATCACGGCGGGGTCGAGATGGACTCCTACCGCGTAGCGAGAGGTCGGGACGATTTCGAGGAGGGTGCGGGGTTTCCCGTTGCCGGTGTTCTGCTTCCCCGATTCACGGGCCACGCCCTGGTCGAGCAGCCGGCGGGTGATATTCGAAACGGTCTGCGCGGACAGGCCGGTGGCCCGCGCGAGTTCGACCCGGCTCAGGCCCGCCGGGTGTCTGCGGATCGCGTCCAGGATCACGGACTCGTTGAAGTCCCCCATGCGCGGCAGATTGGTGCCGCGCCGGATCGTGCCCTTCTCGGGTTTCCTCGCGTTGGTGGTCAAAGTACCTCTCCCGGCCTCGGGGAGCGGCGGCTGTGCCGCACAGCCGCCGCTCCCCGGGCAACAGATCGATGGAACGGGGAACGGGGTACGGCGCGGGGGCCGTACGCGGGACGCGCCGTGCTCAGCCGCCCGTCGGATCGAGCGACCGCGCCCGCTCCATGGCGGGACGCAGACGCAGGGTACGGATCTGGAAGGGCCGGAACCTGAGATCCACGGCCCCTTCGGCGGACCCGCGTGTCAACTCCTGATCCGGCTGCTCCAACAGGTCGCAGTCGAAGGCGGCGGTGAGGGGGAAACCCGCGGACAGACGTGCCGAGACCGCTCCGCCGCACGCTTCGTACAGCCGGACCACGAGGTCGCCGCTGCGGTCGTCCGCGAGCTTCACCGACTCCACCACGACGTCGGTGGTGTCGACTTCGACCAGGGACCGGGCGTCGGCCGGGGCGGGACGCAAGGGCAGGTTCAGCGCGTAACCCCCGGCGATCGCCTCCTCGATCCCCACCCCGGCCAGCAGCGCGTAGCTGAAGCTGTGCTCGCCGCGGTCGGCCTGCGGATCGGGGCTGTGCGGGGACCGGAGCAGGGAGAGCCGCACCGTCGTGGTGGTTCCGCCGCCGTCCCGGGTGTCGCGGCGGACGTCGTGCCCGTAGGTGGAGTCGTTGAGCAGGGCGGCGCCCCAGTGCCGCTCGCCGACGTGCACCCAGCGGTGCGCCCACAGCTCGAAGCGTGCCGCGTCCCAGCTCGTGTTCTCGTGTGTGGGCCGCTGCACATGACCGAACTGGATCTCGGCGCTCTCCCGTTCCGCGTGCACGTCGAGCGGCCAGGCCGCCTTCAGCACGGTGTCGCGCTCCTGCCAGTCGATGTCGTTGCGGACGGTCACCCGCCGGCTCTCCGCGGCGATCTCGATGTGCTGGACGAACCGGGAGGCTCCGTGGGCGCGCTCGACCCGCACCGACGCCAGCAGCGGTCCTTCGTCCACGAGGGTCACCGACTCGGCCTCGTCCAGATCGCGCACGGTGTCGCGGTAGTACGAGTCGATGTTCCACGCCGACCACAGATTGGGGTCGTCGGGGTGGAGCTGGAGGAGGTTGCCCGCGGCGCCGGGAGCGATCGCCTCCCGCGCCGCGGAGTGGTCGTAGACCGAGGTCAGCAGGCCGCGCCGGTCCACGACGACGGTCAGTACCCCGTTGTCGAGGACGAAACCACCGTCCCGGGCCGTGGCCGTGACGGCGCCCCGGGGCGCGCCCGCGGTGCCGCCGGAGGCCAGCGGAGCGACCTCGGCCAGGATCGCCGTGCGCCCGTCCGACAGGCGCTGCCCACCGGCGAACCCGCCGTCGGCGACGACGGCGACCTCACGGCGTGCGTACGGTCCGGCGTTGAGGAGCGCGGAACCTCCGGGCAGGTGGCCGACCGCGCCGGCGATCAGCGATTCGAGTTCGGCGTGGATCTCCGCGTACTCGCCCTCGGCCTGCCGGTGCACCCAGGCGATGGACGAGCCGGGCAGGATGTCATGGAACTGGTTGAGCAGGGCTCGCCGCCACAGCGACTCCAGACGCTCGTACGGGTAGGGCGCGCCGGCCAGGACGGCGGCGGTGGCGGCCCAGAGTTCGGCCTCACGCAGCAGTGCCTCGGCACGCCGGTTGCCGCGCTTGGTGCGGGCCTGACTGGTGTAGGTGCCGCGATGGTTCTCCAGATACAGTTCGCCGCGCCATACGGGGAGTTGGTCGCGTTCGGCGCGGGCCGTCGCGAAGAACGTGTCAGGTGCCTCGACCACGACCCTGGGCGAGCCTTCGAGGTCGCGCAGACGGCGGGCCTTCTCCAGCATCGAGCGGGTGGGCCCGCCGCCGCCGTCGCCGTAGCCGAAGGGGACCAGCGAGCGGGTGGCCACCCCCTTGTCCGCGAAGTTGCTCTCCGCGTGGGCGAGTTCACGACCCGTGAGCGACGCGTTGTAGCTGTCGACGGGCGGGAAGTGGGTGAAGATACGCGTTCCGTCGATGCCCTCCCAGTCGAAGGTGTGGTGCGGGAGCTTGTTCGTCTCGTTCCACGAGAGCTTCTGGGTGAGGAACCACCGGGCGCCGGCCAGCTTGGCGAGCTGGGGATAGGCGGCGGTGTATCCGAACGAGTCGGGCAGCCACACGCCGTGCTGCTCGACGCCGAACTCCTCCGCGAAGAAGCGCCGCCCGTAGACGAGCTGGCGGGCCAGTGCCTCGCCGCCGGGGAGGTTGCCGTCGGCCTCGACCCACATGCCGCCCACCGGTACCCAGTTCCCGTCGGCCGCCGCCTTCTTCATACGGGCGAAGATCTCCGGGCGCTGTTCCTTCATCCACGCGTACTGCTGCGCCGAGGAGCAGGCGAAGACCAGCTCGGGGTACTCGCCCGCCAGCGTGGTCATGTTGGTGAACGTACGCGCGCACTTGCGGACGGTCTCCCGGACCGGCCACAGCCAGGCCGAGTCGATATGGGCGTGGCCGACCGCGGAGAGGGTGTGCGCCGAGGCGTGCGCGGGCCGGGACAGCACCTCGGCGAGCCGGCGCCGGGCCTCGGCCGCGGTGTTCGCCACATCGCCCGGGACGATGGCATCGGCGGCGCGGCGCAGCGCGTAGAGGATCTCGTGGCGACGGGCCGAACCGACAGGCAGCTCGTGCATCAGCTCGTCGAGCACCTCGATGTCGTGGATGAGGTGCCATACGTCGTCCTCGCGCACCGCGATCTCGGCCTGTTCGAGCCGGTAGATGTGCGCCGTGCCCGCGGTGTCGAGTGAACCGTGGTGGATGTGCAGCCCGGCGCTGGCGACGATGGGCGGGTTGGCGGCCAGCTCGATCAGCAGGTCGACCCGGTCGCCGGCGGTGGCGGATTCGGCGAGGAGCACGGTGCGGCTGTACGGATGCAGGCCCTGGAGCGGAGCGCCCTGGGCGTCGTGGACCAGGCCCTCCGCCTGACCGCCCGGCCCCTTGGTCAGGTCGAACCCCAGGTCGAAGACGGCCTCGACCCGGCGCCCGGACCACTCCTCGGGAATCTCCGCGCTCGCCCGCATCCAGGTCGTCGCCCAGGGGCCGCCCCAGGTGGCGCCGAGCGTGAAGGGCTCGTAGTCGGCGTGCAGGGCGTCGGCCACGGGGACGGGTTCGCCGTCGACGTGCCAGGCGCTCAGGGTGAGGGGACGCGCGGCGCTGTAGAGGGCGGGACGGATCACCCGGTCGAGGAGCTTGCGGATCCGGGTCTCGATGATCCGGCGGTCGTCATGCACGGTGCTGGTCCTTCCAAAGGCCGTACGCGGTGGGGGACTCGGGGTCGGGAGCGGGCAGCCGGACGGTGTCCCGGGCGCCGTCCGGCCAGGTCACGTCCACGAGCAGGGTGGTGTCCTGGGCGCGGGTGGTGACCTCGGGCAGGGCGCCGGGGCCGGTGCCGCCGAGGTGGACGAGCGCGATGTGGACGGTGCCGTGGGCGACGGGTCCCCCGGTCTCCACGACGGGGGTGGCGGACACGGCGCCGAGGGCGTTGCTGTCGGTGCCGGCCACCAGGGAGGAACGGGGCAGCCGGTGGGCGCCGACGATGACGGAGACCAGACCGCCGGCGCCCTCGACCCGGGCGGTCTCACCGTCGACCGGGCCGGAAGGGGGTGCGGACGACGGATCGACCGCGAGCGCCCAGCCGCCGATACGCAGTACGTGTCCGGTCCCGGGATCGCCGTCGACGCGTACGGCCCGTACCTCGACCGAGCCGCGCAACGCCGAACCGACGGTGATCCAAGGGCCCAGCGTGTAGCGGGTGTCGGGGCCACCGAACGGGTCCCATGTCCCGTCCTCGGGCCAGTGCGCGCGGGACCGCGAGACGGCCGTGGCACCGTCCACGGAGATCCTGGTCGCCGGACGCCGGTGCGAGGCGCGCCCCGCCGCGTCCAGCAGGACGACCGCGTTGTCGAGCGGGTCGGCCTCCCCGCAGGCGCCAGGGCCCGCGGTGGGGTCGCCGGGGGTCTCGGGCGCCGTGTGTGTCGAGTAGGCGAACCGCGCGTAGCAGGGGTCGTCCGCGTGCGGTCGGGCCGGGTCGGCGTGGTCGCCGCCGTGGTTGACGACGCGCACGACACCGTCGGACGCGGTGCCGGAGACGAGCCAGCCGGGGGCGGCCAGCGCACGGGTGAAATCGGCCTCCTCGACGGCGAGCGAGGTCAACTCCTCGGTCCAGACCGGATGCCGCGGCGGCAGGGCGAGGCCGATGAAGCCCTTGCTCGCCCAGTACGGCGACCCGGGCCCCGAGTAGACCTGGAGGACGCCGCGGAAGGGCCGGTGCCAGCCGAGGGTGAGCAGGCCCCGGGCGTCGGTGGCGCCGTGGGCGGTGAAGTGGCCGAGCATGCGGTTCGCGATCGCCCGGGTTTCCCCTGCCGCCAGAGGCGTGGCATCGAACAGGGCGCCTGTCCACAGTGACGCGAGTGCGGCGTGCCGGTAGGTGAGGGAGCGCCCCTGGACGAGTGGCGAGCCGTTGGCCCCGACCAGGAGCCGCTGGTCCGCCAGGAAGCGGCGGAGCCGGGTCCGGTAGCGGTCGAGGAGCCCGACGGGTGCGGCGTCGCCGAGGATGCGGCAGAACCACAACGGGTACAGGTGCATGGCCCAGCCGTTGTAGTGGTCGAAGTTGCGGTGTTCCCCGCCGGTGAGCCCGTCGGAGTACCAGCCGTCGCCCGCGTACCAGCCGTCGGTCAGCGCGATGACCCGGTCGAGGTCCTGTTGGCGCCACTGCCCGCCGACGGTGCGGGCGAAGGCCTCGGTGACGCCCTGGAACCAGACCCAGTTGTTGCCGGGCATCGGGTCGCCGGCCATCGGGGCGAGCCAGTCGAGGACCTGGCTCCTGACCCGGTCGTCGAGGCGGTCCCAGATCCAGGGCCGGGTCTCGTGCAGCGCGAGCGCGATGGAGGCGGCCTCGACCTTGGCCTGGTTGCACTCCGCGAAGGTGGGCCAGCGTTCCGGGTTCTTCGGGTCGGTGCCGGCGGCCAGGCCCGCCGCGTACCATCCGGCGAGGTCGTGCGGGTCCGCGCCCGCCGCCCCCGCCAGCCGGAAACCGGCCAGCAGGAACGTACGGGCGAACCCCTCAAGGCCATCGCTGTGCGCGCCGTTGTGGCTCGCCGTACCGGGCAGGTGGATCAGCTCGTGCCCGGCGCCGGCGTACGGCCGGACGGCGAGCAGCATACGGTCCGCGGTCTGTTCCCAGTGGGCGCGGTCCTCGGCAGGGGTGCGGTTCATCGGTGGCGGGCCTCCCACGCCTGCTCGTACTCGGCGCGCATCTTGTCGCCTGCCTTCGCCCGCCAGTTCTTTACCGCGCTGTCCCACTCACCGGGGGCGTTGCGGCCCTGCATGATGCCCATCCGCAGGCTGTCGAGCGTCGCGAAGAACAGCTTGGACATCTTGGCGTCCGTCGCCGAGTACAGCGCCTCGGCGGGATTGGGGATCAGCCGCTTGACGGCTTCCTTCTGGAAGGCGTACTGGTCGGGCACGATCTCCGGCTTCTGCGGGTAGTAGAGCGTGAACGGCGAGTCGGTGGCGAAGATCGTCGGCAGGTAGGTCTCGGCCGTGCCCTTCGGTGTGGGGATCGGATCCGGTCCCTTCAGGGTGTGATCGGGACCCCGCACGCCGTACTTGCGCAGCAGATATCCGTCCGTGCCGAAGGGGGTGGCGAGCGCGTTCATGGCGCGCAGGATCTGCTGGATGCGCGCCCTGGGGGCCTTCTTGATGATGAGCGTGGCGTAGTTGGCCCGGCCCTGCCACTGGCCGCCGGTGGTGCTCTCGTCCCAGTCGGGCGGCATCATGTACCCGATGTCCAGTCCCTCGGAGACGGGCCCGTACGTGGTGTAGAGATCGTTCCACGCCACGGGCGCGTCGGGGTGCATGACGATCTGACCGTTGCCGAACCACTCCTTGAACTTGCCCTTCACGGCGAAGGCGTCCGGGTGCATGACGCCCGCCTTCTTGAGCTGGTTGACCGCGTCCATGGCCTGCTTGCACTCTTCGGTCTCGAAGTGGTGCGTGAACCTGCCCCGCTCCTCACGCCACCAGTTGGGCGCGCCCAGCATCTGCATCACGAGGTTCCACGTGGTGACGGGGTCGCCGAGAGCGTACTGGTGGGCCTTGGGGTCGGTGATGTCCTTGCAGAGCTGGACGAACTCGCGCCAGGTCTTCGGGTTCGGGTCGAGGTCCTTCTTCCGGAACAGGTCGAGCCGGGTGTAGACGGGGCCGCCCGAGACCGGGCGGGGCATCGGGAGGGCGTAGATCCCGCCGTTGCGCACGCAGGGGCGCCAGGAGTCGGTGGGGATGTTGGCGAGGTACGGATAGTCCCGGATGTTGTCGCCGGACAGGTGCGGGGTGAGGTCCTCGAAGAGGCTGTACAGCATGTCCGGGGTGGCGGCGCTGTTCTGGTCCGGGGGCAGCATCAGCATCGCGTCCGGCAGATCGCCTCCCGCGAGGGTCACCGCGAACTTCTGCGGATAGTCGTTGACCGGGGTGATCGCGAAGTTGATGTCGCAGCCGATGTACTTGTTGAGGGCCTGCCACATCACGTTGTTCTCCACCGGCGGCGGCACCGGGTTGAAGATGAGGTTCATGATGTCGATGGCGGGGCCCATGGCGGGCGGGCCGTCCGGGAAGGCCTTGGGGGGATCGGCCGGGAAGTGCTGGTAGCCGGCGGAGACGCCGTCCTGCGTGGCGGGCATCGATGTCGGCACGCCCTTGTACTGGATGTACGTGGGCAGCTGCGCGTTCGCGTTGGCCAGATGGGCCGGCCTGGGACGGAAGTCGCCGCAGCCGGTGAGGGCCAGACCCGCTCCGACTCCGATGGCCGAGGCGAGGAAGCCGCGGCGATTGAGTGATGGCTTCATGGTCATCCCTTCACCGCTCCGATCATGACGCCCTTGTTCATGTGGCGCTGAACGAAGGGGTAGACGAGCACGATCGGCACGATCGACAGTACGAGGATCGCCGCCTGCAGCGACTGGGCGGGCGGCACCGGTGCCCCGGCGGCGACGTCGATCTGGCCGCCGCTGAGTGCGGAGTTGTTGACGACGTAGGTGCGCAGCACGAGCTGCATGGGCCACTTGGAGGCGTCGTTCATGAACAGCAGGGCGTTGAAGAAGGCGTTCCAGTACGTCACGGCGTAGAAGAGGCCGATGACCCCGATGGACGCCTTGGACAGCGGCATCACGATCTTGGTGAGGATGGACCACTCCGACGCGCCGTCGATGCGAGCGGCGTCGATCAGCTCGCGGGGCAGGCTCATGAAGAAGGAGCGCAGCACGATCACGTTGAACGCGTTGACCATGGTGGGCAGGATCAGCGACCAGTAGCTGTTGATCAGGCCGAGCTGCTTGACCATCAGATAGGTCGGGATGACACCCGGCACGAACAGCAGGGACATCAGCAGCAGCATCAGCACCGGCTTGTGCCCGAAGGAGCCGGGCCGGCTCAGCCCGTACGCCAGCATGACGGAGGTGGCGAGGCTGAGAGCGGTGCCCGCCACGGTGACCCCGACGCTCACCATCATGGCCTGTGACACCAGGCCGCCGGAGAGCAGCGCCTTGTACGACTCGAAGGTCGGGCTGTCGGGCCACAGGACGAAGCCACCGGCCTTGGTGAGCTGGTCGGGGGCGGCGATGGAGGTCGAGACGATCGCCAGGAAGGGCAGCACGACCAGGAGCACACAGACCAGCAGAAGCAGCGACTTCAGGGCGCGCCACGGCGGGGTGCCCGGGCTCTCGCCGGGGATGGCGCTGTAGGACCTGCGCGGCTTGCCGCCGCGTACGGGGCGGGTGGGAGACAGCGTTGTCATGACCGGTAGACACCTTCTTCGCCGAAGAGATGGGCGACCTTGTTGGCGCCCAGCACAAGCAGGATCCCGATCACGCCCTTGACCAGGCCGACGGCGGCGGCCACGCCCCACTGCCCGCCGATGATGCCGTTGTTGAAGACGTACGTGTCCAGCACCTCACTACTGTCCAGGCCGACGGCGGTCTGCTGCAGCAGGATCTGCTCGAAGCCGACGGACAGGGCGTCGCCGAGGCGGAGGATGAGCAGCAGGATCACCAGGCCGCGCAGGGCGGGCAGGGTGACGTGCCAGGTCTGCCGGAAGCGGCTGGCGCCATCCATGGCGGAGGCCTCGTACAGGTTGCTGTCGACGCGGGAGAGGGCCGCCAGGAAGAGGATGGTGCCCCAGCCGGCGTCCTTCCAGATCACCTGGGAGGTGATGAGCGTCTTGAAGAAGTCGGGGTTGCCGATGATGTTCCAGGTACCCAAGTCCTGGGCCTGCAGGAACAGGTTGAGCATGCCGGTGCCGCCCAGCATCTGCTGGAAGAGGGCGACGATGACCACCCAGGACAGGAAGTGCGGCAGGTACAGGACGTTCTGCACCCACTTCTTGATCCGCTCGCTGACCAGGCTGTTCAGCGCGAGCGCCAGCACGATGGGCACCGGGAAGACGAACACGACCTGGATCAGGGTGAGTTCCAGGGTGTTGACCAGCGCCTTGAGGAACTGGTCGTCGCCGTTGAAGATGACGTCGAAGTTGTCCAGCCCGCTCCAGGGGCTGTGCATGATGCCGATGAACGGCTGGTAGTCCTGGAACGCGATGATGTTGCCCAGCAGCGGGATGTAGTGGAAGAGGAGCAGTACCACGATGCCCGGTATCAGGAACCAGAACAGGGCCATGTCCCGGCGGCGGCGTGGCCGCGGCAGCCGGCCCTTGTCCGCCTGCCCGGCCTTCTCGGCGGGGCGGGCGGCGGGTTGGTCGAGCGTTGTCATGATGTGTAGCCCTTTCACCGGGAGGCGGGCGTCGTCGGCCACTCCCGGGTCAGCAAGTCATGCGGAGGTGAGAGCGGCGGTCCGGCCTCCTTGTCTGTTCCGGCGTATGTGCTCGCGCTGCCCGTCAGGCGAGGCGCGGGAGCGCTTCCCTGGTGACCTCGCCGAGCAGCGGCTCACCCGCCACCCACCGGGCCACCTCGGCCACCGCGTACTGCCCGAGCCGTCGTACCTCGCTTCCCTGTGCGCCGGCTATGTGCGGGGTGACCAGCACATTCGGCAGTGACAGCAGCGGGTGGCCGGGCGGCAGGGGTTCGGGGGCCGTCACATCGAGGTACGCCTCCAGCCGGCCGGAGGCGCATTCGGCTGTCAGCGCGTCCGTGTCGACGATGGCCCCTCGGGCGGTGTTGACGAGCGCGCCACCGTCGGGGATGAGCGCGAGCATCGTGGCGTCGAGCAGGCCCGTGGTCTCGGGCAGGAGCGGGGCATGGACGCTGACCACCGCCGACCGTGCGCAGAGACCGGCGAGTCCGACCCGCTCGGCGCCGAGTCGGCGTGCCTCCTCGTCCGTGAGGTACGGATCGCTCAGCAGCACCCGGAAACCCGCGTCGGACCTGCCCAGTTCGGCGATGACCCGGCGCCCGATGCGCGAGGCGCCGATGATCCCGACCGTGAGTCCGTCGGCGCCCGAACGGTCGGCGAAGTCCGGCCATCCGTCGGCGTAGCGGGCCGCCGTCGTCAGCGTCCGGCGCGCGGCGAGCGTGATGAGCGCGACGGTGCAGGAGGCGACGGGGCCGGCGTTGGCGTCGGCCGCCGAGGACACGACGATCCCGCGTTCCCAGACCGCCTCGCTGACGATCGGCTTGACGGTGCCGGCGGCGTGCATCACGGCGCGCAGGTGGGGTGCCCCCGCCAGGACGTCGGCCGTCAGGCGGGGACAGCCCCAGCCGCTGACCAGGATCTCCGCGTCGGCGAGCGCGGCTCCCAGCTGGGCTCCGGAGCGGTCGGGGGCGAGCCGGACCAGTGAGGAGAGCCGGGCGCGCTGGTCCTCGGGGAGTACGAGCTCCGCGGTACCGGGATTCATGACGCATACCGCCCTCGGGCGTTCGGGATGTTCGGCTCTGGCTGTCATGAGAAGGGGCCTCTTTCGCTACGTACTGTTGTCTGCTTGTCCGCACTGCTGCGCGTCGTTCGGCCGCCGTCCCGGTGCGGCACGTCGTCAGGCGCGCGGCAGGCGGAGGGTCACCATCTGGAAGGGGCGCAGGGCGAGTACGACACCGCCGTCGGCCGCCGTCGGTGGCTCGGCGTCCGGGAGCGGGCGTTCCAGCAGATCCGTGGGGACGGCTCGGCCGGTGGCGAAGCCGTCGACGCGGACGGTGGCGCGGGCCCGGCCTCCGTGTGCCTCGTAGAGGCGTACCACCAGGTCGCCGCTGCGGTCGTCGGCCAGCTTCACGGCACTGACCACGACGGCGTCATGGTCCACGGTCACCAGCGGCGCGACCGCCGCGACGGATCCGGTGACCCGGCGCTCGGGCAGGTTGGCCCGGTGGCCCTCGCGGACGGCGTCGCCGATCGTCGCACCCGGCACCAGTGCGTGCCGGAACCGGTGGACGCCCTGGTCGGTCTCGGGATCCGGGTAGCGGGGGGCGCGCAGCAGCGACGCGCGCACGGTGGTCGTCGTGCCCGCGGCGGTCCCGGTGCGTACCGAGCGGGTCACGTCATGGCCGTAGGTCGCGTCGTTGACGACCGCGACGCCCCAGCCCGGCTCGTCGACATGCACGAAACGGTGGTTGCACGCCTCGAACTTGGCCCACTCCCAGCTCGTGTTCTGGTGGGTGGGCCGGTACACATGGCCGAACTGCGTCTCGGAGGCGTACCGATCGGCCTTCACGTCCAGCGGGAAGGCCAGCTTCAGGAAACGCTCGGTCTCGTGCCAGTCCACTTCGGTGTCGATGTCGAGCCGCTTGGCGTCCGCCGGAACCGACAGAAGCTGAGTGACACGGGACGCCCCGAAGATCCGCTCGACGCGCACCGAGGTGCCCTCGACACCCAGCCGGGCCACGTCGGTGAGGTCGCTGCCGACGTTCCGGTAGAAGGCGTCGACGTCCCACGCGTCCCACTGGTTGGGGAAGTCGGGATGCAGCTGGAGCAGGTTGGCCGCCTGCCCGGGTGCGACCGCCTCCCGGTCCGCGACGCGGTCGTACGCGGAGACCACGAGGCCGCGTCCGTCGATCTCGACCCGCAGCAGGCCGTTGTCGAGGACGTACCCGCCGCCCTCGCGTGGGACGGGAGGCACCGCGTCGCCCTGCGCGGTCCGGGCCGAGGCGCCCCCGGCCGGGACCGAACAGCGGGCGTGCGGAGCCGGGTTGAACACCAGCTCGTGACCGCCCGACGCGTCACCGGCGAGCGCACGCTGCGCACCGGCGATGATGCCCTCCAGCTCCCCGGCGAGCCGCGCGTACGTCTCGCGTGCCTCGCGGTGCACCCAGGCGATCGACGAGCCGGGCAGGATGTCATGGAACTGGTGCAGGAGCACCGTTTTCCAGATCCGGTCCAACTCCTCGTAGGGATACGGCATGCCGGTGCGCGCCGCCGCTGTGGCGGCCCACAGCTCGGCCTCCGTGAGCAGCGACTCGCTGCGCCGGTTGCCGCGCTTGGTCCCCGCCTGGCTGGTGAGTGTGGCGCGGTGCAGTTCGAGGTACAGCTCCCCGACCCACACGGGCGGGTCGGGGTATTCGGCCTCGGCCTTGGCGAAGAAGTCGGCGGGCGCCTCCCACTCCACTCTCGCCGCGCCCTCCAGACCGCGCATCCTGGCCGCCTTGGCGACCATCTCGCGCGTGGTCCCACCCCCGCCGTCCCCGTAACCGGTCGGCGCGAGGGAGCGGGTGGCGAGGCCCTTCTCCTTGAAGTTACGTGCCGCGTGGGCGATCTGCCGGCCCGTCATCTCGCAGTTGTACGAGTCGACGGGCGGGAAGTGGGTGAAGACGCGGGTGCCGTCGATGCCCTCCCAGGAGAACGTGTGGTGCGGGAAGGTGTTGGTCCGGCTCCACGAGATCTTCTGGGTGAGCAGTCGTGTGGCGCCGGCGGCCCGGATGATCTGCGGCAGACCCGCCGCGAAGCCGAAGGTGTCCGGCAGCCACGCCTCGTCGCTCTCGATGCCGAACTCCTCCAGGAAGAAGCGTTTGCCATGGACGAACTGGCGGGCCATCGCCTCGGACCCCGGCATGTTGGTGTCGGACTCCACCCACATCCCGCCGACGGGTACGAACCTGCCGTCCGCGACGGCCTTTCTGACCCGCGCGTACACCTCGGGCCGGTGCTCCTTGATCCAGGCGAACTGCTGGGCCTGCGACATGGTGAAGACGAAGTCGGGCTCCTCGTCGAGGAGCGCCGTCATGTTCGACGCCGTACGGGCCACCTTGCGGACCGTCTCGCGCAGCGGCCACAGCCACGCGGAGTCGATGTGGGCATGCCCGACGGCACTGACGCGGTGCGCCGCGGGGGCGGCGGGCGCGGCGAGCACACCGGCGAGTTCGTCACGCGCCGCCCGGGCCGTGCCGTTCACGTCCTGGAGGTCGACCGCGTCCAGGGCGCGGCCGACCGCGCGCAGGATCTCCCAGCGGCGTGCCCCGTCGAGGGGCAGCTCCGCCATGAGCTCGCCGAGGACTTCCAGGTCCATGACCAGGTTCCACACCGTCTCGTCGAAGACGGCCAGCCGCATCTCGCCGAGCACGTACTGGGGAGCTTCGCCCGCCGTCGCCTTGTCGCCCATCGGTGTCGGCTGGAACGGCACCCCGCCGGCGTCGAGGTCGGGGTTGGAGGCGGCCTCGATCCGCCAGTGGACCCGCTCCCCGCCGGTCACCGGTGAGCCGACGCGGACGTACGCGTTGCGCGGGTGGAGTCCCTTGACCGGGGTGCCGTCGGGCCGGTAGACGAGGCCCTCGCACTGGAAACCCGGGGTCCGCGGGGTGAAGCCGAGGTCGAGTACGGCCTCGACGGTACGGCCCGACCACTCGGCGGGCACGGTGCCGGTGACCTGGAACCAGCTGGTCCCCCAGGGCAGGCCCCACGGTGTGCCGGGGGCGATGGGGACGGTCGGTGCCGCCAGCCCCGCGGCCACGGGGACGGGTTCGCCCGCGGTGGACCATATCTCCACGGCCAGGGGTGTGGTGACGGGGTGGACAGCCGGCCGGATGCGTTCCCTGAGGACGCGTTCCAGACGTGCTTCGACCAGCTTCCGGTCGTCATGCATGAAGGGGATCTCCTGTTGCGGCGAGCGTGTGGGGGCGGTCGGGAGTGGGTGGCCGGACGCGGTGCTGATCAGTCGGCCGGGACCACCGGGGCGGGGCGCTCGCAGGTGCTTGTCACCGGGAGTGCGCGGCCCTGGTTCGCCGCGTCGACGAGGGTGAGCATGGTGTCCAGGACGTGCGCGGCGAGTTCCGCCGACGCGCGGTGCGGACGTCCCTCGGACAGGGCCTCGGCCAGATCGGCGAGGCCGGTGCCCCGCCCGGCGCCCGGGTAGCCGGCGGACGGGGGCAGGGTTTCCCAGCCGTCACCGCGGTGGATCTCCACGGCGCCGTCGAAGTTGTTCGGGTCGGGCACGGACAGCGAGGCATCAGTGCCGTGCACCTCGATGCGCGGCAGCCGCGCGGCACGGACGTCGAAGCTCATGACGAGGGTGGACAGGGCGCCTCCGGTGTGTTCCAGGACGCCGGTGATGTGGGTGTCCACCTCCACCGGGAAGGTGTGTCCCGCGCGGGGACCGCTGCCGATGGTCCGCCGCGCACGCGGCCGGGAGGACGCTCCGGTCACCCGGGCCACCGGGCCGAGCAGGTGGACCAGGGCCGACAGGTAGTACGGCCCCATGTCGAGCAGCGGGCCGCCGCCGGGCCGGTAGTAGAACTCCGGGTCCGGGTGCCACTTCTCGTGGCCCGCGCCGGTCATGAAGGCGGTGGCCGCCACGGGCGTACCGATCAGGCCGTCGTCCACCGCCTTGCGCGCGGTCTGGGTCCCGGAGCCGAGGACGGTGTCGGGCGCGCAGCCGACCCGCAGTCCCGCCGCGCGCGCCGCCGCCAGCACGGCATCGGCCTCCTGGCGGCCGGCCGCGAGGGGCTTCTCGCCGTATACGTGCTTGCCCGCGCGGAGTGCCGCCAGGGCGACGTCCGCGTGCGCGGCCGGAATCGTGAGGTTGAGAACGGCGTCCACGTCGTCCCTGGCCACCAGGGCGGCCACGGACGGCAGCACGGCGACTTCATCCCCGGCGCGCGCCTGTTCCGCGACGGCCCGCGCGCGGCTCCGGTCGAGGTCGGTGACGGCGGTCAGCCGCACGGACGTCAGATTCCGCAGCGTCGAGAGGTAGGCGCCGCTGATCTTTCCCGCGCCCACGATGCCGATGCGCAACGGCTTCACCGGCTCGCCCACAGCAGTCCCCTTCCGGTTGTCGCTGGTCAAGGTGGTTCGCGCTCCCATCGGCACCGCACGGCGGAGTGCGGCGATCGGGGTCGGGTGAGGTCGGCCGACAGGCCGGGGGAGCGGCTACGTCCGCTCGGACCGAGGCGAGCCGGCTGCGATCCGCCGACTGTGATCTGAACGTATGAACCGGTACCGAGGTTTGTCAATATGTTGGACGAACCTGGGGAAGGGGTGCGTGACGACTGCCCCGCACGGTGAGGCGGTAAGGGCGGCGATCGCCGCGAAACCCTCCCTATGTGCGGCGACCGTGTTCGAGCTGCCGAACGTATTGACTAACGCAACTCGATGGAATTACATGACGGCGCGGTCACGCCGTCAGCCGCACCTGCCCCCCACCTCCAGCGCACGTACCCACCGAGGGTGCGCATCCCGGGCGCCTCGGGCGAGCGCCTGCTCGCCTGCTCGCGGTCCGTTGATCCCCCCTGTCGTCAGACCGATCAAGACCCGTTGTCCATCCATTCAAGAGGTGACACATGCACCGGAGAATCCGACGAGTCTCACTGTGGCTCTCGGGCATCGCGACGCTGGCCGCCGGCGCTCTGTTCGTCGTTCCAGGCGCCGAGGTCCACGCGGAAGTGGCAACGAGGGAAGGGGGACCGGGGGCCACCGCGAAGGCGGTTGCCGCGGCCGGTGCCACCACGCCCTTCGTGACGGTCGAAGCCGAGTCCGGCCGGCTCGGCGGCGGCGCCACGGTTCGCTCCATCAAGCCGGGGGACCCGGCGCCGACCGCGGCCTCTCTGGAGTCCGAGGCCTCGGGCTACGCGTTCGTCGAACTGAGCGGCACCGGTGGGTCGGTGACGATACCGAACAACACCGGCAAGAACGCCAATACCCTCGTGGTCCGCGCATCGATTCCTGACGCACCGGAAGGCGGCGGCATCACCGCGTCGCTGAACCTGTATGTGAACGGTGCGTTCCGCCAGGCGATCACGCTGAGCTCCCAGCAGGCGTGGAACTATCGCAACGCGACCACGAACCCGGACGACCCCAACGCGGGCGGGGACCCCTACCACTTCTACAACGAATTCCCCGTCTGGGTCACGGGCGCTCCCATCGCCCCGGGCAGCACCATCATGCTCAGGAAGGACGCCGCCAACACGGCTGCCGTCTACGACATCGACTCCATCGATCTGGAGAACGTCGGGGCCGCACTGGCCCAACCGGCCAATTCGCTCTCGGTCGTGAGTTATGGCGCGGATCCGGACTTCTCGAAGGATTCGACGGTCGCCATCCAGGACACGGTGAACGCCGCCCGGCAGCAGGGGAAGTCGGTGTGGATCCCGCGGGGCAAGTATCTGACGAACAGCCTGGTTTCCAAGCCGCTGGACTTCACCGGTGTGAAGGTGCAGGGGGCCGGTATGTGGTACACCACGCTCTATCGCAAGGTTCCCCTTCCGGCCAACTCATGGCGCTCGCAGATACTGGTGGGCTCGGGCAGCACCGTCACGGATCTCCAGATCGATACGAACGCCATCTGGCGGGGAGTCGGCGGCACCGGCGGTTCGGACTACGGAATCAACGCCAGCGGTGCCGGCGGGTGGCAGGTCGAGCGGATCTGGACGCGGCACATCGATGCCAATTGGCTGTCGGGCACGGGTGGCACCATCCGGAACAGCCGGACCGCGGACACCTACGGTGACGGATTCAATATCAACAACGGCAATACCAGGAATCCCGACAAACTCGGTCTCAACATCACGGTCCAGAACAACTTCGCCCGGGGCACCGGCGACGACTCCTTCGCGGTCTACTCCGACTCCGGCGCCGCCGGGACCAACGGCCAGCTGATCGGTGCGAAGGTCCTGAACAACACGGCGATCGCCCCCTGGTGGGCCAACGGTCTCCGGATCGCCGGCGGGCGAAACATCGAGATGAGGAACAACCTGGTGAACAGTGTGTCGTCGAACAGCGCCCTGGACATCGGCGTGTACGGCGATTCGGGACACCCCCTGGAGTCCGCCACGGTCAGCGGGAACGTCCTGCTCGGAGGCGGCGGCTGGAACGGCGTCCGGCACGGTGTGCGGATCAGCTCTCCCCCGAGCACCTCGCAGTATCCGGACGCCTACACGAACGTCACCCTGACCGACAACGTCCTGCGCGGGGCCCTCCGTGCGGGCCTCTACATCGACCGGACGCGGGTCACCGTGACCCTGCGGAACAATACGATCGACGGTCCGGCGACCGGGGGAATCTGGATCACCTCGGGAGTCACCGGCACCGGGTCCTTCACGGGTAACCAGGTGCGGAACCTGCGCCCGGGGCAGGTCGCGACCCAGAACGACTCGGCGTCCACTTTCAAGATCACTGGCTGAAATTCCCCGGCCTGACGGCGAATTCCAGGGAATGTGACGACAAAGGTGATCAACTGGCGGTGATCAGGAGCTTGGTGAGGCGCTCGGCCGGGGTTTCCCGGCCGGGCGTTTTGCGTTGGTGACGCTTCGGTGAGAACGAGGCCGATGTCACGCTGCGCGATTTCGGGCACGCGAGCGCGCCCCGCGGAGAGGTGGGAAGGGATGCCCCAATGCCTCCCGTGGTGTACCTGGTGCCTGCTTTTCTTCGCCTGACTGGGGCATTGACCTGCGAACAAGTGATCGCTTAGCGTTCCAGCGTTCATGTTCAAGCCACACCCACCAGGCCAGAACACACGAGGCAAGAACGTCGCTCCCCCAACCGGCGTTCGAGCCCAGCCGCCAGGCGGTCCGGCACGCACGTGCGTGGCACAACAGGCCAGAACCGAGACGGGATGAAACATCTTGATGGAGGAATTGGCCCGGGGGATGCGGCACAGCCACGGGGGAACGGACGGGGAAGTGCCGGTGCGGGGGCAGGAGGACGATATCGAGAGAGCCCTTCTCGAGGTCCAGTCCCTGGTCCGCGCGACAGTGGCGAAGCATCGGCGAAGATCATCCCGTAAGCAGCTCACCACCGTGCTGAAGCCGGTCGCCGGCGAGATACTGGCCGCGAGTGAACAACTCGCCCACGGGGCCGCACGCGCCGTCGACGCCGTGGTCGCCGAGCCGGCCTACGCCGCGCGCACCTACGCGGTGCTGCGCGAAGTGCTGCGGGAACGCCGAGGCTCCGTGCGGGCGCGGATCCTCTGCGTACAGGCCACTCTCGACCGCGACCTGGTGGAGGAACTGGCCCGGTACGGGCACCCCAACGCCGTGCGCGTCGCCCGGATCCCGCGCATGGACGCCGTCATCGCCGATGGCCGGTCGGCGCTGGTCTGCGCGGAGATGGCGGGCGAGCGCCAGGCGTGCGTGCTGCGGGTGTCGCCCGAGACACAGGTCATCCACAACCTCTTCGGCACCGTCTGGAAGCAGGCGGTCGATGTCAACGCCTGGATCGGCTTAGGCGAGCACACCCGCGTCGAACTCGTCCAGCAGATCCTCCACTACCTCCGTACCGGTGCCACCGACGAGGTGGCGTCCCGCAAACTCTCCATCTCGGTGCGCACCTACCGTCGGCACATCGCGACCATCATGGAACTCCTCGATGCCAAGTCCCGTTTTCAGGCAGGCGTGCGCGCGGCCGAGCTGGGCTTGCTCACCGGCATCCCTCCGGTGCCCGACGCGTCGCGCGGATGGTCCCCGCCGGGCCGGGCGAGATGCGGGTGCGCACCACCGCCGGACTACGACTACTTTCCGGACAGTCTCCGGGCCGTGCAGCGGCTGTGCCCGGCCCAGTTGTGCGCCGGAAGGCCGCAGCCGGCCGTCGGCCCCGGCATCGCCCTGTCGAACGGTCGCACCGCGTGACAGCGCCCGTCCGGCAACTTCGCGTCAGCAAGCTGACAGCGGTGTGGGCCGGGCGCGCCGCGCTGTCAGCTTGCTGACGGGATGACCGCTCCGCGCGCGGGCCGTGAACCACCCGTCCGTAAGCTCGGCCGCCGAGGCCCTGGACCGGGGCCCGCGGACCGCGGCGGGAGGACACGATGACCGAGGCGAAGGCCCCCGTACCCGTACTCCCGGCGGTCTTCCCGCCGGCGGTGTCCGACCCGGAGCTGGAGCGCCGGCTGGGGCGCGGCCTGGGCCGGGTGGAAGAGCGGCTGGAGGCATGCACGGCCCGGGTGGCCGACCCGAGGATGGCCGGGATCGTCGGTCACCTGCTGGCCGCCGACGGCGAGCGCCTCCGCCCGCTCCTGGCGTTGCTGGGCAGCGAGTTCGGCCCCGGCGGGGCCGAGGGCGCCGCCGACGCGGGGGCCGTCGCCGAACTCGTCCACACCGCCTCCCTCCACCACGTCGATGTCATGGACCGCGCTCCGGTCCGGCACGGAGTCCCCAGCGCCAACGCGCTGTGGGGCAACCGCCTGGCGGTTCTGGCCGGCGACTGGCTGCTCGGCCAGGCGGCCCGGATCGCCGTCGGGCTGGGGCCCGAGGCGGTGCGGCTGCACGCCGGGACCGCCGAACGGCTCGTGCTGGGGCGGAGCCGGAAGGCGACGGCGCCGGGCCCCGGCACCGACGCGGTCGAGCATCGCGTCGAGGCCGCCGGGAGGACCGCGGCGCTGTTCTCCATGGCGCTGAGCATCGGGGCCCTTCAAGCAGGCGCGCCGCGGTATGTCGTACGCGATCTCGGCGAGTTCGGGGAGCTGCTGGGTACCGCCGCCGTGGACGGCTGTCCGGCACGGGCTCGGGAGGTACTGGTACGCCTGCCGGACAACCCGGCCCGGGAGGCTCTGGACTCGCTCTGCGACTCCGTCCCCACCGGAGCGGCCTGACGTGCCGAGGAGGCGCCGTTCCGGTCCCGGGCAGTTGTCATTCCAGCGGTGGCAGCAGCCCCAGTTCGATGGCTCGCACACCCGCCTGGAACCGGGAACTCGCGCCGAGGCCGCGCATGATCTCGGCGACATGTCGCCGGTAGGTCCGCAGTGACACGTTCAGCTCGCGCGCCGCGACGTCGTCGGTGCTGCCGGACCGCAGGTGCTCCAGGACGCGGCGGCTGGTCTCGGCATGAGCGCGGGGGCCCAGCCGCAGATGGGCGTCGAGCGGTACGGCGGCGGTCCATGCCGCGGCGAACAGTGACTCCAGGGCCCGCACCACCAACGGGATCCGGATGACGGCGGCTTGTGGGGCTCCGTCCCCCGAGTCCGTGTGGGCCAGGACGAGCCGGCCGCCGAGGATGACGGCCTCCTGGAGCGGCGCCGCGGTCACCCGGACCTCGCAGTCCGGCCGATGCGGCGTTCCGGCCGGCAGCCGCGCCGGGCAGAGCAGGCGCAGTGTGGTACCGGTCCGGATACGGGGGGCCGCCCGGCCGATCGCCGCGTAGAGGGCGTGGGCCTCCCCGCCGTTGCCGCTGATCATCACGGCCACGTCGCCCTTGGCGGCCGGGATCAGCCGCTCGGCGGCGGCTGCCATCGACTCCCCGGAGCAGCCTGTGAACGGGACGACGGACGTTCTGCGGCGATGAGCCGACATGGTCATCTCGATGAGCTGCTGGATGCGCGCCAGGTTGTTTTCCATCTCATCGGCGGAGCCGGAGACGCTCCAAGCCGTCGCGTGATCGATCAACACTACCCCCGGAGTCACGTGAAGATTCCGGAAGTGGAACGTTCCAAAGCGTTCGCGCGGGACTTCCGGACGGCACCCGAGTAGCGTGCCGGAGCGCTCATGACCTGTCGCTCCGGATGGCAGGAAGTTGCGCTGCCCTCACCCGGTGGAGTGATGATATGACAGCCCGTCATGCGGAATCATGTTCTGTGGCCGCCTGGTGACAGGCACGCATGGGCGCGGGCAGCGGCGGCGGGCACATGGATACGCACGGCCGTCCGGGCGGGCGGTGCGCACTCCGACTGGCAGCTTCCTGAAAGCGGCTTGCCCCACCCGCGCACAGCCCACTAGGCATGGGGACCGCACGGTCAGTCGTGTCCTCCGCTGTGGGCGGATACCGTGGAAGGTGGCAGCTATGAGTCCGTCGCGGATCGGCCTGGTGTTCCCCGGGCAGGGCACGCAGCGCGAAGGCATGGGCGAACCCTGGCGTGAGACCGCCTCCTGGCGGCTCGTGGAGGAGATCTCCGAGCACTCCGGCACGGACGTCGAGGAGTTGCTGCTGCGCACGTCCGGCGAGCGGCTGCGGCGCACCGACCTGGCGCAGATCGCCGTCTACTCCGTGGCGATGATGGCCCATGCCGAGGCCGAGCGGGCGGGACTCCTCACGGACGCCGTGGCCTGCGCCGGTCACAGCCTGGGCGAGTACGCCGCACTGACCGCCGCGGGGATCCTCGAACTGGCCGACGGCGTCGCCCTGGTGACCGCACGCGGCCGGGCGATGCGCGAGGCCGCGGCCGGGCGGGAGGGAACCATGGGCGTGCTGGTACGGGCCGGGCTCGCCGAGGCCGAGGAACTGGTCGCCAAGGCGGCGGCCGAGGGCCACGCCGTGTGGGTGGCCAACGTCAACGGCCCCGGTCAGATCGTCCTCTCGGGCACGGAGGCGGCCATCGAGTACGTCGCCGGCCAGGCTCCCGAGGCCGGTGCCAAGCTCATCCGCGTAGCCGTGGGCGGCGCTTTCCACAGCCCGCTGATGGAACCGGCGGCCGGTCAACTGCCCGCCGTGCTGCGGAAGGTGAGGTTCGCGCCGGGCCGGCTGCCGGTCGTGGCGAACGTCGACGGCGAACCGTACGCCGGGGACGCCGACTGGCCCGCACTGGCCGTACGTCAGCTCGTCTCGCCCGTCCAGTGGGAGCGCAGCGTACACACACTGACCGGGACGCTGGGCTGCCGGCGCCTGCTGGAACTCGGGCCCGGCCGGACACTGGCCGGTCTGATCAAGCGGATCGCCCCGGACGTCGACACCGTCTCCTTCGACCGGCCCGACGCCGTGCGCTGACGCCGTCACCGGACGGGGCGCACCCCGCACGTGTTCGTCCACGGCACCGGACGAGGCGGTCCCTCGCCCGGTGCCCCGTCATATCGCTGAGGAGCAAGCCATGAAGGTCTTCGCCGACCAGGACACGTGCGTCGCCTCCGGCCAGTGCGTGCTGGCCGCCGCCGAGGTGTTCGACCAGCGGGAGGAGGACGGCATCGTCGTCCTGCTCGACAACAACCCACCCGTCGGCCTGGCGGACGAGGTCCGGCAGGCCGCCGCCCTCTGCCCGGCCGTGGCCATACGGGTGGAGGAGTGAAGCGGATCGTGGCCACCGGGGTCCCGTACGGCGAACGGCGAAGCGCCGGTCCGTGCGGTCGTCGCGTTCGCGCTCCCGCCCGGACCGGCGCTCGGCCATCGCCTACTTTCCGGCCGCCTCCATTTCACGCACGAGGCTGAGCGGACGCATATCGGTCCAGTTCTTGTTCACGTACTCCAGGCACGCCTCTTTGCTGTCCTGGCCGTGTACGACCGTCCAGCCGGCCGGAACCTCGGCGAAGGCCGGCCACAGCGAATGCTGGCCTTCGTCGTTCACCAGCACGTAGTAGTCGGCGTCGTTGTCCTCGAAAGGATTGGTACTCATATCTCCTTCTCCATCCTACGATGCGAACCGGCGCCGGATCCGCGGCGGACAGTCGATCACGGTGCGCCACGGGTCCAGCAGATCAGGCGGAACGGCGAGATGTCCAGAAGAATTGGTCGGCGAATCTTCTATATCGGCGATTCCTGAACTCCCGGAACAAGCGTATTTCGGTGGGTGAAGCGGCCGGGGCTTTTCAGAGCTTGACGGGCAGCGCGGCCGGCGCCCGCACGAGCAGGGCGGGCTGGTAGCGCAGCTCCGAAGGGCGCACGGCGAGACGGATGTCCGGGAAGCGCTCGAAGACGCGCCGCATCGAGATCTCCGCCTGCGCCCGGGCCAGATGTGTACCGATGCAGTAGTGGATGCCGTGGCCGAAGGTGAGGTGCGCCGGCTTCGGCCGGTCGATGTCCAGGTCGTCCGGCCGGTCCGGGAAGGCGTCGGGATCGTGGTTGGCGCTCGCCGGCGAGAGCATCACGATCTCACCGGCCGGAATCGTGGTGCCGGCGATCTCCACGTCCTCCAGGGTCAGCCGTTGCAGGGCGTACAGCATGGGGCTGGAGAAGCGGATCAACTCGTCGACCACGTGCGGGATCCGGCCGGGGTCGGCCTTGAGCCGTTCGCCCTGCTCGGGGTGGGCGAGCAGCGCGGCGAAGCAGCCGGTCATCAGCGACGTGGTCGTTTCGTTGCCACCGGTCATCAGCGCGAACGCCGTGGAGAGTATCTCCTTGGGGGCCAGCAGCTTGTCGCCCTCGGCGTGCACCATCGCGGAGATGAGGTCGTCGGTCGGGCGCCGTGACTTCTCCGCGATCAGATCGGCCATGTACGCGGAGAGTTCGCGGGTGTGCTGGGCCAGGATGCCGGTCGGATCGGTCGCGTCGGTGCTCCGCATGGTCTTCGACCAGACGTTGAACTGCCGCCAGTCCGCGGCCGGAACGCCCAGGAGCTGGGCGATCCCGATGATGGGCAGCGGTTCGGTGAGACTCTCCACCAGATCCGGCTGCTCGCGCGCGGCCAGCTCGTCGAGCAGCTGGTCGACGACCTTCTCCAGGCCGGGGCGCAGATTCGCGACGCGCTTGGGCGTGAAGGCGAACACCAGCGCCTTGCGCAGCGGGGTGTGGCGAGGGGGGTCGGAGTTGGCCAGGTGGTTGGTGATCTCGTCGGCGGGCTTCAACTCCTTGCCGATCTGCCGGCCGAGGGCCTCGTACAGCTTTCCGATGTCCCGGCTCAGCCGGGGGTCGGCCAGCGCCTCGCGGACGTCGTCGTACCGGGTGATCACCCAGGCGCGGGCCCCGTCGGGCGTCTGCACCATGGTCACGGGGTGTTCCGCGCGCAACAGGGAGAAGGTCGGATACGGGTTCTGGGTGTACTCGTCACTGAACATCCAGTACTTCGAAAGTGCTCCGCAGGCTGTCACTCGATGCTCTCCTCGCGGTTGTCCGGTGAGGCGTCCGCACCGCTCGCGGGGCACGTCCGGCCCACCAGCCTGACACCGCGGGCGCCGGCCGTCAGCACTGATGTGGAAATTTCGATGCGCGCGTGCGGAGGCCCTGCGGCTCGCCTTCTGGTTCAAATTCTTCGTACTGGCCTGGTGAACGCCGGTTCACCTCGGCTACCTTCGCCGAGGCGCGTGATCAGGACGCCCCGAATTCAAAAGGAAAATCATCGGTGCGGCGGGAGGAATGCCTGCCGCGCACATTGATGATTTCCTCGTCAACCGGTGCACGGCCCGTCCGGGACGATGGCACAGCCACAGGGGAAGAGGAGTGAGCAGCGACATGACGACTTCTGCCGAGAACAGGACCGAGATAATCAAGGAAATCGTCTGCGACATCCTCGAACTGGAGGAGGACGAAGTCACCGAGACAAGCCTGTTCAAAGAGGAACACGGTGCCGACTCGCTGCGTGCGATCGAGATTCTCGCCGCCTTGGAGAAGCAGTTCCACGTGGTCATCGACCAGACCGAACTGGGCCGCATGGTCCACCTCCAGGGCGTCGAAGAGGTCGTCGCCGAGGCCGCCGCCAAGTAGCCAGGGCCGCGCGGTTCGCCGCACCGTCAGGACACAGACGACCGAAACCGGACGGAGAGACCATGCCTGCAACGGAAACCAGCAAGGGGTCGGCGCCACCAGCGCATCGTGTGGTCCTGACCGGCTTCGGAGTCTTCTCCAGCATCGGTGTGGGAGCGGTCGAGTTCGCCGAGGGGCTACGGGCCGGGCGCAGCGGCGCCAAGCCGATCACCAGGTTCGAGACCGAGGGCTTCGCCCACGCCAATGGATGTGAGCTGGTCGGATTCGAGCCCCGCGAGTGGATCCGTAACCTCGACATCGACGAACTCGGCCCCGCCACCCGCTTCTCGGTGGCCGCGGCCAGGATGGCCATCGACCACGCCGGCCTCGACGAGGAGGAACTGCGAGAGCGGCGCGGTCTGATCTCCATCGGCACCACCGATGGCGAATCGCACGACCTCGACCGCCTGGTCGAGACCGAGATCACGCACGGACCCGAGAAGATGGATCCGGTGGTGGTACGGCGGGTGGCGCCCAGCCGGCTGGCCACGTCCGTCGCGCACGAACTGCGGCTGCACGACGTCGAGGCGGTCACCATCCCCACCGCGTGCGCCGCGGGCAACTACGCCATCGGGTACGGCTTCGACGCGGTGCGCACCGGCGAGGCCGAGTTCGCCCTGTGCGGCGGCGCGGACGCGATGTGCCGCAAGACCTTCGCCGGGTTCTACCGGCTCGGCACCATCGCGCCGGACTGCTGCCGGCCGTTCGACAAGGACCGCAAGGGCATCCTGACCGGTGAGGGCGCCGGCGTACTCGTCCTGGAGAGCCTGGATTCGGCGCTGCGCCGCGGTGCCACCATCTACGCCGAGGTCCTCGGATACGGGCTCAACTGCGATGCCGAGCACCCGGTCGCACCCGACCAGAGCAGTATCGCCCGGTGTATGGAACTGGCCCTGGACAACGCCGGTGTGAAGCCGGCCGAGGTCGATCTGATCTCCGCGCACGGAACCGGGACCAAGGCCAACGACGTCACCGAGACCCGTGCCGTACGCGACGTCTACGGTGCGGTGGCGCCGCGTACCGTCTCGCTCAAGTCCATGCTCGGCCACACCATGGGCGCCGCCAGCGCGCTCGCGGCGATCGCCTGCGCGCTCGCGATCGTGGGCGAGTTCATCCCACCGACCATCAACCACCGGGAGACCGATCCCGAGTGCGAGATCGACTGCGTGCCCAACCACGCGGTCGACGCGCCCCTGAGGATCGTGCAGAACAACGGAATGGCCTTCGGCGGCAACAACGCCGTGGTGATCCTCTCCAAGTACGAGGAGCAGGCGTCATGAGCTGGCCCATCACCGGTATCGGCGCGCTCGCGAGCATCGGCCGCGACCCGGCCGAGCTGTTCGACAGCCTGTGCGCCGGTCGCGGCGGACTCGCTCCGCTCCGCGGCTTCGACCCGGCGAAGTTCAAGGCCGGCCACCTCTTCGAGATCGACGACCGGCCGGCGCCGGGGGTGGACGCGCCGGGCCGGGCGACCCGGTTCCTGCTCGACGCGGTCGGCCAGGCGGCCCGGGACGCCGGACTCGGTGAGGACCTCAGCGAGGTGCCGGTGCTGATCGGCACCGGTCTGCGGGAGCTGCGCTCGCTGGAGCTGTGGTGGCGCGACGGCGCCGAGTTCGGGGCGGAGCGGATGCACTTCGGCACCGCGCTGCGCGAGCGGTTCGGCGCGGTGAACACGCACACGTTCTCCAACGCCTGCTCCGCCTCGCTGTACGCACTCGCCCTCGCCGTCGACCAGTTGGAGTCCGGTGCGGCGGAGCACGTGATCGTGGCGGGCGCCGACTCGATCACCGAGAGCATGTTCGGCCTGACCGACGCCTTCCAGTTGCAGCCGCCGGGCCGGCTGAGACCCTTCGACGTCAACCGCAAGGGCACCATCCTCGGCGAGGGCGCGGGCGCGATCGTGCTGAGCCGCGAGCCGGACGGCCACCGCGGGATCTACGGCCGGGTGCGCTCGGTCGGCGTCAACTGCGACGCGTACCACACCACCGCGCCCGACCGGGCCGGGGTGGCGGCCGCCATCAGGCAGGCGCACGAGCGTGCCGGGGTGAAGCCGGCCAACGTGGACCTGGTCATGCTGCACGGCACCGGTACCCCGCTCAATGACGAGGTCGAGGTCCGGGCCATGTGCGACGTCTTCGGCGAGCACGCGAACGTACCGCTGGTGACCGCCGTCAAGTCGATGACCGGGCACACCGCCGGGTCGGCCGGGGTGCTGAGCCTCATCACAGCCCTGCAGGCCATGTCGACGGGACGGATCCCGCCGGTGACCGAGCTCGACGAGCCCACCGAGGAGGTGCGGGGGCTGAGGCTGGTGCACACCACCGCGGCCACCGGACACATCGACGTGGCCCAGATCAACGGTTTCGGCTTCGGCGGGCTGAACGCGGTTGCCATCGTGGAGGCGGTCCGATGAGTGAGTTCGCGCAGATCGTGGTGAGCGGTGTCGGGCCGGCCCTGCCCGGCGTGGCGGACGCGGGGGATCTGGTGACCGGGCCTGCCCCCTCGGCGGAGCCCGTCGACCCGGCCGCCCTTCTCGGCAAGAAGGGCCTGAAGTACAAGGACCGCGCCACCCGGCTCGGACTGAGCGCGGCCCTCGCCGGGCTGCGCGACGCCGGGCTGCGGGACGAGGACGGTCCCCGGGCCGCCGGTGACCGTATCGGCGTGGTGGTGGCCTGCAACTACGGCAATGTCGAGACCATCTGCCGGGTGGTCACCACCATCGCGGCGGAGACGACGCGCGGCACCAGCCCGATGGACAGCCCCAACGCCTCCAGCAACATCATCGCCTCCGAGATCGCCATCCGGTTCGGACTGCGCGGCCCGAACCTGACCGTGTGCAACGGCGACGCCTCCGGGCTGGACGCGCTGCACTGGGCCGCGAGCATGCTGCGATCGGGGCGGGCCGAGCAGATTCTGGTCGTCGGGGTCGAGCCGGACCATGAGACGGTGCGCAAGCTCGTCGGCGCCGACCGGATCGTGGACGGGGCCGTCGCGGTCGTCCTGGAGCGGGCGGAGACCGCCAGGGCGCGTGGCGCCAGGGCCGCCGCCCGGCTCGGCGGTTACGCGCGCGCCGGCGGGGTCGGGGAGTGCGTCCATCGGCTCGGCCGTCTCGGCCCCGACACCCCGGGCGGCTGGTACGTTCCGGAAATCGCCGGCGACACCGAACTGCCCGCCGGACTGCTCCCCGGCGTCCCCCGGCACGCGATGCCCGACGTCTGGGGCTCGCTCTCCGGCGCGCTGGGAGTCGTGCAGTGCGCCGCCGCGACCGCCCGGTTCGACGCGGGAGAGGCGGGCCCGTTCTACGCCCTGGCCGGCCGTGAGGACGACGGAGTCGCGGGGCTCCTCCTGCTCGCCCCTGGAGACCCCCGGTGAGTCCCGAGCGGCCGGATGCGGTGGACGCGCCCCGTGGCGCGGAGCGCACGGTGCGCCACAGGCGGCCCACGGAAGGCCCGCGGGCGCTTCTGCTGCACGGCCTGGCCAACAGCCCCTCGGTCTGGGAGCCGTTGGCCGGGAGCGATGCCGGCGGTACGGACCTGTGGACCGCCGAACTGCCCTGGAGCGGCGGGCAGCCGCCGGACTGGGCCTACGGGCCGGACGCCGGCTGGGCGATCGCGGACGCGCTCGACCAGGTCCCCGGCGGCGTCGGCATGGTGGTCGCGCACTCCTTCTCCGCGGTGCTGCTGCTGAATCTGCTCAGCGACGAACTCGCCCGGGGCCGCGACCCGTTCAGGCGCTACGGCATCGACGCGCTGGTGCTCGTCTCCCCGTTCTACCGGCGTGATCCGGAGTGCTTCGAGTACGGCGTCGTCGGCGAGTTGCTGGACAACTTCCGCAGCACGATGGACGAGGGGATCCGGGTGATGGCCGGTCCCCGGCTCGATCCCTCGCTGCGCCACGACATGGCGCGGCGGGTCTGCGAACGGGTCGGCCCCTACGGCTATCTGAGCTTCTTCCGCAGCTACCTGCGCACGCCCTGGCTGCGCACCGATCTGATCACCGTTCCCACCCTGGTCATCAGCGGGGAAGGCGACGCCATCGCCCGCTCCGCCGAGAGCATGGCGCTCACCGCCGACCTTCCCCACGCACGCTGCCGGCTCATCGCCGGCGCCGGGCACTTCCCGATGGTGGAGCAGGTGGACGCCTTCTCCGCCGCCCTGGGCGAGTTCGCCGGTTCGATCAGCGGGCCGAACCAGCAGTCGCCGACCAAGCCGCTCGACCTACGAGGAGCCTGAGCACGATGACGTCACCCATCAGCCACACCCCGGAACTCACCGAACAGGCGCTGACCGACTTCTTCGACGTCACCAGCCACGTCACACTGCGCCCGTCCTACGAGGGCGGCAACATCAGCACCACCATCGGGTTCAAGCAGGTGCACTACCTGATCGAGGCCGCCGTCCTGGAGCACTTCCGCGCGGCCGGCCTGGGGGCCACCACCCTGTACGTCGAGTACGGCGTCGGGCTCGACGTGGTCTCCGTGGACACCCGGCTGCACACCGTCCTCATGCTGGACGACGCCGTCGCCGTCGAGGTCAAGCCGGTCACCAGGGACACCGACACACGGCTGCGGTTCAAGATCACCGCCACCGTGCAGCGCGACGGCGCTCCCCGCAAGGCGGTCACCACCACGTTCGAGGTCGCGCTGCGGGCGATCGAGCACGTGGAGAACCCGAAGCCGGTGCCGGGGCGCCTGACCCGTTATGTGGTCCCGCGACTGGGCCGGGCGACGCCGGGGAAGATCGCCGCGGTGCCGGTGGACAACATCGACCTGTCCGCGCAGCGCGGCGTCACCACGCGCTCCGGCGACCCGGTGCTGGCCGAGATCATCGGCGACGACAACGCCTTCGGCTGGAAGTGGCGGGTGCCCTACTTCTACTGCCACTTCACCAGCCACATGCAGATGTCCGGCTTCCTGCGGCAGATGGAGGAGGTGCTGCACCTGTTCGTCGCGGACCGGGGCATCGCCATCCGCCGCATGCTCGACGAGCGCAGCTGGATCCCGGTGGTGACCAAGTGCGACCTCCGGCTCACCGACGAAGTGCGCATCGAGGACGAGCTGTACACCGTCTTCACGATCGAGGACGTCTTCAAGGCCATCCTGTTCACCGCCCGGATGGACTGCTACGTGGTCCGCGACGGCGCGCTGGTGCAGGTCGCCACCGGACACATCACCCACGGTTACGTCACCAAGGAGTCACCGGAGCGCGACTGGTCCCTCGTCACCTTCGACGAGGAGGTACTGGCCGCGCTGAGCGGCAAGAACCTCACCGCCCACTGACCGGCCCGGCCGGAAGGAGCTGTTGTCATGAGCAGCCGCACCACAGGCGCCGTCGGGGCGCCGGTGATCACGGCATGGTCGGCCGTGTCCCCGTTCGGAATGGGCCGTTCCGCGTTCGCCGACGGACTGCGCGAAGGCACCGAGACGGCCGTCCCCATCGATCGCGACCAGTGGCACGTACCCGACGAGCGGGCCAGGCTGGTGCCCGGTTTCAGCCCGCGCGCGGTGCTGGGCCGCAAAGGCACCCGGTCGATGGACCGGGTGACGGGGCTCGCGGTCAGCGCCGTCGGTGCTCTGCTCGCCGACGCCGAGCGCAACCGCGAGGTGGCGACCGGCGAGCGCGGGGCCATCGTCCTCGGCACCACCACCGGCAGCGCGCAGAGCATGATGGACTTCACCCGCGACTCGCTCACCGGCGAGCAGCCCTATTTCGTCGACCCGGCGCAGATGCCCAACACGGTGATGAACTGCGCCGCCGGCCAGTGCGCGATCTGGCACCGGATCAAGGGGCCGAACGCCACCATCGCCGGGGGACGGCTGGCCGGCCTGCTCGCGCTGAACTACGCGCGCAGACTGCTGGGCGCCGGCCGCGCCAAGGCGGTGCTGTGCGGTTCCGCGGAGGAGTACTCCGACGAGCGTGCCTGGCTCGAATGGCATGCCAGAGGAGCGGAGGAGACCCCGGCGCTGCTCGGAGAGGGCGCCGGCATGCTGCTGCTGGAGCCCGCGGAGGGTGTCGACGCCCACCATGTGCTGGCGGAAGTGCTCGCCGTCGAGAGCGGTGTGTTCGGCGCGGACGGGCCGGCGACGGTGCTCGGCTCCTGCCTGCGCCGCGCCATGGACCGTGCCGGGGTCGACCCGTCGCAGGTGTGGGCCGCCGCCCCGTGCGGCGCGACAGGCTCGCTCGGCGAGCAGGAACGCGCGGTGCTCACCGGGATGTTCGGCCCGCGGGTTCTCGAAGAGCCGCGGAACACCACGTTGTTCGGGGACGCGTCGGCCGCGTCGGCGAGCCTGCAGATCGCCTCCGTGCTCGCGGTCGCCGAGCGCAGGCCCGATGTCGCCGGCCGGGTGGCGGTCGTCACCGCGGTCGAGCGCGACGGCGGGACCGGCTGCGCGCTGCTGCGGCTGCGCTAGTGCTGTGGCCGGAAAGGTTCACCGGCTCGCGACGCCCGGCACGGCACCTCGCCGCGTTGTCGGACGCGCGCGAGTACCTCCAGTACGAGCGCGATCCTCCGCCTTGCGACGCACCGCACCGGACGCCGCGAGCCCCCGGCAAACCTTTCCGGCCACAGCACGAGCACCGGTCCCCAACCCGCCCCGCCCGGCACCGAATCGAGAACGGAGAGAGCGATGACGGCACAGCCCATCGAGACCCTGGACACGGAAGATCTGCGGCGGACTCTGGCCGAGGTGATCGACGTCGACGCCACCGAGATCGGGGAGGCGACCGACTTCGTGGACGAGTTGAACGTCGACTCGCTGCTCCTGCTGGAACTGGTCGTGGTGCTGGAGAAGAAGTACGGGGTCAAGTTCAGCGAACGGGAGATGCGAACGGCCCGCACCTTCCGTGACGCGCACGCGCTGCTGAAGCGCAAGCTGGCGGTGTCGGCATGACCACCTCGCCCCCCGGGGCGCGGGTCGCGGCGGGCCGCTTCGCCGCGCGGCCCACCCCGGTGGACGCGGCGATCGACGTGATCTCGGTGGCGAGTTCCGAGGCGGCCGGGGGAGGCGGCACCGTCCTCACCGCGGTCACCGGCGTCGCGATCGAGGAGACGGAGCCGGTCTTCGCCGGCCACTACCCGGACTTCCCGATCTTCCCCGGTGTGTGTGTCGTCGACTGCGTCGAGCGCAGCGCGCTCGCCGTGGCCGAGCGGACCGGGATGGCCGAACCACGCCTGGTCGCCGTGGAGTCCACTCGCTTCCTCGGTGCCGTCTACCCCGGCGATCTGCTCACCGTGCGCCTGGAGATGCGTGACCACGAGGGCGCTGTGCGGTGCAAGGCCCTCGCGAGCACCGGGCGGGGCGACGCCGCGTCGGTGCGGCTGCGGATGGCGGGGAAGCTCGCGTGAACGCGTCGTACGAGGTCGAACGCCTGCTGCCGCACCGCTTTCCCCTGCTGCTCGTCGACCGGGTCCTCGACCTGGTGCCGGGTGAGAGCATCACCGCGGCCAAGGCCGTCACCCGCAACGAGCAGTGCTACCGCAAGGTCGGCGCGCACACCGCCGACGCCTGCCTGGAGTACCCGCGGGCGCTGCTCATCGAGTCGTGGGGCCAGACCGCCGGCATTCTGGCGACCTGGCACACCCCCGGCCAGGAGCCCGACGCGGGTGACGCGGACCGGGTGATGCTGCTCGGCGGGCTCACCGGAGTCACGTTCCACCGGCCGGTGCTGCCGGGCGATGTGCTCCACCACCGGGCCCGGCTCTCCCGTGCCCTGTCCGACACCGTGATATTCGAGGGCGAGACCGTGTGCGACGGCGAGTTGGTGATGTCGGTCGAGCGGATGGTGATGGCTTTCCGCCCCGCCGGCGGCCTTCTGCCGTCCGCCGGGTGAGACGAGGAGGAGGAACGCCCGATGGAGCAGGACAGAAAGCCGGTCGCGCTGGTCAGCGGCGGCTCTCGGGGCATAGGCCGGGCCGTGGTGAAGCGGCTCGCCGCCGACGGCCACGAGGTCAGCTTCTGCTACCGGTCCGACGACCAGGCCGCGAGCTCCCTGGAGAAGGAACTCGCCGGACTCGGCACCCGGGTGATGGCCAGGAAGGTGGACGTGGCCTCGCCGGACTCGGTACGCGAGTGGGTGGCCGAGACACAGGAGACCCTGGGCACGGTGGACGTCGCGGTCACCGCGGCCGGCATCACCCGGGACAACCCGCTGCTGATGATGACGGACGAGCAGTGGAAGGACGTCCTCGCGGTCAACCTCGACGGGGTCTACCACGTGTGCCGCTCGGTGGTGTTCGAGATGATGAAACGCCGGTCCGGCTCGCTGATCCTGATCTCCTCGGTGGCCGGTGTGTACGGCCACGCCACGCAGTCCAACTACGCGGCGACCAAGGCCGGGATCATCGGCTTCGCCAAGTCGCTGGCCAAGGAGGTCGGCCGCTACGGCATCCGCTCCAACGTGGTCGCCCCCGGATTCATCGAGACCGACATGACCTCGGTACTGAACGACAAGATCCGCGACGAGATGCTGAAGTCGATCCCGCTCAACCGCTTCGGCGACCCGGACGAGGTCGCCGACCTGGTCTCCTTCCTGGCCTCCGAGCGCTCCGGCTACATCACCGGCTCGGTCTTCCAGATCGACGGCGGCATCACCATCTGAGCCCCTTCCCACCGACCACACGAGGACACCGCCATGGCCAAGAAGCCGCCGCGTTGGTACTTCTCCCTGCGCAGTCCCTACTCCTGGTTCGCCTACCGCGACCTCATGAAGCACCACCCGGACGTCCTGGCCGCCGTGCGATGGATCCCGTTCTGGGAGCCGGACGCCCACAGCCGGGAACTGCTCGCGGGCATGGGGGTCGAACTCCCACTGGTGCCCATGGCACGTGAGAAGAACTTCTACATCCTCCAGGACACCCGGCGGCTGGCCGAGGACCGCGGACTTGAGGTCACCTGGCCCCTCGACCGGGAGCCGGTCTGGGAGGTGTCCCATCTGGCGTACCTGGTGGCCGAGGACGCCGGGAAGGGCAAGGAGTTCGTCGACGCGGTCTACCGGGCCCGCTGGCAGGAGTCGAGGAACATCTCCAGCCCGGCTGTGATCGGTGAGATCGCCGCCGGACTCGGCCTGGACGCGGACCGGGCCGCCGGCGCGGCGGACGATCCGGACCTGCGCGCCCGGGGCGTGGCGATCCTCGCCGCCTCGGCGAAGGACGGTCTCTTCGGCGTGCCGTTCTTCATCCACGGGCACGACAAGTTCTGGGGCGTCGACCGGGTGGACGCGTTCGTCGCCGCGCTGCGCGGTGTCCCGCGCGGCGAGGTCGCCCTGTCGGACGCGGAGCGTGCCGCGCTGCCCGCCATGGCCGAGGCGGGCGGGGACGCCGGCCATGCCGGCGGCTGTGGCTGAGGCTCACACCCGCGACGCGCACCCCGGACGCACACCCCGGACGCACGCCCGGGACGCACGCCCGGGACTCACATCCAAGACGCACACCCGAGACGATCCCGAGAGGTCGCGATGAGCAGAGAGCACCGGCTGCCGGCCGACTGGGACGCGATCGTGGTCGGCAGCGGCATGGGCGGCCTGACCTGTGCCGCGTATCTCGCGGTGACGGGCCACCGGGTGCTGGTGCTCGAACAGGCCGGCGTGCTGGGCGGCAACAGCCATGTCTTCCGCCGCCGCTCGGCCTACGAGTTCGACGCCGGTGTGCACTACATCGGCGACTGCGGGCCCGACGGTGTGCTGCCGTCGATCCTGCGCGGGCTGGGGCTGGACGGCCGTGTCGGGTTCCGTGCGATGGACCCGGACGGATTCGACGAGATCGTCCTGCCCGGTCTGCGAATGCTCGTGCCCGTCGGCTGGGACAGGTATCTCGACCGGCTGATCGAGGTGCTGCCGGCGGACAAGGAGGGGCTGCGGGAGTTCACCCGGGTGTGCTCGGCGGTCGGCGCGGAGATGCGCTGGACCCTGCTGTCCGCGGCCGGCGTCGACCCGGCCGAGATCCTGCGGCGCACCCCCACCGCGATGGCCTGGGGCCGCCGCACGCTGCACGACCTGTTCGAGCACTGCCGGCTCTCCGCCGCAGCGCGCACCGTACTGGCCGCCCAGGCGCTCAACTACGGGATCGGCCCCGACGCGGCCACGGTCGGCACGCACGCCAGTGTGACCGACCACTACCTGCGCGGCGCCGCCTACCCGGTCGGCGGCGGCCAGATGCTGTCGGCATCACTGAGTGAGACGATCACCGGCCACGGCGGCACGGTCAGGGTGGGCCACCGGGTGGAGCGGGTGCTGATCGAGGAGGGCATGGCGCGCGGTGTCGTCCTGGCCACCGGCCAGGAACTGCGCGCCCCGATCGTGGTGTCGAACGCGGACTACCCGCGTACCGTCCTGGAGTTGGCCGGTGAACAGCACTTCCCGACATCGATCGTGAAGCGGGCCAGGACCGCCGTGATGGGCTTCCCCCTGGTGGTGCTCTACGTGGGGCTCGACCGGGAACTGCCCGGGAGGCGCAACGCGAACCTGTGGTGGCACGGGAACGCCGACATCGAGGAGGCGTTCCGCGGGCTGACGGACGGCCGCTTCGACGAGCCGCCGTCGGTGTTCATCTCCTTCGCCTCCGGCAAGGACCCGCACACCCCGGCCATCCGGCCGCCCGGCCACGCCAACTTCCAGGTGATGGCGCTGTGTCCGCGCTCCCTGGAATCCTGGGGCGCGGCGGCCGATCCCGCCGGCGGCGAGCGGTACCGCCGCGACCCGGCCTACCTGGCGCGGAAGAAGAGGGTCACCGAGACGATGCTGGCCACCGCGGAACGCGCGCTCGGCCCGTTCCGGCGGCATGTCACCCATCTCGAACTGGCGACCCCGGCCACCCAGCGCCGCTACACCCGTTCCACCGGCGGATCGCCCTTCGGACTGGCGCGCTGGGGCGGTACGGGAGCCAGGCCGGACACCCGGACCAGTGTGGCCGGCCTGTACGTGGTGGGGCAGAGCACGCGCTACGGCAGCGGCATCACCGGTGCGGCGGTGAGCGGTATCGCCTGCGCCGGGCAGATACTCGGCCGTCCGCTGCTGCCGGAGGTGTACGCCGGCGCGGTGCTGGGAGACCACCGGCTGCTTCCCGAACGTGGCGCGGACTGGGACCCGCTGCGGGTGTGCGGCGGTCGCGCGCCCCGTGGCACCCGCTCGTCCTGAACGGCGGATCCGTACACGGCTCCGGCGGCCTGACGACGGCTTATCGAGGCTTCTTATAAGAACGTTCCTGCCGACCCGGGTGCTTGGTAACGTCCGGGCCCGGGGCGGGTTCCGCTCGTCCGACCGCTTGAATGCGCCGAATTCGGTGTGTTGGCCCGCAGGGACTGTCCCCATCATTTCTTGACTCAAAGGGAGTGAGTAGTCGTGCCACAATCCGGTGATACCCGACTCCCTCTGACGCCGGCCCAATCAGGTATTTGGTTCGCGCAGCGGATTGATGTCACCAACACCGTCTACAACATCGCCGAATACGTGGACATCGACGGGCCGGTCCATCCGGAATTCCTGGAAACCGCGCTTCGCCGGGTGGTCGGTGAGACGGACGCGCTGCGGGTGCGATTCGCCGAGCGGGGCGACATCCCCGAGCAGCGGATCCTTGCCACCGTCGACTTCCCCTTCCATGTCCTGGACGTCTCCGCGGACGCCGACCCGGCCGGGAGCGCGCGGACGTGGATGGACGAGGACCGCGAGCGTCCGGTCGACCTGTGCGGCGACCGGCTCTTCACCTTCGCCCTCTTCAGGATCGCGGCGGATCGCTGGTTCTGGTACCTGAGGTTCCATCACATCGTGCTGGACGGCGCCAGCATCGCCCTGTTCGTGCCGCGGGTGGCCCAGGTCTACACCGCCCTGATGGCGGCGCTCCCCGTGCCGGCCAATCCGTTCCCTCCGCTGCGGGGCCTGGTGGAGGCCGCGTGCGACTACGCCGATTCCACGGACCACGACGCCGACCGGGCCTTCTGGACCGAGCGGTTGAGCGGCGCGCGGCCCCCGGTGAGCCTCTCCGGCGGTGAGCAGCACCTGCCCCGCACGGTGATCCGCAGCAGCCGGCTGCTGGGCGCCGACGAGACCGAGGCGATCCGGGGTATCGCGCGCGAGGTCGGCACCGGCTGGCCGACCGTGGTCGTGGCCGCGCTCGCCCTCTATCTGCGGCGCCTCACCGGCACCGACGAGGTGATCATCGGGCTGCCGGTCGCCGCACGGCAGGACCAGGCCGTGCGGGCCGTCCCCGGCAGTGTGTCCAACCTGGTCCCCCTGCGGCTGCGTGTCCGGCCGGACACGAGCGTGGGCGACCTGTTCACCACCGTCGCCGCCGAGATGCGGCAGGCCGTCCGCCACCAGCGGTACCGCCACGAGGACATGCGGCGTGATCTGAGACTCGGCCCGGAGCAGCATCTGATCGGACCGCACGTCAACCTGATCCTGTTCGACTACGGCCTGGACTTCGCCGGCCACGGTGCGACCGTACGCAACCTGCCCAGCGGCCCGGTCACCGACCTCGCGATCGTGCTGGACACCCGTGCCGCCGACGGCGCTCTGCGCTTCGACTTCGACGCCAACTCCGCGCTGTACGACGATGAATCCCTCGCCACGCACCAGGACCGGTTCCTGGACCTGCTCGCCAGACTGTGTGCCTGCGACCCCGGCATGCCGCTCGGACGCCTGGACGTCGTCACCGCCGGGGAAGCCGCGCGCCTGCTCACCCGGCCCGTGCCCGTGGAGACCGCCGCCGGGACACTGCCGGAGCTGTTCGAGCGGGTCGCCGCCGACCACCCCGAGCGCACAGCCGTCGCGCTGGACGGCGTCGGCCACACCTACCGGGAGATCAACGTCCGGGCCAACCGGCTGGCCAGGGAGCTCATCTCCCGGGGCATCGGTCCCGAGCGGTTCGTCGCGCTCGCGCTGCCCCGCTCGGTGGAGATGATCGTCGCGCTGCTCGCCACCCTCAAGGCCGGCGCGGGCTATCTGCCGCTGGACCCGGCCTACCCCGCCGAGCGGATCGCGTTCATGCTCGCGGACGCCGCGCCCGACGTGGTGCTGACCGACATGGCGGGCGCGGAACGCCTGCGGGAGACCGGCGCCGCCGAGCCTCTGGTGCTCGACGACCCGCGTACCGCCGCCGAGGTGGCGGGCCGGGCGGACGGCGACGTCACCGACGCGGAGCGGCGCGCTCCGCTCGACCCGCGGCACCCGGCGTACATGATCTACACCTCCGGCTCCACCGGCCGGCCCAAGGGCGTGGTCGTCCCGCACCGCAACGTGCTCCGGCTGTTCGCCGCGACGGAGCACTGGTTCCGCTTCGGGGCCGAGGACGTGTGGACGCTGTTCCACTCCTACGCCTTCGACTTCTCGGTGTGGGAGATCTGGGGCCCGCTGCTGCACGGCGGCAAGCTGGTGGTCGTCCCGTACGAGGTGAGCCGCTCGCCGGTGGAGTTCCTGCGGCTGCTGGCCCGCGAACGCGTCACGGTGCTCAACCAGACCCCGTCCGCCTTCCACCAGCTCGTGCGGGCCGACCGGGAGAACCCCGGGACCGGCGCCGAACTGGCCCTGCGGTACGTCGTCTTCGGCGGCGAGGCCCTCGATCCGCGGCGGCTGGAGAGCTGGTACGAACGGCATCCGGACGACGCACCGGTCCTGGTGAACATGTACGGCATCACGGAGACCACCGTGCACGTCAGCCACGTCGCGCTGGACCGGCGGACCGTGCGCGCCGCACGGGGCAGCGTGATCGGCGTGCCGATCCCCGATCTCGGGATCCATCTGCTGGACGACGCGCTGCGACCGGTGCCGCCCGGGGTGGCCGCGGAGATGTATGTCTCCGGCGACGGGCTCGCACGCGGCTACCACCGGCGTGCCGACCTGACCTCGCACCGGTTCGTCGCCGATCCCTTCGGCGCGCCCGGCAGCCGCATGTACCGCACCGGCGACGTGGCGTGCTGGACGCCGGACGGGGAGCTGGAGTTCGTCGGACGGGCCGACCAGCAGGTGAAGATCCGCGGTTTCCGGATCGAACCGGGCGAGGTCGAAGCCGTGGTGGAGGGCGTGGCCGGGGTCGCGCGGGCGGCGGTGATCGTGCGCGAGGACCAGCCCGGCGACAAGCGCCTGGTCGCCTACCTCACACCGGCCGGCGACCCCGCCGGCCTCGATCTACGCGCGCTGCGCGAGGCCGTGGCGGGCGCCCTGCCGGAGTACATGGTGCCCGCGGCGTTCGTGGTCCTGCCCGAACTGCCGATCACCGTCAACGGCAAACTGGACCGCGAGGCGCTGCCGGAGCCGGAGTTCGTCGCCGGCTCGGCGGGCCGGGCCCCCCGCACACCGGCCGAGGAGGTCCTGTGCGGTCTGTTCGCCGAGGTCCTCGGCGTGTCGAGCGTCACGATCGACGACAACTTCTTCGACGTGGGCGGCCACTCTCTGCTGGCCACCCGGCTGGTCAGCCGGATCCGCTCGGTGTTCGGCGTGGAGCTGCAGATCCGGACGCTGTTCGAGACGCCCACCGTCGCCGACCTGGCGGAGCGCGTCGGCTGCGCCGAGAACGCCCGTTCCGGCGTCTCCCCGATGCCACGGCCGGCGGAGATACCGCTCTCGTACGCCCAGAACCGGCTGTGGTTCCTGGACCGGCTGGAAGGTCCGGGCTCGGCTTACCACATCCCGCTGGTGCTGCGGCTGTCCGGACCGCTGGACCACGACGCGCTGCTCGCGGCGTTCGGCGACCTGCTCGTCCGGCACGAGAGCCTGCGCACCGTCTTCCCCGATGTGAAGGGCATTCCGAGCCAGGTCGTCCTGGACCCGGAGGCGGCCACGATCGAGCTGCCCGTCTCGGCGATCGCCGCCGAGGACCTGCCCGCGGCATTGGCGAGCTGCGCGGCCGGGCCGTTCGACCTGGCCACCGAACTGCCGCTGCACATCGACCTGTTCTCGCTCGGCGAGGAAGAGCACGTGCTCTCCGTCGTGGTGCACCACATCGCCGCGGACGGATGGTCGCTGGGCGTGCTGGCCCGGGACCTGTCCACGGCGTACGCCGCCCGGGTCCGGGGAGCGGAGCCGGACTGGCAGCCGCTCGCGGCCCAGTACGCCGACTACACGCTGTGGCAGCGGAATGTGCTCGGCGACGACCGGGACCCCTACAGCACCATGGCGCGGCAACTCGCCTTCTGGCGCTCGGAGCTGGCCGGGCTGCCGGAGGAGACCGCGCTCCCCACCGACCGGCCGCGACCGGCCGAGGCGGACTACCAGTCCGACGTGGTGGAGCTCGGGCTGCCGGCCGAACTGCACCGCGGCCTCGCCGAACTGGCCCGGCAGACCGGCACCACGCTGTTCATGGTGCTCCAGGCGGGCCTCGCCTCGCTGCTGTCGGCGCTGGGCTCCGGCCCCGACGTGGTGCTCGGCAGCCCGGTGGCCGGCCGTACCGATGACGCCTTGGACCGGCTGGTCGGCTTCTTCGTCAACACCCTGGTGCTGCGGACCGACGTCTCCGGCGATCCCACCTTCCGTCAGCTGCTGGACCGGGTACGGGAGTCGGACCTGGCGGCCTACGCCCACCAGGACGTGCCGTTCGAGCGACTGGTCGAGGTGCTGAACCCGGAGCGCTCGCTGGCCCGGCACCCGCTGTGCCAGGTCCTGTTCTCGCTGCAGAAGAAGCTGGACGCCACCCTGGACTTCCCCGGCCTGAAAGCGGTCGCGGAGCCGGGCGTGCGCACGATGGCCAAATTCGACCTTTCCTTCGAATTCAGCGAGCATGTCGACGGCAGGGGGGCACCGGGCGGTATCGACGCGGTGGTCGAATTCCGGATGGACCTCTTCGACCGCCACAGCGTGGAATCGCTCACCGGCCGTCTGCTGCGTTTCCTCCGGGTGGTCGTCGCGAATCCGGAAACGCCGGTGCGGGCGGTCGACGTGCTGTCCCCGGCCGAGCGGCGGCGGATTCTGCGGGAATGGAACGACACGCACGGCGACGTACCGGCGGGGACACTGGTCGACCTGCTGGAGCGGACGGCGGCGGAGAATCCGGACGCGGTGGCGGTGAGCGACGGCTCCCGGTCGCTCACCTACGGCGAACTGCACGCGGGCGCCAACCGGCTGGCGCACGAACTCATCACCCGGGGCGCCGGGACCGAGCGCCTGGTCGCACTGGGCCTGCCGCGGTCCGTGGATCTGGTCGTCGCCCTGCTGGCGGTGCTCAAGTCGGGTGCGGCGTACCTGCCCGTGGACCCGTCGTATCCCTTGGAGCGCGTCGCGCTGCTGCTGTCCGACGCCGACCCGGTGCTGCTGGTGAGCACCGAGGGCGTACTGTCCGACTGGCCGGAGGAGGCGGTCGCGAGGGTGCCCGCGCTGGCACTGGACGACCCCGGGACGGTGGAGTCGGTCGCGGCCCGGCCCGGGACCAGCCCGGTCGACGCGGAACGGATGGCGCCGCTGCGGCCGGACAACGCCGCCTACGTCATCTACACCTCCGGCTCGACCGGAACGCCCAAGGGCGTCGTGGTGCAGCACCGCAACGTGGTCAACCTCGTCACCTGGGCGGCACAGGAGATCGGCACGCCCGCCCTGTCCCACGCGCTGGCGTCGACCTCGCTCAACTTCGACGTATCGGTCTTCGAGATCTTCGGGCCGCTGGCGGCCGGCGGACGCATCGACATCGTGCGCGACCTGCTGGCACTCGCCGAGCGTCAGGACGGCTGGTCGGGCGGCATGATCAGCGCGGTGCCGTCCGCGCTGGCCCAGTTGATCAGCCAGGACACCGTCCCCGCCTCGGCCGGTCTGCTGGTGCTCGCCGGAGAGGCACTCACCGGCCGGGCGATGACGGACATCCGCGCGGCCATGCCGAAGGCGCGCATCGCCAACATCTACGGCCCGACCGAGGCCACGGTCTACGCGACGGCGTGGCACTCCGGCGACGGCCCGGCCGAGCCGCTGATCGGCCGTCCGGTCTCCAACACCCAGGTCTACGTGCTGGACTCCTGGCTGCGACCGGTCCCCGCCGCCGTCGCGGGCGAGCTGTACCTGGCGGGCGAGGGCCTGGCCCGCGGCTATCTGGACCGCCCCGCCCTGACCGCGGAGCGTTTCGTGGCCAGCCCGTTCGGTCCCCCGGGCTCCCGCCTGTACCGGACCGGTGACCTGGTGCGGTGGACGCCCGACGGCCAGTTGGTCTACCAGGGGCGCACCGACGAGCAGGTGAAGGTGCGCGGATTCCGTGTCGAGACCGGCGAGATCGAGTCGCTGATCGCCCAGGACCCGGCCGTGGCCCAGGTGGTGGTGGTCGCCCGGGAGGACCGGCACCACCACAAGCAGCTCGTCGCGTACGTCGTACCGGTCTCCGGCTCCGAAGCCGACATCGAGCGCCTGCGCGAGCTGGTGGCGACGACCCTGCCCAGCTATATGATGCCGGCCGCCTTCGTCACCCTGCGCAGACTGCCGCTCAACCCCAACGGCAAGCTGGACCGCAACGCCCTGCCCGCACCGCAGTTCGCCGGCGACAAGGCGGGCCGGCAGCCCCGCACCCCCCACGAGCAGGTGCTGTGCGGTCTCTTCGCGGAGATCCTGGAACTGTCCTCGGTCGGCATCGACGACGGCTTCTTCGACCTCGGCGGGCACTCGCTGATCGCCAACCGGCTGATCATCAGAATCCAGTCGGTGCTCGGCGTCGACCTCGCGGTGCGCGACCTGTTCGAGGCGCCGACCGTGGCCGAGCTGGCGAAACTGGTCGAACGGGCCGGTACGGCCAGGCCCCGCGTCGTCCCGATGGAACGCCCGGCGGAGGTGCCGGTGTCGTTCACCCAGCAGCGGCTGTGGTTCCTCAACCGGCTGGAGGGTCCGAGCCCGACCTACAATCTCGGTGTCTCCCTCCGCTTCACCGGCCAGGCCGACCGTGCCGCGCTCAACGAGGCGCTGCACGACGTGATGGTCCGGCACGAGAGCCTGCGCACGGTCTTCCGCGAGCGCGACGGAGTGCCGATCCAGTGCGTCGTGCCCGCGCGGGAGGCCCGCCCGCGGGTCTCGGTGACCGAGCTGACCGAGCCGGAACTGGACGCCGCGTTGACGGTGGCCGCCCGCCGCGGATTCGACCTGGAGAACGAACTGCCCATCCGGGCCGAGCTGTTCGTGCTCAGCCCCACCGAGCAGGTCTTCCTGATCCTGGTCCACCACATCGCGGCCGACGGCTGGTCGTTCGCCGGACTGGTGAGCGACTTCGCCGGCGCCTACACCGCGCGCCGGGCGGCCCACGCCCCGGACTGGACACCACTGCCGGTGCAGTACGCCGACTACGCGCTGTGGCAGCGGCAGATCCTCGGCGGCATCGACGACCCCGGCAGCGTGCTGGCGCGGCAGATCGACTACTGGAAGTCCACGCTGGCCGGCCTGCCGGACCAGCTGGACCTGCAGACCGACCGGCCCCGCCCCGCTCTGCCCAGCCACGGCGGCGGATTCGTACCGATCGCCATCGGCGCCGAACTCCACGCCCGGCTGCAGGAGATCGCCCGTGCCAGCGGCGCCAGCCTGTTCATGCTCATGCAGGCCGCTCTGGCCGCGCTGCTGAGCCGCTTGGGCGGCGGCGAGGACATCCCGATCGGCACCTCGGTCGCCGGGCGCAACGACGAGTCGCTGGTCGACCTCATCGGCTTCTTCGTCAACACCCTGGTGCTGCGCAACGACCTGTCCGGTGACCCGACCTTCCGGCAGCTCCTCGGCCGGGTGCGTGAGGCGGACCTGTCCGCCTACGCCCACCAGGACGTGCCCTTCGAGCTGCTGGTCGAAGCGCTCAAGCCGGAGCGCTCGCTCTCCCGGCATCCGCTCTTCCAGGTGCTGCTCAACTTCGAGAACACGCCCGAGATGGAGCTGGAGTTCCCCGGCGTGCGCACCCGCCTGCACCCGGTGAACACCGAGGTCGCCAAGTTCGACCTGTCGTTCTCCATGGGCGACCGGTACGCCGACGACGGCACGCCGGCCGGCATCACCGGTCTGCTCAGCTACAGCACCGACCTGTACGACCGCGTCACGGCGGAGGACATCTCCGCCCGGTTCCGCTGCCTGCTGGAGTCGGTCGCCGACGACCCCGCGCAGCGGGTGAGCGAGCTGGAACTGCTCGACGAGGCCGGCCGCCGGCGCATCCTCGCCCTCGGTGTCGGTGAGATCCGCGAGGAGGTCCCACAGACGTTCGTCGAGCGGTTCACGCACCAGGTGGCGAAGACCCCGGACGCCGTCGCGCTGGTCTGCCGGGACGACGAAGTGACGTACCGCGACCTCAACGAGCGCGCCAACCGGCTGGCGCACCACCTCATCGCGCGCGGCGTGGGGGCCGAGGACTGGGTCGCGGTCGCCCTGCCCCGCACCCCGCGGCTCGTGGTCGCGCTGATCGCCGTTCTCAAGGCGGGCGCCGCCTACCTGCCGCTCGACCCGGACTACCCTCAGGAGAGGATCGAGTTCATGGTCGAGGACGCCTCGGCCATGCTGCTCATCACCGACTCGGCCGTCGGCGCGGGCATCCCGGACTCGGCGGACCTGCCACGGCTGTCGCTGGACGATCCGGCCACCGTCGCGGCGGTCGCGAGCCGCCCGGTCACGGATCCCACCGACGCGGACCGGCTGTACCCCGTCAGCCCGCACCACTCCGCGTACGTCATCTACACCTCCGGTTCCACGGGGCGCCCCAAGGGAGTGCTGACCGAACAGCACTGCCTGAGCGACTACCTGAGGTGGAGCACCTCGGGCTACCCGAGCACCACGGGCGCCGCGGTGCTGCACAGCCCGATCTCCTTCGACCTGACCGTGACCGCGCTCTACACGACGCTGTCCGTCGGAGGCACCGTGGTCCTCGCCACGCTGGACGACAGCGATCCGCGGACGCTGGCGGCGCTGGAGAAGACCCCGTGCACGTTCCTCAAGGCCACGCCGAGCCACCTGCCGCTGCTGGAGGCGCTTCCCGACGCGTTCTCACCCACCCGCGAGCTGATGCTGGGCGGCGAGCTGCTGCTCGGCGGGACGCTGACCGAGTGGCGCGCCCGCAACCCCGCGGCGCACATCTACAACGGCTACGGGCCCACCGAAACCACGGTCAACTGCACCCAGTACGTGATCAGGGCCGGCGAACCGGTCGACAGCGGCCCGCTGCCGATCGGCCGCCCCATGCCCAACACCTGGCTGTACGTGCTCGACGAGTCCCTGCGGCCGGTGCCGATGGGTGTGGCCGGTGAGCTGTACGTGGCCGGCGAGGGCATCGCCCGTGGCTATCTGCACCGGCCGACGATGACCGCCGAGCGGTTCGTGCCCAACCCGTTCGGCCCCTCCGGCTCACGCATGTACCGCACCGGCGACATCGTGAAGTGGACCGCGGACGGCGAGCTGTACTTCCTGCGGCGGATCGACGACCAGGTCAAGGTCCGCGGCTTCCGGGTCGAGATCGGCGAGATCGAGAACGCGCTGCTGCGCCGCCCCCATGTCGCCCAGGCCGCCGTCGTGCTCCGGGAGGACGCCCCCGGTGACCGGCGCCTCGTCGCCTACCTCGTGGCCGACGGGCCGCTGGACGAGGCGACGGTCGCCCGCGAGACGGCCGGGGACCTGCCGGACTACATGATGCCCGCGGCCTTCGTGGTGCTGGACGAACTGCCGCTCAGCCCCAACGGCAAGGTCGACCGGCGGGCCCTGCCGGTGCCGGACTACTCCGCCACCGTGTCCGGCCGCGCACCGCGGACGCCGCAGGAGGAGATCCTGTGCGGACTCTTCGCGGAGATCCTCGGCGTGCCCGAAGTCGGGGTGGACGACAGCTTCTTCGACCTGGGCGGGCACTCCCTGCTGGCCACCCGGCTGGTGAGCCGGATCCGCTCGGTCTTCGGCACGGAGCTGCCGATCCGCGCGCTGTTCGAGACCCCGAGCGTGGCCTCCGTCGCCGGGTCGCTGCACGAGGCACCGCAGGGCAGGCCCGCGCTGCGCGGCGGACAGCGGCCGGCGAACCTGCCGCTGTCGTACGGCCAGACCCGGCTGTGGTTCCTCAACCGCCTGGAGGGCCGTAGCGCCGCCTACAACCTGCCGGTCGCGCTGGAGCTGGCCGGCCCGGTGGACGCGTCCGCGCTGCGCGCCGCGCTCGCCGATGTCGTCGCCCGCCACGAGTCGCTGCGCACGATCTTCCCCGAGCGCGACGGCGTTCCGTACCAGGTGGTGCTCGACCCGTCGGTCGCCGCGCCCGAGTTCACCGTGCTCGACGCCGCGGCGGACGAGCTGGACGGCGCGCTGCGGGGCATCGCGGACCGAGGCTTCGACCTCACCGTCGAACCACCGCTGCGGGCCGCCCTGCTGCGAGCCGGCGAGTGGGAGTCGGTGCTCGTGGTCGTGATGCACCACATCGTCGTCGACGGCTGGTCGACCGGGCCGTTCGCCAGGGACCTCGCGGCAGCCTACGGCGCGCGGTGCGCCGGTGCCGCGCCGCCGTGGACGCCGCTGCCGGTGCAGTACCCGGACTACACCCTGTGGCAGCGTTCCGTGCTGGGCGACGAGACCGATCCGGACAGCGTGGCCGCGCGGCAGTTGGCGTACTGGCGCGAAGCGCTGGCCGGACTGCCGGACGAGCTCGGCCTGCCGACGGACCGGCCGCGCCCGGCGACCCCGTCCTACCGCGGTGGCTGGGTCACCTTCCGGCTCGATCCGCGGCTGCACCGGAGTCTGACCGCCCTCGCCAGGCGTTACCGGACGAGCATGTTCATGGTCCTCCAGGCCGGCGTGGCGGTGCTGTTGCACCGTCACGGCGCGGGTACCGACATCCCGCTGGGCACGCCGGTCGCGGGCCGCACGGACGAGGCCCTCGACGAACTGGTGGGATTCTTCGTCAACACCCTGGTACTGCGCACCGACCTGTCCGGCGACCCCACGTTCGCCGAGGTCCTCGGCCGCGTCCGGGACGCCGACCTGGCCGCCTACGCCCACCAGGACGTTCCCTTCGAACGGCTGGTCGACGTGCTGGGACCCGAGCGCGCCATGGCCCGTCACCCGCTCTTCCAGGTGATGGTCAGCCTGCACAACAACCCCGAGGCGGACTACGACCTGCCGGGGGTGCCCGCGCGGCGCCGCATGCTCGACCTGAACGTGGCGAAGTTCGATCTCAACATCAACCTGCGCGAGCTGTTCGACGCCGGCCGCGAGCCCGCGGGGATCGAGGCGGTCGCCGAGTACAGCGCGGACCTGTTCGACCACGACACCGTGGCGCGGATGACCGAGCGGTTCACCCACCTGATGGAACGTCTCTGCGCCGAACCCGACCGGGTCATCGGCGACATCGGCATCCTGACCACCGCCGAGCGCACCCGGCTGCTGAGCGACTGGAACGCCACGACGGCCGACCCGGGCCCGCACTCGCTGATCGAGGCGATCGAGGCGTCGGCGGCCCGGAACCCCGGGCATGTCGCGGTCGTCGCCGACGACGGCGAGGTCACCTACGCCGAACTGAACGCCCGCGCGAACCGGTTGGCCCGCCACCTGGCCGACCGGGGCGCCGGTCCTGAGGTCAGGGTCGCGGTGAGCCTGCCGCGCGGCCTGGACCTGGTGGTGGCGCTGCTCGCGGTGGGCAAGTCCGGCGCGGCCTACGTCCCGCTCGACCCGGCCTACCCGGCCGAGCGGGTGCGCCACATCCTCACCGACGGCTCGCCCGCGCTGGTGCTCACCACCCGCGAACTGGCCCACGATCTGCCCGTCGCGGCCGGGGCGGCGCTGATCGCGCTCGACGACCCCGCCGCGCGGCAGCGGATCGCCGCTCTGCCGGAGACCGACCCGCCCGGCACGGCGCGCGGCGACCATCCGGCGTACGTGATCTACACCTCCGGTTCCACCGGCCGGCCCAAGGGCGTCGTGGTGACCCGCGCGAACCTCACCAACTTCGTGCTGGACATGCGCGACCGGCTGCCGGTCACCGAGGCGGACGTTCTGGTCGCGGTCACCACCGTCGCCTTCGACATCGCCGGGCTGGAGCTGTACGTACCCCTGGTGGCCGGGGCCCGGCTGGTGGTCGCCACCGCCGAGCGGGTACGCGACGTGGACCGGCTCGCCGAGCTGATCACCGGAGCCGGAGCCACCGTCGTCCAGGCGACGCCGACGCTGTGGCAGGCGCTGGCGTCCGAGCACCCGGCGGCGCTGGCCGGGCTGCGGGTGCTGGTCGGCGGCGAGGCGCTGCCGGCCGGACTCGCCACCCGGCTGGGCGAGTTGGCCGCCGGGGTGCGCAACATGTACGGACCCACCGAGACCACGGTGTGGTCCACCACCGCCGAGGTGGACGACCGGCCCGGTGCGCCCGCGATCGGCCGACCGATCGCCAACACCCGGGTGTACGTGCTGGACTCCCGCCTCGCGCCGGTGCCGGCCGGCGTGGCGGGCGACCTGTACCTCGCCGGTGACGGCGTGGTCCGCGGCTATCTGGACCGAGCCGGGCTGACCGCCGAGCGGTTCGTGGCGGACCCGTTCGGCCCGCCCGGCACCCGTATGTACCGCACCGGCGACCTGGCCCGGTGGAACACCGCGGGCGAACTCGAATTCGCCGGCCGCGTCGACGACCAGGTCAAGGTGCGTGGCTTCCGGATCGAACCCGGCGAGATCGAGGCCGTCCTCGCCGCCCACCCGGCGCTCGCCCAGGCCACCGTGGTGGCCCGGACGGACCGTGAGGGAGACAAGCGCCTGGTGGCCTATCTCGTCGCCACGAGCGGGGGAGAGGTACCGGCCGCGGCCGGGCTACGGGAGTACGCGGCCCGTGTCCTTCCGGACTACATGATCCCCGCCGCGTTCGTCACCCTTGCCGCCCTGCCGCTCACTCCGAACGGCAAGGTGGACCGCAAGCTGCTGCCGGCCCCCGACTTCACCGCGCTCACCGGTGGCGAGGCACCGCGCACACCCCGCGAGGAGGCGCTGTGCGAGGTGTTCGCGGAGGTCCTCGGCCTGCCCTCGGTGGGCGTCCGGGACAGCTTCTTCGACCTCGGCGGCGACAGCATCGTCTCGATCCGGCTGGTGAGCCGCGCCCGGAAGAAGGGCCTGAGGATCAAGCCCGAGGACGTTTTCGTCCACCGCACCGTCGAAGGGCTGGCGTCCGTGGCGACCGACGTCGCCGACGTCGTCGTGGAATCACCCGGCACCGGGACCGGCGGGGTCCCGCTCCCGCCGCCCGTTCACGCGCTGCGCGAGCGGGGCGGCCCGGTCGCGGCGTGGCACCGGTCGCTGCTGCTGGACGCCCCGGCCGGCCTGGACCTCGACCGGCTGCACGATGTGGTGGGCATGCTCACCGACCGGCACGACGTGCTCCGGCTGGCACTCGGCAGGCACGACGACGGCGCGCGGTGGAGTCTGGAGGTCAGGCCCACCGGCACGGTGGACGTCGGCGGCCGTATCACCCGCGTCGCGGTCGAAGGGCCGGACGCCGACGGACCGGCCGCCGTCCTCGACCACACCCGGCGGGCGGCCGGCCGACTCGACGCCGACGCGGGAGAGGTCGCCCACTTCGTCTGGTTCGACGCGGGACCCGCCCGGCAGGGCCGGTTGCTCGTGGTTCTGCACCGGCTGGTGGCGGACGCGGCCTCCTGGCGCATCCTGCGGACCGAACTGGCCCACTGCCTGCGCGCCCTCACCGGTGACGGGCCGGAGGCCCTCCAGCCGGCGGGGACCTCGTACCGCCGCTGGGCCCAGCAACTGGTGGTCGCCGCGCAGGACCCGGAACGCGAGCGCGAACTGGACCTGTGGACGGGCATGCTCGCCGACGCGGAACCCCGGCTCACCGGCGCGGAGCCCCGGCTCACCGGCCGGCCGGCGGACCCCGACGCGCCCGGCGCTCCGGGCACGCTTCGCCGTACGCTGCCGCGGCGGTCGACCGAACCGCTGCTCGGCCGGGTACCCGCCGCCTTCAACTGCGCCGTGGAGGACGTGCTGCTCACCGCGTTCACGCTGGCCGTCGCGCACTGGCGGCGCCGGCACCTGCGCGACCACCGAGGCGGTACGAGCGTCCTGCTGGACCTGGAGCGGGACGGCCGCGAACCCTTCGCCGACGGCCAGGACCTGACCCGCACCCTGGGGTGGCTCGCCACGGAGCACCCCGTGCGCCTCGACCCCGGCACCGTCGACTGGGCCGAGCTGACCGCGGGCGGCCCGGACGTCGGCACCGCCATCAAGGCGGTCAAGGAGCAACTGCGTTCGGTGCCGGACCACGGCATCGGCTACGGCATGCTGCGCCACCTCAACCCGCGTACCGCGCCGGTGCTGGCCGCACTGCCCCGGCCGGCCATCGGCTTCGGCTACCTCGGCCGGCTCGACACCACGCAGCTCGCCGAGTGGCCGGTCTCCGCCGGATCTGCCGAGTCGCTCCAGGCACCGGACCCGGGGCCGCGGACCGGGCACGCACTGGAGGCGACCGCCCTGGTCACCGACGGTCCCGACGGGCCGTGCCTCGTTCTCGCCTGCACCTGGGCCACCGAACTGTTCGACGAGAAGGCCGTGCGGGATCTGGCCGACGACTGGCTTCGCGCGCTGGAAGCCCTCGCCGCCCACGCCGGGGCCGCGGGTGCCGGCGGCCACACCCCGTCCGACCTCTCCCTGGTCGGCCTCGACCAGGACGAAATCGACGTACTGGAAGCTGACGGAAGGTTCTTCTCCTCATGACGAAGCCGGGTTTCCAGGACGTTCTGCCGCTCTCGCCACTCCAGGAAGGTCTGCTGTTCCACACCGTCTACCACGAGCGCTCGCTGGACATCTACACAGCCCGGCTCCGTATCGACCTCGACGGTGAGCTGGACACGGCCGTGATGCGGGAGTCGGTGGCGGGCCTGCTGCGCCGGCACCCCAACCTGCGCGCCGCCTTCCGCCATGAGCGGCTCAGCAGACCGGTGCAGCTCATACCCCGCGATGTGCCCCTGCCGTGGGAGGAGTTCGACCTGCGCGGCCTGCCCGAGGAGCGGCAGGCGGCGGAGCTGCGGCAGCTCACCGAGGCCGCGTCGGACCGTTCATTCGATCTGACCCGGCCCCCGCTGCTGCACTTCACGCTGATCCACCACGGTGAGCGCCGCCACCGGCTGATCATGGCGCACCACCACATCCTGCTGGACGGCTGGTCGGTGGGCAGGCTGATGACGGACCTGTTCACCCTCTACGCCGCGGCCGGCGACGAGTCGGCGCTGCCGCCCGTGACGCCCTACCGCGACTACCTCGCCTGGCTGGCCGGACAGGACCGGCCGGCGGCGGAGGAGGCGTGGCGGACCGTGCTCCACGGGATCGAGGAGCCGACCCGGCTCGTGCCCGAGGACCGGCTGCGCACCCCCGTCGCGCCGGAACGCCTGGTGGTCGAGGTCCCGGCGGAGCTGAGCCGCGAGCTGACCGCGATGGCACGCAAGCACGACCTGACCCTCAACACCGTCTTCCAGGGAGCCTGGGCGATCGTCCTCGGCGGTCTGACCGGCCGCGGCGACGTGGTCTTCGGCGGCACCGTCTCCGGGCGTCCGGCGGACATCCCCGGAGTGGAGAGCATCGTCGGCCTGTTCATCAACACGCTGCCCGTACGGGTGCGGCTGGACCCTGCCGAGCCGGTGGGCGGGATGCTGGCCCGGTTCCAGCGGCAGCAGGCCGGACTGATGTCCCATCAGCACCTGAACCTGCCCGATGTGCACGCCCTGGCCGGCGCGTCAGGTGAGCTGTTCGACACGATCACCGTCACCGAGAACTACCCCTTCGACGAGGAGGGATTCCGGGAGCTGGCCGGCCTGACCATCGTCGGCGCGCAGGGAGCGGACGCCAACCACTACCCGCTCAGCGTGGCCGCCCTCCCCGGTGAGACGCTGCGGATCCGCTTCGGCTACCGGCCCGATGTCTTCGGCCCGGACGACATAAGAACGATCGGCGACCGGCTGGTGCGGACGCTGGAAGCCGTGGTGCGTGACCCGGGCCGCCCGGTCGGCCGGCTGGATCTGCTCGCCGCGAACGAGCGCGAGGAGATCCTGCGCGCCCGCAACGACACCGGGACCGAGCGCCCGCGGACCCTGCCGGAGCTGTTCGCCGCGCGGGTCCGGCAGGCGCCGTTGGACCCCGCGGTGATCTTCGAGGACACCACGCTGTCCTACGCCGAGCTGGACCGCCGGGCGAACCAGCTGGCCCACCGCCTCGTCGAGGCCGGAGCCCGGCCGGAGCAGTTCGTCGCGCTGGCACTGCCGCGTTCGGCGGAGCTGGCCGTCGCCGTGCTCGCCGTGCACAAGGCAGGCGCCGCGTATCTTCCGGTAGACCCCGACTACCCGGCCGACCGCATCGCCTACATGCTGGACGACGCGCGGCCCCGCATCGTGCTGACCACCGCCGCCATCGCCGGGACCCTGCCGGCCGGCGGCCCGCCGCGGATCGTGCTGGACGACCCGGACACCACGGCGCGCCTCGCCGCCGCTCCGGGCGACCGGGCGCCCGCCCCGGCGACGACGGTGGACCATCCCGCCTACCTCATCTACACCTCCGGATCCACCGGCAGGCCCAAGGGCGTCGTGGTCTCGCACCGCGGCATCGCGAGCCTGGTCGCCGCGCAGATCGAACGGTTCGAGGCCGGTCCCGGCAGCCGTGTGCTGCAGTTCGCCTCGATCAGCTTCGACGCGGCGTTCTGGGAACTGGTCATGGGCCTGCTGACCGGCGCGGCCCTGGTGCTCGCGCCCGCCGAACGGCTGCGCCCGGGCCGGCCGTTGGCCGAGCTCGTCGCCGAACGGGGCGTCACCCACGCCACGATCCCGCCGGCCGCGCTCGCCGTGCTCGACCAGGACGCGCTGCCCGAGGGCATCACACTGGTGGTGGCCGGCGAGGCGACCGCGCCGGAGCTGGCCGGCCGCTGGTCGGCCGGCCGCCGCATGATCAACGCGTACGGCCCCTCCGAAACCACCGTCTGCGCCACCATGAGCGCACCGCTGGCGGGAGAGGCTGTCCCGCCGATCGGCGGCCCGGTCACCGGCACCCGGGTCTATCTGCTGGACGCCGCGCTGCGCCCGGTGCTGCCCGGCGTGCCCGGGGAACTGTACGTGGCCGGGGCCGGCCTGGCCCGCGGCTACCTGGACCGGCCGGGGCTGACCGCCGAGCGCTTCGTGGCCAACCCCTTCGAGGGCCCTGGCGCCAGGATGTACCGCACCGGCGACATGGCGACCCGTGACGCCCACGGCGAACTGGTCTTCCACGGGCGCGCCGACAGCCAGGTGAAACTGCACGGCTTCCGTATCGAACCCGGCGAGATCGAGTCGGTCCTGCTCGCCCGGGACGACATCGCCCAGGCCACCGTGATCATCCGCGAGGACCGGCCTGGCGACCACCGGCTGGTGGCCTACCTGGTGCCCAGGGCCGGCGCCGGGGCGCCGGGGGTGGCCGCCCTGCGCGCGGGGGTCTCGGACACCCTGCCGTCGTACATGGTGCCGGCGGCCTTCGTCGTCCTCGACGAACTCCCGCTGACCCCCAACGGGAAGCTGGACAAGCGCGCGCTGCCCGCCCCGGACTTCTCCGGATTGGCCTCGGGCCGTACACCGCGCACTCCCCAGGAGGAGATTCTCTGCGGGCTGTTCGCGGAGATCCTCGGCGCGTCCGTGGTGAGCATCGACGACAGCTTCTTCGAACTCGGCGGCCACTCGCTGCTGGCGACCCGGCTGGTCACCCGGATCCGCTCGGTGTTCGGCGTCCAGTTCTCGTTGCGCGGTCTCTTCGAGTCGCCGACCGTGGCCGGGCTCGCCCAACTGCTCACCTCGCAGGGCCCGGTCACCCGGCGGATCGAACCCGCCCCGCGTCCGGACGATGTCCCGCTGTCGATGCAGCAGACCAGGCTGTGGTTCCTCAACCGGTTCGAGGGCCCGAGCCCGGCGTACAACGTGCCCATGGCCGCACGGCTGACCGGACCGCTGGACGTCGGGGCGCTGCGCATGGCGCTGGCCGATGTGGCGCGGCGGCACGAAAGCCTGCGCACGGTGTTCCCGGAGCGCGACGGCATGCCCTGTCAGGTCGTGGTGGACAGCGCACCGGAGCTGACCGTGACCGACGTCGATCCGGCCGGTCTGGACGCGGCGCTGGACGAGGCCGCCGGCCAGGGCTTCGACCTGACCGCCGAGCCACCGGTACGGGCGCGGCTGCTGCGGCTCGGCGACGAGGAGCACGTCCTGCTGGTGCTGATGCACCACATCGTGATGGACGAGTGGTCGGCCGTGCCGTTCGGCCGCGACCTGTCCGCCGCCTACGGCGCTCGCCGCGACGGCGATGAGCCGCCGCTCGAACCGCTTCCGGTGCAGTATGCGGACTTCGCCCTGTGGCAGCGCGACGTACTCGGCAGCGAGGACGACCCGGACAGCACGGTGTCACGGCATCTGGCCTTCTGGCGCGAGACGCTGGCCGGGCTGCCGCTCGAACTGGACCTGCCGGCCGACCGCCCGCGTCCGGCGACCGCCTCCTACCGGGGCGGCACGGTGCCCTTCCGGATCAACCAGGAGGTCCACCGGCGCCTCGTCGCGCTCTCCCGCAACTGCCAGGCCAGCGTGTTCATGACGCTGCAGGCGGGCCTCGCGGTACTGCTGCACCGGCTGGGCGCCGGAGACGACATCCCGCTCGGCACCCCGATCGCCGGACGCGGCGACGAGTCGCTGGACGACCTGGTCGGCTTCTTCATCAACACCCTGGTGCTGCGCACCGACCTGTCCGGCGATCCCGACTTCCGTGAACTGCTGGGCCGGGTACGGGAGGCCGACCTGGCCGCCTACGGCCACCAGGAGGTGCCGTTCGAGCGGTTGGTGGAGGTGCTGAACCCCGAGCGCTCGATGGCCCGGCACCCGCTCTTCCAGGTGATGCTCACTCTCCACAACAACCCGACCGCGCCGTTCCGGCTGCCGGGGGTGCGGGTCGGCACACAGCGCGTCGACGCTGCCGTGGCCAAGTTCGACCTGCTGTTCAGCCTCCGCGAGAGCTACACCGCAGACGGGCGTCCCGGCGGCGTCGAGGGCTTCGTCGAGTACAGCGAGGACCTGTTCGACGAGCGGACCGCCGAGCGCGTCGCGGCCTCGTTCGTGAGAGTGCTGGAGGGCGCCGTCGCCGACCCCGGCCGCGCGGTGAGCAAGGTCGAGGTGCTGGACCCGGTCGCCCGCCACGACCTGCTGGTCACCCGCAACGACACCGAGCACCCGGTACCCGGCGCCTCGCTGCCCGCGCTGTTCGAGGCCCGGGTCGCGGCACACCCCGACGCCCCGGCGCTGGTCTGTGGCGACGAGGAGCTGACGTACGCCGGACTGAACGCGCGGGCCAACCGGCTCGCCCGCCTGCTGATCGGCCGCGGCATCGGTCCCGAGAGCATCGTGGGGCTGGCCCTGCCCCGCTCGGCGGAGCTCATCGTCGGCCTGCTCGCCGTGCTCAAGGCGGGCGCGGGCTATCTGCCGGTCGACCCGGAGTACCCGGCCGAGCGGATCGCCTTCATGCTTGAGGACGCCGGTCCCGGGGCGCTGCTGACGACCACCGAGGTCGCCGGCCGGCTGCCCGCCGGGCCCCCGGCGCTGTCGCTGGACGATCCACGGGTGCTCGCCGAACTGGCCGAGCCGGCGGACACCGACCCCCGTGACGACGAGCGGACCGCCCCGCTGCTGCCGCGGCACCCCGCCTATCTGATCTACACCTCCGGCTCGACGGGCCGTCCCAAGGGCGTGGTGATGCCGGGCGGCGCGCTGGTCAACCTGATGTCCTGGCACGCCTCGGCCATCCCCGCCGAACCAGGGGCCCGGGTCGCCCAGTTCACCGCGATCAGCTTCGACGTCTCGGCCCAGGAGATCCTCTCCGCCCTGCTGGACGGCAAGACGCTCGTGATGCCGGACGAGGAGACCCGGCGCGACCCGGCCCGGTTCGCGGCCTGGCTGCGGGAACGGCACGTCACCGAGGTGTACGCGCCCACCATGATGCTGGACGCGCTCGGCGAGGCCGTCGCGGAGCACGGCGTCGACCTGCCCGCCCTGCGCCATGTCTCCCAGGCCGGCGAGGCCCTGGTGCTGGGCGATCGCGTCCGTGACCTGTGCGGCGCGGCCCAGCGGGAGCTGCACAACCACTACGGCCCGTCCGAGACGCACGTGGTCACCGCCCACACCCTGCCGGCGGACGGCCGGGGCCCGCACGGGAGACCGGTGCCGATCGGGCGTCCCGTGTGGAACACCCAGGTGTACGTGCTGGACGCGGCCCTGCGTCCGGTACCGGACGGCGTCACCGGCGAACTGTACGTGGCCGGGGCGCAGTTGGCGCGCGGCTACCACCACAGGCCGGGCCTCACCGCGGAGCGGTTCACGGCCGACCCGTTCGGACCGCCCGGCACCCGCATGTACCGCACCGGCGACCTGGCGCGCTGGACCGGCGACGGCCTCCTGGAGTACGCGGGACGCGCGGACCACCAGGTGAAGATCCGCGGCTTCCGGATCGAACCGGGCGAGATCGAGGCCGTACTGCGCACACACCCGGAGGTCGCCCGCGCCGCCGTCGTGGCCCAGGACGGTCCGAACGGCGGCCGGCGGCTGGTCGGCTACGTCGTGCCGGTCGCCGCCCCCGTCCGCCCGGCCGCGCTGCGCGCGCACGTCGCGGCGGCGCTGCCGGACCACATGGTGCCCGGGGCGTTCGTATCCCTGGACGAGTTCCCGCTGACGCCCAGCGGCAAGCTGGACCGGGCCGCGCTGCCGCTGCCCGAGGCCGAATCGCCGGCGGTCCGCGCCCCGCGCGGTCCGCGCGAGGAGATCCTGTGCGGCCTGTTCGCCGAGGTGCTCGGCGTTCCTTCGGCCGGCGCCGACGACGACTTCTTCGCCCTCGGCGGCCACTCGCTGCTGGCGACCAAGCTGGTCAGCCGGATCCGTTCCACGCTGGGCGTGGAACTGGCCGTGCGCGACATCTTCCGGACCCCGACCGTGGCGGGCCTCGCCGCCAAGGCCGCCGGTGCGGCCGACGCCCGCGCGGCCGTCCGCGCCATGCCCCGCACCGACCTCGTCCCGCTCTCCTTCGCGCAGCGTCGGCTCTGGTTCCTCAACCGGCTGGAGGAGAAGAGCTCCACGTACAACCTGCCGCTGGCCGCGCGGCTCACCGGGGCGCTGGACGTGTCCGCGCTGCGGGCCGCGCTCGGTGATGTGGTGGCCCGGCACGAGAGCCTGCGCACCACGTTCCCCGAGACCGACGGCACCCCCCGCCAGTCGGTCGTCCCGGCGGAGCGGGCCGCTCCCGATCTCGTGGTCGCCCGGGTCGACGAGGCAGGGCTGGACGCCGCGATGCGGGAGGCAGCCTTCCGCGGGTTCGACCTGGCCACTGAACTGCCGCTGCGGGCACACCTGTACGAACTCGCCCCGGACCACCACGTACTGCTCATCGTGATGCACCACATCGCGGGCGACGGCCTGTCCATGGCGCCGATGGCCCGCGACCTCGCCGAGGCGTACGCCGCCCGGCTGCGGGGCCGCGCGCCGGGCTGGGCTCCGCTCCCGATCCAGTACGCGGACTACACGCTGTGGCAGCGCGAGGTACTGGGCGGCGAGACCGAGCCGGACAGCGAGATCGCCCGCCAACTGGAGTTCTGGCGCACGGCCCTGGCCGGACTGCCGGACGAGCTGCGACTGCCCGCCGACCGGCCGCGGCCCGCGGTGGCCGCCCACACGGGCTCCACGGTCCCCTTCGCGGTCCCGGCCGCGCTGCACGAGCGGATGGCGCTGCTGGCCCGGCGGACCAGGACCAGCCTGTTCATGGTCGGCCAGACCGCGCTCGCCGCACTGCTCACCCGGCTCGGCGCGGGCACCGACATCCCGCTGGGCACCCCGGTCGCCGGGCGCACGGACGAGGCGCTGGACGACCTGGTCGGGTTCTTCGTCAACACCCTGGTGCTGCGCATCGACACCGGCGGCGATCCGACCTTCACCGAACTGCTGGGCAGGGTGCGCGAGGACAACCTCGCCGCCTACGCCAACCAGGAGGTGCCGTTCGAGCGGCTGGTCGAGGTACTCAACCCCGAGCGCTCGCTCGGCCGCCACCCGCTCTTCCAGGTCTGGCTGAACCTGCAGAACACCCCCGACGCCGAGATCACCCTGCCAGGCGTGGAGATCGGCCCGCAGGACTGCGGCATCGGCGCGGCCAAGTTCGACCTCGCCTTCAGCCTGCGCGAGCGCTACGACGAACAGGGCCGGCCGGCCGGCATGACCGGTCTGGTCGAGTACAGCGACGACCTGTTCGACCCGGGGACCGTCGCGCGCATCGCCGACCGGCTGCTGCTTCTGCTGGACGCGGTGTGCGCGGACCCGGACCGGCCGCTCACCCGGCTCGACGTGCTCTCCCCGGCGGAACGCCACCAGGTGCTGAACGACTTCAACGCGACCGCGCGCGACATGCCGCGGGCCACCATCGCCGAACTGTTCGGCCGTCAGGCCGCCGCCACCCCCGCCTCCGTGGCGATCCGTTACGACGGAACGGAGCTGACCTACGCGCAACTGGACGCCGAGGCCAACCGCCTGGCACAGCTGCTGGCGGGCAGGGGCATCGGCCCCGAGGACATCGTGGCCGTCGCCCTGCCGCGGACGCCGCGACTGGTGGCCGCCCTGCTCGCGGTGGGCAGGACCGGCGCGGCCTACCTGCCCGTCGACCCGGCCTACCCGGCGGACCGGATCTCGTTCATGCTCGCCGACTCCCGGCCGGCCACGCTGCTGACGGAGAGACCGGTCGCCGACGGGCTGCCCGGCTCCGGGGTTTCCCACGTGCTGCTGGACGACCCCGGTGTCCGGCGCGAACTGGCCGCGCTGCCGGACACGGCGCCGGACACCGGACGGAAGGCATCCCCGGCCAACGCCGCGTACGTGATCTACACCTCCGGCTCCACCGGCGTCCCCAAGGGCGTGGTGGTCTCGCACGAGGGCATCGGCACCTTCGGCGCCATCCGCGAGCGGTTCGGCCTCGACGCGAGCAGCCGCATGCTGCAGTTCGCCTCCGCCGGCTTCGACGCGGCCGTCTGGGAGGTGCTCGCACCGCTGCTCGTCGGCGGCGTCCTGGTGATGGCCCCCGCCGACGATCTGGCGGTCGGCGAGCCGCTGGCCGCGCTGCTGGCCCGCGAACGCGTCACCCACGCCAACATCCCGCCGGCCGCGCTCGCCGTGCTGCCCCCGGGCGCGCTCCCCGACGGCATGAACGTGATCGTCGCGGGGGAGGCGTCCGCACCGGATCTGATCGCCCGCTGGGCGGACGGCCGGCGGCTGCTCAACGCCTACGGCCCGACCGAGGCCACCGTGTGCGCCACGGTCAGCGACCCCCTCACCGCCGGTGTCACCCCGCCGATCGGCCGCCCGCTGTGGAACGTCCGGGTGCTGGTGCTGGACGAGACGCTGCGGCCGGTCCCGGTCGGGACGCCGGGCGAGGCATACCTGGCCGGAGCGGGCCTGGCCCGGGGCTACGCAGGCCGGCCCGGACTGACCGCGGAGCGGTTCGTGGCCGACCCGTACGGCCCCGCCGGCTCCCGTATGTACCGCACCGGCGACCTGGTCCGCTGGCTGCCGGACGGCAACCTGGAGTTCGCCGGCCGCGCCGACGACCAGGTCAAGATCCGCGGCTTCCGGATCGAGCCGGGCGAGATCGAGTCGCTGCTCGCGGCCCATCCCGATGTCGCGCAGACAGCCGTACTGGCCCGGGAGGACGAGCCGGGCGAGCTGCGCCTGGTCGCCTACGTGGTCGCTCCGGAAGGCCGCGAGGCGCCCTCGGCGGAGGCGCTGCGCGAGCACACCGCCGCGCGCCTGCCCGCATACATGGTGCCGGCGGCCTTCGTCGTACTCCCGGCACTGCCACTGACCCCCAACGGGAAGATCGACCGCAAGGCGCTGCCGGCGCCGGAGTCCACCGGCCGGACCGGCGGCCGTGCCCCGCGCAACGCGACCGAGACCACGCTGCGGGAGATCTTCCGCGCCGTGCTCCGCGACGACGAGGTCGACGTCGAGGCGAACTTCTTCGAACTCGGCGGGCACTCCCTGCAGGCGACCAAGCTGGTCAGCCGGATCCGCAGCGAGTTCGCGGCCGAACTGCCGCTGCGCGACTTCTTCGAGAACCCGACCGTGGCCGGCCTGGCCGCGCTGATCGACAGGGCCGACGACGCCCGGCGGACCGTGGTGCCACAAGCACGGCCGGAACGCATCCCGCTGTCGTTCGCCCAGCGCCGGCTGTGGTTCCTGGGAAGGCTGGAGGGCCCCAGCCCCACCTACAACATCCCCTTGGCCATGCGGCTCGCCGGAGCGCTCGACGTCGTCGCGCTGCAGGCCGCGATCGGCGACGTGGTGGCCCGGCACGAGAGCCTGCGTACCACGTTCGCCGAGACCGACGGGGTGCCGCGCCAGGACATCCTGGCCCCCGAGGCGGCCACCCCCCGGCTGCGGATCACCGAGACCGGACCGGACGAGGTGGACGCGGCCGTCGCCGAGGCCGCCGCGTACGGCTTCGACCTGGCCGCCGAACCGCCGGTGCGCGTCCATCTGTTCACCGTGGGGCCGCACGACCACGCGCTGCTCTTCCTCGTCCACCACATCGCCTGCGACGGCTGGTCGCTCGGCCCGCTGCTGCGCGACCTGTCGGACGCCTACCGGGCCCGCGTGGCCGGCCGGGCGCCGCAATGGACGCCACCGGCCGTGCAGTACGCCGACTACGCCCTCTGGCAGCACGACCTCCTGGGCGACGAGGACGACAAGGACTCGCGGCTGTCGACGGAACTGGACTACTGGCGCGAGCGGCTCGCCGGCATGCCGGAGGAACTGGCGCTGCCGACCGACCTGCCACGCCCCGCCAGACCCAGCCACCGGGGCGGCCTGGTACGGCTGCGCCTGGCAGCCCCGCTGCACCGGGCGCTGGCCGACCTGGCCAAGAGCGCGGGAGCGAGCCCCTTCATGGTGCTGCAGGCCGGGCTCGCCGCACTGCTCACCCGGCTCGGCGTCGGCACCGACATCCCCCTGGGCACCACGGTCGCCGGACGCACCGACGACGCCCTCGACGACGTGGTCGGCTTCTTCGTCAACACCCTGGTGCTGCGCACCGACACCAGCGGCGCCCCGAGCTTCCGGGAACTGGTCGAGCGGGTGCGGCGCACCGACGCCGCCGCCTACGAGAACCAGAACGTGCCGTTCGAGCGGCTGGTCGAGGTGCTGAGCCCCCACCGCTCGATGTCCCGGCACCCGTTGCTGCAGATCATGCTCAACCTGCTCAACACCCCGCCCGCCGAGCTGAGCCTCGGTGACGGCCTGACCATCGCCCAGCAGCCCAGCGGTCTGCGCGTGGCCAAGTTCGACCTGGCGTTCAACCTGGCCGAGACGGCCGGTGCGGACGGCGAACCCGACGGCATCGTGGGTGTCATCGAGTACAGCACCGATCTGTTCACCCACGGCACCGTCCAGATGCTCGCCGACCGGCTGGTCGCCCTGCTGGACCGCCTGCTGGCCGAGCCGGACCGCCCCATCGGCGACCACGACCTGCTGACCGCCGGCGAGCGGGAGCGGCTGCTCGGCACCTGGAGCCGCACCCCGGCCGAGGTACCGGCCGGCACCCTGGCCGGCCTGTTCGAGGCACAGGCGGCGCGCACGCCGGGGGCCACCGCCCTGTGGTGCGAGGGCGAAACGACCGATTACGCCGAGCTGGACCGCCGCGCCAACCGGCTCGCCCGTGAACTGATGTCACGCGGCGTCGGCCCGGGGCGGATCGTCGCGGTCGCCGTACCGCGCTCCGTGCGGCAGGTCACCGCGTTCCTGGCGGTGGCCAAGGCGGGCGCCGCCTATCTGCCGGTGGATCCGGAGTACCCCGCCGAGCGCCTGGAGTTCATGCTCACGGACGCCGCGCCGGCCGCGCTGCTGGCCACCGAGGCGTCGTGCGGCCTGCTGCCCGCCGCGCCGGGGGTGCCGACCTGGGTGCTGGACGAGCCGGAGTTCGCCGGCTCGGTGGCCGCCCGTCCCGCCACCGCCGCCGGGGGCAGGGCCACCCCCGGCAGCCCGGCTTACGTCATCTACACGTCCGGGTCGACCGGCAGGCCCAAGGGAGTGCTGGTCAGCCACACCGGTCTGGCGTCGTTCGCGCACAGCCACGCCGAGCGGCTGGGCCTGGACGGCGAGAGCCGGGTGTTGCAGGTGGTGTCGACCAACTTCGACGTGTCGATCGGTGACCTGGCGATGAGCCTGCTGTCGGGCGCCGCCCTCGCCCTGCCGGACCCGGCCAGGGAGTTGGCCGGCGACGGTCTGGCCGACGCCATCGACTCGGCCGGAGCCACCCATGTGATGCTGCCGGCCCCGCTTCTGGGCACCCTGCCCGAGCGCGCGCTGCCCACCCTGCGCTGCGTCGTCTCCGGCGGCGAGGCACTCTCGCCGGGCCTGCTCGCGCGCTGGTCGGCCGGACGCACCGTCATCAACGCGTACGGGCCGACCGAGACCACCATCGCCGCCACGCTCAGCGATCCGCTGTCGGGCGACACCATGCCGCCGATCGGGCGCCCGGTCGCGAACACCCGGGTCCTGGTGCTCGACGAACGGCTCCGGCCGGTGCCGGTGGGAGTCGCCGGAGAGCTCCACATCGCCGGCTCCGGCGTGGCGCTCGGCTATCTGGGCCGCACGGCCCTGACCGCGGAACGGTTCGTCGCCGACCCGTACGGGCCCGCCGGCGGACGGATGTACCGGACCGGCGACGTGGTGCGCTGGAACGCCTCCGGGCAACTGGAGTTCGTCGGCCGCACCGACGAGCAGGTCAAGATACGCGGCTTCCGAGTGGAGCCCGGCGAGATCGAGACCGTGCTGCTCGCCCGGTCCGGGCTCGCCCAGGCCGCGGTGGTCGTCCGCGAGGACCAGCCGGGGCTGCGCCGACTCGTGGCCTACGTGGTGCCCGAAGCGGGCGCCGGCGTACCCGAGCAGGCCGTGCTGCGCAAGGACGTCGCGGCCGTCCTGCCCGACTACATGGTGCCCGCCGCCTTCGTCGTGCAGGACGCGCTGCCGCTCACCGCGAACGGCAAGCTCGACCGTGCCGCGCTGCCGGCACCCGAGTTCGACACCGGCGTGCCGGGCCGCGACCCGGCCACCGCACGCGAGAAGACCCTCTGCCGGATCTTCGCCGACCTCCTCGGCCGGGAGACGGTCGGGGCCGACGACAGCTTCTTCGACCTCGGCGGCGACAGCATCGTCTCCATCCAGCTCGTCAGCCGGGCCCGTGCGGCCGGGATCGAACTGACCGTCCCCGACGTGTTCGAGTGCCGTACCCCCGCGGCGCTCGCGCAGATAGCCGAGGCCGCGTCCGAGACCCTCACCGAGGACCCGGACGCCGGCATCGGAGAGCTGCCGCTGACCCCGATCATGCACTGGTGGCGGGAGCACGGCGGACCGCTCGACGGCTTCCACCAGGCGATGATGGTGCGGACGCCCGCCGCACTCGACCTCACCGCGCTGACCGCCGCCGTACAGGCGGTGGTCGACCGGCACGACGCCCTGAGGCTGCGTCTGACCAGGGCCGGCGACGAGGACTGGCGGATCGAGGTACGGCCCCGCGGCGAGGTACGCGCCGGGGAACTCGTCCACCGCGTGGACTTCGCCGAAGCCGCGGCATCCGGCGACGAGGAGGCCCGGCGCGCGCTGCTCGTCGAACACGGCCGGGCCGCCTCGGGGCGCCTGACCCCCGAATCCGGCTCACTGGTGCAGGTGGTCTGGTTCGACGCGGGCGCCGGCCGGCCCGGCCTGCTGCTGCTGGCCGTGCACCACCTCGCGGTGGACGGCGTGTCCTGGCGGATCCTGCTGCCGGACCTGGCCGCCGCCTGGTCCCAGGTGGCGGCGGGCCGGGAACCCGCACTGGACGCCGTGGGCACATCACTGCGCACCTGGGCCGTCCGGCTCGCCGAGGAGGCCCATGAGGCACGCAGGCTGGAGGAGCTGCCGCTGTGGCGTGCCGCTCTGGGCGGTCCCGACCCGCTCCTTGCGACGCGCCCGCTGGACAAGCGGCGGGACGTGTTCGGCACCGCGCGGACACTGACCCTCACCCTGCCCGCCGAGGTGACCGAACCGCTGCTGACCAGCGTGCCGGCCGCCTTCGACACCGGAATCAGAGACGTCCTGCTCACCGGCTTCGCGGTGGCCGTCGCCTCCTGGCGGGCCCGGCGCCAGCCGTCCCTGGGCAACGCCGTGCTGGTGGAGATGGAGGGCCACGGCCGGGAGCCGGTGGTCAAGGGCGCCGATCTGGCCCGTACGGTCGGCTGGTTCACCAGCTCCTTCCCGGTGCGCCTCAACCCCGGACAGGTGGACTGGAACGACTTCTGGGCCGGCGGCGAGGCGGTGGAGACCGCGCTCGCCAAGGTGCGCGCGGGCCTCGCCGCACTGCCCGACGGCGGCGTCGGCTACGGAATGCTGCGCTACCTCAACGAGCGCGCGGGCGCCCAACTGGCCGGGCTGCCCGCGCCGCAGATCGGCTTCAACTATCTCGGCCGGTTCACCGCGGGCGGTGGTGACGCCGAGGCACAGGACTGGAGTCCGCCGCCCGGCATGGCCGGTCTCACCGGTGGCGGCGACGCCGCCATGCCCATGGCGCACAGCCTGGATCTCAACGCGCAGACCCAGGACCATCCGGACGGCCCGCGGCTGGTCGCCGCGTGGGCATGGCCGGACGAAATGTTCGACGAGGCGGAGGTGCGGGACCTGGCCGAGACCTGGTTCCGCGCCCTGACCGCCATCGCGGCCAGGCCGGAGAACCGGCAGGCGGCCCCCGACCGGACGCAGGCGGCCACCTTGGTCCCGGTGGACCGGCGGGAATGGGACGAGTTCGAGAACGAGCTGGACGACGAGGGGTTGTCATGGTGAACCAGTCGCGCATCGAGGATCTCCTGCCCTTGTCGCCCTTGCAGGAAGGGCTGCTGTTCCATTCCCAGTACGCGGAGGACGACGGCGAGGCCCTCGACGTCTACACCGTCCAGATCGCGGTCGACCTGGACGGTGCGCTGGACGCGGGCCGGCTCCGTGCCGCGGCCGCCACGCTGTTGCGCCGGCACGCCAACCTCCGTGTCGCCTTCCGCCGCCGCAAGAACGGCGATCCGGTGCAGCTGGTCCACCGCGAGGTCGAACTTCCCTGGTTCGAGGCCGATTTCGGCGGCGAGCCCGCCGAGCGACAGGAGACCCTGCTCGCGGAGTTCATGGCCGCCGACCGCGTGCGCCGCTTCGATCTGAGGCGCGCGCCGCTGGTGCGCTTCACCCTGATCCGGCTCGGCGAGAACCGCTGCCGGTTCCTGCTGACCAACCACCACATCCTGCTCGACGGCTGGTCCGGGCCGCTGCTGATGCGCGAGCTGTTCGTGCTGTACACCGGCGGCGAACTGCCGCCGGTGACGCCCTACCGGGACTACCTGTCCTGGCTGGGCCGGCAGGACCGGCGGGCCGCGCTCGACGCCTGGCGCGACGCACTGGGCGAGGTCGGCGAACCCACCATGGTCGCGGCGGACGCCGGCCGCGCCGCGGTGGTGCCCCAGGACCTGCTGGTCACCCTGACGGAGGAGGTGAGCGACGGCCTGACGGAGACGGCCCGGCGCTGTGGCGTCACGCTCAACACCGTGGTGCAGGCGGCCTGGGGCGTCCTGCTGGGACGGCTGACCGGACGCGACGACGTCGTCTTCGGAGGCACCGTCTCGGGTCGCCCGTCGGCGATCCCCGGTGTGGAGAACATGGTCGGTTCCTTCATCAACACCCTGCCGGTACGGGTCTCCGCGCGGCCGGCCGACTCCTGGGCGCGGTTGCTGGAACGCCAGCAGCGCGGGCAGGTGGCCCTGCTCCCGCACCACCACCTCACCCTCGCCGAGGTCCAGGCGCAGTCCGGGGTGGTGGGCGAACTGTTCGACACGCTGGTCGTGTTCGAGAACTACCCCGTGGAGGCGGACGGCCTCGGCGAGCCGGCCGAGGGCATCCGGATCACCGGCGCGGTCGGCCAGGACGCGACCCACTATCCGCTGGCGCTGTTCCCCGCGCCGGGCCGGCGCATGCGGATCAGGCTCGGCTACCGGCCGGACCTGTTCGACCGCGACCGCGCGCAGGGCATCCTGGACGCTCTTGTCGGCATCCTCATACAGATCGGCGCCGACCCCGAGGCGCCCGTCGGCCGCGTCCGTACCCTCCCCGAGGCCGAGCGCCACCGGCTGCTGACGGAGTGGAACGACACATCGGCGCCCGTCGGCGCCGACTTCCCCGTCGGCCGCTTCGAACAGAACGCGGTCCGGACACCGGACGCGACCGCGGTCGTCGACGCCGATGGCGAGGTCTCCTACCGGGAGCTCGACGCGCGCGCCAACCGGCTGGCCCGCCACCTGACCGGCCTCGGCGTCGGACCGGAGTCATGGGTCGCCGTCGCCCTGCCCCGGGGCGCGGCACTCGTGACCGCCCTGCTGGCGGTCCTCAAGACCGGCGGCGCCTACGTCCCCCTCGACCCGGAGTACCCGGCCGACCGGATCGGCTACATCCTGGACGACGCGCGGCCCTGCGCGCTGGTCACCGACTCCTCCGTGACCGGTCTGCCCGAGGCCGACGGGCTCCGGCGTGTCGTGCTCGACGATCCGGCGGTCGCCGCCGCGATCGCGCAGCTGCCCGGCACCGGTCCGCTCGACGCCGACCGGACCGCGCCACCCCACCCGGCCAACCCGGCCTACGCCATCTACACCTCCGGCTCCACCGGCCGTCCCAAGGGCGTCGTCGTCTCCCGTGCCAACCTCGCCAATCTGGTCGCCGACATGCGGACCCGGTTCGACGTCGGCGCCGCCGACAGGCTGGTCGCGGTGACCACCATCGCGTTCGACATCGCCGCGCTGGAGCTCTTCGTACCGCTGAGCGCCGGTGCCGCCGTCGTCGTGGCCTCCCGCGACGAGGTGCTGGACCCGTCGGCGCTCGCCCGGCTGATCAGCGGCACCGGCGCCACGATCATGCAGGCGACCCCCACGCTCTGGCAGGCCCTGGTCGCGGAGCGGCCGAAGGCCCTGGACGGCCTGCGGGTCCTCGTCGGCGGCGAGCCGCTGCCGGCGGATCTCGCCACCCGGCTGTGCGAGCTGGCCGCCGACGTCACCAACGTCTACGGACCGACGGAGACCACGGTGTGGTCCACCTCGGCCCGATTGCGCGGCAGACCCGGGCTGCCCCCGATCGGCCGGCCGATCGCCAACACCCGGGTCTACGTGCTCGATTCCGCCCTCGCGCCCGCCCCGGTCGGCGTCACGGGCGACCTGTACCTCGCCGGTGACGGTGTCGCCCGCGGCTACGCCCATCGGCCCGGCCCGACCGCGGAACGGTTCGTGGCCGACCCGTTCGGAGCGCCGGGCTCCCGCATGTACCGCACCGGCGACGTGGCGCGCTGGGCGGCCGACGGCCAGCTGGAGTTCGCCGGCCGGGCCGACGACCAGGTCAAGATCCGCGGCTTCCGGGTCGAACCGGGCGAGATCGAGGCAGTGCTGACCGCGCACGAGGCCGTCGCCAGGGCCGCCGTCGTCGCACACGCCGACGAATCGGGCGAGAGCCGACTCGTCGCCTATCTGGTCCCGGTCTCCGACCGGACCGTGCCGGCCGTCGACGCGCTGCGCGCCCACGCGGCGGCCCGGCTGCCCGAGTACATGCTGCCCGCCGTCTTCATGCCGCTGGACGCGCTGCCCGTGACACCGAACGGCAAAGTGGACCGGAAGGCGCTGCCCGCCCCCGATTTCGCCGCGCTCGTCACCCGTCAGGCCCCGCGCACCCCGCAGGAGGAGATCCTGTGCGGCCTGTTCGCGGAGATGCTCAACCTGCCGTCGGTCGGCATCCACGACAACTTCTTCGAATTGGGCGGCCACTCCCTGCACGCGACCCGTGTCGTCAGCAGGATCAGGTCGGCCTTCACGGTCGAACTCCCGCTGCGCGAGCTGTGGGAGGCGCCCACCGTCGCGGAACTGGTCGGCCGGATCGGCGGTGCGGCCGGTGCCCGGACCCCCCTCCGGCCGATGGAGCGGCCGCGGGAGATCCCGCTCTCCCACGCCCAGCGCCGCCTGTGGTTCATGAACCGGTTCGAGCGGACCAGCACGGCCCACAACATCGTCCTGGCCGTGCAGCTGACCGGGCCGCTCGACGTCGACGCGCTGCGCACGGCCGTACGCGACGTGGTCGCCCGGCACGAGAGCCTGCGTACCGTCTTCCCCGACACCGACGGCGAACCGCGCCAGGAGATCCTCCCCGCGGACCGGGGCGGCGAACTCGCGCTGGTGCGCACCACCGCGGAGGACCTGGACACCGCCATCGCGGCCGCGTCCGCGCAGAGCTTCGACCTGGCCACCGAGACCCCGCTGCGGACCACCCTCTTCGAGACCGGCCCGCGGTCGCACGTCCTGCTCACCGTGCTGCACCACATCGCCGGTGACGGCTGGTCGCTCGACCCGTTCTCCGGCGACCTGGCACGCGCCTACACCGACCGGGCCGCGGGCCGGGCGCCCGACTGGCAGCCGCTGCCGGTCCAGTACGCCGACTACACCCTGTGGAACGACGGCATCCTCGGCTCGGAGGACGACCCGGAGAGCCGCGTCCACCAGCAACTCGCCTTCTGGAAGGAAGCGCTGGCGGACCTGCCGGACGAGCTGCGCCTGCCCACCGACCGGCCACGGCCGGCCGCGGCGGACCACCAGGCCGACTCGGTGCTGGTGCACCTTCCCGCCGAGCTGCACCGCGGCCTGACCGGGCTGGCCCGGCAGACCGGTACCACGCTGTTCATGGTCCTCCAGTCGGGCCTGGCCTCGCTGCTGTCGGTGCTGGGCTCGACGTCCGACGTCGTGATCGGCAGCCCGATCGCGGGCCGTACGGACGACGCGCTGGAACGGGTCGTCGGCTTCTTCATCAACACACTGGTGCTGCGTACCGACCTGTCCGGCGAGCCCACGTTCACGGAGCTGCTGGGCCGGGTCCGCGAGGCCGACCTCGCGGCCTACGCCAACCAGGACGTGCCGTTCGAGCGGCTGGTCGAGGTGCTGAACCCGGAGCGCTCGCTCGCCCGCCACCCGCTCTTCCAGGTCTCGCTGGCCCTGCAGAACACGCCGGAGAGCGGCATCGGACTCACCGGCCTGGACTGCGCCGTGCGCCAGGTGCCGGTGAAATCCACCCAGTTCGACCTCTCCCTGAGCTTCAACGAGAGCGTCGACCGCGAGGGCGAACCGCGTGGCATCGACGGCATCGTGGAGTTCCGCCTCGACCTCTTCGACCGCGCGACGGTCGAGACGATGGGGGAGAGGCTGGTGCGCTTCCTGGAGGCCGTCGTCGCCGATCCCGACCTGCCGGTCGGGTCCATCGACGTGCTCTCGGCACCCGAACGCCGCCGGATGCTCGTGGAGTGGAACGACACGGCGCGGGCCGATGTGGTGCCCGCGACGTTCCCGCGGCTGTTCCAGGCGACCCTGGAGCGCGACCGGGACGCGGTGGCCGTGATGTCCGGCGAGGCGCCGCTGTCCTACGGGGAGGTGGACGAGCGGTCGAACCGGCTCGCCCGGGTCCTGATCGACGCGGGTGTGGGGCCGGAGCGCGTGGTCGCGCTGCTGCTGCCGCGGTCGGTGGAGATGGTCGTGGCGCAGCTCGCGGTGCTGAAGGCCGGCGGTGCCTACCTGCCGGTGGACCCGGACTATCCGGTCGACCGGGTGAAGTACCTCCTGAGCGACGCCGGACCGGCTCTGACGCTGTCCACCCGGCAGACAGCGGAGCGGCTGGCCGGTGCGGTCGGCGGGGAGCGGTGGCTGGCGGTCGACACGGACCCGGGCCTCCAACAGGCGGACGCTTCGCCGGTGGGCGACGGGGACCGGACGGCTCCGCTGCGGCTCGACCACCCGGCGTATGTGATTTACACCTCCGGGTCGACCGGACGGCCCAAGGGCGTGGTGGTCTCCCACCGGGGACTGGCCGCCTTCGCCGCCTCGTGCGTGGAGCGGTTCGCCGTCGACGCGCGGTCGCGGGTCCTCCAGTTCTCCTCGCCGAGCTTCGACGCCTCGGTGCTGGAGCTGTGCATGGCGGTCGCGGCCGGCGCCGCCCTGGTCGTGCCGCCGGCCGGCCCGCTGGTGGGCGAAGCGCTGGTGGAGGTCCTGCGCGCGCACCGGGTCTCCCACGCCCTCATCCCCCCGGCCGCACTGGTGAGCGTCCCGGCCGGGGAAGCCGGCGAACTCACCCACTTCCGGGGCCTGGTCGTGGGCGGCGACGCCTGCTCGCCCGAGCTCGTGGCCCGCTGGGCGCCCGGCCGGCGCATGGTGAACGCCTACGGCCCCACCGAGGCGACCGTGGCCGTCACGATGAGTACGCCCCTGACGCCCCACGGCGCCGTACCCATCGGCTCCCCGGCGATCAACACCCGGGCCTTCGTCCTCGACGGCCGCCTGCGCCCCGTCCCGGTCGGCGTCTCCGGCGAGCTGTATGTGGCCGGTGACGGGCTGGCACGCGGCTATCTGGGCCGGCCGGCGCTGAGCGCCGGGCGGTTCGTCGCCAACCCCTTCGGCCCGGCCGGATCACGGATGTACCGCACGGGCGACATCGTGCGGTGGACCGCGGACGGCGCTCTGGAGTTCACCGGCCGCGCGGACGACCAGGTCAAGATCCGGGGCTTCCGCATCGAACTCGGCGAGATCGAGACCGTGCTCGCCGGGGATCCCGCGGTCGCCCACGTCGTCGTCAGCGCGCGGGAGGACGAGGAGCACCGCAAGCGGCTCGTCGCCTATCTCGTTCCCGTCGCCGACGCCGTGATCGACACCGGACGGCTCCGGGAGCTGGTGGCCGCCACCCTGCCGGACCACATGATGCCCGCCGCGTTCGTCCCCCTCGGCGAGCTGCCGCTCACCCCGCACGGGAAGCTCGACCGCAAGGCCCTGCCCGCCCCCGAGTTCACCCCTTCGCGGGGCGACCGGGCGCCGGGCAACGAGACCGAGCGGACCCTGTGCGGGCTGTTCGCCGATGTGCTGGGCCTGTCCGACGTCGGGGTCGACGACAGTTTCTTCGACCTCGGCGGCGACAGCATCGTCTCCATCAAGCTGGTCAGCCGGGCCCGCGCGGTGGGCATCGAGTTCACCGCCCGGGATGTGTTCGAACACAAGACCGTCGCCGGCCTCGCGGCGGCCGCCAGGAGTACGGAGAAGTCCTTGCGTGACCGCGGTGACACCGACGGCGTCGGCTCGGTGCCGCTGCTCCCGATCATCCACTGGATGCGGGAACGCGGCGGTCCGGTCACCCGCTTCAACCAGACCATGATGGTGGTCGTCCCCGCCGACCTCGGCATGAAGCGTCTGGAAGCCGCCCTGCAGACGGTCCTCGACCACCACGACGCGCTGCGGATGCGGCTCCGCCGCACCGGCCGTCTGATCTGGAACCTGGATGTGCCGCCCCGCGGAGAGGTGCGCGCCGCGGACTGTGTCCACCGGGTGGACATCGCCGGGCTGGGCAAGGAGGCGACCGGCGTCCGTATCGGGGAGCATGTCCAGGCCGCCTGGGACCGGCTCGACCCGGAGGCCGGCGCGATGGTCCAGGCGGTCTGGTTCGACGCCGGCCCGGCCGCCCCCGGCCGGCTGCTGCTGGTCGTGCACCACCTCGTCGTGGACGGCGTCTCGTGGCGGATCCTGCTGCCCGACCTCGCCGACGCCTGGGCCGAGGTGGCGGCCGGCCGGACACCGGAACTGGCGCCGGTGGGCACATCGCTGCGTACCTGGGCCCAGCGGCTGACCGAGGCCGCGCAGGACGCCGAGCGTGTCGGGGAGCTGGAGACCTGGCTGGACGTGCTCGGCGAGTCCGATCCGCTGCTGACCCCCGAACCGCTCGACCCGGGCCGGGACGTCACCGCGACCGCGCGCACGCTGTCCCTGGTGCTGCCCACCGACCTGACCGCGGCGCTGCTGACGACCGTGCCGGCCGCGTTCCACGCCCGGGTCAACGACGTCCTGCTCACCGCGTTCGGCGCGGCGGTGGCGCGGTGGCGGCAGACCCACGACCGGGGCGATCACACCGGCGTACTGATCGACCTTGAGGGCCACGGCCGCGAGGAGATCGTCGACGGTGTCGATCTGCACCGCACCGTCGGCTGGTTCACCAGCCTCTTCCCGGTCCGGGTCGACGCGGGCCGGCTCGACTGGGACGAGTTCCGCGATGGGGGTCCGTCGGCGGGCAGGGCGCTGAAGGAGGTCAAGGAGCAGCTTCGCAGGCTGCCCGAGAACGGCATCGGCTACGGCCTGCTGCGCTACCTCAACCCGCAGACCAGCTCGATACTCGCGGGCACGCCCAAGCCGCAGATCGGCTTCAACTACCTGGGCAGGTTCGCCGTCGCCGAGGAGCAGGCGCAGGCGGCGCCCCAGGAGTGGAGTCCGGCACCGGAGTCCGGCGGCCTCGGCGGAGGCGGCGACGCCGAGGTGCCGCTGAGCCACGGCATCGACCTGAACGCGCAGACGCAGGACCGGGCCGACGGCCCGCGCCTGATCGCCGTCTGGTCGTGGGCGGACGCGCTGTTCACCGAGGACGAGGTGCGCGAGCTCGCCGAGACCTGGTTCGAGGCTCTCGGCGCCCTCGTCGCGCATGTGGCCCGGCCCTCGGCCGGTGGCCACAGCCCCTCCGACCTCTCGCTGGTCCCGCTGACCCAGGCGCAGATCGACCTGGTCGAAACGGCCGAACCCGGCCGGCTCGAAGACGTGCTGCCGCTCACCCCGTTGCAGGAGGGCCTGCTCTTCCACGCCCAGTTCGACGAGAACTCCCCGGACGTCTACAACGTCCAGATCGCCGTGGACGTCGAGGGAGGCATGGACGCGCCGAGGCTCCGGGAGGCGGCGGCCGGGCTGCTGCGCCGGCACGCCAACCTGCGGGCGGCGTTCCGGCAGCAGGGCCTGGACCGTCCCGTGCAGGTGGTACGGCAGGACGTGGAACTGCCGTGGCGGGAGCTGGACCTCGGTGGTCTGACCAGCGAGGAACGGGAAGCCGGACGGGCCGCGTTCATGGCCGCCGACCGGGTGGACCGGTTCGATGTGGAGCGGCCCCCCTTGTTCCGGTTCACCCTCGTCCAGCTGGGCGACGGGCGCCACAGGTTCGTCCTCACCACCCATCACATCCTGCTGGACGGCTGGTCGGCGCCCCTGGTGATGCGCGAGCTGTTCGTGCTGTACGCGGGCGGGGAACTGCCCGCGCCCACCCCGTACCGGGAGTACCTGTCCTGGCTGGGCCGACAGGACAGGCAGTCCGCGCTCGCCGCCTGGCAGAAGGTGCTCGAAGGCGTCGGCGATCCGACGCTGATCGCCCCCGAGGACTCCGGCCGCCGGGCGACCGTACCGGACGAACTGCTGCACCGCGTTCCGGAGGAGCTGACCACAGCGGTGGGCGCCGCGGCCCGGCGTTGCGGTGTCACCCTGAACACCGTCATCCAGACGGCCTGGGGCGTCCTGCTGGGACGGCTGACCGGTCGTGACGACGTCGTGTTCGGCGGCACGGTCTCCGGCCGGCCGCCCGAGATCCCCGGCGTGGAGAGCATGGTCGGCCTGTTCATCAACACCCTGCCGGTACGCGTCCGGGTACGGCCCGGCGAGTCCTGGGCCGCGCTTCTGGGCCGCCTGCAGGAGCAGCAGACCGAGCTGATGGGCCATCAGTACCTCGGGCTGCCGGACATCCTGCGTGCCCAGGGCGTCGACACCCTCTTCGACACCCTCACCGTCACCGAGAACTATCCGATGGACACCGGCGCCCTCGGAAAGCCCACCGAGGGGCGGCGGATCACCGGTCTGGAGGCGCGGGACGCCAACCACTACCCGTTCTCGCTGATCGCCGTTCCGACCAGGGAACTGCTGTTGAAGTTCGAGTACCGGGGCGAGCTGTTCGAGCGCGCCGAGATGGTGCGCTGGATGGACTGGCTGGTCGGACTGCTCGGCCACTTCGCCGCCGGTCCGGAACAGACCGTCGGCGAGGCGGAGTTGCTGACCCCCGAGGAGCGCCGTCGGGTGCTGGGGGAGTGGAACCGGCCGGCGCGGCCCGATGTGGTGCCGACGACGTTTTCGGGGTTGTTCACGGAGTGTGTGGCGCGCGACCCGGAAGCGGTCGCGGTGGTCCGCGGTGACGAGTCCTTGTCGTACCGGGAGGTGGACGAGCGGTCGAACCGGCTCGCGCGGCTGCTGATCGACGCGGGTGTGGGGCCGGAGCGCGTGGTGGCGTTGGTGTTGCCGCGGTCGGTGGAGATGGTGGTGGCGCAGCTCGGAGTGCTGAAGGCGGGTGGCGCGTATCTGCCGGTGGATCCGGAGTATCCGGCCGAGCGGATCAGGTTCGTTCTGGATGACGCTTCTCCGGCACTGGTGTTGTCGTCGGAGGAGACCGCCGGGCGGCTGGCCGGTCTGGTCGATGGGTTGCGATGGCTGACGGTCGACTCCGATCCGGGCAGGGACGCGGTCGACGGCTCGCCGGTGGATGAGGGAGACCGGTTGGCCCGGTTGGGAGTTGATCACCCGGCGTATGTGATCTACACGTCGGGATCGACGGGGCGGCCGAAGGGCGTGGTGGTCTCGCACCGGGGGCTGGCCGGTTTCGCGGTGTCGTGTGTGGAGCGGTTCGCCGTGGACGCGCGCTCGCGTGTGTTGTTGTTCTCTTCGCCGAGTTTCGATGCGTCGGTGCTGGAGTTGTGCATGGCGTGGGGTGCCGGTGCGGCTCTGGTGGTGCCGCCCGCCGGACCGCTGGTGGGCGAGGCGCTCGCGGACGTCCTCAGGACGCGGAACGTCTCCCACGCCCTCATCCCGCCCGCCGCACTGGCGAGCGTGCCGGTGGAGGCGGCGGGTGAGCTGAGCGGGTTGCGGTGTCTGGTGGTGGGAGGTGACGCGTGCGCGGCGGAGCTGGTGGCGCGGTGGGCGCCGGGCCGCCGGATGGTGAACGCGTACGGGCCGACCGAGTCGACGGTGGCCGTGACGACGAGTGGTCCGCTGGTGGCCGGCGGCGGGGTGCCGATCGGTTCACCGGTGGTGAACACACGGGTGTTCGTGCTGGACGGGTGGCTGCGTCCGGTGCCGGTGGGCGTGGCGGGTGAGCTGTATGTGGCCGGCGACGGCTTGGCGCGTGGGTATTTGGGCCGGCCGGGGCTGAGCGCGGAGCGGTTCGTGGCGCATCCGTTCGGACCCGAGGGGTCGCGGATGTACCGGACCGGAGATGTCGTGCGCTGGACCCGGGACGGCGTGCTGGAGTTCGTGGGCAGGGCGGACGAGCAGGTGAAGATCCGCGGCTTCCGGATCGAACTCGGGGAGATCGAAACCGCGCTCAACGAGCACGGGACCGTCGGCCAGGCCGTCGTCACCACCCGCCGGAACGACGAGGACACCAAGAGCCTCGTCGCGTACGTGGTGCCGGCCGACGGGGCGACGGTCGAGGTGCACGCCCTGCGCGCCGCCCTCGCGGAACGGCTGCCCGACTACATGGTGCCCGCGGCCGTCGTCGTCCTGGACGCACTGCCGCTGACCCGGCACGGCAAGCTCGACCGCGCGGCGCTTCCGGCACCCGAGGTCAACCCCACGGACTGGACGGGACCGCGCACGCTGCAGGAGGAGATCCTGAGCGGCCTGTTCGCCGAGGTGCTCGGCCTCGACGCGGTCGGTGTCAAGGACAGCTTCTTCGACCTCGGCGGGGACAGCATCATGTCGATGCGGCTGGTCACCAAGGTCCGCGCCACGTTCGGCGCGCGGCTGAGTATCCGGACCATCTTCGAGGCGCCCACCGTCGCGGAACTGGCCGGTCAGCTGGCCGGCGGCGCCGAGGGGGACACGCTGGACGTGCTGCTGCCGCTGCGTACCACCGGCGCCAGGGCACCGCTGTTCTGTGTGCATCCGGCAGGTGGGCTGAGCTGGGTCTACTCGGGCCTGATGAAGCACATCGGTTCGGACCGCCCGCTCTACGGACTTCAGGCCAGGGGGCTCGCCGATCCGTCGGCGACGCTGCCGGCCAGCATCGAGGAGATGGCGGAGGACTACATCGCGCAGATCCGCGGCGTCCAGCCGCACGGCCCCTACCACCTGCTCGGCTGGTCGCTGGGCAGTCTGGTGATCCACGCCATGGCCACCCGGCTCCGGGCCGAGGGGGAGGAGGTCGGGCTGCTGGCCAACCTCGACCAGTACCCCATCGACCGCGCCGAACCGGCGCCGGAGCGCCTGCCGGACCAGCAGGACGCGCTGCGGATCATGCTGGACTTCGTCGGCTACGACATGGCCGGTCTGGGCGATGAGCCGCTGGAATACGCCATGGTGGCGGACGTGCTGAGGGAGCGTCAGAGCGTCTTCGCCAACCTCGACGAGTCCGCGATCGCCGCGCTGGCCCAGGTGTTCGCCAACAGCCGCACCCTGATCGGCGGGTTCGAGCCGCAGCCGCTCGACAGCGATGTGGTGGTCTTCGTGGCCGAGCCGGACGAGACGGTGCCCGCGGCGGAACTGGCCGCGCGGGCCGAGCGGTGGCGGCCGTTCGTGACCGGAAGAATCGAGTACCGGGTGGTGCGCTGCACCCATCCCCACATGATGCGGCCCGAACCGGCCGCGGAAATCGGCCGCGTACTCGCCGAAAAGCTCCAGGAAAGCAAGTAGTCGGACCCTCTCTCGCAGACCACGATGAACGGCGGAAAAATGACCGCGCACACGATGCCGATACCGGACGACATCTCCACCATCGATCTGACCCGTCCCCGGACGTTCGAGGAGAACGACCTCAGCGCGTACTGGCGGCGGTTGCGTACCACCCGGCCGCTCCACTGGCATCCACCGGCCGGCGACGCACCGGGCTTCTGGGTGGTCAGCCGGTACGCGGATGTCATGGCGCTGTACAAGGACAACAAGCGGCTCACCTCCGAGAAGGGCAACGTGCTGGTCACGCTGCTCTCCGGGGGCGACTCCGCCGCCGGCAAGATGCTCGCCGTCACCGACGGGGCCATGCACCGGAACCTGCGCAACGTGCTGCTCAAGAGCTTCTCCCCGCACTCGCTCAAGCCCATCGTCGACCGGGTCCGGGCCAACACCACGCGGCTGGTGGTGGAGGCCGTGCGCCGTGGTGAGTGCGACTTCGCCACCGACGTGGCCGAGCACATTCCGCTGAACACCATCTCCGACCTGCTCGGGGTGCCCACCGCGGACCGCGAGTTCCTGCTGAGCCTCACCAAGTCCGCGCTCAGTTCGGACGAGGAGGGCCAGTCCGCCACCGATGCCTGGCTCGCCCGCAACGAGATCCTGCTGTACTTCAGCGAGTTGGTCGCCGAGCGCCGCGCGAGGCCGACCGACGACGTGATCAGCGTTCTCGCCAACAGCACCGTGGACGGCGAGCTGCTGACCGAGGAGGTCATCGTCCTCAACTGCTACAGCCTGATCCTCGGCGGCGACGAGACCAGCCGGCTCTCGATGATCGACTCGGTGCTGACCCTCAGCCGGTACCCGGACCAGTGGCAACTGCTGCGCGACCGGAAGGTGACGCTGGAGTCGGCCACCGAGGAGGTGCTGCGCTGGGCGACCCCGGCGATGCACTTCGGCCGCCGCGCGGTGGCGGATATGGAGCTGCACGGACAGGTGATCGCCGCGGGTGACGTTGTCACGCTGTGGAACAGCTCGGCCAACCGGGACGAGGAGGTCTTCGCGGACCCGTATGTCTTCGACCTGAACCGGTCACCCAACAAACACATCACCTTCGGCTACGGCCCGCACTTCTGCATCGGCGCGTATCTGGGCCGGGCCGAGGTGAACGCGATGCTCGACGCCCTGCGCACCTACACCACCGGGTTCGAGATCACCGGCGAGCCGCAGCGGATCCACTCCAACTTCCTCACCGGGCTGTGCGGCCTGCCGACGCGCTTCCAGCCGGACGAGGCCGCGTTGGCCGCGTACGGGACCGAGAGCGGAGCACGCCTGTGAACCGGCCCGCCGACGTCAGCCCGCTGAAGTGGTTGCGTTGGTACCGCAAGGCGGCCGAGCCCCGACTGCGGCTGGTGTGCTTCCCGCACGCGGGCGGCGCGGCCAGTGTGTTCCGTGACTGGCCCCGGTGGCTGCCCGAGGACATCGAGGTGATCGGGGTGTGCTACCCGGGCAGGCAGGACCGGGTGATGGAGCCGTGCGTCGACGAGATGGGCGCGCTGACGACCCGGATCGCCGACGCGCTGCAGGGCTACGCCGGAGGACGGCTCGCCTTCTTCGGGCACAGCATGGGTGCTTCCGTCGCCTACGAGGTGGCGCTGCGCCTGCAACAGCGCACCGGTTCGCCCCTGGCGTGGCTGTTCGTCTCCGGGCAGCTGCCCCCGCACCGGGTGGTGCCGAAGAGTGTGCACCGGCGCGGCGACGACGCGATCGTCGACGAGGTGCGCAGGCTCGGCGACCCGGACGCCGGCACCGTGCTGGACGACCCGGATCTGCGGGAGCTCGTACTGCCCGCGATCCGGGCGGACTTCCATCTGATCGGCACCTATCTCCCGCGCCCGGTCTCACCGTTGGCCACACCGGTCACGGCGTACGTCGGGGACGGGGACGAGGAGGTGCCGGTCGAAGGCCTGAAAGAGTGGGTGGCGGCGACCGCCACCGGCCGCTTCGACCACCGGGTCTACCCCGGTGGTCACTTCTACCTGCTGGAGGACCCCGAGGCTCTCGTGCGCGACCTCGCGGGCCATCTCACCACCGCCTCCGTCGCCGGCTGACCGGCGCGGGGCGGTGGCCGGCCGGTACCGACGCGAGGGTCAGGAAATCGCGAACTGCTTGCCGGCGAGGTCCAGCAGCAGGCCGAACACGTCGATCACCGCGACGCCCGCGATGAGCGACATCCGCCACCTGCGCCGCCCGGTGGGCGTGCGGATGAACTGCCAGGCGGCCAGGGCCAGCAGGAGGCCCTGGATCAGGAAGCAGGGCTCGAACACGACGATGTCCAGTATCGCGGATTGACGGTTCTCCGCGGCGGCGGTGGCCGGGCTGACACCGGACACGACCGGGAAGTTGACGGCGCCCTGCCACCCGCTCAGGTAGAGGGTCTTGGTGATCAGACCGTAGATCGCGTGGGAGACGCACACGACCGCCCCGGTCCATATCGGAACCAGCAGCGTCCAGGAGGGAACCCGCCGGGCGATCGGATGGTTCAGCGCGAGAACGAAGAACGCGCCGATCACCATGATGACGCTGACGACCCAGTTGACCGCCTGGACCGCGGCCTTCTCCTGCAGCGCCAGCAGCGGCAGTCCCCAGGTGCCGCCGACCGCCCAGTAGAGATGGAGCGCCATGAAAAGGAGCGTGAAAGCGAAAGCCAGCTGAACCCATACCGGTTGCGGTCGAAGTGTTATTTCCGGCTCTCGGTCGCCCGAATTCGCACTTTCATCGATCGGCATTGATTTTTCGAAGGTCATTCACAATCCTTACATCCGCGGTCCGACCGGATCGTCAGCACGGTATCACCAGGCTCCGAGATACCTGTCCCGCACGTATCAGATTCTTCGATGAGAAGTCCGGATCCGGCCTTGTCAATGCTAGCTTCGGCACAGTCGATGCGACAACCGCCGCCATCGGTGGAGCAGTTGACGTTGTCTGTTTCCCTGCGGAAAATCCGGCGTTGTCCGACCTGAATCGTTGAGCCGTGACCAGCGCGGACTTTGAGTCTATGGGGGTGAACGTGTGGATATTGCAATCCAGGCCGAGGGGCTGCGTAAACGATACGGCGGTAAACAGGCCAAGGACGCGCTGAACGGTGTCGACCTGTCGGTCCCCGCCGGCACGATCTTCGGGCTGCTCGGCCCCAATGGGGCCGGAAAGACCACCATCGTCCGAATTCTTGCCACCCTGCTCGCCGCGGACGGCGGCGAGGCCGCCGTGGCCGGTTTCGACGTGCGTCGTCAGCCGAAGGAGGTACGCCGGCGCATCGGGCTGACCGGTCAGTACGCGGCGGTGGACGAGAGGCTGACCGGCCGGGAGAACCTGCGCCTGATCGGGACCCTCTATCACCTCGGCCGGAGCACCACGCGGGTCAGAGCGGACGAGCTGCTCGAACGGCTCGACCTGACCGACGCCGCCGACCGGCCGGTGAAGACCTACTCCGGCGGCATGCGGCGCCGGCTGGACCTCGCGGCCAGCCTGATCGCCGAGCCGCCGGTGCTGTTCCTGGACGAGCCGACCACCGGGCTCGACCTGACGAGCCGGCTGACGCTGTGGGAGGTGATCCGCGGCCAGGTGCGCGGCGGCGTCACCGTCCTCCTCACCACCCAGTACCTCGAAGAGGCCGACCAGCTCGCGGACCGCGTCGCCGTGCTGAACAACGGCGGTGTCATCGCCGAGGGCACGCCGGACGAGCTGAAGGACCGGGTGGGCGACGACCGCCTCCGGGTCACCGCCGTCTCCGCGAAGGACGTCATCGAGTTGACCAAGGTGCTGAGCCGGTTCAGCGGCGACGAGCCCCTCGTGGACGAGGAGAGGAGGACGGTCTCGGTGTCGATGACCGAAGGCGTCCGTGGCATAGCGACGGTGGCGACCGAGCTGGCCGAGGCCGGCATCCCGGTGGCCGACTTCCAGCTCAGCCGCCCGTCGATGGACGAGGTCTTCCTGTCCCTGACCGGCGCCGCGCCGCGGCCGGTGGCCGAAGGAGCCGTGGCGTGACCGAGTCCCTCAGTGATTCCCTCGCCCTGATAGGCCGCCACCTGCGGCATATCGCCCGGGTGCCGGAGCGGCTGTTGAGCGTGACGCTGATGCCGGTGATGTACGTGATCGTGTTCGGCTTCCTGTTCGGCAGCGCCATGCAGGTCGAGGGCGGCGACTATCGCGAGTACATCATGGCCGGCATCTTCGCCCAGGTCATGCTGGCCAACCTGCAGACCACCGCGGTCGGTGTCGTCGACGACCTGCGCAACGGGCTGGTGGACCGGTTCCGTTCGCTTCCGATGTCCCGTTACGCCGTGCTGATCGGGCGCACCGTCTCCGACCTGCTGCTGTCGTCGATCGCCGTGGTCGTGATGGCTGTGGTCGGCTATCTGATCGGCTGGCGGGTACACACCGGCGTCGGCAACATCGTGGCCGCGTTCGGCCTCCTGCTGCTGCTGGGCCTGGGCGCGGCCTGGCTCGGCGCTCTGCTCGGCCTGTCGCTGCGCAACGTCGAAGCGGTCAGCGCGGTGATGTCCATGGTCATGATGCCGCTCACCTTCCTCTCCAGCGCCTTCATCCCGCCCAGCGGGCTGCCGGGATGGCTGCAGGCCATCACTGTCTGGAACCCGCTGTCGTCGGTCGTCGAGGCCGTGCGCCAGCTGTTCGGCAACCCCTCCTCCGTCGGCGACACCTCCTTCCCCGCACTCCACCCCGTGCCCGTCGCCATGGTTCTGATCGCCGTGATGATCGCGCTGGCCATGCCGCTCGCCGCCCGCAGATACCGGACCGCCTCGGCCCGGTGAACCGCTGGGCCGAGAAGGCGCCGCCTACCCCCGAAGGAGCACTGCGATGACGCCTGGCGTCAATACGTCCGCCGGTCTCGAAGCGGACGACGCGCCCGCACCGGAACACAACATCCGTCCGCTCGTGGACACCGCGTTGCTGTCCGACTGGCGGGGTGGCGGCAAGGTCGTGCACTCCGCCCACCGGATCTACGAGCACCTGATCTCGCTGTGGGCACCGGGCGCCATCGAGGCCGCGCACGACCTCGGCGTGTTCGCGAAGCTGAGCACGGGCCCCATGACCAGTGACCAGCTCGCCGAGGCGTGCCAGGCCAACCGGCGGGCCATGCGCGTGCTGATGGACGGCCTGTACGCGTACGACATCGTCGAGCGCGGCTCGGCCGACGACGGCCCCGCGGTCTACCGGATGCCGGAGGAGATGCGCGAATGCCTCCTGCCCGACGGGCTGTTCAGCCTCGTCGGCAAGATCGAATACGACCGTCAACTGGCCTGGCGCTCCTGGCGGAACCTCGCGGACGCGGTGCGCCACGACAACCGCGACGAGGTCGGCGAGCTCCAGCTCAACCAGATCGACGAGCACAACTACGCCTCGCTCGTGCGCGGCATCAACTTCTGGGCGCCACCCGTCGTCGAAGCGCTGCGCGGCGGGTTCGAGACGCTGGACTGGCCCACCGACCGGCCCGCCTCCGTGCTGGACATCGGCTGCGGTACCGGGCTCTACAGCCAGCTTCTGCTGCGCCAGTTCGGGCAGTGGCGCGCCACGGGCCTGGAAGCCCCGCACATCGCCCCGATCGCCGAGGAGCAGGCCGGGCGGCTCGGTGTCGCCGACCGGTTCCAGGTCCAGGTGCGCGACTTCTGGACCGAGAGCTGGGGTTCCGGCCACGACCTGCTGCTCTTCGTCAACATCTTCCATCTCCAGACCCCGGAGTCGGCGCGGGAACTGCTGCACAAGTCCAAGCAGGCCCTCTCGGAGAACGGCATGATCTGCATCGCCGACCACCTGGTCACCGGCGAGCAGGACGCCAAGTCGGTCCAGGACCGGTTCGCGATGCTGTTCGCCGTGTCGATGCTGGCCACCGGGGGCGGCGACGCCTTCCTGGTGGACGAGTACGACGGGTGGCTGGCCGAGACGGGGCTGCGCCGGCTCGCGCTTCTGGACACGCCGATGCACCGGATCCTCCTCGCCGGCCACGCCTGATCGGCATCCGTCGACATGACCGAGTTCGTCAGCGACACCTGGGCGATCGCCGGCCGCGACCTGCGGCATCTGCTGCGACTGCCGGAGAAGTTGATCGGTTTCACCGTGATGCCGGTCGCGATGGTCCTCGGTCTGGGGATCCTGTTCGGCGGCGGTATGCGGGTCCCGGGCGGCGGGGAGTACGGCGCGTACGTGTCGGCGGGAGTGGTCACCTCGATGGCCGTCTCGATGACCGCGCTCTCCGCGCTGGGCGTGGTCGGCGACCTGCAGGACGGCATGTTCGACCGGCTCCGCTCGCTGCCGGTCAGCCGCTTGGCCGTGCTGTGCGGACGGGTCGCGGTGGACTCGGTCCTCGTGGTGGTGGCGATGGCCGGCGTGGCGTCGGCGGCCGGGATCGCCGGCTGGACGGTGGGCGCCCGGCTGCCCGCGGTGCTCGCGGGGATGGGCCTGGAGATGCTGCTGGGCATGGGCTGTTCGTGTCTGGGAATCCTCCTCGGCCTGACCTTCCGCAACGCCGAGGCGGTCATCTCCGTGGTACCGGTGTGCCTCCTGCCGGTGACGTTCCTGTCCAATGCCTTCGTGCCTCCGGACGGCCTGCCCGGCTGGCTGCGCGACGTGGTCGCCTGGAACCCGGTGACAGCGGTGACCAGCACGGTGCGCGACCTGCTGAGCACGTCGGACACGGCCTCGGCCGCGGGCTTCTCCGGCCACCCCGCCCCGTTCGCGCTCGCGTTCTGCCTGGCGCTGATCGCTCTGGCCGCCCCGGCGGCGACGCGGGCCTACGGCCGCGCGGGAGCCGCACGCTGAACCAGCCGCCGTGCGAACCCGCTCGTTCTCACTTACTCAGCTCTGTGTGTCAGGAGGCGCCATGGACTTCGGTCTCTTCTACTTCGCGAACGACAAGGAGGATGCCGGCGACAGATACCGGCTGCTGATGGAGGGAGCCAGATTCGCCGACACCCACGGTTTCGCCTCGGTGTGGACTCCTGAACGCCACTTCCACGCGTTCGGCGGCCTGTACCCGAACCCGGCGGTGACCGGTGCCGCGGTGGCAGCGGTCACCGAGAGAGTCGCGGTGAGGGCCGGCAGCGTGGTGGCCCCGCTGCACCACCCGGTGCGCATCGCCGAGGAGTGGTCCATCGTGGACAACCTCTCCAAGGGCAGGGTGGGCATCGCGTTCGCGTCCGGCTGGCACGCCGCCGACTTCGTGCTGCGCCCGGAGGGCTACCCCACCCGCAGGTCCGGGCTGATCGACACCGTGAAGTCGATCCGCGGCCTGTGGCGGCAGGAACCCGCGTCGTTCGTCGACGGCGCGGGCGAGACCGTCGACGTGACGGTCTTCCCGCCCCCCGTGCAGTCGGAACTGCCGGTCTGGCTGACCAGCGCGGGCAACCCGCAGACCTTCCGGGACGCGGGCGAGATGGGCGCGGGCGTGCTGACTCATCTGCTGGGCCAGGGCGTCGACGTACTGGAGAAGCGGATCGCCGAGTACCGGCAGTCCTTCCGCGACCACCACGACGAGACCGAGGGCGACGGACACGTCGCACTCATGCTGCACACCTTCATCGGCCCGGACAGGCAGAAGGTCAAGGAGACGGTCCGCGAGCCGTTCAGCAAGTATCTGGCCAGCTCCTTCGACCTGGTCATCCACGCCGCCAAGGCCGCGGGCGCGAACGCGGTCGCACTGGATCTCAAGGAGATGAGCCCGGCCGACATCGACTTCATGGTCGGCCAGGCGTTTGACCGCTACTTCGAGACCAGCGGCCTGTTCGGCACGGTCCAGGACGGTCTGCGGATGTGCGAGGCCCTGTACGACATCGGTGTGGACGAGATCGCCTGCCTGATCGACTTCGGTGTGGAAACCGACGAGGTACTGGCCGGCCTGGTCCATCTCGACCAGCTCGGGCAGGCGTGGCGGGAACGCGAACCGGCGCGATAACCGGGACGCGGACATCAAGACGCGGCGAGGAAGGGAACGGATGTGGAGCCGGATCCGGTGGGCAACGAGGCGTATCGCGCGTTCATGGGTTCCTTCCCGACCGGCGTGTCCGTGGTCACCACGGTCGACGAGGCGGGACGCCCGCGCGGAATGACATGCTCCTCGCTGTCGAGCGTCAGCCTGGCCCCACCGATCCTGTCCGTCTGCCTCTCGGTGACCAGCGGAACGCTCAGCGCCCTGCGCGCCCACGGCTCCTTCGGGGTCAACCTGCTGGGTTCCCACGGAAGTTCGGTCGCCCGTCAGTTCGCCGACGCCACGCTGAACCACTTCGAGCGGCTGCCCTGGCGGCCGGCCCCCGGCACCGGCATCCCACGGCTCGACGGAGACACCATCGGCTTCGCCGCGTGCCGGGTGACGGACACCAAGCTCGTCGGCGATCACGTCGTGGTCTTCGGTGTCGTCCTCGGCGCCGACTGCGGCCCCGGTGTGCCGCTGCTCTACGGCCGGCGGCAGTTCGCCGCCTGGCCCGGAGCCGCCGGGGGCGATGCGGCCGGACAGCGTGCCGGCCTCGACGGAGCCACCGCCGAACGGCCGGCCTGACGGGCACGTTCACATCGTCATGACCGTCACCCGGGCACCGGGGCCGTCACCGCGCCTGGGAGCCCGCGACCGCGGCTTGGGCGCGTTCCGCGAGCGCCTCACGGTCGAACTTCCGCCGTACATAGGAGAGATCCGCCAGCAGACCCGCGGCGGTCACCTCGTGGCGCCGCCCCGTCCGCACCAGATGCGCCAGTGGCAGTGCTCCGGTCTCCGCCCAGCACAGCCGGCCTTCCTCGTCCAGCCGGCTGCGGGTACGGCCCCGGTTGTCAGGATGCACGCAGTACGGGATGTCGAGGTAGCCGCGTTCGAACGCCAGCAGCAGAGCGCGAGCCGGATCGGAGTGCAGGTTCAGCACGCCGTCGATCAGCGCCAGCGCTTCCGCGTACGTCTGCGAATCCGTACCCGGGTCGCGCGCGGTCGTCGTCGGGCACGCCTCGGCCGTCCGCGCCGCGTACTCCAGGGCCGCCACGTTCTCCGCGACGGTGGGGATCCGCCGGGACTCCGCGACGGTCTTGACGATGAGGCGTTCCGCGCCTGTCCGCACGGCGAGTTCGGTGGCGTGGCCGAGCAGCCGGTACGCGCCGGCCTCGGTGACCGGGTACGCCCCCATGTACGTGTAGACGACCGTGTGCCAGTCCACATCGGGCAGCAGCGCCCCGCACAGCCGGCGCAGTGCGAACACCGCCTCGGTGTCCTGTCCGGCGTGGGTCTGCTGGGCGTAGCTCACCGAGATACTGCGGCACCCGTACGCGCGGAAGAACAGCGCCTCCAGCACGCTCAGCGCCACCAACTGGCTCGGCGGGCAGAGCTGTCCCATCATGCAGCCGCCGAAGGTCTCCAGGTGTGGTTCCGCGCCCAGGTCACGCAGGTGTGAGAACAGTTCGGTGCACTGCCGCCAGGCCGCGACGGACTCGGCCAGCGGAGTGCGCCCGTAGGGAAGGCAGTAGGACACCGGACCGCCCTCGGTCGCGTCCAGGCCCAGCGTGATCAGCTTGCGGAAGATGTGCAGGGGGAGCGAGGAACCGTGCCGCACCTGCACGGGGAAGCCGGTGTCCTGGACGCCGGCCAGCACCGCCCGCGTCGTCGAGTCGGGGTGGCTGGTGATCGGATATCCGTTGAGCGGCAGCTTCTCGCGCAGGGCGTACTCGGCCGATGCCAGGTCGCCCACCCTGGTGTAGCTGTCCAGGGTCAGTGTGCCGCTGGTGTGCGCCCGCGCCGCCTTGGTGGCGGCCAGACCCGCTCGCATCCGCGTCGGATCGCTGAAACCCATTCGCGGCTGCACCACGAGAGCACCGGCGTCCGCCCGGGTACGGACGAACGCGCCGAACCCCGGCTGTGTGTGACACGGGCGGCTCGGCACCAGGGCGGTCACTCGGTTCTCCCCACGCACAAGGCGTCCCGCCGGGGGGCCGGGAGCGAGGCGACGAACGCCGCGAACTCGGCCGTGCCCGACACCTGGTCGGGGAAGACGGCGTCGAAACCGGCGCCCAGCAACTCCCGCGCGTGATGGCCCGGATCCTCGTCGGACACCGTGAGCTTGCCGCCGATCACCATCGGCGTGGCGGCCAGTTCCGCGCAGTCACGCAGCCGGGCGACCACCCGCAGGCCGTCGGTGCGGCCGTGCCCGTTGACACTCCCGAGGGCCACCAGCACGGGGTCGATCCTGCGGCATTCGTCGACCAGCAGGTCATCCGGTACGCAGGGCCCGAGGTTGACCACGTGGTAGCCGAGTTCCTCGATGACGAGCTGGAGGTAGACCAGGTTCCAGGTGTGCGCGTCACTCGCCAGCCCCGACACCACGACTGTGCCACGGGACCGCATCGCGGACCGCGCGCTCCCCGCGACGACTTCGATCTCCTGCTGTGCCACGGTTCCCCTTTTCCGTAGATTGGTGAAGTCGCCCCGGGATCGAGGTGGTCATGCGGAGCCGGGCGGTGCTTATGGCGACATGGCCGCCAAGGGTGTTCTGCCGAGTTCCACGCATTCTCTTTTGATGTTGTCGATCAGCATCAATGTCGCGCGTGCCGACGGAAGGATCGTGTGACCTTCGCGCGTGAGAGTGGTGCCGCCCGAACTTCGGGTGAACAGTTTGATGCCAAGAGACCGCTCAAGGCAGACGATCTGATAGCTGATTGCCGGCTGCGAGTAGCCCAGTTTCTTGGCTGCGAGATCCATGCGGCCTATCTCGGCAATCGCCACAAAGGCGCGCAGTTCACGCTCATGCATAATGGCCCCTCACAATTGACGGACTATTGCGTCGCGCAACCCTAGCGGGCGGTTCTCTCGGCAGTCACGGCTTCTGCAGGAAGCTGTCAGAAAGCGCAAAACGGGACCTGTCCCCGAGTGGCGGACTTTTGATCCCGGGCCCGCCCCGCGCGACGGGCTTGTGCCGGCCCGCGCGAAAGGAGACGCCCGGCGGGCGAAACGTGAACCGCCGGCCCCTGAGACGTCAGCAGGCCCGGTGGGGAGGCCGGGTGCCGGGCGGGCCGGCCGCCTCGGCGATGGCGGCGGCGCTCGTTCGGAGGTCGGCCCGGGCCTGTGGTGCCAAAGGCGCGAGGAGCCGGCTGAGTTCCTCGGTCACGCTGTGGTGGAAGGCGAGGGCCGAGCGGCGTCCGTCTTCGGTGAGGACTACCTGGACGGCGCGGCGGTCGCCGGGGACGAGCGATCGCTCGACGAGTTCGCGTTGGGCCGCCCGGTCGACGAGCCCTGTCAGGTTCGCCTTTCCCACGCCGAAGAGGCGGGCGAGTTCGGCCATGCCGTACGGCTTCTCGGCCAGGACGCAGAGCATGCGTGCTTGAACCGGCGTCAGGTCGTGACGCTCGGCGACGCGCGTGAAGGTGTCCCGGACCAGGTGGGAGAGCTGGACCAGGGCCATGGCGTCGGCCTCGGCTGCCGCGCTGAGGCGCGCCTCACCGGCTGGGGCGGGGCCGTCGGTGGCTGCGCTGCTTTCGGAGTCCGTGGACGGAGAGGCAGACATGAGATCTATCGTACAGCGCCAAGACGGTGCACTGTGTGTACTATCTACTCCACGAACCATTGGCATGGAGGAGTGATCATGACGCGTATCGGCATCATCCTGGGCAGCACCCGTCCGAACCGGAACGGTGAGCCGGTGGCGCACTGGGCGCTGGAGCTGGCCTCGAAGCGTGAGGACGCCGCGTTCGAGCTGGTGGACCTGCGGGACTTCCCGCTGCCCCACCTCGATGAGGCGATGCCGCCGTCGTTCGGGCAGTACCAGCATGAACACACCCGGCGCTGGGCCGAGAAGATCGCGTCGTTCGACGGGTTCGTCGTCGTGACGCCCGAGTACAACCACAGCACCAGCGGGGTGCTGAAGAACGCGATCGACTACCTGTTCGCCGAGTGGAACCACAAGGCCATCGGCTTCATCTCCTACGGCCCCCACGGCGGAGTCCGTGCGGTGGAACACCTGCGGGTGATGGCCGGCGAGCTGATGATGGCCGACGTGCGCGCGCAGGTCGTCCTCCCCTTCGCCACCGAATTCGAGAACTACCGGACCTTCAAGCCGGGCGACTACAACATCCCGGTGATCGGCACCATGCTCGACCAGGTCATCGCGTGGAGTGAGGCGCTGGCGCCACTGCGGGCCGAAAAAGTCGCGGCCTGATGTGTTTCCGAAGATCGGCCAACTCCCGGGCGGCACGGTGCGACTGCGGCAGTAACCGACCGTTTCTTCCCCTCAGATCACAGACGGGCACTCCATGAACGCCACCCCGAACAGCGGCGATCCGACAACGGCCGCCGACGCCTACTTCGACGCGTGGCAGGCCGACCGGCCGGCCGCCCTGGCCGACGTGCTCGCTCCCGACGTCCGTGTCCACGGGCCGTTGGGCCTGATCGACGGCGCCGAGCAGTACCAGGAATCCCTGGGCCGGATCTTCGCCCTCACCGACACACTCGTCTTCCGCAAGCGGTGGGTCGACGGCGCGGACGTGATGACCTGGTTCGACCTGTACCCCCGTGGTGGGTCGGAGCCGTTCCCCGTGGCCAGCTGGCTGCACATCGAAGACGGTCGTATCACCGGCGTCCGCGTCACCTTTGACCTCGGCAAGCTCCTGCGGGCCGGTGACCCCCGCAGCGCCTCCTGATGGCGGCCGGCCCGTCGGCACGGCCGCGCGAAACCCAGCACCAGCGACCCGTTGAGAAGCGACCCGTTGAGAAGTGAGCAATCCATGAGTGCCCCACACCCCACAACACATCCGGTTCTCGTCGTCGGCGCGACCGGCGCGCTCGGCGGCCAGGTCGTCGACGAACTGCTCCGACGTGGCAAGAACGTCCGTGCACTGGTCCGTCCCGCGAGCGACGCGAGCAAGCTCCAGCAGAAGGGCGTCGAGATCGCCCGCGGCGACATGCTCGACGTTGACTCGCTCATCGCCGCCATGACCGGAGCCGACGCCGTCGTCACCACCGCCGCCGGCTACACCCGCGGTGACAAGAAGGCCCGCGACATCGACACCACGGGTAACGCCAACCTTGCCGAGGCCGCCCACCGCGCCGGCGTGCGCGAGGTGGCGGACCTGATGGGTACCCAGGCCGGAAAGACGATCAAGGTACGCGGTGTCCCGTCCGCGATCACCCGCGCCGCGGGCGCCGTCGTCGGCTCCTTCATGCCGATGGTCAAGGACATGGCAGCGATGTTCCGCTGGTTCGACAGCGGCCGCTACGGCGCCGACACCACACGGCAGGCGCAACTGTTCGGACCTGTCCCCTCGGCCGAGAACGCCATCGAACGGCTCACCGCCGAACTCAGTACCCCCCGCCGTTCGTGAATCGCAGTCGGTTGCCGGTCGAATTGCGCGCCAGGAACAGCGTCAGATACGTCTGCCCCGCCATGGCGCCGATGCGGTGCTCCCGCCCGTAGTAGGTGTTTTCCCCGTCGGCGCCGTAGGTTCGGCCATCGGTGAAGCGGGACATCAGAGAGAGCTGTGCGTCGTTGTGCAGTCGCTCCCACTCGGCGGCGGACGGGCAGATGCCTCGGTCCTGCCCGGTGAGTGAGACCAGAAGGTCGAAGTTGCCGAAGTAGAAGGGAAAGTGCGTACCCCAGTCGTTGCCCTCGGGGTAGTGGATCTCCGCCGAGTTCACGCGGTAGATCGGGCTGGTGCCTCCGCCGGGCAGCGGGAAGGGTAGGTCCACCAGCGCGGCGTACGTCCGGTTGATGTTGTGCAGCGCGGCCCGCGGCGCGGCCCGGTCCGCCAGGCCGAAGACGAAACCCTGGTAGAGGCTCTGGTCGAAGGCCACCATGTACAGCGGGTGCAGCCGTGCGTGGTTCTGGAGTGTTCCGTCGTCGGCGATGTTCGTCCCCCGCAGCCAGGAAGACAACCGGATGCCGTTGATGCTCGCGCTGCTGGTGAGGTCGGCCGGTCTCGCCGCCGCGGCCAGCAGAAGCTCGATGTTGCGACGCGTCCAGCGGGCGGTGTTGGGGTGGCCCGGCATCATCGAGACGGCCAGGGAGAGTGCGGCGGCGCTCCAGTTGTCCTCTTCCGCCTTGCTGTCCCCGGGGGTGACGACGGTGCCGTCGCGGCGGGTCATATACAGCTGATCACCGCTGGTGCCGATGAGATGGACGCTGTCGCCGGTGGTGAGCCGGTCCGCTTCCCATACCAGCATGGCGACGAGATGATCACGCGTGGTGGCGTCCAGCCGGTCCCAGAAGAGCCAGCCTGCCAGGGCCGTGTAGTACGCCCACAGCGCGGTCTGCCATCCGCCGCCCCAACGGTTCGCGGGGTTCGTGTTGTTGGCCCGGTGCCGGGCGGCGAGGGTGCGGATCAGATTGTGGGTGCGGATGGTGGCGTTCGCGGCCGACAGCGTCCGGGGGTCGTACGTGTCCGTGACCAAGGCCGTGGTGGCGGCGACCGCGGCCATGGCGGGCAGCCGGACAGCCCGCTCGTCGGTTCCCTTGAGGTCGATGTAGCCGTCGGGAAGGTAGTGGGTGTAGTGGGCGGCGTACCAGGGTCCGATCAGGTAACGGGCACTCCCGGCGAGGATGGCTGTCACTCGGGTTCCGGCGGCGTCCGCCCCTGAGTAGGAGCCCAGGTTCGGCCAGTTGATGGGTACGACGCTGTTGCCGTCCGCCGCCAGGGCGGTGCCCGTCGTCCCGGCTCCGAATACACCGGTGAGTCCGATCGCGCCTGTTGCTCCGAGGAAGCGACGACGCGAAAGCGCGGGCAGGTCGAACATGGGCGGACTCCTCCTCGCGAGGGGCATCGGAAGACAAGAGGTGTCGCGGTGTGGCAGCGCACCGACGGTTCGCGGAGACGGTCGGCACAAGTCCGGGACTGTTTCTCATTCGAAGAACTTGAGGCTGTACCCGGTGTCTGTGGGGGAGCCGGGGACGTTGGCCCGGCGGTACGTGGTGTCGCCCCACCAGACGGCCGTGCCGGTGTACCAGTAGCGGTTGGCCCATGAATACGGTGTGCCCTTGGCGACCGCGTGGAACATGGTCGGGAACCGGTTGCCGGACGGCGGACCCGCGGCGACGTCGCCGCGCGGCAGGACGAACGTGTGGTGGCCGGGACCGTCGACGTTCAGTGTGGCGTCCCAGCCCGCCATCATGGTCGGGGCGTGCGAGCCGAACAGGCAGCCGTTGCTCTTGTACCAGTCCCAGACGTACGTCGGATCGCCGCCGGTCCGCAGCCGCAGGTCGGCGATGCAGTACTGGCTGCTCCAGCTGCCGTTCGCGGAGTACGCGATGTGCAACTGCCCGTTGGGGTCGACAATCGGCTGGGGTGCCTCGTTGATGTAGGGGTTGCCCACGACCCGTTCCCACGGCTCGCGCGGCTGCGAAATGACGTAACGGCCACCCGTGGTCGTGGTGGGTCCGCTCATCCGGGCGATGTACAGGTTCTGCTCGACGTTGGTGTCGCCGGACCAGCCGGACCACACGAACCAGCGCTGGCCGCCGAAGGTGAAGGGCACCCCGTCGATGGCCCACTTGTCAGCGGGCAGGGCGACCTTGGTGGCGGCGGAATAGCCGGTGTCCGGGCTGGCCGAGCTGATGTGATACATCCGGTGGGCCGCACCGCCGCCGGCGGCGAAGTAGATGCGGTACTGACCGTCGTGGTGCACGATCTCCGGGGCCCAGACCTCGCCGAGGTTGCCGGTGTCCTGCCACACCTGGTGCTTGGGCGCGGTGGCGACGCCCTCCAGGGTGGACGCCGTCCGTACCGCGATGCCGCCGTCCACGGACTTGGCGGAGACATAGAGGTCGCCGACCTTGATGACGCTCGGATCGGCGCCGCCGACGAGGGGGCGGCCGAGCGCGGACGGTTGATCAGCCGTCACAGCGGCCACGCCTTCGGCGGGTTCGGCGGCCATCGCGGCTTGTCCGAGGATCAGTGCGCCAACGAGTCCGAGGGGAACGATGCGGGCGAGCCAACGGGTGGGGCACATCAGGACTCCTGATCATGACCACGACAGATGGTGCTTTCAGCTAATCACCATGAGGTGAGCGCCCGTCAAGAGGGCGAGCGGTGCGACCTGCTCCGTCGACAGCCGTACAGTGAGCGGTTCTGCGGCAGTGCAGCCGGCTGTCGCGTGCGGGCGGAAGAGGGGCCCCGGAGAGGGCGACCTCAGGTTCCGGCTGTTGGGGAGCGTGGTTGTACAACAGTCGCAGCGCGTCGGCCGAGGCGCTGTCGTTGGGTGTATAGACCTCAAGCCGGTGGTCCGGGCTGTCGGGCTGGAGCCACACCTGATAGTCGACGTCGACCCCTCCGACGGTCGGGTGTCGCAGGCGCATGGTGCCCACGGTGCAATCCGCGACGTCGCCCTTGGCCCAGAGCGTGGCGAAGTCTCCGCTCTGCATGGCGAGTTCACCGATCAGTTCAGCCAACCGGGCGTCGGTGGGGTACCTGCCCGCGGTGAGCCGCAGGTACGCGACATGGATGCGAGCGAGTTCATCCCAGTTCCGGTGCAGGTCGCGGGTGTGGGAGTCCAGGAAGAACATCCGGGGGATGGACGGCCTTCGCGCGAGATCGTGGGGGGCGTCGAAGTCGACGTGTTCTGCGACGAGGGCATGTCCCGTGCGGTTCCAGGCCAGCACGTCGCCGCGGCGACCGAGCACGACGGCCGGCGTGGTCCCACCCAGGGACGCCAGGAGCGCCAGTACGCGCGGGTGCGGTCGTTCATGGCGGGGACGGACCAGGCGTGATGTGGCGGGCTGACGGGCGAGGTTGTGCAGGTGGGCTGCCTCGGCCGGATCGAGCCGGAGCGCGTGGGCGAGCGCGTCGAGGACCTGTTGGGAGGCTGTACCGGCCTGACCTTGTTCCAGCCGTGTGTAGTAGCCGGCGCTCACGCCGGCGAGCTGCGCGAGCTCCTCACGACGCAGGCCCGATACGCGGCGGGCGGTGCCGTAGATGTGCAGTCCGACGTCGGCGGGCGTGACCCGGCCGCGGCGGCTCTTGAGATATGCCCCGAGGCTCTCCAGCTCCATGACTGCGAGCGTAGGCGCGAAGGGCCGTGTCCGGGTGTCCCTGGGAGGTGTACCCATGACGCGGGTCTGGTTGCCGAGCGGCCGGCGCCGCACCGTCAGCAGCATGAATGATCTGCGTGTTTCTCACTCACCCGGTCTGCGGGAGTGGCTCGGTCTCCTGGTGGTACTCGGGCCTGTACTGCTGGTCGCGATGGACGGTTCGGTCCTGTTCCTGGCCATGCCCATGGTCGCCGAGGAACTGTCTCCGACTGCCGATCAGGCGTTGTGGATCCTGGACGTCTACGGATTCGCCGTCGGGTCCTTGCTCATCGCGTTCGGCACCATCGGCGACCGGTACGGTCGGCTGAAGTTGCTGATGACGGGCGCGGCGGCGTTCGGCGTCGGCTCGGCGGGAGCGGCGTTCGCAGCTGGGCCGGAACTGCTCATCGTCTTCCGGGCGCTGATGGGCGTGGCCGGTGCCACGCTGCTGCCGTCGGCGCTGGCGGTACTCAGCGAACTGTTCACCGACCCACGTCGGCGCGCACAGGCGATCGGGATCTTCGCAGCCACGTTCGCCGGCGGGTTCGCCATCGGCCCGGTCATCGGCGGACAACTGCTGAGCAGGTTCTGGTGGGGATCGGTCTTCCTGATCAATCTCCCTGTCGTCCTGCTGTTCCTGGTTCTTGCCCCGATCCTGCTCCGTGAGGTGCGCGCCACCCGAAGCGGCCGCATCGATGTCCTGAGCGTTCCGCTCTCCGCCGCGGGCATCCTGCTGACCGTCTACGCGATCAAGCATGCTGCCGTGGAGGGGCCGACCGCGACCGCGGTGGGCACGGGGATCGTCGGCATCGTCGCCCTGGGCTGGTTCACCCGGCGCCAACTCCGCCTTGAGTTCCCGCTGATCGACTTCCGGCTCTTCCGCGACCGGGTGTTCACGATCGCGGCCATCACCGGGCTTCTGCCCCTGGCGGCATGGTCGGCGGTGGCCTACCTCGGCGGCATCTACCTCCAGTCCGTGCTGGGGCTGCCCGTCCTGGACGCGGCTCTGGTCGCGCTGCCCGGCGCCGCTGTGCTCACCGTCACCTGCGTCGTCACACCGGCACTGGTCGCACGTATCGGCACCCGCGCCGCGCTCATCACCTGCCACTTCTTCATCGCCGCGGGTCTGCTCCTGCTGTTGCCCACCAACGTCTCCGGCGGGGTCGGTTGGTACATGGCGTCCACCGTCATCGCCGGCATCGGCTACGGCATCTCCTTCAGCGTTGTCGCCGACACCGCCGTCGCCGCGGTTCCCGCAGAACGTGCCGGGTCCGCCGCGGCGATCGCCGAGACCAGCAACGAGATCGGCAACGCCCTCGGCATCGCACTCCTCGGCTCACTGGCTGCCCTGATCTTCCGGCTCCAGGGACCTGACCTCGCCGACACCCTCAACGAAACACTCCAGATCCCCGGCCTCGCCCCCGCCGTGATCGGCGACGCGAAGACCGCCTTCGTCACGGGTCTGCACGCCGCTGCCGTCATCGCAGGCATCCTCCACGGCGCACTCGGTGTATTCGCCCTGCGCCGGATTCCGAGAACCCTCCTCAGCGCGGGTGACGCCGGCACGGAGCCTTTGGCCCAGGAGACGGTCGCAGTCGTCATGTCGCGCAGGGCGAGGAGCCGGACCGACTAGTGTCCTGAACTGTCTGTTTCAACAAAAAATGTGACTGTTCTTGTTCTCCTACGCCAAGGATGGCATCTGGGTGATGTGTCCTAAAAGGGACTTAAGTGCCTCGCTGTGTGTATGCCAGTCTCGCCCCATGAAGAAGATCATCGCGATGTCCGCTGCCGCACTGACCACCGCGACGCTGCTGTCCGGGGCCGCGCCGTCGGCTCAGGCCGTATCCGGTCCGGCGTGGAACAAGACGGTTCACTGCGAGTCCACCGACCCCGATGGACGCCACATCGTCACCCGGATGGGGAACGCCCATCTCGGATGGAACCATTTCACCCACCGGCACAACATCCGCAAGTGCAAGATCCTCAACGGAGCTCTCAAGGGCAAGGTCGACCGCGACGACCATCATGGGCGTCTGGAGTACGACGGCGTTGCCGTAAGGACCGGTGGCAGGCCCGCACAGGTGCGCTTCACCGTCATCGTTCAGTATTCCCGTAAGACGAAGGACGGCGAGTACGATGCCGGCCGAGGGCAGAAGATCGGCGTCGTCAATGCCTTTTGCCGTAACCAGCCGCACAACAAGTGCCCTGCCTGGATGAATCAGTGACCGACTCCGAAGACCGGGAGCAGCAGGCAGGCATCAGCCGGCACCTGCTGTACTACCTCAACGCCCCCATCGCCGAAGGCTGTCGCCTGCGCGGCGTCCTCCCTGCCCCTGGTGCCGTACGCATTGCCATCCGCGCGGGCGAGGGCGAGGGGAGCGAGACGTTCCTCTACGAGATCCCTCACGACACCGTGGCTCCCGCACACATTCCCGGCGTCCTGCGCGCCGTCCTTTCCGAAACGCAGTTCTACAGCAGTGGCGACGTCGGTGAGGTGCTCGGAATGACACTCCTCCGCCTTCGCCCGGAGGAGATCACCCCCGCGCCAGAGCCGGAGGAGGGCCGGGCGCTGAGGGCCCTCCTCGGGCTCGGGGGCGGACCTGATGACGAGAACCCCTTCCTGATCGGCTTTCTGATGAGGGACGACGGCCTGATGCGCGTGTACGTGGAGCGTCCGGGCCACTCCCGTCTCATCGGCGTCGACATCTGCCTCACCGACCACGCCACCGCGCTGACCGCCTCGATCCCTTCTCTCATCGAGGAGGAGGAACGCTTCCGGCCCTCACTGGACGATCCACACTGCGATCTCGTCGTGGACCTGACCGACTGGTAGGGGGCCGTTCAGCGATTCCCGGGATTTCGGTGTACGGAGTGAGTCCTCACTCATTGACGGAGTGAGGACTCACTCCGTACTCTTGCGGTCATGACAGCACCTCAGGAGAACCAGACCACCCGCCGTCGCGCCCCCGGCATGTCGCCGGAGCAGCGCCGCGAAATGATCATCCAGACCGCGATACCGCTGATCGCCGAGTACGGCGCCGCGGTGACGACCGCGAAGATCGCCCGCGCCGCGGGCATCGGCGAGGGCACAATCTTCCGGGTCTTCGCCGACAAGGACGAGCTGCTGCAGGCCTGCATGGCCGAGGCGCTCTCCCCGGAGCACGCGGTCCGCGAGCTCGACGCGATCGACGTATCCCAGCCGTTGCCCGACCGGCTCGCGGAGGCGGCCGAGGCGCTGCAGGCGCACATGTCCAGGATGGGCGCGATCGCCGGCTCGCTGGGGCATCGCGGCGGCAAGCACCCCGGCATGGTGCGCGGCGCGGGCCGCAACGAGTCGACGACCCGTATCCACGCGGCCCTCGCGGAGCTACTGGAGCCTGACAAGGCCGCCCTGCGCCGGCCGCCGGAGCAGATCGCGGCCCTGTTCTTCGGGCTGCTCTTCACCCAGCCGCGTACGGACGACGAACCCGACCTGACTCCGCAGGAGCTGGTGGAGGTCTTCCTGCAGGGGGCGCTCTCGGGGGGCGTCAAGTGAGCGCGCGGAGAAGGCGCCTGGAGGTTACGGCCCTGGCCGTCCTGGCCCCCGTCCTGGTGTGGCTGGTCGCGGACCTACTGCTGGGGCACCGGCTGCGGATCGCTGACGGCGAGCAGACGCTCGACATCGGCGCTGTGCCCGTGGCGGTCGTCGCACTGCTCGCGTCGCTCGCCGGCTGGGGACTGCTGGCCGCCCTGGAGCGGTTCACGGCGCAGCGCGCCCGCGCCATCTGGACCGGGGTGGCCGGCGCCGTACTGGCCGTGTCCTTCCTGCCGTTCATCGGCGACGGCATGGACGGCGGCACCCGGGTCTCCCTCGCTCTGATGCACCTGGCGGTGGCGGCGGTGCTGATCCCGGGGCTGGGCGGCCGGTCCCCCGGGGCGGGAGCCGGTGCCGATAGGGGGTGACCGCCGGCACCAAGTGCGCCGCGAACAGCCCCAGATGGGGGCAGCTCCGCCAGAGCGTCGCGCGGCGGGGGACGACCGTCAGAGTGCCCACCACGATCGAGATGAAGAGCGGTACCTGCCGGGTCGGGCCGCGGCCCAGCAGGAGCGGACCTTCATGCCAGATCGCTGCGATGGCCACCCCCGGGATGGTCAGGCCGATGCTGGCGACGTCGGAGCCGTAGGCGAGGTCGGGCGGCCGGGCTGGAGCCCGACACCACGCGCTCTGCGACCAAGACGCAGCTGGCCGCAGCGATGATCGAGTGGTTCTGCGAGGCCGGGCACACGGCCGGCCGGGTGACCGATGATGAGGTCTACGGAGGCAACCCCGCTCCGGCCCAGTGCCAGACCGGATCTGTCATGGCCATCTCGTGCCGCACCGAAGTCCGCACGGCTGGTGGGGAGTTCCGTGTCGATTCACTGGTACGCAAGGTGCCGGACGCTCGTGACGGTCATTGGACACTTTTCCTGATGGGTCGTCGGGGGCCTCGCTCTCCGGGGCCGCACCGATCCGGCACAACGAGCTGTTCCCATCCACCGCATCGCGTCGCGCTGGGGGTTCAACGGTCACACGGCCTTTACGCGCGGGTTCCGCGCCGCCTCTGACATCCCGCCCAGGGACACCGTCGTCGCGCTCTCCGACGCTCGACATAATCAGAAGTGGCTCGACGCCTTCCGGTCGGGTGGGGTGGGGACGCTCACGGCGGCGGGAGTGCGTCGGCGGTGGGCGTCATTTCGCGAGGGGGCAAGGAATGAAGCGCCGGTTCCGGAGAACGATGCTTCGCATCATGGGGATGAGTTTGTTCGTATCGGCGGCCCTGGCGGCCCTGGCGGCCCCGGTGGCGACGGCGGCGGAGAGCGGAGCGGCAGGGCGGGTGGGGTGGGGCGTGGACGCGGCCTCCGCCGACGCGGTCGCCGATACCGGCTCGTTCGCCGAGTCCGAGCTATGGGATTCGACCGACGACGACGCGTACGCCAGCTTCCATGTGCAGGGTCTGGCGGTCGTTCCCGCGGGAATCGTGCCGCCCGCGGGGAACGGACAGGCACTGCCCGACGACGTGGTGCTCACGTTCACCGAGGGCCGGTTCACCGTGGGCGACGGCGGAGAGAAGGATCTCCTGGTTCGCCGCAGCGTGGATGGAGGGCGTAACTGGTCGGCCGGCCTGCCCGTGGTTCCGAGGCAGACCGGCCAGAGCTGGGGCAACCCGACGCCGGTCGTCGATGAGGAGACCGGCCGGGTCTGCCTGTTCTACAAGGGATCCGGCGGAGCCGTCTTCGTCAAGCGGAGCGACGACGCCGGGGCCAGTTGGTCGGCCCCCGAGGACTTGACCCCGTTGTTCGCGTCGAACCCGCACGGCTGGACGCTCAACAGCCCGGTCCCCGGCCACGGGATACAGCTCCGCAACGGCCGGCTGCTGATGCCCGTCCAGCACCGCGCCCCCGACCCGGACCGCAATTACGGCATCGAGATGCTGTACAGCGACGCCCACGGCGATCCCGGTTCCTGGCGGCGCAGCGCCGAGGTACCGCTGTCCGTCGCGTACCCGGTCAATGAGAGCCGTGTCTATGAACGCGGCGACGGGTCGGTGGTCCTCAACGGCCGGTGGGGCTCGGGTGGCACCCGCTACCGCATCACCGCGACCAGTACGGACCGAGGCACGAGCTGGTCCGCGCCCGCGATCGACGGCTCGACCGGACAGTTCGTCTCGGTGGACGCGAGCGCGCTCCAGTACAGTCGCGGCCCGGTCGACCGGGTGCTGTTCAGCGGTCCGGACGCGTCGGCCCGGGAGAACATGACCGTCTCGGTCTCGTACGACGGAGGGGCGAGCTACCGCTACAGCCGGGTGATCAACCCGGGCATGTCCTATTACTCCGACCTCGCCCGGTTGTCGGACGGCACGATCCTGTTGGTCTACGGCCGGGACGGCGACGACGCCGGCTTTCCCGAGCGGATCTCGATCGCCCGGTTCGACCTCGAATGGCTGACCCAGGGGCGGGACGGCCTCACCACCGGTCCCGGGCTCTCCCAGCAGGCGTACGAACTGGCCACCGCGGAAGCCCGCACTGACACGGGTGCGGCGGCGCCGATCGTGTCCGACGCCAACGCGCGGGGCGGCAGGACGCTGCGCTACCCGGCTCCTGCGGTGGGCCGATACGTCGACGTCCCGTTCGACGTCGCGGCGGCGGGCACCTACGAGGTGGCCGTCCGGCTGCATCGCGGAGCCGAACACGGACAGATACGCACGAGCGTCGACGGCACAGCACTCGGTCAGGGGCTCGTCGACCCGACAATGACGGTGGGTGAGGGCTATCAGCTCTACCGGCTGGGAACAGCTCAGCTGACAGCCGGGCGGCACTCGATCCGGTTCACCCTGGCCGGCCAGGGGCGCGGCGGCGGCAGCGTCATCACCGCCGACCAGTTGTTCCTGACCTCGGGCGGGCATCCCGCGGACACCGCGAAGGCGGTCGCGGACAATGACTCCGTCGCCGGTTTCGAATTGGTATCGGGCAACTGGGCCAGGGTGGAGAAGGCCCCCGGGGAGTACGGGCAGAGCCACCGCACGCATGCCGCGGGGACCGGCACCGCCAAAGTACGGTTCCGGCCGGACGTTCCGATGAGCGGCGTGTACGAGGTCTCCGCCTGGTACCCGCCCGGCACGGGCCGGGCGTCCAACGCCTCCTATGTGATCCGCCACGCCGAAGGCCAGGAGACGGTCGAGGTGGACCAGCGGTCCGGCGGGGGACGCTGGGTACGACTCGGTGATTTCGCGTTCACCGCCGGCGGCGGGGGTACGGTCGAACTCTCGGACGCGGCTGACGGGCTCGTCGCCGCCGACGCCGTCCGCCTCGCCTACCGGGGCGCCGTCGCGGACAACGACTCGGCCGCCTACGAAACGGTCTCCGGGGAGTGGAACAACGCGACCGGCACCTCCGGGTACTACGGCCCGAACTACCGGACCCATGCCGCGGGTACCGGGAGTTCGGTCGTGCGCTGGCGGCTGGACGTACCGGTGAGCGGGAGGTACGACGTGTCCGTCTGGTACACGGCACACACCAATCGCGCCTCCGACGCGCCGTACGTCGTCAACCACGCCCAGGGCTCCACCACGGTGCGCGTCGACCAACGTGAACGTGGCGGCCAGTGGGTCTCACTGGGCAGTTATCCGTTCACCGCCGGCCGGCCGGCCACCGTCGAACTCTCCGACGCGGCCGACGGATACGTCGTCGCCGACGCCGTACGCACCACGTACCACGGTCTTGTCGCTGACAACGACGACGCCTCGCACTACGAAGTGGTGTCAGGCACATGGAACAACGCGACGGGTACCTCCGGGTATTACGGCCCGAACTACCGGACCCATGCCGCGGGTACCGGGAGTTCGGTCGTGCGCTGGCGGCTGGACGTACCGGTGAGCGGGAGGTACGACGTGTCCGT
>NZ_JBHTZS010000003.1:438699-525913 GCF_042790125.1 Streptomyces scopuliridis
TCCGTCTGGTACACGGCACACACCAACCGTGCCTCCGACGCGCCGTACGTCGTCAACCACGCCGACGGCTCCGCCACGGTGCGCGTCGACCAACGTGAACGTGGCGGGCAGTGGGTGTCGTTGGGCAGCTACGCGTTCACGGCCGGCCGGCCGGCCACCGTCGAACTCTCCGACGCGGCCGACGGATACGTCGTCGCCGACGCCGTACGGCTCATCACGTAAAGGACGATGGGGAACGGCCGCCCGACGGAATTGCAGGCCGCGCGCCGTAGCCCCGGGGCGGACGGCTCGTTGCACAGGCCATGACCCAGTCTGCCGAGAACGAGCCCATCCTCCGGGGTCCCGGGCGTGACCTGCTGGACCTGCCCGGGGTCCCGGGACTGTCGCACCTGCTGGACGAACGGGTCCCCGCCGCGTCCGAAGAGGCGCGGGAGCGGATCCTGGCGCAGCGGCGATGACAGGGGACCGCCCTCGGGTGTTCGACTTCCACGTCCGGCTCGCGCCGGCACCCGCCGCGTCCGACCGCCTTCTGGAGTTGCTGGACGCGTGCGGCATCGACCGTGCGGTGGCGTGCGCCGGCGGCACCATGCCGCCGGCTCAGCTCTCCCGGTTCCTGGTGGAGGGCGGGCACATCGAGACGGACGCGGACAACGACGCCGTCCTCAAGGCCTGTTCGGAATCGGGTGGGCGCCTCGTCCCGTTCTTCTTCGCCAACCCGCGTCGTTCGGCGGACGTCTACCGCGAGCGGGCGGCCGAGTTCCGCGGGGTGGAGATCTCGCCGGCGGTGCACGGGGTGCCGTTGGACGACCCTCGCACCGCCCGGCTTGCCGAGGTGGCACGGGATGCGGGCCACAGCGTATACACGGTCTGCCTGGACCGGCCCGGCAGCCGGGTGGCCGACCTGGTCGCGCTCGCCTCGGCCCATCCGGAGGTCACCTTCGTTCTGGGGCACGCGGGCATCGGAAGTCTCGACCTGTACGCGGTCGAGTTGATCGGCCGCCAGGAGAACGTGCTGCTGGAGACCTCGGGCGGGTACACCTGTGTGACCCGTGCCGCGGTGGAGCGGCTGGGCGCGGACCGGGTGCTCTTCGGGTCCGAGGCCCCCCTTCAGCACCCCGAGGTGGAGCTGGCCAAGCTGCGGTACGCGGGGATCGGTGACGACGACCGGCAGCGGATCGCATGGCGGAACGCCTGCCGGCTGCTGGGAATGGAGTGGTGATGGCGGCCCGGACGAGCGCGGTAGGCCGCGCGGAACCACGGCCGGGGGCCCCGCGGCCGACGGGTGGGGACAGCCGGATCGCGGTGGTGGGCGCCGGGATCGCCGGCCTCACCCTGGCTCTCGCCCTCGGCAGGGCCGGCAACCGCTGCGAGGTCTACGAACAGGCGGGGCAGCTTCGCGAGCTGGGCGCAGGGGTGCAGATCGCGCCCAACGCGGCACGGCTGCTGCGGCGCCTGGGGCTCGGCCGGCGATTGGACGCGATGGCCGTACGGGCGCAGGCCGTGGAGATGCGGCGCTGGGACGACAGCCGGCTGCTCAGCCGGAGCGAGCTGGGCGCCGCGTGCGAAGCCCGTTACGGTGCCCCGTATTACCTGGTGCACCGGGCGGACCTGCACCGGGCGCTGCTGTCCGAGGTCGAGGCAGATCAGCTGCACCTGGGCAGCAGATGTGTGCGCGTGGAGGAGTACGACGACGGCGTACGGCTGCACTTCGCGGACGGCTCGGCCCACGAGGCCGATGTGGTGGTGGGGGCCGACGGCATCCGTTCGGTGGTGCGCGAGGCGCTCGCCACGGACCGGCCGCGCTTCTCCGGCCAGTCCATGTACCGAGGCCTGGTGCCGGCCGAGGAACTGCCCTTCCTGCTGGACGAGCCGAAGGTCCGCCTCTGGTTCGGGCCCGGACAGCACTGCGTCTGCTACCCGGTGGCCGCCGGCAAGTGGATCAGCGTCGGAGCCACCGCCCCGGCGGGCGACCGAGCGCCCGAATCCTGGACGGCCGAGGGGCGGACCACGGAACTCCTGCGCATCTACCGGGGTTGGCACGAGGAAGTGGGCCGGGTGCTGGGGGCGCTGCGAGCCGTCGGCCGCTGGGCCCTGCATGACCGCGACCCTTTGCCTCGCTGGTGCGGCGGCAGGATCGTGGTGGCCGGGGACTCGGCCCACCCGATGCTCCCCTTCATGGCACAGGGCGCCAATCAGGCGATCGAGGACGCGGTGGTGCTTGCCGGCTGCCTGGCCGGGGCCGGTCCGCGGGACGTCCAGGCCGCGCTGGCCCGGTACGAGCGGCTCCGCAAGCCGCGCACCGACCGCATCCAACGGATGTCGCGGGCGAACGCACGGACCTTCCACCTCGGCGACGGGAAGCGGCAGCACGAGCGCGATCTCTCACTGGACCGCCGGCGCCACAACGATCAGGAGTGGCTGTACGGCTACGACGCCGGGGTGCTCGATGAGTGAGGGGGCGCGAAGACGGGGAAACGCCGAGCGGCGTCCTCTCGGCGTTTCCCCTGTCAGGTCTCGCTCTGGGCGATTTCCACGTACTCGATGATGGCGCCGCCCGGATAGCGCACGGTCAGGCTCCGGCCGACCGGATTCTCAGCGGGTCCGTCGACGATCTCCCCTCCGTGCAGGTCGGTGATGCGCAGGGCTCTGTCCATCGAGTCGGTGATCGAGGTGGCGTGGGTGCCTCGGCAGACGGAGAGCGCTTCCTCGGAGCCGGTGAGGAGCAGGTAGTTGCCTACTCTGACGATCTCCACGCCGCGATGGCTGACGCGCGGCCGCGGCTGTTCTCCCGTGAGATCGACGAACATCGGCAGGGCGGTGTCGATGTCGTCGACATATACACGGGCGAGTGTTTCGGATACCGGCATGGAACGTCTCCTCCTGGATTTCTTCCGCGTTCTGTCGGTGCGCCGGGGGAGTGCCGGTCAGACGCGGCTGCCCCGGCCTGCGCTCGTGTGCAGATAGACGGGCTTGAGCAGGCCCTCCTGTTCGGGTTGGCGATCGAGGGTCATCGTCGTGCCCGGCGGGACCACGCTGATGCGGGAGCGCATGCCGAGCCGTGCGGAGATCTCCGTGCTCAGGGCATCGGTCCGCTGCCGGAGGGCGGCTGTTCCGCGGTCCGTCGACTCCAGAGCGAGTGTCAGCTGATCACGGTCGACCTCGCCGGACCAGAACACCGGCCCGCAGCCGCGCAGTGAGCCGTAGACGACATCCTCGACATCGATCGGGAACAGCCTCCGCGTACCGACCATGAACGCGTCCGATGCCCTTCCATGGACCAGCATTTCGGGCCGGCCGGTGTCGCACGGGCAGGTCGGGTCGGTCACGGTCACGATGTCGCCCATGCGGTAGCGCACGATCGGCATGGCGCGGCGGTGGTACGAGGTGACGACCAGTTCGCCCGTGCCACGGGGCGAGCACTGCCCGCTCTCGGTATCCAGGACCTCGAAGAGGAAGTGGTCCGACCAGAGGTGGAGGGTGCCGTACGCGCAGGCGCCGCCCAGCGTCGTGGTCTCGGTGGAGCCGTAGTCCGGGAACAGGGCGATGGACCACAGCTCTTCCAGGAACCGCTTCTTCGCGGGGCTGAGCAGTTCGCCGTTGACCACCGCCGCTCTCAAGTCCGGGAAGTCCTGCGCCGGGTCGAGGCCCGTTTCAAGAGCGCGGCGAGCGGCGAGTATCAGCATCACGGGCATGGCGTAGATGACCGTTGCCCGGTAGTCGCGCAGGAGACGCAGCACCCGGCCGAACGGCATCAGCTCGGTGCGGCTGCCTGCCGGGATCACCGTGGCACCGGCTCGTCTGGCGGCTCCGTGCATCTGGTGGGCCGTGGTGAGCATCGAGTAGGGCGTTTTGACCAGGACCACATCCCGCTCGGTGAGACCGACGCCGTTGAGGAGCATCCGCCCCAGCCACTCGTCGATGTCCCCTTCGGTGAAGTACGTCGGGGTGGGTTCCCCGGTCGTTCCGCTGGACTCGTGGACTACGGCCACCTCGCTCCGGGCGACGGCGAGCAGGCCGTCGGGGTAGGCGCGGCGCAGGTCGTCCTTCGTGGTGAACGGAATGCGGGAGAAGAGGCTGTCCGACCAGGATGTGGGGTCGATTCCCGCGGCCCGGTACTTGTCCCGCAGATACGGTGAGTGGTGATGCGCGTGATTCACGATGGCGGCCAGCGGACCGTGTTCGGTCATGCGCGGTTCCTCCTCTTGCGTGGGTGCGGCAACCGAGGTGTGCTGGACGCGGATCGGGACATCACTGTTCAATGATCAGCTCATCCACTTTGACCCCGACGTGGCGGCCGGAGTCCTGAGTGAAACCGAAGACCCTGTCACCGGGCTGGAGCTCGGTGATGTTGCGGGGCTTGGAGTCGGTTCCGAAGATCCGCACATGCCAGTCCTCCTGCATGATCGTGATGATCTCGGTGCCGTCGTCGGCGCGCGCGATGATCTCCAGCATCGGACGTCGCTCGATCTTGACGCGGCCGACGGTGACGGGACGGGCCGTTCCGTCGGTCCTGACCGCGAGCACCTCCATGCCGGCCCGCAGATCGGACAGGTACCAGGTGCGGTTGTCCGGTGCGAGGACGTACATGTGCAACGCGCCCGCGTTGACCCGGAACGGACGTGTGGGCATGTAGGGCAGCGCGTGCGTCTCGCTGGTGGCGAGAACACCGCCGCTGGAGAAGCAGCCGAGCAGCACGCCCTCGTCGAGCCCCAGGTATGAGGTGAAGTCGAGGCAGGCGCGATCGCCCATGCCGGCGTGCCGTGTCTCGACGACGGTGAGCTGCTGCAGCCGCTGGCTGTGCGTGCGCTGTGCGGCGACGAGTACCTCGTGCAGACGGTGCACTGCGGCGAGATCGTCGCCTTCGACGAGTACACCGTCGGCTCCGATCTCCAGGACGCCGAAGACCACGTGTGCCTCCGCGCTGTCCCGCACACCCATGACGGTCTGGCAGCCGCGGTTCTGCGCGTCCGCCAGGACGATCTCCAACGGGATCTTCGTCGAGTCCTTGAACGTCACGACCAAGAGGTCGACCAGGCCGGTCAGTTGTACGGCCAGTTCCAATGACGCCGGGTCGACGACGTCGACCGACGCGCCCGTACGGATCCCGATACGGGACTTGTTCTCGATGAACCAGTTGCCGGCGACCGTGTCCGCGTCCAGCACGAGGACGTCGTAGGCCTTGCCGATCCGGTCGAGTTCTTCCTGCGACGGGACACCGGCGAACAGCTTGACCTTCTGCAGGCCCTGGGGGACCAGCGCCAGTTGCTCTTCGTCGACGACCACGCCGCCGCCGGAGTGCAGCCGCTGTACGGCGTCGAGGATCTCCGCGCCGCCGGGCCGCCCGGTGGCCCTCCGCAGATCGTGCCAGGTGAACTTCCTGCCGCGGGGCAGAGGGGCTGGTACGGACGGAGGCGCCGGTGCCGCGGCCGGAGCAGCGGCCGGGACGGTCTTCTTGGGTTGTGCCTTGACCAGCCGGCCGTTCTTGGCACGCTTGGGATCGCTTCCGATCACATCGGTCGTCATGTCTGCCTTCTCTTCGACGGGCGGGATGAGACTGTCGTCGTGCCGCTCAGACGACCGCGGAGGGGGTGTCCGACATCAGGCATTCCTGGTAGGAGCTGTAGGCGCGGTCCACGGAGTGGCTGTCATGGATGAGCCTGCCGAGATGGCGGGTGAGGACGGCCGGGTCGGGCGACGTGAAGATGTTCCGGCCCATGGACACGCCCGCGGCGCCCGCGCCGAGCGCTTCGGAGACGAGGGTGAAGAGCTTGCGGACATCACCGTGTGCGGCTCCGCCCGCGATCACGACCGGGACCGGGCAGCCGTCGACCACCGACGCGAACGTGTCGGGGTTCCCGGTGTAAGGGCACTTGACCAGGTCGGCGCCGAGTTCGGCGGCCATCCGGGCGGCGTGGCTCAGTTTCCCGGGATGGAGCTGGTCCTCCGGCGAGCTGCGGACGTAGACCATCGCGAGCAGGGGAATGCCCCACAGCGCACATTCCCCGGCAGTCCTGGCGGTGTCCACCAGCTGCTCCGGCTCGGTCTCCGTACCGAGATTGATGTGCACGCTCACCGCGTCCGCGCCCAGCCGCACCGCCTCGGCGACGGAGCACACGGCCACCTTGCGGTTGATGTGCCCGCCCAGCGATGTCGAGGCGCTCATATGCACGATCAGCGCTGTATCCGGCCGCAGTCGGTGTTGCACCGCGGACACCAGACCCTTGTGCAACACGACGGCGTCGGCGCCCCCGGCAGAGATCCGCTCCACCGTTCCCGCGATGTCCCGGAGACCCGCGACCGGACCGTCGCTCACGCCATGGTCCAGGGGGACTATCAGGCATCGTCCGGCTTCGGACAGCAGGCGACGCATACGCAGACTCTTCCCACCGGTCAAAGCTGCTTCCTTCACATAGGGCGTGGCCTCAAGACGTCAGCTCGTGGGTTTGGTGACTGTTTCTCATGGTGCGAGGCGACCTGCGGTCGATGATGCGATTTCCTGCGGGGGTGGTTCACCGGAGCCGGGGAACTACCCCCGCGTCGCAGGAGTCTCTGCGCGCTGGCGTCGTCGGGGGTTCAACGAGCGACCGGTGACGGCGTCACGCACGGCTTCCTGGGACGGTGCGGGGAAGCCGGACGTCGTCGAGGCCGTACGGATGCCGGCGCAATGGTCCGGATCACGTCTTGCCCGGGGCAGCCGCCCGGCAGCAGACAGAGGTTGGGCCCAGATGCCGGGCAGCAAGAGCGGCTCGACCGACAGGCGCTCGTCGCAAGCCGGCCGGACGTCGTCCTCCACGTCCCCAAGGACACCATGGGATACGAAGCCGACGAGGACCTTCTCGCGCTCCTCGGCGCCGGAATCAACGTCATCACCGGATGGGGAACGTACCGGGACCTGAACCACCGCGGAGCCGCCGCGTCGTTCACAGAGCACGCCGAACGCGGTGGAGCGTCGTTCTTCGTCACCGGACTCAACCCGGACTTCGCCCTGGAGCGCTATCTGCAATCCCCCACGGGCCTCTGCTCACGGATCGCCCACATCCTGGTCCGAGAGCACTTCGTGCTGAACGGGGCGGAGAAGACCACATTGGAGTTCCCCGGCATGGGCCAGCCCGTCGACCAGCCATTGAACGCGGGTGCACGACGCTTGGTCGAGGAGTATTTCGCGCCATCTCTACGCATATCCGCGAGTGTTCTGGGACACCCGCTGGAGCAGCTACAGACGACCGCAACGAGCAGCACAGCAGATCACGACATCAAGCTCCCCGAACACATCGTGAAAGCCGGGACGCGCGCCGGGGCCGCGATCCGGCTGGACGGTCGCAGCGGCGGCAAGCCCTTTCTGCGCCTTCGAAGCCAACTACTGCCTCAAAGCCGAGGGCTCCGCCGGCGACGCCATGGGCGGCCGGGAGATCGAGATCAAGGGCGAGCCGTCCTTGCGTTCCACGGTCACAATTGAGCTGTCGCATCTTTACGACGGACAGGTAGCAACCATGCTGCGGGCCATACCGTACGTAGTCGACGCCCCGCCGGGAGTTCTGGAAAGCCCGGTTCCCGAGATCCGCTATACCGCGGATTTCCTCGAATAATCGGTATGGCCTCTGTACGGGCGGAGCGCACGGTGCACTTGGGGAGCTCACTCACCGACTCGCGACCGAGTGGCTCACCGGGCGGTACCGCCGCTGGCCGTCTGAAGCTGGGTCCCGCCCCCTGCGCGGCTGCGATCTTCTGCTCGTCGTACGCGCTCAGTATCCGCATCACGGTGGCGGAGGACGGATGCGGGCGTCCGTCGGCCGGACGGTGCATGAGGGGGTGGCCCCGTCGTCAGCGAGGTGTCCGCGGGCGCGGTCGCGGGGGTGTTCGACGTCCACAACGCGCCAGCGTCGACCCCGGACGCCGGTGAGGGGCGGGCCGTGAGGCGTGCCGCAACGATGGGGCGTGGTCCGGTCCGAGGGCTTCGCTCACCCTGGACGCCGGCCCCGAGTTCACCGGGGAGAACTCCGCGCGGGACAGGGCCGGATGCGGCGGTTCGTAAAGATTCTGCGGGTGAACGCCTACGTCTTTCATCGTCTGTACTGGGGATGGCGGCAGGTGCGAGGTTAAGCAATAGTCATGGCTGATCCTTTTGCACTGAGTCCCGTGAACCTTTCCAAGACATCCGGGGTGCCTCGCAGAGACCGGCCGGTAGGACCAGGCGCCTGGAGGCGTGCCGTCGGTCCCCGGCGGCTGGCCTTGTGGGCTGCCTGGTGGTCGGGGCGTTCCAGGGGTTCTGGGGGTGCCCGTCGGTGATCCGCCGGCGCGGTATATGGGGGTGTGGGGGCTGTGGTGTCACAGGGATGCGGCTTGCTCTGTCAGGAGTGCCACGTCGGGGTGGGTGCTGTAGGGGCGCAGTACCTGACGCATGGTGGTGAGGGAGGCGGTGGCACGGGTTGATCGCAATCCGGGGTAGTCGCCGAGGAACCGTTTCCAGGCGGTGATGGATTCTTCGAGGTTTCCCTGGAGGAGTTGTGATTCGGCCAGGAGGGCTGTGGTCAGTGCCCTGGCCCGGCGTGCCTGCGGTGCTCGGGTGCGCAGAGAGGCGTTGAAGGCCCGGTCGGCCGCCAACCAGCTCGCACAGTCCTTCCCGCGGCTGCTCAAGGCCAACGGACTCAGGTTGCACGTGACCGACCTGGACGCCGTGGTCGGCACGAAGATTCACGATCTGTCGCCCTACTTCGAGGTGATGGGGCCGCGCGGGACGATCCTTGAGCCTGCCTGGCCCGGCGAGATGCTGACGGACTACTGGACCAAGAAGGACTGACGACTCAGGACTCGGCAGGCATCTCCAGCCGTTCGGCGGGTGCGCAGGGACAGTGCGGTCGGTCCAGCGCACGCCGGGGTGAGATTCCCGGGAACCGGCCCGGCACCAGGCCCCGCTCGCCAGGATGGTGCGGGTGACGGCCATCTCCTCAGACCTCTGGCATCACTACGGCCGCACCCGCGCCGAGCAAGACCGCGCGGTCCCGGGACATTCCGCTGTATCTGGAGCCAGGACAGCGGCCCCGGCCCGGAAGTTCTGGGTGACCTGTCGGGGCGGGTCGTCGGTGACCTCGGCACCGGGGGCCGCCCGGCACGCCGCTCATCTCGCCGTCCATCACGAGCCCGCGCAGGTCATCGCAGTCGATGCCCCGGGCGCGCAGTACGAGAGCGCCACCGGGCTGTACGGCCACCTCACGCCGCGCCTGCGCCTCGTGCGGTCCGGCGCCGTAGAGCACCCGCACGTGACGGTCGATACTTACGACATGCTCTACCGGGTCGTCGGCGCGCTCGACTTCAGCGGCCTGCGCGGGCTTCTGTCGGCGGTGGTCTCCGTGCGACACGGCCCATCGTTGAGCAGCAAGAGCGGGAGCGTGGACCCGGACCTCGATCAACTGAGATATCTCCACGAAACGTCGGCAGCCGCCGCTCCATCTCGTGAAGTCACCGGTACGCGGTCGTGCGGGTCGGCATCCCTGCTTCGCGCCTGCACGAAGGCGCAGGTGAGGTCTTATCCCCCTCGTCACGGACTGGCGGGTGCATCCGGTCCGGTGGTCGTTGACGGGCTGGAGGAGTGCTCTGGGCTCGCTGCGAGTGTCGCTGTCCGGGCGGCCACGGTGTGTGGGTTGTCAGATGATGGTCGGCATTCCAATGTTGGAGACGCGCTGACTAGGGCGTCGCGGTGTGCCTATGTTCAATGCCTGGGTGTCGAGTTGGACTGGTGAAGGGGCGGGGCGGGTGTGAAGAGGGTGGCAGCGGGGGACGGGCCGTCCTTGGGAAACGTGGGTGAGGTGGGGCGGTATGCGGTGCTGTCTATGGGTTTTGCGTTGACGCGCACCGAGGACGGTGATTCGCCAAGGCTCGGCCTGGACCTTCTGGAGAAAGCCCCCGATCACGCTCTGAGGGTTGCGGAGGCTCTGGGGGAATTTCGGTACGTTCCGTACTCGACTGTGGTTCCCGGCAGGGCGGCCGACTACGGGGACGTGGTCGAGCGGGCCGTGGTCGCCGAGGACGTCGATGTGCTGGTCGTGCATATCGTCGGCCACGGTGAGGTGGCCGAGGGCAGCAGCGAGAAGTTATACGTCCTGGACGGCAATGGACAACGTCTGAGCCGGCCGGTGGGAGCCTGGATCGACCGGATCGAGGACCATCCGGAGCAGCATCGGCCGGTGACGCTGTTCGTCCTCGACGTCTGTTACGCCGGTGAGGTGGCTGTGACGTCCTGGCACGCGCGGATGGACGTCGCCAACCGGAGGGCGTGGGTGCTGGCGGCCACCGGTCCCAAGGACCCGGCGTTCGGCTATCGGCTAAGCCGGGCTCTGGTGAGCGTTCTGGGGAAGTACCGCAATGGCGAGGTGCGCTTCGACCCCTCGGTGCGGTACATCCCTCCCGGCACGGTGTGGCGGGAGATCGAACGTATGGTTACCGAGTTGGCCGCTCAGGACGGAGGTCTGCCGCAGACCATCCTCACCAGCCTCGTTCCTGGCCATGCGGACCTCTCCCATCTCCCCTTCTTCCCCAACCCCTCCTTCGATCCCGCCCACAGAACGGGTGGCGGCACCGTTGCCGGGCTGCCCGGCGAGATCGGCCGGCTGGCGGACTGGGCGGCGGACCCGCAGCACTTCATGCTGCGCGCCGGTGGCACCGAGCCGGTGGACCGCGATCGGGACGAGGGCTACTTCTCCGGTCGCGCCGAGGAACTGCACGACCTGTCCGGCTGGCTCGACGACGAAGCGGCCGCACCGGGGGTACGCGTCGTCACCGGCAAGCCCGGTGCTGGGAAGTCTGCTCTGCTGGGCGTCCTGGTCTGCGCCGCACACCCGGCACTGCGCCGGCATACCAAGCATTTGTGGCGTGCTCTGGGCGATCGGGCCCCAGGAGAGAACGAGCGGATAGTGGTGGTCCATGCACGCCGTCTGAGCGTCGAGCAGATCGTCGCTTCGCTCGCCCGCCAGTTACGACCCATCAGTGATCCCGAGAGTCGGCTGTCCGTACATTCCGCCTCTTCCGAGCCTGCCGCGGAGCATGAAGGGTCCGCCGCGAATCCGGTGGATCATCTGCTGGGCCTGCTGCCCTGTGACGGACGCCCGGTCACCGTGATCGTCGACGCCTTGGATGAGGCGGTCCGCCCCAAGGACATCACCACCGTGCTTGTGCTCCCGCTGGCGCGGCGTGCGCAGACGCCGGGAAGCAGGCTGCGGTTGCTCGTCGGCACACGTGACGACGAGCGGTTCCACAGCCTCCTGGCCCTCGCTCGTGACGGTGGCGTGTGCACGGACCTCAGTGCCGTCCCGCCGGAATCGGTCTGCCGGGACGTTACCGAGTACGTCAGCAGGCTCCTTGCGGCTGACGGCCCCTACGCCCTTGGTGTGAGGCGAGCGGCCCGCGAGGCTCTGGCGCGGGCCATCGCCGGGAGGTTGACCGGACCAGGCGAAGGGGACAGTTCGGCCGGGGACACCGGGGGCCTCCAGTGGGGGGAGTTTCTGACCGCGGGTCTCTATGTGCACTACGTCCTGGCTGCCGAGGAGCCGCGCGATACCCCGGAAGCGGCCGCCGAACTGGGCCGGGCCGTCCCCCGCAGCCTGCCCGAACTCATGGAACTGGACCTTCGGCGCCACACCGGCCAGCCCCTCCTGCGTGCTGTGCTGACGGCTCTCGCCTTCGCCCAGGGCCGGGGGATGCCCGAACGCGTCCTCGCCTACACCGCCGCGGCCTTCACCACCGTCCTCACAGACGACGGCCCCCTCGCCCTCCAGGACATTTACGCGATCCTGGACCAAGAGGCGCGCTTCTACCTGCGCCGCGACGTGGACAAGGACGGCACCACGCTCTACCGGCTCTTCCACGAAGGACTCGCCGAATGGCTCCGGCACAACCCGCCCCGTAGTCAGCCACCGCGACAGAACTGCCCCGTCATCGGCGGGGTGGTACTCCGGCCTGCAGAAGGGGGAATCGTAGACTGTGGTGCGCCCCATGACGGTGCCGGTCAGAAGCCGTGGCATATCCGCGCTGCGGAACGACTCTACGAGCAGTTCCTGAACAGTGTGCCCCTCGACGGTGCGGGCCGGAGGCTGTGGCATCTGGCCGCCCCCTACCTGTGGCGACACACCGCCCAGCATGCTCTCGCCGCCGGGCGTCTGGACGACCTCCTCCAGGACAGTGACTTCCTGGTGCACGCGGATGCGTACGCCCTGGCGGACGCCCTGTCCCATGCCGGTTCGGAGCAGGCCAGACTCAACGCCGCCGTGTACCGGGCGTCCTGGGGCGTCCACCACACTCTGCCGCCCGCCACGCGCCGTCCGATCCTGGCCCTGGACGCGGCACGCTTCCGAAACCAGCGACTGCAGGCCGATCTGCTCGGCGACGCCGACTGGCACGTGCGATGGGCGACCGGAAGCCAGGTCTCGACAGCACTGGTCCGTACTCTCGTCGTCCACACCGGCTCGGTCCTTTCGGTGACAGTGGCGGAGCTGGAGGGACGGCCTCACGCCATCACCGTCGACAGCGCGGGGTGGGTGCGGGTGTGGGACCTGACGACCGGAATCCAGACCCGCCAACTCACCGACGACACCGGCCGGGTGAATTCGGTGGCGGTGGCGGAGTTGGAGGGTCGGCCTCACGCCATCACCGCTGGCGACGACGGGTGGGTGCGGGTGTGGGACCTGACGACCGGAATCCAGACCCGCCAACTCACTGGCCACACCGGCCGGGTGAATTCGGTGGCGGTGGCGGAGTTGGAGGGTCGGCCCCACGCCATCACCGCTGGCGACGACGGATGGGCGCGGGTGTGGGACCTGGCCACCGGAAACCAGACCCACCAACTCACCGACGACATCGAGTGGTACACCGGGGTCACTTCGGCGGTGTTGGCGGAGCTGGACGGCCGACCCCACGCCATCACCGTGAACACCGTAGGGTGGGTGCTGGTGTGGGACCTGACCACCGGAGCCGAGCCCCGCCTTCTCACCAGCCGGGTTGCTTCCGTGGTGATGGTGGAGTCGGAGGGCCGCCCTCACGCCATCACCGCCGGCTTCGAAGGGGCGGTGTGCGTGTGGGACCTGACGGCTGGAATCCAGACCCGCCAACTCACTGGCCATACCGACCGGGTGAATTCGGTGGCGGTGGTGAAGTTGGAGGGCCGGGCTCACGCCCTCACGGCCGACCGCGAGGGGTGGGTGCGGGTGTGGGATCTGACGACTGGAATCCAGACTGGCCAACTCACCAGCCACACTGACCGGGTGAATTCGGTGGCGGTGGCGGAGCTGGAGGGTCGGCCTCACGCCCTCACGGCCGGCCGTGAGGGGTGGGTGCGGGTGTGGGATCTGACGACTGGAATCCAGACTGGCCAACTCACCAGCCACACTGACCGGGTGAATTCGGTGGCGGTGGCGGAGCTGGAGGGTCGGCCTCACGCCATCACTGCCGGCGACGACGGGTCGGTGCGGGTGTGGGACCTGGCCACCGGAATCCAGACCCGCTGCCTGACCGGCGCGGGCATTGCGGTGGCGGTGGCGGAGTTGGAGGGTCGGCCTCATGCCCTCACGGCCGGCCGTGAGGGGTGGGTGCGGGTGTGGGATCTGACGACTGGAATCCAGACCCGCCAACTCGCTGGCCACACCGGCCGGGTGAATTCGGTGGCGGTGGCGATGCTGGAGGGTCGGCCCCACGCCATCAGCGCCGGGTACGACGGGTCGGTGCGGGTGTGGGACCTGGCCACCGGAATCCAGACCCGCTGCCTGACCGGCGTGGGCATTGCGGTGGCGGTGGCGGAGTTGGACGGCCGACCCCACGCTGTGACCGCCAGCAGCAACGGGCCGGTGCGGGTGTGGGATCTGACGACCGGAGGTCAGACTCGCCAACTCACTGGCCACACCGGCATGGTCCTTTCGGTGGCGGTGGCGATGCTGGAGGGTCGGCCTCACGCCATCAGCGCCGGGTACGACGGGTCGGTGCGGGTGTGGGACCTGACCACCGGAATCCAGACCGACCGACTCACTGGCCACACCAGCTGGGTCAATTCGGTGGCGGTGGCCGAGCTGAAGGACCGACCCCACGCCATCACGGCCGGGAACGACCGGTCGGTGCGCGTGTGGGACCTCACCACGGGAGCCTGTCTCACCATGTATCACCTCTCTGCCGAAACGAGCGCCGTGACCGTCACCGCCGACGGCACCGTCGTTCTCGGTGTCGGCCACGACGTGGTCGCCCTCAGCCTCGCCCCTCTCGCCCGGAGGCTCCTATGACCAGCCCCGCCGCTGCCCCCCTTCGTATCGTCGCTGTACACGGCGTGGGCAACAGCTTCGGCCCTGAGGTGTCCGGGACCCGCCTCGAAGAGTTGCGCACGCTCAAGGCCCGCGCCTGGACACGGCAACTGACCAGCGGTCTCGGCGTCGCCGTAAACCGGTTCGATCTAGACTTCGCGTACTACGCGGACAAGCTGGTTGCTGGTCCGGTAGCCCAGGGGACAGAGAACCCCGACCTCCTGGACGACCCACTGGCACAGGAGATGCTCACGGCATGGGCGCGGGAGCTGGGGGTCCCCGAGGAGGTGTCGCAGGGCCACGCCACCGTGCCCCTGCGCGGACTGGCATCCTGGGTGGCCCGCAGGTTCGACCTCGCCGAAGGACCCTTGCGCGTCTTCATCCGGCTGCTGTTCCGCGAGGTAGCCGCCTACCTGCGCACCGCGGACGCCCCGGAACGCGCAGCGGCGCGCGACGAAGTGGCCAGGCGGATAGCCCGGCACAAGCCGAGCATCGTGATCGCGCACTCGCTGGGCTCCGTCGTCGCCTACGAAGCCCTGCACGCCCACACGGAACTGCAACCCGAACTGTTCCTCACGCTGGGCTCGCCCCTGGCACTGCCCCGCGCCGTCTTCGAACGCCTCATCCCCGCACCGCAGGGCGCCGGCCAGACACGGCGGGGAACCCGCCTGCCCAGCGGAACACGATGGGTCAACATCGCCGACCCCGGTGACCCCGTGGCCATCCCGCCCCAACTGGGAAGATTCTTCGACGGGATCGCCCTGGACCACACCACCGTCATCAACCCCCTGTTCGGCTTCCACCACGCCGAGAACTACCTACGGTCCGCGACCACCGCCGCCACCATCGCCCCCTACCTCGAACTATGACCCGCCACCGCGCCTGGGTCGTGCGATCTGCCACGGCCGGGGCCAGACCAGGCGCTCGACCTTCAGGCTGAACCGGCTGATCGAAGAGTCCATGCGGCGTTGGGAGGCGCCGGTGGGCGACACGGAGGAAGACTTAGCGAGACCTCGGCCCGGAAATGCCCCGGAACTGCTGGTCAGAGCTGGGATACCAGTAGGAGTTATCGGGATCAGGGGAGCATCTCGACATACCGCTCAGCGGTGCGCTGCGAAGGGCGCCTGGCGGGCATATTTCCTGGTCAGGCGCCCTTCTCTTGCGCCTAGAAGAAGCCCAGCTTCTTCGGCGAATACGACACCAGGAGGTTCTTCGTCTGCTGATAGTGGTCCAGCATCATCCGGTGGTTCTCGCGCCCGATCCCCGACTGCTTGTAGCCGCCGAACGCGGCATGCGCCGGGTAGGCGTGGTAGCAGTTCGTCCAGACCCTGCCCGCCTGGATCGAACGGCCCGCCCGGTAGGCGGTGTTCATGTCCCGCGTCCAGACGCCCGCGCCGAGTCCGTACAGGGTGTCGTTCGCCGTCTTGATCGCGTCGTCGAAGTCGCTGAAGGACGTCACCGCGAGGACCGGGCCGAAGATCTCCTCCTGGAAGATGCGCATGCGGTTGTGGCCCTCGAAGATCGTGGGCTGGACGTAGTAGCCGCCGGCCAGTTCGCCGCCGTGGTCGATCCGCTCACCACCCGTCAGGACCTTGGCGCCCTCCTGGCGGCCGATGTCCAGATACGACAGGATCTTCTCCAGCTGGTCGTTGGACGCCTGCGCGCCGACCATCGTGTCGGTGTCCAGCGGGTGGCCCGGCACGATCGCCTCCGTGCGGGCCACGCCCGCCTCCAGGAACTCGCTGTAGTGGCCGTCCTGGATCAGCGCGCGTGACGGACACGTGCACACCTCGCCCTGGTTGAGGGCGAACATCGTGAAGCCTTCGAGTGCCTTGTCGCGGAAGTCGTCATCCGCGGCCCAGACGTCGTCGAAGAAGAGGTTCGGGCTCTTGCCGCCGAGTTCCAGGGTGACGGGCTTGATGTTCTCGGAGGCGTACTGCATGATCAGCCGCCCGGTCGTGGTCTCGCCGGTGAACGCGACCTTCGCCACGCGCGGGCTGGAGGCCAGTGGCTTGCCGGCCTCGACGCCGAAGCCGTTGACGATATTGACCACGCCCGGCGGCAGCAGATCGGCGATCAGGCTCATCCAGAGATGGATGGAGGCCGGGGTCTGCTCCGCGGGCTTCAGCACGACGGCGTTCCCGGCGGCCAGCGCGGGCGCCAGCTTCCAGGTCGCCATCAGGATCGGGAAGTTCCACGGGATGATCTGGGCCACCACCCCGAGCGGCTCATGGAAGTGGTACGCGACGGTGTCGTCGTCCAGCTCGCTGAGCGTGCCCTCCTGGGCGCGCAGCGCCCCCGCGAAGTAGCGGAAGTGGTCGATGGCGAGCGGGATGTCGGCCGCGAGGGTCTCCCGGACCGGTTTGCCGTTCTCCCAGCTCTCCGCGACCGCCAGTTCCTCCAGATGCTCCTCCATCCGGTGGGCGATCCGGTTGAGGATATTGGCGCGGTCCGACGCCGAGGTCTTCGCCCAGCCGGGGGCCGCGCCGTGCGCCGCGTCCAGGGCGCGTTCGACATCGTCCGCCGTGCCACGGGCGATCTCGGTGAAGGGGCGGCCATTGACCGGGCTGGGGTTCTCGAAGTACTGGCCACGGGCGGGCGGTACGTACTCCCCGCCGATCCAGTGGTCGTAGCGGGACTTGTACGAGACGATCGCGCCCTCGCTGCCGGGCGCTGCGTAACGGGTCATCTCTGTGGCCTCCCGGATTCCGCGCCGCCCGCCGTTGGACGGCGCCCACGCCCGACCCTAGGGAGCCGGAGGTTGCGACGACGTTGCACCGCCGACGTGCTCATCCATTCAGTGGCGGATCCCGTCGGTTCAGTGGAACTCGTGGGTGCGGTGCCATCCGTCTGTCCGGCGTGTTCCGCCTCTCTCTCACACTCCGCGTCGACCTCGCCCGGCGCCCCCTTCGGTGCCCGTGCGGTGATCTCCCGGCCGGCCGCGGCCCGTAGGTCACCTCCGCTGCCACGTGTCGAGTTCCCGTACCCGCGCGAGCGCGGCCGGCCGCTGCTGTACGGGGAGTACGGAGGCGAGCGTCCGCCATACCGGAAGGTCGTCCTCGCCCCAGGGGCTGTACGCCCAGTCGGCCAGCAGCCCCGGGTCGCCCCGGGCGATCAGCGCGGCCCGCAGCTGGTCCGCGAGCCGTCGGCGCAGCCGTATCACCGTGGGTGCCCGCGAGGCGGGCAGGAGCGGTCCGGCGTACGCGCTCATCGCGGAGGTCACGGCGCCGGAGGCCAGCCGCCGGGTCACCGTGTCGTAGTCCGACTCGACGGGCGCGGCCAGCCGGTAGGGCCGTGAACGCAGCAGCCCGGGGCCGAGCAGCCCGCGCAGCCGGGAGAGTTCCGCGCGCAGCGTGACCGGCGTGACCGACTCGTCCTCGTACAGCTCGACGAGCAGTTCGTCCCCCGCGATGCCCTCGGGGCGGCGCGCGAGCAGCGTCAGGATCTCGCTGTGCCGGGGGCTCAGCCGCAGCTTGCGGCCGGCCGCCACCAGCAGCGCCTCGTCACGTCCCAGCGCCGTCAGCCGTACGGCCCCGGCGTCGGGCGGCGGCGCGAGCAGCGCGAGCTGCGATTCGGCGGCCCGCGCCACCGCGCCCATGAACGCCAGACTGTGCGGATGGGCCAGCGGGTCACCACCCGTGATGTCCACGGCGCCCAGCAGCCGCCCGCTGTACGGATCGTGGACGGGCGCCGCCGCGCAGGTCCACGGGTGCGCTGGCCGCTGGAAGTGCTCGGCCGCGAAGACCTGAACGGGCCGGTCCACGGCGATGGCGGTGCCCGGCGCGTTCGTGCCGGTCACGGCCTCCGACCAGCGGGCCCCCGGCACGAAGTTCATCCGGTCCGCGAGCAGCCGGGTCGCGCGGTGCCCCTCGACCCAGAGCAGTCGGCCGTGCGCGTCGCACACCGCCATCAGATGCTCGCCGTCCATGGCGTAGGCGCCCATCAGCTCACGGAAGAGCGGCATCACGCGGGCCAGCGGATGGGCGTCGCGGTACGCGGCGAGCTCGTCGTCGGACAACTCCACCCGGGCCGTGCCCTCCAAGCTGACCCGAGCGCGCGCGGACCGCCGCCAGGACGCCGCCACCACCGACCGCACCGGGTGCTCGACCCGCCCCGCGGTCGCGTACGACTCGTACGCGCGGCGCAGCGCCCCCCGGCGCTTCACCGGGTCGGCGCCCGCTTCCAGAGCCACCCAGGTGTCGGTCAACGCGGCCTCCCCGGTCGGACGTCACCGGACGTGACCATCGTCGCCCCGGCGGCCCGGCCGGGCAAGCGTCCCGCCGGGCAACCGTCCTGCCGGGCAGCCAGCCGCGCCGTACGGACCGCCTCATGCCTCCATGAGCGCGTCCACCGTGTGGGCGTCCTCGGCGAGAGCGTCCGCCAGGGCCGCCGCGGGATCGGGGCCGCCCGGACCGGCCGGAGCCCACCGGCCCCGCTCCTTGCGGTACGGCCACCAGCGCCCGTCGCGGCCGTACCGCAGCTGCGCCGACGCCTCGGCCACGGTCCAGCGCCCGCCGCCGCCCGCCCGCAGTCGCGGCCGGTCCCCGTCCTCCCAGGCCGCGTCGAGCACCGCCGTGGCCCGTGCGAGGGCCTCGGGCTCCGGGGTCCAGGCGTCCTCCAGTACGGCGAGGGCCGCCGCGCCGCCGTACCGCCAGGCACGTATCGCGAGGTCCAGCTCCACCGGCCGCCGGCCGGAGCCCGCGGCGAGCCGCGCGACCAGCCGCCGGTCGGACGTCGTCGCGGCCAGCCGTACCGCGTCCTGCGCAGGCGTCAACTCCGGCTCCCCCGGCTGCTGTTCATGGCCGGGCTGAAGTGCTTCCGACAGCAGCCGCAGCGCCCGCGCCGCCGCGTCGGCGGCGAGGAACTCCAGGGCGTCCGCCTCGACCCCGGCCGGCGGCGCGACCTCTGTGTCCAGGGCCGGGGGCTGTCCCGGCTCCGGCGGCAGCGGCGGGGGAGCGGGCAGCGGAGGCAGCAGGTCGCGTGCCGCGAAGGCGGCCACGGCCGGTACGCCCACCTCCTCGTCGCCCCCGGCGCCGTCGTCGCGCGTACCGTCCCCGGGCTCCTCCTTCGTACGGGCGGCGCGCGCGACGCTGCGCACCTGAAGCTCGTCCAGCAGCCGGCGCTCGCTCCTGCCCCGCATCAGCAGCAGGACGAACGGATCCTGGTCCAGCAGCCTGGCCATCTGGTAGCAGAGCGCGGCGGAGTGCGGGCAGTGGTCCCAGGCGTCGCAGTCGCACTCCGGCTCCAGATCGCCTATACCGGGGAGGAGTTCGACCCCGGCGCCCGCGGCGTCCTCCACCAGATGCGGCGGCATCTCGCGGTCGAGCAGCGCCGCGATATGGCCCGCGCGGTCGACGGCCATGTCCAGGAAGCGGTCCCACTCCTCCTCGCTCAGCTGCTGCAACAGCACATCGCTGCGCTGGGCGGTGCCGTCCCGGTCCTGGACGACCGCCGTGATCCGTCCCGGCCGTACGGACACCGCGCCGACGGCGCCCTCGCGGGCGTGCCTGCGCCCCCGCTTCAGCTGCTCGCCGTCGAGCGCGGTGTCCTCCAGGGCCTTCAGCCACGCCTGGCCCCACCAGGTCCGCGCGAAGGCCCGGCCCCCGGCGGGCGCCAGGGCGGCGAAGGTGCGCTCGTCGCCGTCCGGCGAACCGCCCACGGAGCTGTCCATCGGGCCCTCCACCGCGCTGTCCATCGCGTCGTCCATCGCGCCGTCCTCGGAACCGCCGTCGTACATACCGCTCATCGGGCGCTCCCTCGCAGCTCCACCAGATCCGCCAGCTCGGCGTCGGTCAGTTCGGTCAGTGCCGCCTCGCCGGAGCCCAGTACGGCGTCGGCCAGCCCCTGTTTACGCGCCAGCATCCCGGCGATCCGGTCCTCGATCGTGCCCTCGGTGATCATCCGGTGCACCTGTACGGGCCGGAGCTGCCCGATGCGGTAGGCGCGGTCCGTCGCCTGCGCCTCGACGGCGGGATTCCACCAGCGGTCGAAGTGCACGACATGCTCGGCGCGGGTCAGATTGAGCCCGGTGCCCGCCGCCTTCAGCGACAGCAGGAAGACCGGCACCTCACCGTCCTGGAAGCGGTCCACCATCGCCTCGCGCTCGGCGATCGGCGTACCGCCGTGCAGCAACTGGGCCGGCACACCGCGCTCCGCCAGATGCCGCTCCAGCAGCCGCGCCATCTGAACGTACTGGGTGAAGACCAGCACGCTCGCGTCCTCCGCGAGGATCGTGTCGAGCAGTTCGTCCAGCAGCTCCAGCTTCCCGGAGCGGCCGGTGAGACGGGGCCGCTCCTCCTTCAGATACTGCGCCGGGTGATTGCAGATCTGCTTGAGCGCGGTGAGCAGTGTGACGACGAGCCCGCGGCGTTCCATGCCGTCCGCCTCCGCGATCGCGGCGAGGGTCTCCCGTACCACCGCTTCGTACAGCCCTGCCTGTTCCCTGGTGAGAGAGACCGCGCGGTCGGTCTCGGTCTTGGGCGGCAGCTCGGGCGCGATGCCCGGGTCGGACTTCCGGCGGCGCAGGAGGAACGGGCGGACCAGCGCGGCGAGGCGTTCGGCCGCCGCCGGGTCGTTGCCGCTCTCGACGGACTCCGCGTAGCGGGTACGGAACGTGCCGAGGCGGCCGAGGAGCCCGGGGGTCGTCCAGTCGAGGATCGCCCACAGCTCGGAGAGGTTGTTCTCCACGGGGGTGCCGGAGAGGGCGACCCGCGCCCTGGCACCGATGGTGCGCAGCTGCCGGGCGGTCGCGGAGTACGGGTTCTTGACGTGCTGCGCCTCGTCGGCCACGACCATGCCCCAGTCCGTCCCGCCGAGTCTCGCCGCGTCCAGCCGCATGGTGCCGTAGGTGGTGAGGACGAACTCGCCGTCCACCAGGCCCTCCAGGCTGCGCGAGGCGCCGTGGAAGCGGCGCACCGGCGTGCCGGGGCCGAACCGTTCGATCTCCCGCTGCCAGTTGCCCATCAGGGACGCCGGGCAGACGACCAGGGTCGGGCCGGCCGCCGACCGTTCGGCCTGCCGGTGCAGATGGAGCGCGATCAGCGTGATCGTCTTGCCGAGCCCCATGTCGTCGGCGAGACAGCCGCCGAGTCCCAGCGAGGTCATGCGGTGCAGCCAGTTGAGCCCGCGGAGCTGGTAGTCGCGGAGCGTCGCGGCGAGCGCGGCCGGCTGCGCGATCTCCTGTTCCACGCGTTCCGGATCGGCGAGCCGGTCGCGCAGGGTGGCGAGCCAGCCCGTCGCCCGTACCTCGACCCGGCTGCCCTCGACCTCGGTGGAGCCGGTCAGTACGGCTTCGAGCGCGTCGACCGGAGTGAGCTTGCGGTCCTGGCTCTCGCGGGCGCGGCGGACCTCCGCCGGGTCGATCAGGACCCACTGGTCACGGAGCCGGACGACGGGACGGCTCGCCTCGGCGAGTTGGTCGAGTTCGGCGCGGGAGAGCCGCTGATCGCCCAGCGCGAAGTGCCAGTTGAAGGAGAGGAGGGCATCGGCCGACAGGAAGGCGGGCAGATCCGTCGCCTGTCGTGGCGATCCATCGGTTGCGGCTGTGCCGGACCCGGTCTCTTCGTCCGCCGGGCCGATGACGGCGCGGGCCGTCAGCGTGCGCGCCAGCTCTCTGGGCCAGTGCACCTGGACGCCGGTCGCGGCGAGCGCCCCGGCCGCCTCGCCCAGCAGTTCGGTGACCTCCTCGTCCGCCAGCTCGATGGCGTCCGGCACGGCGGCCGAGAGCAGCGGGGTGAGGGGCGGCCAGGCGCGGGCCGCGCGGCGCAGCGCGAGCAGGGCGTCCATCCGGGCGCGCGGGCCGAAGGCCGCCGCCGAACCCGACCACACGTCGGTGGCGTCGGAGACCACCGAGGGGTCGCTGACGCTGTGCATCTGGAGGACGGCGCGGAAGACGGAACCGGGCGTGCCCGACGCGCCGGCCAGGCCCGGCAGCTCGACGCGCAGCGAGAGCCGTACCCCCGCGTCATGCCCCGCCGCCACATCCGTGGCCCAGTCACGCAGTTCGGGAAAGCGCCGGGGCGCGGTGGCGGCGAAGGCGGGTCCCGCCGCGACGAGCGTGGCGGCCGGTGTGCGCGGCAGCCCGTCGACGACCGCGTCGAGGAAATCCCTCAACAGCCTCTCGGGCCGGGGGAGAAGGACCGTATCCGTCCGGTCGGCGGCCGGGTCCGCCGCGGCGCCGAGCGGTACGGCGTGCGCGCTGGGCGGCATGGAGGCGGCCAGCGCGCGGATCCGCTCCAGATCCTCGGCGGCCAGCGGTCCGGCCCGCCACGCGTCGTGATCCGTACCGGTCAGGCCGGGCAACAGCAGTCCACGGGCGGCGAGTTGCAGAGCCAGGAGCGCCGCCGTACCCCAGAAGGCCGCCGACGGCGACGCGTTCGCCGAGGCGCGCGCCCTGGTCAGCGCGGGGAGAGCGGTGCCTACGGGCGTCAACAGCGCCCTGACCATGAGAAGGTTGCCCTCGGTGTCGACGACGGCCAGTTCCTCCAGGGAGCCCGGCGCGGACGGCGGCTCCGCGCCGTCGGGCTGCCAGAACGCGATCCGTCCGGTGCGAGCCGGATCCGCGGGGAGAAAGACGGTGGAACAGGGGGCGAGTTCGGCGGTCCGGGAGAGCGTTGCCGCGGGGAGCCTGTGCACAGCGAAGACGCATTCCTCAAGTTTGACTAATGCGAGTCGGAGCCGCCGAGGGTACCTCACCGCGAAGCCACGCGGGGACGGCGCCGCGGTGACCTGACTCACTCCCACGACACCCCCGGGTGTAGCCAGCACCACCTCCACACCCCGGACAGCACCCACTGTTTCCGGGTGGTGGCCTCATGGCTGCCCGGTATCACGCACCCCTACGTTTCAGGAGGGCCGGCGCAGTCCGCGCGGCCCTCTCTCCTCGCCCACCTCGGCCTACAGACCGGAGACCGACATGCCCCAAGCCGCCGCCATCCCCGTCGCGGAGCCCATACCCGACCCCGCAGTCGGCCGCGCCGGCGGCAGCGACTTCGCCCCCCTCCTGCGTACGGTCAGGGAGCAGGGTCTCCTGGAACGCCGGGGCGCCTGGTACGCCCGGGGCATCACCGTCAACTTCCTCTTCCTGGCCGCGATCGTCGCCGGAATGGTGCTCCTCGGCCCCTCCTGGTGGACGCTGCTCCTCGCGCCGCCGCTGGCCGTCGTATCGGCGCGCATGGCGTTCGTCGGCCATGACGCGGGACATGCCCAGATCACCTCCGACCGGGGCAGGGGCCGCTTCATCCAGCTCGTCCACGCCAATCTGATGCTCGGTATGAGCCAGGAGTGGTGGAACGACAAGCACAACCGGCATCACGCCAACCCCAACCACATCGACAAGGACCCGGATGTCGCCGCGGACATCCTCGTCTTCACCCAGCACCAGACCGCGGGCCGCACCGGACTGCGCCGCTGGCTCACCCGGTACCAGGCCTGGCTGTTCTTCCCGCTGACCACGCTGGAGGGCATCGCCCTCAAGGTGTACGGCTTCCAGGCCGTCTTCTCCCGCGGCGACGACCGGATGCCCGCCCGCCGGCGGGTGACCGAGGGAGCGCTGCTCGCCGCCCATGTCGTGGCGTACGTGACCCTGTTGCTGACCACGATGACCGTCGGCCAGGCCCTTGTCTTCGCGCTGATCAACCAGATGCTCCTCGGTCTCCATCTGGGCATGGCCTTCGCGCCCAACCACAAGGGCATGGAGATGCCCGACCCGGAGAACAGCGAGGGCTGGGGCCATCTCCGCCGTCAGGTCCTGACCTCGCGGAACGTCCGCGGCGGACTTCTGACCGACTGGTTCCTCGGCGGTCTGAACTATCAGATCGAGCACCATCTCTTCCCCAGCATGCCGCGCCCCCATCTGCGGCTCGCCCAGCCGGTGGTGCGCGCCCACTGCCGCTCGCTGGGGCTCCCGTACACGGAGACCGGACTGATCGAGTCGTACCGCCAGGCACTCGGCCATATGCATGAGGTCGGCGAACCGCTGCGCGCGGGCGCATAGTGGAACTGGCGGACGCCCGTATGCGTTCACTGGGCAGGAAGCGGCCTGGCCGCGAAGGAGGCGTCGAGATGTCGACACGTACGAAGATCGCCATCGGGGGAGTGGCCGTTGGCCTTCTTCTGATCCCGCTGATCGGTTTCTGGTTCTCGCTGCTGGTGGTGCTCGGCGTGCCCGCGGCCGCGTATCTGATGCTGGACCCGTCGCAGCGCCGCAGGCTGCGGAGGATCAGCCGTAAGGAGCTCGGCCGCTGACCCGGCCGGACTGAATGACCGCGTGCGGGGTCCTGGACCGGACGGTTCGGGGCTCCGCACAGGCATGCCGATCCGGGGGCACGTGGGGTCCCGCGCCGTGGGGTCCCCGTGCCGTGTGGTGTCAGGCCGGGCGTACGGCCATGCCGTCCAGCGCCTTGAGCAGGTCCGGCAGCTCGGCGCCCCGGCCGACCGGCAGCACTTCCCCCGGCTCCTCGTCCAGCAGGACGAACGCCATGTCGTCGGTCCTGGCGACGAAGGACCAGCCGGGGCCGTCGGCGCGCAGCGTCCGTGCCTCGCCCGGGGCGAAGCCGGACCGGACCCGGCCGAGCGGCGGTGGCGTCTCCAGATAGCCGCGCAGCTCCTTGAGCACGCGTCGCACCCCCTCGTGGGCGGGCGCCGGTGCGCTGTCGCCGTACGCGGCCCGCGGTTCCCTGCCGTCGAGCTGTTCCCGCCAGGCGGTCCACTGGAGGGCGATGCCGTCCGCGCCGAGACGGCGCTGAGCCGGGCCCCAGGTCTCCGTGTCGGGCGGCGCGAGAGGTGGCCGGAGGCCGTCCTCCCCGGCGCCGGGTTCCGGTTCCGGGTCGTGCGGAGCGGGTACGCCGGACGCCGCGACCGCGAGGGCGACCGGCCAGCCGGGCAGCGCGCAGACCACGGTCTGTTCGCCCGGCGACAGGTCGTGCTCCATGCCGCAGTCCCAGGCCGCGATCGCGACGGCGACCAGGGACACGTCGTCCACCACCACCGTCCAGCGGGCGCCGTCGCCGTCCTGCCCCATGACCAGCCCGTATCCCCGGTCGTACGCATCGAGACCGAGGGCGGCACACGCTTCCGGGTAGTCGTCGCCGAGTACGGCGGGGAACCGCGCCGGTGTGAGCAGCGCGGCGGTCAGCACATACAGTGCGTCGTCGTCCACGGAGTCTTCCGTTCCGGTCACCGCGCCTCCCGAACCCATCGGTTGTCGGCGCACCCTAGCCAGTGGGTAACCCGGACGTCGAGAGCGCGGTACGACCAGGCTTTTCCGGCCCCGGCCCCGGCCGTGGCACTGGACCCGGCCCCGGCCGGAGCGCTGGCCCTGGACCCGGCCCTGGTCTCGCTATCGGTATCGGTCCGGGCCGGTGGTCAGGCGGCCGGCAGGCCGAGCAGGCCACGGGCCACGGTCTGCGGCGACTCGTCCCGCTCGCGCGCCAGCGCGATGACCGCCCGGCAGGCGAGTTCGCTGACACCGAAGGAGAGGGCCTCCGGTGAGACCCAGCCCGCCGCCTCGTCGATCCGCTGCTGATCGTCCTCCGCGCACGCCGACACATAGGTGGCGGCGGCCTCGAATATGTTGTGCGGCCGGGCCGGGGGCCGCTTCGCGGCCGGGACCGCGGCACGGTCCGACACGAGGATCCTGCGCAGTCTGCTGAACACGGGGTCCACCTTCCCTGCTGCCTTGCCTGGTGCGGGCCGTACGATCGCCCGGGCCGCCCTTCCAACGTACGGTCTTCCCACGTACGGTCGGCGGGACCCCGGCAGCAGAGGCCCTTCGCCGGCAGGTGCTTTTCCCGCAGGTCTTTCCGGGCCCGGAACGCGTGGCTCAGCCGTGGCGTACCGCCAGGGCCAGAAAGCGGGAGTCCTCGTCGGTGTACGACTCCAGCCGCCAGCCCGAACCGGCCAGCAGCGGACGGAGATTGGGCTCCGCGCGCAGATCCTCGTCCGTGATCCGCCGGCCCTGCCGGGCCGCCAGCGCCGCCCGGCCGAGGGGATGGAACAGCGCCAGCCGGCCCCCCGGCCGTACGACCCGGGCCAACTCCCGCAGATTCTCGTCGGGTCGCGGGAGATGGGCGATCAGCCCCGCGCCGAACACCGCGTCGAGCACCGCCGACCCCACCGGCAGCCGGCTCACATCGGCGAGCAGCAGCTGCCCGGCGGCGTGTCGGCCCGCCCGTACGGCCGCGTCGAGCATCTCCGGGGTCAGATCGACACCCAGGACCGTGCCCCGTACACCCACCGCGTCCCGCAGGGGCGGCAGGGCGCGGCCCGTCCCGCACCCCGCGTCCAGTACGGCGTCACCGGGGCGCAGCCCGAGGTCGGCGACGGCGGCGGCGTAGGCCGGACCGTCGTCCGGGAAGCGCACGTCCCAGCCCGCCGCCCGGGAGCCGAAGAATTCCTGCACATGTGCGTGGTCATGGGCCATGGGGAAATGATCCCCGGCGAGGCCGTCGTACAGCCACGTGGGCCCGCCCCACTTCCCGTCGGCTGATCCCGGGGGTAACTTGTCCCAGAGGTTCCGGAGGTTCCGGACATCCGGGATATCCCGGATGTTCCGGAGTCTTGGAGGCCCCAGGAGGCTTCTCGCGGATATTTTTCCGAGAAATCTTCACCGGTCCCCGTCGAGGATGTCGAAAACACGGCGCGTGCTTCTACCTGTCAGTGAGAGAGAGCGCCGAGAAGGGCGCGACAGTGAGGAGACCGTCATGAAGTACATGCTGCTGATGCAGTTCAGTGAGCAGACCGCTGACTTCCCGCCGATCACGGAGTGGACCCAGGACGAGGTCAGGGCTCATATCGCTTTCATGCATGACACGAACACCAAGCTCTCCGAGGCGGGCGAGCTGGTCACGGCGGAGGGACTGGCCGGTCCCGATCAGGCCAGGATCGTACGGGCGGGCGGTGACGGCTCCGCTGTCGTCACGGAAGGGCCCTTCCCCGAGACCAAGGAATTCCTGGCCGGTTACTGGATCGTGGACTGCGACAGCGCGGAGCGGGCGGTGGAGCTGGCCGCGTATGTGTCGACAGCGCCAGGACCCGGCGGAAAGCCGCTGAACATGCCGATCGAGGTGCGCCAGGTGATGGCGGGACCGCCGGAGGAGATGTGAGCGCTGACTGATACGACCCCCCGCCCGGTGGAGCCCGAGCCCGGTCCGGCGACGGATCCGGGAACCGGCGGGGAGCCGACGGCCGAGGACCTGCTGCGCACGCTGGCGCCGCAGGTCGTCGGCGTGCTCACCCGCCGGTTCGGGGACTTCGACGCGGCCGAGGACGCGGTGCAGGAAGCCCTGCTGGCGGCGGCGACGCAGTGGCCCGACGAGGGCGTGCCCCGCAATCCGCGCGGCTGGCTGATCCAGGTCGCGAGCCGCCGGATGACGGAGCGGGTACGGGGCGAGCAGGCGCGCCGACGCCGCGAGGACCTGGCGGCGAGACAGCTGCCCGGGGACCGGCGGACGGCGCCTGCCGCGGACAGTGACGACCCGGTGGACCGGGACGACTCGCTGGTCCTGCTGTTCCTGTGCTGCCATCCCGCGCTGTCGCCCACAGCCGCGATCGCACTGACCCTGCGCTGCGTCGGCGGCCTGACCACGAGCCAGATCGCCCGTGCCTTCATGGTGCCCGAGACGACGATGGGGCAGCGGATCAGCCGGGCGAAGCAGCGGATCAAGACGTCCGGGATCCCTTTCCGGATGCCCGGGGGCGGGGAGCGGGCCGGCCGGCTCGACGCCGTACTGCATGTCCTCTATCTGATCTTCAATGAGGGATACGCCACCAGCGAGGGCCCCGATCTGCAACGTGCCGAGCTGTCCCGGGAAGCGATCCGGCTGACCAGGGCGGCCCATGAACTGCTCCCTGATGACAGCGAGGTGGCCGGTCTGCTGGCGCTGATGCTGCTCACCCATGCCAGAAGCGCGGCACGCACCGGCCCGGCCGGTGAGCTGATCCCGCTGGCGGAGCAGGACCGGAGGCTCTGGGACGCGCGGGCCATCGAGGAGGGCACCACGCTCCTCACGGCCACCCTGCCCAAGGGGCCCCTCGGCCCGTATCAGGTCCAGGCGGCGGTCGCCGCCGTCCATGACGAGGCGGCGACGGTCGAGGACACCGACTGGCCGCAGATCCTCGCCCTGTACGGAGTGCTGGAGCAGCTGTCCGCCAATCCGGTCGTATCGCTGAACCGGGCGGTGGCCGTCGCGATGGTGCGCGGCGCCGACGCAGGGCTCGGCATCCTCAAGGCCCTTGACACGGACGGCCGGCTGGCGGGCAATCACCGGCTGTATGTGGCGCGGGCCCATCTCCTCGAAATGGCCGGCGACCGGCAAGGCGCGCTGGACAACTACCGGGAGGCGGCGCACCGTACGACCAGCCTCCCGGAACGGCACTACCTCACGCTGCGCGCCGCCCGCGTCGCCGCTCCGGAGTGAGGGGCGCCTCCTTGGGGGCCCGGGGCGCGGACCGTGTCCGGGATCAGCCGGCCGGTGCGTCCTCGCCCCCGCTGTCGCGGTCGCCCTCGGCGGCGGCCCGAATCCGTTTGCGCTCCCGCGAGGCGCGCAGATTGGCCGCGTTGCCGCAGATGCGTACGTCGTGCCAGACACCGCTGTTGTTGCGCGACGTGTCGTAGAAGGCCGACGCGCACGCGCTGTTGCGGCAGATCTTGAGACGGGGCCAGGTCCCGGCGCGCTGGGCCAGCAGTGTCTCCGACCAGAGAGCCGACTCCAACCAGCCGCGCCCCCGGCCGACCGGGAGCAGCCGCACCTGCCCCGCCTCGTCGGGGGCGAGCCGCACCGCCACGCCGCGACCGGACACGGGGCGGGGCGCCGCGCCGGGATCCTTGCCCGAAGCAGGGGCCGTGGTGGTGAGCAGCCGCTCGAAGGATTCCCGCAGACCGCGCAGGGCCCGCGGGTCGGACGGGGACAGCGCGCAGTCGGGGGCGTCGAGGCCGTGGATACGGGCCCACTCCCCGGCGGCGCCGGTCAGCCACTGCTCGGCGGTCTCGCGCTCGGCCAGCAGATCGGGCGCGTACTCCCTGATCGCGCGGGTGTTGATCAACTCCTGCACCAGAGCGAGTCCGGCAGGCGCCTGGCGGACCCGATATCGCTCACTGGCTACCCATGACATAACCGAATCGTACTTGACTATGTCGTGGCGGGCGAGCACGCTACAGACAGAGGCTATTGGATTACGCCTCTGTCTATTTCGTGAGGAGAGAGCGACATGACCACCGTCAGTGGAGCAACCGCCCTGGTTACCGGAGGACAGCGCGGCCTGGGCCGGGCCTTCGTGCGGGAGCTGCTGGAGGCGGGGGCCGCCAAGGTCTACGCCACCGCCCGTACGCCCGTCGCCGAGAGCGACCCGCGGATCGTTCCCCTGCCGCTGGAGGTGACCGACGGGGACTCGGTCGCCGAACTGGCGCGCGCGGCCGGCGATGTCTCCATCGTCATCAACAACGCGGGGATCTCCGGCGGCGGTCCGCTCACCGACGTCGGCATCGAGGAGGTCAGGGCTCTCTTCGAGGCCAATGTGTTCGGTGCGCTGCGCGTTGCCCAGGCGTTCGCCCCGGTGCTGGCGGCCCGTGGTGGCGGCGCGCTGGTCGATATTCACTCGGCGCTGTCCTGGGCCGCCGGGGCCGGTGTCTACGGTGCGACAAAGGCGGCTCTGTGGTCGCTCACCAACTCGCTCCGGCTGGAACTGGCGCCCCAGGGGACACAGGTGGTGGGTGTCCATCTCGGGTACACGGACACCGACATGATCCGCAGGCTGGACGTCGCCAAGAACGATCCGCGGGATGTGGCCCGCGAGGTCGTCGCCGCGCTGGAGAAGGGCGAGAGCGAGGTTCTCGCCGATGAGGTCAGCCGTGCCTTCAAGGCCGCGCTGTCCGGACCTGTCGAGGGGTTGAGCATGCGGCCGGCGGCCTGACGCTGATCGCGGCGCGGGCTGGGCGATGAGGCGCAGGCGGGCGGGCTTGGTTGCGTGCGTGGGGAGGAGCGTGCGGCAGGGGCGGGGCGTTCGGCACGGAGCCGGGCCGAACGCCCCGCTCGTACGTCAGTCCGCGATGTCCGCGTACGCCAGCACCTTGTCGATCTTCACCCGTACCACCAATTCCCCCGGCACCCCGTTGCGCTCCCCGAACTCCTCCGCCCGCTCCTCCCCCATGTACCGCGCGGCGACCCGGGTCGCCCACACGCGCAGCTGATCCGGCTCCTCGTGGATCTCGGCCCGACCGTTGATCACCACGAAGGAGAACGGGGGACGTTCGTCGTCGACGCACAGCGCGATCCGGCCGTCGCGCAGCAGATTGCGGCCCTTCACGGTGTCCTTGCCGGTGTTGAAGACGAGATCGTCGCCGTCCAGTACGAACCAGACGGGCGCGATGTGCGGGCTCCCGTCGGCCCGTACGGTGGACAGCTTGCCGGTGCGCGTACCTTCCGAGACGAAGGCGTGCCACTGCTCCTTGCTCATGTTTGTCGCCATGTCGTCATTTTCCGCCGCAGGCGCGGCCGGCGCGACGCGACGCCCCGGGGACCGCTTGCCCGGGAGCGGCCGGTGCGGAAGGCTACGAGCGTTGCGGGACCTTGGGGAACACCTGAACGGGGAGGAACGACAATGCCGTTGGAAAAGGGACTCGACTGGTTGCTCGACGACCTGACCGAACGGGTCGAGCACATCAAGCACGCGCTGGTGCTGTCCAACGACGGCCTGGTGACAGGGGCGAGCAGCGGGCTGGCGCGCGAGGACGCGGAGCATCTCGCGGCGGTCTCCTCCGGCCTGCACAGCCTCGCGCGGGGATCGGGGCGGCATTTCCGGGCCGGCCAGGCCCGGCAGACGATGGTCGAGTTCGACGAGGCGCTGCTGTTCGTCACCGCCGCCGGTGATGGCAGCTGCCTGTGCGTACTGACGGCGGCCGAGGCCGATGTCGGCCAGGTCGCCTATGAGATGACGCTGCTCGTCAACCGGGTCGGTGAGCACCTGGGTGTCGCGGCGCGGCAGCCGGGAGGCACCAGTCTGAGCGGTCTGTGAGGGCTCTGGCGGGGAGTTGTCCACAGGTTCGGCGAGGAATGCCGCTGTCGCGCTACGGTCGTCACCGAGAGTAGTTACGCCTCACGGGGGAGGACCACCAATGTCCGTCAGCGATGCTCAGTCACCGGCCCGGAACCACGATGCCGGTGAGACGAACACGACCGCCCCGGCCGCGACGGCCGGAGCGGTGGAGACCGCGGGGAAGGGGCACCGGGCCGTCGGCGCCGACCGGGCCGCGCGGGAACTGGAGCTGCGGCGAGGCGAGTTCGAGCTCGCCGCGCGGCTCGGCCACATCCGCACCATCACCACCGCCGGCGCGACGACCGCCGGTTCGACCGCCGGGACGACCCAGGGCCGACGGCAGGTCACCCGGCAGGAGATCGACCGGCTGCGGGCGGCGGAGGGATTCCCGGACACCCTGCGCGAGCGGGTGCGGACCGTGGGCACGGCCGAGGGGGCGGCGCTGATGCCCGTCAGTCCGGGGCGCTTCACGCAGCTGGCCCGGTCGGGGTTCCTCGTGCCGGTGCGGTTCTACCTGAACCGCTATCGCGCGGTCGTATGGCTGTATCTGGCCGACGAGCTACGGTCCTTCGCCGCGAGGGAGCCGGCGCTGCTCACCGGACGGTTTCCTCGGCCGCTGCGGGCCGGCTTGGAGGCGGGGGAGGACTGGCGTCCGCGCAACTGGCGGGGCCGGCGTATCGGCCAGTTGCTGCGTGAGAGCGGGGACCCCTGGGAACGGGCGGCCATCGCGGGCTGTGTGCTCGACCCGGTCCAGCTGGCCGAGCTGGTGGCCGATCCGTACGAACGCGCCTGTCTGGAGCGGCTGCGGCCGGATCTCGGCCATGGCCGGCCCGAGTCGGAGGCGGCGCGGACGGCGGTCCAGCGACTGCTGGTGGCGGATCATCCGGACGAGATCCAGTGGCATCGCGCCAGTCTCGACACCCTGCTGACGGCGGCCCGGCACACCCGCCCCGCTCCGCGCCCCGGCGACTCCCCGCCGCATGCCGGAAGTCCTGCCCGGCGCTACGACGGGACAGGACCGGCAGCCGCACCGGCACCCGGGCCGACAGGACCGGCGCCCGGGCCGGCGGCGGTGGCGCACGAGCCGGCGCGCGCGGGCGGGCACCGGGGACTCCTGACCCGGCTGAGGGTCAGGAGGGAGAGAGCCCACCGCGCCAGGGGGCAGGGGGCGGTGGTCAGGAGGTGACGCGCAGGACGAGCTTGCCGCGGGTCCGTCCCCGCTCGCCCCGGCGGTGTGCCTCGGCCGCTTCCGCCAGCGGAAGGACGTCCTCGACCTCGACCTTGGTGACGCCCTTGTCGATCAGCTCCGCGATCCGGGCCAGGGAAGCGCCGTCGGGCTCCACGAGAAAGGCGCTCGCGCGCACTCCCCGGGCGAGGGCCGCGTCGTGAAGCCCGGGGGAGATACCGGAGGGTACGGCGACGACCACACCGCCGGGCCGCAGGGTCTTGAGCGAGCGGGTGCTCGTCGCGTCGTGCTCGTCCCCGACGAGATCGATCACCACATCGACATCGCGTACGGAGTCCTCGAACCGGACCGAGGTGTAGTCGATGAGTTCATCGGCGCCGAGCGAGCGCAGCCAGTCGTGCTTGGCGGCGCTGGCGGTGCCGATGACATGAGCGCCGAGGTGCTTGGCGAACTGCACCGCGAAGTGGCCCACACCGCCCGCGGCGGCGTGGACGAGGACGCGCTGTCCCGCTTCGACCCGCGCGGCGTCGGCCAGCGACTGCCACGCGGTGAGCGCGGCCAGCGGCACCGCGGCGGCCAGGTCGTGGCCGACCGACACGGGCTTCCGGGCGAACTGCCGTGCGGGCGCGGTCACATACTCGGCGTAGGCGCCGGCCTGCCGGGGGAACCACGGCATGCCGTACACCTCGTCGCCCACCTGAAGGGTGTGGACACCGAAACCGACCTCCGTCACCACGCCGGAGACATCCCAGCCCAGCACGAAAGGAGGTTCCCCCAGCACGCCGGACATCCCGCCGCCCGCGCGGGTCTTCCAGTCGACGGGGTTCACACCCGCCGCGTGGACCCGGACCTGTACCTCGGTCGGCAGTGGTTCCGGCCGGGCCAGCTCGGTGAGCCGTAGTACCTCGGGTCCGCCGAAGGCGTCCTGGGTGATCGCGCGCATCGTTCTCGCGTTGCTGCTCATCACGGTTCTCCTGTGGTGCGTGCCGGGCGTCTGCGCTCCCGGCGGCTGCTGTCCGACGTCCGCAAGCTATCCCTGGGGTATTGGTTTCCCGCAAGGGTGATTACTATCCCCAGGGAAGTATCCAGCTCAGAGCAGTGTGGAGGGACGCGCGATGGCCATCACCTGTACGACGGGCCGACACGCCGAGCATGACGTCTACGCGGCCCAGTGCCCGTGCCGGGACGTGCTCGATCTGCTGGCCAACAAATGGGCCGCGCTGGCGATCGGCGCGCTGGAGGAGGGGCCGCGGCGCTTCGGCGCGCTGCAGCGACGGCTCCAGGGCGTCAGTCCCAAGGTGCTCACGAGCACCCTGCGCCGGCTGGAGGACCACGGCTTTGTCGACCGCACGGTCTATCCGGCCGTTCCGCTCCATGTGGAGTACGCGCTCACCGCACTCGGTGTGAGCGTCGCCGAACCGCTCGGGCAAGTACGGGCCTGGGTGGAGAACCATCTCGACGAGATCAGATCGTCCGGCACGGAGGAGGCCGCCTGTGTCACTGCCGGAGGTGACTCACCACATTGACCACCCGGCCGTTGGGATCGGTGACGAAGAACCGCCGTACCCCCCACGCCTCGTCGCGCAGGGGGTAGACGATCTCGGCGCCGCTCGCGACGACCGCCGCGTACACCGTGTCCACGTCGTCCACCTCGATGCTCAGATCGGGGACGACGGCGACGGACTCGTCGTGCCGCATCAGCGTCAGCTGCGCGCTGGGCTGGGACGGGGAGGCGAGCGTCATGACCCAGCCCAGGTTCATGACTTCCTCCAGTCCGAGGAGCCCGTAGAAGTCCCGGCTCTCCTGCATGGCCTCGGACCGAATGTCGGGTACGACTCTGCGGACGGACATCGGTGGCTCCTGTCGGTGACTGCGGGCGGTTCCGCCTGCCCCATCCTTCCCCCAAGCGGGGCCCGTTGTCCGTCGTCAGGGCCGGGCGTCGCCGGTGACGATCGTGCGTTCCGCGGAGAACTTGCCCCAGTTGCCGTCGGGCAGCTTGGCACGGATCTTCACCCGGTAGGTCTCACCGGCCTTCTTGCTCGCGTAGACGCTGTAGGTGGCCCGGCCCGTGGGAGGCTCGCCGCCCCAGATCAGCGTCGTCGCGAACTTCCCGTCGAGATAGATCTGGTACGAGGGGACCTTGCCGCCGGTCTTCGGCGCCAGCCAGGACAGATCCACATAGTGGGCGCCGTCGGCGGCGTGTGTCGTGGCCCGGAAATCGATGGGCGCGGTGTCGGGATCGTCGCCGGGGCCGCGCGGGGTGGTGATCTCCACGGCCCGGCTGGCGGGCGAGGTGTTGTCGGCCGCGTCCCGCGCGGCGACGGTGAAGCTGTAGCGGGTCCCCGGCCGCAGCTGGGTGATCCGCGCGCCGGTCGCGTCCCCGTCGACGCTATGGATCTTGGAGCCGCCCTGGTAGATGTCGTACGAGCTGACGCCCTGGTCGGCCGCCGCCGCGGCCCAGTTGAGCCGGGCGCCACGGGCGCCGTCGCTCGTGCCCGTCACTCCGGTCGGCCGGGCCGGGGCCTTCTTGTCCTCGGCGACCGCGGCCGGTGTGGTGACGGCCAGTTCGCCGCTGGGCGGGGAGACGGTGCCCTCGGCGCCCCGCGCCCGGACGCTGAAGGTATAGGCGGTCGACGGCTTGAGTCCGGTGACATCGATCATGGTCTGATCGGCCGGCACATCCTTGATCTTCGTCGTGCCCCGGTAGACCTCATATCCGCTGACTCCGTCCTTGCCGGGGGCCGGCTTCCACATGACATGGACGGAAGTGGCGCTCCCGGCCTGGGCCGTGACGCCGGCCGGGGCCGAAGGCGCCTTCGCGGCCTCGTCGTCGGAGCCGCACGCGCCCAGCGTGAGGATGGCGGCGGACGCGAGGGCGGCAAGGCTGAAGGTCCTTCTCATGGCCGTGTCCTCCACCTGGGGGGCAATGGTCTAGACATATATGACACAGGTGTCGGGTTCACATCAAGGGGCAGGCGGTATCCGATGACGGATCATCACGACTTCCGCGCGCCATGGCCATCGGCCGGACGGCGGCTTCCTCACGGCGCCCGGGTGGCATCGCCTCGGACGAGGGGCCTCGCGGCGGGCGGCGGCGTGGGTGTCAACTCCGTACTCGCGGGACCGGTGCGTACGCCCGGCGCGGAGGAGTCGAGAGAGGGGCTGATCGACTCGATCGTTCCCTGACCGGGACACCTTCCGGTCCCGGTCAGGGAACGATCGAGTGGCGACGCGGGGAGCTGGTCAGACGATCCGGTGGACCAGCTGGTTGGAGAGCTCGTAGCGGGCTCCGACGATGGCCAGCTTGCCCTGGGACACCCTGGCCGCGAGGTCGGGCTCGGCGGCGAGGCGGGCCTGGACCATCTTGACGTTGGCGCTGACAGTGGCGTCGACGCGCGCGTCGCCGTGCTGGGAGTGATCTATCGCGGGCTTGATCTGGTCGGCCAGATACTGGATGTGGGCCGGCAGCCGCTCGCCGGTCTCCTCCGCCTCGACCGCCGCGGCGACGGCGCCGCACGACTGGTGGCCCAGGACCAGGACCAGCGGGATCTCCAGCTCCAGCACGCCGTAGGCGATGCTGCCGAGGACGGCCTCGTCCAGGACCTCACCGGCGGACCGTACGGTCATCAGGTCGCCGAGGCCCTGGTCGAAGGCGAGCTCCGGCGGCACCCGGGAGTCGATGCACCCGAGGACGACGGCGAACGGGTGCTGCCCCGTGACCAGGGTCTGTCGCAGGGTCTCGGTCTCGTGCGGGTGCTGCTGCCGGAAGGTACGCCAGCGCTTGTTGCCCTCGGAGAGCTCGTGAAGTGCCTGGTCGGGAGTTGCCGGGCGGGCGCTGCTCGGCCGGGTGACGGCCGCGCCCGCGGAGGACGCGGTAAGGGTCACTCCCGCCGTGGCGGCGGTTCCCGCGATGGCCGCGCGAAGCAGCGTCCGGCGGGGCGTTCCCGTGGCCATGGGGGGTCTCTGTGCGTGTCTGGTCAATATCACGGCCGGAGACTATCCGTGACAGCCTTGGCCAACGATTTCACTTGGTGATTTGTTGACCCGCTCTTGAGCCAACTGTGGCTCAAACAGCACGGGTTCAGTGGGCGCTCGGTGTCCGTTCCGCCGCAGTTCAGCCGTCACGCCCGACCGGCGAGGCCGCCCGTCTGTGGTTGCATGGTTCGGTGAATCGACAGACGATGCCTACGGCCGATGACATCCCCATGTGTGATGTCCGGCGTCGCGGCAGGGATGATCTCGACGCGTGCGTGCGGGTCCTGACCGAGGTGCACAAGGCCGACGGATACCCGGTGAACTGGCCGGAGCACCCCACGGGCTGGCTGGCCCATCCCGCCCAACTGGATGCCTGGGTAGCAGAGTTGGACGGCCGGATCGTCGGTCATCTCGCCCTCGGTCCGGCGGGCGAGGGCGATGTGGCCCCCGCGCTCTGGAGCAGCCGCGCCGGCACCACCATCCGCGAAACCGCCGTGGTGAGCCGCCTGTTCGTCGCCCCCTCCGCGCGCGGTCACGGGATCGGCGCCCTGCTCATGGCCCAGGCCGCACGGGAAGCGAGACACCGTGGTCTGCACCCCGTCCTGGACGTGGTGTCCACCGACGCCGCCGCGGCGGCACTTTACGAACGCATGGGCTGGAGCTTGCTCGCGGTCGTCGATCAGCGCTGGAGCCCGGATCAGACGGTCACCGTCCGCTGCTACGCCGCCCCCGCCTGATCCAGCCGCCGCAGTGCCGCTTCGAGTTGCGGGGCCACATGGCGCCAGGCCCAGGCCCGTTCGTCGGCCCCGTGACCACGCGGTACCCCTTCCGTCAGCATGATCAGATAGAGATAGCCGCGGTAGAGCGCCATCCGCAGCCGGGCCGACGCCCCGAACCGCGCCCGGCCGCCCGCCGCCTCGTACCCGGCGAGGAAGTCGGCGTCGTCCTCGATCTCACCGAGCAGGGCCAGTGAAACGAAGTCCGCGAGCGGATCGCCCCAGAACATCCGCTCGCCGTCGATGATTGCGCTGACGCTACGGGCTCCGGGCGCGCCGTCGAGCAGGATGTTTCCCTGCCACAGATCGAAGTGGACCGCGACGGGGACCGTCACCTCGTCGAGGACCTCCGACGCCCCGGTCATCAGGCCATGGATCGCGTCGGGCGTCCGCGGCAGCCGTGCCCCGTAGCGGACGGCGTCCTCCAGCAGTCGCTCCACCATGACCGTGAACGCCTCACGCCAGCTGCCCGCGAGCGGGCCGAACGGCCGTGCCGGATAGCCGAAGCCCGGGCCCGTCACCGTATGGGTCCGGGCCACCAGCCCGCCCAACTCGCGGCGCAGCCACGCGCGTTCCTCCGGGGCGAGCGTCCCGTCCAGCTCCTGCCACGGCGTACCCGGACAGGCCGACATGATCAGAAACGCCCCGGTCGCGGCGCCCGGATCGGTCTCGTACCGCACCACGTCCGGCACCGGTACGCCCCCGGCCGCGCCCACCGCCGCATAGAACTCGACCTCGCCGCGCAGCAGATCACGCTCGTACCCGAGGCCCGGGAGTGACACGGACGGGGGAATTTTCACGACCCACCGACGGCCGTCACGCAGCGAGACCAGGAAGAGCGCGTTGTACGTACCGCCCGACAGCGGCTCGCACGACACCACGTCCTGGGGCGGTATCCCGGCCACGCGGACCGCCGTACGCGCGGCCCCGGCCGCCGCCGAGGACACGGACACGGACTCGGACCCGGCCGCCATGCGCTCAGTGCCCCAGGCGGCGCGTCGAACTGCGCACCACCAGTTCCGGCTGGAGGACGACGGAGCGATGCGTGTGACGCTCCGCGTCCGGGCCCGTCTCGTCCATCAGCATCTCCGCCGCCGCGCGCCCCATCGCGTCGGCGGGCTGCCGGACGGACGTGAGCGGTACGACGGCCGCCGCCGCGAACTCGATGTCGTCGTAGCCGACGATCGACACATCGCCCGGCACGTCCACCCCGGCGCCGTACATCGCCTGCAACACGCCCAGCGCGAGCAGGTCATTGGCGCAGAACACCGCGGTCGGGCGCTCCGCGAGCCCCAGCAGCCGGGCCCCGGCGTCGATTCCGGACGCCACGTCGAGCCGCGCCGACTCCACCTGCCGCAGGGCCTCTTCGGGCAGACCCGCCTCGCGCAGCGCCGTCAGCGCCCCGGTCCGGCGATCCCGGCACTGGGGGAGCGACATCGGGCCGCTGATATAGGTGACAGAGCGGTGCCCGGCGGCCAGCAGATGCCGGATGGCGAGCGCGCCACCGGCCACATCGTCCACCGATACGGAGCACCCCTCGGTGGCGGGCACCGCCCGGTCGACATGAACGAACGGAATGCCCCGGCGTGCGAAGTCCCTTACGTTGACCCCGGTCGTGTCGGCCGGGGTGAGCAGCACCCCGCGCACCCGCTGCTCGGCGAAGAGCGCCAGATACTCCGCCTCCTCGGCCGGGCTGCCCGCGCTGTTGCAGAGCATCACCCCGAGCCCCGCCTCACGCGCGGCCCGCTCGGCGCCCTTGGCGACGGCGACGAAGAAGGGGTTGGCCATGTCGAGCACCAGGATGGCCAGAATGCGGCTGGTACCGACCCTGAGCTGGCGGGCCGTCTCGCTCCGTACGAAACCGAGCTGGTCTATCACCGCCCGCACCCGCACCCGGGTCTGCTCCGAGACCTTCTCGGGCCGGTTGAGCACATTCGAGACGGTGCCGACCGAGACCCCCGCCAGCCGGGCCACGTCCTTGATACCGACCGTCTGTGCCACGCGTCCTGCCCGTTCTGTCACATCTCGTTGGTTCCCCTGACCGAGTGGACCATCCTAACGGGGGACATGGCCCCGCCCGGATATATCACCCACAGGTATGTCACCACAGGAATGTCCTCCGGAGGGCAGGCGTGTCCCCGGCGGCAGGTCACCGCCGCGCTCCCGCGCCGGCGAGCAGCGCGGCGGCCCGGTCCCAGTCCGCCCGGTCCCCGGCCGGCTCGTACCGGCGCGGCTCCAGCGTCGCGCGGAGCAGGGCGCGCAACTCCGCGAGACCACCCCGGACGACGCCCGCGGCGCGCGCCTGGACGAGTACGTTGCCGAGCGCGGAGGCCTCGGCGGGACCCGCGACGACGGGCAGCCCGCAGGCGTCCGCGGTGAGCCGGCACAGCAGTTCGTTGTGGGCGCCGCCGCCGACGACATGCACGGTGTCCACGGCGCGGCCCGACAGCCGCTGGGCATCCTCGATCGCCCGGCGATGCGCCAGCGCCAGGGAATCGAGGACACAGCGGGTGATCTCGGCCGGAGTCTCCGGCGCCGGTCCCCCGACGCGACGGCAGGCGTCCCGGATACGGTCCGGCATGCCCCCGGGCGCGAGAAACGCCGGATCGTCGGCGTCCACGAACGACCGCAGCCCCGGCACCCCGGCGGCCTCCCGCAGCAGCCGGTCGAGCCGCTGAGGTGTCCCCTCGGCCTCCCAGGTGCGCAGACACTCCTGAAGCAGCCACAGGCCCATGATGTTGCGCAGATAGCGGACCGTGCCGTCGACGCCCAGCTCGTTCGTGAAGTTGGCGCTCCTGCTCTCCTCGGTGAGCACCGGGGCGTCCAGCTCCAGCCCCGCCAAGGACCAGGTGCCGGTGGCGACATAGGCGAACCGGTCCCCGGAGGCGGGCACCGCGGCGACCGCCGAGGCGGTGTCATGGGAGCCGACGGCCGTCACCGGCACCGGGCCGGTCAGCCCGGTCCCGGCGAGCACCTCCGGGAGCAGCCGTCCCGCCGGATCGCCCGGACCGCGCAGCGGCGCGAAGAGCGTCAGATCGATGCCGAGCGCGTCGGCGACGGGCCGTGACCACTCCCGGGTCCGGGGGTCGATGAGCTGGGTGGTGGAGGCGTTGGTGAGTTCGGTTCCCGCCTCGCCGGTGAGCCAGTACGCGATCAGATCGGGGATCAGCAGCAGCCGGCGCGCGGCGCCGAGCGCGGGACTGCCCTGCGCGGCGGTGAGCTGGTACAGCGTGTTGAACGGCAGGTACTGGAGGCCCGTGGCCCCGTACAGCGCGGACGGTGACAGCACCGCGCCGACCTTCGCCGCCTCGCCCTCCGTACGGGTGTCCCGGTAGTGCACCGGATTGCCGAGCAGCGCGCCGGTGGCGTCCAGCAGTCCGTAGTCGACGGCCCAGGTGTCGATCCCGACGCTCGCCGGCGCGCGCCCCGCCGCCGCGCCGGCCGCCCGCAGCCCGTCCAGCACGCCTCCGTACAGCGACAGGATGTCCCAGTGCAGCGTGCCGGCGGTCCGCACCGGCCGGTTGGGGAAGCGGTGGACCTCCTCCAGACGCAGCGTGCCGGAGCCCCGGCCGGAGACATGCCCGACCATGACACGGCCGCTGGACGCGCCGAGGTCGACTGCGGCGAAGGGAAGCGGTTCGGTGGATGGCACGGCTGACCTCGTCGGAACTCGTCGAACAGCGGGGGGAGACAGCGGGGGACAACGGTTGGAGCGAGGGCGACGGACACGCTGGGCCGGGCCGGTGGACCGGCCCGGCCCCACGCGTCCGCCAGGACATCAGCGCAGGAACGCCGCCGCGACCCCCGCGTCCACCGGGACATGCAGCCCCGTCGTATGGCTCAGCTCGCCGCCCGTGAGGGCGAACACCGCGTTGGCCACGTGCTCGGGCAGCACCTCCCGCTTGAGGATCGTCCGCTGCGCGTAGAACTCGCCGAGCTTCTCCTCCTCCACGCCGTACACCGCCGCGCGCTCCGCGCCCCAGCCACCCGCGAAGATCCCGGAGCCGCGCACCACCCCGTCGGGGTTGACGCCGTTGACGCGGATCCCGAGACCGCCCAACTCGGCGGCGAGCAGCCGCACCTGATGGGCCTGGTCGGCCTTGGTCGCGGAGTAGGCGATGTTGTTCGGGCCCGCGAACACCGCGTTCTTGGAGGCGATATAGACGAGGTCACCGCCGAAGCCCTGAGCGGTCATCACCCGGGCGGCCTCGCGCGAGACCAGGAACGAGCCGCGCGCCATGATGGAGTGCTGGAGGTCCCAGTCCCGGGCCGTGGTCTCCAGCAGCGGCCTGGAGATCGAGATCCCCGCGTTGTTGACGACGAGATCCACTCCGCCGAAGGCGAGCGCCGCCGCGTCGAACGCGGCCTTGATCTGCTCCTCGTCGGTCACGTCCACGCTCACCGCGACGGCCTTGTCCGCGCTGCCCAGTTCGGCCGCGACGGCGGTCGCGCCCTCGGTGTTGAGATCGGCGACCACCACACACGCGCCCTCGGCGACCAGCCGGTGCGCGATGGCCCGGCCGATCCCGGAGCCCGCACCCGTCACCAGCGCCACCCGGGAGGCCAGCGCCTTCGGGGCCGGCATCCGGCGCAGTTTGGCCTCCTCCAGCTCCCAGTACTCGATCCGGAACTTCTCGGACTCCTCGATCGGCGCGTACGAGGAGACGGACTCGGCGCCGCGCATCACATTGATCGCGTTGAGATAGAACTCCCCGGCGACCCGGGCGGTCTGCTTGTCCTTGCCGAACGAGAACATGCCCACGCCCGGCACCAGCACGATCGCCGGGTCCGCGCCGCGCATCGGCGGCGAGTCCGACGACGCGTGCCGCTCGTAGTACGCCCGGTACTCCTCGCGGTACGCGGTGTGCAGCTCCGCGAGCCGCTCCCGTACCCGCTCCAGCGGCGCGCCGGCCGGCAGATCGAGGACCAGCGGGCGGACCTTGGTGCGCAGGAAGTGGTCCGGGCAGGAGGTGCCCAGGGCCGCCAGCCGTGGGTGCTCCGCGCGGGAGAGGAAGTCGAGGACCGGTTCCGTGTCCGTGTAGTGGCCGACCTGGGGCCGGTCGGTGGAGGCGAGACCGCGGATCAGCGGGGCGAGCGCCGCCGCCCTGGCCCGCCGCTCGGTCTCCGGCAGCGCCTCGTACCCCTGCTGGACGGGTCCGAACGGCTCTGGCACGCCCCGCTCGGCGAGAAACGTCTCGGCGGTACGGATGATGCGCAGGGAGTTGCGTTCGCACTCCTCGGAGGTGGCGCCCCAGGCGGTGATGCCATGGCCGCCCAGCACACAGCCGATCGCCCGCGGATGGGCCTCCTTGACCGCGGCGATGTCCAGGCCCAGCTGGAAGCCGGGGCGGCGCCAGGGCACCCAGACCACGGTGTCGCCGAAACACTCGGCCGTCAGCTTCTCGCCGTCGGCCGCACAGGCCAGGGCGATCCCCGAGTCCGGGTGGAGATGGTCCACATGCGGGGCGTCGACCAGCCCGTGCATGGCGGTGTCGATGGACGGGGCCGCACCGCCCTTGCCGTGCAGGCAGTAGTCGAACGCGGCGACCATCTCGTCCTCGCGCGCCACCCCTGGGTAGACCCCGGTCAGCGCGCGCAGCCGGTCGACCCGCAGCGCGGCCAGTCCGCCGGCGGTGAGCGTGCCCAGGTCGCCGCCGGACCCCTTGACCCACATCAGTTCGACCTCGTCACCGGACACCGGATCGGTGGCGGATCCCTTGGCCGAGGTGTTGCCGCCGGCGTAGTTGGTGTTGCGCGGATCGGCGCCGAGCCGGTGCGAACGGTCGAGCAACTGGGCTGCCACAGGATGGATATGGGGCTGGTCGGTCATGATGTCCCTCTGTGAGGTGCGGTCTTCGCAAGGGCGGGGGTACGGGGTGAGCGCTCAGGCTCCCCAGCCGGCCTGGGTGCCGCCGATCCGCTCGGCGACGATCTTCTCGCCGTAGCCGGAGGCGTGATAGGCGGCGACGGGGTCGGCGTCCGCGCCCAGTTCGGCGCGGACCTCGGCGACCAGCGGGCGTACGTCGGTGTTGAAGGCGTCCATCAGCGCCGCGTTCGCCGCCAGGACGTCGCCGGAGCGCTGCGCGGCGTCCAGTGCGTCGGCGTCCACCAGCAGCGCCTTGGCCGTGGCCTCCTGGACGTTCATCACCGACCGGATGATCGCGGGGATCTTCTCCTCGATGTTGTGGCACTGGTCGAGCATGAACGCGGTCTCCGCGGTGAACCCGCCGCCCCTGATCACCTCGTACATGATCCGGAACAGCTGGAAGGGGTCCGCGGCCCCGGCCATCAGATCGTCATCCGCGTAGAAACGGGAGTTGAAGTCGAACCCGCCGAGCTTTCCCTCGCGCAGCAGCAGCGCGACGATGAACTCGATGTTGGTGCCCGGCGCGTGGTGGCCGGTGTCCACGACGACCTGGGCCCTGTCGCCCAGTTTGAGGCAGTGCGCGTAGGCGGTGCCCCAGTCCGGGACGTCCGTGGCGTAGAAGGCGGGCTCGAACAGCTTGTACTCCAGCAGCATCCGCTGCCCCTCGCCGAGCCGCTCGTACACCGCGGCGAGGGCCTCGGCCAGCCGGCCCTGGCGGGCGGAGATGTCGTCCTGGCCCGGGTAGTTGGTCCCGTCGGAGAACCACAGCTTCAGATCGCGCGAGCCGGTGGCGTCCATGACGTCCACGCACTCCAGCAGATGCCCCAGCGCCTTGCGCCGGACCGCGGCGTCCGGATGGGTCACGGACCCCAGCTTGTAGTCGTCGTCCTGGAACACATTGGAGTTGATCGCCCCGATGCGCAGGCCCAGTTCGCGCGCCTCGGCGGCGAGCGCGCCGTAATCGTCCACGCGGTCCCAGGGGATGTGCAGGGCGACCGTGGGCGCCACGCCCGTGTGCGCGTGCACCCGGGCGGCGTCCGCCAGTTTCTCCTGTGGAGTCCGCGGCACGCCCGGCTGTGTGAACACCTTGAAGCGGGTGCCCGAGTTCCCGAACGCCCACGACGGCGTCTCGACAGCCTGTGACTTCAGCGCGTTCTTCACAGCGGACACGGCGGATCGACCCGTCATCTCTCAGCGCTCCCGTGGTGCGGACTCGGCGGGCGAGTCGGTGCAGCGATTCCTTATGAATCGTTTCATCGCGGTGAAGCTATGGGAGTCCCCGGTGCGTGTCAACCCTTTCCGCGCCACCTTGGGTGACGCGAGACGCACCCCTCGAATTCACCGGAAAATGTCGCGCACAGCCCATTGACGCCGTCGGTAGTGGCCGTTTAGCTTCCGTGCAACCTCATTGAAACCTTTCACGGCGGGTCGCGCTACGAGTCCCCACCGCTGAGGAGCCCTCATGAACCAGCCCGCCACGGGCCCCGCCCCGGTCCTGGCCCTCAAGGATGTGAGCAAGTCCTTCGGTGCCGTACGGGCCCTGCGGGACGTCTCCCTGCAGCTGTTCCCCGGTGAGGCACATGCCCTCGCCGGGGAGAACGGCGCGGGCAAGTCCACCCTCATCAAGACACTCGCCGGGGTGCACAGGCCCGACGCCGGCGAGGTGGTGCTCGACGGCGAGACCGTCGTCTTCCACGGCCCGGCCGACGCCAGGGACGCCGGAATCGCCGTCATCTACCAGGAGCCGACGCTCTTCCCCGATCTGTCCATCGCCGAGAACATCTTCATGGGCCGTCAGCCGCGGCGCGCGCTCGGCCGTATCGACCGCCGGGCCGTACGGGACACCACCACGGCCCTGATGAAACGTCTCGGCGTGGAACTCGACCCGGACCGGCCCGCCCGCGGGCTCTCCATAGCCGACCAGCAGATCGTCGAGATCGCCAAGGCGCTCTCCTTCGACGCGCGCGTCCTCATCATGGACGAACCCACCGCGGCGCTGACGGGCAGTGAGACCGCCCGGCTGTTCTCCGTCGTACGGACCCTGAGGGCCGAGGGCGCCGCGATCCTGTTCATCTCCCACCGGCTGGAGGAGATCTTCGCGCTCTGCCAGCGCGTCACCACCTTGCGCGACGGCCGCTGGATCTCCTCCGAGCCGCTGGCCGGACTCACCGAGGACGACCTCGTGCGCTCCATGGTCGGCAGGGATCTGGGCGAGCTGTACCCCAAACAGTCCGCGGACGTGGGGGAGACCGCCCTGGCGGTGCGCCGGCTGACCCGGGAGGGCGTGTTCCGCGACATCTCCTTCGAGGTGCGCAGGGGCGAGATCGTCGCCCTGGCCGGACTCGTCGGCGCGGGCCGCAGCGAGGTGGCACAGGCCGTCTTCGGCGTCGACCGGGCCGACGCGGGCGAGGTGGTGGTCGACGGACGTACGCTCCCGGCCGGTTCACCGACCGCCGCGATGGACGCCGGCCTCGCGCTCGTCCCCGAGGACCGCAGGCAGCGCGGCCTGGTGATGGACATGTCCATCGAACGGAACATCGCCCTCACGGGACTCGACCGGCTCGGCAGGGGCGGCATGGTGCGCCGGGTCCTGGAGCGCGGCCGGGCCGCGGACTGGGCCGTACGCCTCCAGCTCAAGTACAACCGCCTCGCCGATCCCGTCGGCGTACTCTCCGGCGGCAATCAGCAGAAGGTCGTCCTCGCCAAATGGCTGGCGACGGATCCGGCCGTACTCATCGTCGACGAGCCCACCCGCGGGATCGATGTCGGCACCAAGGCGGAGGTGCACCGGCTCCTCTCCTCCCTGGCCGCGGAAGGACTCGCCGTCCTCATGATCTCCTCCGACCTGCCCGAGGTGCTCGGCATGGCCGACCGGGTGCTGGTGATGCACGAGGGCCGGCTCACCGCCGAGATACCGCGCGCCGAGGCCACCGAGGAATCCGTGATGGCGGCCGCCACCGGGCGCAATGAGAGGGCGGCGGCATGACCACCCTGATGGACAAACCCACCACGAGCACCAAGGACGACGGCTCGGCGCGCTCGCTCGTCGACGCCGTGTTCCGGGCCCGCGAGATCAGTATCGCGGGGGCGCTGGTACTGCTCGTCCTCGGCACCTGGATCGCCAACCCGCGCTTCCTCGACGACCAGGGCGTCAAGGACCTCCTCCTCAACGCCTCCATCCTGGTCCTGCTCGCCGTCGGCCAGTCCGTGGTCGTCGTCACCCGCAATATCGACCTCTCGGTCGGCTCGGTCGTCGGCCTCTCCGCGTTCGCCTGCGGCAAGTTCGTCGCCGGCACCGACCACGGCGTACTCACCGTCATGCTGCTGGGCATCGCCCTCGGCGTGGTCTGCGGACTGGTCAGCGGCGCCCTGGTGAGCTTCGGCCGGGTCCCCGCGCTCGTGGTCACCCTCGGCATGCTCTACATCATCCAGGGCCTCGACTACTGGTGGGCGCAGGGCGAGCAGATCAGCGCCAACGACGTCCCCGACCCGGTCCTCGGCCTGGGCAGCGGCAGCGTCCTCGGCATCCCGTATCTGCCGCTCATCGCCCTGGCCCTGCTCGCCGCCACCGCGTACTACCTGCGCGGCTACCGGTCGGGGCGCGAGCTGTACGCGATCGGCTCCAACCCCGAGGCCGCCCGGCTGGCCGGGGTACCGATCCGCCGCCGGATCCTCGGCGCGTACGCCTTCTCCGGCGCCGTGGCCGGATTCGCCGGCGCCCTGTGGCTCGCCCGCTTCGGCACCGTCGTGGCCGACAACGCGCACGGCTGGGAACTGACCGTCGTCAGCGCCGTGGTGGTCGGCGGTGTCGCCATCACCGGCGGGACCGGCACGGTCTGGGGAGCCGCGCTCGGCGCGCTGCTGCTCACCACCATCGGCAGCGCGCTGGTCGTCCTGAAGGTCGACTCGTTCTGGCAGGGCGCCATCACCGGCGCGCTGCTCCTCGCGGCCATCACCGTCGACCGGATCGTGTCCCTGCGTATGACAGCCGCACTGAGGAAGAGGAGCGCCCGACATGGGAATGGCGCCTGACACACAGACCGTGCCGCGGCCGCCCGCCAAGGCACCGGTGCCCCGCGCCGCGACGGCCGGCGAGTTCGTCAAGTCCGTCGGACTGCGCTGGGACACGGCGGTCGGCGCCCTGCTGGTGGCGGTCTTCGTCGTCGGCCTCGGCACCACCGACGGTTTCGCGTCCGGTGAGAACCTCGCCTTCGCCTTCAACGACATCGCGGAAGTCGCCCTGATCGCACTGCCCATGACCCTGCTGGTGGTGGCCGGACAGGTCGATCTGTCCGTCGCCTCGATGCTGGGTCTCGGCAGCGCGCTCACCGGCGCCCTGTGGAACGCGGGCTGGGCGTTCGAGCTGATCGTGCCCGTCGTCCTGGTGGTCGGAGTCGCCGGCGGGCTCCTCAACGGCTGGCTGGTCACCCGCGTCGGTCTGCCCTCGCTCGCCGTCACCATCGGTACGCTCGCCCTCTACCGGGGTCTCGCCTCGGTCGCGCTGGGCAGCGACGCCGTCACCGACTTCCCCCAGACGTACGCCAGTTGGGCCGTGGACACCACCACGATCCCGGGCACCTTCATCACGTATCCCATCGCCCTGTTCATCACGCTGGCCGTGGCCACCGCCGTACTGCTGCACTCCACCGCCTTCGGACGGTCGCTGTTCGCGATCGGCGCGCAGGAGGAGGCCGCCTACTTCGCCGGGATCAGGGTCAAGCGCTTCAAGCTGATCCTCTTCGTCGTCACCGGGCTGTTCTCCGCCTTCGCCGGGATCGTCTTCACCCTCCGCTACGGCAGCGCCCGCGCCGACAACGGCCTCGGTTTCGAGATGCTCGTCATCGCCTCCGTCCTGCTCGGCGGCGTCGACTTCGACGGCGGCAAGGGCACGCTCTTCGGCGCGGTCGCCGGTGTCCTGCTCATCGGAGTCCTCAAGAACCTGCTCACGCTGAACGATGTGCCGAACGAGGTCCAGGTCATCGTGACCGGACTGCTGCTCGTCGCGTCCGTCCTCACCCCGCGGGTCATCGCCGCCGTGATCGAACGCCGGCACCGGCGCGCGGCAGGCGCGGCCCCCGAGTCCTGAGCTGTACGCCGCAACCCGCGACGCCGCAACGCGTACCCCGTATCCAGTACTCCACAACCTCCCCGCACGTCCCAGAGCTCGCCGTACCTCCCGAAAGGCACATGCCCGCCATGATCATCCGTACCGCCGCCCGACGCCGTGCGGCCGCCACCGCCGCCACCGTCTGCGCTCTCGCCGTCGCACTGACCGCCTGCTCCGGCACCACCAAGGACAGCGCCGAGAAGGACACCACGAACGCGGGCACCGCGGCGAAGGCCGACCCGAACGCACCCCTGAAGAAGGGGCTCAAGCTCGCGTTCCTGCCCAAGCAGATCAACAACCCGTACGAGAAGATCGTCGACGAGGCGGGCATCGCCGCCGCCAAGGAGTACGGCGCGACCGGCAAGGAGGTCGGACCCTCCGACGCCAGCGCCTCTTCCCAGGTCTCGTACATCAACACCCTCATCCAGCAGCGCCAGGACGCCATCCTGATCGCGGCCAACGACCCCAACGCCGTCTGCGGCCCGCTCAAGCAGGCCATGAAGAAGGGCATCAAGGTCGTCGCGTACGACTCGGACACCGCCAAGGACTGCCGCCAGCTCTTCATCAACCAGGCCAGCTCCGAGGAGATAGGCCGCAGCCTCGTCCAGCACCTGGGCGAACAGATCGGCTACCAGGGCAAGATCGCGATCCTCTCGGCCACCCAGAACGCCACGAACCAGAACACCTGGATCGAGTTCATGAAGGACGAGCTGAAGCTGCTCAAGTACAAGAACATGCAGCTCGTGAAGGTCGCGTACGGCGACGACGCGGACCAGAAGTCCTTCCAGCAGACCCAGGGCCTGCTCCAGGCGTACCCCGACCTCAAGGGCATCATCTCGCCGACCACGGTCGGTATCGCCGCCGCCGCCCGCTACCTGGGCGACTCCTCGTACAAGGGCAAGGTCGTGCTCAACGGCCTGGGCACCCCGAACCAGATGCGCAAGTACGTCAAGGACGGCACCGTCGAGCAGTTCTCGCTCTGGAACCCCGAAGAGCTCGGCTATCTGGGCTCGTACGCCGCCGCGGCCCTGGCCTCCGGCCAGATCACCGGCGCCGAGGGCGAGAAGTTCAAGGCGGGCAAGCTCGGTGAGTACACCATCGGCAAGGACGGCGAGGTCATCCTCGGTGAGCCGACCGTGTTCAACAAGCAGAACATCGACAAGTTCGACTTCTGAGCGGGCGGTAACCGTGCGACGCGTCTGTTTTCTGCTGAAGGTCCGGCAGGACCGCACAGCCGAGTACCGCGAGCGGCACGCCTCCGTCTGGCCCGACATGCTCCGGGCCCTGACGGAGTGCGGCTGGCGGAACTACTCGCTCTTCCTGCGGGACGACGGGCTGCTCGTCGGCTATCTGGAGACCGAGGACTTCGAGGCGGCCCGGGCCGCCATGGCCGCCACCGAGGTCAACGCCCGCTGGCAGCGCGACATGGCGCCCTTCTTCGAGGCCCTCGACGGCGCCGGCCCGGACGAGGCGATGCGCCCGCTCACCGAAGTGTTCCACCTCGCCTAGACGAGTAGGTCCGAAGTCCCGTCCGCCCGGGGGCGGACGACTCTCCTTCGGGCTTACTCGTTCGACTGAGCGCCTTCGGCGAGGTCGTCGTGGACGAGACCCGCGTCGCCCTGGACGGCGTTCTCTCGTTCATGTACCAGCGGAAGCCGGTGGGCACCACGCCCTCGCCCCTGCGGGTCATCGACTTCCGGCTCCCGTCCTGAGGCACCACCACGTCCCGAGGCACGAAGGAAACGCCATGACCGCACGCACCCCCGCCGTCGCCCGTAAACCCAGGATCGGCCTGGTCGCCGGAGGACTCGGCGCCTACTGGCCGCAGTTCCCCGATCTGCTTCCGCAGCTCCAGCGCTCCGCGGACCGCGTCACCGTACGGATGCGGGAGTTCGACGCCGAGGTCATCGACGTCGGCTTCATCTCCGACGCGCAGGAGGGGGCCGAGGCCGCCGAGAAGCTGCGCGCCGCCGACTGCGATCTGATCGTCGGCTTCCTCACCACGTATATGACCGCCACCATGCTCGTGCCCATCGCACAGCGCAGCGGCGCGCCCGTCCTGCTGATCAACCTCCAGCCCACCCCGTCCATGGACCACGCCTCCTTCGACACCGGACAGTGGCTGGCCTACTGCGGCGCCTGCCCGCTGCCGGAGATGGCCAACGCCTTCGAACGCGTCGGCGTACCGTTCCGCTCGGTCTCCGGCCATCTGGAGGACGAGCGCGCCTGGCGGCGCATCGGCCGCTGGATCCGCGCCGCCGGGGTCCGCTCGGTGCTGCGCAACGGCCGGCACGGTCTGATGGGCCATCTCTACCCCGGTATGTACGACGTCTCCACGGACCTCACCATGGTCCCCGGTCAGCTCGGCGGCCATGTCGAGGTCGTCGAGTTCGATGATCTGCGGGTACGGGTGGAGCAGGTCAAGGACGACGACCTCGCCGCGAAACTGGACGAGACCCGCGAGGTCTTCGCACTCGCCGACTCCGTGGTCGAGGAAGACCTCCGCTGGGCCGCCCGCGTCGCCGTCGGCCTCGACCGGCTGGTGGAGGACTTCGACCTGGACTCGCTCGCGTACTACCACCGCGGACTCGACGCCGAGGTCCATGAACGGCTCGGCGCGGGCATGATCCTCGGCTCCTCGCTGCTCACCGCACGCGGGATCCCGGCCTGCGGGGAGTACGAACTGCGCACCTCCCTGGCCATGCTCGTCGCCGACCGGCTCGGCGCGGGCGGCTCGTTCACCGAACTCCAGGCGCTGGACTTCACGGCCGGGGTGGTCGAGATGGGCCATGACGGCCCGGGGCACCTCGCCATCAGCGCCCGCAAGCCCCTGCTGCGCGGACTCGGCGTCTACCACGGCAAGCGCGGCTGGGGAGTCTCCGTCGAGTTCGACGTACGGCACGGACCCGTCACCCTGGTCGGGCTCGGACAGAGCCGCGACGGCCGCTACCGGCTGGTCGCCGCCGAGGGCGAGGTCGTCCCCGGCCCGCATCTGGAGATCGGCAACACCACCTCGCGCGTCGACTTCGGCTGCGACCCGGGGGAGTGGACCGACGCCTGGAGCGCGAGCGGGGTCGGCCATCACTGGGCGCTGGCCACCGGCGCACTGCTGCCCGAGCTGCGCGCCCTGTCCGGGCTGACCGGCCTGGAGCTCGTGGAGGTCTCCGTCTGATGCGTCGTCCGGTGGGAATCAAGGACGTGGCCGGCGCGGCCGGTGTCTCGGTGGGCACCGTCTCGAATGTGATCAACCGCCCGGAATCCGTGACCGAGGAGACCCGCCGGCGTGTCCTGTCCACCATCGAACGGCTCGGGTATGTACGCAGTGAGTCCGCGCGCCAGTTGCGCGCGGGCCGCAGTCGCATTCTGGCCATGCTCGTGCTCGACATGGCCAACCCGTTCTTCGTGGCGGTCGCCTCGGGCGCGGAACGCTCCGCCCGCGCCGCCGGGCTCGGCGTGATGCTGTGCAACAGCGCGGAGAGCCCGGCGGAGGAGGCCACCTACCTCAACCTCTTCTCCGAACAGCAGGTACGGGGTGTGCTGGTCACCCCGGCCGATATGACCGGACGCAATCTCGACGCGTTCCGGCGCCACGGCATCCCGTTCGTCCTCGTCGACCGCATCGTGCCCAGCGCGGACGGCTGTTCGGTCTCCGTCGACGATGTGGCCGGCGGCGCCCTCGCCGTACGTCATCTGCTCCGGCGCGGCTGCCGCGAGATCGTGTACGTCAGCGGTCCGATGCATCTGGCGCAGTGCCGCAACCGCCGCGAGGGCGCGCTGATCGCCCTCGCGGAAGCGGGGCTGCCGCCCGAGGCGCTGAGACATGTCGAGGCCGCGCGGCTCGACGTCGCCGCGGGCCGGGACGCCGGGGCGCGGCTGCTCGGTATGGAGTCCCGGCCGAGCGCGGTATTCTGCGCCAATGACCTGCTCGCCCTGGGCGTGCTGCAGACGCTGTACCACGCCGGCATACGGGTGCCCGAGGATGTCGCCCTCGTCGGCTACGACGACATAGAGTTCGCGTCCGCCGCGGCCGTACCGCTGACGTCGGTACGTCAGCCCGCCTTCCAGCTGGGCGGGGCCGCGGCGGATCTGCTCATCGAGGAGACCGGCGACGACGCCGCGCGCCACGAGCACCGGCGCATCGTGCTGCAGCCCGAACTCGTGGTGCGGGCTTCCACGCTCGCCCGGCCGCACCACTGAACGGCCGGGAACGGACGGTCTGTTGAACAGCCGGGAACGGACCGTCCGTTGTACGGCCGGGAACGGAGCGCCCGTCAGCCGCTGACTTGGTCTAGACCTTGACAGGGCCCGCACAATTCCGCTTTGGTTCCCTCACCCCCATGGCGAGCGCCGGCTGCGGCTGCTCGCGCGAAGGAGTGAGTCGTTTGAGACAGCGAGTTCTTGCCCTGCTCACGGCGATGGTTTCGGCCCTCGCCCTCGCGGTATTCCTGCCCGCCTCATCCGCCTCCGCCGCGACCTGCGGCCCTGGCTGGACCGCCTCCGCCGTCTACACCGGCGGAAACGTCGCCTCGTACAACGGTCACAACTGGTCGGCGAAGTGGTGGACCCAGGGGGAGACCCCCGGGACCGCCGATGTCTGGGCCGACCAGGGAAGTTGTGACGGCTCCAGCCCCGGCGGCGGTTCCGGTGGCAACTGTGACTATCCGGCCTGGGTCGCGGGCCGCGCCTATGTCACCGGCGACATCGTCAAGTACACCGACGGCAAGTTCTACCGGGCCGAGCACGACAACCCGGGCTACGACCCGGTCATCAGCACCTGGTACTGGGAGCCGTACACCTGTGGCACGACCCCGCCCCCGCAGGGCGGATTCGTGGTCAGCGAGAGCCAGTTCAACCAGATGTTCCCGAACCGGAACTCCTTCTACTCCTACAGCGGCCTGACCGCCGCCCTCGGCGCCTACCCCGGCTTCGCGAACACCGGCAGCGACACGGTCAAGCGCCAGGAGGCCGCCGCGTTCCTGGCCAATGTCAGCCATGAGACCGGTGGGCTCGTCCATATCGTCGAGCAGAACACCGCCAACTACCCGCATTACTGCGACTGGGGCCAGCCCTACGGCTGCCCGGCGGGCCAGGCCGCGTACTACGGCCGCGGCCCGATCCAGCTCAGCTGGAACTTCAACTACAAGGCCGCGGGCGACGCCCTCGGCATCGACCTCCTCAACAACCCCTGGCTGGTGCAGAACGACTCGGCCGTGGCCTGGAAGACCGCCCTCTGGTACTGGAACACCCAGACCGGACCCGGCACGATGACCCCGCACAACGCGATGGTCAACCAGCGCGGCTTCGGTGAGACCATCCGCAGCATCAACGGCAGCATCGAGTGCAACGGGGGCAACCCCGGACAGGTGCAGAGCCGGATCAACAACTACCAGAACTTCGTGCAGATCCTGGGGACCACTCCCGGCTCCAATCTGAGCTGCTGAGCACCGCCCGAGCAGAGGCCGGTCCGACGGCGTTCGCGCCGTCGGACCGGTTTTCGCGCCGGAGAACTGATCGGCCACCGGGACCCGTACCGCTACGGAGAGTGACGCTCCGGCAGATGCGAACGGCCCCCCGCGTGGATACGCGGCAGGCCGTTGTCACCGAAGGCGCGCGGCCCCGGGGCCGCGCGCCTTCATCGGCGATCAGCCGCCGTAGCCGCCACCCTCGTGGTGCTCGCGGCCCTCGTGGTGCTCGCCGCCTTCGTGGTGCTCGCGGCCCTCGTGGTGCTCGCGGCCTTCGTGGTGCTCGCGGCCTTCGTGGTGCTCGCGGCCCTTGTGGTGCTTCTCGCCCGACAGGTTGGCGCACTTGTGGCCGAACGCCGGGTTGAGCAGACCGGCCACGTTGACGCTGTTGCCGCAGACGTTGATCGGGACATGCAGGGGCACCTGGACGATATTGCCCGACAGGACACCGGGTGAGCCGATGGCGGCGGCCTCGGCGTCGGCGTCGGCAGCGGCCATACCGGCGCCACCGGCCAGCACGGCGCACGTGCCGACGAGAACAGCTGTTGCCTTCGCGATACGCGACATCAAGAATCTCCTTGAACCGTTTGGAGCCCAGCCGCACGATGCGCGGCCTCACGCCCCTTCAACGCCCCGATTCACGCTCGGTAACGGATATCCGGCGATCCGCTCCCGATCACCGCCATCATCACCTGGTCAGCGGAGCGCCCTCAGCCCGAGCGCCTCGGCTGGAGCGTGGTCGCGTACGCACCGCCCCGGGCCAGCAGTTCCTGGTGGCTGCCCGCCTCGACGACGCGGCCCCGCTCCATCACGACGATGCGGTCCGCGTTCCGGATGGTGGACAGCCGGTGCGCCACGACGAACACCGTTCTGCCCCGGACGAGATGGGACAGCGCGTCCTGGATCAGCCCTTCCGACGCGTTGTCGAGGGCCGAGGTCGCCTCGTCGAGGACCAGGACGCGGGGATCCCGGATCAGCGCCCTGGCGATCGCCAGCCGCTGCTTCTGTCCGCCCGACAGCCGGGCGCCGCGCTGCCCCACCACCGTGTCGAGGCCGTCCGGCAGCCGCTCGATGAACTCCATCGCGTTCGCCGCGAGCAGCGCCCGGCGCAGCGCGTCCTCGTCGGCCCCGCCCTCCAGACCGTAGGTGACGTTCTCCCGGATGCTTCCCTCGAACAGGATCGACTCCTGCGGTACGACGGACAGGAAGCGACGGTAGGTGCGCAGATCCAGGGAGGCCATGTCGACGCCGTCGAGCAGGATCCGGCCCTCGGTGGGGCGGATGAAACCGATCAGCAGGTTCAGGATCGTCGACTTGCCCGCGCCCGACGCGCCGACCAGGGCCACGGTCTCGCCGGGCCGTACGGACAGCTCGAATCCGCGCACCGAGTGCTCCGTCGCCTCGGGATAGCGGAACCCCATCCCCTGGAAGTCGATACGCCCGCCGACCCGGTCGACGGACGCCTTGCCCTCGTTGCTCTCCAGGTCGGGCGCCTGAAGGACCTCACCGATCGACCGCACCGACTCCAGGCCCTTGGAAACGATCGGGGTCAGATTCATCAGCGTCGTCAGCGAGGCGGTCAGCGCCGTGAAGAAGGCGCTGATCATCACGACATCGCCGGCCGAGAGTCCCAGCCATCCGTAGTACGCGACGACCGCCGAGCCCGAGAGACAGCCGACCGCCATCGTGTTGAGCAGGATCCAGGAGAGCGATCCGAAGCGGCCGTTGAGCAGATCGAGCCGGAACCCGGCGGAGAGCACCCGCTCCAGGGTGTGGTCGACGCGGTGCAGCGCGGTCCGCTCCAGACCGTGGGCGCGGGTGATCGGGATCAGTGTGGTCATCTCGCCGACCCGCGAGGACAGCTGCTCGATCTCCAGCCGGAACTCCTCGTTGTTGCTGCGGATCCGGGAGCGCAGCCGGCGTACCAGCAGGGCCGCGAGCGGTACGACGACCAGGAACACCGGCAGCACGACGGGGGCGCGGTACCCGATCACCGCCAGTCCGCCGATCAGCGTCATGATGGCGCCGAGGCCCATGTCGGCGCTCTGCTGGGTCATCTGCTCCACGCCCTCGACGTCCCGTACGACCTTGGTCTGCAGGACGCCCGCGCTGACCCGGGCGTGGTAGCCGATGGACAGATACTGCATCCGGCGGCAGAGCGCCGAGCGCAGCTCGCGGCCCATCCGCCGGATGCTGGAGCTCATCAAGCGCGCGTACAGCAGCGCCAGCGGGAAGTTCAGCACCAGGACGAACACCAGGACCGCGGTGTTGTACCAGAGTTCGGCGACCGGACCGTGATCCACCACCACATCGATGATGTTGGCCGTGATCAGCGGGAGCAGCCAGACCGGAATGTGTTTGACGGCGAACACCACGACCGCGAGGGACAGCCGGTGGCGGTCGGGCCGGAAGAGATAGGCGAGGGTACGGAGCGGATGCTCCCCGGAGTAGTGGTGGTCCAGCGGACTGGGACGCGGGGAGTATTCGGGTTTCTGCATGGAGAGCGTATTCCTCTTTCGGCAGCGTTGGCACGCGCTCGATCGCAGACACCCAGTTTCCTCCGGCCGGCCTCCGAGGGGAAGCGCTTTCTAGGCGCGCCCGGCGCCGGACCGGGCAGCGGCTCAGGGAGTGGGACGGGCCGATCGGTGAGATGGTGGCTCCATGGCTGATCGGGGCGCACCTCCGGCTGCCGTGTCGCTGCCTGACGACTGGCCCGCCCGTCCGGGCCTGAGCCTCGCGCTCAACCGGATGGGAAGCTTCGACTGGGATCTCGCCAGCGGGCTGCTGCATCTCGACGCGCCCGCCCTCCAGATCCTGGGCCTTCGCCCGGAGGAGTACGCCGGCAGTCCGCGCAGCCTCGTCCGCCGGTTGCCGCTGTCCGAGGCCGCCCGGCTGAAGAGCCTGCTGGCGCGGGCGCTCAAGGAGGGAACGGCCGAGGTCGGGGCGTACTTCCGGATCGTCCGCCCGGACAGATCACGCCAGTGGACCCGTGCCCAGGCGCATATCGCGTACGACCGAGCGGGACGGCCCCGGCGGATCATCGGCCTCGTACGGAGCGCGGAACACGAGCTGACCGAGGTGGCCGCCAGAAGCGATCTGGACGAGGCACGGCGCAGGCTGACCGGGGTGGTGGAGCGCACCACCGTCCTGCTGGCGCACGCCGAGACCGTCGAGGACGTCCTCGACGTCCTGCGGGACGAGGAGGCGCTCGGCCATCTCAAGGCCGTGAGCGTCATGCTGGGTGTCGTGGAGGGCGGGCGGATCCGGACGATCGCCGAAGGCCGGTCGGGGTCGTACGTACCGGAGCTGCGGTACACCCGGATCGACGCCCAGTTCCCGATGAGCGAGGTGGTACGCACCCAGCGGCCCCGCTTCATCACCTCGCGCGAGGATTTCCGGTCCTCCTACCCGCTCCTCTGGCCGTTTGTCGAGGGGCTGTCGGTGAGCTCCGGCGCCTATCTGCCGCTGATCGCCCAGGGCAGGATGATCGGCGCCATGGGGCTGCTCTACCCCCGGCACGGCGGCTTCAGCGCCGAGGAACGCAATCTGCTCGTCGCACTCTCCAGCGGAATCGCCCAGAGCCTGCAACGGGCCATCCTCTACGAGCAGGAGCACGACCTCTCCGAGGACCTTCAGCGGGCGATGCTGCCCCGGCACGTCCCCGAGGTCCCCGGCGCGCGCAGCGCCTTCCGCTACCGCTCCGCGCGGTTCGGCCGGAGTGTCGGCGGTGACTGGTACGACGTGCTCCCGCTGCCCGGCAACCGGGTGGGGCTGACGATCGGTGACGTCCAGGGCCATGACACGGACGCGGCCGTGGTGATGGGCCAGCTCCGCATGGCGCTCTGGGCGTACGCCGCCGAGGGGCACCCGCCCGACGCCGCGATGGCCCGCGCCTCCGCCCTGCTGCGCGAACTGGGCACCGACCGCTTCGCGACCTGCACCTATGTCGAGTTGAATCTGTCGACCGGAGGGCTGCGGATCGTACGGGCGGGCCATCTCGACCCGCTGGTGCGGCGCGCCGACGGCGGCTGCCACTGGATCGAGACGTCCGGGGGGCTGCCCCTCGGGCTCTCCGCGGAGTTCGCGGAACTCGGCGGCATCAGCCATCCGGTGACCACGGGGGTGCTGGGACCCGGCGAGACGCTGCTGCTCTGTACCGACGGGCTGGTGGAGCAGCCGGGCATCGATCTCGGCGAGAGCCTGGAGGGGCTCAGGGAGGCCGTACGGACGGGCCCGGCGGATCTGGAGGAGCTGGCGGACCTGCTGTTCGCGGAGGTGGGGGAGCGGACCGGCGGGGACGACATGGCCCTGCTGCTCCTGCGGCGGGACAGCGTCTGACACCGGGATCCCGTCCGGCGCCGGAACAGCCGCTCACGCCTCGACGAGCGTGCGTGCCGGGCGTTCCCGGGCGGAGGGGACTTCGGACGTGGTCGTCCGGGCCGACCGGGTGAGCCGGCACGGCTTCTGACGGCGCGGCTTCTGACGGCGCGGCAGCTTCAGGTGCCCCGCCGGCGTCCGGGCCTGGCCGGATTCGCCGCCCCCTTCCTCCTCGTCACCGCGTGTTCTCCCCGACGTCCGCGCGAACCCCTGGTTCATTGGTGTGTGCACGGCAATGCTGGCGGCCGACATCGCACAAGCCATGCGTATCCACCGTCTTCCAGGAGTAGTTGTGGGCCCAGGCATCGCCGGGCGGACCGCCGTGCTCTTCGCGGCAGTGACCGCTCTGACGGTGGGGGCGGTATCCCCGTCCTCCGCCGACTCCACCACCGACCCCCGACCCCGTACCGCCGCCGAGGTGCTGCGGCCGGTCGCGCCACCACCCGCGAGCGCGGCCACCGCGGACCCGAGATCCACCGGAACCCCGGCATCCATCGCCGACGCCGACGGCATCGAGACGGCACGGGCCTCGCGCCCGATCGCCCCCGGCGTCCGGCTCACCTCGTACGACCGGCTCGAATCCGACAAGTGGCTGCGTGTGGACGCGCTCTCCGTCGACCTCGACGGCACCGGCGCCCAGGCCGACTACCTCTCCTCGGGCAAGGTCTCCGACCGCCGTACGGTCTCGGAACTGGCCGCCGGCCATGACGCGGGACCCGGACGCCGTACCGTCGCCGCGATCAACGCCGACTTCTTCGACATCAACGAGACGGGCGCGCCCCAGGGCCCCGGGATCGCGGACGGCGCGGTCACCCACTCGCCCGCGCCCGGGGTCAACCAGGCCATCGGTATCGGCCCCGGGAACGCCGGGCGCCTGCTGAGGCTGTACTTCGACGGCACCGTGACGCTCCCCTCGGGGCCCCGCGCGCTGGAGGCCTACAACGCGGCCAATGTGCCGGCCGGCGGCATCGGCGCGTACACCGCGGGCTGGGGCGTGGCGGACCGCGCGCTCACGGTGGACCGGGCGACGCCCGTCGCCGAGGCCGCCCTGCGGGACGGCAGGGTCGTCTCCGTGACGGACCGTCCGGGCACCGGAGCGATCGCCGAGGGCACGACCGTCCTGGTCGGGCGGGAAGCGGGCGCCGAGGCGCTGCGCGCGCTGCGCCCCGGGGACCCGGTCACCCTCGAATACCGGCCGCGCACCGACAGCGGGCCGGTCCCGCGGACCGCTGTCGGCGGTCGTGAACTCCTTGTCGTGGACGGTGTGGCGCAGAACCACGACGGCGAGGGCAACAACACCGCCGCGCCCCGCACCGCCGTCGGGTTCTCGCGCGACGGCGGCACCATGCAGGTGATCACCGTCGACGGCCGGCAGGCCGACAGCGGCGGCGTCACCCTCACCGAGCTGGGCCTGATGATGCGGCGCGCCGGCGCCCACAGCGCCCTCAACCTCGACGGTGGCGGCTCGTCCACGCTGGTCGCCCGCGCACCGGGCAGCGACGCGCTGCGCGTGGAGAACAGCCCCTCCGACGGCAGCGAGCGCACGGTCCCCAACGGCCTGGCCCTCACCGCGCCGGACGGCAGCGGACGGCTCACCGGCTTCTGGGTCGAGCCCCGTACCCCCGCAGGCGGCGCCCCGGGCGTCGACCCCGTCAAGGGCGGCCACCCCGAGCGGGTCTTCCCCGGACTGACCCGGGCGCTCACCGCGGCCGGCTACGACGAGACCTACGGGCCCGCGTCGGGCGCTCCGCGCTGGCGGGCCGTACGGTCCTCGGTGGGCCGGGTCGACGCGGACGGCGTGTTCACCGCGCGCGGCAGCGGCACCACCGAGGTACGGGCCGAACGCGGACAGGCCGGAGGCGGCATGGAGCTGACGGTCCTGGACAGGCTCGACCGGATCCAGCCGACCACCCGGCGCGTCGGACTCGCGGACGCCACGGCGACGGGCGGCTTCGGCATCGTCGGTCTTGACGCCCACGGCACCAGCGCACCCATCGAACCCCGCGACGTACGGCTCGACTACGACCGCTCGCTCTTCTCCATCGCCGACGACGGCCGGGGCTCCTTCACCGTGAAGTCCCTGAAGGGCAGCGGCGCCGGGCGCGTCACGGCCGAGGCGGGCGGCGTCACGACGGTCCTCGCCGTCAGCGTCGGGCTCGACGAACAGCCCGTCACCGCCTTCGACGACGCCGCGTCCTGGACGTTCAGCCAGGCACGCGCGGACGGCTCGGTCGCGGCCACTCCGGACGGCCACACCGGCACCGGGCTCGCCCTCGCGTACGACTTCACCCGCTCCACCGCGACCCGCGCCGCGTACGCGAACCCGCCCCAGCGGATCCCGGTGCCCGGCCAGCCGCAGTCCTTCACGCTCTGGATCAAGGGCGACGGCAAGGGCGCCTGGCCCACTCTGCATCTCAAGGACGCGGCGGGCTCCGACCAGTTGCTGCGCGGCCCGTATGTCACCTGGACCGGCTGGCGGCAGGTGACCTTCGCCGTACCGGCCGGGGCGGCGACGCCGCTCAGCGTGTACCGCTTCTATCTCGCGGAGACCGCCGCCACCAAGCAGTACACCGGCGGGATCGTGATCGACGGACTGACGGCGCAGGTGCCGCCCACGGTGGAGCTGCCCGCGCAGCCCCGCCCGGCCGATCCGCTGATCGACTCGGCCGCCGGAACCGGCGCCAGGGACTGGCGGTTCGCGGTGATGTCCGACGCCCAGTTCGTCGCCCGTGACCCCGACAGCGCGATCGTGGCGCAGGCACGCCGTACGCTGCGCGAGATCAGGGCGGCGAAGCCGGACTTCCTCGTCATCAACGGCGACCTGGTGGACGAGGCGTCCGCGGCGGATCTCGATTTCGCGGAGACACTCCTGACCGAGGAGTTGGGCGACGCCCTGCCCTGGTACTACGTACCGGGCAACCATGAGGTGATGGGCGGCTCGATCAAGGACTTCGTGGACAGGTTCGGCCCCGCCCAGCGGGTCTTCGACCACCGGGGGACCCGCTTCCTCACCCTCGACACATCGAGCCTGACGCTGCGCGGCGGAGGCCTGGCGCAGATCAGGGCGGTACGGGAGCAGCTGGACGCGGCCGCGAAGGACGACCGGGTCCGTTCGGTGATGGTGATCGAGCACGTACCGCCGCGCGATCCGACCGTCCAGAAGGCCAGCGAGCTGAGCGACCGCAAGGAGGCGGCCCTCCTCGAACAGTGGCTCGCGGACTTCCGCCGGACGACCGGCAAGGGCGCGGGGTTCATCGGCGGCCATGTCGGTGTGTTCGACGCCTCGCGGGTGAACGGCGTGCCGTATCTGATCAACGGGAACTCGGGCAAGGCGCCCGCTGCCCCGGCGGGCGAGGGCGGGTTCACCGGCTGGTCGCTCATCGGGGTCGACCAGGTCTCGCGGGGCGCGCAGTCGGCCGCGCGGCTGGCCCCGTGGAAGGGCGGCCCGGACTGGGTCTCCGTGCAGACCCGTGCGCACACCGACGCGCTGACGCTGGACGCGCCGGCCGCCCTGACCCCCGGGAACAGCGCTCGCGCCACGGCGACCGTCACCCAGGGGACCAGGGCGGTCCCGGTCGGCTTCCCGCTCAGCGCCGACTGGACGGGCTCCCCGAACCTCCGTATCGGCGACCGGAACGGCGCCCGCCCCCGCCACGCGGCGGTCTTCGACCCGGCGACGGGCACCCTCACCGCGCTGCGGCCCGGGACGGTCATCCTCGCGGTGACGGTCAACGGCGTCACACAGCGGGCGGAGATCAGGATCGCGGCGACGGCCTCCGGGGCGGCCGGGTCGGCCGCGCCCGCGGCGTGACCGGGTGAGTACGGTGGCCCGGCGTCCGTCCGTCCGGACGCCGGGCCACCGTACGCGGCGACTTTGGGACGGGGAGCCGGACCCGGCCCGCGACTTTGGTCACGGCGGTCGCTCCTGACGGCCAATAGCCGTGCTGAGCCCGCCCTTTCTAGCCTTGAGGGGTGAAGACGGTATGCGGGATCCTGTGTTTCCTCCTGTTGTCCCAAGGCGTGGGAGGACTGCTGCACGAATGGACGGACGGATGGTTCGAACTCTGGTCGCTGGTGGCGAGGATGAGCTACTTCGACGGCTATGAGATCTATGTGTCGGTCGTGCTGATCGTGGCCGGTCTGGCCATGGGTGCGGCCATGGAGAGCGCGAAGAAGCGCGGTCTCTAGAGACGGCGCGTCGGGCGCGTCGGGCTGGATCAGGCCGGGCCAGATGGGGCCGGACCAGGCAGGGTCAGGCCGTTTCGAGGCGCAGCGCGGTGAACCGCGTCGTGAAGCCCGTGCCGTCGGGGGACGCGCACATCGGCCCGGCCTGCGCGGCCACCCCCGGCGGAAAGTAGGCGAGCCGCAGCATCGTGCCGGGCTCGCCGTCGAGACCGTACAGGATCGTGACGGTGTCGCCCTCGCGCCGAAGTTCGACGGTCACCGGTGCCGGAGTGTCGGTGAGATGGGCGAGCGGTACGACGTTCCAGTCCGACACCTCGCGCGTGACGACGGCGCTGAGCTGCCGGCGGCCGTCGACGTACTCGATGCCGGTCTTGATCCAGTTCTTCTCGTCCAGCCGGAGCAACAGCCCGGCCTGGTCGTACTGTTCGCGGTAGTCACCGGAGAACGTGACCCGCAGCCGGAAGGACGCGGGCACCGGCCGCAGCAGGGCGTGTCCCGTGTCGCGTACGAAGCCGTAGTGCGTGGTCATCCAGAAGTCCGTGTCCGGTTCCGTGGTGATGTCCAGGGCGTCGTCGGACGCTGTCCACTGGGTGGGCCGGTTCAGCCAGGTCCAGTCGGTGAAGCCGAAACATGATTCCGTCCTGGACCCCGTCCCGGTGTCGGTCACTGTGCCGTCGGCGCTCTCGCCCATGGTCTCTCCTCGCGTCAGCGGTCGGCCACCCACACTGCCATGGCGGCGCGCGGGCGCGGCGAGCGGGGACGGCCGTCGTCGCCCGTTCCGTTTGCCCTGGAGCGCGCTCCAGGGGGGACGCTGGAGGCATGAGCGCAGTGGTTCCCCGGCGTGAGCCGGATGTGGAGATCCCGCACGGCGGACTGACGATCGGCGAAGCCGCCGCGGTCTGCGGTCTCAGCGTCGACACCCTTCGGTACTACGAACGCGAGGGGCTGACGGCGGTCCCCGCCGATCGCGCGCCCTCCGGCCAGCGGCGCTACTTCGCCCAGGATCTCCGCTGGCTCGCCGGGATCGTCATGCTGCGCGGCACCGGCATGCCCATCCGCGACATCCGCGCCTTCACCGAGATCTGCCGGCGCGAGGGCAACGAGGCCGAGCGGCTGGCGGTGCTGGAGCAGCACCGTGAGCGCGTACTCGAACAGCTCAATGAGACCCGGAATCATCTCGCCGCCATTGAACGGAAGATCGACTTCTACCGGAAGGGCGTGCCCTCGTCATGAAAACCGTGAAACTCGGTTCGCAGGGCCTCACCGTCTCCGCCGAGGGCCTGGGCGCGATGGGCATGAGCGTCTGGTACGGCCCCAGGGACGAGCAGGAGGCCATCGCCACGCTCAACCGGGCCGTCGACATCGGGGTCACGCATATCGACACGGCCGAGGCGTACGGCCCGTTCGAGAACGAGAAGCTGATCGGACGTGCCCTGGGGAAGCGGCGTGACGAGATCACGATCGCCACCAAGTTCGCCACCGAGTTCGACGACGACGGAACGCCCCACGGCCACAACGGCAGCGCCGCCTACGCGCACCGGGCGGTGGACCGCTCCCTGCGGCACCTCGGCATGGATGTCATCGATCTGTACTACCTGCACCGCGTCGACCCGAACGTCCCCATCGAGGAGAGCATCGGGGCGATGGGCGAGATGGTCCAGGCGGGCAAGGTCCGATGCATCGGCGTCTCGGAGGCGAGCCCGGATCTGATCCGCCGGGCCCACGCGGTGCATCCGCTGACCGCTCTTCAGTCGGAGTACTCCCTGTTCAGCCGGGATGTGGAGCACAACGGCGTGCTGGAGACCGTACGGGAACTGGGCATCGGGTTCGTCGCGTTCTCCCCGCTGGGACGCGGCTTCCTGTCCGGGAAGATCAGGCGCCGCGACGATCTCGCGCCCGACGACGCGCGCCGGGGCCTGCCCCGGTTCACCGAGGAGAACATCGCAGCGAATCTGGCGGTCGTCCACAAGGTCACCGAGCTGGCGCAGGCCAAGGGCATCACACCGACGCAGCTGACACTGGCCTGGCTGCTGGCGCAGCGGGTCGTACCGATCCCCGGCACCAAGCGGCGCACCTATCTGGAACACAACGCCGAGGCCGCCGACATCGAACTGACCGAGGGCGATCTGGCGGCGATCGACGCGGCGGCGCCGCACGGCATCGCGGCGGGCGAGAGGGACGCTGCTCGCGGCTGACGTGAGACAAGGGCGGCGGCGCTGATCGATCCCCTACGGCACGCATTGATTGCGCACACTGTGCGGTCTGCATACAGTGTGCGGAACGGCGAACGCCGTTCGTGCGATGCGCTCGCCCTCATCACCGTTCGAAGCCGCAGGAGAGATGACATGCCGCAGAGCCCGAACCCGAATCGGCACGCCACCGCGGCCCCGGCCTTCGACTCCGCTCGCTGGCAGGCCCGGCTCGATGAACTCCTCGCCGCCCACCACATCCCCGGCGCCTCCCTCGCCGTACTCGCCGACGGCGGGATCCATGAGCTGGCGAGCGGGATCCTGCACACCGGGACCGGAGTCGGGGTGACCACGGACTCGGTGTTCCAGATCGGCTCGATCAGCAAGGGCTACACCGCCACGCTGGTGGTGCTGCTCGCCGACGCCGGGAAGCTGGACCTGGACGCGCCGGTCGTGGACGTACTGCCCGACTTCGCCGTGGCCGACGCGGCGGCCACCGGAACGATCACGGTGCGGCAGCTCCTCAACCACACCAGTGGTATCGAGGGCGACTTCGTGAGCGACACAGGCCGGGGCGACGACTGTCTCGCCCGCTATGTCGAGGGCGTCAGGGACGTGGGACTCACCAACCCGCCCGGCGCCACCATGTCGTACTCCAGCACCGCGTACAACGTGCTCGGCCGGATCGTCGAGGTCTTCACCGGCCTGACCTGGGACGAGGCGCTGAAGGAACTGCTCTGCGATCCGCTCGGACTGGCGCACACGATGACACTGCCCGAGGAAGTGCTCCGCTTCCGCGCCGCGATGGGACACATGGGCGAGCCGGGCGAGCCGCCGGTCCCCACGCCACTGTGGAACATGCTGCCCCGCTCGGCGGGCCCGTACGGCGGGATCTCCGCCACCGCCGCCGATGTGGTGCGCTTCGCCCGGCTCTTCATCGACGGCGGTACGGCGCCCGACGGCACACGCGTGCTCTCCGCCGACGCGGTCGAGGCGATGCTGACGCGTGAGGTCGAGATGCCCGACCAGTGGTTCCTCGGCGCCCACTGGGGCCTGGGCTGGGGCCTGTTCGAGTGGGACGGCGCGCGCGGCTTCGGCCACGACGGCAGCACGTTCGGCCAGCTCGCCTATCTGCGCGCCATCCCGGAGGCAGGGATCGCCCTCGCCCTGCTGACCAACGGCGGGGGAGCCGCGCCGAAGGTCTTCGAGACGCTCTGCCGCGAGCTGACCGCCGAACTCGCGGGGGTGACCATGCCGGGGTTCGGGCCCACGGAAGGGGAACCGGCCGCGGACCCCGCCCAACCGGCCATGGATCCGACGCCGTTCGTCGGCGGCTACCGGCGTGAGGGGTTCCTGATGACCGTCACCGGCCGGCCTGCCGGCGAGGGAGTCCTCCAGGTGAAGTACGAGGGCGCGGACGGCCTGAAGGACACGTTCGATCCGCTCTTCTGGAACCTGGTACCGGTGTCGCACACGCCGTCGAAGACGGTGTTCGCCGGGCGGCGCAACGCGAAGGACGCCTGGATACCGGTGGTCTTCTACGCCCTGGCGGACGGCTCCAGGTATGTGCACTTCGGCGTACGGGCCACGGCCAAGTCCGCTTAGGACCCGCCAGGACGGCCCGTGGGAGGCGAACCTCCCGTACGCACCCGTCCGTTCGGTGGTGCACGACCACCGCTACCGGCCGCCGAGGGCCGGGATCCGGGCCGCCGAGAACTCCACCGGGAGGGAGACCGGGATACGCGTCCAGGGCGAGGGGTGCCAGGCGACCTCCTCGGAGGGGATGGCCAGTCTCATGTCGGGCAGCAGATGCAGCACGGTGTTGACGGCCGTGCGGGTGATCAGTCGGGCGGGGACTTGCGCGGGGCAGACGTGGGGGCCCGCGGAGAAGGCGAGGTGGGCGCGGTTGCCTGGTTCGCCGGCGGGGTCGTCGGGGCGGATGGCCGGGTCGTCGTTGGCGGCGGCGATGCCGAGGATGAGGACGTCGCCGCGGCGGATGTGGCGGCCGCCGAGTTCGGTGTCGCGCAGTGCGTAGCGGGCGGGCATGTTGTTCATGGGCGGGTCGCGCCAGAGGGCTTCGTCGAGGGCGTCGTCCACACCGAGCCGGCCGCCGTGCATCCGGGCGGCGAAGCGCGGGTCGGTGAGCATCAGCCGGAGCGTCAGTGACGTCCAGGCGTTGACGCCCTCGGTACCCGAGGAGATCATCACCGCCATCGACTGGATACGTTCCGATTCGATGCGCAGATTCGGGTGGTTGATGAACGCCGTCGTCAGATCGTCGGTCGGGCTCTCCTGCCGGCGGCGCAGCGCGTCGACCAGGATCTCCTCGAAGTGGCGGTTGCCGTCCTGCGAGTCGTCGGCGCTGCCGAACAGCGCGAGGAGCGCCCGCAGCAGCTCCTGGCCCTCCGCGCTGTCCAGCCCGAACAGGGAGGCGATGGAGAGCATCGGCACGATCGTGGCGTAGTCGTTCACCAGATCAGCCCGGCCCTGCTGGGAGAAGCGCGCGATCAGCTCCGTGCACACCGACTGGACCTGGCGGCGCGCCTTGCGCTGGTCGATCCGCGCCACACCGTCGTCCAGCGGCTGGCGCAGCCTGCGGTGTTCGGGGCCGTCCGCGCCGATGACATTGGCGCGCCAGGCCATCATCGGCAGCAGCCCCGAATACGGCGGGACCACGCCCTCGTTGAGATCGCGCCAGTTGCGCGCGTCGCGGGAGAAGACCTGTTCCTGCCGGGTGATCGTGAGCAACTCCCGGTAGCCCATGACGAGCCAGGCCGGTACGCCCGGTTCCAGTTCGACGCGGGCGACATTGCCCCACTGCTCGCGCAGTCTCCGGTAGACCTCGCGGGGTTCGGGCGCGCCGGTCGCGGCCGACAGCGGGAGCAGCTCCGCACCGGGGGAGTGGGCCGGACACTCCGGCGGTGGGGAGAGCGGGGAGGGATGGTTCATGAGGCGGTCTCCTCGGCACGCACCGCGCCGGCGTGCGGCGCGCATTCGACAAGGCTGGTCAGGACATCCACCGACAGGCCACGTTCAGGCTGACGGGGCACGTTCACGCATGTGAGGCATCACCAAAGTCGTTTCCTCCATTGGGCAAACGACCCACTCGCGGAGGAGGACACGGGCAGCGGGCGGCGGCCGGGCGCACGACGCCGGCCCGCGCCCCCGGGCCGGGGGTCAGTACACGTCGCGGACGTAACGCCGGTCGGTGGCGAGCTGTTGGACGTACGCCCCGGCCGTCTCCTCGTCCAGCCCGCCATGGGCGACGGCGATGTCCCGCAGCGCGCGGTCGACGTCCTTGGCCATACGGGAGGCGTCGCCGCAGACGTAGAAGTGGGCGCCGTCCTGGAGCCAGGACCAGAGGCGGGCGCCGTGCTCGCGCATCCGGTCCTGGACATAGACCTTGACGCGCTGGTCACGGGAGAAGGCGGTGTCCAGCCTGGTCAGCGTGGAGTCCCGGCGCAACGCGTCCAGTTCGTCCCGGTAGTAGAAGTCCGTGGCCCGGTGCTGCTCTCCGAAGAAGAGCCAGTTGGGGGCCCGATGGCCACGGGCGCGCCGTTCTTCGAGGAAGCCGAGGAAGGGCGCGACGCCGGTGCCGGGACCCACCATCACCATGGGGGTCGCGGGGTCGGCCGGCGGGCGGAACCGCGCGGCGCGCCGTACATACACCGGTACGGGACTGCCGGGCGCGGCATCGGCCAGGAACCCGGAGGCGACGCCCTTGCGCGCGCGGCCCTGGCGGCTCTCGTACCGGACGACGGAGACCGTCAGACGGATGCGCCCGGGGTCGGTCAACGGGCTGGAGGAGATGGAGTAGAGACGGGGCCGAAGGCGCCGGAGGGCGGCCGTCCACTCGGCCGCGGTGGCCTGGACGGGGTGTTCGGCGAGGACGTCGACCGCCTGCCTGCCCCAAGTCCACTGCGCCAGCTCACCCTTGTTGTCCGGGCGCAGCAGTTTCCTGAGGATACGGTCGCGGCCGCGCTCGGCGACGAGACGGAGCAGGCCGGGGGTGATCGCGGCGATGTCCAGATGGCGGTGCAGGGCATCGCGTACCGGCACGGGACCGACTCCGGGCACCTCCACCGGGGCGGCCGGATCGAGACCGGTGACGTCCAGCCACTCCGCGACGAGACCGGGGCAGTTGAGCGGCCGCACGCCGAGGGCGTCCCCGGCCTCGTAGAGGAGGGGCGTGGCGGGGTCGCGCGTGTCGTAGGTGTCGAAGGTGAACTCGCGTACCTCCTTCGCGGCGCCGGGCAGGCTGAGCAGCCGGTTGCCGGTCAGCCGCGCGAGAGCCGGGGATGCCTCGGAGGGGCGGCTGTCGGCGGGAAGGGGGACAGGGACCGGGGCGGTGGCGCGGACGGCGGAGGGCGCGCTGTCCGGCGCGGTGGCCGCCCCCCGTTCCGCCGGGTCGCGCAGAGCGGTGACCACCTGATCGAGCCACCGCGCCACGGAGCGCTCGTACTCCGGCTCGCAGTCGGTACGCGGCGCCAGCCGGACCGCGCCCAACTCGTCCAGCCGTGCGTCGAGTCGGCGGCCGTAGCCGCAGAAATCGGCGTACGAGGAGTCGCCGAGGGCGAGGACGGCGTACCGCACACCGTCCAGTCGCGGTACGCCGGGCGCGCTGAGGGCCTCCCAGAACCGGGCGCCGTTGTCGGGCGCCTCGCCGTCACCGAACGTGCTGGTGACGAGGAGCAGATCGGCGGTGTGCGCCAGCGTGCCGGGCGTGACGTCGTCCATCGCGAGGAGCCTCGGCGTCCGCCCGTCGCCGGCCAGTCGCCGCGCGGCGGACGCGGCGATCTCCTCGGCGTTGCCGGTCTGCGAGGCCCACAGGACGATGACCTCGCTTCCGGGCGCTGTCTGATCCGGCGCGGCGTCGGTGCCCGCGAGCGTGCCGGTCGCGGATACGGCCCCGTCGTCCCGCTGCGAGGGGCGTGCCGCGAGCCGGGTGAGGGACACCGCGCTCACCTTGAACTCGGGCTGGAACGAGACCGGATCGACCGCGTCGTTGGTGACCGCGTTCACGCTCAGATCCGCGCCGAACAGATCGTTCCAGTGGAAGGGCGCGAAGCACTCCCCCTCCCGTACCCGGTCGGTCACGACGGCGGGCAGCACCGCCCGGCCGCGCCGGGACGCCACCTCGACCGAGTCCCCCTCCCCGACCCCCAGCGCCGCCGCGTCCAGGGGATGGATCTCCACGAAGGGGCCGGGGGCGAGCCGGTTGAGCTTGGCGACCTTCCCGGTCTTGGTGAGGGTGTGCCACTGGTGCTGGAGACGGCCGGTGTTGAGGACATACGGGAACGCGGCGTCGGGCACCTCGGCCGCCGGAAGGTGCGGGCGCGGGAAGAACACGGCGCGGCCGGTGGCGGTGGGGAAGGCCAGCCGGGGCCTCGTTCCGTCCGCCCGCTCGATCGGCGTCTGGCTGACACCGTCGTTGAGATAGCGCACCGGGTTGCGGTCGGGGCCGGCCGGGGACGCGCTCGGCCACTGCACCGGGGTACGGCGCAGCCGCTCATAGGTCACCCCGCGCAGGTCGTAGCCGGTCCTCGGGTTCCAGGCGCGCCTGATCTCCTCGAAGATCTCCTCGGCACCGCTGTAGCCGAACGCGTCCTCGTACCCCATCTCGCAGGCGATCCGGGCGATGATGCGCCAGTCCGGCCAGGCCTCGCCCGGTGGGTCGGCGGCCCGCGCGCTCAGGGTGAGTGTGCGTTCCGAGTTGACGAACACGCCGTCGGCCTCCGCCCACAGGGCGGCCGGGAGGACGACATCGGCGTGCGCGTTGGTCTCGGTGCCGGCGAAGACGTCCTGGGTGACGACGAGTTCGGCCGCCGCCAGCCCCTCGATGACGCGTGTCCGGTTGGCCACCGATGCGACCGGGTTGGTGCAGATGATCCAGCACGCCTTGATGTCCCCGTCCGCCATCCGCCGGAACATCTCCACGGTGCCCTCGCCGGACCGGTCCGCGCCGGATCCGCCGTCGCCCGCCGCGCCGTCGCCCGAACCGCCGTTGCCTGCCGCGCCGTCGCCCGAACCGCCCGACCCGCCGTAGCCCGTCGTGCCGTCGCCCGAACCGCCCGCGCAGGACCGGTGCGGACGCAGGGCCCTGGGCTTGATGCCCCACAGCTCCTCGACGAAGGCCCGGTCCCCGTCCACGAGAAGCGATCGCTGTCCGGGCAGCCCCGGCCCCATGTAGCCCATCTCCCGGCCGCCCATGGCGTTGGGCTGGCCGGTGAGCGAGAACGGGCCGCTGCCGGGACGGCAGATGGCGCCGGTCGCCAGATGCAGATTGACCAGTGCGTTGGTGTTCCAGGTGCCGTGCGTGCTCTGGTTCAGCCCCATGGTCCAGCAGCTCATCCACTCGCCCGCACCGCCGATCCACCCGGCGGCCCGGCGGAGGTCCGCCTCCGGGATACCGGTGATCTCCGCGACCGCGGCGGGCGGATAGTCCTGGAGGAAGGCGGGCATCGCCTCCCAGCCCTCGGTGTGCTCGGCGATGAAGTCCGGGTCGGTGTGGCCGTTCTCGACCAGCAGCCGCAGCAGCCCGTTGAGCAGCGCCAGATCGGTCCCGGGCCTGATCCGCAGGAACAGATCGGCTTTGGCGGCGGTCGCGGTGCGTCGCGGGTCGACCACGATCAGTTTGGCGCCCGCCCTGACCCGCTCCATGAGCCGCAGGAAGAGGACCGGATGGCAGTCGGCCATGTTGGAGCCGATGACGAGGAAGACGTCGGCGTGATCGAAGTCCTCGTAGGAACCGGGCGGGCCGTCCGCGCCGAGTGACAGTTTGTAGCCGCTGCCCGCGCTCGCCATGCACAGCCGGGAGTTGGACTCGATCCAGCGGGTACCGATGAAGCCCTTCGCCAGCTTGTTGGCCAGATACTGGGCCTCCAGCGTCATTTGCCCGGACACATAGAGGGACAGCGCGTCCGGGCCGTGCTCGTCGACGATCGCGCGCAGCCGCCGCGCGGTCTCCTTGACCGCCGCGTCCATCGCCGACGGGGCGAGTTCGCCGCCGCGCTCCGCCCGTACCAGCGCGCTCGTCAGCCGTCCGGGGGCCGCGAGCATCTCTGCGCTCGTCGCCCCCTTGGTGCAGAGCCGGCCCGCGTTGGCCGGGTGCGCGGTGTCGCCGGCCGCCCTGACCACACTCCTGCGGCCGTCGGCGCCCGTGGCGACATCGAGGACGAGCCCACAGCCGACACCGCAGTACGAGCAGACGGTACGCACCTGGGCGAGGGCACCGGCCCGCTGGTTCGGTGCGGTCACGGGCGGGCTCCTTCGTGGTCGGACACTCGTGCCACGACCGTACGCAGCCCCCGTTACCCGCAGGTCACGCCGGGTGATCGCACGCGGTTACACCCGCCACACAGCCGCCCGGAGAGGGGCGTGAGGAGCCGGGCGTCCGACGGTGTTCGCTCCCCGCGCCGGCCGGATTCCCCGGCCCGTGACGGAACTTGCGGAGCCACGGTGGACGAACGGTCGGGGCCGGCCGTACGACCCGAACGGACGCACGTTCCACGGCTTCCTGATCGGGACTCGCCGGTACGGAGGGTGGCGTTCGGCTCCCTCCACGGTGCGGATGGCCGTGCCGATAAAGCTGACAATCGGTGACTTCTCGCGCATGTCGCGGCCGACCATACGAATATCGCGCCGCTGATCAGGAGGGCACTTCGGGCCCTGTCCGACCTCGGACAGGCATCACCCGAACGGGCGAGGCCGGTCCGGCCCTAGTTCACGTAACGTAGTTACAGCGCGAGCCCAGGAGGTTCTTCGGATCCCGCGCCGGACCCTTCCAGGCCGCCGTCGCCGCCTCCTTCCCCCTCCCGCTCCCGGGTTGCGGGGTGGATGCCCACCGGTGAGTGTGGGCCGGAGTTCACAGCGAACACGAACGAAGGAGAGAGCGCGACGTGGCGACTCTGTGTAAACCCGCGGTCTCGGTTCCCCCGTATGTGATCACCATGGAGGACACGCTCGCTCTCGCGCGCTCGCTGCACGCGGACCATCCTCAACTGCCCCTGGCGCTGCGGCTGATCCAGAACACCGGGGTCGCCAAACGACATATCGTCCAGCCGATCGAGGACACGCTCCGGCACCCCGGCTTCGAGGACCGGAACATGCTGTACGAGGCCGAGGCGAAGGCACGCGTCCCCGAGGTGATCGAGCGCGCCCTCGACCACGCCGAGCTGCGCCCCGCGGACATCGACATGATCGTCTATGTCTCCTGCACCGGCTTCATGATGCCGTCGCTGACCGCCTGGCTGATCAACACCATGGGCTTCCCCGGCCACACCCGGCAGCTCCCGATCGCCCAACTCGGCTGCGCGGCGGGCGGCGCGGCCATCAACAGGGCACACGACTTCTGCCGCTCGTACCCCGGCGCCAACGTCCTCGTCGTCGCCTGCGAGTTCTGCTCGCTCTGCTACCAGCCGACCGACCTGGGGGTCGGATCGCTGCTGTCCAACGGGCTGTTCGGCGACGCCGTCGCCGCCGCCGTCGTACGCGGCGCGGGCGGCACCGGGATCGCGCTGGAGCGCAACGGCTCCCATCTCGTACCGGACACCACCGACTGGATCGCCTACAGCGTCCGGGCCACCGGCTTCCACTTCCTGCTGGACAAGCGGGTGCCCACCACCATGGAGCCGCTGGCGCCCGCCCTGCGCACCATGGCCGACCAGCACGGCTGGGACGCCACCGGGCTCGACTTCTACATCATCCACGCGGGCGGCCCGCGCATTCTGGATGACCTCAGCCACTTCCTCGAAGTGCCACCGGAGGCATTCCGGTTCAGCCGGGGCACGCTCACCGAGTACGGCAATATCGCCAGCGCCGTCGTCCTCGACGCGGTGCGCAGGCTCTTCGACGAGGGCGGGGTGGCCGACGGCTCGCGCGGCATCATCGCCGGCTTCGGACCCGGCATCACCGCCGAGATGGCGCTGGGACGCTGGACGACGACCGGCTCCTCCCTCGACACGGCGATGACCGGAGGCCAGCTCGTGGGAAGCCTGGAACGCGACGGTGAGCCGTCGCCCGTGGGCGAACCGGTCCGCTGACACTGACGGTGACGGTGGCACGGCCAGGTCCCCGTGCCGAGCCCGCGGCGCGTGGAGCCCGTCACCCGAACGGCCCCACGCCACCGCACCGACGTACGACCACCACCCCCACCGTCATGGAGCACCGCATGACCCAGCTGACCCAGGCCGAGGGGCTCATCGTCCCCCCGGGCGGGGGCACCACCATCCTCACCGATGCCCAGCAGGTGACTTTCAAGGTCACCGGAGAGCATTCCCGGGTCTCCTCCAGCTTCGAGGTCGTCGTGCCGCCCGGCTTCGACGTCGGCGCCCACCGGCACACGCACAGCGAGGAGCTGTTCTACATCCTCGACGGTGAGCTGGACGTGCTGGCCTTCGAACCGCGGGTGCTCGGCGAGGACTGGCGGCACTGGGAGTCCGTCTCGGGACTGAAACCGGTGCGGGCCACACCGGGCACGGTCATCGTCGTGCCCCCCGGCTGTCCGCACGCGTTCGCCAACCGGGGCGACAGCCCGGCCAAGATGTTCTTCCAGTCGTCCCCGCCCTCCGGTCATGAGCGGTACTTCAAGGAACTCCTCGACATCCTCAAGGACGGCGGCACGCCCGATCCCGCCGCCATCGCCGATCTCCGGCTGCGCTACGACATCGAGCAGCTCACCCCCCTGCGCCACGACGCCCAGGAGGGTCCCGGCGGCGATGTCGGCTCCGCTTCCTCGGCCACTCGTATGAGTCACTGACGCTGCGTGAAAGCGGTCCCTGACTGACCGTAGGGGGATGGACTCCGCATCGGACAGCAGGCGCCCACCGCGGCGAACCTTCCGGCGGGCCCGGTCGTCGGTCATCGGCGTCCTGCTCGTCATGGCCGCCCTGACCGCCGGCTGGCCACTGATCGACCGGGCCCTGAACGATCACGAGCGGGTGCCGGACGGCACGCTGCTGGAGCTGGGGCCCGATGACAACATCGCGGTGCTGCGGGTGACCGGCGCCGGCTGGGCGCTCAGCAAGTCGGCGAGCGACCCGGACTCGATGTACGTACTGACCCGCGGCGGTGTCGACGTGGTCGCCGGGTATGTCGCCCTCACCGCGCCCGGCCAGGCCGGAGAGCTGTGGGCGGGCCTGCGCAAGGTCCAGTCCGTCACGTACGAGAACACCCGGCTCGGCCCTCCTCACCCCGTCACCAGCGCCGGGGGCGCCGAGGGCGAGACGGGCACACTGACCCGTGGCGACCGTACGGGGACGGCCACCGTCTGGCTGCCGCCCGACCTGAGCTACGCGGTCGAGATCACCGTACTGGCCAGGCCGGACGCGGATCCGCGCGCCTCGGCGGACGCCGCGGCCATGGTCCGTTCCGTGGCCTTCCCCCGGGAGGCGCCATGACGACGACCGTCGCCTCCGCGTACACGGGACTGCGCGGCTCCCTCCGACGGCGGCCGGTGGGCTGGCTGTGCGGCGTCCTGTGCTTCCTCGGACTGGCGCTGCTCGCCCTCGAATTCGGCCCGGTCATCCGGGTGTTCCCCGGCCCGGCGGTGCTGGCCTTTCTGCTGCTGCTGGTCACACTGGGCATCGGGGTGGCCGTCCTGGGGCGGGTACGTCCGTTCCAGGCACCGCCGCGCGGCTGGGCCTGGAGCGGGGTCGCCTGGGGGGCCACCGCGGCGACCGGCTGCGCGATCGTGGCCAACGGCGGTCTCCAGGGGATCTGGTTCAAGGCGGCCGGGATCGACTTCGGCTCGCGGTGGGGCGCCGCGCTCACCGCCCCGCTCAACGAGGAACTCCTCAAGGTGTCCGGCGTCGCGCTGATCGCCCTCGGCGCACGGCAGTTGGTACGCGGTCCGCTCGACGGGTTCTTCCTCGGCGCCTTCACCGGACTCGGCTTCCAGGTCATGGAGAACTGGACCTACGCGATGAACTCCATCCTCAGCGGTGGGGGAGTGAACGCGGACAACGACGTCCTCCAGTCCTTCGTCACCCGGGTCGGACTGACCGGCCCCGGCTCGCACTGGGCGATGACCGCCGTCTCGGGGACGGGCATCGGCATCCTGCTCGCCCACAGCGGGCGGCCGGTGCGCCGGCGGATCGTACCGGCGGCTCTCTGCCTGCTGACCGCCATGACCATGCACTGGCTCTTCGACTCACCCCTGCTCGGCTCCGCCGGTGGCATCGCGGGCAAGGTGGTCATCAACTTCCTTGTCGCCGTGGGGTTCTATGTCGTCCTGCGGCGCCGCGCGCGGCGCCGGGCCCGTGCCTTCCTGCTCTCGCCGGAATCCCCGTTCTCCATCGAACTGCTCACCCGCCGCTCCCGCAGACGCGCCCTGCGCCGGGTGCCGCCGGCGCGCCGCCCCGCCGCCGCTCTGCGGGCCGCCGGCCATCTCGCGGTGGTCGAGGAGTACGCGGCCGGAACATACAGACCGCCCGGTTCGGTGGGTACGCTTGACAGTGAACGACGGGTGAACGGGTGACGTCTGTCCGGTGAACCCCTGGACGGTGCGACGGGAGCGTCCCGATGGCACAGCAGCGTGCGGTCAGAACACGCGCCGCGATCCTGGCGGCGGCGGCCTCCGTCTTCGACCGGTACGGCTACGACGCCGCGACGATCACGGAGATCACGGCGCGCTCCGGGACGACCAAGGGCGCCCTCTACTTCCACTTCCCGTCCAAGGAGGAGCTGGCGCGGGGTGTGCTGCGCGCGCTGACCGGGGACCTCGCCGTGGAACCGGCGGACTCCCATGTCCAGGAGCTCATCGACATGACGATGGCCGTCACGTACCGCTCCCTGCACGACCCGGTCGTCAGGGCCGGTCTCAGGCTCGCCGTGGAGCGGGGGTCGGTCGACTTCTCCGAGGTCAGCCCGTTCCCGGTGTGGGCGGGGCTGGGCGAGGACCTGCTGCTGCGGGCGGCGGAGCGGGGCGAGCTGCTGCCGTACGTCGTGCCACGAGAGACGGCCGAACTGGTGGTCAGCGCCTGGGCGGGGATCCAGGTCTACGCGCGCGTCGTGGCCGGACGTCGTGATGTGGAGCGCCGGATGTCGGTGATGTGGGCGCATCTCCTGCCCAGCGTGGTGATGCCGCGCCTGCTGCTCGAACTGGACGTGGCGCCCGACCGGGGCGCGCGCGTCGAAGCCGTCCGCGCTCTCCGGTCGGCCTCAAGCGGCTCTTGAGCCGTACGGGAGCGGGCCGCGGGTGCGATCGGGGAGACTGGGGCCGTTACAAACCGCCACGACGGATTGTTTCCGCCCACGCACCGCTTCCGGTCCCCCGCACCAGGAGACGATGATGGTCAAACAGGAGCGCGCCGCGCGCACCCGGCGATCACTGATCCGGGCCGCCGCGGAGATCTTCGCGGCCGAGGGGTTCGTCCCGGCGTCGCTCACCATGATCAGCCGGCGGGCCGGGGTGAGCAACGGAGCGCTGCACTTCCACTTCACGAGCAAGGAGGCCCTGGCCGGGGCGGTCGAGGAGGAGGCCGCCCGGGAGGTACGGCTGATCACCGAGTCGCAGAGCTGCGACGAGGCTCAGGTCCTGCAACTCCTGGTCGACGCCACCCACGCGTTGATGCGCCGCCTCGACGAAGACGTCGTCGTACAGGCCGGTTTCGAGCTGAGCGGTGACATCTCGCGCCCCGGCGGCGTCGATCTGCGCCGGCAGTGGCGGTGCTGGGTCGAGGGCATACTCCAACGCGCCGCGTCCGACGGCGGGTTGGCGGACGGTGTGGTGCCGGACCATGCCGCAGACGCCCTGCTGGCGGCGACGGTCGGGTTCGAGGTCCTCGGCGCCCGGGACGGCAAGGAGTGGCTCTCCCGCCCCGCGCTGACCCGGTTCTGGGAGCTGATGCTGCCGGGACTGGCCGCGCGGCCGGACTCTCTGGTCACCCGCGGTTCTCCGGGGGCGGCCCGTCCCCGCGCGAGCGAGGCATGAATCGTCCGGCCGGGACGGGGCTCTTTCCGCACGGCGCCGTGGAATTCCCCCATGGTTCGCGCCACGTTGCTCCGGCGCGCTTTTCGGCGGTTGTCGCGTACCCCAATTCCGCCGTCATGCCCGGTAAATGAAGACGTTGGAGATGTGCTCGACGGTTACTCAAGAATTCAAGAAGTGAAGCCCGTGCGGGTCTAACATGCCTGGCGTCGAAGAGTTATTCGGCGGGGATTCGACGAGGTGCGGAGGAAAACCGTGGAGATTCAGGTTTCGGGGCCGTTGCGTACCAGGAGAAACCGATGACGGCCCCGAGAAATCCGGTGGCCCTGATCACCGGCGCGACACGGGGGATCGGACTCGGGGTGGCGCGGGAGCTCGGTGGCCGGGGCCATCGTGTCTTCATCTGCGCGCGGACCGCGCAAGAGGTCAAGCAGACGGTCGAGGATCTGCGCGCCGAGGGGATGGAGGCCGAGGGCACGGTCGCCGACGTCCGGGACCGCGCGTCGGTGTCCGCGCTGGTGGCCGCCGTCGTCGGGCAGTTCGGCCCGGTCAACATCCTGGTCAACAACGCGGGCCGGGGCGGCGGCGGGCCCACCGCCGAGATAGCCGACGAGCTCTGGTACGACGTGATGGACACCAACCTCAACGGCGTGTTCCTGCTGACACGCGAGGTCCTGGTGCACGGCGGTCTGCTGGACTCGGGTTACGGACGCATCATCAACATCGCCTCGACCGCCGGGAAGCAGGGCGTCCTGATGGGCGCGCCCTACTCCGCCTCCAAGCATGGAGTCGTCGGCTTCACCAGGTCGCTCGGCAAGGAACTGGCGCCGCTCGGTATCACCGTCAACGCGGTCTGCCCGGGGTACGTGGAGACCCCGACCGCCGAGCGGGTCCGCCAGGGGTACGCCGCGGCCTGGGACACCACCGAGGACTTCGTCCAGGCGCAGTTCGAGGCGAAGATCCCGCTCGGGCGCTACTCCACCCCGGAGGAGGTCGCGGGCCTGGTCGGCTATCTCACCACGGAGAGCGCCGCCTCGATCACCGCGCAGGCGATCAACGTCTGCGGTGGCATGGGCTACTCCTGAGCCGATCCCCGAGGGGGCCGTAGACGCACGCGTATGGAACTGAGCTTCGTGGCTATGTTCCGTCTCACCGGAGTGGACTTGACTGTACGCATGACACAGACCACGCAGAACGCCCAGGCAGAGACGAAGACGACCCTCGTCATCGGTGGCACCGGCAAGACCGGCCGGAAGGTCGCGGAGCGGCTCGCCGGCAAGGGCCTTCCGGTGCGCATCGGTTCGCGCAACGCCGACCGCCCCTTCGTATGGGAGGACCCGGCCACCTGGGCGGGCGCGCTGGAGGGCGTCGGAGCCGTCTACATCACGTACTACCCCGACCTCGGTTTCCCCGGGGCCGCCGAGGTCGTCGGCGAGTTCTCCGCGTTCGCCGTCGCCCAGGGCGCGCGCCGTCTGGTGCTGCTCTCCGGCCGCGGCGAGGAGGGCGCGCAGGCCGGCGAGGAGAAGATGAAGGAGTCCGGCGCCGACTGGACCGTGGTCCGGGCCAGCTGGTTCAACCAGAACTTCAACGAGAGCTTCTTCCTCGACCCCGTGCTCGCCGGGGAGCTGGCGCTGCCGACCGGTGACGCCGTCGAGCCCTTCGTGGACACCGACGACATCGCCGACGTGGCCGTCGCCGCGCTGACCGGAGACCAGCACATCGGCAAGACCTATGAAGTGTCCGGCCCCCGGCTGCTCAGCTTCCAGGACGTCGCCACCGAGCTGTCCAAGGCCACCGGCCGGGAGATCAGCTACATCCCGGTCTCGATCGACGACTACCGCGCCGCGCTGGCGGAGCACGGGCAGCCGGTCGAGTTCGCCGACCTGTTCGGACTGATCCTCGACGGCCGCAACGCGCATCTGGTGCACGGAGTGGAGGAAGCCCTCGGCCGCAAGCCCCGTGACTTCTCCGACTTCGCCCGCGACGCCGCCGCCAGCGGCGTCTGGAACGTCTGACCCCGCACGGCGAACGGGCGCTGCCGGTACGCGGACGGCCTCCGCGTACCGGCGGCGCACGACGCACCATCCGCGAGGAGGCGGCCATCAGTACCCCCATGTCCAGCGAGTTCGGACTCGCGTCCCTGCCCGGTCACTTCCACGGATTCGCGCTGATGCACATCGCGATGCGCCGGGACGCCCGCCGGCTGCTCGCCGCCGCTCCCGCCCTGACCCCGGCCGGGCTCGGCGCGGCTGCCACGTGGTGGCGGCAGTTGCGCGACATCATCGACTGGCACCACCACAGCGAGGACGAGGTGCTCTGGCCGGAACTGCTCAGCAGGGCACCGCGGTTCACCGCCGAGGCACGGCGGCTCGGTGACGACCACGCCGTGCTCGACCGCGCCATGGAGGCGGTCTCGGCCGCACTGCGCCCCGGCGGGAATCTCACCGCCGTGGGCTCCGCGGCCACCCGCTTCGACTCCGTACTCCGCGATCACCTGCGTGACGAGGAGACCGTCTCCTTCCCCGTCTTCGCCCGGCTCGCCCCGGACGACTACCTCGCCGTGGAGCGGAAGGTGATCGCCAGCGCCCCGTTCGCGGTCATGACGCGTCTCCAGCCCTGGATGTTCGACGGCGCGGACAAACGCTCGGTGGCGCATGTCGCCGCCACGATCCCGCCGCCCGTTCGGCTGATCGGCCGGACGGTACTGCGCCGGCGGTACGAACGGACCCTGGCCGGAGTGATCCGCCCCCACTGACCCGCCCGTTGTGAAGGCCCGACCGGATGAGGAAGCCCCGATGCAGACCGCTCCAGCAGTCGCCGGCCCCGTGCTCGCCGCCGCCACCATCGGCACCGGGCTGATGGCGGGGCTCTACTTCGCCTTCGACGTCTCGGTCATGCCGGGACTGGCCGACGCCGACGACCCCACGTTCGTCACCGCGATGGGCACCATCAACCAGATCATCGACAACAGCGCCCTGTTCGGCCTGCTGTTCGTCGGGGTGTTCCTCGCCACGGGCGTCGCCGCCGTACTGCAACGACGCCTGGACAGGCCGGACGCCGCGCGCTGGACCCGGACCGCCTTCGCCCTCTACGCCCTGTCCGTCGCGATCACCCTCTGCGTCAACGTCCCGCTGAACAGGATGCTCGCCCGCGCCGTATCACTGGGCAGGGCCACCGACTTCGGCGTGGTACGCGGCAGATTCGAGCGGCCGTGGACCTCGGCCAATGTCGTCAGGACCCTGGCCTGCACGGCGGCCCTCGGCGCGCTCGGTCGCGCCCTGGTCCTGCACGGCAGGGGAGCGGCCCGGCCGCTCTGACGCCCCCTGGGCCCGTCCGGGCCCACCCAGAACCGCGCCCGCCCTTCTTACTCGTTCCCCCGCGGGGAGGGCGGGCGCGTCCTAACCTGAGACGGATCCACAAGAAACGGTGCCCCTTCATACGGCACCGTCTAAGGTGATGACATGGACACACTGACCGGTCTGCTCGAAGGCCCGAAGGCCCGCGGCGCGTTCCTGCTCAAGTCCGTCTTCAGCCCACCGTGGTCCCTGCGGGTCGAGGACCGGGCGCCCATCTCCGTCGTCACGATGGTCCGCGGCGACGCGTGGGTACTCCCCGACAACGGGCATCCGGTCCGGCTCTGCCCCGGCGACGTCGCCGTGATGCGCGGGCCCGACGCGTACACCATCGCGGACCGGCCCGAGACCCCCGTCCAGATCGTCGTCGGCCCCGAACAGCGCTGCAACACCACCGAGGGCGAGGACGTCACCGAAACGATGGCCCTGGGCGTACGGACCTGGGGCGACGACAGCCGGGCCGGCTCCTCGGTCATGCTCAGCGGCACGTACCAGGCGCCCAGCGAGATCGGACGCCGGCTGCTGGCGGCGCTCCCCGTACTGCTCGTCCGCCCCGCGGAGGCGGGCGACAATCCGCTGGTACGCATCCTCGCGGACGAGATCGGCAAGGACGAGATCGGCCAGGAGCTGGTCCTCGACCGGCTGCTCGACCTGCTCCTCGTCAGCGTCCTGCGCACCTGGCTCGCGGTCCCCGAGTCCGGCGCGCCCGCGTGGTACCGGGCCCAGAGCGACCCGGTGGTCGGCCCGGCGCTACGACTGCTGCACGAACAGCCGGGCAGGGCCTGGACGGTGGCCTCGCTCGCGGACAACGTCGGTGTCTCCCGCGCGGGTCTGGCCCGTCACTTCACGACGCTCGTGGGGGAGCCGCCGATGGCGTACCTCACGGGCTGGCGGCTCACCCTCGCGGCGGACCTGCTGCGCGAGCCGGACGCGACGGTGGCGACGGTGGCGCGGCGGGTGGGGTACAGCGGGGCGTTCGCGCTGAGTGCGGCGTTCAAGCGGGTGCGGGGGGTGAGCCCTGCGGAGTTCCGGCGGGGTGAAGGCGGATCGGTGGAGCGGGTGGGGTCGGGGCGGCGGACGGTGGTCCTGGACCGGTGAGGTGCGCCGTCCGGCGGGGGGTCGTGGTGCGGGTGCGCCTCCCGGCGGGGGGCCGTGGTGCGGTGCGCCGTCCGGCGGGGGTCGTGGTGCGGGGCGCGGTGGGTGGTGCCGGGTGCCGGGGCCTCCGGAGGTACGTGTCCGGGCTGCGCTGCGATCGATGTGCGACTCCGTCGCGTGGTCACCGCGCTTCGCGCGAGCTGCGACGCTTTACGTCCGGACACGCACCTCCTGCGACCCCGGCCCCCTCCCGCCGGTGGGCCCCACCAGCGTGCGCCCCGGCCGGGGTTGGGGGCGGGTGCGGGATGGTGCCGCCGCCCCGGGCAGGCCGGGTCGCTTGTGCGGGCGGTGAAGGGGGGCGCGCAGGGGTCGTGTCCGGGACACTAAAGCGTGATTTGTGGCGCGCGACCGCCCGCCTTCCAACTGTGGCCCGTCACGCGACGTAAATCATGCCGTCCCGGGCGCGAGCCCCGGAGCGCCACCCGGCAACGACCCGCACACACCCACCGGCCCCAGCCGAAACGCACCGGAACAACGCCCCCCCCGCCGGACGGCGCACCGCTCCGGAGCGCCACCCGGCGACAACCCGCACCGCACCACCGGCCCGAGCCGAAACGCACCCCGGACAACGCCCCGCCGGACGGCCCACCGCTCCGGAGCGCACCCCGGCGACAACCCGCACACACCCACCGGCCCGAGCCGAAACGCACCGGGACAACGCCCCCCCCGCCGGACGGCGCACCGCTCCGGAGCGCACCCCGGCGACGACCCGCACGTGACCACCGGCCCCAGCCGAAACGCCCCCCCCCACGCCCGCTCACCGCAGGTGCGACGCTCCGTTGAGGTCCAGGATCGTTCCCGACGACCACTCCGCCCCCGGCGACGCCAGCCACACCACCGCCCCCGCGATCTCCTCCGCCGTGCCCACCCGCCCGAACGGGCTCTGCGCGCGGATCGACTCGCCCTCCTCGCCGGTGAGGCGGGGCGCGACGCGTTCCGTGGTGAAGAAGCCCGGGGCCACGGACGCGACGGCGATGCCGTGCGGGGCCAGGGAGACCGCCAGGGACTGGCCCAGGGCGTGGACCGCCGCCTTCGTCGCGCCGTAGGCCGGGTGGTCCGGTTCGCCGCGGAACGCGCCGCGGGAGCCGATGTTGATGATCCGGCCGGGCGTCGCGCGGTCGATCATGGAGCGGGCGGCGCGGTGACTGAGCAGGGCCGTGCCCAGCAGGTTGACGGAGAGGTGGCGCTGCCAGGCCGCCGTCCAGTCGTCGTACGACGTGGTGGGCAGCGGGTGGGGCTCGTTGACCGCCGCGTTGTTGACGAGGATGTCGATCCCGCCGAGCGCCTCGGCCGCCTCGTCCGCCACCCGCGCCGCGTCGGCGGGGTCGGAGATGTCGCCGCCCACCAGCGCGTGACCGGTGCCGGCCAGCGACTCCAGGGTGTGGCGGGCGTCGGCGGAGCGGGTCGCGTAGTGGACGGCGACGCGGTCGCCCTGGGCGGCGAAGGCCAGGGACACGGCGCGGCCGAGGCCGCGGGAGGCGCCGGTGACGAGGACGCGGCGGCCGGTGGACGGCAGATTCATGGGAAAGCGGGCCTCTCGATGTCGGGCGGTGTTCAAACGCTGTTTATCCGCGGGCGGGAGCGTCGGGAGCGTACCCCCGACCCATGTGCCCCTTCAGGAGACCGCGATGTCGCTGACCCGCAGGGAATTCACCGGAAGATCCGCGCTGACCGGGGCGGGGCTCGTCCTCACCGGCGCCACCGGAGCGTTCGCCACCGCGCCCGGCGCGCTGGCGGCGGAGGACGCTCCCGAGGTCGCCTCCGGGCCCGCGCCCGCGCCCGGTTACGGGCCGCTCGTCCCCGACCCGCGCGGCATGCTCGCGCTGCCGGCCGGGTTCACGTACAAGGTCATCACACACAGCGGTGTCACCAAGCTGGAGTCGGGTGAGGACACCCCGTCCAACCACGACGGCACCGCCACGTTCGAGGGCCCGCGCGGGGTGACGCTGCTGGTCAACAACCATGAGCTGAAGGGTCCCAGGGGCGACTGGGAGTTCCCGGTGCCGCTCACCGAGGGTCTGGTCTACGACCCCGCCGCGGCCGGCGGCTGCACGGTCGTCGAGACGCACCGCGACGGCCGTACCGCGGAGTGGGTCGGGATCGCCGGCACGTCCACCAACTGCGCGGGCGGACGCACCCCGTGGGGCACCTGGCTCACCTGTGAGGAGAACTCCGACCGGGCCGGGCAGAACGGGATGACCAAGGACCACGGGTATGTCTTCGAGGTCGACCCGTACGACCGCCGTGCCAACCGGGACCCCAAGCCCATCAAGGCGTTCGGGCGCTATGACCACGAGGCCGTGGTCATCGATCCCCGTACCGGCCACGCCTATCTGACGGAGGACGACTCCGAGCCCAACGGGCTCTTCTACCGCTGGGTACCGCCGCACGGCTTCAAGCACGGGCGGGGGCAGCTGCGCCGGCTCGCCGATGACGCGGGTGTGCTCCAGGCGCCCCGCTGCTTCGACGCGGGCGGCCGTTTCGTGGACGACCTCTCGCGCGCCGCGAAGATCGGCACCGTCTACGGCGTGGACTGGGTGGACGTACCGGACCGGGACGGGACGACCGTGCCCGTACGGGAGCAGTTCGACGGCGAGGACGTCACGCGCGCCAGGAAGCTGGAGGGCATGTGGTGGGCGGACGGCGGCGCGTACATCGTCTCCTCGTACGCCCGTGACGAGAGCCCCGGCGTGCCGCACGACGGCCAGGTGTGGTTCTACCACCCGCGCCGCCGCACGCTGACGCTCAAGGTGCTGCTGGGCGTCAACGCGGACCCGGACAAGGACGGCGCCTTCGACGGGCCGGACAACATCACGGTCTCGCCGTACGGCGGCCTGGTCATCGCGGAGGACGGCGAGGGTCTCCAGCATCTCTTCGGGGCGACGGAGCGCGGTCGCACGTACCCCATCGCGCGCAACGACCTCAACGACAGCGAGTTCACGGGTGTCGTGTTCTCGCCGGACGGCCGCACGCTGTTCGCGAATATCCAGGAGCCGGGCATCATGCTGGCCATCACCGGACCGTGGCGGCGCACTCCCCGGGACTGACCGCGAAAACCCGTGGCAGACGGGCCCGTTGCCTCCCTAAAGTCATGCGTGTCCAGGTGCGACAGGCAGGACCTACTTCCACTCATAATGGGGAGGACGCGGGTTCGACTCCCGCCACCGGTACCCATGCCGGTGTAGCTCAGCGGCAGAGCACCATCTGTCGGTTCCGCCGGCCTTGATCTCTGGACACACCACTTCGCACCTCCCGGTGCGCGGGCAGCGGCTACTTCTTTGAATGAAATCACGCCGCCGCCGACTCTGATCTCGGGAGGCGCGGCGTGCGGAGGCGAGGCCGCCCCTATTTCGCCGTGCTCTCCCTGGAATTCGTTTCTGAATTCGGGGGAATTCTCATGTCTCGTTTCAATACCCGTGCGGCCACGGCCCGTCCCGCTTCGCCCGTACGGTCGATCGCCGCCGCCCGTACCCATGAGGGCGGCGACGGTGTCCTGCGCGACGCGAAGTCGGAGCTGTTCCTGCTCGCGGTCGCCAACTTCGTTTCCCAGCAGACGACTTACGAGTCCGGCGAGGCGCGCGACGACCGGTTCCGGGCGCTCGTGCGGAAGCTCGCCGTCGCGGAGCCCGAGTGGACCGCCGGGCTGCTCGGCTGGCTGCGCGGTGAGGGCCAACTGCGTACCGCCTCGATCGTGGGCGCCGCCGAATACGTCAAGGCGCGGCTCGACGCGGGTGTGACGGACGGCCCGGCGAACCGGCGGGTCGTCGACTCCGTTCTGCTGCGCGCGGACGAGCCCGGTGAACTGCTCGGTTACTGGATCTCGCACTACGGCCGCAATGTGCCCAAGCCGGTCAAGCGCGGAATCGCGGACGCCGTCCGGCGGCTCTACAACGGAAAGTCGCTGCTGAAGTACGACACCTCCGCGAAGGGTTATCGATTCGGCGACATTCTCAATCTGACGCATGCCTCGCCCGACCCGGCGAAGGCATGGCAGGGCGAGCTGTTCCGTTACGCGCTCGACCGCCGGCATCACCCGGAGGCGGCTGTTCCGCCGCTGTCGGACCGTACGCTCACCGCTCACCGGGCCCTGATGGAGGTGCCGGTCGAGCGGCGGCGCGCGGTGATCACGGCCGCCGACGGGGCGGCGCGGCTGGCCGAGGCGGGGATGACCTGGGAGGCGCTGGCCGGCTGGCTCCAGGGGCCGATGGACGCGGCGGCCTGGGAAGCCGTCATTCCGTCGATGGGCGCCATGGCCCTGCTGCGCAACCTGCGGAACTTCGATCAGGTGGGTGTCAGCGACGAGGTCGCCGCCCGGGTGGCCGAGAAGATCGCGGATCCGGAAGTGGTCGCGAAGGCGCGGCAGTTCCCGTTCCGCTATCTTGCCGCGTACCAGCACGCGCCGTCGCTGCGCTGGTCGTATCCGCTGGAGCGGGCGCTCGGTCACTCGCTGGCCAACGTGCCCTCGCTGCGTGGCCGGTCGCTGGTCCTGGTCGACCGTTCGGGTTCGATGTGGTCCCCGCTCTCCGACCGCTCCGAGCTGAACCGCGCGGACGCCGCGGCGATCTTCGGAACGGCCGTGGCGATGCGGGCGGCGGACGCCGATCTGGTGGAGTTCGGTACGCGCAGCGCTCCGGTGACGTACCGGCGGGGCGAGTCCGTGCTGAAGGTGCTGGAACGCTTCGGTGACCTCGGCGGTACGAATACGGCCGAGGCGGTCCGTACCCACTACCGGGGCCATGACCGGGTGCTGATCGTCACCGACGAGCAGGCCGCGTACAGCTCCCGGGGCGGCCCTGCCGCGCAGGTCCCGGCCGGTGTCCCGGTCTATACCTGGAACCTCGCGGGGTACCGGACCGGGCACGGCCCGTCCGGCGAGGCCGGCCGGCACACGTTCGGCGGGCTGACCGACGCGGCCTTCGGAATGGTCCCGCTGCTGGAGGCGGGACGGGACGCCCGCTGGCCCTGGAAGGGGTGATCCGGGCGCCCGTGGGTGGCCGGGCATGGCGCGTCGGGGCTCCTTGGGCGCATACTCCAAGTAATGACAAAGTCAGCCGGATCCCGGCGCCACCTGCCGTCCAGTCCCTTCAACCGCCAGGCCCCGGCCTCACCCCCGCCCGAGCAGTTCGATGTGGGAGACCGTGTCTCGCACGATCAGTTCGGGTTGGGAAGAGTCATCGGAGTCGAGGGCGAACACGCCGTGCTCATCGATTTCTCGGGGCGACAGGGGAGGATCCTGAGCCCCTTCGCCAAGCTGACCAAGCTCTGAAGCCCCTGACCGGGAGCTTGGAGGCCGTGCCCCCGGGCCGCCGCGGACCCTCAGGACCCCCCGCGGGCCCGGGGGGTCGTGGCAC
>NZ_JBHTZS010000004.1:0-154066 GCF_042790125.1 Streptomyces scopuliridis
GCCCGGTTACATTCCGAACCCGGAAGCTAAGCCTCACAGCGCCGATGGTACTGCAGGGGGGACCCTGTGGGAGAGTAGGACGCCGCCGAACAATCTTTGTGGGAATGCCCCGCACCTCTGGTGCGGGGCATTTCTGCGTTCTGGGTTCGGATTAGGCTCCCTATATGCGCTACGAACTGATCATCTTCGACAATGACGGTGTCCTTGTCGACAGTGAGCCGCTCTCCAACACCATCCTGGCCGCCTATCTCACCGAACTCGGCCATCCCACGTCCTACGAGGACTCCCTGCGGGACTATATGGGTGCCGCTGTTCATCGCGTCCATGACCTGGTGAAGGAGCGGACCGGTCGTCTTCTGCCCGACGACTTCGACGACACCTTGCACGCTCGCGTCTTCGCCGCCTTCGAGCGGGAGTTGGAGCCCGTCGACGGTGTGACCGAGGTGCTGGAGAAGCTGGCCGGCGATGGGGTGTCGTACTGTGTCGCCTCCTCCGGGAGCCATGAGCGGATCCGCGTCGGGCATCGGAAGACCGGGCTGAACCGGTGGTTCGAGGACAGCGTCATCTTCAGCGCGCAGGACGTCGGGCGGGGCAAGCCGGCGCCCGATCTCTTCCTCCATGCCGCCGAGCGCATGGGCGTGGCACCCGAGCGCTGCGCGGTTGTGGAGGACAGCCCCCTCGGGGTCCGGGCCGCCAGGGCCGCGGGTATGGATGTGTACGCCTTCACGGCGATGACGCCCGCCGACCAGCTTCCGTGCTCCACCGGTTACTTCAGCAGGATGGCCGAACTGCCGGGACTTCTTGCCTGATCCGTTCCCGGATCTGCCGTGAGACGGGGCCTGGGACGGGCTGTGGGATTTATCTACCCATGGGTAGAGGAACGTCCTACGCTGTCCGGCCATGACAGACGCGCGCTTGCGGCACGGTCGGCTCTCTCTGGCGCTGAGTTTCTTCGTCCAAGGGGTGACCTTCGCGCTGCTCGTGACGCGTATCCCCGCCATCCAGGACCGGTACGGGATATCCGACGCGCTCCTCCCCGCCTTCCTCGCCGCCGTGCCGGTCCTCGCCGGCGTCGGCAGTGTCGTCACCGAGAAGCTGGTCGCGCGGGTACGGCCCGGGGTGGTGTTGCGCTGGGCGCAGCCCGTCGTACTGCTCGCGCTCCTCGGCGCCGGGGCCGGTGGTGGCGAAGTGTGGCAGCTCGGCATCGCCCTGGCGGCGTTCGGGCTGTCGGTCGGGGCGCTGGACGCGTCGATGAACATGCTCGGGGTCAGCCTTCAACGGGCGTACGGCCGGAGCATCATGCTCGGCTTCCACGCCGCGTACAGCCTCGGTGGGATCGCCGGGGCCTCGCTGGCCTGGGTGGGCGCGCACGGGGATCTGTCGTTGCTGGTGTCGTATCTCCCGGTGGTGGCCGTGCTGTTGCCGGCCGCGCTGATCGGCAGCCGTTGGTACGCGGACGCGGACGCCGACACCGACGTGGATGCCGACACCGAAGCCGGGCATGTGGACGGAGACCAGTCCCGGGTCGCCGCGAGCAAGCCAGTCGCGTTCAAGCTGCTCCTGCCCCTCTGTCTCGTCATGGCCTTCGCCTACATCGGTGACTCCACCGTGTCGAACTGGAGCGCCAAGTACCTCCAGGACGTCCTCGGGAGCTCGGAGGAGCTGGCGACCGTTCCGTACAACGCCTATATGGTCACCACACTGCTGGGGCGTGCCGTCGGGGATCTGGGCGTGCGCCGGTTCGGTCCGGTGGCCGTCGTACGGTGCGGGTCGCTGCTCGCGGGGGCCGGGTTCGCGGTGGTGGCGCTGGCGCCCGGCGCCTGGATGGGGATCCTCGGGTTCACGATGCTCGGGCTCGGGCTGTGTGTGATCGTGCCGCAGACTTTCGCGGCGGCCGGACGACTGTTTCCCGCCGCAAGTGACACGGCCGTGGCGCGGCTCAATATCTTCAACTACGTGGGTTTTCTGATCGGATCGCCGCTGGTGGGAGCCCTTGGGGACGTGTGGAGCCACCGGGGCGCGATGCTCGTACCGATGGTGATGGTTTTGGTGACGCTCGTGTACGCCCGCTCGTTCGGGACGGAGCGGGACCGATACGGTGGCGGGCATGAGCGGCCGCGCACGGTTGATGTGGGATGACGCAGTAACGGGATACGACTTCGGGCCCAGCCATCCGATGGATCCGGTACGGCTCGTGCTGACCATGGGGTTGGTGCGGGCGTACGGGCTGGACCGGGCGGCGGACGTGGTGGCCGCGCCGGCCGCCGGGGATTCGACGCTGCGCCTCGTCCATGAGCAGGAGTATGTGGACGCGGTACGGCGGGCCTCGCTGGATCCGCGCGCTGCCGACGGCTCGTACGGCCTCGGCACGCCGGACGATCCGGCCTTCGCGGGGATGCATGAGACGTCGGCGCTGATCGCCGGGCAGTCGGTCGGTGCGGCCGAGGCGGTGTGGCGTGGGGAGACCGCGCACGCCGTGAACTTCGCGGGCGGGCTGCACCACGCGATGCCCGGGGCCGCGTCCGGGTTCTGTATCTACAACGACGCGGCCCTGGCGATCGCGCGGCTCCTGGAGCTGGGCGCGGAGCGGGTCGCGTACATCGATGTGGACGTGCATCACGGGGACGGTGTCCAGACGGCGTTCTGGGAGGACCCCCGGGTGCTGACGGTGTCGCTGCACGAGCATCCGCGGACACTCTTCCCGCAGACCGGCTGGGCCGAGGAGACCGGGGGCGGCGCGGGCGAGGGCAGCGCGGTGAATGTGGCGCTGCCGGCCGGGACGGGGGACGAGGGCTGGCTGCGGGCGTTCCACTCGGTGGTGCCCGAGCTGCTGGCGGACTTCCGGCCACAGGTGCTGGTGACGCAGCACGGCGCGGATACACATTTCGAGGATCCGCTGGCGCATCTCGCGGTGTCGCTCGACGCGCAGCGCGCTGTGCAGGCGTCCTGTCATGACCTGGTGCACGAGTATGTGGACGGCGGGCGGTGGATCGCGCTGGGCGGCGGCGGGTACGCGGTCGTCGATGTGGTGCCGCGGTCCTGGACCCATCTGGTGGCGATCGCCGCGCACGCGCCGATCGATCCGCTGTCGGAGGTGCCGGAGTCCTGGAAGGACGAGGTGTACGCGCGGACGCGGCAGCTGGGTCCGGGGCGGATGACGGACGGGCGGACGCCGGCCTGGCAGCCGTGGGACGCGGGATACGATCCGGCGGACCGGCTGGACCAGGCGGTGCTGGCGACGCGTAAGGCGGTGTTCCCGCTGCGGGGGCTGCTGGCGTAGCGACCACCGGGCGCTCAGCCGGCTTGGCGGAACGGTTCCCTGTTACGCCAACTGTGGGGTGAATCAGGGGTTCCAGCCCGCGGGAGTGCCGTAAGCGGCAGGATCGGGCGGGTGTTGAGCACCGGAGCGCTGCGGGCGCATCTGCTGGCGGCCCGACTGGCCGGACCCGTGGCCACCTCGCGTGAGGCGAGCCTGCGCAGCTACCGTCTCTTCGCCGCACGCGATCCACGGGCGACGCTCGGACTCGATCCGGAATGGGCATGGAATGAGCAGGACTTGCTCAAGCTCATGGCTGACAAGTGTGGAGTTTCCGCCGATTCCGATCATGTGGCGGGCCCCGATGTCATCGACCCCGAGCGGACGCTGACCGCGCTGGACGCCTTCGCCGGCCGGCTGGGCGCCGTGGCGGAGCGGAGGGCTCCGGTGCTGCTCGGGACGGGGCATCCGCATCGGCTGCTCGGGTTCTACGGGGAGCTGGCAGACGCTTTGTCGGCGGCGGGATGTCTCGTCCTCACCCCCGCGCAGGGGCGATGTGTCGACATAACGACCCGGTTCGGGGTACGTACGTACAACCTTGACTACGTACGGGGAGTCGCGCTGATGCGGGATCCCGGAGTGCGACGCGCGGGGCGTGAGACCGGCGCGCACACCCATTCACCCCTCCCGGTCCGGGTGGCGCTGGAGGGGGTGGCGGAGTCCGGGGGCCCGCTGCCCGAGCTCGTCGTGGGCGATCATGGATGGGTCTGCGGGGCAGGTCAGCTGGGCATTGAGGCCATCGGTCTCGCCGATACGGACGACCCCGCGCTGTTCGTCGGGGAGGCGGAGGGGCGGGTGTCCGTGGCCGTTCCCCTCGATGACGCCGTGCGGTCTGATTACTACCGGCCGCTTACGCGCTATGTACTCAATCGAGCGTGTCTGTCACAGTAGGCGGCCGAAGGCTGCTCCTCTTCCCCACTCGCATCACCCGCCCCTAGTCTGGTGAGTGAGCGCACAGCGACGAAGAGTTACCGGAGGGGAAGCCGGTGGCCGTCGCGTGCGGAAGGTACAGGTGGGTCATGGCTGCTGGCAGCGAGAGGCCTCTCAACGAGGTCAAGTTCCTTACCGTGGCGGAAGTCGCCTCAGTGATGCGAGTGTCGAAGATGACCGTGTACCGCTTGGTGCACAGCGGTCATCTGCCGGCGATCCGGGTGGGCAGGTCATTCCGGGTTCCGGAGCAAGCGGTTCACGAGTACCTCCGCGAGTCATTTGTGGGGGTCGAGTCTGCGTGATGCCGAGACCGGTACGGCTCGTTCCCCGTCGCGGCGAGCGTCGCGACGGGGTGCGTGGCGCCGGGAGAATCACCTCGGGTGTCCCTCGGATTACGCCCCTCACTCGGCGGCGGGTAGGCTAGGCCGACGTAGGTCGTGTGGGCCCAGACGCCCCGCACCGAGTGAAGAGAAGTGAGCGAGGGTAGTCGTGGGCTCTGTTATCAAGAAGCGGCGTAAGCGGATGGCCAAGAAGAAGCACCGCAAGCTGCTCAAGCGCACCCGCGTTCAGCGTCGCAACAAGAAGTAGCGGCAGCTGATCGTGTATTCGCGGCCCTTCCACCGACACGGTGGGAGGGCCGCGGCGTTTGCCGGTCAAGAAATGGTGTGGCGCGCCGTACGGTCACCATGGCGCGATACCGACCCGATACGGTGGCGCCCACGGAGACTTTCAGGGGAAGGCGCTGATCTTGGGCAAGGTCGTGCTCGTGACAGGAGCGGCCCGTCAGCTCGGAGGCCGTTTCGTACGGCGCGTTCAGCGTGATTCCGATGTCGACCGGGTCATCGCCGTGGACGTGGTCGCGCCCGCGCATCAGTTGGACGGGGCGGAATTCGTCCGCGCGGATATCCGGCAGCCGGTGATCGCGCGGATCCTCGCCGAGCACGGAGTCGACACCGTCGTCCATCTGGATGTGACGGGCACTCCGCTGGGCTCCGGCGGGCGGGCCGCCGTCAAGGAGAACAACGTCATCGGGACGATGCAGCTGCTCGGCGCCTGCCAGAAATCGCCGACGGTGAAACGGCTCGTGGTCAAGTCCAGTACCAGTGTGTACGGTTCCGCGCCCCGCGATCCCGCGGTCTTCACCGAGACCACGCCGCCCAAATCGCTGCCGAGCGGCGGCTTCGCCAAGGACGCGGTGGAGGTCGAGGGATACGTACGCGGCTTCGCGCGCCGCAGACCGGATGTGGCGGTCTGCGTGCTGCGGTTCGCCAATATCCTGGGGCCCGCGGCGGATACCCCGCTCGCCGAATATCTCTCGCTGCCCGTGCTGCCGACGGTCTTCGGCTATGACCCGCGACTCCAGTTCGTCCACGAGGACGATGTCGTCGACGTCCTGCTGATCGCTTCCGGCGAGCCCCGGCGCGGGACGCTCAACAGCGGGACCTTCAATGTCGCCGGCGAGGGCGTACTGCTCCTCTCGCAGTGCTCACGGCGGCTGGGGCGGCCGACGGTGCCGGTTCCGCTGCCCGCCGTGACCTGGGTCGGCTCGGCTCTGCGTACGGTCGGGATGACGGACTTCGCACCGGAACAGATCAGGCTGCTGACCCACGGCCGGGTGGTCAGTACGGCCCAGCTGCGCGAGACACTGGGCTTCGTGCCCCGGTACACGACCGCGGAGACCTTCGCGGACTTCGCGCGCGCCCAGGGCGCCGGGCTGCTGCCGCCCGAGGCGGTGGCCCGTACCGTCGACCGGCTCTCCACTCTCGTCAGCAAGGAGCGCACCTGACATGGCCGATGCCAAGGTCATCCCCTTCGGTGATGAACCGAGGCCGAGGCGTGGATCCGCCGGCGGCCGGCGGCAGCACGCCAAGGACGGCGCTCCGAAGCGCTCGCAGGGGCCGGGGGCGGGACCTGCCCCCGTACGCGACACGGCACCGCTGGCGCCCGTACCGGAGCCGGAGCCGGAGCACGAACCGGCCCCCGCGGGCGGCTGGGAGCGGCGGCTCGCGGGCGGGCTGGCGTTTCTGCGCCGGCGGGTCACCGGCGAGTACGACATCGACGAGTTCGGGTACGACAAGGAACTCACCGACCAGGTCCTGATGTCGCTGATCCGGCCGCTCTACGAGAACTACTTCCGGGTCGAGGTGAAGGGCATCGAGAACATCCCGTCGGAGGGCGGGGCGCTCGTGGTCGCCAATCACTCGGGGACGCTGCCGCTGGACGGGCTGATGATGCAGGTCGCCGTCCGCGACAACCATCCCGCGGACCGGCATCTGCGGCTGCTGGCGGCCGATCTGGTCTTCATGCTGCCCGTGGTCAACGAGCTGGCGCGGAAGGCCGGGCACACCCTGGCGTGCGCGGAGGACGCCGAGACGCTGCTTCAGCGCGGCGAGGTCGTCGGGGTCATGCCGGAGGGCTTCAAGGGGCTCGGCAAGCCGTTCGGCGACCGGTACAGGCTTCAGCGGTTCGGCCGCGGCGGGTTCGTGTCGACGGCGCTGCGCGCGGGGGTGCCGATCGTGCCGTGCTCGATCGTGGGCGCCGAGGAGATCTATCCGATGGTCGGCAACTCGCGGACGCTGGCGCGGCTGCTGGGGGTGCCGTACTTCCCGATCACGCCGACGTTCCCGTGGCTGGGGCCGCTGGGCATGCTGCCGTTGCCGACGAAGTGGACGATCCAGTTCGGTGTGCCGATCCCGACGGACGGCTATCCGCCGGAGGCGGCGGAGGATCCGATGCTGATGTTCAATCTGACGGATCAGGTTCGCGAGCAGATCCAGCACACGCTCTACAAGTTGCTGGTGCAGCGGCGGTCGGTGTTCTTCTGACCCCCTCTGCGCATAAGGGGAGGTGCTCCGGTGGAGCACCTCCCCTCACGCACAACTGATCCGCTTTCGCCGATCCGCTTCTACTGAACCGGTTTCACTGATCCGCGTCCTCGGCCTTGAAGCCGAGTCCGGGCAGCAGATCCGGCAGCAGCGGCGGGATCGTGACGTCCGGTCCGGGACGGTCGGAACCGTCCTGGTGCTCGGACGGGGACGGGGTGACGCTGCTCTGCGGCGGGTCGAGCAGGCCGCCTGTGCTGCCGCCGAGCAGGCCCTCCTCGGACGCGCTGTCCGCGTCCGGTCCCGACGGGTCGGGCCGCTCGCCGGCGTGCGAGCCGCTTCCGCCGGCCTCGCTCGGTGCCGAGGGCGACGGATGGGGATGGCCGGTGCCGGCGGAGTCGGGTGTGGAGCCGGGGTGCGTGGCTCCCGCGTGTTTCTCCGGCGCGCGCGGCAGCAGTGACTGCAGCGGAGCGACCTCTTCGTCTATGGCGTCGAAGACCGAACTGACTTCGTTGCCGACGTCCGTCAGCTGTACGGGCAGCCGTTCGCGCAGCCCGTTCCAGGCCTGGCGGTGCGAGGCGGAGAACGATGAGAGCGTGGCGATCGGGCCGAGCGAGCCGTCCCGTTCGTATGCCTGGTGGAGCAGGCGGTGGCCCTCGGTGACGTCGTGCTTCATCCCGCTCAGCGTGCGCCGGATCTCGGCCATTGATTCATGGTCGAGCCGGCCGGAGCGGCCCCGCTCCATCAGCCGGCGGGTCTCGCTGAGCCGGGTCGAGGCGTGGTCGAGATACAGCTCGCCGCGGTCGGACTCGTCGTCCGCGAGATTGAGCTTGAAGTCCTCCATTCCTCGTTTCAGCCCGTACAGCGAGTCACCGGGCAGGGCGTCGGAGCTGGCAGCGGCGACTCCGCCGAAGGCGCCCGCCGCCACACCGACTGTGAGCCCGCCCGCCGCAAGTCCCTTGGACCAGCGGGATCTGGGGCGCAGTCTCCGGAGGCGGGAGGCCCGGTGGGCGCCCCGTCCGGACTTGCGCTGCTCCGGCACCGTTGGGCCCGGAGTCGCCCCCCCGGCGGCTGTGTCCTCCAGCAGCATGGCCTCCATGGCTGCCACGAGCTGTGCCCGTTGCACCATTTTGACCTCGGGGTCCAGCGTCGGTTTCGGCAGTTCACCGAGACCACTCGCCAGGGCCAACAGCCGCCCCTGTTCGGCCGGTTCGGCCGACTCGGCGGGCTGTTCGGCCGCCGCGCCCTGGACCGTCTGGTCTTCCAGGGCCTGGGCGAAGGCGTTCGCCCGCCGGTGTGCCGAAACGTTCGCGATCACTGGCGGCACCTCCTCTCGTCATGACGATCGACTCCCCTGGGGGTCCGGAAGGTTGCACGCCTTGAGCACATCCACACGATTGAGTGAGTGGCTGCGGGCATGGCGTGACCGCAGGGAGCCTGCATCTCGCACAACGAGCGTCGCGGCACATGGGTTACGCGCGAAGGATGATCGGACCAGCGCGTCACCAAGGCGTCACCGACGGTGAGTTGGGTCCGGGGTGGGGGTGGGCAGAGAGGGGACGGCCGGCTGGAGGAGGGTGGGGGGACGGCCGGGGACAGCGGCGGTCGGTCGTGGGGTCAGCGGGCGTCTTCGGGCAGCAGCCGGGCCAGCGTTCGTACGGCTCGGTACTGCAAGGTTTTGATCGCTCCTTCGTTCTTGCCCATGACGCGGGCCGTCTCGGCGACCGAGAGACCTTGCAGGAAGCGCAGTGTGACGCACTCCTGCTGCTGCGGGTTGAGCTTGCGTACGGCTTCGAGCAGTGCCGCGTTCGAGAGCGACTCCAGGACGGAGTCCTCCGGGCTGCGCTCCACCTCGTTGGCGTCGAGCATTTCGCCCGTGGTCACTTCGAGCCGGAAACGGCTCGATTTGAAATGGTCCGCGACCAGGTTCCGGGCGATCGTGACCAGCCAGGCGCCGAAGTCGCGCCCCTGCCAGGTGAAGGTGGAGATGCGGCGCAGGGCGCGCAGGAACGTCTCGCTGGTGAGATCCTCCGCGGTCGCCTTCCCGCCCACGCGGTAGTAGATATAGCGGTAGACGGTGTCGCTGTACTGGTCGTACAGCCGGCCGAAGGCCTCGGCCTCACCGGCCTGGGCGCGCTCGACGAGTTCCATCATGCGGGCGCTGTCGCTGTCGGCGCTGGGCCGACGGGCGGTGGTCGAGGCGGCGGCGCTGCTTCGACCCCCCCGTCTGCCGACCGCCGCACCACCGCTCGCCAGGGCATAACAAGGACCGATAGGGCCGCTCACGGCAGGGGCCGGTGCGGCGAGGGCGGGGACGGCGTACGCGGTGGGGACGAAGCCGCGCAAGTGGTCGAGGACCGTTGCGCGCAGCGTAGCCAGGCCCGAGGCGTCAACCCCGACGTGTGGGTACACGGGACTCCCAGAGGCAGAGCTTCCATCACGTGCAGTGCGGGACCGTTCACTCGTCGTGGCGACGTGTGGGGTCCGGTATGCGTCTGAGGAGAATAACGCTTCGTACAGGCAGTGCTACACCCAGTTGCTCAAATCATCGATTACGTCGCTTCCATGACGCCTAAGCGGCGTATCTAGTCGCACATCGTGACCATTTACTGATCGGATTGCGTCAAGATCTGCCTGCTCTCGTGATGGGTTGTGCCTGAGTGACGGATGTACGTACGGCCCCGCGGGGAGTCCCGTGGGGCCGTACGTGTCGATTTGTCGCCCGGCGGCGTGTCTCCCGGGCGTGTCGCTCGTTGCGGCCGGTCCGGCCACGCTGAGTCAGCGGTGAGTCAGCGGCGACGGCGGTGCAGGGCGACCGCGGCCGCCGTACCGCCCGCGAGGGCGCCCACTCCGGCCGCCGCCGGGATGCCGACCTTGGCCGCCTTGCGGCCGGTCCGGTAGTCGCGCAGCCGCCAGTCAAGACGGCGCGCGTGCTTGCGGAGCTTGGTGTCCGGATTGATGGCGTACGGGTGTCCGACCAGCGAGAGCATCGGGATGTCGTTGTGCGAGTCGCTGTACGCCGCGCAGCGGTCCAGGTCGAAGCCCTCGGCGGCGGCCAGGGCGCGGACGGCCTCGGCCTTCGCGGGGCCGTGCAGCGGTTCGCCGACGAGCCTGCCGGTGTAGACGCCGTCGACCGATTCGGCGACGGTGCCCAGGGCGCCGGTCAGGCCGAGCCGGCGGGCGATGATCGTCGCGGTCTCGACGGGCGCGGCCGTCACCAGCCAGACCTGCTGGCCCGCGTCCAGGTGGGCCTGGGCGAGCGCGCGGGTGCCGGGCCAGATCCGGTCGGCCATGTACTCGTCGTAGACCTCCTCGCCGATGGACATCAGCTCGGCGACCCGGTGGCCCTTGACGATGGACAGGGCGCTGTCGCGGGCGTCCTGCATGTGCTCGGGGTCCTCGACCCCGGCCAGCCGGAACCAGGTCTGCTGCCAGGCGAACCGGGCGAGTTCGCGGCGCTGGAAGAACTTCCGCTTGTACAGGCCGCGGCCGAGGTGGAAGATCGCGGCGCCCTGCATCACGGTGTTGTCGAGATCGAAGAAGGCGGCGGCGCGGTGGTCACCGAAGACGGGGAAGTCGGGCACCTCGTCGGCCTTGGCGGCGGCCTCGGCCTCCGACGCGGCGTGCGACTCCTGTGTGGACCTCAGTCCTGCCTCGGCTGCGGCCTCGCCTGCGAGCACGCTCCGTGCGGTGGCGGAGCGCTTACGGGGGGTGAGCCATCCCAGTGCGGCCATATCGTGAGCATAGCCAGTCTGTTCGGTACTTCCCGACGCGTGGGGATGCCGCCGGGTGAACTCTCCACGGCCGGTGCGTTAATCCGCTGATCGGGCGATCCCGTCGCGGCTGTGGACGACCGGCGCCGCCGCGGACGGACCGGGCGGAGAATGGCCGCATGAGTCCCCTGCTGCGACGTACGACGAAGAAGAAGGCCGGCGAGCGGATGGTGACGCTTGTCTCGAAGCCGGGATGCCATCTCTGTGACGATGCCCGCGCCGTGATCGAAAAGGTGTGCGCGGAGACCGGGGCATCATGGGAGGAAAAGGATATTACGCAAGACGAGGCGCTGCATCGCGCGTACTGGGAGCAGATTCCGGTGGTCCTGGTGGACGGGGAGCAGCACACATTCTGGCGGGTGGACGCCGATCGCCTCCGCCGGGAACTGGGGGGCTGAAGGGAAAGACGGTTACCATCGTGGGCGCTTTGCTGGGTTTTCTCTGGTGATCACGCTCCGGGCCGCGAGGGTGGTCCCGAGGTGTCGCCGGGCGTCCGGGGATCGGTCCCGGGAGGACAGGGGGAGCGGTCTCGGGGGCGTATTCGTAAGGAGTGTGTGCGGTTTTGCCCCCTTCGTGTGTGCAACGGGTTGACGCGGTCCCCGGTTCCACTGTCGTGGGATCGACGCGCGTGACCCCGGTCACTTTGCTCGGACAAAGCGGACACAATCTTTGTGCACGCGTTCACAAAGACATAACCTGCATTCGACGGGGCGGTCCAGGGACATACGACCGCCTGCAGCCTCGCTCATCCCGCAGGAGCACCGTGGCAACTGGCCGAACTCACCGACCGGCGACCCGTAGCCGAGGAATCCCCGAGGCCACCGTCGCCAGGCTTCCGCTGTATCTGCGGGCGCTGACCGCTCTGTCCGAGCGTTCCGTACCCACGGTCTCCTCCGAAGAGCTCGCGACCGCGGCCGGGGTCAACTCCGCCAAGCTGCGGAAGGACTTCTCCTATCTCGGCTCCTACGGGACGCGGGGTGTGGGCTACGACGTCGAGTACCTCGTCTACCAGATCTCCCGTGAGCTGGGGCTGACGCAGGACTGGCCGGTCGTCATCGTCGGTATCGGTAACCTCGGCGCCGCGCTCGCCAACTACGGCGGGTTCGCCTCCCGTGGGTTCCGGGTGGCCGCGCTCATAGACGCCGATCCCGCGATGGCGGGCAAGCCGGTCGCCGGGATGCCGGTCCAGCACACGGACGAGCTGGAGAAGATCATCACCGACAACGGCGTCTCGATCGGGGTCATCGCGACCCCCGCGGGCGCCGCCCAGCAGGTCTGCGAGCGGCTGGTCGCCGCCGGTGTGACCTCGATCCTCAACTTCGCGCCGACGGTGCTCTCCGTGCCGGACGGGGTGGACGTACGCAAGGTCGACCTCTCCATCGAGCTCCAGATCCTCGCCTTCCACGAGCAGCGCAAGGCCGGCGAGGGGGCCGCCGCGGAAGCGGAGCCGGCCCCCGGGCGCGGGAGCGCGCCGGGCGCCGCGGACGTGGACGTGGACGCGCCGGAGGCGGACAGCGCCGCCGCGGGCCGGAAGGGACCCGACGGGGACGTCCCCGCGGTGATGCCGGCATGAGTCTCCTGGTCGTCGGAGTGAGCCACCGCAGCGCACCGGTGAGTGTGCTGGAGCGGGCGTCCCTTGCCACCGACACACAGATCAAGCTGTTGCAGGACTCGCTGGCCGCGGAGCCCGCGACCGAGGCCGCGGTCCTCGCCACGTGCAACCGCATAGAGCTGTACGCCGACGTCGACAAGTTCCACGCCGGGGTCGCCGAGCTGTCCACGCTCCTCGCCCAGCACAGCGGCGTCGGTCTGGAGGAGCTCACCCCGTATCTCTATGTGCACTACGAGGACCGGGCCGTCCACCATCTCTTCTCGGTGGCCTGCGGGCTGGACTCGATGGTCGTCGGCGAGGGCCAGATCCTCGGCCAGATCAAGGACGCGCTGGCGCTGGGGCAGGAGCTGCACACCGCGGGCCGGCTGCTCAACGACCTCTTCCAGCAGGCCCTGCGGGTCGGCAAGCGCGCCCACAGCGAGACCGGGATCGACCGGGCCGGGCAGTCGCTCGTCACCTTCGGACTGGAGCAGCTCGCCGCCGGCGGCGCCGTGGACGCCTGGGCCAAGAAGAAGCGCGCGCTGGTGATCGGCGCGGGCTCGATGTCCTCGCTGGCCGCCGCGACACTCGCGCGGATCGGCGTCGACGAGATCGTCATCGCCAACCGCACGGCCGCGCGCGCCGACCGGCTCGTACAGATCCTGACCGAGCCCGGCTCCACCGGCGTCCTCGCGCGCGCCGTCGACATGAACGCCCTCGCCGACGAGCTGCCGCGCGCCGATGTCGTCGTGTCCTGCACGGGCGCGACCGGACTGGTGCTGACCGCCGACGCCGTCGAGGCGGCGGTGCACAGCCGTACGAGCCGGCTGGACCTGCTCGACCTCGCCATGCCCCGGGACATCGACGCCGCCGTGCACCGCCTCGGCGGGGTCCGGTTCGTGGACATCGAGTCGCTGGCCGAGGCGTCCGCCGACGCCCCCATGGCCGCCGACGTCGATCAGGTGCGCGCCATCGTCTCCGACGAGGTCGCGGCCTTCGGCGCCGCCCAGCGCGCCGCTCACATCACACCGACCGTGGTCGCGCTGCGCGCCATGGCCGCCGATGTGGTGAGCAGCGAGGTCGCGCGCCTCGAAGGCAGGCTCCCCGGGCTTGACGACAAGCAGCGCGCCGAGATCACCAGGACCGTGCGCCGCGTCGTCGACAAACTCCTGCACGCGCCCACCGTGCGGGTCAAGCAGCTGGCAGGCGAGCCCGGCGGTGCCGGGTACGCGGACGCGCTGCGTGAACTCTTCGACCTCGACCCGCAGACGGTCGCCGCCGTCAGCCGGGCCGACCTGAATGACACCGACGGTGTAGGCAGAGGGCGAGTATGACCGAGAAGGCACTGAGGCCCGAGAAGCCGCTGAGGCTCGGAACCAGGCGCAGCAAGCTCGCCATGGCGCAGTCCGGCCAGGTGGCGGACGCCGTGCGGGAGCTGACCGGGCGGCCGGTGGAGCTGGTCGAGATCACCACGTACGGCGACACCTCCCGCGAGCATCTCGCGCAGATCGGCGGCACGGGCGTCTTCGTCACCGCGCTGCGCGACGCGCTGCTGGCGGGCGAGGTCGACTTCGCCGTGCACTCCCTCAAGGATCTGCCGACGACCCAGCCCGACGATCTGACGCTGGCGGCCGTGCCGCGTCGCGAGGACCCCCGGGACGTGCTGATCGCGCGCGACGGGCTGACCTTCGGGGAGCTGCCCGCGGGCGCCCGGGTCGGTACGGGGTCGCCGCGCCGGATGGCGCAGCTCAACGCGTACGCGCGCAACCACGGCCGCACCATCGAAACCGTACCGATCCGCGGGAACATCGACACCCGGATCGGCTATGTCAGCGGAGGGGAGCTCGACGCGGTCGTGCTCGCCGCCGCCGGGCTTCACCGCATCGGCCGGATCGACGAGGTGACCGAGTTCCTGTCGGTCGACACGGTCCTGCCCGCCCCCGGCCAGGGGGCCCTTGCTGTCGAGTGCGCCGCGGTCAACGTGGACCTCGCCGCAGTGCTCGCCGAGCTCGACGACCCGTACACCCGGGCCGCCGTGACCGCCGAGCGTTCCCTGCTCGCCGCCCTGGAGGCCGGCTGCAGCGCACCCGTGGGTGCGTTGGCCGACCTGCTGGCCGACGGACAGGTTGTCAACGAAATGCGCCTGCGCGGCGTCGTCGGCACGACCGACGGCTCGACGCTGGTGCAGCTGTCCACCACCGGTCCCGTACCCACGTCGCACGGCGACGCCATCGCGCTCGGTCGCGAACTCGCGTCCGAGATGCTCGCCAAGGGTGCGGCCGGTCTTATGGGGGAGCGAGCACTTTGAGCCCCACCACCTCTGACCTTCCAGCCTGCTCCGCATCGGGGCACGTCACCTTCCTCGGTGCCGGACCCGGAGATCCGGGTCTGCTGACACTCCGCGCCGTCGAGGCGCTCGCGGGGGCGGATGTACTGATTGCCGAGCCTGATGTGCTCGAAGTCGTACGCAGCCATGCCAGGGCGGGTGTGCACACCCCAGCGCTGACGGTTGTTGACGATGTGTCAGCAGCCGCCGGGATCCCCGCGATCCGGGATGCGGCCAATCTTGTCATGGAGGCCGCGCGGGGCGGCAAGCGGGTCGTGCGTGCGGTCTCCGGTGACCCGGGGCTGGACGGCGACGCGGGCACGGAGATGCTCGCCTGTGCCACCGCGGGCATCCCCTTCGAGGTCGTCCCCGGCATCGCCGCCGCGGTCGGTGTGCCGGCGTACGCCGGGGTACCGCTGCGGGATGCGCAGGGTACGGACGTACGGCTCGTGGACGCCAGGACGGCCAGCGAGCGGTGCTGGACCGAGGTGGGCGTGAGCGACGGCACGGTCGTCGTCTCCACCACCCTGGAATCGGTCGCGTCCGCCGCCGGTGAGCTGGTCGCGGCCGGCCGCAAGCCGGACACCCCGATGACCGTCACCGTCGCCGGTACGACCACCCGTCAGCGCACCTGGAACGCCACGCTCGGCACCATCGCGCAGATCCTGAAGCAGGCGAAGGTGCTGCCCTCCCCGGAGGGACACCAGCCCGTCATAGCCGTGGTCGGTGAGCGCAGTGCCGCCGCGCAGCGCGACCAGCTCGCGTGGTTCGAGTCCAAGCCCCTGTTCGGCTGGAAGGTGCTCGTCCCGCGGACGAAGGAGCAGGCCGCGTCGCTCTCCGACCAGCTCAGGTCGTACGGCGCGGTCCCGCACGAGGTCCCGACCATCGCGGTCGAGCCGCCGCGCACGCCCCAGCAGATGGAGCGCGCGGTCAAGGGCTTGGTCACCGGCCGCTACGAGTGGATCGCGTTCACCTCCGTCAACGCGGTGAAGGCGGTACGGGAGAAGTTCGAGGAGTACGGGCTCGACGCCCGTGCCTTCGCCGGGATCAAGGTCGCCGCGGTGGGCGAGCAGACCGCCGCGTCGCTCGTGGACTTCGGGGTGAAGCCCGATCTGGTGCCGTCCGGCGAGCAGTCGGCGGCCGGGCTGCTGGAGGACTGGCCGCCGTACGACCCGGTCTTCGACCCGATCGACCGGGTGTTCCTGCCGCGCGCCGATATCGCCACCGAGACGCTGGTGGCGGGCCTGATCGAGCTGGGCTGGGAGGTCGACGACGTCACCGCGTACCGCACGGTGCGCGCCTCGCCGCCGCCGGCCGAGACCCGCGAGGCGATCAAGGGCGGCGGCTTCGACGCCGTGCTCTTCACCTCGTCCTCGACCGTGCGGAACCTGGTCGGTATCGCGGGCAAGCCGCACAACGTGACGGTGATCGCGTGTATCGGCCCCGCGACGGCGAAGACCGCCGAGGAGCACGGGCTGCGCGTCGACGTCCTGTCGCCGGAGCCGTCGGTGCACAAGCTGGCCGAGGCGCTCGCCGCGTTCGGCACGCAGCGCCGCGAGGCGGCGAAGGAGGCAGGCGAAACGGTCACGCGGCCGAGCGAGCGCCGGCCGGGCAGCCGCAGGCGCCGTACGACCTGACCGCCGGGCGTATACCCCTGACCCGATGTGTGGGGGATGAACCGATCTGTGGGGCCGGGCCTGGGTGGCCGGGCCCCACGGTCGTTTCCGGCCTCGTCTCCGCCGTCGGCTCCCGGGCCCGTTTCCCGGTCGCGGTGTCGGTAAACAGGCGGGGATGCCGGGTTTATGGTCGAAGGTGGTCCGACGGTCGGCCGGGCCCCGACGAAGCAGCAGACCCAAGAGGCGACTGACGATGACTGTGCACGGATCCTTCCCCGGCTCGCGGCCCCGGCGGCTGCGGGTGAACCCGGTGATGCGACGGATGGTGGCCGAGACCCGGCTGCACCCGGCGGATCTCATCCTTCCCGCGTTCGTACGCGAGGGCATCAGCCGGCCCGTTCCCATCTCCGCGATGCCCGGCGTCGTCCAGCACTCGCTGGACACGATCCGCAAGACCGCGGTGGAGGCGGCCTCCGCCGGTGTCTCCGGGATCATGCTCTTCGGTGTCCCCGAGGAGGACAAGAAGGACGCGACGGGTACGGCGGGCACGGACCCGGACGGGATCCTCCAGGCCGCGATCCGCGCCGTGCGGGAAGAGGTCGGCGACGACCTGATCGTCATGTCCGACCTGTGCCTGGACGAGTTCACCGACCACGGCCACTGCGGGGTGCTGGACGGCCAGGGGCGGGTCGACAACGACGCGACCCTGGAGCGGTATGCCGAGATGGCCCAGGTCCAGGCCGACGCGGGCGCCCATGTGGTGGGCGCCAGCGGCATGATGGACGGCCAGGTCGGCGTCGCACGCGACGCGCTCGACTCCATCGGCAGGGACGACGTGTCGATCCTCGCGTACACCGCGAAGTACTCGTCGGCGTTCTACGGCCCGTTCCGGGAGGCCGTCGGCTCCTCGCTCAAGGGCGACCGCAAGACCTACCAGCAGGACCCGGCCAACGCCCGGGAGTCCCTGCGCGAGCTGGCGCTCGACCTCGAAGAGGGCGCCGACATGGTGATGGTCAAGCCGGCGCTGCCGTATCTCGACATCCTGGCGCGTATCGCGGCGGAGGTGGACGTGCCGGTCGCGGCGTACCAGATCTCCGGGGAGTACGCGATGGTCGAGGCGGCGGCGGAGAAGGGCTGGCTCGACCGCGACGCGGCGATTCTGGAGACCCTGACCGGCGTCAAGCGCGCGGGCGCGAACATGATCCTGACGTACTGGGCGACGGAGGTCGCGCGGAAGCTCTGACGCCGGAACGCCGGAACGCTGTCGCGGGGTACGGTCGCGACGTGATCGGGGCCCCGGCTGTTGTTCAGCCGGGGCCCCGATCAGGTTCGCGGTGCTACTCGGTGCGGGGCTTCACCAGGTGAGGGCGTCCGCCATCTCCCGCTGCCAGTACGTCACGGACGTGCTGTCGGAGATCTTCGTCCCCGAGGGGAGCGTGAGCGGGGCGGAGGGGGAGCCCACCGAGCCCTGGTTGGCGCGCCCCGTGAAGTAGACGGTCAGCTCGTTCGCCGGGATGTCCGGGGCTCCGTCGCCGCCCAGGGGGATCGAGGCGTAGGCGGACTCGCCCGGGGCGAGGGTGACGACGGCCTGCGGCTTGCTGTCCTCGATGACCTGCGTGGGGGCCTGGGCTTCGTCGAAGCGGAGGGCGGGGGCGTAGTAGGCGTCGCAGTTCTTGTTGCCGGTGTTGGTGACCGTCAGGAGCAGGTGGTTGATCGGGCGGTTCACCCGGGTGATCTTGACCTTGGTGTTGTCGCCGGTGCAGGCGGTGTACTTGGTGGTGCCGCTCTTGCTGTTGCCCGTGGTGTTGCCGGTGCCGGTGCCGGTGCCGGAGTGAGTGCTGGTGCCCGTGCCGGAGTTGGTGCCGGATTCAGCGCCAGAGTCAGCGCCGGAGTTGGTCTTGGGCGCGGCGTTGGCTTCGCTGCTGATCCGGTCGGCGGGCGTCTGCTGCTTCTCGTCCCCCTGCGACTGCTGCTCGGCCGGCGGCGGCGTGCTGACGGACGCGCCGGCCGCTCCGAAGTCCTTCTCGGCGGAGGAATCGCCGGTCCCGCAGGCGGTGAGGGCGAGGCCGGCGACGAGAGCGGAGGCGGCGACGGCGGCGGCGCGGTGACGGATCGTACGCATAAGGATTGAGCTCCCCGTTTCGATGCGGTGTGAGTGGTGCGGTCGGTGTGGTTGGTGCGGTCAGTTGCGGTTGATGATCGTGAGCACGACCGCTACGGAGGCGATCAGCACGACGACTGCCAACGCGTCAACCAGGCTGATACGGAATCGGGTTCTGATTGCTGCTCCCCGTTCGGCTGGTGCTGCACTCACCTTGCGGGGCCGCCGGAAGCGGCCGCAATCGGCAGGGGAGAATGGGGGAAGCTGGAACGCTCACGCGCACCTGACCTGGGGAGATGTGGTTTCCCTGGAACGCGTTCCTGGGACGGACCGGCAGGAACGAGGAGGGGGAACAGCGAGTGGCGACGACCGAGGCCGAGGCTTTCGCGGAACTGCTGAGGGGGCTGAAGGACCGCTCGGGACGCAGTTACGGCGTTCTCGCCGGGAAGCTCCACGTCAGTACGTCCACGCTGCACCGCTACTGCAACGGCGACGCCGTGCCGACCGATTACGCGTCGGTGGAGCGGCTCGCGCGGTTGTGCGGGGCGAACGCCGAGGAACTGGTCGAGCTGCACCGGCGGTGGATCCTCGCGGACGAGGCGAGACGGCGGGCGCGGTCGGCGCCGCCGGTTTCGGGGACGTCGGTCTCGGGGGCGCCCGTGTCGGCGGCGTCCGGCTTGGGGGGTGACGGCGACGGTGACGCTGCGGGCGCGCCCGAGACCCCGGCTGAGGCTGCCCCGGAGCGCGAGCCGGAACCGGGGCCGGAATCGGGGCCGGAATCGGGATCGGAACCGGAGCCCGCGCCGGAGCTGCGACCCGAGTCGGAGCCCGTCGCCGGGTCCCGTGTCGCCCGCCTCCCCCGTACCAAACGCCTGCGTCTTCTTCTCGCCGCCGTGGCGGTCGTGGCGGTCGCCGTTCCCGCCATCGCCTACGGCAGCGGGGTCGGCAGGTCGACCGACGACGGTGCCGCCGCCACACAGGTGTCGGAGGCTCCGGCCCGGGAGCCGGGGGAGAGCGCGTCGCCCTCCGCCTCGTCGGACGGCAAGGACAAGGACAAGGGCAAGGAATCGCCGTCCGCCTCTCCTCCTGTCGCACCCTCCGGAAGCAAGAGCCCGCCCGCTGCCCCCGGCGCGGGTACGGAGTCCACGGCTCCCGGCCGGACCGACGGTGGCGCGGTGCCGGTGACGGTGGCCACCCGGCCGTACGCCTTCGAGGACCCGTGCAGTCAGCACTACCTGATCGACAGCCCGCCGGAGGAGATCCCCCCGCCACCCACCGAGCAGGACGCGCCGGGCTGGGTCGCCGCGCTCGGCGGGGTCGCGAGCGACGGTCAGTTCATCGAACTGACCGTGCAGGGCACGAGCAGTGACACGGTCGTCCTCCAGGCGCTGCGCGTGAAGATCGTGAAGAGGGACGCCCCGCTCGCCTGGAACGACTACGCGATGGGCGTCGGCTGCGGGGGCAACGTGTCCACGAAGTCCTTCAGCGTCAACCTGGACGCGGGGCGGCCCAGTTCCGTACCGAAGGCGGGCCAGCGGGACTTCCCGTACAAGGTCAGCGAGTCGGATCCCGAGGTCTTCTACATCTCCGCCAGTGCGAAGACCCAGGACGTCAGCTGGTATCTGGAGCTGGAGTGGTCCAGCGGCGAGCGGCACGGCACGCTCCGCCTGGACGACAACGGAAAGCCGTTCCGTACGAGCGGGTCGGCGGGGCGTCCGAGGTACGACCACCCGCTGGGCGGGTCGGAGTGGCAGAAGCCGCTTGACGGCTGACGGCTGACGGCCGACGGCTGACGGGCATAAGGGCCCGTACGCGCGGGCGCTACCGCTACCGCTGCTCGGGCCCGGCCAGCGCCGCCGCGATCACCGCCGCCGGGTTGTCGCGGTAGACGGAGTGGCTTGCTCCGTCCACCGCCGTCCAGTGGAAGTCCGCCTTCGAGCCGGCGATGCGGTGGCCCTCGTCGGCGGTGAAGGCCGGGTTGTGGCCCGGATCGGCGGCGAGCACGGTCACGGGACGCCCGTACTCCGTCAACTCCTTCTCGTACGACCACGGCGTGTTGTGCCGCAGGAAGCTCTCGGCGACGTACGGACTGGTCCGGCGCGCTGCCTGGACCTTGAGGAACACGTCCTCGGGGTGCCACTCCGGGTGGTCGCGGAGAAGTGACTCCTCGGTCGCGTTCAGCTCGGTGACGGTGCCGCGTACGAACTCCTCGACCCCGCCCGAGACCGTGATGACGGGGTCGAGCAGGAGGAGGCGCGATGCCCACCCGGGCTCGGCGCTCGCCGCCGCGGTCGCCACGACGCCGCCCAGGGAGTGGCCGACGACCAGATCCCATGCGCCGCCACCGTCCGGGACGAGGTGCAGTGCGTCGGCGGCGAACCCCTCGATGTCGTAGCGCCGCGTACGGGGCGCGAGGCCATGGCCGCGCTGGTCGGGGGCGGTGACCGACCAGCCGGCCTCGGCCAGTTCGTCCGCCACGCGCCACCAGCAGGCCGCCGCCGAGGTCAGTCCGTGGAGCAACAGAGCGCGCCGCGACGCGTCGGGCCGCCCCCAGCGCATGAGGGGCAGCTGAACGACTGCGGGCATGGCCGGGGCCGGGGCGGGGGCAGTGACGGGAGAGGTCTCTCGCTGGTCCATTCCGTCATACAACCACGTGGCTTGCCGTGAACCGGCCCGAGTCCACACCGTAGTTGGCCTGACCTCGCCGGAGAGCGGCAGCCCGAGCAGGGCCACCGCCCGGTCGCCCAGGCGGGACATCTGGGTGGCGCGGATGTAGTCGTGGCGCAGGTACTTCTTCAGTGGTGCGCGGCGGGGTCGAAGCCCTCGGGGGCCCGGTCGAGGAACGCGGTGACGGAGCTGATCCGGCCGTCATCGTCGAGCACGATCACATCGGTCCCCGCGGCGAAGGACGTGCCTTCGCCGTCGCCGACCAGGATCTCCCACTTCACCCTGGCGCGGTCGTGGTGGATCTGAGGCCGCTCGCGGTGGCGCAGCGACGCGGTGCCAACGTGACCGACGAACTGGTTCCGGAAGTCCATCAATGCCTGTGCCCCGCTGAGGATTCCGATCTCCGCGCGGTACTCGACGCCGTCGGTGAAGGTCGAAGCCGCGAGGCGTCGCTGCTCCGGCTCCGTGACAGCGTTCCAGAACCGCAAGTAGCGCTCAAGGGCGGTTTCGCTCCTGCTCCCGGTCCCGGTCCCGGACGAGGTTTCGGCGGGCTGCTCGGCGTGTGCTGTCGTCTCGGTCATGGCGGTGGGTCCCTTCGTCTGATGAATCGAGCTGGTACGAGCTGTGCTCCTGCCCGACTCTGGCTCCGTCGGCGAGGACTGTCGATGACCCGCGGGGTCATTGCCGTCGCCCGCACGGCCGTGCAGCCTGGGCACATGACGACGACCACCGAACCGGTCGGGGTGCTCGTACGGCGTTGGCGCGAGCGTCGCCGCCGCTCGCAGCTCGACGTGTCGCTCGCCGCCGAGCTGTCCACCCGGCACCTCAGCTGCATCGAGACCGGTCGGGCCAATCCGAGCCGGGACATGATCAGGCGGCTGTGCGACGAACTCGACGTGCCGCTGCGGGAACGCAACGCGTTCTATCTGGCCGCGGGCTTCGCCCCGGTGCATCCCGAGCGGGCCTTCGCCGATCTCGGGGCGGCGCGGGCCGCGGTGGAGGCCGTACTGACCGGGCACGAGCCGAATCCCGCGCTCGCCGTCAACGTGCGCTGGGAGTTGCTGGCCGCGAACCGGGCCATGGGGGTGTTTCTCGGTGACGTGGGCGGGGAGTCGTCGCAGCAGCCGTTCAACGTGCTCAAGGCGACTCTGCACCCTGACGGCCTGGCGGGCCGGATCCGGAATCTCGCGCAGTGGCGTGCGCATGTGCTGCGCCGCGTCCGCCGCCAGCTGGACCGCACCTCGGCGTCCGGCCTGGCCGAGCTGCTGGCGGAGCTGGAGAGCTACCCGGTCCCCGACAAGGACGCGGAGGAGTCCCGGAAGCCCGGAGGCGGAGACACAAGGACCTGCACGGAAACCGGAGTCGTCCCGGACGACCTGGTCGCTCCGTTGAGGCTGTCGACGGAGCACGGCGAACTCGCCCTGCTGTACACCACGACGGTGTTCGGGTCGCCGCGCGACGTGACCCTGGACGAGATCGCCATCGAGACGTTCTTTCCCGCGGACGCGCCCACGGCGGCCTTGCTTCGCGGGGCCGTCGTGGGCGATTCCTTCGGAACACCTACGACAGCCGGTGGGCGCCGGGGTCCTCGTGACGGCGGGATCGCCGAACGGCAGGGATCGGCAGAGGGCCCGAACCACCACCACTCGTTCGGGAACGCGTTCTGAGTAACGGTCAGGATGCGTGCCGGTCTCGTCGATCACGCTGCGGTAGAGGCGGGGCTGCCACACGCCCGTATGCCGGTTACGTACCCACCGACCTCAGTTGCTCGCATGCCGGCATACGGCCGTGTGCAATTCGCGGACGCCGGTGGCACGCGGGTGCCGTTCTGGAAGTGGACCTGCCCCTGTGGGCTGACTCCGCTGACTGCGGCCCATGCCACCCGGGCAACGACTCGCACTGACCGAACCGCAGGCTCCGGCCGACCACTGACCGGAGCCCCGGGCACCCCCGGGTGAGATTCCACGGAACCGGCCCGGCATCAGGCCGCGCCCGCCAGGATGAGGCGGGTGACAACCACCACCACAGACCTCTGGCACCACTACGGCCGCTCCCGCGCCCAGCGTGACCGCTCGGTCCCGGAGTCCTTCCACTGGATCTGGAGCCAGGACGGCGGGCCCGGCGCAGAAGTCCTCGGTGACCTGTCCGGGCGAGTCGTCGGCGACCTGGGCGCCGGGGCCGCCCGGCACGCCGCGCACCTGGCCACCCACCACGAGCCCGCGAGGATCAACGCCGTCGACGCCTCGCCCGCGCAGTACGCCATGGCCACCGATCTGTACGGTCACCTTGCGCCGCGCCTGCACATCGTGCGATCCGATGTCGTGCCGCACCTGCACGAGATGGCCGACGCCTACGACGTGCTCTACAGCGTCTTCGGCGCGGTCGACTTCACCGACCCGCGCGACCTGCTGCCCGCGGCGGCCGTCGCGCTGCGGCCCGGCGGGCGGCTGGTGTTCTCCAGCCTCGGTCACTACTTGAGCGGCGCGCCCGCACAGCCCGATGTGGTGCCTGCCGATGTCTCGGCGAAGACACCGGATGGGGAGGCGACCACGACGCACCGCTGGGTGCTCCAGGAGCAGGTCTGGACGAAGGCCCTGGACGAGTACGGGTTCACCCGGATCAGCGTCGACGTACTACCGGCGACGGCCGAGGGGCCGCGCACCGCCGACACGCTGCTGGTGACCGCGGTCCGGCGGGCCTGAGCGCATCAGCCGGCCGCGTAGGCGGTGAAGGCGGCCCATGCGGTGGGGGCGAGGGTGAGGGTGGGGCCTGTGGGGTTCTTGGAGTCGCGGACGTGGACGGCGCCGCCCTCATCGGTGTTGTGGCTGGACTTGCGCCAGTCGTAGGCGACTTCGAGGCACTCGCCGCCTTCGCTGCCGCTATAGCTGGATTTGAACCACTGAAGCGCGGTGTTCATTGCTCTCCTAGAAGCTCGTCCAGCAGGCCCATGGAGTCCTCGGGGGTAAGGGCCTGCGAACGCAGCATCGCATATTTGCGCGCAAGGATGGACACCTCATCGGGGTCGGAGACCCACTGGCTACCGCGCTGAGTCTCGTTGTAGGCGAGGTGCTGGTGGTCGGGAGTCTCCAGCAGGATGAAGGGGCCGTCCAGTCCAGCGTGGGTGCTGCGGTGCAGCAACAGGAACTGGATGGAAAGGCCCGGAAGTTCGGCGCAGGTGCGTAGATGGCGCAGTTGGTCGACGTAGACCTCTCGGCCCCCGATGGGAAGGCGGAACACTGGCTCCCAGATGACGTAGTTGATAGTCGGCGGGACCTTGCGATGCAGGATCTCCTGGCGCTCGATCCGGGCGGCCGTCTTGGTCTCCACCTCGTCCTCGTCGAAAGCCGGGATGCGGCTGCGGAAGACCTCTCGTGCGTATGCCTCGGTCTGGAGCAGGCCAGGCAGGACCTGGTTCGCATACAGAGATAGGGCGATGGCCTCGCGTTCGTGGTCCACGTACTGCTCCGCCCACAGCGGGAACTGGTCGATCTCCGGCATGTTGGCCACCCCGACCGACAACGCCCCTTTGGTGTCCAGCAGTTCGTCCAGCGTCTCCGCCAGGTCCGCCTTCAGCGGCCGTCGGCCCTGCTCGATCGACGCGATGGTTTCCTCGTCGGCGACGACCCGTTCACCGAGGGAACGCTGCGTGTAGCCCGCCGCCCGCCGGAAGGTCGCCATTTGGGCGCCCAGCATCTTCATCGCCGAGGCGTTCTTCTTCCTCGGGTGTTTCCTGGGATTCATGCCGGCCCAACTCCCCACGTGCGCACGTACTTGATCCTGGGACAGCCCGTACAAAAGATCTGTACGGGGTCACCTGGTGCACAAGTTTAGTCACTCTCCGCGACGATCGCCCTATGGATGCGACAACTCGCCACTTCGTGCTCAGGGAGCGGTTCTTCCGCCGTGACCGGCGGTCCGTCCCCGCCGCCAGGAAGTTCGCCCACTGGGCCCTGGTCGACTGGGACTTGACCGAAGGCTTTCCCGCCGACGACGTGTTGCTGTGCGTAAGTGAGCTCGCCACCAACGCGCTGCTCCACGGCGTACCGCCCGGCCGTGGGTTCCGACTGAATCTGCGGTACGACGGCGACGTACTCCGTATCGAGGTGCACGACAGCGGCCCCGGTGTCCCCAAGATCGTGGACGCGCCTGACGGCGAGGGCGGGCGCGGGTTGTTGCTCGTCGCGGCGTTCGCCGACAAGTGGGGTGTGGGGGAGCGGAATCCCGGCAAGGTGGTGTGGTGCGAGTTCGGGGTGCGGCGGCGGGAAGCGGACGAGACGACGCCCCCGGCGGTCACGCACCACGCCGAGGGCTGGCTCGGTCTCCTGCTGGCCCGACCGTAGGAACCACGGGTCAGATCCCCGCGTCCACGAGCGCCACCGCGGCACCCGTCGCGTCCCACTCGACCTGGAGTAGGCCCGTCACCGCATCGCGGTTGAGAGGGCCGTACACATGCGGGAACCGGGTGTCGTCCGCGACCCCGGGCGGCGTCTTCTCGGCCTGCTGCCGGACCAACCGGGGTTCCAGCGACTCCTCGTCGATGAGCAGCGCCAGCAGCGGGCGGGCCGTGTCGCGGTAGAACGCGTTGGCGATGGCCAGGGTGACCGGCTCGTCCGGGGAGCAGTGGATGAAACCTTCGGTGGCGAGCGACGCGGGCGCGTACGGCTCGTCCGGGTCGCGTCGCCAGTCTTCGAGGGGAAGCAGATGGAAGATCATGCGCCCAGTCGTACCCGGTCCCGCCCCGCCACACGCTCGCCGGCCGGTGCTCAGGGGGGTCGTAGGGATACCCGGTCCCGCCACCGCAGGCCGCTCCCACCGGGCCCCGACCCGGACCATCGCTGTGCTCGTGAATGTTCATGCCAATGGTCCGTCGGGGCCATCGACCGCCCACGGCCGGGCCACGTCCGGAGCGCACCGTAGCCCTGTTCCCACTCAGGAAGGTGCTCATGCGCAGCTCATTCAGCAGGGATCACAAGCGTTACGCGGCTGTCGCCGTGACCGCGGCCTCGGCGGCGCTGGCCGCGATCGTGGTGGCCCCGGCACAGGCCGAGACCCCCGTCCCCGCCATACCCGAGGTGACGGCGAAGGCCGAGACCCCGACGCTCTTCGACGACGAGGCGGGCGGCAACTCCAGCGCGGACGACCCCGCGATCTGGGTGAACCCCGAGGACGCCCAGCGCAGCCTGGTGCTCGCCACCGCCAAGGTCGGCGGCCTGTACGTGTACGACCTCGCCGCGCGCCAGGTCCAGGCGCTCGCGGCCCCGAAGCCGCCGAGCGCCGACGACGAGCCCGGCCGTATCAACAACGTCGACGCCATCGAAGGCACCGACCTGGCCATCGCCACCGACCGTGGCCGCGACAAGCTCGTCATCTACCGCGTCGACGCGAACCGCAGGCAGAACCCGGTCAGCGATGTCACGGCCGAGGACACCTCGCCGTACATCTTCTCCGCCGACCAGGCCGAGGTGAACGAGCAGGCCACCGCGTACGGCCTGGCCTCCTGGAAGGACCGCAAGACCGGACGTATCTACGCCGTGGTCTCCCAGGAGATCGAGAACCGGGTGGCGCTGCTGGAGCTGACGAACGCGGCCGGCGGCACCATCGGCTACCGCAAGATCCGCACCATCCAATTCCCCAGCACCTTCAAGCTCCCGAACGGCGATTCCTGGACGCCCTGCGAGGCCCCGGGCGAGCAGCCCTACCTCGAAGGCATGCGTGTGGACCCGGCCAACGGCACGCTCTACGCCGGGCAGGAGAACGTCGGCCTCTGGCGCCTCAACGCCGACCTCACCGGCGAGCCCACCCTGATCGACAAGGTCAAGGACTTCGGCGTCCCGTACGAGCAGGACCCGGCGACCGAAGAGTGCACCCCCGGCGAGGACCCCGGCTTCGGCGGCGAGCACCTCGTCGCGGACGTCGAGGGCATCACGCTGATCGACCAGCCGAACGGTGGCGGTTACGTCGTGGTCTCCAGCCAGGGCGACTCCACTTTCGCGCTGTACGACCGCGACCCGGCGAAGGGCAACAAGTTCAGGACGAGCTTCCGGGTGGCGGCGGGCAAGGGCGACAACGCCATTGACGGCGCCGACGGCACGGACAGCCTCGACATCGTCAACAAGCCCCTGGGCGGCCGGTATCCGCACGGCCTCGCCGTGATCCACGACGGCCTCGACACCCCCGAGGTCACCGGGCCGGACGGCGAACCCCGCGAGGGCTCGAACTTCAAGTACGTCGACCTGAGGGACCTGGCCACCGCCACGGGCCTCAGCTTCCGCTGACGGGCGGTCGCTCCGCGCCGGGCGACTGACGCCTCACCCCTCGGCTGACGCCTCCTCGGCTGACGCCTCACCCCTCGGCGCCCGGCGAACGGAATGAACGTGGGCCGACTCCGCACCCGGAGCCGGCCCACGTTGGCGTTCACACGTGTGGCCTGGGGAGGATGACTGTCCGTGGGATCCCGCTGCCCAGCCGGGCTGTTCCGGCCGGCCGTGGCGGGACTGAGCCCTCGGGGCCGGACCGGAAGCAGGGACGTGCGTCCGCCTGGCGCGCGACCGTTCGCGCCCCTTGATCATCCGAAGGAATTACCCGATGGGCGACGGTCCGTCGGCGCGCGCCCTTCGCCCCTCAATATGACGGGCGGAATGACGCTCTGCGCCGGCTGCGAGGTGCGCCCGCCTCACAGGAGTCGCCCTCCCCGGCCGGCCCGACTCAGGAAGAGGCAGATGCCCACAACTACCCGCAGGTGCGCCCGTATTGCCAAGGTCGCCATGACCGTGGCCCTCTCGACGGCCGCCTTCGCCGTGCCCGCCACCGCCACCGCCACGGCCGGCACCTCCACCGCCACCACCGCTGCGCCCGCCGACCACCACGGCAAGGTGGTGTTCGTCCAGAACGACCGTGTCGAAGGCAACCAGGTGATCGCCTACGCACGCGACGCCGATGGTTCCCTGCACCGCCGTACGGTGTACGGCACCGGCGGCAAGGGCGGTGTCCTCGGCGGCTCCGTCGTCGACCACCTCGCCTCGCAGGGATCGCTGACGTACGACCCTCACCACAAGCTGCTGTACGCGGTGAACGCGGGCAGCAACACGGTCACCGTCTTCTCGGTCGAGGGCGAGCGGCTCCACCGTAAGCAGATCATCGAGTCCGGGGGCATGTTCCCGGTCAGCGTGACCACGCACGGCGACCGGGTATTCGTACTCAACGCGCGCGAGGGCGGCTCCATTCAGGGCTTCCGGATGAAGGAGGGCAAGCTGCACCGGGTCGCGGAGTGGCACCGCAAGCTGCACCTGAACACCGGCGCCATGCCCGAGTTCACCCACACCCCGGGGCAGGTGGCCTTCACCCCCGACGGATCGAAGCTCGTCGTCACCACCAAGCTGGGCGGCAACAGCATCGAGGTCTTCCGCTTCAGCCGCGACGGCGCGCTCGCGCACAAGCCCGTCGTGGACAGCAAGGAGGGCGCGCAGCCGTTCGGGCTGACCTTCGACGCGCGCGAGCGGCTCGTCGTCGCCGACGGCGTGGAGAACAGCCTCCTGACGTTCCGTCTCGACAAGGACGGCCGAACCACGCTCATCGACGCCGCGCCGACCGGCCAGCAGGCCACCTGCTGGGTATCCCGCACGGGCGACCACTTCTTCGCCTCCAACGCCGGCAGCAACACCGTCACCCGCTTCCGCCAGGTTGAGGCCCGTCTCGAACGCCTGGGCAACACCCCCACGGGCGTCGGCACGGTGGACTCGTCCATCACCCCTGACGGGCGCTTCCTCTATGTCCAGACGGGTGGCGCGGGCGCGGTCGACGCGTTCCGCATCCACAAGAACGGCTCGCTGACCAAGATCAGCACCACCAAGGTTCCCGACGGAGTGGGCGGCGAAGGCATCGTCGCCCTCTGACGCGTCCGTCGGACACGGCATGGCCTCGCCGTTCTCGCGTTCACGGTGAGGCCGTACCGGGTGCGGTCCGGTGAGCCGGCGCTCCAGGGGCAAGAGAAAGGGCGCCACCGCTGTTCGCGGTGGCGCCCCGTGGTGCGTACGGAGCGTTACAGGCGCTCGGGGGAGCGGATGCCCAGGAGTGCCAGGCCCTGGTGGAGCGTGCGGGCCGTGATGTCGCAGAGGAAGAGGCGGTTCTCGACCAGCTCCGCCGGGTTCTCGTCGCTCAGGACGTGGCACTGGTCGTAGAACGTCGTGAAGTGCGACGCCAGTTGGTACAGGTACGCGGCGAGCTTGTGCGGTTCGTACGCCGACGCGACCTCCGCCAGGACCTCGCCGAACTGGTCCACGTGCAGGCCCAGCGCCCGTTCGGCCGGGGCCAGTTCCAGGTCCGGGTGGGCGGCCGGCTTCGTGGTGCCCGCCTTGCGCAGGATCGACTGGATACGGGCGTACGCGTACTGGATGTAGACGGACGTGTCACCGTTCAGCGAGACCATCTGGTCCAGGTCGAACTTGTAGTCGCGGGCGGCGGACGTGGACAGGTCGGCGTACTTCACCGCGCCGATGCCCACCTGCTTGCCGCGGTCCGCGATCTCGTCCTCGCTGAGGTCCTTCGCCTTCTCCCGTACGACGGCCGTCGCCCGCTCCACCGCCTCGTCCAGCAGGTCCACCAGCCGTACGGTCTCGCCCTCACGGGTCTTGAACGGCTTGCCGTCCTTGCCGAGGACCGTGCCGAAGGCCAGCTGGACGGCGTGCACCTCGTCGTTCAGCCAGCCGGCCCGGCGGGCGGTCTCGAAGACCATCTTGAAGTGCAGCGACTGGCGCGCGTCGACCACGTACAGCAGGGTCGTCGCCGACAGGTTCCGCACCCGGTCCCGGATCGCGGAGAGGTCGGTGGCCGCGTAGCCGTAGCCGCCGTTGGACTTCTTGACGATGAGCGGGACCTTGTTGCCGTCCGGGCCCTTCACATCGTCGAAGAAGACACAGAGCGCGCCCTCGGAGCGGACCGCGACCCCGGACTCCTCCAGGATCCGGCAGGTCTCCTCCAGCATGTCGTTGTAGCCGGACTCGCCGACGATGTCGGGGTCGCGGATCTCCATGTCCAGCTGGTTGAAGACCGAGTAGAAGTAGATCTTCGACTCGTCCACGAACCGCTGCCACAGGGCCAGCGTCTCCTTGTCACCGGCCTGGAGGTCCACCACCCGGTCCCGGGCGCGCGCCTTGAACTCCGGGTCGGAGTCGAAGAGCGTCCGCGACGCCTTGTAGAGCCGGTTCAGGGAGGACATCGCCTCCTCGCCGGAGGTGGCGGCGCCCTTGTGGTCCAGCTCGTGCGGGTGCTCGATCAGATACTGGATGAGCATGCCGAACTGGGTGCCCCAGTCGCCGATGTGATGGCGCCGGATCACCTTCTCGCCCGTGAACTCCAGGATCTCCACCATCGCGGCGCCGATCACGGCGGAACGCAGATGCCCGACGTGCATCTCCTTGGCCACGTTCGGCTGCGCGTAGTCGATGACGGTCGTGCCCGGGTCCGGCTGGTGCGGGACGCCGAGCCGGGCGTCCGCCGCGCGGGCCGCGAGGGTCTCGATGATCGCCCGGTCCGTGACCGTGATGTTGAGGAAGCCGGGGCCGGAGACCTCGACCTCCTTGATCACGTCATCGGCGGGCAGCGACGTCACGACCCGTGTCGCCAGCTCGCGCGGGTTGCCCTTGAGCTGCTTGGCGAGCGCCAGGAGACCATTGGCCTGGAAATCGGCCCGGTCGCTTCGGCGGAGCAGCGGGCTCGCGGGACCGGCCTCCGGCAGGGCTGCCGAGAGGGCGTCCGCGATGCGCTGATCGACGGTCGAAGCGAGGGAAGTGACCGAGGCCATGGGCTGGTGCCGTTCCTGTCGGGTGCGGAGGGAAGTCCTGCCCAGTATCCCATGGGGTAACAAGCCATTTTCGCTCTCCCGGGGGTACCTGGGAGAATGGCAGCCGCCGGAATGTTTGGGCGTACGAGAAAGAAGAAGGACGTGCCGATCGTGGCTCAGAGCACCGAGACCGACTGGGTCTCCCGTTTCGCGGACGATGTCATCGCCGAGTCGGAGCGACGTGCGCCTGGCAAACCGGTCGTCGTCGCGTCCGGACTCTCCCCCTCCGGACCCATTCACCTGGGGAATCTCCGCGAGGTCATGACCCCGCACCTGGTCGCGGACGAGATCCGCAGGCGCGGGTACGAGGTCAGGCATCTGATCTCCTGGGACGACTACGACCGCTACCGCAAGGTTCCGGCCGGCGTTCCGGGTACGGACACGTCCTGGGCCGAGCACATCGGCAAGCCGCTGACGTCCGTGCCCGCCCCGGCGGGATCGGCGTACCCGAACTGGGCCGAGCACTTCAAGGCGGCGATGACCGGGGCGCTGGCCGAGCTGGGCGTCGAGTACGACGGCATCAGCCAGACCGAGCAGTACACCTCGGGCGCCTACCGCGCGCAGATCCTGCACGCGATGAAGCACCGCGCGGACATCGACGCGATCCTCGACCGCTACCGGACCAAGGACAAGGGACCGGACAAGGGTCCGGCCAAGGCGGCGAACGGACAGCAGAAGGGGCAGCAGAAGAAGGTCGAGGAAGCCGAGCTGGAGGCCGCCGAGGGCTCGGGCGCGGCGGCCGAGGACGACGGCAGCGGCGGGGCCGCCGGCTACTTCCCGTACAAGCCCTTCTGCGGCGGCTGCGGCAAGGACCTCACCACCGTCACCGCGTACGACGACGAGACGACCGCGCTGACGTACACCTGCGGCGAGTGCGGCTTCTCCGAGACCGTCCTGCTGAGCGAGTTCAACCGCGGCAAGCTGGTCTGGAAGGTCGACTGGCCCATGCGCTGGGCGTACGAGGGCGTGATCTTCGAGCCGTCCGGGGTCGACCACTCCTCGCCGGGGTCCTCGTTCGTCGTCGGCGGGCAGATCGTGCGCGAGATCTTCGACGGCGTCCAGCCGATCGGCCCGATGTACGCCTTCGTCGGGATCTCCGGGATGGCGAAGATGTCGTCCAGCAAGGGCGGCGTGCCGACCCCGGCCGACGCGCTGAAGATCATGGAGGCGCCGCTGCTGCGCTGGCTCTACGCGCGGCGCAGGCCCAACCAGTCGTTCAAGATCGCCTTCGACCAGGAGATCCAGCGGCTCTACGACGAGTGGGACGCGCTGGAGCGCAAGGTCGCCGACGGTTCCGTCCTGCCGGCCGACGCCGCCGCGTACTCCCGGGCCACGAGCACGGCGGCCGGTGAGCTGCCGCGTACACCGCGCCCGCTGCCGTACCGCACGCTGGCCTCGGTCGTGGACATCACGGCCGGCGCCGAGGAGCAGACCCTGCGGATCCTCAGCGAGCTGGACCCGGCGCGCCCGCTGGCCTCGCTGGACGAGGCGCGCCCCCGGCTGGACCGCGCGCAGAACTGGATCACCAGCCAGGTGCCGGCCGAGGCGCGGACGATCGTGCGCTCCGAGCCCGACCAGGAGCTGCTGGACTCGCTCGACGCGCCGGGGCGCGAGTCGCTGCGGCTGCTGCTGGAGGGCCTGGACAGCCACTGGTCGCTGGACGGGCTGACCACGCTCGTCTACGGCGTACCGAAGATCATGGCGGGCCTGGCCCCCGACGCGAAGCCCACGGCCGAGCTGAAGACCGCGCAGCGGTCGTTCTTCGCGCTGCTCTACCGGCTGCTGGTCGGCCGGGACACCGGGCCGCGGCTGCCCACGCTGCTGCTGGCGGTGGGCGCGGACCGGGTGCGGAAGCTGCTCGGCGGCTGAGCCTGAGACGTGACGGCCGGAGGGCCCTTACCCGGTGGGTGAGGGCCCTCCGCCGTGACCGGGTGCGCGGTTGCGGCTACGCGATGTACTCGTCGTCCAGTTCCGACTGGTAACGGGAGCGGAAGTCCTTCAGGTACGGCCGGAGCGAACTCTCGGTGAGCGGGCCGCCGGTGCGGCCGGTGATCCCGTACAGATCGACCAGGTACAGCCCGAACTGGCGGCTGTTGGGGAAGTCGCCGTTCTCGCTGATGTACTTGCGGAAGGCGTTGAAGTACGCCTCCTCGCGGGAGAGGTCGTCGGGGAGGACGGGGACGGGCAGTTCCTCGGGCTGGTCCTGGACCGGGGCGGGGGCGGGCTCGGCGTACTGGGGGCGTTCCGGCTCCGGGGCCGCGTACGGGCCCTCCACGCGCTGACTGGGCACCCCGCCGAGCGGGCGGCTGCGGCCGGGGCCGGCGGGGATCATCACGGGCGCGGGGTCCTGGCCTTCGGCGTAAGCGGGGTTGTACGCGCCTTCGTACGCGGCCTCCTGCACCTGGGGGGCCGCGAACCAGGGGCTTGTCTGGGACTGGGGCTCGGGCTGGGGCTGGGGCTGGCCTTGAGGCTGGGGCTGCTCAGGTTGCTGCTGGGGCTCGGGCTGTTGCTGGGGCTGCGGCTGCTGCTGGGGATCCTGACCCTGCTGAGGGTGCTGCTCCTGCTTCCGCAACTGCGGTGGTATCTGCTGCTGTTGAGGCTGGGGCGCGGGCTGGGACTGCAACTGGGGCTGGGACTGGGGAAGTTGCTGGGGCTGCTGTCCCTGGTGCTCCGGCTGCTCCTGGGACGGGCCCGCCGCGGATATCTCGCCCCGGCCCTGCGGGAGTTCGGCCACCGGGGGCGCGGGCGGCAGCAGCACCGGCTCGATACCGGCGGCTGCCAGCCCCGAGTGCGCGGTGTCGGCGAGCGGTACGCCGTACTTCGCGAGCCGCAGCGGCATCAGCGCCTCGATCGGCGCCTTGCGGCGCCAGTTGCGGCCGAACCGCGCCTGAAGGCGCGACTGGTAGATGAGCCGGTCCTGTTCGAGCTTGATGACCTGCTCGTACGAGCGCAGCTCCCACAGCTTCATCCGGCGCCACAGCTTGAAGGTGGGTACGGGCGACAGCAGCCAGCGGGTGAGCCGTACGCCCTCCATGTGCTTGTCGGCCGTGATGTCCGCGATCCGGCCGACCGCGTGGCGCGCCGCCTCGACGGAGACGATGAAGAGGAGCGGGATCACCGCGTGCATCCCGACGCCCAGCGGGTCCGGCCAGGCGGCGGCGCCGTTGAAGGCGATCGTCGCCAGCGTCAGCAGCCACGCCGACTGGCGCAGCAGCGGGAACGGGATCCGCATCCAGGTCAGCAGGAGGTCGAGCGCCAGCAGGACGCAGATGCCCGCGTCGATACCGATCGGGAAGACCAGGGAGAACGCGCCGAAGCCCTTGGCCTCGGCGAGTTCGCGCACGGCGGCGTAGGACCCCGCGAATCCGATCGCGGCGATGATCACCGCTCCGAACACCACGATCCCGATGAGAATCCGGTGCGTGCGTGTCAGCTGCATCGCGGCCACCCGCGATCTCCTCCCGTATTCGGCCTGTATGGGGCGTCAGGTACTCGACAAGAACGACTCGACGCCCCGACACCTGGCGGGCACAGCCTGGCACATGTGTGCGGACGGCGTGGCGCGGGGAGCGGCTCAGCTCGCCGCGGACGACTCCGACGAGCCCTTGGAGCTCTCCCCGGCGCCCGGCGCGTCCGAAGAGCCGGCGGCGATCGCCGCCACGGCCTCCTTGGCCGCCTTCTCCGCGTTCTTCGTCAGATCGGCGGAGCTGGGCGACTTCGCGCCCGCGTACCCCGCGCCGTTGTACGTGAGGGTGATCACGACATTCTCCGTGCGGGCCACGACCGTGGCGTACGCGAAGTCCTCGTCGGTCTTCTTGAGGGTGTACGAGACCAGCGTCGCCTGGTCGCCGACACCGGCCGTGGCGATGGACTTGACGCCCTTGGCGTCCGGGGTGCCCTGGGCGCCCGCGACCTCCTTCGCGTAGTACTCGCCCGCGCGCTTGGCGCCGCTGCCGAGCGTGGCGTCGGAGTCGTACCGCATGAGGGAGACATCGAGCCAGCGGTACTGCGAGCCCTTGACGCCCTTGTCGTCCAGACCGTTCCAGGAGCAGCTGCCGCGGGTGGCGATGTCGCTGGACTTGCCGGACGTACCGTTCTTGTTCTTGACCTTGGGAACGAGCGAGCCGACCGTCTTCGCGCCGATCGTGTCGCAGGCGTCGGGGAGCCCGCTGTACTTGGCCGGCGTGACGCTCGGGCTCGCCGAGGTGCTCGGGCTCGGGCTCGACGAGGAGCCGTCGGCCTCGCTCTTGCCGTCGGAGTCGGACGAGCAGCCGGCGACGACGAGCATTACCGGAACGGCTGCGCAGGCGAGTATGCGGGTGAGTCGCGAGGCTGAACGGTGCATGGTTCCTTCAGTCGGTCGGTTGTCGTACGGTCCGATCGGCCACGGTAACCGCCGAGCCGGGTCCGCGGGCTCCCGGAGCCGGAGTCCGTGCCCCGCGCGGGCGGGCCGGGCGGGGCGGACGGCAGCGGCTATTCGTTGAGCTGCTCGTTGAGCGTCCGGGCCAGTCCCCGCGCCTTGTCCTGCAGTTCTTTGCTGTCGGGGACCACCGTGGGGTGCGCGGGCTGCTCGCTGTACCGGACGGTCACGATCACGTTCGATGTGCGGAACACCACGCTCACCGTGCGCTGCTGAGCCGCCGCGCCGGGGCGGGCGAGGACATCGTCCAGGAAGGCGGCGTCGCCGGGGCCGTCGAGGACGCGCGGTTCGAGGCCGTCGGGGGTCGTGCCGTCGGACGGCGATCCGGACGGGGTCCCGGAAGGGCTTCCGGAACCGGAGGGGGAGCCGGTCTGCGTGGTCGCGCCGGGGGCCGTGTCCGTACCGGCACCGCCCTTGCCCGACGCGGAGGGCGTACCGCCCGGCGTCCCGGAGGCCGGGGACAGCCCCGCGGCCGTCTCCTTCCTCGTGAAGACCTCCTGCGCCCGGTCGGCGTCACTCACGGCCGGGTCGTACGACACGACGCGTTCGAGGTCGATCACCAGCTGGTTCGACGCGTCGGGGGAGGTGGCCTTCCAGCTGCACCCGACCCGGCGGTCCGTGTCGTAGGTCACGGAGGCCGTGCCCTGGTACACCTTCGTCTGCTGGTCCTCGGGGAGCGAGGCGGCGCCGGGCAGGAGATCCTTGAGCATGGAGCGCGGTACGGAGCCGCAGGGCTCGCGGAGCGTGCGGTACTTGCCGGGCTGAGCGGTGGTGGCCGTGCTGGGGCCGCCCGGCTTGGTGTCGGTGACGGCGCCGTCCGCGGCGCCGCCCCCCGAGCAGCCGGCGACCACGGCCACGAGGAGCGCCGCCAGGCCGGGTACGTACGCCTTGCGCGCCTTTGGCTGCACGGTCCCGGGCTCCCTTCTGTACGGGGTTCCGCGCGGGGCTCCACGCGAAAACTGCTTGCCGCCGGATGACGGTCGATGGACACAATGTCTATCGCACGCAACGCCGTCGATGCTGGTCGGCCGCCCCTTTTAACGGCCCTGGTTCCGGCTTTTGCGTTATGAGACTTTCGGGGGAATCGAGGGGTTATGTCGTATGTAGAGATGCCGGGCGCGCAGGTGCCGATCCGGATCTGGGCGGATCCCGCGTCGATCGAGGACGCTGCCATGCAGCAGCTCCGGAATGTTGCCACGCTGCCCTGGATCAAGGGCCTCGCCGTGATGCCAGACGTGCACTACGGCAAGGGCGCGACGGTCGGTTCGGTGATCGCGATGCACGGGGCGGTCTGCCCGGCGGCGGTCGGGGTGGACATCGGGTGCGGGATGTCGGCGGTGAAGACGTCGCTGACGGCGAACGATCTGCCCGGGGACCTGTCCCGGCTGCGGTCCAGGATCGAGCAGGCGATTCCGGTCGGGCGTGGCATGCACGACGAGGCGGTGGATCCGGGGCGGATGCACGGATTTCCGACGGCCGGGTGGGGTGACTTCTGGGAGCGGTTCGACGGGGTCGCCGATGCGGTCAAGTTCCGTCGGGAACGGGCTACCAAGCAGATGGGAACGCTCGGCTCGGGAAATCATCACCTTGAGCTCAGTCTCGATTCCCAGGGTTCGGTCTGGCTCACCCTCCACTCCGGTTCACGGAACATCGGCAAGGAGCTGGCCGAGTACCACATCGGCGAGGCCCAGAAGCTGCCGCACAACCAGGGGCTGGTCGACCGGGATCTGGCCGTCTTCATCGCGGACACCCCGCAGATGGCGGCGTACCGGAACGACCTCTTCTGGGCGCAGGAGTACGCGAAGTACAACCGCGCGATCATGATGGGGCTGCTCAAGGATGTGATCCGCAGGGAATTCAAGAAGGCCCGGGTCACCTTTGAACAGGAGATCAGCTGCCACCACAACTATGTCGCCGAGGAGCGGTACGACGGCATGGACCTGCTGGTGACGCGCAAGGGCGCGATCCGGGCGGGCTCCGGCGATTACGGGATCATTCCCGGCTCGATGGCCACAGGCACCTACATCGTCAAGGGCCTCGGGAACACCGCGGCCTTCAACTCGGCCTCGCACGGCGCGGGCCGGAGGATGAGCCGTAACGCCGCCAAGCGCCGGTTCTCGACGCGGGACCTGGAGGAGCAGACGCGGGGCGTGGAGTGCCGTAAGGACGCCGGTGTCGTGGACGAGATCCCGGCCGCGTACAAGCCGATCGAGCAGGTCATCGACCAGCAGCGGGACCTGGTGCGGGTGGTGGCGAAACTGAAGCAGGTCATCTGCGTGAAGGGCTGAGCGGGAGCCGCGGCCGACGGCCGGGCAAGAGCGGTGCGGTCTCGCCGGGCGCGGGTGATCAGCGGCCTGGTGGCGGACCGTGCCGGCCGGTGGTCGAGATGCCCTACGCCGACGGCTCCCCCGCGGGGCCGGTCGGTTCCGGGTCACTGGCCAGGCGGGCGTGCAGGTGCTCGTCGTGGTACGCCCCGTCGCCGAAGCGGTGCGAGTCCCGCAGGGTGCCTTCGGGCAGGTAGCCGCAGCGGTGGGCCACCCGGCAGGAGGCCTCGTTGCCGACAGCGTGGGCTATCTCGATCCGGCGGGCACCGGCCGTCCGGAAGGCCCAGCTGGTGACCCCCCTCGTCGCTCGGGTGGCCACGCCCCGGCCGCGGGCGGTCGGCACCGTCCAGTAGCCGATCATCGCCAGGCCGTCCGCGCGGTCGACCCAGCGCAGGGTGACGCTGCCCAGCAGGACGCCTTCGGCAGCGGTCAGCGCGGCGAAGGAGGCGCCGGCGCCACGGTCCCAGCCTCCGTCGCGAGACTCCAGCCATGCCAAGGCGTCGCGGCGATCGGCTGTCGCGAGAGGGTTCCAGAGGGCTATCAGCGGGTCCGTCGCGGCGGCGATCAGGCCGTCCAGCATGGTGTGGCCGTCCGGCGTGGTGTCCGGCTCCGCGGCCTCCCGGCCCCACGGGCGCAGCAGCACATCGCCCAGGTCGAGCGTCGTGCGGACGAAGGTCCGCCGGTCGGCGGGGTTCCGGGAGGCAGGCGGGGGCGCGGCGGAGCTCATGGCGCCCTTCCTACCCGGTCATCAGGCCTACCGCCAGCCATTTCCACCGGGCACAGGCCCTCCCGGTCCGAATACCTGGCGGACAGGCTCTAGAGCTCGCGGTGGACCTTGGAGTTGGACGCCTGGGCGCGGGGGCGTACCACCAGCAGGTCGATGTTGACATGGCTCGGGCGCGTGACCGCCCAGGTGATGGTGTCGGCGACATCGTCGGCGGTGAGGGGTTCCGCGACGCCCGCGTAGACCTTCGCCGCCTTCTCGGTGTCGCCGTGGAAGCGGGTGGTGGCGAACTCGTCGGTCTTGACCATGCCGGGGGCGATCTCGATCACCCGGACCGGCGTGCCGACGATCTCCAGGCGGAGCGTCTCGGCGAGGACGTGGGCGCCGTGCTTGGCCGCGACGTAGCCCGCGCCGCCCTCGTATGTGCTGTGGCCGGCGGTGGAGGAGAGGACCAGGACCGTGCCGTCGCCGCTCGCGGTGAGGGCGGGCAGCAGCGCCTGGGTGACGTTGAGCGTGCCGAGGACGTTCGTCTCGTACATCTGGCGCCAGTCCGCGGGGTCGCCGGTGGCCACCGGGTCGGCGCCGAGCGCGCCACCGGCGTTGTTGATCAGGACGTTCACGGAGGGGAAGCGGTCCAGCTCGGCGGCGAAGGCGTCGACGGCCGCGCGGTCCGTGACATCGAGGGCGTACGCGGTGGCGCGCTGCCCGGCGGCGGTCAGTTCGGCGGCGAGCGCCTCGATACGGTCCTTGCGGCGGGCCGTCACGATGACGTGGTAGCCGGCGGTCGCGAGCTGGCGGGCGGTGGCGGCGCCGATGCCGCTGCTCGCTCCGGTGATGACGGCGATGGGGGTCCCCGCGGCGGTCATGACGTAACTCCTCGCGCGTGTGAGCGATGATCGATGCCGGACACGGCCAGGATAGGCAGGGTGCGCGGGCGGGTGCCCGGGGTGTCCGGAGCGCGGACCCCAGGCGTGCGGCGCGGTGTGTCGGGGGCAGCGTGTCATGTGGGTGAGCGGAGGCGCGCCGGGCCCGGGGCCGGGCCGATTCGCGGTGCGGTGATCGATAGGTTCCCGCCATGGGTGTCAAGCGCAAGGCGTTGCTGGTGACGGTGTCGGCCGTCACCGCGGTGGTGATGGGTGCGGGTCCCGGCGTCGGAGCCGACGCCGGGACCGCCGGTGTCCGGGGTGCTGTCGTACCGGAGGCCGATCTCGCGCACCACGGGTATGTGTCGCTGTGGGGCGACCAGTTGACGGTCCGCTTCGAGTCCGAGAACCACGGCCCGTCCGCGCTGGCGGACGCGACCGTGCGGCTGACCTTCTCGGTGGCCGTCGCGGCCGGTCAGAGCCTGCCGGCCAACTGTCTGTGGGCCGGTGACCGGGAGGTGCTCTGCCGTACGGGGCAGCTCCGGGCGGGCGGGCGGAGCCAGGAGACGGCTCTCGACCTGAAGGCGGCCGGCCGGCCGGTCGAGGCGGTCGTACAGATCGACACCGCCTGGAACGGCGGCGCGAGCGACCCGAACCCCGAGAACCACCGGCACCGGGTGCTGGCCCCGGCCACCGGGGACCCGTACGTCTTCTGACCGGACCGGCGTCTTCTGACCGGACCGGCCGGAGACGGCCTACGCGGCGGCGTCGCCGAATTCCCGTACCGCGTCCGCGACGATCGACGCCAGCCGGGCGTGGTGCGCGCCGCGCCAGTACACCCGGCCGCAGGCCGTGCACTGGGCGAAGACGTCGTACGAACGCTGGGTGCCGTGCTCCAGCCGCTCCTGCACGGACTCCTTGTCGGCGGGGCCCAGGCCGCCGTTGCAGGCGGTACAGCGGGTCCAGGGCGCGAGGGCGGGCGCGAAGCGTTCCAGGACGTCCCGGAGCTGGTCGTCGGGGCGGTCGCTGTAGATATACGCCCCGGCCCAGATCTCACGGCGCCGCAGCAGACCTCGGTCCCGGGACAGCATCACCCGGCGCTCGGCGGCGGAGCGGGTGGCCAGGACCGGATCGCCGAGGTCCTCGTTCTCGTACGCCGCGTCGATGCCGAGCAGCCGCAGCCGTCGCGCGAGCGTGCCGAGATGGACATCGAGCAGAAAGCGCAGCGGAGCGCCGGGCACCCGCTGGGGGCGGCTCACGGCCCGTACCTCGACGGATTCGCCCGCGGCGGGGATGTGCGAGACCGGCACCTCACGGCCGTCCACGAGTACCGCTCCGGCCTCGGTGAGCGGGACACCCAGCGATTCGATGGCGTGACCGAGCGTGGACGCGCCGTCGGTGAGCAGGCACGTACGTCCCTGACGCCGCTCCGCGGGGACGAAGAGCCGCAGCTCGGGGGCGAAATCGATCTGGATCTCCGGTCCGTTCACGTCGTCAGGATGCCATCGGTCGCGGGGGCCGGGCCAGGGTTTTCCCGGGCGTCAGGTCCAGCCGCCAGTCGTTGGCGCGCATCAGACGCCCCTTCGGGAACTCGACCTCGCACGGGCCCAGGAGCGAGAACCCCGCCCGGCGGCACAGCGCGTTCGACGACCTGTTGTCGACGGACGGGAAGGCGTGCAGAGAGCGGTACGCGCCCTCGGCGCGCGCCTTCTCCACGACGGCCGCCGCCGCGGCCGCGGCGATGCCGCGCCCCTGATGGGCGGCGAGCACCCCCCAGCCCGTCTCGTATATCCGCCGGCCCTGCCAGGTCTGCTCCCAGAACCCGATCGTGCCGACGGCCTCCTCGGCGGCCTCTTCGACGGCCTCGCCCGCGGTCTCGCCTGGGGTCCCGTCGGCGGGCAGCAGCACGATCCGGAACATCCGGCCCCGGCCCGTCCGGTCCGCGCTCAGGTCGACGTACCGTCTGTGCCGCGTGAGCAGCTGCTCCTCGGTCTCGGGGCCCCCGAGATGGCTCATCAGCTCCGGCGCGTTCATGGCGCGGAGCAGGCCGAGGTCGCCCTCGGACCAGGGATCGAGCCGTATGCGCGGTGCTTCGCTCTCCATGTCAGGCACTGTAGGGCGGGGGTCTGACATCAGGGCGTCCGGCCGCCGGCGGTCCGGTTTCCCGCGGCCCGGCTGCCTGCGGTCCGGCGTACGCCGTCGGGGGAACGCCGACCGTCGCCGTGAAGTCCCGTACGAGATGGGCCTGATCGCTGTAGCCGAGCTCGGCGGCCAGCTCCGCCCAGTCCACCTCGGACTCCGCGCGCTCCAGCGCCTCGTGCACGCGGTAGCGCAGGATCACCCACTTCGGCCCCACCCCCACATACGCGGCGAAGAGCCGTTGCAGCGAGCGCACCGACACCCCCTCCGCCTCGGCGAGCCGGGCCACGCGCCGGATCGTGCGGTCGGTACGGATCCGGTCGGCCACCGCCATGGCGTGCGCCGCCCGCGGGTCCGGGCGCGGGCCGACGCCCAGCAGATACGTGTCGAGCGCGGCCACCCGCGTGTCCTCCGGGGCGTCGGGCGGGCCGAGCACCGCGGCGAGGTCCGCGTCCGCCGCCGGCATGACCTCGGCGATCGGCGCGCGCCGCCCCGTCCACTCCGATACGGGCCACCCGGGCGCGAACGGCCGGAAGCCGCCCGGCCTGAACTGCACCCCGCAGACCCGGCCCCGCCCCGCCAGCTTCTGGGTGAACAGCTCCAGGCCGACGCCCGCGACCTCGGCGAAGGCCGGGCTGTCCGGCCCCGGGCCGAACCGCTGGAACACCACATTGACCGAGGGGTGCGGCACGACATGGGCGGCGTAGGGCTGGTCGAGATCCCAGTCGATCAGCCAGTAGTGCTCCAGATACGGCCGCAGGGCCGGTGCGGGCTCGCGGCGGCGGAACCGTACCCGCGCGAAGAGCCCGGGGGCGTCGACGATGCCCCGGGTGTCACGCCGCGGTCCTGCCGGTCCTGGCGGTCCTGCCATGTCCGGATCCTATGTCGCGTTTCTTCAAGACGCCGGGGAGCGCCGCTTCCTAGGGTCACGGCCATGAACGACACCATCAGCAAGCTGCTGGAGGCGGCGGCGGACCGTACCGTCACCGTCGTCCGGAACATCACCGACGACCAGCTCACCGCGCCGACCCCGTGCGCGGAGTACGACGTACACGCCCTCGTCGACCATCTCTTCCAGGTCATCGTGAACTTCCAGGCGCTGGCCGCCAAGAAGGACTCCGACTTCGGCGCCGCCCCCGAGCATCTGACGGGGGCGTGGCGCGACCGGTTCGCCGACGAGACCGTACGGCTCATCGCGGCCTGGGACGCGCCGGGCGCGGAGGAGGGCACCTCGGGGGCGATGGGGATGCCGGCCAGGACGGTGGGCGCGATGGTGGTCGGCGATCTGGCCGTCCACGGATGGGATCTGGCGCGGGCCACGGGGCAGCCGTACGAGCCGGACGCGGCGCTCGTCGGGATGCTCGGGGCGGAGTTCGGGGCGCTGGCTCCGACGGCGCGGAAGATGGGGGTGTTCGGGGAGCCCGTGCCGGTGGGCGAGGACGCGGGTCCGTTCGAGGCGCTGCTGGCCATGACGGGGCGCGACCCTGGCTGGAGCCGTCCGTAGAGCGTCCGTAGAGGCTCTGCGGATCGTCCGGGGCGCCGGACCGGCCGGGGCGCCGGACCGTCCGGAGCGTCAGACCGTCCGGGGCGCCAGACCGTCCCCGGCGTGTCAGCTCTCCGTGGCGGGTCCGGCGTCCGACGGCAGCGACTGCTCGGTCCAGATGACCTTGCCCTCGGCCGTATACCGGGTGCCCCAGCGTTCGGTGAACTGTGCGACGAGGAACAGGCCCCGGCCCCCCTCGTCGGTGGCCGCCGCGTATCTGAGATGCGGCGAGGTGCTGCTGAAGTCGGAGACCTCGCAGATCAGGGAGCGCTCGCGGAGCAGCCGTACCTTGATCGGGCCGAGGGCGTAGCGGATGGCGTTGGTGATCAGTTCGCTGAGGATCAGCTCGGTGGTGTACGCCAGCTCGTCCAGCCCCCAGTCCGCCAGTTGCCGGGCCACGGCGGCGCGTACCCGCGACACCTCCGAGGGATGCGAGGGCACCTCCCACTCCGCGATCCGGTCGCGCTGGAGCACACGTGTACGGGCGACGATGAGGGCGATGTCATCGGTCTGGCGGTCGGGCAGCAGCGCTTCGAGCACCGCCGTACAGCTCTCCTCCGGGTCCAGGTCCGAGCGGGCCAGCGCGGCGCGCAGCAGATGGAGTCCTTCGTCGATCTCCCGGTCGCGGTCCTCGATCAGCCCGTCGGTGTACAGCACCAGATGGCTGGCCTCGGGCAGCCGCAGCTCCACCGTCTCGAACGGCAGCCCGCCCAGCCCCAGCGGGGTCCCGGCCGGCAGATCGAGGAACTCCACGCTGCCGTCCGTACCGACCAGCGCGGGCGGCGGATGGCCGGCGCGGGCCATGGAACAGACCCGGGTCACCGGATCGTAGATCGCGTACAGACAGGTCGCGCCCGTGATCACGGCGCCGCCGCCCGCGATGCCCTCGTCGTGGTCGATCCGGGTGACCAGATCGTCCAGATGGGAGAGGATCTCGTCGGGCGGCAGATCGAGTGACGAGAAGTTGGCGACCGCCGTACGCAGCCTGCCCATCGTCGCCGCCGCGAGCAGCCCGTGTCCGACGACATCCCCCACGACCAGGGCCACGCGGGCGCCGGGCAGCGGGATGACATCGAACCAGTCGCCGCCCACGCCCGACTCCGCGGGCAGATACCGGTAGGCGACTTCGAGGGCGCTCTGCTCCGGCAGCCGCCGGGGCAGCAGGCTGCGCTGGAGCGTCTCCGCCATGGCGTGCTCGCGGGTGTAGCGGCGTGCGTTGTCGACGCACACCGCGGCGTGGTTGGCCAGCTCCTCGGCGAGGGTCACGTCCTCCTCCTCGAAGGGCTCCGGCCGCTCCGCCCGCCAGAAGCTGACGAGCCCCAGGAGCACGCCCCGCGCGCGCAGCGGGGTCGTGATGAGGGAGTGGACGCCGTACGCGATGACCCGGGCGGTCTGCTCGGGGTCCTGGGACCGCCAGCCGTCGGCCAGGGGGAGATCGGCCTCGACGGTCCCGCGCCCGCTGCGCAGGCTCTGTGCCTGCGGTGTCGACGGGCGGAACGTGAACCGCGCGCCCAGCGGGTAGAAGGGGTGGTCGCCATGGATGCCGACCAGGGCCGTACGGCGCAGTTCGGAGAGGGCGGTGACCCCCGTCGGGTCCTCACCGCGCAGGATGGCCTCCGCCAGGTCCACGGCCGCGTAGTCGGCGAACCGCGGGACCGACACCCGCGCCAGCTCCTCGGCGGTCCTGGTCACATCGAGGGTGGTGCCGATCTCCACGCCGGCGTCGTACAGCAGCTTGAGGCGCTTCCGCGCCGCTTCCGCGCGGCCCGTGAGCGCGCGCAGCTCGGTGGAGTCCCGGAGTGTCGCCACGCTGCCCGGCGGGCCTCCGTCACGGTCCGTCGAGCGGTTGTTCACCACGAGCAGCCGCTCTCCGGTCGCCAGCACCTCGTCGCTGGCGACGCGCCCCGAGGACAGCAGATCGGCCATCTGCGGGTCCAGGCCGAGATCGGTGACGTCGCGGCCCTCCGGCAGCGGGGGCAGATCGAGGAGCCGGACCGCCTCGTCGTTGGCGAGCACCAGCCGGCCGTCGCCGTCGACGATGAGCACCCCTTCGCGTACGACATGCAGGACCGCGTCGTGGTGCTCGTACATCCGCGCCATCTCGACGGGCTCCAGCCCATGGGTCTGACGGCGCAGCCGGCCGGTCACCAGCGCCGTGCCGCCGGTGGCGAGGGCGAGCGAGGCGGCGGCGGCGCCCAGGACGATCGGGACCTCGCGGTTGGCGAGGCTCTGCACCTTGGCGATGGTGATCCCGGCCGACACGAGGCCGACCACCTTCCCGCGCGCGTCCTTGACGGGGGTCACCGCCCGTACGGAGGGCCCGAGCGTCCCCGGCACGATCTCGGTGATGGTGCGGCCCTTCAACGACGGCCCGATGTGTCCGATGAAGTGCTCTCCGATGCGTTTGGGGTTGGGGTGGGTGAGCCGGATGCCCTTCGTGTTCAGTACGACGACGAAGTCGACGTCGGAGGCTTTGCGGACCGCCTCGGCGTGCGGCTGGAGGATCGCGGTGGGGTTGGGTGCCCGCAGGGCGGGCGCGATCCCCGGCGAGTTCGCGAACGCCGTGGCGACGGAGATGGAGCGGTTGCGCGCCTCCTGCTCGGTGTCGCGCCGGGACACGAGGAGGAGCGAGATCAGCGAGGCCCCGATGAGCAGCAGCAGGACCGCCAGTTGCAGGATGAAGACCTGCCCGGCGAGCGTGCGGACGTTCAGCCACGACGGACGGCGCCACCCACCCGCCGAGCCAAGGTGATCACGCCGCCGACTCCGTGGGCGCCGGCCGGAGCGGGCAGACAGGGCCCGAGCCCAGGATCGACCCATATCTCGGGCCATGTACCTACATCTACACCGCCTGTCTTCACAAGGCGAACGGGCGTGGGCCGGCGCTGTGCAGCGGACGGCCGCTGAGCAGGTTCCAGCGGCCGGCCCGCCCGCTGAGTTCGGTGGCGGTGAGGGGACGTACGTCAATCCGCCAGAAGGCCGCAGGAGTTGCGCCCAGGGCGTGGACCGCGCAGGCGCGGACGATGTCCGGTTCGGCGACGGCTATGACGCGTCCGCCCGCAGTGCCGCTGTCGCCCGGGGTCCGGTCTCCAGGAACCCCGTCGCCCGGGGTCCTGTCGCCCGGGGTCCCGTCGCCCGGAGTCCTGTCGCCCAGGGTGTCGAGCCAGTGGGCGGCGCGGGTGAGCAGCGCCAGCAGGGGTTCGCCGCCGTGCGGGGCGGAGGCCGGGTCCGCCAGCCAGGACGCCAGCGCGTCCGGTTCCGTGGCGGCCACCTCGTCGAGGGTCCGGCCCTGCCAGCGGCCCATCGCGCACGGTGCGAGGACGGGCAGCGGCTTCGCGTAGAGGCCCAGGGCCCCGGCGGTGCGACGGCAGCGGAGGGTGGGGGAGACGTACGTGGTGGCGGTGGCGGGGAAGGTCTCGCGTACGGCTTCGGCGTCCCGTAGCCCGAGTGCGTCCAGCCCGCCGCCGTCCAGCCCGCCGCCGTCCGGCGCGTCGCGGTCCGGCTCATCGGTGTGGGGAAAGCGGGCCTCGCGCAGGGCCGGGTTCATGGCCGGTGAGATGAGCATGAGCCGGGTGGTCATACGGTGCTCCCTGCCTGCTTCCGGCGTGGTTCTGGCCGGATTCCGAGAAAAGGTCCTCTTGGCCGGCCCTCCGGATCGCGGTACCTTCACGTCGAAATCACGACGGCGGAACGGAAGTCCGGTGGGAATCCGGCACGGTCGCGCCACTGTAAGCCGGGCGCCGGCTGCGCACAGCGCAGCGGGGGGCCCGGTGAGTCAGACCCGGACGCCGTCGTTCGAGCTCCACCGAATGGGACGCGAGTTCCCCAAGGAGGTTGTGCCATGGCGCAGTCCGTAGCGCCCCCGGCCGTTTCATCCACCGGTACCACCGGTTCCCCCGGCACCGCCGTCACCCCGCTCCCGCTCCGCGCGGTCCTGCCGTGGGCCGTGTTCGTGGGCACGCTGATGCTGGTGCTGCTGTACTTCGTCGGCGCGGAGCAGGGCGCGACGTCGGTGTTCTCCGGTGCGGAAGTGCACGAGTGGGTTCACGACGGCCGTCATCTTCTCGGTTTCCCCTGCCACTGACGACCGACGGAGATCACGCGTATGCATGCCTCCACCGTCAGAAACCTCCTGGTCCGCGGCATGATCGCGGGCGTGCTGGCCGGACTCTGCGCGTTCGCGCTGGCCTATGTGGCGGGTGAGCCCTCGGTACGGGACTCCATCGCGCAGGAGCGGATTCATCAGGAGGAAGCCCACTCCGCGGCCGACTCCGCGCCCGACTCCGCGCCCGCGCATCAGCACGGCGGAGAAGAAGAGGAGGAAGAACTCGTCAGCCGGCCGGTGCAGTCGACCTTCGGGCTGGCCACCGGCGTTCTGGTGTACGGGGTGGCCCTGGGCGGGATCGCCTCGCTGGTCTTCGCGGGCTGCCTCGGCAGGATCGGCCGGTTCGGTCCGCGGGCGACCGCGGCCCTGCTCGCCGGGGGCGCCTTCGTCACCATCTGTCTGGTGCCGTTCCTGAAGTATCCGGCGACCCCGCCCGCGGTCGGCAGTCCGGACACCATCGGCACCCGCACCACGCTGTTCTTCCTGATGATCCTGTTGAGCGTGTTGCTGGCGGTCGCCGCGGTCATCGCGGGGAGACGGCTCGCGCCGCGTCTGGGCAACTGGAACGCGGCGGTCGCGGCCGGTGGCGGTTACGCCGTCGCGGTGGCGGTGGCCTGTCTTGTCCTGCCCGGCAACACCGATGCCGTTCCGGCCACATTTCCGGCTGCGCTGCTCTGGGAGTTCCGGCTGGCGTCGATCGGCGTGCAGGCGCTGCTCTGGACGGCCTTCGGGCTGATCTTCGGGGCGCTGGCGGAGCGGGCGCTCCGGCCGGGGACGGCCGCCGCGGTGGCGGCGGGCGAGGGTGCCACGCCCGTGCGTACGGCCGGCTGAGGCGGACTGACCGTACCGTCCGGGTCCGGCACGTACCGGCTTGGGACCGGCTGGACTTGGGACCGGCTGGGGCCGGCTCGGACCGGGACCGGCTCGCGTGGTGACACGCGTGCCGGTCCCGGTCCCCGCGCCCGTCTCCGGGCTTATCTCTCGGAGCGGCGCCGGTCGCCCGCGCACAGCGCCCAGATGATGAAGATGTCGACGGCGAGGAGCGTGAGGGCCCAGAGCGGATAGCGCGGGATCCAGAGGAAGTTCGAGATCGCGCCGAGGCCCGCCAGGATCACACCGACCACGCGCGCCCATACCGCGCCCCGCAGCAGCGCGCAGCCCGCGAGGAAGATGATCGCGCCGATGATGAGATGGACCCATCCCCAGCCGACGAGACTGAACGAGAACACATAGTTCCGCGTCGCCAGGAAGATGTCGTCCCTGAAGATGGCGGAGATGCCCGCCAGGACCGTCATCGCGCCGCCGAAGATCATGAGAACCGCGGCGAAGGCCGTCCATCCGCTAGCAAGTGCCCTCTTGGCCGTCATGGGGCGCTCCCTCGGTGAGGAGACGGGCCGCGGGCCGGTGGTGGCCGGCGGCCATTGCCGTGACCTCAAGATTGCATAGGTATGGGACACCCGCATCTCTTCCGGAGGGCGGCCAGTAGAGTGCGGATCCGGTCTTCCCCCAGTTCAGAGGTGTACGGCAGTGAGCCCCGCCCCGCCATCCGCGCCCACCGGGCCTCCGGTGCCGCCCCCGCTGCCGCCGTCGCCGCTGTCGCCGGTGACCGTCGTCGGGATCGGCGCGGACGGGTGGGCGGGGCTGCCCGCCGGCTCGCGCGCGGCGCTGCGTGAGGCGGACGTCCTCATCGGCGGCCCCCGGCAACTGGCCCTGCTCCCCGGGGAGTGCGCGGGCGAACGGGTGACGTGGCCGTCGCCGCTGCGGCCCGCCGTTACCGGACTGCTCGCCGCCCACGCCGGGCGCCGGGTCGCCGTGCCGGCCAGCGGGGACCCGATGTTCTACGGGATCGGGCGGACCCTCTCCGAGGTCCTGCGCGAGGTCCTTGGCGCCGACGCCCTGCGAGCCGGGGCGCTGCGCGTGCTGCCGCATCCGTCGTCCGTCTCGTACGCGTGCGCACGGCTGGGCTGGCCGGTGGAGGACACGGAGGTGGTCACGCTCGTCGGCCGCCCCACCGAGCTGCTGGCCGCCGCCCTGCACGACGGCCGCCGGGTCCTGGTGCTCAGCGCGGGCGCGGGGACGCCCGCCGAGGTGGCGGCGCTGCTGACCGAGCGCGGATACGGCCCGAGCCGGATGCACGTACTCGAACAACTCGGCCCCGAACAACTCGGCCGTGAACAGCTCGGCCCTGAACCGCTCGGCCTCGAACAGCTCGGCGGGGACGGGGAGTACGGACCCGGGCGGGAGCGCCATGTCGAGGGGATCGCCCAGGAGTGGGCCGAGCCCGCCGGCGATCCGCTCAATGTCGTGGCGGTCGAGTGCCGCCGCGCGCCGGACGCGCCGCGCCTCGGCGCCGTACCCGGCCTGCCGGACGCCGCGTACGCACACGACGGCCAGCTCACCAAGCGTCATGTGCGCGCCGCGACCCTGGCCGCGCTGGCGCCCGCGCCCGGCGAGCTGCTCTGGGACATCGGCGGCGGTTCGGGTTCGATCGCCGTCGAGTGGATGCGTACGCACCGGACGTGCCGCGCCGTCTCGGTCGAGCGCGATCCGGCGCGGGCGGAACGTATCGGCCGCAACGCGCGGGCGCTCGGCGTCCCCGGGCTGCGCGTCGTCACCGGCGGGGCGCCCGGCGCGCTGGCCGGACTGCCCGTCCCGGACGCGGTGTTCATCGGCGGCGGCCTGACCGTACCGGGACTGCTGGAGAGCTGCTGGGACGCGCTGCCCGCGGGGGGCAGGCTGGTCGCGAACACGGTGACGCTGGAGTCCGAGGCGCTGCTGGCCGCGTGGTACCGCAGGCTCGGCGGGGAACTCGTACGGCTGGCGGTCGCGCACGCCGTTCCGGTGGGCGGGTTCACCGGCTGGCGGCAGGCCATGCCGGTCACTCAATGGGCGGTCACGAAGGACCACCCTCCGCGGGTTCCTTCAGCGGGAGCCCCCTCGGCAGGAGAAGAACGATGACGGTGTACTTCATCGGCGCCGGTCCCGGCGCCGCCGATCTGATCACGGTGCGCGGCGCCCGCAGGCTGGCCGCCTGCCGGGTGTGCCTGTACGCGGGCAGTCTCGTGCCGCGTGAGCTGCTGGCCGAGTGCCCGCCGGACGCGCGCCTGGTCGACACCGCGCGGATGGACCTGGACGGGATCACGGCCGAGCTGGTCAGGGCGCACGAGGAGGGCCACGACGTCGCCCGGCTGCACTCCGGCGACCCGTCGGTCTTCAGCGCCGTCGCCGAGCAGATGCGCCGGCTGGACGCGGCGGGCGTGCCGTACGAAGTGGTGCCGGGCGTACCGGCGTTCGCGGCGGCGGCCGCCGCGCTGAAGCGTGAGCTGACGGTCCCGACGGTGGGCCAGACGGTGATCCTCACGCGGATCGCCCAGCGCGCCACCCCGATGCCGGAGGGCGAGGACCTGGCGACCCTCGGCCGGAGCGGGGCGCTGCTCGTCCTGCATCTGGCCGCGCGGTATGTGGACCGGGTCGTGGCGGAACTGCTGCCGCATTACGGGGCGGACTGCCCGGCCGCGGTGGTGGCGATGGCCAGCCGCCCGGACGAACTGGTGCTGCGCGGCACGCTGGAGGACATCGCCGGCCAGGTGAAGGCGGCGGGTGTGGTGCGGACGGCGGTCATCATGGTCGGCCGGACGCTGGCCGCGGAGCAGTTCCGCGACAGCCATCTGTACTCGGCCGACAGGGAGCGTCCGCACGCCTGTTGAGGCCGATGGTGAGCGGTCCGCCCGACTGCTCGATCCGCACGATCTGTTCGCTGGATGGCCCCCCTTGAGATCCATCCGCACGCCATACTGAGCAGGGCAATCAAACATTCAATAAATCGTCAACAAACAGCCAAGTCGTCCCAGGGGGTTGGGTGTACGTGGACGAGACGCCGAGTACGCCCGAGCCGCTCGCCGCCGGGGTGCTCAGGGTCCGGTATCCCGACGGTTCGGCCGTCGGCGTCGGCTTTCTCGTGACCGGGGAACTGGCCGTCACCTGCGCCCATGTCGTGGCCTCCGCCCTCGGACTCGACGAGGACGAGCGCCCTGCGGCAGGGGCGACCGTCGAGGTGGACCTGCCGCTCGGTCCGGCGGCGGGCCGGGCCGATGGCCCGGCGCCCGACGGTCCGGTGGTCGTTTCCGCGGCGGTGGAGTACTGGCCCGAGGACGGCCCGTCCGGGGCCCGGGACATCGCCGTACTGCGCCTGCGGTCCGCCGTCCCCGGCTCCGTACCCCTGCGCATGGCCGAGGCGGACGACGTATGGGGACACCCCGTGCGGACCTTCGGTTTTCCGGCCCGCCATGCCGACGGGGTGTGGCACGCGGGTGTGCTGCGGGCGCGCCAGGGGGCCGGCTGGCTCCAGGTCGAGCGGGCGGCCGGGAGCAACCACGCGATCAGCCGGGGCTTCAGCGGCGCACCGGTGTGGGACGAGCGGCTGGGGGCCGTGGTCGGCATGGTGGTGGCCGCCGACCCCCGGCAGCCGTCCGCCTTTCTCATCCCGACCGGCGAACTGCTGCTCGCCGTACCGTCGTTGCGGGAGGCGGTGCTGCCGCCCTCGCCGTTCCGGGGGCTGTCGGCGTTCCAGGAGTCGGACAGCGAGGTCTTCCACGGCAGGGAAGAGGAGAGCGACGAGGTCGCCGCGCTGGTCGCCGGGCATCCGGTGGTCACCGTCTTCGGGCCGTCAGGCTGCGGGAAGTCGTCGCTGGTGCGGGCGGGGGTGGTGCCCCGGCTGAGGAAGGCGGGACACGCGGTCGTCGTCGTACGTCCCGGCGGTCCGTCCGGTCTGCTCGGCGGCCTCGCCATGGAGCTGACGCGGCTCACCCAGCCGGAGCTGACCGGCAGCGCTCAGCGCGAGGAGAGCCGGGTGGTGGAGGCGGAGCTCTCCGTGCACGGCTGGGGGGAGATCCTGGCGCAGCTGACGGGCGGGCACGGCGGGGCCGGGGGCGGTACGCGCACGGGCGGCGGTACGGGCAGCAGTACGCGCGACGGTATGGGCGGCGCTACGGGCACAGGCAGCGGTACGCGTACGCGGCGCGCTCGCGGCATACGCGGTCTCGTCGTGGTGGTGGACCAGCTTGAGGAACTGCTCGACCACGGCCCCGCCGCCCGGTCCGCCGCCGAGGCCGCCGCCGCGCTGTTCCCCGAAGACCCGCCGCCGGGGCTGCGCGTGCTGTCGACCCTCCGCGCCGATTTCCTGGAAGCCGTCAGCGCGCGCCCCGGCCTGGAACGTGCCCTGCGGGGCGCGTCCCTCCTCCTGCCCGCGATGTCCGCCGAGCAGGTACGGCAGGCGGTGGTCCTGCCGGTGGCGGCGATCGCGTCCGTCTCGTACGCGGACGGACTGGAGCAGCGCATCCTCGCCGACTGCGGTGACGCGCACGGTGTGCTGCCGCTGCTGGAGTTCACCCTCGACCAGTTGTGGGAGCGGCAGCGGGGCGGGCTGCTCACCCATCAGGCGTACGAGGAACTCGGCGGCGTCAGCGGCGCGTTGGCCGAGCGTGCCGAGACCGTATGGCGGCGCACGGTACGGGAGGCCGACGGGCCGGGGCAGGCGGAGGGGGCCGACGAGGCCACGGCGCGGCGGCTGTTCACTCGGCTGGTCCGGCTGCCGCTCGGCGGCCCGGCGGCCACGCGCCGCGTCGTACCCCGCGCCGAGCTGGGCGAGCCGGAGTGGACGGTGGCACGGGCGCTGGCCCGGGAGCGGCTGGTGGTCATCGGCCTCGACGACGAGCAGCGCGAGACCGTCGAACTGGCCCACGAGGCGCTGATCCGGGCATGGGACCGGCTCGGCGCGTGGGTGGAGCGCGACCGGGACTTCCTCGCCTGGCGGGAGGGCATCCGGCACGACCGGGAGCGCTGGGAGGCCGCCGGCCGCGTACCGGACCTGCTGCCCGCCGCCTCGGCGCTGGACGCGGCGCGCCGCTGGGAGCGCGAGCGCGGCGAGGACCTGAGCGAGGCCGACGCCGACTTCCTGCGCCGGGGCCGGGACCGGGTACGCGCGAGAACCCTGCGCAGACGCGGGCTGTTCACCGGCCTCGGCACCGTACTGGCGCTGGCGGCGGTGCTGGGCTCGCTCTTCGTCTACCAGACCGGTGTCACCGAGGAACGCGCCGCCGAGGCGGACTCCCGTTCCATGGCGGCGGCCTCGGCGGACCTGCGCGCCACCGACCCGGCGCTCTCCGCGCTCCTCGCGATCTCCGCGTACCGCAGGTCGCCCACGGAATCGGCGCGCGACGCCCTGCTGCGGAGCTATCTCACATACGGGCGGGCGAGCCTGCTGATGTCGGGGACGCTGGGCAGGGTGCGGCAGGTCGCCGCCAGCGAGGACGGGCGCGTCGTGCTGGCGACCACCGCGCTCGGCCGGGCCACTCTCTTCGTACGGGACGACGACGGGCGGATACGCCGGGCCCATCTGCCGCCGGAAGCGGAGGCGGATCATCCGGTGGTCGCGCGGGACGGGAAGGGCGCCGGCTACGTCGCGTCCAACGGAAAACTACTCTGGTACCAGGTCCGCGCCGAAACGGACACGTTGGTGGCGAACGGCCGGACGATCTCCGCGGCGCCGATCGCCTCCACCCGCGGCTCGGCCTTCCGGCAGGCCGCGATCTCGTCGGACGGGAGCCGGGTGGCGGCGGTCGTCAGCGACGACCTGGTGGTCTGGGATCTCGCCGGAGGTTCCGTCGTCCGCAGGATCATCCCTCCGGAGGGGCAGGATTTCCTGGCGGTCTGGTTCGGGGCGGACCGGGACACGGTGCTGGCGTACACCGGCGACTCCATGGCGGGCCGGGACTACACGCTCCGCGCGTACGAGGGCTCCCGCCCGCCCCGCACCGTCGTGTCCGGGATGAACGGGGTGGAAGTGTCCGGCGACGGAAGCGCGGTGGTCTTCTGCCGGGGCACCGATGTCTCGGCGAAGGCGCTGTACCGGGTGGTTCAGGTGGCGGACGGCAGGGAAAGCGGCCGGTTCGCGAGCGAGGGCCCCTGCGTGGAGAGAATGGCGATCGACCGCACGGGGCGGCACATCGCGGTCAGCGATCTCGTGGGCGACGTCATGTGGCTGGCCGACACGAAGCAGCGGAAACCGCTCTCCGAGATCGGGGCGCGAGCGGGGGTCGGCGCGACGGACACCGCGCTGGGGAGCCGCTTCCCGTACGGCCAACTGGTGCGGGAGGGCGACCGGTTCTCTCTTCTGGGCTATGACCCGACCGGTGTGACCGTGACCGGAATGTCCGGCGACGTGCGGGAGTTCCTTTCCGCCGACCGGGACGCGATGGGTACGGCCCTGACGCCGGACGGCGCCACGGTGATCAGCAAGTGGCGCGACGAGGAGCTGATACGGACGCACACGGTGGCGGTGGCGGGGGCCGATGCCGGTGCCGGAGGATTCACGGCGGCCGCCTCGGCGGACCGGCCGGGCCCGGAGGCGCGGGCCGGCCTCAAGGTCAGCGGTGACGGCTCCCTGGTCGCCGACCCCGTGGACTCGGACATCGTCATCCGGGAGGTGCCGTCCCTGCGCGAGGTCAGCGTCCTCAGCCCGGCGGAGATCGGAACGCCCTCGCTGTACGAGTTCACGGACGACAGGCATCTGCTGATCACCACCCACACCACCGTCGAGCGCTGGGACGCCAGGAGCGGGCAGCGCGTCGACCGGATCGACCTGGCGGACCTGGACCTGGACCTGGCGGGGAGCGGCGGCGATGCCGTCACCTGGCCGTATCCCAAGGAAGGGCATGTGGCGGTGCTCGGCGACACCGCCCTTCATGTCGTCGACCTGCGTACGGGGCGCGAGGTGAAGGAACTCCGGGTCGAGATCGGGGCCGACGCCACCGGCCTTCGCATCGATGCCACGGGCCGGTACCTGGCGGTCTTCCGCCGGGGCGGCGACTGGGAGCTGTGGCGACTCGACCCGGCCCGCAGGGAACTCGGACCGATCGGCGGGACCGGTGGCGGCGGGGAATTCACCGGTGAGTTCATCGACGGCGAGGGGCGCTTCCTGGTCGCGGACGCCGGAAAGGTACGGATCTACAAGGTCGGACGCCGCTCCGCCGAGGAGTCCTTCGACTTCGGTACGGCGATGAACGCCACCCCGGGGTCGTTCCCGGCCGTCTCGGCGGACGGTTCGACGGTCCTGTACGACGACGAGGGCCAGACGATCCCCGTACGCCTGGACCCGGAGGAGTGGGCGGCTCGACTCTGCGCGGTGACCGGCCAACGCGCCCTCACGAGCGCGGAGCGCGACGCGATACCGGCGGAGGTGCCGCCGGGGGCGGTGTGCGGGGACTGAGGACCGACTGCTCAGGAAGCCACCGGGGCTACATGTGTCGGCGGCTGCGGCTGCGGCTGCGGCTACCGCTGTGCAGTGGCAGAGCGGCAAGCGTGAGCACAAGGGCGAGTCCGAGCAGCATGGTCGCCGCGGGCACGTGTTGCCCGGCGCGCCAGAGCCGGACCGGCAGCCCGACCCAGGGCACGCGCAATCGTGCTACACCCTGGAGTGCCGCGGGCCGTGCCGGCGTGGAGTCCGGTGCGGAGTTCGCGTCACCTTTGGTGATCAGGTCGTTGTTGGGAAGTACCCGGTGGACCCGGTGGGTGAGCAGACGGCTGGGTCGGGTGGGGTCCTGGACCAGCACGATCTGGCCCACCGCCGGGGTGCGGTCGCGCGGTAGCGGCTGGTAGAGAACGACGTCGCCCGGCACGAGGGCGGGACGCATGGAGCCGGACTGCACCACGCCCGCTGTCCAGCCCAGCGCCAGCACGGGCAGATGCGCCCACACCATCAGCCCGACCATCGAGCCGAGCACGGTACGTGAGATGACCGCGGTGACGAGGCGGATCGGGTGCGGCCCGTCCTCGGCCGTGGGCGGGCCGAGCGCGCCGACGGCCAGGTCACTTCGGAGAGTCACTGCGCTCCCGGGCTTCCCAGGTGAAGGACGCCTCGTTGGTGGCCTCGCCCTGCGAGCCGTCGGGCGCGCTCGGGCTGAACTTCCACGCGAACCGGAAGCTCAGCGAGTTGGGTGGCCTGCCGGGCAGGGTCCAGGGACCCACGCCGGTGCGGAAGTCGGTGTGCAGGGCGATGAACTCGTCCAGGGTGCTGTCGAAGGCGGTCCTGTGCGGAGTGAAGCCGTGGCAGTTTCCGGCGTCACCACCACTGCCCACCTCGATTTTGAGGTCGATGAAGGACTGGAAGTTGCTGGGCCAGTTCGGTGAGTCGCTGTACAGCTTGAGCGCGGTGGGGAAGTCGGCGTTCGACTTGATCTTGATGCAGTTGGAGCCCGTGTCGCCCGGTCGCATGTCCTTGACGCGGAACATGGGCACCTTGCTGTCGTTGGCCACCCCCAACGAGCCGGCGGTCCACGTGTTGCCGCTGTTGCTGCTGGTCCCGCTCCAGTCGGCGTTGGTGGCACCCCAGACCAGAGCGCCGCTGAGCAGCAACCCGAGCGGAACGGGCACGACCTTTGCCAGCACGTTCAGCCAGGGACGCGGCATCGCCCACTCCGTTCAATTCCGACTTTTCCGCAGCATATTGTTTCCCCCTCTCTCACCTGCGGCGGTGACGCTCCGTGTCGCGATCCGGGTCCGATGGAGGTCGCACTGTCATGACATCGCGCCTGATGGCCACCAGCGACCGCTGTCGACCGAACGAGGTAGCGGCTTCACGCTGAGGACATGGCGGCCCACGGCCGCGCGGCCTGGGCGCCGTGGCCGTCCCCGGTCAGGGCGAACGGGTCGCGGTCAGTCGACCCCTCTGAGATAGACGCGGCTGACCCGGTCGTCGAGTGGATGCACCGCGATCTGAAGGAAGTTCAGCTGCCCCTCGCACGGTCCGCAGATCTGCCCCTCCCGGACGTCGGGAAGCGTCTCGGGCTCCGCGAGGCCGAGGTGAGAGAAGGGCGTGGTGGATTTGACGGACTTCTGGAGAGGTTTGTCCCGCAGCGTGAGTTCCCTCTCCGGCGCCAGTCCGGTGACGAACGCGTCGACCTCCGCGGTGGACAGGGAGAAGGCGAGCAGCAGCCCGTCGTCCTGAAAGCCGTTCTGGTACGCGGCCCGGCGATCGGTGGCCGTCGCGGGGATCTCGACGCCGAGTTGTTCACTGACGCTCGCCGGTGTCGCGTCCTCGGCCCAGTTGGGCACCTGGCCGCGCGCGCCGGCGGCGTCGCCGGTCGTGGCGCTCGAGCAGGAGGCCAGGGCCGGACCGAGTACGACGGCCCACCCGAGGGCGAGGGCGACGCGGGCCCTACGGTTCTTCACCGGACTCCTTCGCGACCCGGGTCCGTACGCTCGCCAACGTACAACCGCTCCCGCGGTCATGCGGGATCGCTGCGGCCCACTACCGTGCCCGCCCTGTCGACGCAGATCACGTCCACCTCCACCGGCGCTCCGCGCAGCACCGACAGTGCCTCGTCACGTGCGCGCCGGGCGACCTCGTTGCCCAGGGGGACGCCGCGGGACTGGCACAGGCGGAGCGCCTCCAGGCCCGTGTTGGCCGTGGCCACCCGCTCGGCCAGTGGTGCGTCCGCGCCCGCTGTCAGGGCCAGTTGGGCGAGGAAGGTCTTGTCCACCTGGGAGCGGGCCGAGTGGAGGTCCAGGTGGCCCGCCGCCAGTTTGGAGAGTTTGGCGAAGCCGCCGCAGAGGGTGAGGCGGTCGACGGGGTGGCGGCGGATGTATTTGAGTACCGCGCCCGCGAAGTCGCCCATGTCCAGGAGGGCGTCCTCAGGGAGGTCGTAGGCCGCGAGGACCGTCCGCTCGGACGTCGATCCCGTACAGCCCGCCACATGTGTACGGCCCGCCGCGCGGGCCACGTCGACGCCGCGGCGGATCGAGTCGATCCAGGCGGAGCAGGAGTACGGGACGACGACGCCCGTCGTGCCGAGTATGGAGAGGCCGCCCAGGATGCCCAGGCGCGGGTTCCAGGTGTGGCGGGCGATCTCCGCGCCGTTGTCCACGGAGACGGTGATCTCCACGTCGCCCGTGCCGCCGTGGCGGGCCGCCACCTCCGCCACGTGGGAGCGCATCAGCTGACGCGGGACCGGGTTGATCGCCGGTTCGCCGACGTCCAGGGGGAGGCCGGGGCGGGTGACCGTGCCCACGCCCGGACCCGCGCGGAAGACGACCCCCGCGCCGGGGGGCAGCAGCCGTACGGTGGCGCGGATCAGGGCGGCGTGGGTGACGTCGGGGTCGTCGCCCGCGTCCTTGACGACGCCCGCCATGGCCCGGTCCCCGGTGGTCAGGTCCTCCGTGGCCAGGGCGAAGGACGGGGTCTGGCCCTTGGGCAGCGTGATCGTCACCGGGTCGGGGAACTCGCCGGTCAGCAGCGCCGTGTACGCGGCCGTCGTCGCCGCCGTCGCGCACGCGCCGGTCGTCCAGCCCGGCCGGAGGCCGGTGTGCTTGAGTTGGGCGGCGCGCCCGCCCGTCGCGCCGTCGGTACCCGTAACGCCGTCAGTCATGGAAGGAACCGCCCACGATGAGTGAACCGGCCCCGGCCCATGTGCTGATCCTCGGCGGTACGACCGAGTCCCGCCGGCTCGCCGAGCGGCTGCACGGCCAGGGCCGCCTCCGTGTCACCAGCTCCCTCGCCGGCCGCGTCGCCCGGCCCGTGCCGCCGCCCGGGGACGTACGGATCGGCGGGTTCGGGGGAGTGGACGGGCTGGCGCGCTGGCTGCGCGAGCATCGCGTGGACGCGCTCATCGACGCCACCCATCCCTTCGCCGGCACCATCAGCCGCAACGCGGCACACGCCGCCGCGCTCACCCATGTTCCCCTCCTCTCCCTGCGCCGCCCCTCCTGGGTGCCGGTCGCCGGTGACGACTGGCACGCGGTCGGCTCGCTGGCGCAGGCCGCCGAGAAGCTGACCGCGCTGCGGTGCGCGCGCGTCTTCCTCACCACCGGGCGGATGGGGCTCGCCGCCTTCGCGCGTCTCGACGCGGTGTGGTTCCTCGTGCGGTCCGTGGACGCCCCGGAACCTCCCCGCCCGGCCCGTACGGAAGTGCTGCTGGACCGGGGGCCGTTCACCCTCGACGGCGAGCGGGAGATCCTGCGCCGCCATCGCGTCGACGTCGTGGTGACGAAGGACAGCGGCGGCGCCGCCACCGCGCCCAAGCTCACGGCCGCCCGCGAGGCGGGGATTCCGGTCGTGGTCGTGCGCCGGCCGGCCGTTCCGGAGGGGGTGTTCTCGGTGGCCACGGTCGAGGACGCGGTGGAGTGGCTGGCTCAGCTTCCCGGGCTTCCTGAGTTCCCGGGGCTCCGGGGCTCTTCAGGGTTCTCGGAGTTCCCAGGGCTCGCGGAGCCTCCCCGGCTCTCCGGGTAGCGGCGCGGCGTCCAGACCACCGTCTCGCCCTGGCCCTCACCCTCCCCGTCGCCCCGCCGCGCGGTCACCGTCCGCGAGGAGCCGACCAGCAGGATCGTCCGCATGTCGACCTGCGCCGGATCGAGATCCGCCAGCCGTACGATCCGTACGCGCTCCTCCGGACCGCCCACATCGCGGCCGAGGACCACGGGGGTGTCCGGAGCGCGGTGTTCCAGGAGGAGTTCACGGGCCTTGCCGACCTGCCAGGTCCGGCTGGCGGAACCGGGGTTGTAGAGCGCGAGCACCAGGTCCGCCCGCGCCGCCGCGTGCAGGCGCTCGGCGATGACCTCCCACGGCTTGAGCCGGTCGGAGAGCGAGAGCACGGCGTAGTCGTGGCCGAGCGGGGCGCCGACGCGGGCCGCCGCGGCGTTGGCGGCGGTCACGCCCGGGAGTACGCGTACGGGCACATCCCGGTACGGGTCGGCCGACGCGGCCTCCAGGACGGCCGTGGCCATCGCGAAGACCCCCGGATCGCCGCCCGAGACCACGGCCACGCGACGGCCACGTCGCGCCAGGTCGAGGGCGAACTCCGCGCGCTCCGACTCCACCTTGTTGTCGGAGCCGTGGCGCCGCTGGCCGGGGCGGACCGGAACACGGTCCAGATAGGTGGTGTAGCCGACGAGATCCTGGGCAGCGGCGAGCGCGCCACGCGTCTCGGGCGTGAGCCACAAGGGCCCCGCCGGTCCCGTCCCGACGACCACCACCTCGCCGGCCGTCCCGTCGCCCCGTTCATCGGCGTCGTACCCGGGTACGGAACGCGCGGCCACGCGGCTCGGCAGCACCGCCACCGAGAAGTACGGCACCGACTCCGGGTCCGTACCGGCCAGCGCTCCCGTGCGTTCGCCGCTCATCGTGGCGCGCTCGACATACCGCGCGTCGGCCAGCCGGCCCGCCCGTTCGACCGCCCGCCGTACGGCCGGGAACGTACGGCCGAGCTTCATCACCACCGCCGAGTCCGCCGAGGCCAGCCGGGCCGTCAGCTCCTCCTCGGGCAGCGTGCCCGGCAGGATCGTCAGCACCTCCTCGCCCTCGACGAGGGGGGTGCCGAGCCGCGCCGCCGCCGCGCTCACGGACGTCACACCGGGGATGACCTCGGTCGGATAGCGGTCGGCCAGCCGCTTGTGCATATGCATGTACGAGCCGTAGAAGAGCGGATCGCCCTCGGCGAGCACCGCGACCGTCCGCCCGGCGTCCAGATGGGCGGCGAGCCGCGCGGCCGACTCGGCGTAGAACTCGTCCATCGCGCCCTGATAGCCGCCGGGGTGGTCGGTGGTCCCGGTGGTGACCGGGTAGACCAGCGGCTCCTCGATGTGATCGGGACGCAGATGACCGGCGGCTATGGACCGGGCTATGGACCGGCCGTGGCGGGCGCTGTGATACGCGATCACATCGGCCTCGGCGATGACCTGCACGGCCCGGACCGTCATCAGGGACGGGTCTCCCGGGCCCAGACCGACTCCGTACAGCCGGCCGACGCCCGAGTCCGAGCCCACGCCCGAATCCGAGTCCGAGCCCACGCCCGAGCCGACGCCCGACTCCGAGCCCACGCCGCGTTCACCGGCCGGGGAGTGCCCGCCCGCCGCCTGCTCACCGGTGGTGCTCCGGGCGCTCATTCTTCCTCGCTCGCGATCGCGTTGACGGCCGCGGCGGCGAGGGCGCTGCCGCCCCGCCGTCCCCGTACGACCAGGTGTTCCAGGCCGGAGCGGTGTCCGGCGAGCGCGTCCTTGGACTCGGCCGCGCCGATGAATCCGACCGGTACCCCGATGACCGCAGCCGGGCGCGGGGCGCCGTCCTCGATCATCTCCAGCAGCCGGAAGAGGGCGGTCGGCGCGTTGCCGACGGCCACCACCGCGCCCTCCATCCGGTCCCGCCACAGCTCCAGCGCCGCCGCGCTGCGGGTCGTCCCCAACTCGGCGGCCAGGGCGGGCACCGACGGATCGGAGAGGGTGCAGACGACCTCGTTGTCCGCGGGCAGCCGCTTGCGGGTGACCCCGCTGGCGACCATCGCCACATCGCACAGCACGGGCGCGCCCGCGCGCAGCGCCTCGCGGGCGCGGATCACCACATCGGGGCTGAAGGCGAGATCGCGCACCAGGTCGACCATGCCGCAGGCGTGGATCATCCGGACCGCGACCTGGGAGACCTCGGCCGGCAGTCCGGTGAGGTCCGCCTCGGCGCGGATCGTGGCGAAGGACTGGCGGTAGATCGCCGCGCCGTCCTTCTCGTACTCGAACCCTGTGAACCCTGTGGTCACTCTGGACACCGTGGTCTTCTCGCTCATCTCGTCAAGGGGGTCGTGCGTGCCGCCGCAACCGCGTCGGCGAGTTTCGTTCCTGTGGTGGTGACCGGACGGGCATCTGCCTGTACGGAGATGTCGTAGCGGCCTTCGCCCGTCGCGACCACATCCACCCACCGGCCCTGCGGATGGCCGCAGCGGCGCGCGCATCCCGACCAGTAGACGGGCAGTCCGCCCGAGCCGTGGCGGGACACGGCCGCCGCCGCGTCGGACCGTACGTCCGCCAGCGCCTTCGCGCAGCCGGGCCGCCCGGTGCAGGCGCCGACGCCGTGCCAGGGGGAGCGCGGGTCGGTGATCAGGCCGGCCGTACGGAGCCGGTCCAGGACGCCGTCGGCCGCGGCCGGGGCCACGCCCGGCACGATCACTCCGCGCCAGGGGGTCACGCGCAGCGGTCCGTTCGCCGCCGTGGCGAGCAGCCGCCACTGGGCCACGCTCAGCCGGCCGAGGCGGGCGTGGACGGAGAGTGCCACGGTCCCGTCGGGCGACATGACGGGACCTGGAAGGGGAGGCTCTCCTTCCGAGCCCGGACCCGCGCCCGCGCTCGCGCTCGGGGCCAGGCTCCGGTTCGGATCGGGGTCCGGGTCCGGACCCGTCGCGTCCGCCACGGACTCCGTCCCGATCCCGGCGTCCGCCAGCCGCGCGCGTACCGCCGCCTCCAGCTCCCGGCCGTCCTCGGCGGGCAGCTCCCGTACCCGCCAGGCGCCCGAGCCACTCGCGCCACTCGCCTCCGCGAACGTGAGGAACGTCTCCGCCGCCAACAGGGCGGCGCGCGGGGCGTCCTCGGGGGCCACGCGCGCGCCGGACCGGTTTGCCCCGGTACGTACGACCGCCGACCCGTCCCGCCGTGCGAGCAACGTCACATCGGCGCCGAGTGCCGCCACATCGCCGCGTCCGTCGTCCAGCGCGAAGAGGAACCGCCCGGAGAGAGCCGCCGCCCGCGCGCTCGCGCAGAGCAGTCCGTCCAGCTCGCGCGCCCACAACTGGACGTCGGCGGAGGGCAGTTCGTCGAGTCCGGCCAACGGCGACGCGACGATGTTCCGTACCCGCTCGTGCGTCTCCGAGGGCAGCAGTCCGGCGTCGCGCAGCAGCTCGGCCAGTTCCGCGCCGCAGCTCCCGCCCAGGCCGCGCAGTTGCACATTGCCCCGGGAGGTGAGGTCCAGATGTCCGTCGCCCAGCCGCTCCGCCGCGCCCGCCAGTGCCTCGGCCTGACGAGGTGTCAGCAGCCCTGCGGGCAGCCGCAGTCGGGCCAGCCGGCCGTCGTCGGCGGCATGCAGCCGCAGCGCGCCGGGGCAGGCGTCGCCCCGCTCCCGCGGAGGAGCCTCTACGGCGGCCCGCGGGGGAGCTTCGTCCCGGTTCACGGGTGTTGGCGAGGTGGGCGGCATGGCGGCGAGCATACCCACGTACCCACACCCGCTCCCGTCCCGCCGCCCGGCCACCTCCGGGCCACCTCCAGGGCACCGCCAAGCCGCTCCGGCTCCGTACCGACCCCCGGTACGAGCCCTGTGCCGCCCCCCGGTACGAGCCTCGTACCGGCCCCGTACCGGCCCGTGTTCCAGGCGCCCTCCCCTGCCCGTGACCTCAGCACTTACTATGCAGACGACGGGCCCGCCCGGCCCGTCAACGCCAGCGACGGCGTCATGGGGAGGAAGCCCGGTGCGAACCCGGCGCGGTCCCGCCACTGTGAGTCCGGCAGCAGCCGGGCGAGCCAGGAACTCCCGCCGTCCTCCACACCTCGCCCGGGGCGCGGACCCCGAGGAAGGCCAGACGCCGCATGCTTCTGCTCCTGTCGACGTCCGACACCGATCTGCTCAGCGCCCGCGCGGCGAACGCGGCGGGCGGGCCCGTCCCGTACCGCTTCGCCAACCCCGCCCGGCTCGCGCTCGATGAACTGCCCGCGCTGCTCGACGGCGCCGACCTCGTGGTCGTACGGCTCCTCGGCGGGCTGCGCGCCTGGCAGGACGGGATCGATCTGCTGCTCGCGGGTGACCGTCCGGTCGTGGTCCTCACCGGTGAACAGGCCCCCGACGCCCAGCTGATGGAGGCGTCGACCGTCCCCATCGGTATCGCCGCCGAGGCGCACGCCTATCTCGCGCACGGCGGCCCCGCCAACCTGGACCAGCTCGCGCGCTTCCTCTCCGACACGGTCCTGCTGACCGGCCACGGCTTCGAGCCGCCCGCCGCCGCGCCCACCTGGGGCCGGGTGCCCCGCCCGGTACGGGCCACCGCGCCGGGCGCGGACCGGCCGACGGTCGCGGTGCTCTACTACCGCGCGCACCAGCTGAGCGGGAACACCGCCTTCGTGGACACGCTGTGCGAGGCCATCGAGGCGGCCGACGCCCGCGCCCTGCCGCTCTATGTCTCCTCCCTGCGCGCCCCCGAGCCCGAGCTGCTGGTGGCCCTGCGCGAGGCCGACGCCATCGTCACGACCGTGCTCGCGGCGGGTGGCACCAAGCCGGCCGAGGCGTCGGCGGGCGGGGACGACGAGGCCTGGGACGCGGGGGCGCTCGCCGCGCTCGACGTACCGATCCTCCAGGCCCTCTGCCTCACCGGCAGCCGCGCCGCCTGGGCCGGGAGCGACGAGGGGCTGTCCCCGCTCGACGCCGCCTCGCAGGTCGCGGTGCCGGAGTTCGACGGCCGCCTGATCACCGTCCCGTTCTCCTTCAAGGAGCTGGACCCGGACGGCCTGCCGGTCTACGTCGCCGACCCCGAACGGGCCGCGCGGGTGGCCGGGATCGCCGTGCGCCACGCCAGGCTGCGGTACGTCACGAACGCCGACAAGCGCGTCGCGCTGGTGCTCTCCGCGTACCCCACCAAGCACTCCCGCATCGGCAACGCGGTCGGTCTCGACACCCCCGCCAGCGCGGTCTCCCTGCTGCGCCGGCTGGGCCAGGAGGGCTACGACTTCGGTTCCGAGCCCGTCCCCGGTCTGGCCTCGGGCGACGGCGACGAGCTGATCCACGCCCTCATCGAGGCCGGCGGCCATGACCAGGAGTGGCTGACCGAGGAGCAGCTCGCCCGTAACCCGGTCCGTATCCCGGCCGCCGACTACCGGCGGTGGTACGGCCAACTCCCCGCCGAGCTGCGCGAGTCGGTGGAGCGGCACTGGGGGCCGCCGCCCGGTGAGATGTTCCTGGACCGCAGCCGGGCCGCCTCCGGCGGGGACCCGGACGGCGACATCGTGCTCGCCGCCCTGCGGCGCGGCAATCTGCTGATCCTCATCCAGCCGCCGCGCGGCTTCGGCGAGAACCCCATCGCGATCTACCACGACCCCGATCTGCCGCCCTCGCACCACTACTTGGCGGCCTACCGCTGGATCCAGGCCGCCCGCGAGGACGGCGGCTTCGGCGCCGACGCGATGATCCATCTCGGCAAGCACGGCAATCTGGAGTGGCTGCCCGGCAAGAACGCGGGCATGTCCGCGGCCTGCGCCCCCGACGCCGCGCTCGGCGATCTGCCGCTGATCTATCCGTTCCTGGTCAACGACCCGGGCGAGGGCACGCAGGCCAAGCGGCGCGTCCACGCCACGCTGGTGGACCATCTCGTCCCGCCGATGGCCCGCGCCGAGTCGTACGGCGACATCGCGCGCCTTGAGCAGCTGCTCGACGAGTACGCGGCGATCTCGTCCATGGACCCGGCCAAGCTGCCCGCGATCCGCGCCCAGATCTGGACGCTGATCCAGGCGGCGAAGCTCGACCACGACCTGGGGCTCGAAGACCGGCCGGACGACGACGGGTTCGACGACTTCCTGCTCCATGTCGACGGCTGGCTCTGCGAGGTCAAGGACGCGCAGATCCGCGACGGTCTGCATGTGCTCGGCGGCGCCCCGGCCGGCGAGGCGCGCGTCAATCTGGTCCTGGCGATCCTGCGCGCCCGGCAGATCTGGGGCGGTACGGCCTCCCTGCCCGGTCTGCGCGAGGCCCTGGGGCTCGACGAGTCGGCGGCGACCCGCACCGACGCCGACGAGACGGAGGAGCGGGCCCGCGCGCTCGTCCAGGCGATGGAGGACGCGGGCTGGGACCCGGCGGCGGTGCCGGACGTGGCCGCCGGCCTGCCGGACGGGGTCGCGGCGGTCCTCGGCTTCGCGGCGCGCGAGGTCGTACCGCGTCTCGCGGGCACGGTCGACGAGATCGAGCATGTGGTGCACGCGCTGAGCGGCGGGTTCGTACCGGCGGGCCCGTCCGGGTCCCCGCTGCGCGGCCTGGTCAACGTCCTGCCGACCGGCCGCAACTTCTACTCCGTCGACCCCAAGGCCGTACCGAGCAGGCTCGCCTGGGAGACCGGCCAGGCCCTCGCGGACTCCCTCCTCACCCGCTACCGCACCGACAACGGCGACTGGCCGACCTCGGTCGGACTGTCCCTCTGGGGTACGAGCGCGATGCGCACCTCGGGCGACGACATCGCGGAGGCGCTGGCGCTGCTGGGCGTCCGCCCGGTGTGGGACGACGCGTCGCGCCGGGTGACGGGCCTGGAGGCGATCCCTCTCGCCGAACTCGGCCGCCCGCGTGTCGATGTCACCCTGCGCATCAGCGGCTTCTTCCGTGACGCGTTCCCGCACGCGATCGGGCTGCTGGACGACGCGGTACGGCTCGCGGCCTCGCTGGACGAGCCCGCCGACGCCAACTTCATCCGCGCCCACGCCCAGGCGGACCTGGCCGAGCACGGCGACGAACGCCGCGCCACGACCCGTATCTTCGGCTCCCGCCCCGGTACGTACGGCGCGGGCATCCTCCAGCTCATCGACAGCCGCGACTGGCGCACGGACGCGGATCTCGCCGAGGTCTACACGGTGTGGGGCGGCTACGCGTACGGCCGCGAACTCGACGGCCGCCCGGCGCGCGACGAGATGGAGACCGCGTACCGGCGCATCGCGGTGGCCGCCAAGAACACCGACACCCGCGAGCACGACATCGCGGACTCGGACGACTACTTCCAGTACCACGGCGGCATGGTCGCCACGGTCCGCGCGCTCAAGGGCACGGCCCCGGAGGCGTACATCGGCGACTCGACCCGCCCCGAGACCGTCCGCACGCGCACCCTGGTCGAGGAGACCTCCCGGGTCTTCCGCGCCCGCGTGGTCAACCCCCGCTGGATCGAGGCGATGCGCCGCCACGGCTACAAGGGCGCCTTCGAGCTGGCCGCGACGGTCGACTACCTCTTCGGGTACGACGCGACGACGGGCGTGGTCGCGGACTGGATGTACGACAAGCTCACGGAGACCTACGTCCTGGACCCCGAGAACCGCGAATTCCTCCAGGAGGCCAACCCCTGGGCCCTGCACGGCATCGCGGAACGCCTGCTGGAGGCGGAGTCCCGCGGCATGTGGGCCAAGCCGGACCCGGCGGTGCTGGACGCGCTGCGGGCGGTGTTCCTGGAGACCGAGGGGGAGCTGGAGGGGGAGGACTGAGGGGGGCGGAGGAGCGCGCTTGGCGAATCGTAATACGCGTCTTACACTCCTGGTATGTCCAAGACGAGGATCAGTATCAGCCTGGAGAGCGAGCACGCTGAGCGCATCCGTGCTCACGCGGAACGCGCGGGCATGGACGTCTCCGCCTATCTCGTCAACGCCGCGACCCGGCAGATGGCTGAGGTGGAGGTCGCCGAAGCCCAGTTCGCCGGGCTCGACGCCCTGATCGCGGCGGCCGAGGAGGAGGCGCTGGCGCTGCCGCCGCTGCCGGAGACCGCGGAGGGCGACCTGACCGAGGAGGAGCGGCGCGAGGTGCGCGCGGCCATGGACCTCGTCTACGGCGTCGAAGGCGTGACCGGCCCGTCCGTCCGCCCGGGCGACGCCGCGTGACGATCCGTGTTCCGGTGTACGACACCGGCATGCTCATCGCGCTCGCGGACCGCAAGGCGAAGGCGGTGGCCCTGCACGCGGGTGTCAAGAACACGCCGCACCGTGCGGTGGTGCTCGGTCCGGTGCTCGCCCAGGTCTGGCGCCCCACTCCGGCCACGGTGCATGCCCTCGCCGGTGTGCTGAAGGAGTGCACCGTGCCGCAGGCGCGCAGCGCGTCGCCGGCCATGCGCCCCACCAGTGCCGGTCAGACAATGTGCATAGTGTGTGCGACGGGCCCTGACCTCATCGAGTGGCAGCGTGTCGGCAGCGCTCTCGGTACGGCGGACCTCCCCCCGAAGGAGCGTCCGGACGCGGTGGACGCCCTCGTGGCGCTGACAGCGGCGCGGCACGGTAGCGCCGTGGTCTTCACCAGCGATCCGGCCGACCTCGACGCCTACCTGAGGGCGCTGAACGCCCAGGACGTACACGTGGTGCAGGTCTGAGGGACGGAGCGGCGCGGTCCGTACGCCCGGCGCTGTATGACGGCACCGGCGTCGGCCCGATCGACCCAGACGCGATCTGACCCCGGGCGGGCCGACGGCGGGTGCGCGAGGTCAGTGCCCCGCCTTCACCGTCGTTCCGTCCGGTGCGGTGCTGACGGATCGTGGCGGCACTCGTCGGAAGACGCTTCTGCCTGTGGAGCCTGGCAAGGGCCTTGAGCTGCCGCTTCTCCCACTCGGTCGCGGGCCGTACGGAGGCTGAGCGCGTGCTCCACACGAGCCCGGTGGGGTGTTCGAGGCAGACCGCCGCCCCGGCGAAACCGATCACGCGGTCAAGCAGCTCGTCAGCTTCGCGTTCACCACGCTCGGCCTCGCCCTGCTTACCGCTGAGCACCACCCCCACAACCCCGCCTCCGGCCGCGTCCTGGCGAAGACTGGATTCGCCTGCACGGGACTTGGCGACAGCTTCGTGACATACGAATTCAGGCGGCCTGTACACAACTGCTTCCGCTGATCGCAGTGGGCCGCGACGGCTACTTCCAGTACCACGGCGGCGGTGCTGGACGCGCTGCGGGCGGTGTTCCTCGGAGACCGAGGGGGAGTTGGAGGGCGAGGACTGAGCCGGGGGCGGCTGTCCGGTCCGCTGTGCGGTCCGGCGTCCGGGGCTGCGTGCGCGCCGTGACCCCGTGGCGCTGCCCGGCATTAAGAACGCGTTAAGACTGCCGGGATCCGGCAATGCGTGTACATGCCCACTGCACGCAGAATAGGTACTGCGCAAACGGGGGAGCGACCCCGGTGCCGGGATGCGGAAACGCCGACGGCGCCGGGGTCCGGAGTCGCACGTACGCAGGGGGAATCGGGGGTGGGCGATGAGTGAGTTCCTTGACGCCGCGCTGGGTTTTCCCGCCGTCCTCTTCGGTGCCGCGCTGCTCGTGGTCATCGCCTTCTGGCTGCTCGTACTGGCCGGCGCCGCCGAACACGACTCCTTCCAGCCGCGTCCGGTGACCGACGCGGCGGGGCTCGGCGGGGTGCCGGTGACCGTCACGGTGTCGCTGGTGATCGCCGTGGCGTGGTTCGCCGGTCTCGTCGGCTCGGTGCTGGTGCGCCGTTCCGGGGTGTCAGGCGCCGCCGGGACCCTGCTGTCCGTGGCCGTGCCGGCCGCCGCGTTGCTGATCGCCTGGGGCGTCACGCGGCTGCTCGTACGCCGGCTGCGTGACCTCGTACCTGAACAGGCGCCGCCGTCCCGGCTGGACTTCATCGGGCTGACCTGCACGATCCGTACCGGTTCCGTCTCCGCCGACTTCGGTCAGGCCGAGGTCGCGGCGGCCGACGGCTCGACCGCGGTGGTCCAGGTCAGGCAGACCGGCCGGAGCGACGACGACGTACTCGTCGCCGGAAGCACGGGCCTGCTGTACGCGTTCGACGTCGACGGCGAGTTCTTCTGGGTCGCGCCCTTCGACCCGGCGCTCGACCCGCGCTCCGCCCGCTGAGCCGAGCTTCCTCCGCCGAGTTCCGTCCGCCGAGTTCCGTCCGTCGGGCTTCGTCCGTCGAGCCGAGTTCCGTCGAGCCGCGTTCCGCTGAGCCCGCGTTCCGCCGGCAACCAGGTCCGTCGCGCGCTCCGTTCGCCCTCTCTCTCTTCCTCTTCGCCTTCTTTCAAGGACACATCACATGGATGCCATCTCCTTGGGCATCGGCGTGCTCATCGCCGTTGTCCTGCTCATCGCCCTCGCCCTGTCCCTGCTGGTCAGCCGGTTGTTCCGGAAGGTCGAACAGGGCCGCGCGCTGATCATCTCCAAGACCAAGAAGGTCGATGTCACATTCACCGGCGCCATCGTGCTGCCGGTGCTGCACAAGGCCGAGTTCATGGACATCTCGGTGAAGATCATCGAGATCCGCCGCACCGGCAGAGAAGGTCTGATCTGCCAGGACAACATCCGCGCCGACATCCACATCTCGTTCTTCGTACGGGTCAACAAGACCGTCGAGGACGTCATCAAGGTCGCCCAGGCGATCGGCACGGAACGCGCCAGCGACCCCGCCGCCATCCAGGAGTTCTTCGCCGCCAAGTTCTCCGAGGCGCTGAAGACCGTGGGCAAGCAGCTGGACTTCGTCGATCTCTACACCAAGCGCGAGGAGTTCAGGGACCGGATCATCCGCGTCATCGGTACGGACCTCAACGGCTACCACCTCGACGACGCGGCCATCGACTTCCTTGAGCAGACGCCGATGACACAGCTCGACGGCGCGAACATCCTCGACGCCCAGGGCATCCGCAAGATCACCGAACTGACGGCGGTCGAGCACGTACGCACCAACGAGTTCCAGCGCACCGAGCAGAAGGAGATCACCCGGCAGAACGTCGACGCCCGGGAAACCATCCTGGAGCTGGAACGGCGGCAGGCCGAGGCCGAGATCAAGCAGCGCCGCGAGGTGGAGACGCTGCGGGCCCGCGAGGAGGCGGCGACCTCCAAGGTGCAGGAGGAGGAGCGGCTCGGCGCGCAGACCGCGTTCCTCCGTACCGAGGAACAGCTCGGCGTGCAGCGGGAGAACCAGGCGCGCGAGATCGCCGTGGCGCAGAAGAACCGCGAGCGCGTCATCGCCATCGAGAACGAGCGCATCGAGAAGGACCGCGTCCTTGAGGTCATCGGACGGGAGCGCGAGACCGAACTGAGCCGGATCTCCAAGGACAAGGAGGTCGAGGCGGAGCGCCGGGAGGTCGCGGACGTGATCCGGGAGCGGATCGCGGTGGACCGTACCGTCGCCGAGCAGGAGGAGTCCATCAAGAAGCTCCGGATCGTCGAGGAGGCCGAGCGCACCCGGCAGTCCGTGATCATCGCCGCCGAGGCGGAGGCCCAGGAGAAGCTGGTCAAGGACATCAAGGCGGCCGAGGCGGCGGAGGTCGCGGCCAAGCACCACGCGGCCGAGCAGCTGACGCTCGCCGAGGCCCGGCTGAAGTCCGCCGATCTCGACTCGCGCGCCAAGCTGCGGCTCGCGGAGGGCATCCAGGCCGAGACGGCGGCGGCCGGTCTCGCCGGGGTGCAGGTACGCGACAAGGAGGCCGACGTCCTGGAGAAGGCGGGCCGCGCGGAGGCCGAGGCCACGGAGGCCCGGCTGCGGGCGGAGGCCGAGGGGACCCGGCTGAAGGCGCTGGCGACGGCCGAGGGCACCCGGGCCCAGGCCACCGCCGAGGCGGCGATGATCGGCGAGAGGCTGAAGGCCGAGGCCGAGGGGCTGACCGAGAAGGCGGCGGCGATGGCCGCGCTGGACGAGGCGTCCCGTACGCACGAGGAGTACCGGCTGCGGCTGGCGGCGGAGAAGGAGATCCGGCTCGCGGGTCTCGACGTACAGCGGCAGGTCGCGGAGGCGCAGGCCACCGTGCTCGCCACGGGACTTGAGAACTCCGACATCACTATCGTCGGCGGTGACTCCGTCTTCTTCGACCGGCTCGTGTCGTCGGTCTCCCTCGGCAAGAGCGTCGACGGATTCGTCCAGCACTCCGAGACGGCGCAGGCGCTCGCGAAGCCGTATCTGGACGGTACGGCCAGCCTGCCGGAGGACCTGAAGCAGATCCTCGGGTCGGTCTCGACGGCCGACGTGCAGAACCTGACGGTGTCGGCGCTGCTGATGAAGCTGATGAAGTCGGGCGCGCTCGGTGTGCCCGGTGTGCCCGGCGCGGCGGGGGCGGCGGGGGCGGCGGGGGCGGCGGGGGCCGGCCAACTGGACCACTTGACCGAGGCCGTGAACGGCGCGGTCAAGGGCTGAGGGGACACCCTCGGAGGGCACGCGGGATCCGGAGCCGACGTACGGGGGTCGATGGCTCCGGATCCCGCGGGCAACGCGGCGTGGTCGCTGCTGGAGAGAACGGCTCGTACGCGAACGACTCGTACGGAAAGCGAGAGAGAGTCCCATGGAGACCGAAGTGGACGCCGGTACGTACGAGGTGCTGCGCGACCGGCTCGGTGCGCAGGCCCGCGAGCTGGCGCGGCGCGCCGAGGAGCTGAACTCCCGCCGGATCAAGGCGTTCGGCTCGATGGAGCTGGCCCTGACCGGGACCGGGCGCGTACGGACCGAACGGCCCGCCGTCCCCCGGGACGTCGTGTCCGTCGGGGGCGCGCTCCTCTTCGGCTACACCAGCCCGCCCGGTACGACGTCGTCGGACATCGCCGTCGGCGACGTCCTCGCCCTGCACGACCGCGAGCTGAACCCGCTCCCCGCCGACGCCGTGCCCGGTCTCCTCGACGACCCGCGCTTCGTCAGGGAGTTCGCGGATCTCCACCGCTATTTCCGCGACGCCCGGCTGCTCCGGCTCCGGCGGACCGGGGACAGACTGCTCGCCGTCTTCCAGACCGGCGAGAGCACCGACGACATCCGCGTCCTGCGCTGGACCGTGGCGGCGGGCGCGGCCGGTGCGGCCGGTGCGGCGAACGCGACGGACACGGACCCGGCGGACGGCACCGTCGCGTTCCTGGACGCGCGCGGCGAGCGCGACCATGTCGTCCCCGCCTCCCACGACGTCGAGTGGACGGTCACCACCCGCGAGGACCAGGTCCTCGGCCGGCATCCGCACATCTCCGTCGACGGCGGCCAGGTCTTCGTCTCGACAGTCGGCGGCGCGCTCACCGTCAAGACCGAGAACGACACCGAGTCGGGCGACGGCATCCACACCGAGCCGGTCGAGGAGCCGCTCCAGTCGCTCGCGGACGCCGAGGTCGCCCACGCGCGGGCCGGCGTGCTGATCCTGCTGCGCGTCCGCCCGTACAAGGAGGAGGCCGCGCGCTATCTGGTCTTCAACACCGTCACCCGGACCGTCGTCCGGCTGGACGGGATCGGGCGGGCCTGCCGGAGGCTGCCCGAGGACCAGGGCATCGTCTTCCCCGGCGGCTACTGCCTGGCCTCGGGCGCGCACAAGACCTTCGATCTCGACGCCGGGGGCCTGGAGTTCGAGCGTGAGCTGCGCTCCCCGAACGGCGAGGACGTGCTGTACGTCTTCCACGCCCGCGCCGAGGGCCGCAGCCTGCTCCTCCCGTACAACCTGATCCGTGAGGAGGTCGCCGCCCCGCTCTCCTGCCACGGGTACGCGCTGTTCGAGGACGGCACGCTGATCGTGCTGCGCGCCGACGAGCGCGCCGAGCCGGCCCGGGTCCATCCGCTCCAGATCTGGCGCTCCGCGTATGTCTCCGACACCCATGCCGCCGCGACGGGAGACGGGGGCGGGGGCGGTGACGGCGGCGGTGACAGTGATGGGGACGGTGGCGGCGGGGCGCTGGGGAGAATCGGCAACGCCGACCTCGTCCGCGGCATTTCCGACTGTCTGTCGCTGGCCCGCGCCGTCACCGAGACGGCCGCCCCGACCACCGCCGGGTACGAGACGCTGCTCGCCGCCTGTGTGCGCGTCACCGACACCTACCACTGGCTGGCCGATCCCGGCACGGGCGATCTGCGCGGGCCGGTGGCCGCCGTACAGGCCACCGCGGAACAGGTCCTGGCCGAGTTCGCGACCGTACAGACCCTGACCCGGCAGGCCGCCGAGGCGCTCGACGCGTCCGCCGCCGGGATCGCGGCGCTGGTCCGCCGGGCCCGCGGCGAGGTACCGCCCTCGGCCGCCGCGTGGGTCGGACGGCTGACCGAACTGCGCCGCGCGCACGGCCATCTGCTCACCCTCAAGGAGCGGCGGTACGCGGACCTCGCGCGCGTCGACGCGCTCGCGGCGGAGACGGAGAAGGATCTCACCGCGTTCGCGCAGCGGGCGGTCCGGTTCCTGCGCCGCGACGACGCCTTCACCGGCCACCACGAGGAGATCGCGCGGCTGACGGAGGAGGCGGGCGCGCTCGCCACCGCGGCCGGGGCCGCGCCGCTCACCGCGCGGCTGGACGAACTGGCCGCGGGGCTGCGTACCGTCACCGAGGTCGTCACGGGGCTCGACATCGAGGACGCGACCGTCCGTACGTCCATCCTGGAGCGGATCGCCGAGGTCCTGGGCGGGGTCAACAGCGCCCGCGCCACGCTCGACGCGCGCCGCGGAGAGCTGCGCGACCACGAGGGACGGGCCGAATTCGCCGCCGAATCGGCCCTGTTGGGGCAGGCGGTCACGGGCGCGCTGGCCGCCGCCGACTCCCCCGAGACATGTGACGACCAGCTCGCGACGCTGCTGCTGCGGCTGGAGAACCTCGAATCCCGGTTCGCGGAGTCGGACGACTTCCTCGCCGTGCTGGCCACCAGGCGCGGCGAGATCTACGAGACGTTCTCGGCCCGTAAACAGGGCCTCCATGACGCCCGCGCCCGGCGCGCCGAGCGGCTGGGGGAGTCGGCCGCGCGGGTGCTGGAGACGGTCGGGCGGCGGGCGGCGGCCCTGGACTCGGCCGACGAGGTCAGTACGTACTTCGCCTCCGACCCGATGGTCGCGAAGGTCCGCCGTACGGTGGCGGAGCTGTGGGAACTGGGCGACCGGGTACGGGCCGGCGAGCTGGAGGGGCGGCTCAAGGCCGCGCGGCAGGAGGCGTCGCGCGCGCTGCGCGACCGCGCGGACCTGTACGCGGACGGCGGCGCGCTGATCCGGCTGGGGCGGCACAGCTTCGCCGTGAACACGCAGCCGCTCGACCTCACGCTCGTACCGGACAGTTCGGGTGCGGGACTGAGTTTCGCGCTCACCGGGACCGACTACCGCGCGCCGGTGACGGACCCGGAGTTCGCGGCGACGCGCCCGTACTGGGGGCAGACGCTGCCGTCGGAGTCGCCGGAGGTCTACCGGGCGGAGTACCTGGCGGCGCGGCTGCTGGCCGAGCTGGGGCCCGGAGCGCCTGATGTCTTTGACGGCGAACTCGCGGCTTTCGTACGGCGGTCGGCGGAGTCGGCGTACGACGAGGGGTACGAGCGCGGGGTCCACGACCACGACGCCACGCTGATCCTCGGCGCGCTGCTGAGGCTGCGTGCCGGGGCGGGGCTGCTGCGCTATCCGCCGGCCGTCCGCGCCGCCGCGCAGCTGTTCTGGGCGCACGGCACGACGGAGGGGGCGCGGGACGCCTGGACGCGGCGCGCGGTGTCGATGGCGCGGGCGCGGGAGACGTTCGGACTGGCGCCGGCGATCGCGGAGCTTCAGCGTGAACTGGCGGAAGCGATAGGGACGTTCATGACGGCGGGCGGGACATCCCTGAGCGCCGGGACATCCCTGAACGACGACACCACTCTGAGCGCGGAATACCTCTTCGAGGAGCTGACCGGTGGCCCCGAGGGCTTTGTCACCGGCGCGGGCGCCCGTACCCTCCTCGACACCTTCCGCCGCGCCGTGGACACGTCGGCGTACGACGACGATCTGGCCGGTCTCCGCGACGACCTGGCGGCGCGGCGCCAGCTGGTGGAGAACTGGCTGACCGCGTACGCGACGGCCGATGGCAGGGAGGGCACCGACGCGGGAGAGCTGGCGGAGGCGACCGCCGTCGAACTCTGCCCGGACCTCGTCCGCTACGACTCGGCGGCGCCGCTGACCGAGACCGTGGACGGACTGCTCGGACGCCACCCGAGGATCGAGCGGCGCCGGCTGACCGTCCGTATCGATGAACTCCTGTCCCGTACACGGGACTTCCGTGACCGGATCGCCCCCGGCTTCCGTGCCTACCAGCGAGGCCGCGCCGCCCTGGTCGCGGCCGAGCGGGCACGGCTGCGGCTGGACGACCACCGGCCGCGCGTCATGTCGTCCTTCGTACGCAACCGGCTGATCGACGAGGTCTATCTGCCGCTGATCGGCGACAACCTCGCCAAGCAGCTCGGCACGGCGGACGAGACGAAGCGCACCGACAGCAACGGTCTGCTGCTGCTCGTCTCCCCGCCGGGGTACGGCAAGACGACGCTGATGGAGTACGTCGCCGACCGGCTCGGCCTGGTCCTGGTCACGATCAACGGCCCGGCGCTGGGCCACGAGGTCACCTCGCTCGACCCGGACCGGGCGCCGAACGCGACGGCCCGCCAGGAGGTCGAGAAGATCAACTTCGCCCTGGAGAGCGGCAACAACACGCTGCTGTATCTGGACGACATCCAGCACACCTCGCCGGAACTGCTCCAGCAGTTCATCCCGCTGTGCGACGCGCAGCGCAGGATCGAGGGCGTACGGAACGGTGAGACGCGCACGTACGACCTGCGCGGCAAGCGCTTCGCGGTCTGCATGGCCGGCAACCCGTACACCGAGTCGGGCCACCGCTTCCGTATCCCCGACATGCTCGCGAACCGCGCCGACGTCTGGAACCTCGGCGACGTACTGACCGGCAAGGAGGACGTCTTCGCGCTCAGCTTCATCGAGAACGCCCTGACCGCCCACCCGGTCCTGGCCCCTCTCGCCGCCCGTGACCGCGCCGACCTCGATCTCCTCGTACGCCTGGCCGACGCCGACCCCACGGCCCGCGCCGACCGGCTGACCCACCCCTACACCCCGGCCGAACTCGACCGCGTACTCGCCGTCCTGCGCCATCTGCTGACGGCCCGCGCGACGGTCCTCGCGGTCAACGCGGCCTATATCGCCTCGGCGGCCCAGTCCGATACCTCCCGCACCGAACCGCCCTTCCTGCTCCAGGGCTCCTACCGCAACATGAACAAGATCGCGGCCCGTATCGACGCGGTCATGAACGACGCCGAAGTGGCGGCGCTGATCGAGGACCACTACAGGGGCGAGGCCCAGACCCTCACCACCGGCGCCGAATCCAACCTCCTCAAACTCGCCGAACTCCGCGCCACCCTCACCCCGTCCCGCGCGGCCCGCTGGACGGCCGTCAAGACGGCCTACGCCCGTACCCAGTCCCTGGGCGGCCCGGAGACCGACCCGATGACCCGGGCGGTGGCGGCGCTGGGCCTGCTGACGGAGCGGGTGGCGGCGGTGGAGACGGCGATCAGGGGCGTGGCGGGGGAGGGAGCGGGCCGGCACCGCTGAGCCGCGTGGCCGCGTGCGGGCGGCTCGGTCGCGCGCGACCACGCGGTCCTTCGGTCAGATCAGGTCGGGATGGGCTTGGTCCGGGTGCAGTTCTTCCACTCGACCCAGGGGCGGGCGCCGCCGCTCTTGGGGCCGGTGGCATAGGTGGGGTTGCCGGTGATCGTCTGCGTCTTCTCTTCGTGGGTGATGTCGATGCCGAAGAGTTTGAAGCCGAGGGTGAACTGTCCGGCGGAGATGCCGAAGCCGATACCGAGCGATGCGTTCCACCAGTCGGTGTTGGCGTTGTAGTCGAGTTTGCTGAGCTTTCCCTTGTCGTGGAGGAGCCGTTCGAGGGGGCTCGCGTCCGGGCCCGGCACTTCGGCGGCGTCGGAGGGGGAGGGCAGTGGGTTGCTGGCGGGGGCGTCGCCGCGCCCGCGCAGCCAGTCCTCGACGAGGGTGCTGTCGGTGTCGTTGTCGAGGATGAGTTCGGCCGACTCGGTGTGGATCTGTGACTGGGTGCTTCCGCCACCGCCGCCGACGTCGATCGTCACGGGACCGGCGTTGGCGCCTGCCTCGACCTTGATGCCGGTGCCGTCCCCGGCTTCCTGGCTGGTGGTGATGACCAGCTTCTCCGGGTGGTGTTCGGCGCCGTCCTTCTCCTCCTGGTCGTAGGCGGCGGCGTCGTAGGTGACCGCGACCTGCTGCATCCGCTCGCCCGTGGCGACCCCGCCCAGGCCGGCCGAGCCCTTGACGGTGAAGGTGTAGATGAAGGTGATCTTCCCGGCGTTGGCGCCGGTGTTGGTGCGCATGACCACGACGTCCTCGGTCATGGTGCCGTTGAGGACCTCGCCGGAGATCTTGCCGAGGTCCTTGGGACCGTCGCTCTTCCCGGAGTCCTTGCCGCTCTTGCCGTTGCTCTTGAACTTTCCGCCGAAGCTGGCGTTGCCGGAGGCCTCGGTGGAGGTCTTGGTGATGTCGACGTCGGGTGCCCGCTCCGGTTCGAGATCGGGTTTCTTCTTGCCGGCGTGGTAGCCGCAGATCATGCCCAGTTCGGAGGAGCGGGGGCCGGCGGGCCTGCTGTTGCACTCGTCCTGCGCCTTGAGGTATTCGGTGAACTGCTGCGCGTCCTCCAGGTTGGCCGCCAGGTCTGCCTGGGGATCGCCGGTCTTGTTCCCGTTGAAGAGCCACTGCCCGCCGCTGCCGCTGCCCGCCAGGTATGTGCCGCTCAGCTTGGCGCTGCCGCCCCAGTCCTTGAGGCCCGGGATGCCGGCGGAGATGCTTGCCGTGACGCCGCCGCCGGTCTCCTTCACGCGCTCCAGGGTGACGGTGCCGTCGGACCACTGCTGGAGCTTGACCGTCTCCGAGCTGCTGATTTTGATGAAGAGGATCTGGATGACGACGGTGGTCTTCGTCTGGTCCTGCGACAGCAGACATCTCGCGGGCTCGAACGGATCGCCGTTGGGGACGAAGGGATCCCCGGGCCCGCCGCCTCCGCCGTTGTCGCCGCCTCCGCCGTCACCGTCGTCGCCCGCGTAGTCGCCGGTGGAGCATGCCTCGGCCCCGCTGAGCGGGTGAAGTATTCGGCACACCGCGCTCTTGAGGCCGGTCGCCTCGTCGGCGGGCACGCTCAGACCGACGATGGCCGCCACGACCAGGGACACGACGCCGACCATCGCGGCGTACTCGGCGCCGCTCTGCCCCCGGTCGCTCTGTCTCCGGTCGAGATGGCCTCTGTCGAGATGCCCTCTGTCGCGATGCCCCCGGTCGCGATGCCCTCTGTCGACCAGCCCATGGCTCTGCGTATGCCATCTGCGCAACCTGTCGGCGCCCCTCATCAGTTCTCCTCGCCCACGCCGTCCCCGATCCCCCGAGCGGGAGCAGCGTAAGGAGGGGGCCGGGCCCAAACGCAGGGTCCCCGGGCCCAGTTGAGGGGCCCACTCGCAGACCGGCGCACCCCCTCCTACCTGCGGAAAGTTGCGCCCGACGCACGGTTGGATGAACTCCGGAGGGCCGTGTTCCGTCTTCCGTGCCGAGTCCGGGATGTCCGCTGGCCGTTAGGGTCGGGAGCATGACCACAGGGGAGGGCGCGCCGATGAACGAGCAGCCGCCGATGAGCGAGCAGCCGCCGATGAGCGAGCAGCCGCCGATGAGCGAGCAGCCGCCGATGAGCGTGCAGCCGAAGAAGCCGTTCCTGTACGTCATCGTGTGCGCGTCCGGCATCGCGGGCGACGTCGGCACGCTCATCACCGCCGCGCAGGAGCGGCGCTGGGACGTGGGCGTCATCGCCACCCCGCTGGGCCTCGGCTTCATCGACGCCGAGGCGGTGGCAGCACAGACCGGCTACCCGATCCGATCCGCCTGGCGCAGCCCCGGCGACCCACGCCCGCTACCGCCCCCGGACGCCATCGCGGTCGCACCGGCCACCTTCAACACGATCAACAAGTGGGCCGCCGGCATCTCCGACACCCTCGCCCTGGGAATTCTCTGCGAGGCGTACGGACTCGGCATCCCGACGGCGGTCCTCCCGTACGTGAACGCGGCCATGGCCTCTCACCCCGCGTATCCCCGGAGCCTGGAGCGACTGCGCGAGATGGGCGTCCTGATCGGCTCGAACCGGCCCCATCCCCCGAAGACGGAGGGAGCCGCGGACCGTTTCCGCTGGCAGGAGGCCCTGGACCTACTCGCCCCGACGCTCCCGCCCCGACACTGACCACGTCCGTCTTCGCGCCAAGCACGTCAACAGGCGTGGGTAGCCGCGCTGGACCATTACCAGCCGTGCTCTGCCAGAGAGCCGGAACCCATCAAGTAGCCGAGCAGTCCTTCCTTCGGGTACTCGATGAAGTCCTCGGGCAGTTCGTGCACGCTGAACCACTGGAGCCCCAGGCACTTCGCCGGCTCCTTGTTGACGGGCTCCCCGGTCCAGTCGGTGGCCTCGAAGAAGAACCCGATCCGTTCCACGGCCTCGCTCTGCCTGTGGTGCACGACATGCACCAGCCGCAGATGAGCTGGGTCCACCTCGACGCCGGTCTCCTCCAGCAGTTCCCGGGCGGCTCCGACACTCAAGGGCTCGCCCTGGTCGAGCTTGCCCGACGGCATGTGCCAGCGGCCGTAGCCGTACGGCCCTCCGCGCTGGGAGAAGAGCAGTTTGTCTCCGTCGCGGAGGAGGACGTGCGTGTCGATGACGGGTTGTGCGCGTTGCGGATTCATGTTTCCTGGGGGGTTATTGGTGGCATTGAGGCGGCTGACGTTACCGACGAATGGGGGATTGCGTCGGCGATTGTGGCCGCAACCTCCTTTGGGGTGGCGTCGCCTGTGTTCACGACCAGCACCTTCACGTTCGCGGTCATGAGGATCTGGGCGGCCTCGTCGTACAAGTCGACTTCGCGGCCGGGCGCAGTCGGGTCGAGGTGGAAGCGATTGCGGGGGCCGCGCATGGCTATCCGTTCGGCGATGAGGCGGGGGGACGCGGTCAGGATGACTGCCAGGTCCGGCATCAGGACGTGCGCGTTCAGGTCGAGCAGGAACTTCAGCGGCACACCATCGAGTTGTTGCATGACGAGCGTTGAGGGGAGGTACCGGTCGCAGACGACGATGTCGCCGGTGCTCAGCCAGGGCTCGATCTCGTGCTCGACGTGCTCGTACCGGTCCGCCGCGACCAGGCAGGCCAAGGCTCGCCCGCGGATGTGGCCGAAGTGCTCCCTGACGAAGACGCCGATGTCGCCGAGGGTGGGCTCCACGGTCTGACGGACGGCCTGGCCGCGTCTGATCAATTCCCTGTTCAGGGCCTGGACGGTAGTCGTCTTCCCGACGCCGCTGGGGCCGTCGAGGGTGATGAGCTGCCCGCGTTTCGACGTCACGCCGCGTCCTCTCGGGTCGCTTGGTTGCGCTCGTGCTGTTCGCGGGTCAGCGCGGCCAGGGTGGAGCGGACTTCGCTCAGGGGGACGTCGCCGAACTGGATGCCGACGGAGAAGTTGAACTCGTCGCGCTGGCGCATCGACTCGTCGGCTCCGTCTTCGGTCAGGTCGACGTCTCCGTACGCGAGGAGCTTGTCGGGGTCGTGGCCGACGTCGGTCAGTGTCTTCCACACGGGCGTGCCGGGGTAGGGGCGGAACTCGAACACGCTGGCCCGCACGTCGCCGGGATTGGCGTCGGCGATGCTCCAGAGGTTGCGGATGTGGCGCACGGTTGCCTGGATGTCCTCGTGGGTCTCGCCGGGGAAGCCGAGGATGAAGTACCCCTTCACACCAATGCCGCGTTCGACAAGGCGACGGGCTACGCGCTCGGTCATCTCGGCGTCGATCCGCTTGTCCATCGCGCTCAGGATGCGGTCGCTGCCGGACTCGATGCCGAGGGCGACTTCCCGGAGGCCGTTATTGACGAGCAGTTCGAGCCCGGCATTGTCGAGCCGGTCCAGGACGTTGATGCGCCCGGTGGCGTCCCACACGTACTGCTCGCCGATCCGGTGCCGCGTGAAGGCCGCCATCTGCGTCTTGATGACGCGGGAGGCGCCGAGGAACAGGTCATCGACGAACCGGAACGCGGTGACGCCGTACTCGTCGTGCAACTCGTTGAGTTCGCCGATGATGTCCTCGGGGTCGCGAACTCGGATGTTGACGTCGGGGTTGGCGCTGACGGCCGCACCACAGAAGGTGCAGTTGTAGGGGCAGCCCCTGGAGCCTACGATGTTCGCCTCCATGTGCCCGGCGCGGGCAGCCTGCGTCAGTGGCTCGGTGCCGCGGCACACCGCGAGGCGCCGGTCCGACTCCGTGGGGGCGGCGCGGTAGGGATCCTGGGGCAGGAAGGCGCGGTTGACGTACGGCAAGGCATTGATGTCGGGGCCGAGCATCTGAGCACTCGTCTTGCCGACGGGGACGCCTGCCGCCCGCGTGCCGAGCAGAGGATCACGCCATAGCACCCCGGGCAGTTCACGACGGCGTTGCTCGTCCTCCAGGAGGGCAGTGACACGGAGTTCGCCCTCACCCAGCACGAGAGCCCGCAGGTTGGCCATGCGCGGGTCGGCCAGAACACGGTCCGGCATCGCCTTGGCGTGGTGGCCGCCGACCATGAGAGCGATGTCCGGGGAGAGGCGCGCCGCGATGCGGGCGGACATCTCGTAGGTGGGGGCGAGCAGGTTCATCGCCGCCCACCGGGGTTGTGCGACGTTGACGAGTCTCGCTGTCTCTGCGATGCCGAGACCGTGTGCTTCGGCGTCGAGGACGCCTACATTGAAACCGCCGATCTTCTGCGCGTACGTAGCGATATAGGCCATGCCCAGCACGGGCAGGGTGTAGTCGTTGGTCCGCGGTCGTTTGTCGTAGTCGCGCAGCGGCGCGTTCACGAACAGTGCGTCGAGCGTGCGGGTCGGATCGGCACCCGTGATCAGTGATAAATGCGGCATGGGCCCTCCGGATCAGCGGGCATGGGAACCCCAGGTGAGTGTGGAGAGAGTCAGGGTGTGCAGGGCGATGCGGTCGGGACCGGCCATGCCAGTCCACATCGGGCCGAACCCCTTGTCCTTCCTGCCGGGCCAGGCGTGGGCGGGCGCGATCTGCCCGGCCCAGGTACGCACGGCCAGATCGTCGTGCGGGTAGACGCTGAAGTCGCCGGTGTAGTCGGCTGCCGCGGCTGCTGCGGTCCATGGGCCGATGCGCGGGACACTCATGAGAGCGACGACCAGGTCGTGGGAGTCCATACGCTGCCAGTGGATGGACTGCCGCTCGTAGTGGGTGGCCGCGGCCTGCAAGGCACTGCGGTGGAACTTGGCCCCGACATCCGTGAACCGTTCGTCATCCAGTTCCAGAACCTGGGTGGCGGTAGGGGCGACGGACAGCTCACCCATGGGGCTGAGGACGGTGGCGCCGAACGTCCGGCACCACGCCCTGTACAGCTTGCGGGCCTGCTCGGCGCGTACGACCTGCCGCAGGATCGCGGTGGTGATGGCGTCCCACAGCCAGGGGTTGGCCGGACGCTGCGTGGGGCCGAGGCCGTCGAGCCCAGCCCTGAGCTCGGCAGGGACACTATCGGGCAGGCACGAGGGGTCCGTGGTGACGAACGTCGGCTTTACGTCCTCAGAGCCCTGCACACAGGTCATGTGCGGGCCCTGCTGGTCCCACGACAGAACCCAGACCCCGGAGGCGGTGCGCACGGCTCGTGCGTGGGTGTCGGTCCTCACCTCGATCCAGGCAGGGTGATCGGTCGTCAGAACGCCAGTCATGGTGGCTCCTCATGGTGGTTGGTCGGTCCGCCGTAGCCTCTCGCGTTTGACCGGAGAGAGGAGACCTCCGATCCGATTCCGTGTCTGCTGTCGCCTCTGCGGTCGGGGGGCGGTTGTCGTCGAGTGGCATGGCGAGGTTCACGGCAGAACGTCGGGAAGGGAAGGCGGGGACGCGGTGTGCCGGGGGCATCAGGGACACGGGATTTACCTCCGAGGTCCTGGAACCTTGGGTTTTCGGGTCCAGGTCTGGGGACGTACGTACCTCGCGCCCTCTTTCGCGGGCGGTCAGTCGGAGGACCAGCTCACCGCGAGGAGCCATCACGCAATCAGGTCACAGTGATTACCCAACGTGGGTAATCTGCATTACGGCTGCCCAATGGCCGGACGACCGCCTAGGACGGCAGAGGAGCGCATGTGCCCGGACCCCAGCCACAAGGGCTCCCGCCAGAACTGCTCAGGAACTCTGAGTGGCAACGCGCCTGCCGGCAGCGCGACTTCGCGAGTGTGTTCCGCCTCGTGAAGGTGAAAGCCGGCATCTATCCGTCTCGTGTGGCCGCCTTGTGCGGCATGACGCCGAGCCGGGTGGGGGAGATCATGTCGGGGCAGCGCCGGCTCGCTCACATCGATGTCATCGAGCGGGTCGCGGATGGACTTCGTATCCCCGGCGCCTTGCTCGGGCTTGCCCACCGCCCCTGGGAGATCCCTCCGTCCGCCGCCTCCGGGCAGCCTGTGCGGAGGCGTTCGGTTCAGAGCTTCGCAACCGCCGCTGACTCCGAGCAGGAGCGCGAAGCCGAATCCGGCACGGAACTGGACGAGTTGCTGACTCTCGCTGACGGCAGGGTGACGAGATCGACACTTCTCGCCCTCAAGTCATCAGTTGAGGACTACTGGCGCCGTGACGACGAGCACGGCGGCGCAGCCATGCGCCCGGCGGTCGTGGGACACCTTCGGTACGTGATGCAGGTGATGGGCAGCGTCCCGGACCCCTTGCGCCGCGATCTTCAGTCACTCGCCGCCGAACTCGCTCGCCTCGCCGGATGGGCCTACTTCGACGCACGCCAATACAGCACCGCGCGCTCCCATTTCACCCGAGCCCTCCGGCTCTCGCATGGGCAGGACGACTACCTCTTTATGGCAAACGTCCTGTCCTGCATGAGTCTGCAGGCTACCTACGACGGGCAGCCCTCGGACGCGGTGGCGCTGGCCTGCAAAGCCCAAGATGCCGCCCGCACCGCAGGCGGGCAGCCACTGGTGATGTCCATGCTCCACATGCGTGAAGCCTTCGCACACGCCACGCTTCGTGATGCCGCCTCCTGCCATCAATCCATCGGGCGTTCCCGGGAGGCGTACGAACAGGCTCGCGGTCGGGAAGACGAGGCGCCTTCCTGGGTCCGTTACTTCGATGAGACGAAACTGCTCGTCGACACAGGTATCGCTCTTGCCGAACTGGGCGAGTCCGAACGTGCCGAGCCGCTGATCGCCGAGGGCCTTCGACGGGAAACCGGCGCGCAGCGACGTGGCCGTGCCTTCCACGCCTTCTGGTTGGCTACGGTTCAACTGCAACAAGGTCGGCTGGAGGCCGCGTGCGACAGCGCCGGGCTCGCTCTGGACCTCAATGCGTCCCTGGATTCGCCACGCGTAGCACGCCACGTCCACGAGTTTCACTGGCGACTTGCCCCGTACGCGCAAGAGACGCCAGTGGTCGTGTTCGAGCAGCGCATGCGCGACGCGATCGGTTAGCCGGCGGCGCTGGTGGCATCGTCCAGCAGGAGGTACAGCAGCCCGACCAGGCTTCCGCTGCTGACCACCTCGCGACGGTCGATCATGCCGCGGATCTCGGATATCGGGATCCACTCGATACGGTCCGACTCGTTCAGTTCGGTCGGCGGGCCAGCGTAAGCAGCAGCCTGAGCCCGGAAGACGTGATGTTCCGAGTCGGTGATGCCGTTCGCCGGCTGCGCGTACACCAGAGGCTTCAGGCCCTCCACCCGCCAGCCGGTCTCCTCTTCCACCTCACGGGCCGCCGCCTGTTCCGGGGTCTCGTCGGCCTCGATCAGGCCCATCGGCAGTTCCCAGCCCCAGGTGTCCGTGATGAAACGGTGGCGCCACATCATCAGCACCCGCTTCTGCTCGTCCACCACGGCGGCCACGGCAAGATGCCGCATCCGGACCACATGGTGCTCCCACCGTCGGCCGTCCGGCTGCTGGACATCCACGAGCCAGAGATTGACCCACGGATTGCTGTAAATCTGACGCTCGCCATGAACCGTCCACCGCATGAGCCAACTCCCCTTCGCCGCCGTGCAGCTCCAAGAATGTCACTTGGACGAGAAGTCGTCTGCCCATCAGCGATTTCGGGCCGTTACTGGCGTTATCGGTCCGGAGTCACCGGCCCGCGCCCACGTTGGGCGGAGAGTGGTGGCCGACGCGGGTCAGGCGGGGCCAAGTACCTCCGACTCCGGGTTCATCCGGCGTACGTAGATGAGGGCGGAGCCCCAAAGGCCCCGCCCCCGCGCAGCGCGACCTCGGCTCAGGGCCACACCAGGCAGTACGGCTGATGCCCCGCCTCATGCAGCCGATGGCTGAAGTCCTGCCATTCGTGCAGCAGTTGGTAGACGTTGTACGCGTCCCTCGGGCCGCCCCTGTCCGGGACCGTCGACCAGATGAAGGCCGCCGCGCCCACGGATTCCTCGCCGATTCCGCGCAGCGGGTCCACCACCGTCATCGGGAGTTTGACCACCGCGTAATCGGGGTGCAGCACGACCAGTTCGAGCGGCGGCACTTTGTACAGGGGCATGCCCTGAATGCCCGTGAGCACCATCGCCGCTATCGTCTCGGGCTTGATCTTCGTGAACATGCCGTTCATGCCGAGCTCGTCGCCGCCCAGCTCCTCCGGGCGCATGGAAATGGGCACACGCGCGGCCGTGGCTCCGTCGGGCGCGCCGAAGTATTTGTAGGTCACCCCCACCCGGCCACCACTCCTGCTTTCCGGCGTTCCTGGAAGTTGCTCCCGCGCCTCGCGTTCGCGCCGTCGATGCTTTCCACGCCGGGCAGGCTCGGGACCGAGGTCGTCGGTTCCCTCGCCCAGTCCGCCACCGCGATGCATATCTCCACCCGACCACTCGCAGCCATGGCCGCGCAACCCGATCATCGTGACAGTGACCTCCCCCACGAACGTCCGGTGAAACACCTGTCCGCAAGAACGTCCGAGCCTCTGACACCATGGATTCCGTGAGCTTCCCCTATGACGCCCCAGTTTCGCAGACGCTTTTCGACCGCGCGGCCCTCGTGACGCCCGGCGGCGTGAACTCTCCCGTCCGCGCCTTCCGCGCGGTGGGCGGTACGCCCCGGTTCATGGTGTCCGGTAACGGTCCATACCTCATCGATGCGGACGGCCGTGAATATGTCGACCTCGTATGTTCTTGGGGGCCGATGATTCTCGGACATTCCCATCCGGAGGTCGTCGAAGCGGTCCAGGCCGCCGTCGCCCGCGGTACGTCCTTCGGCACGCCCGGTGAGGGCGAGGTGGCGCTCGCCGAGGAGATCGTGGGCCGGGTCGGGCCCGTCGAGCAGGTACGGCTCGTGTCGTCCGGGACCGAGGCGACCATGTCCGCCATCCGGCTCGCCCGCGGTTTCACCGGGCGCGCCAAGGTCGTGAAGTTCGCCGGCTGCTACCACGGGCATGTCGACGCGCTGCTCGCCGCGGCGGGGTCCGGGGTCGCGACCCTCGGGCTGCCGGACACCCCCGGGGTGACCGGCGCGCAGGCCGGGGACACCATCGTGCTGCCGTACAACGATCTTGACGCCGTGCGCCGGGCGTTCGCCGCGCACCCCGGCGAGATCGCCTGTGTGATCACCGAGGCGTCGCCCGGCAACATGGGCGTCGTACCGCCCCGGGACGGGTTCAACGCCGGGCTCAAGGATCTCTGCGCCGCCGATGGCGCGCTGTACATCTCGGACGAGGTGATGACCGGGTTCCGTACGTCGAAGGCCGGCTGGTACGGCGTCGACGGGGTCGTGCCCGACCTGATGACCTTCGGCAAGGTCATGGGCGGCGGCTTCCCGGCCGCCGCGTTCGGCGGGCGCGCCGATGTCATGGGGCGGCTCGCCCCGGCGGGCCCCGTCTACCAGGCGGGCACGCTCTCCGGGAACCCGGTCGCCACCGCCGCGGGCCTCGCGCAGCTGCGGCTGCTCGACGACGCGGCGTACGCGAAGATCGACGCCGTCTCGCGGCAGATCCAGGGGCTGGTGACGGAGGCGCTCGGCAAGGAGGGCGTCGCCCACCGCGTACAGACGGCGAGCAACATGTTCTCCGTCTTCTTCACGGCCGACGAGGTCCGTGACTACGAGGGCGCCAAGAAGCAGGAGTCGTTCCGCTTCACGCCCTTCTTCCACTCACTGCTGGCCGATGGCGTCTATCTGCCGCCGTCCTCCTTCGAGTCCTGGTTCGTCTCCACCGCCCACGACGAGCGCGCGATCGAGCGGATCGCCGCCGCGCTGCCGGCCGCCGCCCGCGCCGCCGCCGAAGCGACCGCCCCCGAGCCCGGCCGGCTCAAGGCCACCGCCCCCGAACCCAGCGACCCGGAGAACGCCGCATGAGCACGAGCGAAGAGATCGAAGAGATCACCGTCGTCCATCTCATGCGCCACGGCGAAGTGCACAACCCGGACGGTGTCCTCTACGGCCGACGCCCCGGCTACCACCTCTCCGAGCTGGGCAGGCAGATGGCCGACCGGGTCGCCGAGCACCTCGCGGACCGTGACATCACTCACGTCGTCGCCTCCCCCCTGGAGCGCGCGCAGGAGACCGCGGCCCCCATCGCCAAGAGCCATGGGCTGACCCTCGACACCGACGACCGGCTGATCGAGGCCGCGAACGTCTTCGAGGGCAAGACCTTCGGGGTCGGTGACGGCGCGCTGCGCAAGCCCGGCAACTGGAGGTACCTCACCAACCCGTTCCGGCCGTCCTGGGGCGAGCCCTATATCGACCAGGTCGTACGGATGATGGGCGCCCTGAACGCCGCGCGCGACGCGGCCCGCGGGCACGAGGCGGTCTGCGTCAGCCATCAGCTGCCGATCTGGATCGTGCGGAGCTTCGTCGAGCGGCGCAGGCTGTGGCACGACCCGCGCCGCCGGCAGTGCACGCTCGCGTCTCTGACCAGCTTCACCTATCAGGGCGACAAGATCGTCTCCGTCGGCTACTCCGAGCCGGCCCGTGATCTCGTACCGGCCCATCTGCTCCCCGGCGCCCGGCCGGTCAAGGGCGGTGCCAAGGCCTTCGGGGCCTGAACGCCCCCAGCCCGCCGCGCACTCCCGACCCGCCGCACGCTCCTGACCCGCCGCACGCTCCCAGCCCGCTGAACACTCACAGTCCGTTGATCACTTCTGTCATATCTGTCGCTACATCAGCAAAGATCAGTAAAGATATGACAAGTACAGGAACCTCCGCGTTCGTCACCTCATCTCTCGTGTTGCCGCTTGTAAGACTTTTATTCGCGGCGTACGGGCGAGCGCGGATGGGAACTGTATGCGTGACATCAGCCGAAGGAGTCTGCTCGGAGCGGGCATCGGAGCCGCCGCCGCGATCGGGATCGCGGGCTGCTCCACGGGCGGGAGCGGCACGGTCCGCCACACGGAGGTGGGCAAGGGCGGGGGTGAGAGCGGAGGCGGGACGGGCGGCGCCAGCCCCCTCGGTAAGGAGGTCCGGCTCATAGGGGACGGTTCCACTTCCGACACGGGAAAGCAGCCGCGTCAGCCGCCCGCCCCGGTCCCCCTGGAGCCCGGCCAGACCCCGCCGCAGTTCGTGATCTTCTCCTGGGACGGGGCCGGCGAGGTCGGCAACGGACTCTTCCCGCGCTTCCTGGAACTCGCCAGGAACCACGACGCGGCGATGACGTTCTTCCTCTCCGGTCTCTATCTGCTGCCGGAGTCGAAGAAGACGCTCTACCGCCCGCCCAACAACCCCGTCGGCGCCTCCGACATCGGCTATCTCACCGACGGCCACATCAAGGACACGCTCAAGAACGTCCGCCAGGCGTGGCTGGACGGTCATGAGATCGGTACGCACTTCAACGGGCACTTCTGCGCCGGCTCCGGCTCCGTCGGCGACTGGACCCCGCAGCAGTGGCGCAGCGAGATCGACCAGGCTGTGTCCTTCGTCACCGAGTGGCGTACGAACAGCGGCTGGACCGACCTCGACCCGCTGCCCTTCGACTACCGCAAGGAACTGATCGGCGCCCGTACGCCCTGTCTGCTCGGCCAGGAGAATCTGCTGCTGACGGCGAAGAAGCTGGGCTGGCGTTACGACGCGAGTTCGCCCGGCGGTACGCAGCGGTGGCCGGACAAGAAGCTCGGCATCTGGGATTTCCCGCTCCAGCAAGTCCCGTTCCCCGGGCGGAGCTTCGAGGTCCTTTCGATGGACTACAACATCCTCGCCAATCAGTCGGGGAATTCGACGAACGGCATGGCCTCGCGTTACCCGGAGTGGCGCAAGCAGGCCACCGACGCGTATCTCGGCGGTTTCAACCGCGCGTACGAGTCGAATCGCGCGCCCTTCTTCATCGGCAACCACTTCGAGCAGTGGAACGGAGGGATCTATATGGACGCCGTCGAGGAGGCGCTGAAGGGGATGGCGGGCAAGAAGGACGTACGGCTCGTCTCGTTCCGGCAGTTCACCGACTGGCTCGACGCGCAGAACCCCGCCGTACTCGACAAGCTCCGCACTCTGGAGGTCGGCCAGGCCCCCGCAGGCGGCTGGAACACATTCTTCAAAGCCTGAGAAGCCTGAGAAGCCGGAGCAGCCTGAAGGCCGGGAAGGCCGAGAAGGGCCCCCGAGCGCCGCGCCCGGCTCGCGCGCGGCTCTTTACAACGGGCTTTACGGGCAGCCAGGGGGGTGCGCAAGATCCCTGAATCGCCCATGCGAAACTTTTCACATGAACTCAGGCCGCGCTCCCCGACGCCGCTCCGAGCGACGATTCCGCGCCCTCCCACCGGTTGTCGTCGGCGTGGCGGCACTGACGCTCTCGGCCTGCGGGGGCGGCGGCAAGTCCGGCGGCGGCGGTGACACCAACTTCGTCACGAACACCGGTGGCATCTCCACCGTCGCGGCGGCCGACCGCAAGCCCGCCGGCCGGCTCTCCGGCGAGACCCTGGACGGCGAGCAGCTCGACGTCGCCGATCTCAAGGGCAAGATCGTCGTGATGAACGTCTGGGGATCGTGGTGCCCGCCCTGCCGCGCCGAGGCCCCGCACTTCGCGAAGGTCGCCAAGGAGACCGAGTCGAAGGGCGTGGCGTTCGTCGGGATCAACACCCGGGACGCCAACAAGGGCCCGGCGCTCGCGTTCGAGAAGGACTACGGCGTCCCGTACCCGAGTCTGTACGACCCGGCGGGCAAGCTCATCGTCAACGGCTTCCCCAAGGGAAGTCTCAACCCGCAGTCCATCCCCTCCACGATCGTGCTCGACCGGGACGGGAAGATCGCGGCCCGCGCGCTGATGGCGCTCGACGAGGAGAAGCTGCGCAAGATGATCGACCCGCTGATCGCGGAGAAGTGATCCCGTGCAGGTCAGTGATCCCGTGCAGATTCTCGCCGCGACCCCCGGCATGAACGAGACGGTCTACAGCGGAGCGATGCTGCTCGCGCTGCCGATCGCCCTGCTGGGCGGGCTCATCTCCTTCTTCTCGCCGTGCGTGCTGCCGCTCGTGCCGGGCTATCTCTCGTATGTCACCGGCGTCAGCGGAACGGATCTGGCGGAGGCCAGACGGGGCCGGATGGTCGTCGGCGCCTCGCTCTTCGTCGTCGGCTTCACCGCGGTCTTCGTCTCGGGCGGGGCGCTCTTCGGCTACTTCGGGTCGACGCTCCAGGACCATCGCGAAGTCCTCTCCAAGGTGCTCGGCGTCCTGATGATCCTCATGGGTGTGTTCTTCATGGGGATGATGCCCTGGCTCACCCAGCGCGAATTCCGCTTCCACAAGCGGCCGGTGAGCGGTCTGGCGGGCGCGCCCCTGCTGGGTGCTCTCTTCGGGATCGGCTGGACGCCGTGCCTCGGGCCGACCATCTCCTCGGTGAACGCCCTCGCGTTCGACCAGGCGAGCGCGGGCCGCGGGGCCGTCCTGACCGTCGCGTACTGCCTCGGTCTCGGTCTGCCGTTCGTGCTCGCGGCGGTGGCGTTCCGCAAGGCGCTCGGGGCGTTCGGCTGGATAAAGCGCCACCACGTATGGGTGATGCGCATCGGAGGCGCGATGATGATCCTGACCGGTCTTGCGCTGCTGACCGGCGCGTGGGACAGCATCGTGCAGGACATGCAGACCTGGTCCGACGGCTTCACGGTGGGGATCTAGTTCCATGAGCAAGGCATCCATGAACGACACCTCGACCAACGGCCCCGGAGCCGCGGCGGCGACCGAAGACGACACGGGAACCAAAGGCACCCGAACCAACGGCCCCGGAGCCGCCGCGGCCACCGACGACGGCACCGCCGAGCGCGCCCGCGACGCCCGCGAACTCGGCGACGCCGGGTCCGCCCTCTCCACCGCCCCCCGCGAGGAGCGCGAGGACACCACCATCGGCGGCCCCACCCTCGGGATCGTCGGCTGGCTCCGCTGGTTCTGGCGCCAGCTCACCTCCATGCGCGTCGCGCTGATCCTCCTCTTCCTGCTCTCCCTCGGCTCCATCCCCGGCTCGCTGATCCCGCAGGCCGGCATCGACGAGCTGAAGGTGCAGGACTTCAAGGAGCGGCACGAGACGCTCGCGCCGATCTACGAAAGCCTCCAGCTCTTCCACGTCTACAGCTCGGTGTGGTTCTCCGCGATCTACATCCTGCTGTTCATCTCCCTCATCGGCTGTATCGTCCCGCGCACCTGGCAGTTCGCCGGCCAGCTGCGCAGCCGTCCGCCGGGCGCGCCCAAGCGCCTCAACCGGATGCCGGCGTACGCGACGTGGCGCACCACCGCCGAGCCCGGGGCCGCCCGCGAGGCCGCGCTCGCGATCCTCAGGAAGCGCCGCTTCCGCGTCCATACCGTCGGTGACGCGGTCGCCGCCGAGAAGGGCTATCTCCGCGAGGCCGGCAACCTCGCCTTCCACATCGCGCTGATCGTGATGCTGGTGGCCTTCGCGAGCGGACAGCTCCTCAAGTCCGAGGGCGGCAAGCTGATCGTGGAGGGCGACGGCTTCTCCAACACCCTCACCCAGTACGACGACTTCAAGTCCGGTTCCCTCTTCAACACGGACGAGCTCACGCCGTTCAGCTTCACCCTGGACGCGTTCACGGGAACGTACGAGCGCAGCGGGCCGCAACTGGGCACCCCCCGGACCTTCAAGGCCGACGTCCGGTACACCACCGACGCGACCGGTCCGGAGAAGAAGGCGGTCATCGAGGTCAACAAGCCCCTCGACGTCGACGGCTCGAAGGTCTATCTCATCGCCCACGGGTACGCCCCCGTCGTCACCGTCAAGGACGGCCGCGGCAAGGAGGTCTTCCAGGGCGCGGTCCCGCTGCTGCCGATCGACAACAACGTCTCGTCCACGGGCGCCATCAAGATCATGGACGGCTACCGCGACAAGAACGGCAAGAAGGACCAGCTGGGCTTCGCCGCGTTCTTCGTGCCGACGTACGGCGGCAAGGGCTCCGGGCAGATGTTCTCCCGGTTCCCCGCGCTCGACTTCCCGGTGCTCAACGTCGGCGCGTACCACGGCAGTCTGGGTGTCGACTCCGGGCTGCCGCAGAACGTCTACCAGCTGAACACCGACAAGATGAAGCCCTTCAAGGACGCCAAGGGCAATGTCCTGAAGAAGACCCTGCTGCCGGGCGACTCGCTCACCCTGCCCGACGGCGCCGGCTCCATCACCTTCGAGAAGGAGGTCAAGGAGTGGGCGAGCTTCCAGATCTCGCACGAGCCCGGTAACACCTGGGCACTCGGCGGCGCGATCGCCGCCATCGTGGGGCTGGCCGGTTCGCTCTTCATCCAGCGGCGCCGGGTCTGGGTCCGGGCCGTACGGGGCGCCGACGGCGTCACCGTCATCGAGATGGCGGGACTCGGCCGCAGTGAGTCCGTCAGGCTCCCCGAGGAACTGGCCGAACTGGCCGGCACCCTCCATTCAGAGGCGCCCAGCGCGCCTGATCCCGCAGAAAAGACCGTTGAAGGGGCTGAGAAGTGAATCTCGCCGCCGCAGCAACCAATGAGAGCCTGGCACAGACCAGCAATGTGCTGATCTATTCGGCCATGGCCGTCTACCTGCTGGCCTTCTTCGCGCACATCGCCGAGTGGCTGTTCGGCAGCCGCAGCAAGGTCGCCAGGACCGCCGCCGCGCTGACCGGCGACGCGAAGTCCGCGGCGGTGCCGGTGCGGGTACGGTCCGCGCGGGAGGGCGGTTCCACCGCCGTCCTGGAGCGGCCGAAGGTCATCACCCGCTCCGCGAGCGGCAGTCGCGATCTGCCCGACGGTCCCGGCGCGGCCGGCGGTGACGCGCAGGGCGATCTGTACGGCCGGATCGCCATCTCCCTCACGGTCCTCGCCTGGGGCATCGAGGCGGTCGGGGTGGTCACCCGCGCGCTGTCCGTGCAGCGGGCGCCGTGGGGCAACATGTACGAGTTCAACATCACGATCACCACCGTGGCCGTCGGTGTCTATCTCGCCTTCCTCGCGGCGAGGAAGAACGTCCGCTGGATCGGACTGCCGCTACTCATCACGGTCCTGCTCGATCTCGGGCTCGCCATCACCGTCCTGTACACCGACAGCGACCAGTTGGTCCCGGCGCTGCATTCGTACTGGCTGTGGATCCATGTCTCCACGGCGATCTTCTGCGGCGCGGTCTTCTACGTCGGTGGACTGTCCACGGTTCTCTACCTCTTCCGTGAGCGGTACGAGTCGAAGCTCGCCGCCGGCCTCAAGCCCGGCTCCTTCGCGACCTCGGTGCTGGAACGGCTGCCGGCCGCGGCGACGCTCGACAAGTTCGCGTACCGCGTCAACGCCGCGGTCTTCCCGCTCTGGACGTTCACGATCGTCGCGGGCGCGATCTGGGCGGGCGACGCCTGGGGCCGCTACTGGGGCTGGGACCCCAAGGAGGTCTGGTCCTTCATCACCTGGGTCGCGTACGCCGCTTATCTGCACGCCCGCGCCACCGCCGGCTGGAAGGGCCGCAAGGCCGCCTATCTGGCGCTGATCGCCCTCGGCTGCTGGCTCTTCAACTATTACGGCGTGAACATCTTCGTCACGGGCAAGCACTCGTACGCGGGGGTGTAACCCGTAACTTCGTGTGCGCCGGGATGAATCCCGCGTACACCGGATACATCAAGAGGCGCCCTCCGCGGTATTGACTCCGCGTGGGGCGCCCCTGTATGTGCGAATAAACGGCCTTCAGTGCTTCGGCGGGGTGTCGTCCGCGCCGCCGCCCTTCTCACGCCGCTCGTCCCTCTTGTCGTCCCTCGTGTCGTCCTTGAGGGAGTTGAGGAACTCCGGGTTGTCGTCGGGCGCCACCCAGCCGCCCCGGCGCGCCGCCGTCGTCGTCCGCTCCCGGCCCACGATCAGCCACGAGATGGAGCCGACCAGCGGGAAAAGCAGCACCAGAATCGCCCAGATGGGCTTGGGGAGGTACCGGATCTCCTTCTCATCGGTCGTGATGCAGTCGATGAAGGCGTAGATGCTGAGAGCCAACGGCACCAGAATCATCAGCACCCGAAGCATGGAGTCCCCTTTTAAGTGGAGATCGAGACCGGGTGAGCGGCCCCCTGACACCACCAGGGTAGCGAGTAACCGATCAGACCCGGTCCTGGTCGGTCACGCTCGCCGCTCGTGCGGGCTCCGGCTCGCGGGCCGCGGGCGGTAAGCCCCCGGCGGACCGCGCCCGAAGGGATGACACACTGGAACGCATGGCTTACGACGATCTCCGCTCGCTGCTCCGGGCGCTGGAGCGCGAGGGCGACCTCAAGCGCATCAAGGCCGAAGTCGACCCGTACCTGGAAGTCGGGGAGATCGTCGACCGGGTGAACAAGGCGGGCGGGCCCGCGCTGCTCTTCGAGAACGTGCGCGGCTCGGCGATGCCCCTCGCCATGAACGTGTACGGCACGGACCGCCGGCTGCTGAAGGCGCTGGGGCTGAAGTCGTACACCGATATCAGCGACAAGATCGGCGGACTGCTCAAGCCGGAGCTGCCGCAGGGCTTCATCGGGGTGCGCGAGGCGTTCGGGAAGCTCAGTTCCGTGGCGCACGTACCGCCGAAGAAGATCAAGGACGCGCCCGTCCAGGAGGTCGTCCTCACCGGCGACGACGTCGATCTCGACCAGCTGCCCGCGCTGTTCACCTGGCCCGAGGACGGCGGCTCCTTCTTCAACCTCGGTCTCACCCACACCAAGCAGCCCGAGACCGGCGTCCGCAATCTCGGGCTCTACCGGCTCCAGCGCCATGACCGGCGCACCATCGGGATGCACTGGCAGATCCACAAGGACAGCCGCAACCACTACCAGGTGGCCGCCAAGCGCGGTGAACGGCTGCCCGTCGCGATCGCGTTCGGCTGTCCGCCCGCCGTGACGTACGCCTCGACCGCCCCGCTGCCCGGTGATATCGACGAGTACCTCTTCGCGGGCTTCGTCCAGGGCCGGCGTATCGAGATGGTCGACTGCAAGACCGTGCCGCTCCAGGTGCCCGCCAACGCCGAGGTGGTCATCGAGGGTTGGCTCGAACCGGGCAAGATGCTGCCCGAGGGCCCGTTCGGCGACCACACCGGCTTCTACACCCCGCAGGAGCCGTTCCCGGCGCTCACCATCGACTGTGTGACGATGCGGAAGCGCCCGCTGCTCCAGTCGATCGTGGTCGGCAGGCCGCCGACGGAGGACGGGCCGCTGGGGCGGGCGACGGAACGGTTCTTCCTGCCACTGCTGAAGATCATCGTGCCGGACATCGTGGACTACCACCTGCCCGAGTCGGGCGGCTTCCACAACTGCGCGATCGTCTCGATCGACAAGAAGTACCCCAAGCACGCGCAGAAGGTGATGCACGCGATCTGGGGCGCGCACATGATGTCGCTGACCAAACTGATCGTGGTCGTCGACGCGGACTGCGATGTGCACGATCTGCACGAGGTGTCCTGGCGGGCGCTGGGCAACACCGACTACGCGCGCGACCTCACCGTCGTCGAGGGCCCGGTCGACCATCTCGACCACTCCTCCTACCAGCAGTTCTGGGGCGGCAAGGCGGGGATCGACGCGACGAGGAAGCTCCCCGAGGAGGGGTACACCCGGGACGGCGGCTGGCCGGAGATGGTCGAGTCCGACCCGGAGACGGCGGCGAAAGTCGACCGCCGGTGGAGGGAGTACGGGCTGTGACGAGCGCAGCGGCGGCAGTACCGCAGCCGGGCAGGACCAGGGCTTTTCTGCGGCTGGTGATGATCGAGCACTCGGTCTTCGCGCTGCCGTTCGCCTATATCGCGGCGCTGACCGCGATGTTCCAGCTGGACGGGAACGTCCACTGGGTCAAGCTGCTGCTGGTCACCATCGCGATGGTCGGGCTCCGTACGTTCGCGATGGCCTGCAACCGGATCATCGACCGCGAGATCGACGCGCGCAATCCGCGCACGGCGGGACGCGAACTGGTGACGGGCGCGGTCTCGGTGCGCTCCGCGTGGACGGGCGCGGCCGTGGCCGTCGTCTTCTTCCTCGGGGCCGCGGCGGCGCTCAATCCGCTCTGTCTCGCCCTCGCGCCCATCGCCGTGATCCCGATGGTGGTCTATCCGTACGGGAAGAGGTTCACCAACTTCCCGCACGCCATCCTCGGCATCGCCCAGGCCATGGGCCCGGTCGGCGCCTGGCTCGCGGTCACCGGCAGCTGGTCGTGGGACGCGGTGATCCTCGGGCTGGCGGTCGGTATCTGGATCGGCGGCTTCGACCTGATCTTCGCCTGCCAGGACGTCCAGGCGGACCGCGCGCACGGCGTGCTGTCCGTACCGGCCCGGTTCGGTATCCCGGCGGCGCTGTACGGGGCGCGCGCCTGCCATGCCGTGACCGTGGCGCTGCTGGTCTGGTACGCGCTGGCCACGGACGCCGGGGCGTTCTTCTGGACCGGGCTGGCCGTCGTCGCCGGCGCGTTCCTGTACGAGCACACGATCGTGAAGCCGGGCGATCTGTCCCGGCTGAACAGGGCGTTCTTCAGCGTCAACGGCTTCATCGGGATAATCCTGTTCGCCGCCGCGCTGCTGGATCTCCTGGTGCGCGGCCTGACGCTGTAGGGCCTACCCGCGCTTGTTCATATGCGCTCGTTCAGCGGGGGCGGCCTGCGGAACATGAACGCGGCCAGCACCCCGCCGATCAGCCCGAAGAGATGGCCCTGCCAGCTGACGGCCGAGTTGGTCGGCAGGACGCCCCACAGGGCCGAGCCGTAGAACACGAGGACCAGCAGACCGGTCACGATGTCCACCGCGTTGCGGTCGACGAAGCCGCGCACCAGCAGATAGCCGAGCAGCCCGAAGACGACCCCGGAGGCGCCCGCCGTGACCGTGTGGTCGGCGGCGGTGAGCCAGACGCCCAGCCCGCCGACGACCATGATCGTGAACACGACGGCGGCGAACCGCCGCAGGCCGGTCAGCGCGGCGAGGAAGCCGAGCACCAGCAGCGGCACGGAGTTGGAGACGAGATGGTCGTAGCCGTGGTGCAGGAAGGCCATCGGGATGACATCGCGCAGCTCGCCGACGTCACGCGGGCTCAGTCCGTACGTACTGAGCGAGCCCGTCGCGCCGTTCACCGCTTCGAGCACCCAGAGCAGCGTGACCCAGCCGATCATGACGGCCGCGGCCGGCTTCATCCGTGAGGTCCGGCTCCGTGCGGTCGTGCCGCCGGACATGCCTCTGGTCGGATACGGCATCAGGCCCCCCTCTGGTCACTGCTCGTCTGTCGGTCCGTCCGTCCGGATGTCTTCCTGTCCGTATGCACAGTCTGTCCGTATGCACAGTGTTCCCACGGTCCGTGTTCCCGTGGTTCTGTCCCTGTGAACGTCCGGGGTACGGCCATCGGTTCCTGTCCCGGGCCGCCGGATAGGCTCGGATCCGTGAAGCCCGCACCGTACGAAGACCAGAACACCCCGCGACAGCCCCGGCGGCCCTGGGTCGTCGGCGTCTCGGGGGCGTCCGGGACGCCGTACGCCGCGGCCGTGCTGCGGGGGCTGCTGGACGCGGGCGAGAGCGTCGATCTCGTGGTCAGCCGGGCCTCACGGCTGACGCTGCTCGACGAGACGGGCATCGCCTTCAGGGACGCGCGCTGGCGGGACGATCTGCGCACCTGGCTGGCGCGCGGCGCGGACGGCAAGCCGGACACTTTCGACGTGAAGCTGAGCCGGGACCCCGGCGCGGACGACGTACGGCACTGGCCGGCCGGAGATCTGGCGGCCGGCCCGTCCTCGGGCTCGTACCCCGTGAAGGGGATGCTGATCGTGCCCGCGTCCACGGCGAGCGTGGCCGGGGTGGCGCTCGGACTGTCGAAGGATCTGCTCCAGCGCGCGGCGAGCGTGACCCTGAAGGAGCGGCGGACGCTGGTGGTCGCCGTACGGGAGACGCCGCTCAACGGGCAGACGCTGAAGCATCTGGTGTCGCTGGACGAGGCGGGCGCCGTGGTGCTGCCCGCCTCTCCCGCGTTCTACGCGGGGGCGACGCACATCCAGGATCTGGTGGATTTCGTCGCCGGGCGGGTCCTGGACGCGGCCGGGGTGCCGCACCGGCTGTACCGCCGCTGGGAGGGGAAGCTCGGCGGCTCTCGGGGTGACGGTGCCTGAAACAGATCCCGGATCCAAGGATTCATAGGATTTCACCCCTGCATGCCTTAGATTGTGTCTATAATCTTGCGAGATCGCCGAATAATGGAAGGCTTCAGGCATATGGACGCCGTGGATAGGCAGCTCATCCAGGCCCTCAGAGAGAACGGCAGAGCCTCGTACGCCGAACTCGGCAGGCTCGTCGGGCTCTCCGGGCCCAGCGTCACCGACCGTATCAACCGTCTCGAAGCGGCGGGCGTCATCACCGGCTACCGCGCCACGGTCGACTCGGCCTCGCTCGGCCTCGGCGTCACCGCGCTGATCGGGATCTCGCTCTCCGACGCCGCCGACCACGAGGACGTGGCCCGCCGGATGCGCGATCTCGGGGAGATCGAGGACTGCTGGTTCATCGCGGGCGACGACTCGTACATGCTGAAGGTCCGCGCGAGCGACGTGGACGGCCTGGAGAAGACGATCCGCCGGCTGAGCGGCACGAAGGGCGTCTCCCGGACCCGTACCACCATCGTGCTCTCCACCAAGTGGGAGAACCGGGTGGGGGAGCTGCCCGAGGAGGTCTGACGCCGCGCCAGCCCGACCGGAGAAGGGGAAGCGACTGTGCGCATCGTCCGGCACCACGAGTACGGCCCGTCCCGGGTGCTGCGGACCGAGAAGGCCGAACCGCCCGCCCACGGCCCGGAGGACGTGCTCGTCCGCGCGGAGGCCATCGGCGTCGACCACGCCGACGTACAGCGCCGCCTCGGCACCTTCCCGCTCGGCGCCCCGCCGCTTCCGTACTGCCCCTCCACGGATGTCGCCGGCACGGTGGTGGCGGCCGGCGGCCGGGTGACCGGGATCGAGCCGGGACAGCGGGTCGTCGTATGGCAGGCCCCCGACGCGTACGCGGAGTTCGTCGCCGCCCCCGCCGCGCGCGTGCTGCCGCTGCCGGACGGCCTCGGCTTCGCGGAGGCCACGCTGCTCGGCACCACCGGCCGGGTCGCGGTGCATCTGCTCCAGACCGCGCGGGTGGCCGCCGGGGAGACGGTGCTCGTGCACGCGGGCGCGGGCGCGATCGGCCATATCGCCGTACAGGCGGCCCGTGCGCTCGGCGCTCGGCGGGTCATCGCCACCGCCGGCTCAGCGCGCAAGCGGGAGTTCGTACGCTCGCTCGGCGCGGACGCGGCCGTCGACTACACCGCCCCCGACTGGCCCGACCGGGTCCGTGACGCGGCCGGACCGCGGGGCGTGGACGTGGTCCTCGACGGCGTCGGCGGCCCCCGGCTCCTCGACGGCGTCCGGCTGCTCGCGCCGTACGGACGGCTCGTGTTCTACGGCGCGTCCGGCGGCGACGGCGAGCAGCCGGCCGTCCCGGTCATGGATCTGATGGGCATGCGGCAGGTGACGGGATTCAGCATGGCCGCCATGCTGCGCGACAGCCCGGCGCTCGCGGAGGAGGGCGTACGACTGCTGGTCCGGCTGGTCGCGGACGGTTCCGTACGGCCGGTGATCCATGAGCGGGTGCCGCTCGACGAGGCCGCCCGCGCGCATGACCTGCTCGAACAGCGCCTCAGCATGGGCCGCGTCGTTCTCGTACCGTGAGGGGCGTAGTCTCGACTGGCACGATTTGGCAGACATAGTGGGAGGCGGCCTGATGACTGCATCTGTTCAGGATGTGGGTCTCAAGCGCGAGCTGGAGGCGAAGATCCGGGCCGGCGAGCGGCTGACCCGTGAGGACGGCATCGCGCTGTACGAGTCGGACGATCTGGCCTGGCTCGGCGGTCTCGCCCACGAGGTGCGCACGCGCAAGAACGGTGACGTCGTCCACTTCAACGTCAACCGTCACCTCAACATGACGAACGTGTGCACCGCTTCCTGCGCCTACTGCTCGTTCCAGCGCAAGCCGGGCGAGAAGGACGCGTACACGATGCGCATCGAGGAGGCCGTCCGCCTCGCCAAGGCGATGGAGAACGAGAACCTCACCGAGCTGCACATCGTCAACGGCCTCCACCCGACGCTGCCGTGGCGCTACTACCCGCGCTCGCTCAGCGCGCTGAAGGAAGCCCTCCCGCAGGTCTCCCTCAAGGCGTTCACCGCCACCGAGATCCACCACTTCGAGACGATCTCCGGCCTGTCGGCCTCCGAGATCCTCGACGAGCTGATCGAGGCCGGGCTGGAGTCGCTGACCGGCGGCGGCGCCGAGATCTTCGACTGGGAGGTCCGGCAGCACATCGTCGACCACAACACCCACTGGGAGGACTGGTCGCGCATCCACCGGCTCGCGCACGAGAAGGGGCTCAAGACCCCGGCGACGATGCTGTACGGGCACATCGAGGAGCCCCGGCACCGCGTCGACCATGTGCTGCGGCTGCGTGAACTCCAGGACGAGACCGGCGGTTTCCAGGTCTTCATCCCGCTGCGCTACCAGCACGACTTCGTGGACATGAAGGACGGCAAGATCCGCAACCGCCTCCAGGCCCGTACGACCATGGCCACGGGCGCCGAGGCGCTGAAGACCTTCGCGGTCTCCCGGCTGCTCTTCGACAACGTCCCGCACGTCAAGGTCTTCTGGGTGATGCACGGCGTGCAGACCGCCCAACTCGCCCTCCAGCACGGCGCGGACGACATGGACGGCTCGGTCGTCGAGTACAAGATCACGCACGACGCGGACAACTACGGCACGCCCAACAAGCTCGGCCGTGAGGATCTGCTCGACCTCATCCGCGACGCGGGCTTCCGGCCCGTCGAGCGGAACACCCGGTACGAGATCATCCGCGAGTACCCGGGCCCCGACGCCGGCCGCCGCGAGTCCCCGCAGCCCATGCGGGTCTGAGCGGGCGCGCGGAGCTGAGAGGGCAGACGCGATGGCGCTCACATTCGAGCTGGATCCGGCGGTGGACCCCGCCCTGCGCGACGGAGTTCTGGCGCTCTGGGCGGACGTCTCCAACGCGGGCGGTGCCGTCGGATTCGTACCGCCGGTCACGGCGGACGACATACGGCCCGAGCTGGTCAAGCACTTCGCCGCCATGACCGAGGGCCGGGTCCGGCTGCTGGTCGGGTACGACGAGGAGGGCGCCGTCGCCGCGACGGCGTTCCTCACGCTCAACACCCACCGGCTGATGCGGCACTGGCTCTGGCTCTACACCGTGATGGTCCACCCCCGGCACCAGGGCAAGGGGTACGGCCGCGACCTGATGGCCGCCGCCGCGGACGCCGCCCGCGGGATCGAGTCCATCGAGGCGATCCGGCTCACCTGCCGAGGGGGCACGGGCGTCGACAGGTTCTACGCCTCCTGCGGCTACAAGGAGGTCGGGCGGGTGCCGGACGCGATCAGGGTCGCCCCGGGTGACGACCGTGACGACATCACGATGCTGCTCCCGCTGGACCGGTACTGAACGGCCCGTGCTTGACTGGTAGGACTCGGACATACCGCGACGTCGGACCCACGGCGACGCCAGTACGCCAGGAAGAGAAGAGAAAGAGGACCCGCTGTGACCGTTTCGAAGACAGGCGCCACGATCCGGTACACCGCGATGCGTCTGGGCATCTTCGCCGGCTGCTTCGTGGTCGTCGCCGGTCTGGTCCAGTTCGGTGTGCTGCCCAAGGGGCTCGGTGACTCCAACTTCATCTGGGTGCTGCTGCTCGCGCTCGTGATCTCGGCGCCGCTCAGCTTCGTGCTGCTGCGCAAGCAGCGCGACGAGATGTCCGCGCAGATCGTCGGCAAGGTCGACGGCGCGAAGTCGCGGCTGGAGTCGAACCGCGCGCGGGAGGACGGCGTCACGCAGTAGTCGCCGCGTAAGCTTTCTCACACCCCGGCTCCGGAGCCGTCCCTCCGGAGCTGGGGTGTCGTGTTTCCTCCGCCTGTTCGGGCCGCCTGTTTCCGGTGCTCGTTTCCGGCGCTTCGTACCTCAAAGAAGTGCTTTGAGCTTCTCAAAGTTCAAGTGTTAACGTGTTCGACATGAAGACAGCAGTGCGTCACCGCCGCCACCGGGGCATCCCGCTCGTGGCACGCCTGCATGTCGATCTCTGCCGCTGTATGTCCGCGGTCTGTTGCCGCGCGGTCTGACCCGGCATCATGCAGCGGCGCCCCTTCTGAGTCCTCCCGAGCCCTTACCCTCCCGAGCCCTTCGAAGCACGAGCGCCGCACCCCTGTCCCGTGTGCCCCCGAAACGTCACGTCTGGAGTGTGTTCGTGTCCGCGAACTCCCCGTCCACCACGCCCGAGACGCCGGCTGATCCCAGATCCGGCGTCCGTATACCCAAGATCCCGTTCTGGGCGCAGATCGTCGCCGGTCTCGTCCTCGGTGTGCTGCTCGGCTGGCTCGCCCGCAGCCAGGACATCAGCTGGCTCTACACCACCCTCGACAAGATCGGCAGCATCTTCGTCCAGCTGCTGAAGCTGGCCGTGGCGCCGCTGGTCTTCTTCGCGATACTGGTGTCGATCACCAACCTGCGCAAGGTCAACAACGCGGCCAGGCTGGCCTCCCGTACCCTGCTCTGGTTCATGATCACCTCGCTGATCGCGGTCGCCATCGGCCTGGCGATCGGCCTGATCACCAACCCGGGCTCGGGCACCGGCCTCACCCCGAAGGACGGCAAGGCACCCGAGGGCTCCGGGTCCTGGATCGACTTCCTGACCGGCATCGTGCCGACCGACGTGATCACCCCGTTCACCGAACTGAACGTCCTCCAGATCGTCTTCATGGCCGCCGTCGCCGGGATCGCGGCCCTCAAGCTCGGCCCGAAGGCCCAGCCGATCCTCACCCTCAGCGAAGCCGTCCTCGAACTGCTCCAGAAGGCCCTGTGGTGGGTCATCCGGCTCGCCCCGATCGGTACGGTCGGCCTCATCGGCTTCGCCATCGCCGACTACGGCTGGGACCTCATCGGCAAGTACGCGACCTTCACCGCCGACGTCTACATCGGCTGCGCGCTGGTCCTCTTCGGCGTCTACCCGCTGCTGCTGGCCACGGTCGCCAAGGTCAACCCGCTCCAGTTCTACAAGGGCGCCTGGCCCGCGATCCAGCTGGCCTTCGTCTCCCGCTCCTCCGTCGGCACGATGCCGGTCACCCAGAAGGTCACCGAGCGGCTCGGCGTCCCGAAGGAGTACACCTCCTTCGCCGTCCCGTTCGGCGCGACGACCAAGATGGACGGCTGCGCCGCGATCTACCCGGCGCTCGCCGCGATCTTCATCGCGCAGATCTTCGACGTCCAGCTGGGCATCCAGGACTATCTGCTGATCGCCTTCGTCTCGGTCGTCGGCTCGGCGGCCACGGCGGGCCTCACCGGCGCGACGGTCATGCTGACGCTGACCCTCTCCACGCTGGGGCTCCCGCTGGAGGGCGTGGGTCTGCTGATGGCGATCGACCCGATCCTGGACATGATGCGTACGGCCACGAACGTGGCGGGCCAGGCGCTCGTCCCGGTCGTCGTCGCGGCGCGCGAGAAGATCCTCGACCACGACGCGTACAACTCGGCCTCGGCCTCGCCGGTGGACGACTACGACAGCGCCGACGAGGCGCGCGGGGCGAAGGTCCCGGTCGCCGCGTAACGCACACGCGCGAAGCGCACCCCGGATCGCCCCCGTCCTCCGCCGAGGCCGGGGGCGACGTGCTGTCAGCCGGCCGGCCGTCGCGCCCCGGCCTCGTCCGAGGCGCGGTGGTAGTTGATGTCTCTACTGGTGCGCCATACATGAATCCGGGCCCGGCGGGCTCATTTTGAACTCGTAGTTTTTCCCGGTAGCTCCGGGGACTTTCGCCCCTCCGGTCGCCGCCAGGGCCACCGTCACCATGCGGTCGATCCCAGGAGCACGGAACATGGGACGAGCGAATCGAATGGATGACACCCGTTCGGGCGCCGGTACGGGCCCGATCCGGACCGGATGAGGTATCTGTGATGAGAGATTTCGCTGGGGCCAAGTGGGGCTATGTGACCCGCAGGATCAACGACCGGGACGCGACCGTGCCCGGTGGGTCGGTTCGCGAGCCGCAGCTCGGGGATCTCGTGGTCGCCACCGTCGCCCACCTGGGCGAGCTCGACCATCTGGAGGATGTCCACGGTCGGCGCGTCCGTCTCTACGTGGGCGACATCGTCGTAGGTGCATACGGCAACCGTTATGCCACGGACTTCTACGAGGGTTACCTGCCGACCGGGCCCCAGGTTCATCTGCTGACGGCGGGCGGCCTGGTGGGAACGGTCGCCTCGGCGCATTCGCGACGGCTGCCACCGACCGAGCTGAAGGTGATCGGCACGCTGAACGACCGGTCCGGGAAGCCACTGTCGCTGGAACACTACGCGCGGACGCCGTCCCCGCACACGGCGCCGGAGTGGGGCACTCTGGTCGTGCTCGGCTCGTCGATGAACGCGGGCAAGACCACGACGGCGTCGGCCATGGTGAGTGGCTGGACGCGAGCCGGACTGGCTGCCGGTGCGGGCAAGGTCACCGGTTCCGGCAGCGGCAAGGACCGCTGGACGTACATCGACGCGGGCGCCAGCACCGTGGCCGAATTCCTCGACTTCGGCATGTCCTCCACGTTCGGCTATCCGGTCGAGCGGCTGCGGACCACGATGGTCGCCATCCGCGATGCCCTGGTCGACGACGGTGCGGACGCGGTCGTCCTGGAGATCGCCGACGGGCTGCTGCAGTCCGAGACACGGGCGCTCGTCGAGTGCCTGCCCGGATTCGCCCACGGTGTCGTACTGGCGGCGGCCAACGCGCTGGACGCGGCGGCCGGGGTGACGATCCTGCGGGAACTGGGCGTCCCCGTCCGGCTGGTGAGCGGCCTGGTCACCGCCAGCCCCCTCGCCTCCCAGGAAGCACACTTGGCCACGGGACTGCCGGTCCTGTCCCCGCCACAACTGGCGGACGGCGCGGCCGTGGACCTGGTGCGCGCACCGGACCGGCCGGCCCCCGCCACGGCGGGATCCTTCGCCGACGCCGCTGTCCGGGGATGATGCCCCGTGCCCAAGGCGATCGTCTACCTACCTGACGGACGTCCCTGGCCAGGTCAGTTGGCCGAAGCCGCCCTGGACGTCCTTGAACTGGGGCCGGCCGAAGTGGTGCTGCCCGAGGCCACGGTCCGTGACGAGCGCGGCGGGCGGCTGTTCGACGGCTCCACGTTGATGTTCGACCCCGCGGCCGGTGGCGGCCCGCTGGCTGACGCCGTCGCGGACCGGCAGGCCCGAGCATTCGGCGTGACCAACACGGCCTTCCACGTCCAGCGTGCCCTGCGGTTCGCTTCGGCACTGCTCGGCCACCCTCTTCCCCGACTGCTGGTCAGAATCGGGATGCACAACCAGCCCCGCCGCTGGCACGGAGGGCATTACCGGCTTCCCAGGTCGTCGCTCACGGACGAGCCCGCCACTCTCAGCCGCGCGGGTGAGGTCCATCTGGGCGGCGGCGACGGATTCCTCCCGGCACCGGAGGGCGGCCGGTACTTCCACGCCCCCGCGCACAACGCCGCGATCATCTGTCACGAGGTCGGCCATCATCTGTGCCGGCACACCGCGGACTTCCGGCTCAACCGGCTGCGTCCCCCGGCGCAGCAGACCAACCGGAAGATCGCCCTGGACGAGGGCACGGCGGATGTCCTCACGGCCATCCTGCTGGGCACCCCGGACATCTACGGCTGGCACCGCGGGACCATCGCCGAGTGGGATCCGCGGCGCCGCAAACTACAGCCGCGATGGACCATGGCGCACTTCGTGGGCGGCCGGGACCAGGACCCGCACGCCGACGGCACCGTGTGGGCATCGGCATGCTGGTCCGCCCGTGAGCGGGTCATCGCCACGGGTGCCGACGCGGCACGCTTCGACACGGCGCTGCTGCGCGGCATGGAGTCGGCCGGAGCCGATGCCGACCGGGTGACCGAGGAGGCCCTGATCCGGCGCCGCCAGTTCTCCCGGCTGCTGTCCGCGATCACGCGTACGGACCCCGGACTCGCGCCGGTGGTGCTGACCGCCATGGCCGAGCACGGCATACGCCCCGGCGCGAGCAACGCGGCTCTCGAAGACGCCGCCCGCGCGGAACTGACCGGGGAGGTGGGCAGATGAGGGCCCATCGAGCCGATGTGGGAATGATGCGGTACCTGTGGCGATTCCGTTCCTACGGCCGCCCGCACCTGGGCACGCTCCTGCTCGGCGTGGGACTGCGCATCGGAGAACTGATCGCCGACCTGGCGGCACCCTGGCCGCTGGCGCTGGTCATCGACAACGTACTCAGGGGCAAGACCAGCGGCCCACTGACCTGGCTCACGGGCATCGTGGGCTCGTCACCGCTGGCCATGCTCAGCGTGGCCGCCATCGCACTGCTGCTGATCACTCTCGCCTCGGGGACGTTCGACTACCTCGGTGACCGCGTGATGAACAGCGCCGGAGAGCGGATCACGGCGGAGATCCGTACGGACGTCTTCGCCCATATGCAACGGCTCCCCATGAGCTACCACGACCGGCAAGCCGTCGGGGAACTGACCAGCCGCATCGCGATCGACACCAGCCGGATCCAGGACGCCCTGGTCGACCTGTTCTCCACGTTCCTGCCCGGGTTGCTGGCCCTCGCGGGCTACGCCACCGTCATCCTCTCCGTCGACTGGCGCCTGGGGTTGATCGCGATCGGGGGCTCCCCGCTGGTATTCCTCACGGCCGCCCGTTACACGCGGCTGACCCGCAAGACGGAACGGCGGCAGCGCGCCGCCGAAGGACACCTCGCCACCTTCGTCACCGAATCCCTTCAAGGCATCCGCACCATCCATGCCTTCGGCCGCCAGGACCTGCACGACGCGCATTTCGCCCACAGCAACAGCACCACCCTCAACGCCGGCCTGCGCAGCGTCGAACTCCGGGCCCGGTTCACTCCGCTGCTCGAAGCCGCCGCCGCGGTGGCCACCGCGGCACTGCTGTGGGCGGGCGGCCTCGGTGTCGTGCACCACTGGTGGACCGTCGGGCTGCTGGTCGTGGTGACCAGCTACCTCAAGGACATGATCAAGCCCATGCGATCGATGTCCCGCCTTTCGATCACCTTCCCCCAGGGCGCGGCCTCCGCGGAACGCGTCGCCGCCATCCTCGACCAGCCGCCCCCGCCCCCGGCACCACACCGGCGCCTGCCCGACCGCGCCACCGGCCGCATCGACCTGCGCGACATCACCCTCGACTACGGCCGCGGCCCCGTCCTGCACCACTTCGACCTCACCGTGCACCCCGGCGAACGCCTCGCGCTGCTCGGACCCAACGGCTCCGGCAAATCCACCGTGCTCTCCCTCATCGCCGGGCTCTACGTGCCCACCCGCGGCCATCTGCTCCTCGACGGGCTCCCCCTCGGCGACATCCCCGCCATCTGGCTGCACCGCCAGATCGCGGTCGTGCTCCAGGACACGTTCCTGTTCTCCGGCACCATCGCCGACAACATCCGCTACGCCCGGCCCGACGCCGGCCCGCACGAGGTCGCACGGGCGGCGGAGGCAGCCCTGGTCACCGAGTTCACCGAACACCTGCCCGATGGCCTCGGCACCCGGCTCGCCGACCGAGGCGCCGGACTCTCCGGCGGCCAGCGCCAGCGCGTCGGCATCGCCCGGGCCCTGCTCGCCGACGCCCCTGTTGTGCTGCTGGACGAACCCACCACGGGGCTGGACAACGCCGCCGAAGAGCTCGTCGTCCGCGCGCTCGGGCACCTGGTCGAGAGCCGGACGGCGGTGATGACCACCCACCGGCCGGCCCTCACCCGCCTCGCCACCCGCACCATCCATCTCGACGACGGCACCCCGCGCACGCGCCGCGGTCCGGCCTCGGCGTCGGCCCGGCGGGAGGCCGCGCGGGCGACCCGGCGGGCCGCCTGACGGGTCCAGCCCCTGACGTGGTCGGAGCTGCCGATGCCGTCCGACGTGCCTGGGCGGCCGGCTCTCAGCCGGCGGCCGCCGCCCGCGCCGTGTCCCGGTAGCGCTTCGGGGCGATACCGATCGTCCGCTTGAAGGCGTTGCTGAAGGCGCTGTCGGAGGTGTAGCCGAGTGAGAGGGCGAGGGACGAGATGGGGGTGTCCTCCTCGCGCAGAGCGCGTTCGGCGAGACGCATGCGCCAGTTGTGCAGATAGGTCAGTGGCGGGACACCGGCCACGGCCCTGAAGCGTGACGCGAAGGTGGTACGGGACATGGCCGCCGCCCCGGCGAGTTCGCTCAGCTGCCAGGGCCGGCCGGGATCGCCGTGCATCAAGTGCAGCGCCGGGGCGATGCGTTCATCGGCGAGCGCCCGCAGCCACCCGACCGGGATCGACTCGGCGTCCGCGAGATAGGCGCGCAGCACCTGGACGAACATGAGCTGGGTGAGCTGGCCCGTCGCGAAGCCGGTGCCCGCCCGGTCGGCCGCCATTTCCCGGAGGAGCTGGTCGAGCAGCCAGCGCAGTACGGGGGCCTCGTCGGCGGTGGCGCGGACATGGATCAGCGGCGGCAGGGCCTGGATCAGCAGTTCCTCGCCGGCCCGGTTCAGATCGATATGGCCGCCGACGGAGACGACGTCCGCGCTCTCTGTGTCCGCGTCCGCCGCGTGCTCGTCGGCGCGGACGATGGGCTCGGAGGAATCCTTGAACAGTCTCGTCGCGTCCACCGGTTCCACGGCCGGATCGCTGGCGAGGACGAACGGATGCCTGCCGTCGAACACGGCCACGTCCCCGGCCTCCAGGAGCACGCCCTTCTCCGCGCTCTCTCCCGCGCCGTCTCCCGCGTCCCCTTCCGCGCCGCCATCAGCGCCGCCATCAGCGCCGTCGAGGACCAGCCAGTAGCTGCCCTTCACGACGGCGGTGAGCTTGAGCCGGTTCGGCGCCGGGAAGCGCAGGGCCCAGGTGCCCCCGGCCGCGAATCCGCGCGAGATGGCACACCGCGCGTCGGTGAGCGCGAGTGTGTCGGACAGGGGATCAGCGCTCATGTCCGTACTCTCGCGCAAGTAATGCGGACTGGCAAGCATTCATCGTCCGGATATGCCTGCCTACGCTGGCCAGGAGACTTCGAACGAGGAGATACGTGCCATGACCACCCCGCAACAGCCCATCGGCTCCGGTTTCGGTGCCGCTTCCACCACCGCCGACGTCATCGAGGGCATCGATCTGTCCGGCAAGGTCGCCATCGTCACCGGAGGCTATTCCGGGATCGGCCTGGAGACCGTACGCACGCTGCGTTCCGCGGGCGCCGGGGTCATCGTCCCGGCGCGCGACCACGACCGGGCCGCGACCGCGCTGAAGGGTCTCGACGGGGTCGGGATCGAGGCGATGGACCTGACCGACCCGGCGTCGGTCGACGCCTTCGCCGAGCGGTTCCTCGCCTCGGGCCGGCCGCTGCACACCCTGGTGAACAGCGCCGGAATCATGGCGAGCCCGCTCGCACGCGACGCGCGCGGATACGAATCGCAGTTCGCGACGAACCACCTGGGCCACTTCCAGCTCGCCGTGCGGCTCTGGCCGGCCCTTCTCCGGGCGGACGGGGCGCGGGTCGTCTCGGTGTCGTCCTGGGGGCACCGCTTCTCGCCGGTCGTGTTCGACGACCCCCACTTCGAGCGCCGCGTGTACGACCCGTGGGCGGCCTACGGCCAGTCGAAGACGGCCAACATCCTCTTCGCGCTCGCGGCGGACGAGCGCGGCAGGGCCGACGGCGTACGCGCCTTCTCCCTCCACCCGGGCAACATCGCGGGCACCGGTCTGGGGAAGTACCTCTCGGACGAGGAGAAGCGGACGGTCGGCGCGATCGACGAGAACGGCGACCCCGTCTTCGACGCGGCGAGCGGCCGGAAGACCGCGGAGCAGGGGGCGGCGACGAGCGTCTGGTGCGCGACGAGCCCCCGGCTCGACGCAATGGGCGGTGTCTACTGCGAGAACGTCGAGGTGGCCCGGCCGGTCCCCGATGACGAGGTGCGCGAGTGGGGCATCGAGGACTCGACCCGGCTGGTGGGTGTGATGCCGTACGCGGTCGATCCCGTCGCGGCCGGGCGGCTGTGGGAGCTGAGCGAGCGGCTCACGGGCAGCGCGATCCGGTAGCCCGCCCGCCAAGGGAGCGTTATGCGCCGATGAGAGGCAGGCGTGGCCCCTACCCGCCATCGGACCTTCCGGCCCGCCCCGGATACCTCTTGGTCGTGACCCGCAACCGAAGGCACCCCCCCAGACATGGGGCACGCTGAGCCCCTCCGGGCCCCTCCGGGCCCCTCCGGTCGTATACGGTCCGGCGCGATCCGGTACGGTTCGGCGCCACCAAAACGGGGAACAAGAGTTCGATGGCGACTCGCGGGCCGGGGGATAAGGGCAGAGAGGCAGAGCACGGAGGAGGAGAAAAGGCAGGAGCCCCGCTGTCCCCCACCGAAGTGGGGAAAGCAGGGCTCCTTGGTTACTGCGTAAGTCGTGCGCGATCGCCGACCCGGGCAACTAGGCCGGGGTGACGTTCTCCGCCTGCGGGCCCTTCGGGCCCTGAGTGACGTCGAAGTTCACGACCTGGTTCTCCTCAAGGGAGCGGAAGCCGGTCGCGTTGATCGCGGAGTAGTGGACGAAGACATCCGGGCCGCCGCCGTCCTGGGCGATGAAGCCGAAGCCCTTTTCAGCGTTGAACCACTTGACGGTTCCGGTAGCCATAAGCCCTCCTTGGGCCAAAGGGTTGCCCTGCTCCAGAACCTGCAAAGAAGTCTGAAAACTACAAAAGCCTGCGGGTCACATGCTCCGCAGGCTCTGTACTGCAAGGGAAACCAAACTGCAACTTGCGGCGAGCCTAGCACGCAGGACATGTCCAGCGGTAGAGGGAAAGATCACTTCACCCGGACGTTTGTATAGGGCTCTGACGTGCTGACGAGCCACGCCGCAAGCGGGCCCCGGAGGGCTCCCGCGGCCCTCGCGGGTCTAGCCTCGCGCTGTGGACAGTCGAGCGGAAATCACAGCGGCAGAAGCATCACGGGCATCAGGGGCATCAGGGGTATCCGGCGCGACAGCGCCCCCCGCCGAGGACCCGGCGGCCCCCGGGGACCCCACGGCGGCCGGAGGCGACGACGACCGTCGCAGTCGGCCGCGCGTCGGCCATATTCAGTTCCTGAACTGTCTGCCCCTCTATTGGGGCCTCGCCAGGACCGGCGCCCTTCTCGATCTGGAGCTGACCAAGGACACTCCCGAGAAGCTCAGTGAACAGCTGGTGCGCGGCGAGCTGGATATCGCCCCCGTCACCCTCGTCGAATTCCTCCGCAATGCCGACGATCTCGTCGCCTTCACCGATCTCGCGGTCGGCTGCGACGGACCCGTCATGTCCTGCGTCATCGTCTCGCAGGTGCCCCTGGACCAGCTGGACGGCGCCCGGGTGGCCCTCGGCTCCACGTCCCGTACGTCCGTACGTCTGGCCCAGCTGCTGCTGAGCGAGCAGTACAAGGTCACCCCCGACTACTACACGTGTCCGCCCGATCTCGGTCTGATGATGCAGGAGGCCGAGGCGGCCGTCCTGATCGGCGACGCCGCGCTGCGCGCCTCGCTGTACGAAGCGCCCCGGCTCGGCCTCCAGGTCCATGACCTGGGGCGGATGTGGAAGGACTGGACGGACCTGCCGTTCGTCTTCGCGGTGTGGGCGGCGCGCAAGGACTATCTGGCGCGCGAGCCGGAGGTCGTACGGAAGGTGCACGAGGCGTTCCTCGCGTCCCGGGATCTCTCCCTGGAGGAGGTCGCGAAGGTCGCCAAGCAGGCGGCACGCTGGGAGACCTTCGACGCGGAGCTGCTGGAGCGGTACTTCACGACGCTCGACTTCCGCTTCGGTCCCGACCAGCTCGCGGGCGTACGGGAGTTCGCGCGCAGGACCGGCCCCACGACCGGGTTCCCGTCCGATGTGCGTGTCGAACTGCTCCAGGCCTGATCCCAGAGACCGACCGCCGCCGTACCCCCACCCCCTAGTCTGCTGCGTAGGGACTCACGAGGGGGACGGGGGACGGGGAATGCAGCCGCTGGAGGCCGGCGATCCGGCGACCATCGGTCCGTACCGGCTGCTCGGGCGGCTGGGGTCGGGCGGAATGGGCAGGGTCTACGTCGCCCGCTCGCAGGGCGGCCGTACGGTCGCGGTCAAGGTCGTCCATCCGCACTTCGCGATGGACGAGGAGTTCCGGGCCCGCTTCCGTCGCGAGGTGGACGCGGCGCGGCGCGTCGGTACGGGCCCTGCCGGGTCCCGCTGGTCGGCGCCGGTGCTGGACGCCGATGCGGAGGCGACCGTTCCGTGGGTGGCCACGGCGTATGTGGCGGGCCCCTCGCTGACCCAGGCGGTCGGCACGCACGGTCCGCTGCCCGAAGACTCCGTACGCGCGCTGGGCGCCGGTCTCGCGGAGGCGCTGGCGGCCGTGCACGGCCTCGGGCTGGTGCACCGGGACGTCAAGCCGTCGAACGTACTGCTCGCCCCGGACGGGCCCCGGCTGATCGACTTCGGTATCGCCCGCGCCACGGACGGCACCGCCTCGCTCACCTCGACCGGCGTCTCGGTCGGGTCGCCCGGCTACATGTCGCCCGAACAGATCCTCGGCCAGGTGGTCACGGGCGCGGCGGACGTCTTCTCGCTGGGTGCGGTACTGGCGTACGCGGTGACGGGTACGAGCCCCTTCCCCGGCGACTCCTCGGCGGCGCTCCTCTACAAGGTGCTGCACGAGGAACCCGAACTGGGCTCCCTGAGCGGCGAACTGCGCGAACTGGTCGCGGACTGCCTCGCCAAGGACCCGTCCGCGCGGCCCGCGCCGGCCGCGATCGTGCGTCGCCTCGTCCCCGAAGGGGGCGGCGGCGCGGAGGGGCTGGTGGCCGCGGGCTGGCTGCCGGCCCCACTGGTCGAGGAAGTCAGCCGGGCGGTCGTCCGGCTGCTGCACCTGGAGGCGGCGGCTCCGCCCGTACAGACCGGGCCCGTGCCGTTCAGTAACCCGTCGCTGGGGGTTTTCGGCCCGCCGACGGACCCGCCGATGGACCCGCCGCCGGACCTGCCGCCGGGCCCGCCGATGGACGTACGGGCGGTCCCGCCGAGCGATCCGCCCCAGGGCGCCTCGGTTCCGGGGGCGCGGTTCTCCGTATCGGTCTCCGCCGACACCAGTACGGCAACGGGGACGGGACCCGGCACGGGTTCCGGCCACAGCAACGGCACCGTCACCGGCACCGGACGGCGCGCGCGGAAGGTCAGCTGCACGGTGGCCCTGGCCGTCGCGGGTGCGATGGCCGCCGTGATGGTGGGCAGCGCGCTCCTCTTCGATCTCCTGCCCGGCGGCGGCACCAACGACTCCGCCTCCAAGGACAAGGCCAACCCGTCATCGAGCGTGGCCGCCTCGAAGCCCCCGGCCGGCGACGACTCCTATCCCGGCGACGGCTCGGGCGACGGCTCCGGCGATGGCTCTGGCGACGGCTCCGTACCCGCCGAACTCGTCGGCGTCTGGGACGGCGAGGTCACCGCCGCCGGTCTGCCCGCCGGCACGATGAAGGTGACCATACGAACGGGCTCCACCGGCGAGCGCGTCGGGAAGGCCGAACAGACCGACATCCTCGGCAACTTCATCTGCGAGGACCTGCTCACCCTCACCGGCGTCGAGGGCGACACCCTCGTCGTCGACGCCCGGCGCGGCCCGCGCAGCAAGGACATGTGCTCCGAGAGTACGACCGGTCTGCGGCTCGGTCTCGAAAGGGACGGTCTCCGCTACCTCTCGCGGGACGCGCGCGCGGGCAGCCCCACCGGCATCCTGACGAAACAGAGATGAGCCCGCCCGCCCGCGCGCGGCAGGCCGCCCGCCCGCGCGCCCCATGGCGCCCGTGGCGCGTCACCACCCCTGGCGTAGGCTGGATCGGTCGTCACAGACCCCTTGGGAAGGACCCGCACCGGTGACCGAGAAGGCCGACCTCACGTCCGTACACGTCACTGGCAGCCTCACTGATGTCCTGGACCGCGCCGCCGCCGGCGGCCGCATCACCCCCGAGGAAGCGCTCGACCTCTACCGCTCCGCGCCGCTGCACGCGCTCGGCGCCGCGGCCGACGCCGTACGCCGTCGCCGGTACGCGGGTACCGAGCACATCGCGACGTACATCATCGAGCGGAACATCAACTACACCAACGTCTGTGTGACGGCCTGCAAGTTCTGCGCCTTCTACGCCGCGCCCAAGGACACCGCCAAGGGCTGGAGCCGCGACCTCGACGACATCCTGCGCCGCTGCGCGGAGACCGTGGAGCTGGGCGGTACGCAGATCATGTTCCAGGGCGGCCACCACCCGGACTACGGCGTCGAGTACTACGAGAAGCACTTCGCCGCCATCAAGAAGGACTTCCCCCAGCTGGTCATCCACTCCCTCGGCGCCTCCGAGGTCGAGCACATGGCCCGGATCTCCGGAGTCTCCGCCGAGGAGGCGATCCGGCGCATCCACGCCGCCGGGCTCGACTCCTTCGCGGGCGCGGGCGCCGAACTGCTGCCCGCCCGCCCGCGCAAGGCGATCGCCCCGCTCAAGGAGTCCGGCGAACGCTGGCTGGAGATCATGGAGATCGCGCACGGTCTCGGCGTCGAGTCGACGTCCACGATGCTCATGGGCACGGGCGAGACCAACGCCGAGCGCATCGAGCACCTCCGGATGATCCGTGACGTACAGGACCGGACGGGCGGCTTCCGCGCGTTCATCCCGTACACGTACCAGCCCGAGAACAACCATCTGAAGGGCCAGACGCAGGCCACGCTCTTCGAGTACCTGCGCATGATCGCGATCGCGCGCATCTTCCTCGACAACGTCGCGCACATCCAGGGCTCCTGGCTGACCACGGGCAAGGAGGTCGGCCAGCTGTCGCTGCACTACGGCGCGGACGACCTCGGCTCGATCATGCTGGAGGAGAACGTCGTGTCCTCGGCCGGTGCCAGGCACCGCTCCAACCGGCTGGAGATCATCGACCTGATCCGCAAGGCGGGCCGCGTCCCCGCGCAGCGCGCCACGACGTACGAGCACCTGGTCGTGCACGACGACCCGGCGAACGACCCCGTCGACGACCGGGTCCAGTCGCATATCTCGTCCACGGCGATCGAGGGCGGTACGGCCCACCCCGAACTGAAGCTGATCGCCACCAACTGAGCTGACCGGCTGAGTTGACCGACCGATCCGACTGATCCAACCGATCCGACCTGGGGACCGCGCGGTGGAGACCCTGCATGTGGCCGACGAGGTGCGCCGCGCCTGGGACATCGCCGAGCCGATCAAGGGCGGTGGCGTCGTGGTGACGGGCGACCGGATCGGTGCGGTCGGCACGTTCGAGGAGCTGCGGGAGCGGTTCCCGGGCGCGCGGGTGCGGAAGTGGGCCGGGACGCTCGGCCCCGCCCGCGTCCACGAGGGACCGCTGCCCGACGCACCGACCCCGCGCGAACAGGTCCACGCCGTGCTGAAGCTGGGCGCGGTGGCGGTCCTCGCCGAGTACGCGACGGCCCCGGGGCTGCGCGCCGCCGCCGCGCGGGTGGGCGTCCTCGTACTGCCCGCCGCCCGGCGTACGGCGCTCGCCGAGGCGGGCCGCGCCGATCTCGCCGTCTTCGACGCGGACGGGCGCTGCGTCGCCACGGTGTGCGCGGGGCGTCTGGTGCACCGCCGCGCGTAGAGCCCGCCCGGCGGCGTATCCGGTGCGTACCGGGAGGCCGTACGGGGGAGTGGCGCGGCCCGGTCCGCACCCGCCCTGCCACAATGGAGTGCGTGACCCGAGCCTCCCTGGACAAGCAGCCGCACGAAGTCATCTCGATGTTCGACGACGTGGCGGAGAAGTACGACCTCACGAACGATGTGCTCTCGCTCGGCCAGGCCAGGCTGTGGCGCAAGGAGGTCGCCAAGGCCGTGAAGGCCCGCCCGGCGGAGAAGGTCCTCGACCTGGCCGCGGGCACCGCCACCTCCTCGATGTCGCTCGCCGCGACGGGCGCGTACGTCGTGCCCTGCGACTTCTCCCAGGGCATGCTGCGGCAGGGCAAGAAGCGGCACCCGTGGATGCCGTTCACGGCCGGGGACGCGACGAAACTGCCGTTCGCCGACGGGGTGTTCGACGCGGTGACGATCTCCTTCGGCCTGCGCAACGTCCAGGACACGGACCTCGCGCTGCGCGAGCTGCACCGGGTGACGAAGCCCGGCGGGCGGATCGTGATCTGTGAGTTCTCGCACCCGACGTGGGCGCCGTTCCGTACGGTCTACGAGGAGTACCTGATGCGCGCGCTGCCGCCGACCGCGCGCGCCGTGTCCTCCAACCCCGACGCGTACGTCTATCTCGCCGAGTCGATCAGGGCCTGGCCGGACCAGCCCGCCCTCGCGGCGCGGCTGAAGGGGGCGGGCTGGTCCAAGGTGGCGTGGCGGAATCTGACGGGCGGGATCGTGGCGCTGCACCGGGGCGTACGCCACTGAGCCGGCGCCGCGGATCCTCAGCCACTACCGGCTCACGGGCTCACCCGGTCACAACTCCAGCCGGAAGCAGTACCCGGTATCGCCCGACGTGAGCGGGTACGTCTCCGCCAGCTCCATCCCGAGCCGTCGCGCCACCGCGACCGAGCGCTCGTTACGGGAGTTGACCATCGCCACGACCCGGCCGACGCCCGCCGCGCGTACCCGCTCCAGTGTGGTGTGCGCGGCGGCCGTCGCGTAACCGCGACCCCAGTGCGTCCGCCCCAGCCGCCAGCCGATCTCGATCTCGCCGACCGGACCGAACGTCTCGTGCGGCCAGGGCTGGGCGCCGGTGAAGCCGATCACCTCACCGTCGTCGTCCGTCATCGTCCAGAAGCAGAAGCCGCGCTCGGCGTCATGCCTGCGCTGCCGGGCGGTCAACTCCTCGTACACCGACATCTCCGCCGAGACGCCGCCGTGGAACTCCATCACCTCGGGGTCGTCGAAAACCCGGTGCCAGTGGAACGCGTCCTCCTCCGTGGGCACGCGGAGCTGCACCACAGGGAGCGGTTGGGTCATGTTGTTCACCGAGAACCTCCGAGGATGCCCCAGCCTTCAGACCGGGGGAAATCGGACCGCCGTGTAGCGGTACGGGGATAGACGAATCGCCGTCAGGGCGATTCGTCGTCTGCTCCATCGGCGCCGCGCCCGACCTCCAAACGGTGCACGATCTCGGAGTTGAGGGACCGTCGGGCGGACTTGGCCTGGGAGACCAGCCATGCGTGGAGGTCGGCGGGCAGCCGAAGCGTGATGCGCACTTCTTGGTCCATACCTTCAATCGTAGTGCTAAAATGGTGTCATGACGACACCAGAGGGGAGAGAGGTCGGACGTGCCCGGTACACCTACCGGCTCCGGGTGTCGTCCAGCGCGCTCGCCGCGCTGCTTGCCGAGTGGGATCGGTGCCGCTGGGTGTGGAATCAGTGCGTCGCTGAATCCCGCGCCGCGCACCAAGTCGGGGAGAAGTGTGGCCCGGCAGGGCTCGACAGGAAGCTGACCGGCTGGCGTGCCGAGCACGAGTGGCTGCGCGCTGGCGGATCGGTGCCACAGCAGCAGGTCATCCGCGACTTCGCCGCCTCTCGGGTTAAGGCGCTGAAGGACGTCAAAGCCCGGCTGCCTATACGGCAGAGGGCCGGGATGCCGCGATTCAAGAAGAAGGACCTGGCCGACGCCACACTCAATTACACGCGGCGCGGCTTTCGCCTCAAGGACGGACGTCTGCATCTCGCGGGCGGCATCGTGCTGACCGTGGTGTGGTCTCGCGGCCTTCCCGAAGAACCGTCGAGTGTCCGGATTTACCGTGACAGTCTGGGGCATTGGTATTGCTCGTTCGTCGTCTCCTCCAAGACCGAGCCGCTCGCCGCAACCGGCACGGCGGTCGGCATCGACTGGGGTGTGAAGGAGACCGCGACCACCACCAGCGACGACCACGACCTTCCGCATGCCGAGCACGGGAAGAGAGCCGCCGCCGAGCTCGCGCACTACCAGCGGATGATGGCTCGCCGGAAGCCGAAGCGCGGAAATGCCGCCTCGAAGGGGTACCGGATGGCCAGGCGGCAGGCCGCGAAGGTGCACAAGAGGATTGCCCGGCAACGGCAGGACACTGCCCGCAAGTGGGCCAGAAAAGTGACGGCCGACTTCGATCAAATCGCGGTGGAGGACTTTCGTCCGAAGTTCCTCGGCAAATCCACCATGGCACGCAAGGCGGCCGACGCGGCGATCTCGGCCACGAAGCACGAACTGATCAACATGGCCCGCAAGCACGGGCGCACCCTCCACCTGGTACATCCCGCGCACACCACCATGGACTGCGGACACTGCGGAGCGAGAACCAAGCATGCACTGCCCCTGTCGCAACGTACGTACACCTGCACCGTGTGCGGAGTCTCGTCTCCGAGGGATAAGAACTCTGCGCGTGTGATGCTCGTCCGGGCTGGTCTGAACCCGGCTGGTGCTGATCGCGTAAGACTTGATCACTCGTTGAGCGGCCGAGCGGCGTGAGCCAGGAATCCCCCCGTCTTCAGGTGGGGAGCAGTCAAGAGGGCAACCCTTCAGGTAACAGTGCACCCCCATAGACTGCACATGCCCCGTGCCGCCAGGTACCCAAATTCGAGTCTTCGGGAGAACCCGCTGTGACCGAGCCCCTCTCCGAAAACAGCGCAGATGTGATCGTCGTGGGTGCCGGCCCGGCCGGTTCCACCACGGCGTACTACCTCGCCAAGGCGGGCCTGGACGTCCTGTTGCTGGAGAAGACCGCGTTCCCCCGCGAGAAGGTCTGCGGCGACGGCCTCACCCCGCGCGCCACGAAGCAGCTCGTCTCGATGGGCATCGACATCTCCGAAGAGGCCGGCTGGCTGCGCAACAAGGGGCTCCGGATCATCGGCGGTGGCGTACGGCTCCAGCTCGACTGGCCGGATCTGGCCGCGTATCCGGACTACGGCCTGGTCCGCAAGCGCGACGACTTCGACGAACAGCTCGCCCGGCAGGCGCAGAAGGCCGGCGCGCGGCTGTACGAGCGGTGCAACGTCGGCGCCCCGATCACCGACGACCGCACCGGCCGCATCACCGGCGTACACGCCAAGCTCGGCGAGGAGAAGACCCCGGTCACCTTCCACGCGCCGCTCGTCGTCGCCGCCGACGGCAACTCGACCCGGCTGTCCCTGGGCATGGGGCTGCACCGGCGCGAGGACCGGCCCATGGGCGTCGCGGTCCGTACGTACTTCACCTCCCCCCGCCACGACGACGACTACCTGGAGTCGTGGCTCGAACTCTGGGACCGCCGCGGCCCGGGTGAGGACCGGCTGCTGCCCGGTTACGGCTGGATCTTCGGCATGGGCGACGGCACGTCGAACGTCGGCCTCGGCATCCTCAACTCCTCCTCCGCGTACAAGGAACTGGACTGGCGTCAGGTGCTCAAGGCGTGGTGCGCCTCGATGCCGGAGGACTGGGGCTACACCCCCGACAACATGACGATGCCGATCCGCGGCGCCGCCCTGCCCATGGCGTTCAACCGCCAGCCGCACTACACCAAGGGCCTGCTGCTGGTCGGTGACGCGGGTGGCATGGTCAACCCGTTCAACGGCGAGGGCATCGCGTACGCCATGGAGTCCGGCCAGATCGCCGCCGACGTCATCGTCCAGGCCCACGCCCGCGCGACTCCCGCCCAGCGTGAGATGGCCCTTCTCCACTACCCGAAGGTCCTCAAGGAGACCTACGGCGGCTACTACACGCTCGGCCGCGCCTTCGTGAAGCTCATCGGCAACCCGAAGGTCATGAAGATCGCGACGCAGCGCGGTCTGACGCATCCGCTGCTGATGAAGTTCACCCTGAAGATGCTGGCGAACTTGACGGATCCGACGGGCGGCGACGCGATGGACCGCATCATCAACGGACTGTCGAAGGTGGCCCCCAAGGCGTAGGGCCGCGTGGACGACCGGTCCCGGCTGACATCCGTCTCGTCCCCGGGGGCTTATCTCCGGGGGCTCATCCCCGTCTTATCCTCGGGTCCACTTCTTCAGGTCGGCCCGGTCGGCGAACTTCCCGACGTTCGTGTCGACCGGGGTGTCCGTGTACTGGTGGAACTTCCACGCGGCCTTGATCCGCGGCTTTCCTACGGTCACATAGTCGGCGATCCACAGCGCGTCGCCCGCGTTGCTGGTGGTGTCGCGGTGCAGCCAGTAGTACTGCCCGCAGTACAGCCCCACCCGGTGATTCGACCCGCGCAAGCGCTTCACCTCGGCGAGGAAAGCGTCCTTCTCGGCGCAGGAAACCCCGTCGTCCTCCCAGTCGGCGAACAGCGGGTCGTACTCGATACTGGCGCACTCCTCGACGAAATACCGCGCCTGCGCCTTCATGTCACCGGGCCGCAGGAAGTGATAGAACCCGACCACCAACCCGGCCGCCCGCCCGCGCGCGGCCTGCGCGGTCATCTTGGGGTTGATGTATGACGTGCCCTCGGTGGCCTTGATGAAGACGAAGTCGAGGCCGGCGGTGCTGTAGCTGGAACTCTGGTGTGACGAGACGTCGATGCCTTTGGTGGTCATGGGGGGAGGGCCTCCTGCGCCGGTGGTTCAAGCGTTTCAACTCACCCCTACCCAACCGTGGTTCGTACGATCGCGCTGGCGTATCGGCGACAGGCACTACACCTTTACGAGTGAAATCCCGGGGGAGAGCCGCTGAGACGCGGCATGGGCCCGACGTGGGCCCCGGGTGGGTCCGTGGGCCCTTCGGAATGGGTCTTGTACGTACGTAGTGTGCCGATATACGCGCCATGGCTGGATGCCGGGGCCGGACAATCGCAAGTGGTTTGTTGGAAAGGTTTCTCCGTGTCGGACTCGCAGGGCCTGGTGATTCAGCCCGGCATACCCACGCACCGCTGGGAGTTGCCGAGATCTCTCGTCGTCACCCGGGTTCTGCTCTATCTGATGTTCGCTCTGACGCTGCTGGGCGGCGTGGGCGTGGTGAACTCGCTGCTGGAACTGGGCACTCACATCACGCCGACGCTCAGTCTGGCGGCGCTGTACGCGGTGGCGCCGGGGATCGCCGCCGTGATTCTGGCGCGGTTCCTGTGGACCGGTGGGAAGGTCGTCTGGTTCGCGTTGGTCGGGCTTCAGGCGTGGCTGCTGGTCGGCAGCGTCGTCAATCTGTACGTGGGTTCGGCGCGCGGGGTCAGTCAGCTGCTGCTGCCGGGGGCTCTGCTGGCGCTGGTCGGTGCGGGTGCCAGTCGGGGTTGGTTCGAACTGGCGGCGGAGCAGCGGGCGGTGAGGCCGCGTTGGACGCGTGAGCGGTTGCGTCGGGAGGCGTTTCCGTCGATTTCGCACATGATCGGGTGGCGCCGGAATCGTGGTCAGACGACGGTTGAGTACGTCGGCATGATCGGTCTGGTTGCCCTGATCATCGGTGCGCTTGTCATGGGTGGCGTGGGAACCCAGATCGCGAACGGTCTCCAGACAGCGGTTTGCAACATCCTTGGCGATTCGTGCGACAGCGACGCGGTTGCCGGTGGCGGTGGCGAGTCGGGCGGTGGCGACAGCGGTGGCGGTGACTCCGGCGGTGGTGACTCCGGCGGTGGTGACTCCGGGGGCGGTGACTCCGGTGGTGGGGACAACGGCGGTGGTGACTCCGGCGGTGGTGACTCCGGTGGTGGGGACAACGGCGGTGGGGACTCGGGGGGCGGTTCCAACGGTGGTTCCGACGGAGGTGGTTCCAACGGCGGGGGCTCGAACGGCGGCGGTTCGGACGGCGGCTCCGACGGTGGCGGTTCGAGCGGCGGCGGCTCGAACGGCGGCGGCTCGAACGGCGGAGGTTCGAGCGGTGGCGGTTCGGACGGCGGCGGCTCCGACGGCGGCGGCTCGGACGGTGGGACCGATGGTGGTGGTTCGGACGGCGGTGGCTCGGACGGTGGGTCCGACGGTGGCGGTTCGAGCGGCGGTGGTTCCAGCGGTGGTGGCTCGAACGGCGGAGGTTCGAGCGGTGGCGGGTCGGACGGCGGTGGCTCCGACGGCGGCGGCTCGGATGGCGGTGGCTCGGATGGCGGGTCCGACGGTGGCGGTTCGGATGGTGGCGGTTCGGACGGTGGGTCCGACGGCGGTGGTTCCAGCGGCGGCGGTTCGAACGGCGGTAGTTCGAGCGGTGGTGGCTCGAACGGCGGTAGTTCGAGCGGTGGTGGTTCCAACGGTGGCGGTTCGAGCGGTGGTGGCTCGAACGGCGGTAGTTCGAGCGGTGGTGGCTCGAACGGCGGTAGTTCGAGCGGTGGTGGTTCCAACGGTGGCGGTTCCAGCGGCGGTGGCTCGAACGGAGGCGGTTCGAGCGGTGGTGGCTCGAACGGCGGTAGTTCGAGCGGTGGTGGCTCGAACGGCGGTGGATCGAGCAGCGGCGGATCGGATGGTGGCTCCGACAGCGGTGGTTCGGACGGTGGGTCCGACGGTGGCTCGGACAGCGGCGGTTCGAGTGGCGGCGTCGAGTGCAATCCGGTCATGGCCCCCTGGGGCATCATGCAGAGCTGCCGGGAAACGGGCACCGGCGGGTCCGACGCCGGCGGAGGTACCGGTGGTGGCTCGGGCGGGAGCAGCGGCGGCAATAACGACGACAAGAACGACGACGACAAGAACGACGACGACAAGAACGACGACGACAAGAACGACGACGAGGATGAGGACGACAACAAGGACGAGGACAACGAGGACAAGAAGAACGACTGCCTGAACGGTTCCAAGATCGCTTTCTCCGGCCCGGTGAGTACCGGAGCGACCGGCGACGGGCGCTACACGCTCGCCTCGGCTGCGGTTCGTACGCGTGTTGTCGTCAGCCGCGTCACGCTCGCGGCCGACCCGGGAAGCGCTTCCGCGATGGACATGCTGCAGTCGGTATCCGGCTCCGCCATCGCTGGTGTCGACACGTACCAAGAGGTGGAGGACAGGCTCCGGAACGCTCTCGGACTCACTGACGAGCCGAGGCCGGAGCCCGAGCGCGACGACCCCGAACCGGAGCCCGAACCGGAGCCCGAGCCGGAGCCCGAACCGGGTCCGGATGGAGGGAATTGCTCCGAGCGCCCGGACCCGATGACCGTGCTGGAGGATATCCCGGACTTCCGCCCCGGCGACAAGAAGAACTGGGCGCAGGAGGTCGAGGAGATCGCTCGCAAGAACCCGCTGACAAAGGATTTCACCGCCCAGGACGCGCTCATCATCGCCGACTACACCGGCTCGTGGGCCGAGGACGCGAACAAGTACCTCCGTGGTCAGGGGATCCCTGGCCGCCGTGGGGAACAGGTCCCGAAGTTCATCGAGCGCATGGACAGTGCTCTGGAGCACCTGCCGCCGGTCGAGGGGACGTTCTACCGGGGTACGTTCATGCCGGACGAGCTGCTGGAGAGGTTCGCCAACGGTGAAGAGGTCGAGATGCCCGAGTACCTCAGCACGTCCAGCGACCCGGCAAAGGCCGACCGCGCCGCCGAGAACTCGAAGAGCAACGGCCGGAAGGGCGAGAAGGTCGTGCTCGAAATCACCACGGACGAAGGCCGCAACATCGACCCCCTTTCCCGCTATCGGGGCAAGGAGTCGGAGGTCCTGATCCCGCGTGGCGGCAAATTCGTGAAGACGGGCGAGACGACGAAGATCATCGGTGGCAAGGAGTACAAGGTCATCCAGGTGAAACAGGTGGGTTGAGCCCTGCGTACGGCCCTGTGCGGTGACCGCCCGGTCACCGCACAGGGCCGTCGTCATGCCCGGTCCTTGAGGGGGAGCGGTACGGGACGTACGGTCCACTCCGTCCACAGGCCACGATGGCTGAGCGAGAATCCGCACGGCTCGCCCCGGTGCAGCGCCCCGACCGCCCCGATGCAGCCACCGCCGTCCACCCAACTCAGCGCGCGCTGGCGCTCGATGGACGGGAGCGTGGCGGCGAGTGTGCGAACGGCCGCACGGACGCTGCGGATCGCATCGGCGGGGGTGGGGGCTACGTGGTGCGACGCGTCGGCGATGCCGTCGACGGCGAGTGAGCTGTAGGTGACCTGCTCGCACCAGAACGCGTGCTCTGTCCCGGAGTTGGGCATGGCGGGGCCTCCTGGCGGGCGGGGTGCGGAGAGGGATTGCCCCCTGCCTTTGGCCGGCGTGACGAGCGGCAGGCAGGGGGCAACCTTTCTGAGACTCCCCCAACTGGCGCAGATGAAAGGGGAGTTGTGCGACGCGAACGGGCACGGCGGGGGCCGAGGGTTCTGCCCGTGGCGGCGGCACGGGGAGACGTTAGCGTTTGCTGCGGGCGCGTATCAAGTGTTTACACCTAACGAGTGATACGGACGTGAACGGTCCGTCGCCCGCTGGCAGTCGTGAGGGCTGGCTCAGGCAAGGTTGTCGAACTCGCCCTGTTTGGCGCCGTCGAGGAAGCCGCGCAGCTTGGTGCGGGTCGTACGGATGACGACGTCGTGGTGGTCCCGGCAGCGAAACGGGCGGCCTCCACCTGCGCCGGTGGGGACCGCCCGTATCTGGGGTGCTGTGGTTGGTCAGGCGAGGTTGTCGAACTCGCCTTCCTTGGCGCCGTCGAGGAAGGCGCGGAGCTTGGTGCGGGTGGTGCGGATGATGACGTCGGGGTTGTCGCTTTCGCGCATCAGGATCTCGCCGTCGTGCTCGGCGAGTTCGAGGCAATCACTGCCTGCGGCATTCGAGGACTTGGAGGACTTGCGCCACTGAATTTCCATGATTCTCACGCCTTCATACTCGTTGTGCGATCTCATTGATGAAGTCCCGCGAACTCTGCGGATCGAGCGATCGCTCTTCGGTCCGCTCCAGTACGGCTCGATAGTTCGCGAGAGGTGTTTCGGCATCGAGAAGTGCCGACCCGGTCGCAGTGTCGATCTGTACGGTGTCGAGCTGCGGGACGGGACCGTACACATAGCGTGTTGAACTGCCAGCGTTCGGGAAACCGCCCACCGCAAACGGAATCACCCGGATGGTGATGTTGTCGCGGTCCGACTCCTTCAGGAGGTAGTCGAGTTGACCACGGGTGACCTCGGGGCCGCCGTACTGCATGCGAAGCGCGGCTTCATGGATGAGAAACGTGCACGCCGGCGGCTCCGCCCGGTCGAGCACATCGCGCCGCTTCAAACGGTGGGAAAGCTGACGTCGCAGTTTCACAGGGCTCGGTGATGGCACGTCCTCCGCAAAGACGGCCCGAGCGTAATCCTCGGTCTGGAGCAGGCCGGGCATATGCATGATCTGCACGGCGCGGATGCCGGTGGCGTGGTGCTCCAACTCGGACAAGTCGAGTGCATCACTGGGGAGATCGCCCCGGTAGTCCTCCCACCACCCGTTTATACGTTCCGCGGCCATGTCGGCGAGTGCGTCGATGTACGCCGTGTCAGGACACTCGTAGTGACCCGCCCAGGTCCGCACGCGAGCGGGGCTCACGCCGAATCGTCCCGACTCGGTGTTGCTGATGGTGGTGCGATCCGTGCCGAGCAGCGCCGCTGCCTGTGTGATGGAGAGACCGGAGTGCTCCCGGATCTTGCGTAGCTCGGAACCCAGTCGGCGCTGCCGCGCTGTGAGCGCCTTCCTCGGTGGCATTGGTCTCTCCTCTTGTCGGGTCTCAGTGTGGCCCGTGTCCAAACCACAATCCACTGCGTTACCCATAATATCGAAGCAGGTACCACATGTGATGGACAGACGGTAACGTCGTACTTGCACCGCGTCGCACGTCAGTAAGACCGAAGTGCAGCCGTTTCAGCGCGCCTTGGCGCGCCATCGCGGTCATCGCCACGCATGGCGGGCCACGCGCCAGTTCAGACCGCACCGCGTTGGGAGAACGACATGACCACCGTGACCGCCACCGCAACTCCCGTACCCCCGCCACCACCAGGCGGCGAGAGCTACCGGCTCGCCCTGCCTAACACCGCGAGCGCGGCCAAGGTCGCGCGTGACTTCGTCACGTCGCTTCTCGGGCTCAGCCGGCACCGCGACCTCGTCGACGACGCGCGCCTCTGCGTGACCGAGGTGGTCACCAACGCGCATCGCCATACCCATACGCAGCTGATCCGCGTACATGTGACGGTGACTCACCAACAGGCCACGGTCTCCGTGGCCGACGACAGGCCCTGGGCCTTCCCCACGCCGACCGAGCCCGCCGCGCTGTGCCGGGAGCGAGCGCAGGAAGGCGGGCGCGGGCTGATGCTCGTGGACAGTCTGGCCCGTGCGTGGGGATTCACGGTCTACGGGGGACGCTCGCCCAGGTTGAAGGCGGTCTGGTTCACGCTGGCCGAGGTCGAGGCCGAAGCCGAAGCGCGGGCCGAAGCATGGGCCGAAGTGCGGGCCGAGAGCGGGGAGACCGGCTGATGGAGCCCGTAACGGACCCCGCGCTGTGGGGTGTTGTGTCGATCGCGATGAGTGCGATCGTGCTGGCGGTGGGGGTGCTGTACGCCGTGATGCCGACGGCGGACAGTGCCGTGTCACCCGTCCCGCTCGACGCGGAGGAGGGCTACACGTACACCTGTTACTGCTGCCCCGACCCGGTGCGGGTCACGATCCGTGTTCCGCAGGCGCACTTGGTGGGGCGTGCGCCTGGTGGTCGGCGTGAGGTGAGGACCGAGGGGTAGCCGAGGTAGCCGGGGCGGGCCTCTTCTCGCCCGCCGCCGAACCCATCGGTAACAAGAAGCGGACCCGCATTGTCGTGCTCAAGCTACGAGGGCCCGCGCCCTCACGGGCGGGACATGACCCGGCCGCCGGGGACCCTCCGGCCCCGGATTCACGTGATCATTCCCGGCCGCTCGCGTGATCGCCGTAGCCCTGCCGCGCACCCCCACCGCGGACTGGGACGTGCGACTCGGGCGCAACCTCGTCAGAGTGATACCGAGCCGTCAGTGGAAACCGCACCTCGGAGTCTCGCCGGCCCGACCGCGGAACCAGACTCGCCCGCGGGACCAGAGGCGAACCTTTGGCGTCCTTCGGCCAGGGGTACTGCATTTTCTCCGCATCGGAGTGGTCTCTCTTCCCGCTCGGTTATCGGCGGCGCTCCACCGTGAACCTGTGAAGTGTCCAAACCGAATGTTTCTTCACAAGGAGAAAACTCATGCGTATTCGTACAGCAGTCGCCGCCGCCGCTCTCGCCGCCATGGCCGTCCTGGGCAGCGCGGGTGCCGCCTCAGCGTCGAGCTGGGAGCACGACGGACGTCACGACGGACGTGAGTTCATCGACATCGACTCCAAGATCAAGAACAGCTTCAACACGGTCGTGATCTTCGGCGACAAGTGACGCCTGCTCATTACCGGCCCCCCGCGGGTTCACCGCGGGGGGCCGGGGTGCGTTCAGGCGGGAAAACGGCGCAGTGCGCCGGTCAGCAGTCGAATGCGCCGGTCGGCAGCCCAGCGCGCCGGTCGGCAGCGCAGCGCGCGGGTCGGCGGCGCAGCGCGCGGGTCAGCGGCGCAGTGCGCGGGTCAGCAGGCCCGTGAGCAGTACCTCCAGCAGCTCGCGGAGCGTGCTGGTGAAGTCCAGGCGCATGGTCGCCAGGGTGGGATCGGCCTCGTAGGCGGCCAGCATCGCGGCCGAGGGCTGCGCGTGGGTCCAGATCGCGCCGGCCGACAGGAGGGTGGCGGCGGCGCACCGCATCGCGTCGTGTTCGTTCAGTTCGGGTACGTGTGTGCGGATCAGCCGGGTCAGGGCGGTGGCGTCGGTCAGGACGGCGCGCTTGTACTCCGCGGCGATCTGCGGGGAGACGTTCCGTTCCAGCACCGCGGCCTGCGCGCTGACCAGATCGCAGAGCACCGGGCGGGCCGCGAGCGTGTCCGCGAGCGCGCCGGCGACCTGGTCGCCGCGTTCGTACGGTCCGCCGGACGCGTCGACCGCCGTGGCGAGCGTGCCGTCCAGCCGGCCCAGCCACTCCCGTAGCTCGGTGTCCAGCAGTTCGAGGAGGACGGCCTCGCGGGACTCGAAGTAGCGCAGCACGTTCGACTTCGCCAGCCCGACGCGTCGGCTCAGCTCGTTGAGGCTCACCTGCGACACGGGCATCTCGGTCAGCATCGCCGCCGCGGTGTCCAGGATCGCTTGCCGGCGCACGGCGCGCTGCTCCTCGCTGCGGGCGCGCTGGAAGGGCGTTGTCATGGCCCCAGGCTACAGACCTCCGGTCTGTTGTTAATAGACCGACGGTCTGCTAGCGTCGAATGGCAACAGACCGCCGGTCTACTACGAAGGAGTCGCCATGTACGTCGTCCCCGACCAGAGTGGGAAGCTCGCCGTCGTCACCGGCGCCAACAGCGGGACCGGCAAGGAAGCGGTCCGTCGGCTCGCCGGCGCGGGGGCCCGGGTCGTGATGGCCGTCCGTACGGTCGCCAAGGGCGAGCGGGCCCGCGCCGAGATCCTGGCCCGGCATCCGGACGCCCAACTGGAGGTACGCCGGATCGATCTGGCCGATCTCGCCTCCGTCCAGGAATTCGCCGACGGGCTCATCGCCGACGGCACCCCGCTCGACCTGCTGGTCAACAACGCCGGGGTGATGGCCCCGCCCGCCCGGATGACCACGGCCGACGGCTTCGAGCTCCAGATGGGCAGCAACTACCTGGGCCCGTTCGCGCTGACGGTCCGGCTGCTGCCGCTGCTGCTCTCCGCCACCGCGCCGCGGGTGGCGACGATGAGCAGCGGGACGGCCAACTACGGCCGTATCCACTTCGAGGATCTTCAGTGGGAGCGCCGGCGCTACAGCCCGAACCTCTCCTACGCACAGTCCAAGCTCGCCAACCTCATGATGACCCGGCACCTCGCGGCCCTCGCCGACGAGCGCGGCTGGCAGCTGCTGAGCACCGGCGCGCACCCCGGCTACACCCGCACGAACCTCCAGACGACGGGGCCGGCTCTCGGCACCGGCAAGCCGTCGCGCCGGATCTCCGTGCTGACGTCCCTCACCTTCCTGCCCTCGCAGGACGTCCAACAGGGCACGGAACCGCTGCTGTACGCGGCGGCCGACCCGGGTGCCGTCGCGGGCGGGTACTACGGTCCGGGCGGACGGTTCGGGCTGATCGGCCCCACCACCACGGCCCGTACGACCCGCCGCGCCCTCGACCCCGCCGCCAACGCCCGTCTCTGGGCCGCGTCCGAGCGTCTGACCGGCGTCGCGCTGCCCGCCCCCGCCGCCTGACGAGAACAGGGCGAAAGGGACGTGAACGACGAAAACCCGCACCCCCCGAGCCGGAGTTGCGGGTTTTCGTCGTGTTTCGGGTGGATCCGCGAGCGGATCAGAGGACGCGGACCGCGCCGCTCGGCGGGTCCCAGTCCAGGGACTTCTTCACGACACCCGAGCTGGGGTTCTGCGCGCCGATGAACTCGCCGCCGCCGGCGTAGATCGCCGTGTGGTACGCGCTGCCCGCGCCGCCCCAGTAGAGGATGTCGCCCGGCTGGAGGTTGCTCAGGGAGACCTGGGTGCCGGCCGTCGACTGGTCCTGCGAGACGCGCGGGAGGTCGACGCCGATCTGGCGGTAGGCGGCCTGGACCAGGGAGGAGCAGTCCCAGGCGTTCGGGCCCGTCGAGCCCATGATGTACGCGTCGCCGAGCTGGGCCTGGGCGAAGGCGAGCACGGCGGCGGCGGAACCGGTCGCCTGCGAGCTGCTCTTCGAGGCCGTGGAGGAGCCCGAGTTCGAGGAGGACGACGCCGACAGCGTCGTGCGCTCCGCGGTGCGGGACGCGCGCTCGGCGGCGGCGGCCTTGGCGCGGGCCTCCTCGGCCTTCTTCGCCTCGGCCTTCTTCTTGGCCTCGGCCTTGCGGTCCGCCTCGGCCTTGGCCTTCTTGGCGGTCTGCGCGGCCGTGGACGCCGCGGCGTCCTGCTGGGCGCGCAGGTCCAGGGAGTTCGCGACGCGCTGCGTGGCCTCGGCGGACCGCGTGAAGTCGGCGACGAGACCGGAGGTGAGCGTGGGCATTTCTATGGTCTGGGTGGTCACCGGCTCGGCCTGCGCCGGGCCCGCGGCACCCGCGACCGCGATGGTGCTGAGGACGCCACCGGCAACTCCGCTACGGAGGACGACTTTCGACGCGCTGCGGCGGGGCTTCCGGTGGCTGGGTATGTGAGCGGTGTGGGACATGAGACCTACGGCTATCAGGTGATACCTGGTTCCCGTCAAGCAAGGTGTGTTGCGCCACAGTTACGTTCGGAATCTGTGAATCCGCTTAGCTTCGGGTCTTATTGACGCCGTAACGGGCAAACCGGGCATGCGTGATCATGGCTGTGATCACGGTCTTTCCGATAAAGGTCCGAATTGCCCGCCGCTTACCACCCCTTCACACCCATGGCCAAGCCCTCTTGTCTTGACGGTTGAGTGGAGTGGTGGAGGTCACAGGATGGTCACCGCGCGGCAGTCGGGACGATCACGGAGTCCGCCCGGAGTGGTCACGGGGTCTTCCGGCGCGCTCGCGCGTCTCTCCATGGACGCCTGTCGGGCTGTCCCGGTTGCTCGTGAATGCGTGCACGTGTCCACGTCGGTCCGCACTTCCCCCTCGCGCGGGTGACCGCCGAGCCCCTTAGCACGGTATACTGTTTCATTGCAAATTTGCTTGTACGGTGCATCGCTTGATAGGGCAGCGCACCTCCGACCAGCGGAAACGGACTCGGTTGTCACATCTGGTGACCGCTCGGCCGCTTCACGTATGAAGATCACCGCTCATCCGACTTCATGATCCTTCGTCGGGTGGTGGAGATCACAAAGCCGTTGCTGCACCCCGTGTCGCAGATCACAGACCACCGGGCATAGGATGCGGGGCAGTCGGGCTTGTGAACTGCCTCACATGTAAGCGATCTTCAGGGGTCGTGGCGAGGTGGTGAGGCGAACCGCCCGGTGCGATCCAACGGTCAAGGACGACTGGAAGGAGCTGAGGGGCGTGAATTCCTACGCACCCATCCTCGTGCTCGGCGCCCTCGGGGCTGGGTTTGCGATCTTCTCCGTGGTCATGGCCACGCTTATCGGCCCAAAGCGCTACAACCGGGCCAAAATTGAAGCGTACGAGTGTGGCATCGAACCCACGCCGACGCCGGCCGGAGGCGGCCGTTTTCCCATCAAGTACTACCTGACGGCGATGCTCTTCATCATCTTCGATATCGAGGTCGTCTTCCTTTACCCCTGGGCCGTCACCTTCGACGCGCTGGGGATTTTCGGGCTCGTGGAGATGCTGCTCTTCGTGCTCACCGTCTTCGTCGCCTACGCGTATGTGTGGCGGCGCGGCGGTCTGGAATGGGACTAAAGGGGCTGAGGGGCCACCAATGGGACTCGAAGAGAAGCTGCCGAGCGGTTTTCTGCTGACCACCGTCGAACAGGCCTCGGGCTGGGTGCGGAAGTCATCCGTCTTCCCCGCGACCTTCGGCCTCGCCTGCTGCGCCATCGAGATGATGACGACCGGCGCCGGTCGGTACGACCTGGCGCGGTTCGGCATGGAGGTCTTCCGCGGTTCGCCGCGCCAGGCCGATCTGATGATCGTGGCCGGGCGGGTGAGCCAGAAGATGGCGCCGGTTCTGCGGCAGGTCTATGACCAGATGCCGAACCCCAAGTGGGTGATCTCCATGGGGGTTTGCGCATCATCGGGCGGAATGTTCAATAATTACGCGATTGTCCAGGGTGTGGATCATATTGTCCCTGTCGACATCTATTTGCCCGGCTGCCCACCACGCCCCGAGATGCTGATGGACGCCATCCTCAAGCTCCACCAGAAGATCCAGAGCTCCAAGCTCGGGGTCAACGCGGAGGAGGCGGCCCGTGAGGCGGAGGAAGCGGCCCTCAAGGCGCTCCCGACGATCGAGATGAAGGGGCTGCTGCGGTGACCGACCAGGGAACCGGAGGGCGGACCTCCGGAAACAACGTTCCGTCCGCGCGCGAGGACAGCGGCGAGCCCATCCGCGTACAGAAGGGCATGTTCGGCGCCAACAACGGCGGCGACACCTCCGGCTACGGCGGGCTCGTCAGGACCGTGCTGCTGCCGGGCCCCTCCGCGCGGCCGTACGGCGGCCCCGGCGGGTCCTTCGACGAGATCGCCGACGAACTCGAAGGGGCGCTGGAGGAGCAGGGACTCGTCCCGGAGAACGCCATCGAGAAGACGGTCGTCGACCGCGGCGAACTCACCTTCCACATCGCCCGCGAGCATCTCGTCCAGGTGGCGCGCACCCTGCGCGACGACCCGGCGCTGCGCTTCGAGCTCTGTACGGGGGTCTCCGGCGTCCACTTCCCCGGCGACAAGGGCCGCGAGCTGCACGCCGTCTACCACCTGCGCTCGCTCACCCACGGCCGGCTGATCCGTCTTGAGGTCTCCGCGCCGGACGCCGACCCGCATGTGCCGTCCCTGGTCGAGCTGTATCCGACCAACGACTGGCACGAGCGCGAGACGTACGACTTCTTCGGGCTGATCTTCGACGGCCACCCCGCCCTGACCCGGATCATGATGCCGGACGACTGGCAGGGCTTCCCGCAGCGCAAGGACTATCCGCTCGGCGGGATCGCCGTCGAGTACAAGGGCGCCCAGATCCCGGCTCCGGACCAGCGGAGGTCGTACTCCTGATGTCTGCATCCCACGCACCCCACGCCCCCCAGGCGCCGCAGGCCACTCCTCGCGAGACCACCGAGGGCACCGTCTACACGGTCACCGGCGGTGACTGGGACGAGGTCGTCCAGTCCGCCGCCAAGGCCGACGACGAGCGGATCGTCGTCAACATGGGTCCCCAGCACCCCTCCACCCACGGAGTGCTGCGGCTGATCCTGGAGATCGAGGGCGAGACCGTCACCGAGGCCCGCTGCGGCATCGGCTATCTGCACACCGGTATCGAGAAGAACCTCGAATTCCGCAACTGGACGCAGGGCACCACCTTCGTCACGCGCATGGATTACCTGACGTCGTTCTTCAACGAGACGGCGTACTGCCTGGGCGTGGAGAAGCTGCTCGGCATCGAGGACGCCGTCCCGGACCGGGCCACGCTCATCCGCGTCCTGCTGATGGAGCTGAACCGGCTCTCCTCGCACCTCGTCTGTATCGCCACCGGCGGTATGGAGCTGGGCGCGACAACGATCATGATCTACGGATTCCGTGATCGTGAACTGATTCTCGATGCCTACGAGCTGATCACCGGCCTGCGCATGAACCACGCGTTCATCCGCCCCGGCGGACTCGCCCAGGACCTGCCCCCGGGCGCCGTCGACCAGCTGCGCGAGCTGCTGAAGACGCTGCGGAAGAACCTGCCGGAGTACGACAAGCTCGCCACCGGCAACCCGATCTTCAAGGCCCGTATGCAGGACGTCGGCTATCTCGATCTGACCGGCTGCATGGCGCTGGGCGCCACAGGACCGATCCTGCGCTCCGCCGGGCTCCCGCACGATCTGCGCAGGAGCGACCCGTACTGCGGTTACGAGACCTTCGACTTCGAGGTGCCGACCGCCGACACCTGCGACGCGTACGGCCGCTTCCTCATCCGTCTTGAGGAGATGCGCCAGTCGCTGCGGATCGTCGAACAGTGCCTGGACCGGCTGGAGCCGGGCCCGGTGATGGTCGCCGACAAGAAGATCGCCTGGCCCGCGCAGCTCGCGCTCGGCCCTGACGGTCTGGGCAATTCGCTCGACCACATCAAGAACATCATGGGCACGTCCATGGAGGCTCTGATCCATCACTTCAAGCTGGTGACGGAGGGCTTCCGGGTCCCGCCGGGGCAGGCGTACGCCGCCGTGGAGTCGCCCAAGGGCGAGCTGGCCGCGCATGTCGTCTCCGACGGCGGCACGCGCCCGTACCGGGTCCACTTCCGCGACCCGTCCTTCACCAATCTCCAGGCCATGGCGGCGATGTGCGAGGGCGGCCAGGTCGCCGACGTCATCGTCGCCGTCGCGTCCATCGACCCCGTGATGGGAGGCGTCGACCGGTGACCACCACACCGCCCAACGCGGGGGTGAGCCTGGGGATGCCACAGCTCCCCGCTCCCGACTACCCGGCCGATGTGCGCGCCAGGCTGGAAGCCGACGCCAAGGAGATCATCGGCCGCTACCCCGGCTCCCGGTCCGCGCTGCTTCCGCTGCTGCACCTCGTGCAGTCCGAGGAGGGGTACGTCTCCCGCACGGGGATGGCCTTCTGCGCGGAGCTGCTCGAACTGACCACCGCCGAGGTCACGGCCGTCGCGACCTTCTACTCCATGTACCGCCGCAAGCAGGGCGGCGACTACCAGGTCGGGGTCTGCACCAACACGCTCTGCGCGGTGATGGGCGGCGACGCCATCTTCGACGCGCTGAAGGAGCACCTCGGCGTCGGCAACAACGAGACGACCGAGGACGGCAAGGTCACCCTCGAACACATCGAGTGCAACGCGGCCTGCGACTTCGCGCCCGTCGTGATGGTGAACTGGGAGTTCTTCGACAACCAGACGCCGGACAGCGCCAAGCGGCTCGTCGACGACCTGCGCGAAGGCCAGACCGTCCGGCCCACCCGCGGCGCCCCCCTGTGCACCTACAAGGAGACCGCGCGCATCCTGGCCGGCTTCCCCGACGAGCGCCCCGGCGCCGTCGAGGCCACCGGCGGCGCCGGTCCCGCGTCGCTGGCCGGCCTGCGGCTGGCCAAGGGCGAGGCACCCCAGCGGGTGGTGCGGCCCCGGGACGGCGCGCATCCCCAGGACGACACGCAGTCCGACGCAGCCGAGGAGGGGAAGTGATGACGTTGGCCGCCGCGCTCAATGAGAACGGGACCAGCCCCGAGAAGATCCTCGCGCCCGTCCTGTCCGCCTTCTGGGACCAGCCGGAGTCCTGGACGCTGGAGACCTACGAGCGGCACGAAGGGTACGAGGGTCTCAAGAAGGCTCTCGCCATGCCGCCCGACGACGTCATCGCGTACGTCAAGGACTCGGGCCTGCGCGGCCGCGGCGGCGCGGGCTTCCCCACCGGGATGAAGTGGCAGTTCATCCCGCAGGGCGACGGCAAGCCGCACTACCTCGTCGTCAACGCGGACGAGTCGGAGCCGGGCACCTGCAAGGACATCCCGCTCCTCTTCGCCAATCCGCACTCCCTCATCGAGGGGATCGTGATCGCCTGTTACGCGATCCGCTCGCAGCACGCGTTCATCTATCTGCGCGGCGAGGTCGTCCCCGTACTGCGCAGGGTGCACGAGGCCGTGCGCGAGGCCTACGCGGCGGGGTATCTCGGCAAGAACATCCTGGGCAGCGGGCTCGACCTCGATGTGGTCGTGCACGCGGGCGCGGGCGCGTACATCTGCGGGGAGGAGACCGCGCTGCTCGACTCCCTGGAGGGCCGTCGCGGACAGCCCCGGCTGCGTCCTCCCTTCCCGGCGGTGGCGGGCCTCTACGCCTGCCCCACCGTGGTGAACAACGTCGAGTCCATCGCGTCCGTTCCCGCGATCCTCAACCGCGGCAAGGACTGGTTCAAGTCGATGGGCAGCGAGAAGTCCCCGGGCTTCACGCTCTACTCGCTCAGCGGCCATGTCGCGGGCCCCGGCCAGTACGAGGCCCCGCTCGGCGTCACGCTGCGGCAGCTGCTCGACATGAGCGGCGGCATGCGGGCGGGCCACCGGCTCAAGTTCTGGACCCCGGGCGGCTCTTCGACCCCGATCCTCACGGACGAGCACCTCGATGTCCCGCTGGACTACGAGGGGGTCGGCGCGGCCGGCTCCATGCTCGGCACGAAAGCGCTCCAGTGCTTCGACGAGACCACCTGCGTCGTACGGGCCGTCACGCGCTGGACCGAGTTCTACGCGCACGAGTCCTGCGGCAAGTGCACGCCCTGCCGCGAAGGCACGTACTGGCTGGTGCAGTTGCTCCGCGACATCGAGGACGGCAAGGGACAGCTGTCCGACCTCGACAAGCTCAACGACATCGCCGACAACATCAACGGCAAGTCCTTCTGCGCGCTCGGTGACGGCGCCGCGTCCCCGATCTTCTCCTCGCTCCAGTACTTCCGCGAGGAGTACGAGCAGCACATCACCGGCAAGGGCTGCCCCTTCGACCCCGCGAAGTCCACCGTCTGGGCAGACCGGAACCCGCACCTGGAGGTGAACGCATGACCGTGACGACAAGCGCTCCCTCCGGCGGCGGCGACGCGGCGGTCCCGCCCGAGGATCTCGTCTCGCTGACCATCGACGGCATCGAGATCTCCGTCCCCAAGGGGACCCTGGTGATCCGCGCCGCCGAACTGCTCGGCATCGAGATCCCGCGCTTCTGCGACCATCCGCTCCTCGACCCGGCCGGCGCCTGCCGCCAGTGCATCGTCGAGGTGGAGGGCCAGCGCAAGCCGATGGCCTCCTGCACCATCACCTGCACCGACGGCATGGTCGTCAAGTCTCAGCTGACCTCCCCGGTCGCCGAGAAGGCCCAGCGCGGGGTGATGGAGCTGCTGCTCATCAACCACCCGCTGGACTGCCCGGTCTGCGACAAGGGCGGTGAGTGCCCGCTCCAGAACCAGGCCATGCAGGTCGGCGACCCGGACACCCGCTTCGAGGGCAAGAAGCGCACGTTCCAGAAGCCCGTCCCGATCTCCACCCAGGTGCTGCTGGACCGCGAGCGGTGCGTGCTGTGCGCGCGCTGTACGCGGTTCTCCAACCAGATCGCGGGCGACCCGATGATCGAGCTGATCGAGCGGGGCGCGCTCCAGCAGGTCGGTACCGGCGAGGGCGACCCGTTCGAGTCGTACTTCTCCGGGAACACCATCCAGATCTGCCCGGTCGGGGCGCTGACCTCGGCCGCGTACCGCTTCCGCTCCCGCCCGTTCGACCTGGTGTCCTCGCCGAGCGTCTGCGAGCACTGCGCGGGCGGCTGCGCCACCAGGACCGACCACCGGCGCGGCAAGGTCATGCGGCGGCTGGCCGCCAACGACCCCGAGGTCAACGAGGAATGGCTGTGCGACAAGGGGCGGTTCGGCTTTCGCTACGCGCAGAAGCCGGACCGGCTCACCACCCCGCTCGTACGCAACGAGGACGGCGTCCTCGAACCGGCGAGCTGGCCCGAGGCACTGGAGGCCGCGGCCCGCGGGCTGAGCGCCGCGCGCGGCCGGGCGGGTGTGCTGGCCGGTGGCCGGCTCACCGTTGAGGACGCCTACGCCTACGCCAAGTTCGCCCGGGTCGTCCTCGACACCAACGACATCGACTTCCGCGCGCGCGTGCACAGCACCGAGGAAGCCGACTTCCTGGCCGCCCATGTCGCCGGCCACGGCCGCGATCTGGACGGTACGGGGCTCACGTACACCACGCTGGAGAAGGCCCCGGCGGTGCTGCTCGCGGGCTTCGAGTCCGAGGAGGAGGCGCCCGGCGTCTTCCTGCGGCTGCGCAAGGCGCACCGCAACCACGGCCAGCGCACGTTCTCGCTCGCCGCCTACGCCACCCGCGGTCTGGAGAAGGCCGGCGGCACGCTGCTGCCCGCCGCACCCGGCACCGAGACCGAGTGGCTGGACGCGCTGGCCGCCAACCCGGTCAGCGCCGGACTCGAAGGGGACGGTGAGCGGGCCTCCCAGGCGCTGCGCGAGCCGGGCGCCGTGATCGTCGTCGGCGAGCGGCTCGCGGCCGTCCCCGGCGGGCTCACCGCCGCCGCGCGGGCCGCCACCGCGACCGGCGCGAAGCTGGTGTGGATCCCCCGGCGGGCCGGCGAGCGCGGCGCGGTGGAGGCGGGCGCGCTCCCGTCGCTGCTGCCCGGCGGCCGTCCCGCCACCGACCCGCGGGCCCGTGAGGAGACCGCGGCCGTCTGGGGCGTACGCGAACTGCCGCACCACTACGGGCGCGACACCGGCCAGATCGTCGAGGCCGCCGCCACCGGCGAGCTGGCCGCCCTGGTCGTCGCGGGTGTCGAGGTCGCGGATCTGCCCGACCCGGCGGGCGCGCGGGCCGCGCTGGACGCCATCGGCTTCCTCGTCTCGCTGGAGCTGCGGCCGAGCGAGGTCACCGAGCGGGCCGATGTGGTCTTCCCGGTCGCCGCCGTCGCGGAGAAGTCCGGCACGTTCCTCAACTGGGAGGGCAGGGCGCGGCTGTTCGAGGCCGCGCTGAAGCCGGAGCAGATGACCCGGCGGCTGTCCCCGACCGACGCGCGCGTGCTGCACATGCTGGCCGACACGCTCGCCGCGGCCGAAGGCGCCGACGTGCCCGTCGACTTCGGACTGCCGGACCTGCGGGCCGTACGCACCGAACTGGACCGGCTCGGCCGCTGGGAGGGACCGCGCGCCACCGAGCCGCTGGAAACCTCCCGTCCGGTTCCCCGTCCCGGCGACGGCGAGGCGGTCCTCGCGGGCCACCGGCTCCTGCTGGACCTCGGCCGTCTCCAGGAGGGCGACGACGCGCTGGCCGGCACCCGGCACGCGGCGGTCGCCCGGCTCTCCGCCGTGACGGCCGCCGAGACGGGCGTCAAGAACGGCGACGAGCTGTCCGTCACCGGCCCGCTGGGCACGGTCACGCTCCCGCTCCAGGTCACGGAGATGCCGGACCGGGTGGTCTGGCTGCCGCTCAACTCGACGGGCGGCGGGGTCCTCGCGGACACCGGCTCCCGCCCCGGCACGCTCGTCCGTATCGGCCCGGCCGAGGCAAGGGACGCGGCCACGGAAGCACCGGAGGTGCGCGCATGACCGCCCTCGCCCAGCTCGCGGCGGCCCCGGGGACCGTCCTCGCCGCCGAGGACCTGTCGCTGTTCGGCCGCGACCCGTGGTGGCTCGTGGTCATCAAGGCCGTGTTCTGCTTCGCGTTCCTGCTGCTGACCGTGCTCTTCTCCATCGTGTGGGAGCGCAAGGTCGTCGCCTGGATGCAGCTGCGCATCGGCCCCAACCGGCACGGACCCTGGGGCATGCTCCAGTCCCTCGCCGACGGCGCCAAGCTGATGTTCAAGGAAGACATCATCGTCAAGCGCGCGGACAAGGTGGTCTATGTCCTCGCGCCGATCATCGCGGCGGTGCCGGCCTTCATGGCGATCGCCGTGATCCCGTTCGGCCCGGCCGGCAACGAGGTCTCGATCTTCGGCCACCGCACCACGATGCAGCTGACCGACCTGCCGATCGCAATGCTCTACGTCCTCGCGGTCGCCTCGGTCGGTATCTACGGCATCGTCCTCGCGGGCTGGTCCTCGGGATCGACGTATCCGCTGCTCGGCGGGCTCCGCTCGTGCGCGCAGATGATCTCGTACGAGATCGCCATGGGCGCCGCGTTCGCGTCGGTGTTCCTCTACTCGGGGTCGATGTCGACCTCGGCGATCGTGGAGGCCCAGGCCGACCGCTGGTTCATCATCCTGCTGCCGGTCTCCTTCATCATCTACATCGTCACGATGGTGGGCGAGACCAACCGCGCCCCCTTCGACATGCCGGAGTCCGAGGGCGACCTCGTCGGCGGCTTCAACACCGAGTACTCATCGATCAAGTTCGCGATGTTCATGCTCGCCGAGTACGTCAACATGGTCACCGTCTCGGCCGTCGCGACCACGCTCTTCCTCGGCGGCTGGCGCGCTCCGTGGCCGATCTCCACCTTCTGGGAGGGCGCGAACCACGGCTGGTGGCCGCTGCTCTGGTTCGTGGTCAAGGTCCAGCTGCTGCTGTTCTTCTTCATCTGGCTGCGCGGCACGCTGCCGCGCGTGCGCTACGACCAGCTGATGAAGCTCGGCTGGAAGGTCCTGATCCCGGTCTCGGTGGTCTGGCTGATGGTCGTCGCTACCGTACGGGCCCTGCGCAACGAGAACTACGGCTTCCAGTCGATCGTGCTGTACGTCCTCGGGGCGGTCATCACGATCCTGCTGCTCTCCTTCGTCGTGGACATCTTCCGCGACAGGAAGGAGAAGGCCGAGGCGGCGAGCGCGCCGGAACCCCCGGCCTTCGACCCGATGGCGGGCGGATTCCCCGTACCACCGCTGCCGGGACAGGAGTTGCCGCCCGTACCGCGCAGGCGGCCACGACGTGACCGCGAGCTGATTGTCAGTGGTGGGGGCAATACTGTGAGTGACGGTACCGAGAGTGACGGAAAGGAGGCTGACAGTGTCTGACTCTTCGCCGGGGGACATCCCGCGTCCCCCCCGGAATCCGGTGGCCGGCTTCGGCGTGACCTTCAAGGCCATGTTCAAGAAGCGGCTGACCGAGCAGTACCCGGAACAGCAGAAGGAGACGGCGCCGCGCTTCCACGGCCGGCATCAGCTGAACCGGCATCCGGACGGGCTGGAGAAGTGCATCGGCTGCGAGTTGTGCGCCTGGGCGTGCCCGGCGGACGCGATCTATGTGGAGGGCGCGGACAATACGGACGAGGAGCGCTACTCCCCGGGGGAGCGCTACGGCCGCGTCTACCAGATCAACTACGCGCGCTGCATCCTGTGCGGTCTGTGCATCGAGGCCTGCCCGACCAGGGCGCTCACGATGACCAATGACTTCGAGCTGGCCGACAGCTCCCGCGAGAACCTGATCTATACGAAGGAGCAGCTTCTCGCGGGCCTCCAGGAAGGCATGGTCGAGACGCCGCACTCGATCTTCCCGGGCACCGACGAACAGGACTACTACCGGGGGCTGGTCACCGAGGCCGCGCCGGGTACGGTCCGGCAGGTCGCGGTGAGCAAGGGCGAGAAGCCGACGGACGAGGAGGTCGGTGCATGAGCCTGCTCGCCGCGTCCTCCCTCGCGTCCGTCGCGTCTGTTTCCTCCTTCACCTCCGCTCCTTCCTTCACCTCCGCCGCCACGACCACCTCGACCGGTGAGGCCGTCCAGTTCTGGATCCTCGGCACCGTCGCCGTGATCGGCGCGCTCTGCACGATCCTGATGAGGAAGGCCGTGCACAGCGCGCTGTGTCTGGCCGCCACGATGATCGTCCTCGCGGTCTTCTATCTCGCCAACGGGGCGTATTTCCTGGGCGTGGTGCAGATCGTGGTCTACACCGGCGCGATCATGATGCTGTTCCTCTTCGTGGTCATGCTGGTCGGTGTCACCGCCGCCGACTCCCTCAAGGAGACGCTGAAGGGCCAGCGTTGGTGGGCCGCCGCCTGCGGGCTCGGCTTCGGGATCCTGCTCATCGCCGGGATCGGCAACGCCTCGCTGAAGACCTTCACCGGACTCGGCCAGGCCAACGCCGGCGGCAATGTCGAGGGGCTGGCCGCCCTCATCTTCACCCGGTACGTGTTCGCCTTCGAGATCACCGGCGCGCTGCTGATCACCGCGTCGGTCGGCGCGATGCTGCTCACGCACCGGGAGCGCACCGAACGGGCCAAGACCCAGCGGGAGCTGGCCGAGGAGCGCGTACGCAAGGGCACGCAACTGCCCCCGCTGCCCGCCCCCGGTGTCTACGCCCGGCACAACGCGGTGGACATCGCCGGCCTGCTGCCGGACGGCACCCCGTCCGAGCTGACGGTCAGCAAGACGCTCAAGGACCGCGGGCAGATCCGCGACGTGTCGAACGAGGCCATCGCGGACCTCAAGGCACTGGAGCAGCGGTCGTCGGAGCGGCTGGGCCGCGAGGATGAGGAGGTCAAGCGATGAATCCGGTCAACTACCTCTATCTCGCCTCGCTGCTGTTCACCATCGGCGCGGCCGGGGTGCTGATCAGGCGGAACGCGATCGTGGTGTTCATGTGCATCGAGCTGATGCTGAACGCCTGCAACCTCGCGCTCGTCGCCTTCTCCCGGATGCACGGCAATCTCGACGGCCAGATCATCGCCTTCTTCACGATGGTCGTCGCCGCCGCGGAGGTCGTGGTCGGGCTCGCGATCATCGTGTCGCTGTTCCGTTCCCGCCACTCGGCCTCGGTCGACGACGCCAGCCTGATGAAGCTCTGAGGGGTCGCTGAATCGTGGAGAACTTGATTGCGCTGCTCATCGCGGCGCCTCTGCTCGGAGCGGCGGTCCTGCTGTGCGGCGGACGCCGGCTCGACCGCGTGGGCCACTGGCTCGGCACAGCGCTGGCCGCCGCGTCCTTCGTGATCGGTGTCGTGCTCTTCAGCGACATGCTCGGCAAGAGCGGCGAAGGGCGCTCGCTGCACCAGCATCTGTTCAGCTGGATCCCCGTCGAGGGGTTCCAGGCGGACGTCGCCTTCCAGCTCGACCAGTTGTCGATGACTTTCGTCCTGCTGATCACGGGCGTGGGCACGCTCATTCATATCTATTCGATCGGGTACATGGAGCACGACGAACGGCGCCGCCGCTTCTTCGGCTATCTGAACCTGTTCCTGGCGGCGATGCTGCTGCTGGTCCTCGCCGACAACTACCTGCTGCTGTACATGGGCTGGGAGGGCGTCGGACTCGCCTCGTACCTGCTCATCGGGTTCTGGCAGCACAAGCCCAGCGCGGCCACGGCCGCCAAGAAGGCGTTCCTGGTCAACCGCGTCGGCGACATGGGTCTGTCGATCGCGATCATGCTGATGTTCACCACCTTCGGGACGTTCGCCTTCGGCCCCGTGCTGTCGTCCACGGGCGACGCGACGGAGGGCAAGCTCACGGCGATCGGCCTGATGCTGCTGCTGGCCGCGTGCGGCAAGTCGGCTCAGGTGCCGCTCCAGTCCTGGCTCGGTGACGCGATGGAGGGCCCGACCCCGGTCTCGGCCCTGATCCACGCGGCGACGATGGTGACCGCCGGCGTGTATCTGATCACCCGCTCCGGCGCGATCTTCAACGCGGCGCCGGACGCACAGCTGGTGGTCGTGGTGGTCGGCGCGGTCACGCTCCTCTTCGGTGCGATCGTCGGTTGCGCGAAGGACGACATCAAGAAGGCGCTCGCGGGCTCGACGATGTCGCAGATCGGCTACATGATCCTGGCGGCGGGCCTCGGTCCGATCGGCTATGTCTTCGCGATCATGCACCTGGTGACGCACGGCTTCTTCAAGGCCGGGCTCTTCCTCGGCGCCGGGTCGGTCATGCACGGCATGAACGACGAGGTCGACATGCGGAGGTACGGCGGCCTGCGGAAGTACATGCCGGTCACGTTCGTCACGTTCGGCCTCGGCTATCTGGCGATCATCGGCTTCCCGGGGCTGTCCGGCTTCTTCTCCAAGGACCTGATCATCGAGGCCGCCTTCGCCAAGGGCGGTACGGAGGGCTGGATCCTCGGCGCCGTCACGCTGCTGGGCGCCGCGATCACCGCGTTCTACATGACGCGCGTGATGCTGATGACGTTCTTCGGCGAGAAGCGCTGGCAGCCGGACGAGAACGGAAACGAGCCGCGACCGCACGAGTCCCCGAAGTCCATGACCATCCCCATGGTCATCCTGGCCTTCGGCTCGGTCTTCGCCGGCGGGTTCTTCGCCATCGGTGAGCGCTTCGTGCACTGGCTGGAGCCCGTCACCGGATACTCCCACGGGAACTCGCCGGTCAGCGCGGCCACCGTCACCACCGCCACCGTGGTCGTGCTGGTCATCGGCGTCGCCGTCGCCTGGTTCATGTACGGACGCAAGCCCGTGCCGGTGACCGCCCCGCGCGGCTCGCTGCTCACCCGCGCCGCCCGCCGCGATCTCCTCCAGGACGACTTCAACCATGTGGTCCTGGTCCGTGGCGGCGAGCACCTCACCCGCTCCCTGGTCTATGTCGACCACACCCTGGTCGACGGGGTGGTCAACGGCACCGCGGCGTCGTTCGGCGGGCTCTCCGGCCGGCTGCGCAAGCTGCAGAACGGCTACGCCCGCACCTATGCGGTCTCGATGTTCGGAGGTACGGCAGTGCTCATCGCCGCGACCCTGCTGATGAGGGCGGTGTAACGGACATGTCGTTCCCGCTCCTGACGGCGACGGCCGTGCTGCCCGCGGTCGGCGCGATCGTCACGGCGGCCGTCCCGGCCGCCCGGCGCACCGCCGCCAAGTGGCTGGCGCTGGTCTTCTCGCTCGCGACGCTCGTACTGGCCGCCGTCGTGGTGGTCCGCTTCGAGCCCGGTGGTGCCCGCTATCAGCTCACCGAATCGCACGCCTGGATCTCGGACTTCGGGGTCCGCTACGAACTGGGCGTGGACGGCATCGGGGTGGCGCTGCTCGCGCTGACCGCGCTGCTGATCCCCTTTGTGATCCTGGCCGGCTGGCATGACGCCGACCCGCTGGAAGAGGTGAACCCGAACCGCCGCTGGCGGCCGACCCAGGGCTTCTTCGCGCTGATCCTGATGGTCGAGGCGATGGTGATCCTCTCCTTCGAGGCCACCGACGTCTTCCTCTTCTACATCCTCTTCGAAGCCATGCTCATCCCGATGTACTTCCTCATCGGCGGCTTCGGGGACCGCGCCCACGCGGGCGGGGACGAGGCGGCGGCCACCCAACGCTCGTACGCGGCCGTCAAGTTCCTCCTCTACAACCTGGTCGGCGGTCTGATCATGCTGGCCGCCGTCATCGGGCTCTATGTCGTCGCGGGCAGCTTCTCGCTCTCCGAGATCGCCGAGGCGCGGGCCAATGGCTCGCTGTCCATCGCGACCGACACCGAGCGGTGGCTCTTCCTCGGCTTCTTCTTCGCCTTCGCGGTGAAGGCGCCGCTGTGGCCGCTGCACACCTGGCTGCCCAACGCCATGGGCGAGGCCACCGCGCCCGTCGCCGTACTGATCACCGCGGTGGTCGACAAGGTCGGCACGTTCGCGATGCTGCGCTTCTGCCTCCAGCTCTTCCCGGAGGCGTCCAAGTGGGCGACCCCGGTGATCCTGGTGCTCGCGCTGATCAGCATCGTCTACGGGGCGCTGCTCGCCGTCGGCCAGCGGGACATGAAGCGGCTGATCGCGTACGCGTCGATCTCCCACTTCGGCTTCATCATCATGGGCATCTTCGCGATGACCAGCCAGGGCCAGTCGGGCGCCACGCTCTACATGGTCAACCACGGGATCTCGACCGCCGCACTGATGCTGGTGGCCGGCTTCCTGATCACCCGGCGCGGCTCGCGGCTCATCGCGGACTACGGCGGGGTGCAGAAGGTCGCGCCGGTTCTCGCCGGGACGTTCCTGATCGGCGGGCTCGCGACGCTCTCGCTGCCGGGCCTCTCCCCGTTCGTGAGTGAATTCCTGGTCCTGGTCGGCACGTTCAGCCGGTATCCGGTGATCGGCATCATCGCCACCATCGGCATCGTGCTCGCCGCGCTCTATGTCCTCGTGCTCTATCAGCGCACGATGACCGGACCGGTGAAGGCCGAGGTCAGGACGATGCCGGATCTGCGCGTCCGGGAGCTGGTGGTCATCACTCCGCTGATCGCGCTGCTCCTGTTCCTGGGCGTCTATCCGAAGCCGCTGACCGAGATCGTCAACCCGGCGGTGGAGCACACGCTCTCCGACGTCCAGCAGACCGATCCCAAGCCCGAGGTGGAGGCCGCTCCATGAGTGCGACTGTCGTCCACAGCCTGTGGACAACGACGGCGGCCGACGGGATCACCAAGATCCAGGCCCCGAACATCGAGTACGCACAGCTGTCACCCGTACTGATCGTGCTGGGCGCGGCGGTCCTGGGCATCCTGGCCGAGGCGTTCGTCCCGCGCCGGGGCCGGTACCACACACAGCTGTTCCTCTCCGTGGTCGCCCTGGCCGCCGGCTTCGCGGCGGTGGTCGGGCTCGCGGCGGGCGGATACGGCACGACCAAGAAGCACATCGCGGCCATGGGCGCCATCGCGGTCGACGGCCCGGCGCTCTTCCTCCAGGGCACGATCCTGCTGGCCTCGATCGTCGCCGTGTTCACCTTCGCCGAGCGCAAGCTCGACCCGGAGGCCCATGGCAACCGCGTCGACTCCTTCGTGGCGCAGGCCGCGGCCGTACCGGGCAGCGACTCCGAGAAAGCGGCGGTCAAGGCCGGGTTCACCACCACCGAGGTGTTCCCGCTGGCGCTGTTCGCCGTCGCGGGCATGCTGGTCTTCCCGGCGGCCAACGATCTGCTGACGCTCTTCATCGCGCTGGAAGTCTTCTCGCTCCCGCTCTACCTGCTGTGCGCCCTCGCCCGCCGCAAGCGGCTGATGTCGCAGGAGGCGGCGGTCAAGTACTTCCTGCTGGGCGCCTTCTCCTCGGCGTTCCTGCTCTTCGGGATCGCCCTGCTGTACGGATACGCGGGCTCCGTCTCGTACGCGCGGATCGCGGAGGTCGTCAACGGCACCGTCCAGAACATCGACCCGGCCCTCGCCGACACCATGGGCAATGACGCGCTGCTGCTGATCGGCGGCGCGATGGTGCTGATGGGGCTGCTCTTCAAGGTCGGCGCGGTGCCGTTCCACATGTGGACCCCGGACGTCTACCAGGGCGCGCCCACACCGGTCACCGGCTTCATGGCCGCGGCGACCAAGGTGGCCGCCTTCGGCGCGCTGCTGCGGCTGCTGTACGTCGTGCTGCCGGGGCTGCGCTGGGACTGGCGGCCGGTGATGTGGGGCGTCGTCATCGTCACGATGCTGGGCGGCGCGATCGTCGCCATCACCCAGACCGACATCAAGCGCCTTCTGGCGTACTCGTCGATCGCGCACGCGGGCTTCATCCTGGCCGGTGTGATCGCGGGGACGAGCGACGGCATCTCGTCTGTCCTCTTCTATCTGGCGGCGTACTCCTTCGTCACGATCGGCGCGTTCGCGGTCGTCACGCTGGTGCGCGACGCGGGCGGCGAGGCCACGCATCTGTCCAAGTGGGCCGGGCTCGGGCGGCGTTCGCCCCTGGTGGCCGCGGTCTTCGCGGTCTTCCTGCTCGCCTTCGCCGGTATCCCGCTGACCTCGGGCTTCTCCGGGAAGTTCGCGGTCTTCAAGGCGGCGGCGGACGGCGGCGCGGGTGTGCTGGTCGTGATCGGTGTGATCGCCTCGGCGATCGCCGCGTTCTTCTATATCCGGGTCATCGTGCTGATGTTCTTCAGCGAGCCGAAGCCGGAGGGCCCGACGGTCGCGGTGCCTTCGGCGCTGACGACGACGGCGATCGCGGTCGGCGTCGCGGTCACGCTGGTCCTGGGCGTGGCCCCGCAGTACTTCCTGGACCTGGCGGGCCAGGCGGGCGGGTTCGTGCGGTAGCGCGTGCCGTCACACAGCGAGCCGGCTGCCCGGCACCCGTCGCGGGTGCCGGGCAGTCCGGTTCAGGCGGGCGCGATACGGCCCGTGACCTCGCCGAGGCCGACGCGGGTGCCGTCCGGGCCCGGGGCCCAGGCGGTCAGGGTGACCTCGTCGCCGTCCTCCAGGAATGTCCGCTTGCCGGCGGGGAGTTCGAGGGGTTCGGTGCCGTTCCAGGTGAGTTCGAGCAGAGAGCCGCGCTGTTCGCGCGCGGCGCCGCTGACCGTGCCGGAGGCGAAGAGATCGCCCGTACGGAGCGAGGCGCCGTTGACCGTCATATGGCTCAGCTGCTGCGCCGCCGTCCAGTACATGGTGGAGAACGGCGGCTCCGAGACGATCTGGCCGTTGAGCGAGACGGAGATCCGCAGATCGAAGCCGCCCGGCTCCTCGGCGTCCGCGTCGTCCAGATAGGGGAGAAGGCCGGCGGTGCGGGCCGGGGGCGCCACCCGGGCCGCGTCCAGGGCCTCCAGCGGGGTCACCCACGCCGAGACGGACGTGGCGAAGGACTTCCCGAGGAACGGGCCGAGCGGTACGTACTCCCATGCCTGGATGTCGCGCGCCGACCAGTCGTTGAGGAGCGACAGCCCGAAGACATGGTCACGGAAGGACGCCTGCTCCACCGGACTGCCCTGCCGCGAGGGCGTTCCGACGACGAAGCCGACCTCCGCCTCGATGTCCAGCTTCACGGAGGGGCCGAAGACCGGCACCGGGTCGGTGGGCGCCTTGCGCTGGCCCGAGGGGCGCGTCACGTCCGTACCGGAGACGACGATCGTGCCGGCCCTGCCGTGGTAACCGATCGGCAGATGCTTCCAGTTGGCGGGCAGCGCGTCCCCGTCGGGACGGAAGATCCGGCCCACGTTGGTGGCGTGGTGCTCGCTCGCGTAGAAGTCGACATAGTCGGCGATCTCGTACGGCAGATGCAGGGTGACCGAGCCGAGCGGATGGAGCAGCGGCTCTATGTCCGCGCGGTGCGCGGGCACCGTGACCCATGCGGTGAGGGCCCTGCGGACATCGCGCCAGGCCGTACGGCCCGCCGCCATCAGGGGGTTGAGGCTCGGCCTGGCCAGCAGTGCGGCGTACGGGGAGCCCAGGGCGTATGCCGCCGCTCCCGCGTCGAGCACGTGGTCGCCGATACGGACCCCGAGCCGGCGGCGGTCGGGCTCGTCGGCGGTGGAGAAGACTCCGTACGGGAGGTTGTGCGGGCCGAAGGGGTCTCCCTCGGCCGGTTCGAGCGGGCTCTGCTCGGGCATTGGTGCTGCCTCGCTTTCCGGATCGATGCAGGACACGTTACGTCGCTGTTGCCCAGCCGCGGCAGTGGTAAAAAGTCCGTCTTGGGCCGAAAGGGCGGCCTGTGCCGGGTAGTTCGCGGACCGTACCCGCGGTAGCCCCATGGGAGCCCCATGCGAGCCCCGCGATAGCCCCGCGGGGCCCCATGGGAAGCCCCGCGCTCATCCCGCCGTGCGCGGAATCCGCTTCTCCCAGGTCCGGTGGAAGACCACCTCGGCGCCGTCGTGGCAGATCACCTCGTCGGACGTGATGAAGTCGTCCACATCGCAGCTGATCCCGGACCGGGTCTCGACCCGGGCGTCCCAGGCCGGCTCCGGCCGGTGCAGCCGGATCCGCCACTCCGAGCGCGCGGTGGCCGACAGCGGGTCGCTCTCCTGGATCGTGTACGTCTCCAGCGCTTCCTCGGTGAATTCGAGACCGTCCGGATAGACGCGGGTACCGCCGTAGCGCGGATCGACGTCCAGCCGCCACAGCCCCCGCGCCACATCCCGGGTCACCAGCCGCTCGGGCCGCTCCGCGTCCAGCGTCACCAGCGAGACCACACCCATCGGCTCCGCCTGCTCGGCCGGTTCGAACGCGATCGCCCGGTCCACGGCCTCCGTCGCGGGGCCGGCCGTACGGACCGGGAGTTCGAGCGAGCTGCCCACCGGGTCCAGGGTGAAGCCCGCCGACTCGGCGCGCGGCCAGATCCACGGCCAGTACGCGGAGGAGACCGCGAGCCGGACGCGGTGTCCGGGCGGGAAGGTGTGTCCGATGGAGTTCAGTTCGAAGGTGACGTCCTCGGTCGCGCCCTCGGGCCAGGGCACGGCCCGGTCCCGGCCCTTCCTGGCCGACAGATTGAGGACACCGCGCGTGACGAGCGTGGACGAGCCGTCCGGCGCGACATCGCAGAGCCGGGCGATCGCCTGTCCCGCCGGGACGTCCAGCCGCAGCCGCAGCCGGACGCGCGGGCGGCCCAGGATCTCGATCAGCCCGCCGGTGACGGGGAATTCGAAGCAGGCGGACTTCGCGTCCTCGTCGCGCTGGTCGGGCGGCAGATCGGCGTCATCGCCGAACGGGAAGAAGCGCCCCGCGTCCAGCCCCGTCTGCTGCGGGGAGTCGACGATCACCGGCTCGCCCTGGAAGGCGTACGGGACGACGGTGACGTTCGGCGAGGGCCAGGCAGGTTCGCCGGCCCAGCGGCCCGGCAGCTCGGGATAGACCGTCGCGGGCGGGTGCGAGGCGCTGATCCAGCTCCGCAGCGGCGGCTCGGCCATGATCCCCGTGTCCTCGTCCTTCAGCCACTGGTCCCACCAGCGCAGGGTCTCCTGGAGGAAGCCGATCGCCGGGCCCGGCGGCAGCCCCCGGTCCGGGTACTGGTGCGACCAGGGCCCGATCAGCCCCCGTACCCGCGCCGGGTCCAGATGCTCGACCAGCCGCAGCACGGTGTCCCGGTACGGGTCGTGCCAGCCGCCGACGGCCAGGACCGCCGCCCCGATCGCGGCGTAGTCCTCGCGGACGCTGCCGTGCCGCCAGTACGCGTCACGGGTCTGGTGGGCCAGCCAGGTGTGGAGGAGGGGCTCGACGGCTTCGAGACGGTTCAGCCACATCTCGCGCCAGCCCTCCCCGGCGTACACCGGGTCCGGCGGCCGGGCGACGAAGGCCAGCATGGTGGCCGCCCAGGCGTGCATGTCCACGGCGAGCACCGAGCCGCCCATGTAGTGGACACCGTTGTCGTAGCGGTCGTCGGACGAGCAGACGGTGACGATCGCCTTCAGCGGCTCCGGCGCGAGGGCGGCGAGCCGGAGGGCGTTGAAGCCGCCCCAGGAGATCCCGAACATCCCCACGCGGCCGGTGCACCAGGGCTGCGCGGCGAGCCAGTTGATCACCTCGACCCCGTCGGCCAGCTCGGTCGCGTCGTACTCGTCGCCCGGCAGCCCCTCGCTGTTGCCGTGCCCGCGCAGATCGACCCGTACGGAGGCGTAGCCGTGGCCCGCGTACCAGGGGTGGCGCTGCCGGTCGCGCGGCGCGGTCCCGTCGCTCAGCCGGTACGGCAGGTATTCGAGCAGCGCGGGGACGGGCTCGTCGGTGAGTGGCCGCCAGACGCGCGCGTAGAGCCGGGTGCCGTCGGGGAGGGGGATACGTACGTCCGTGTGGGTCGTCTCGTACGGGAAGTCGGTGCGGATGGCGGGGGTCATACCGGTCACCTCCGATCGTGATCATCGCCAGACGGTGGCTGCTCCGTGTTCGCCCGGGGTTCGGTCGTTGTTCCGGACAAAAGCGCTATTCCTGGTGGTATGGCTGATCCCGAACATACCGGCGGGTCCGGGAAGGCGCCCACGGTGATCGAAAGGCGACCGGATACGCTGACTTGAGTGGAGACAGCGACACATCGACAATCCGTGTGATCGTCAGCAGACAGGAGTACCCCTCGTGACCGTCGTCGGGCCGTTCGGGCTGAGCGTGCGGGACCAGGCTCTTGAGGCCGATGTCCAGACCGGGTTGGCGGCTGTCGAGGCGGGACTGCTCGATGCCACCAAGAGCGACGTGCCGTTCATCACGGAGGCGGCCCAGCACCTGGTACGGGCGGGCGGCAAACGCTTCCGGCCATTGTTGGTCATGCTCGCGTCACAGTTCGGTGATCCGTACGCGCCCGGTGTCGTCCCCGCGGCGGTGGTCGTCGAGCTGACCCACCTCGCGACGCTGTACCACGACGACGTGATGGACGAGGCGGAGGTCCGCCGGGGCGTGGACAGCGCCAACGCGCGCTGGGGCAATTCGGTCGCCGTCCTCACGGGTGACTTTCTCTTCGCGCGCGCGTCGCACATCCTGGCCGATCTGGGGCCCGAGGCGGTACGGATCCAGGCCGAGGCGTTCGAACGGCTGGTGACGGGCCAGATCCTGGAGACCGCGGGACCGCGCGACGGACGCGATCCGGTCGAGCACTACCTCGATGTCATGGGCGGCAAGACCGGTTCGCTGGTCGCCGTCTCCTGCCGCTTCGGCGCGATGACCTCCGGCGCGGACGAGTCGGTCGTCGACATCCTCACCCAGTACGGGGAGCGGCTCGGCGTCGCCTTCCAGCTCGCGGACGACGTCCTCGACATCGCCAGTGACTCGCACGAGTCGGGCAAGATGCCCGGCACGGATCTGCGCGAGGGCATCCCCACGCTGCCGGTGCTGCTGCTGCGCGCCCAGGCCGAGGCGTACGGCAAGCCCGACGACCTCGCGCTGGTCGAGCTGCTGGACGGCGATCTGGCGGACGACGCGCGGCTCTCGGAGGCGCTGCGGCTGCTGCGCGCGCATCCGGCCCTGGAGCAGGCGCGCAGGGACACGGTGCGGTACGCGCAGGAGGCGCGGGCGACGCTCACGCCGCTGCCCGAGGGGTACGCGAAGTCCGCGCTGATCGAGCTGTGCGACGCCGTGGTCCACCGGGCGGGCTGAGTCCACCGGAAGGGCTGACGAGGCGTCTGCCCGGCGAGGGGCGGGCTGACGTACGGCGTGGCCCGATGTGGCGCGAACCGGCGGAATCCTGTCTTCCCCTAGTGGATGCGGGAAGCATCTCCTCGGTATGTCATCCCAGAGCAGTACGGGAAGTTGCGCCCCGGGTCTGACGCTTATCGCGGGGCCGTTTGGTCAGATGGTCAACACCACTCCTGACCAATTCGGGTGAGACCGGCGGCGCGGAGTGGACGAGTGCACCAGACCGAAGGCCGCCGACCACGGAGGTAGGGCACACATGGCACCGAACGACAGCGCACGGATCACCGAGGAGGACAGGGAGCCCCGCGAGGGCCGCCGCAAGGCGGCGCGCTACGCGCTCCCCGTCGCGGTGGCGGGGGTGGCTGCGGCGACCATCGGGCTCGTCCCGGCACTCGCCGCGACCGGCGACCCCGAACTGCCGGAGATCAGCGCGCAGCAACTCATCGAGAAGATCGCCGCGTCGGAGACCGAGCAGCTCTCGGGCTCCGTGAAGATCACCACCGATCTGGGGCTGCCGTCGCTGGCCGGCCTCGGCGACCTGGCGGGCGGGGCGCTCGCCGGCGGCAAGGGCGGGCCGAGCGGTTCCTCCGACAGCTCCACCGCGGACCCCAACGCCAAGCTGATGGAGCTCAGCTCCGGTACGCACACGCTGCGGGTCGCGGTGGACGGCCCCGACAAGCAGCGGCTGTCGATCCGCGACACCGCCGCCGAGTACAGCCTCATCCACAACGGCGGCGAGATCTGGGCGTACGACAGCGCCTCCAACGAGGCGTACCACGCCACCGCCCCGAAGGACGCGGCCGAGCACGGCGCGGCCAAGGGCGGCGAGAAGGACGTTCCGAAGGACGCCCTGAAGGACGTCCCGGCGACGCCCAAGGAGTTCGCCGAGGAGGCGCTGAAGGCCGCGGGCGACACGACGTCCGTGAGCGTCGACGGTACGGCGAAGGTCGCCGGGCGCGATGCGTACCAGCTGCTCATCAAGCCGAAGCAGAGCGGTTCGACGGTCGGCTCGATCAAGGTCGCGGTCGACGCGAAGACCGGTACCCCGCTGAAGTTCACGCTCTCGCCGAGCAGCGGTGGCAAGGCCGTGGTCGATGTCGGCTTCACCGACGTCGACTTCGCCAAGCCCGCCGCCTCCACGTTCGCATTCACGCCCCCGAAGGGCGCGAAGGTGACGGAGGAGGGCGACAAGAGCGGCGACAGGAGCGCCGGCAAGAACGGGGCCCCGGAGCTGCCCAAGGGCCACGACAAGGCCAAGGGGCCCAAGGACCAGGGCGACGTGAAGGTCATCGGCGAGGGCTGGAACGCCGTCTACGAGCTGAAGACCGGCGCAGGCGAGGGCATCGCGGGCGCGGCGGGCGCGGACGCGGCGAAGTCGGGCGATGTCCCGGCCGAGGCGCGGCAGTTCCTGGACGCGCTGGGCGACAAGGTCACCGGGAAGTTCGGCTCGGGCACGGTCTTCAAGACCCGTCTGGTCAACGCCCTGATGACGGACGACGGCACGGTGTACGTCGGCGCGGTGACGCAGGACGCGCTGGTCAAGGCCGCCAACGAGGCGAAGTAACGATCCGGCCGGTCCGGTCCGTTCCGCCCCGTCGTACGCTCCGTACGGCGGGGCGGAACGCTGACCGGGGCCGGTCCGTTCTCGTACTGCCGATGTGCGACCGCTGACGGGAAGACGAGAGCGGGGGAGCGGGATGACAGCCGTGCGCGATGTGCGTGACGTGCGT
>NZ_JBHTZS010000004.1:154165-481506 GCF_042790125.1 Streptomyces scopuliridis
CCGGTCCGTTCTCGTACTGCCGATGTGCGACCGCTGACGGGAAGACGAGAGCGGGGGAGCGGGATGACAGCCGTGCGCGATGTGCGTGACGTGCGTGATGTTCGTGATGCGCCGGATGAGAGCGACGTGCGCGATGTGATCGAGACGCGTGGACTCACCAAGCGGTACCGCGGCGGGCAGCTCGCCGTGGACCGGCTCGACCTCTCCGTCCCCGCCGGCAGCGTCTTCGGCTTCCTCGGACCCAACGGGTCGGGCAAGACGACCACGATCCGGATGCTGATGGGGCTGATCGAGCCGACCGCGGGCTCCGCCTCGCTCCTCGGCCGGCCCATGCCCCGCGCGGCCCGAGCCGTGCTTCCCCAGGTCGGCGCCCTGATCGAGGGACCGGCGCTGTACGGGTACCTGTCGGGCCGGGAGAACCTCGTACGGTACGACTCCGCCGACCCGACGGCCGATCCCCGTACCCGCCGCGCCCGGGTGACCGAGGCCCTGGACCGGGTCGGGCTGACCGCCGCGGCGGGCAAGAAGGCCAAGGCGTACTCCCTTGGGATGAAGCAGCGGCTCGGGCTCGCGTCCGCGCTGCTGCGACCGCGCAGGCTGCTGGTGCTCGACGAGCCCACGAACGGTCTGGACCCGCAGGGCATGCGGGAGATCAGGACCCTGATACGGGAGCTGGCGGCGGACGGCACGACCGTCTTCCTCTCCTCGCACCTCCTCGACGAGATCGAGCAGGTGTGCACGCACGCCGCCGTGATGGCCCAGGGACGCCTGATCACGCAGGGTCCGGTCGCCGAGCTGGCGGCCGGGACCCGGGGCCGGCTGGCCGTCACCACACCCGACCCGGGCGAGGCGGCCCGGGTGCTGAAGGAGCTGGGGGTCACCGACGTGGTCGTGGCGGAGGACCGGGTGAGCGGGGAACTGCCCACGGGCGGGGCGGAGCCGGTGGACCCCGCCGACCTCAACGCGGCGCTCGTACGGGCGGGGGTGCGTGTCCGGGCGTTCGGCCAGGAGCGCGCGTCGCTGGAGGACGCCTTTGTCGCGCTGACGGGGGAGGGCTTCGATGTCGCGGGCTGAGGCGGGGGCCGAGGCGGAGGCCGAGGCGGAGGCGACGGCGGCGGGACCCGTGGGGGCTGTGGGCGCTGTGGGGTCTGTCGGGTCCGTCGGGTCCCTCATGCCGGACCGGGAGCGAAGGCTGTGGTGGACGCTCGGGCTGCTGCGCTCCGAGGTGACCACCACCTTCCGGCGCTGGCGGACGCTCGCGCTGCTCGGTGTGCTCGCCGCCGTACCCGTCCTCATCGGGATCGCCGTCAAGATCGAGACGGGCGACGGCGGGGGAACGGGCGGGGGCGGCGGGGCGCACGGACCCGCGTTCGTGACGCAGATCACCAACAACGGACTGTTCCTGGTCTTCGCCGCGCTCGCCGCCACGCTGCCCGTCTTCCTGCCCATGGCGGTCGGGGTCATCGCGGGCGACGCGATCGCGGGCGAGGCCAACGGCGGGACGCTGCGCTATCTGCTGGTGGCCCCGGCCGGGCGTACGCGGCTGCTGCTCGCCAAGTACGCGTCCACGCTGGCCTTCTGCCTGGTCGCGACGCTCGTCGTGGCGGTCTCGGCGCTCGCCGTCGGCGCGCTGCTCTTCCCGCTCGGTGAGGTCACCACGATCTCGGGCACCCGCGTCTCCTTCGGTGACGGGCTGCTGCGGGCCCTGCTGATCGCGGTGGTCGTCGCCGCCTCGCTCGTGGGGCTGGCGGCGGTCGGGCTGTTCATCTCCACCCTGACCAACAGCGGGATCGCGGCGATGGCGGCGACCGTCGGGCTGCTGATCACGGTGCAGATCCTGGACACGATCCCGCAGTTGCAGGCGATACAGCCGTATCTCTTCTCGCACTACTGGCTGTCCTTCGCGGATCTGCTGCGGGAGCCGTTCTACTGGGACGACATCGGCAGGAACCTGGGGCTCCAGGCGCTGTACGCGGCGGTGTTCGGCTCGGCGGCCTGGGCGCGTTTCACGGCGAAGGACATCAACGCCTGAGCCGCGACAGACCGCTTGCGTCCTGCGTCTCTTTGACACGTACGTGCGGCTGCCCGCGTGCGCACCGTTTGCAGCACGCGGGCAGTCGCGGTCATGGGAGGTGCCTCGGGCGGTCCCGGGTGGTTCAGAAGGTGAGGCGCCAGCTGTCGATATAGCCGGTGTCCTGGGCCGCCACGTCCTGGACCCGGAGTTTCCAGACGCCGTTCGCGGTCTCGCTCGACGCGTTCACCGTGTACGTGGCGATCACGTTGTCCGCCGAGTCACTGCCGCTGGAACTCTTCAGCGGGTAGACCGCCCCGCTCGGGCCGATCAGGTCGATGACCACGTCCCCCCGCCAGGTGTGCTTGATGTCCACGCCCACCTTGAGCGCGGCGGGGGCGTTGCCCGTACGGCCGGAGACGGTCAGCGCCGAGGTGATGGCGGGTCCGTTGTCCGGGATGGTGACATCGTCGACGGCCTCGAAGACCTCGCCCGACGGGCCGGAGGAGTTCGCGGACAGCGTCCACACCGCGTGGGCGACGGCATCGCTGTTGCGGTCGAGCGCCGTGTCGTTGATGTTCGCCGTGGTGTCGCAGGAGGAGTGGTAGCAGCGGTCGAAGGCCTGCCCCGAGGTGCCGCCCCACTTCTGCGCCTGGGCGGCGGACTTGATGTAGTCGGCGCCGCTGAAGAGCCCGCCGACGGGGATGCCCACGTTCTTGAACGGGGCGTGGTCCGAGCGGCCGTCGCCCTCGGTCTCGATCTCCGTCGCGACGCCGAGACCCGCGTAGTAGTCCTTGAAGGTCTGCTCGATCGTCGGGTCGTCGTCGTAGACGAAGTAACCGGCGTTCGGGCTGCCGATCATGTCGAAGTTCAGATAGCCGCTGATCTTCGCGCGCTCGGCGGCCGGCAGATTGTTCACGTAGTACCGCGAACCGACCAGACCCAGCTCCTCCGCGCCCCACCAGGCGAACCGCAGATGCTTCGCCGGCTGGAGCTGCGCCCGGGAGACGGCGAGCGCGGTCTCCAGGACGGCGGCGGAGCCCGATCCGTTGTCGTTGATCCCGGCGCCCGAGGTGACCGAGTCGAGATGCGAACCGGACATCACGACCTGGTTCGGGTCGCCGCCCGGCCAGTCGGCTATCAGGTTGTAGCCGGTGGCTCCGCTGGAGGTGAACTGCTGTACGGAGGTGGTGAATCCGGCCGCGTCCAGCTTGCCCTTGACGTAGTTGAGGGAGGCCAGATAACCGGCGCGGCCATGGGCGCGGTTGCCGCCGTTGGCGGCGGCGATGGACGAGAACTGGGTGAGATGTGCCTTGACATTGGCGAGCGGTATGTCGGGGGCCGCGAGCGCGGCGGACGCGGACTGCGCCGGTCTGGTGGAGACCGGAGGCGCGGCCGGTGCCGCTGACATGGCGGGCGCGGCGGCGGCGAGCAGCCCGGCGACCGCGAGTCCGGCGACCGTGGCCGTGGCGCCGCGGGTGGGTATTCGGTGCGCTCCGGGAACGGAGAGTCTCATGTGGGGGCTCCGGATTCCGTACGGGGACAGGACGGAACGTGCGAGACGCCCCACGGCGACGGTGGAGTGGGGCGTTGGAGCTGTGCTGGTGCGGAAGCTGTTGGTGCGTGCTGTGCGCGGTGCGTGCTGAATGTTCGGGGAGAGCTTGACTCGCCGTCAAGAGCGGAAACCGGTCAGTGCTGTTCGCTGACCGGACATCCCCGGTTTCCCGTGATGGCGGTATTGACCGGGTTCTTTTGCTGCATATGCCATATTGCGGACATACTCCCGACGAAAGGCATGGCATGAAGTTCGCAGTCATCGGCGGTACCGGGCTGATCGGGTCGCAGGTCGTCAAGAATCTGAACGCCGCCGGGCACGAGGCGGTCCCCCACTCGAAGTCCACCGGAGCCGATGTCATCAGCGGCCAGGGACTGGACGAGGCGGTGGCGGGAGCGGACGTCGTCGTCAACCTGACGAACTCCCCGACCTTCGACGAAGCCTCCCCGGCCTTCTTCCAGACCTCGATGGACAACCTGCTGGCCGCGGCCCGGAAGGGCGGCGCCGGCCACTTCGTCATCCTCTCGATCGTCGGCGCGGAACAGGTGCCGGAGCTGGACTACTACCGGGCCAAGGTGCTCCAGGAGAACATCCTCGCGGCCGGGGCGATCCCCTACTCGATCGTCCGGGCGACGCAGTTCATGGAGTTCATGGACGCCACCATGTCCTGGACCTCCGACGGCGACACCGTCCGGCTGCCCGCCACGCCGATCCAGCCGATCGCCGCCAAGGACGTGGCGAACGCGGTGGCGGAGGTCGCCGCCGGTGCCCCGCTGAACGGCATCCGCAACATCGCCGGCCCCGAGATCTTCGGCCTGGACGAGCTGGGCCGGATCACCCTGTCCCGCACGGGCGACCACCGTACGGTCGTCACGGACCCCACCGCCGGCATGTTCGCCGCCGTCAAGGGCGACGTCCTCACCGACAAGAACGCCCGGCTCGCCCCCACCCACTACGCCGACTGGCTCTCCTGACCCACGGTGCGGTCACTGGGTCCTGTCCGGCCCGGCCGGACAGGACCCAGGCGGGTAAGACCTCGTCTAGGCCACGCAGAACTCGTTCAGTTCGGGATCCGCCATCAGGACCCACTGTCCGCCGGGCTCGTTCACCCGGCGGATCACCGTCGCGCCCAGCCCCTCCAGACGGCCGACCTCGGCCTCCCGCCGCTCGGGGCCGGGGTGCAGGTCGAGATGGATCCGGTTCTTGCCGGTCTTGGCCTCCGGGACGCGCTGGAACAGGATCCGGCGGCCCAGTCCCGTACCGCTCTCCTCCTGGTACGGCTCGTCCGGATGGCGGACGGCGGCCAGATTCCGCCAGGCCGGGCGGCCATGCGCTGCCACGACATCCGCGTCCGTCACATGGCCGAGGCTCAGCAGCTTCCCGATGAGGACGCTGTTGTCCTCGACGAGATAGCCCAGGGCCGCGGCCCAGAAGCCGGCTTGGGCGTGCGGATCGGCCGCGTCGATGACGACTTTCCAGTGCAGGGGCTTCGCGGGAAGACTCATGTGACCGTTATATTGCACGCCCCCGAGGCGCCGGTCCGGTGGCCCTGGGCGCGGTCGTCACTGTGACGGGTCCACGGCGGCGGCGCGCGCCTGTGGTGAGGCCGGGGTCGTACCTGTCGCCGCCGCCTCCGCCTCCGCCCCCGCCTTCGCCTCCGCCGTCAGGCGCAGCGCCTCCGACCGCGTGCGGCGCGCGTTCCGCAGCGCGTCCCACGTCAGGATCGCGAGGGCCAGCCAGACCAGCGAGAAGCCCGCCCACCGCTCCGGCGGCATCGCCTCGTGGAAGTACGTGATCCCCAGCACGAACTGGAAGACCGGGGCCAGATACTGGAGCAGGCCCAGCGTCGACAGCGGCACCCGGATCGCCGCCGCGCCGAAGCAGATCAGCGGCAGCGCGGTGACCACGCCCGTCGCGGCGAGCAGGGCCATCTGGCCCGTACCTTCCGAGCCGAAGGTGGCCGAGCCGGACGCGCCCAGCCACACCAGATAGCCGAGCGCGGGCAGGAACAGGACCGCGGTCTCGGCGGCCAGAGACTCCAGCCCGCCGATGTTGATCTTCTTCTTGACCAGGCCGTAGGTCGCGAACGAGAAGGCCAGTACGAGCGAGATCCAGGGCGGCTGCCCGTATCCGATGGCGAGCACGAGCACGGCGGCCAGGGCGATGAAGACCGCCGTCCACTGGGCGGGCCGCAGCCGCTCCTTGAGCAGCAGCACACCCATGGCGATCGTCACCAGCGGATTGATGAAGTAGCCGAGCGACGCCTCGACGACATGGCCGGTGTTGACCGCCCAGATGTAGAAACCCCAGTTGAGGGAGATCGTGAGGGCGGCCACCGCGATGAGCCCCAGCTTGCGGGGCTCCCGTATCAGCTCCGGTATCCAGCTCCAACGGCGCAGCAGCAGCAGCCCGATGGCGACGAACGCCAGCGACCAGACCATCCGGTGGGCCAGGATCTCCATCGCCCCGGCCGGTTCGAGCAGGGGCCAGTAGAGCGGGACCAGCCCCCACATCCCGTAGGCACCGATCCCGTACAGCAGCCCTGCCCGCTGGTCCAGCAGTCCCGCCCGCTGGTCGCCGTCCGCCTTCACTGGCCCTCCCGCCGCGCACGCGCGCCGTCCCGGCACGGCGCCCCCATGAAGGTAGCGCCGCGCGGGCCGCGATGTCATGTCCGTATCGTCATACGGTCATGACGCGTAGGGGGATGCGTGTCAGCCCTTGAGCGCCTCGGCGATCGTGTCGGCGAGCGGGGTGGTGGGGCGCCCGGCCAGCCGGGCCAGATCGCCCGGCGTACCGGCCAGCAGCCCGCGCTCGATCGCGTGGTCCACGTCCACCAGGATCGCGGCCATCGGCTCGGGCACCCCCGCGCCGGTGAGGATCCCGAGAAGCGTCTCGGCCGGCACGTTGTTGTACGCGATGGTCCTGCCCGTCTGCCGCGACAGCTCCGCCGCGTACTCGGCCAGCGACCACGCCGTGTCGCCGCTCAGCTCGTACACCGTGTTCAGATGCCCCTCACCGGTCAGTACGGCCGCCGCCGCGGCGGCGTAGTCCGCGCGGGTGGCGGAGGCGACCCGGCCCGCGCCCGCGGCGGCGACGACGGCGTCGTGCTCCAGTACGGGGGCGAGATTGCCGGTGTAGTTCTCGGTGTACCAGCCGTTGCGCAGGAACGTGTACGGCAGTCCGGAGTCGAGGATCAGCTGCTCGGTCGACTTGTGCTCGGCGGCCAGCTCGAAGTCGGCGTCGGGCCCGCCCAGTACGCCGGTGTACGCGAGCTGGGCCACGCCGGCCGCCCGCGCGGCGTCGATGACGGCGCTGTGCTGTGCCACCCGCCGGCCGACCTCGCTGCCGGAGATCAGCAGTACGCGGTCCCCGGCCCGGAACGCGTCCGTCAGCGTCTCGGGGCGGCTGTAGTCGGCGACCCGCGGCTCGACACCGCGCGCCACCAGCCCGGCGGCCTTCTCCGCGTTCCGTACGACGACGGCGATCCCGTCGGCCGGGACGCCGTCGGCGAGCAGGGACTCGACGACCAGCCGGCCGAGGTGTCCGGTGGCTCCGGTGACAACGATGCTCATGGGGGGCTCCAGTTCAGGTGGATATGCGCGGATCGGTGCTCTCTGGTACTCACCCTATGGGGTGCACTAACTAAGCGAAAGTACTCACCTTGAAGTAAGGTACTGGCATGGCCGTAAGCAAGAAGCGGGAAAAGCCGGAAGAGCCGAGGAAGACGGAGAGGCCGGACGTCAACCAGCCCAGGTGCCCCTCCCGGCTGGTCCTTGAGCACGTCACCAGCCGCTGGGGCGTGCTGGTTCTCGCCGCCCTGCTGGAGCGCTCCTACCGCTTCAGCGAACTGCGGCGCGAGGTCGGCGGGGTCAGCGAGAAGATGCTCGCCCAGACACTCCAGACCCTGGAACGTGACGGCTTCGTCCACCGCGACGCCAAGCCCGTGATCCCGCCGCGGGTGGACTACAGCCTGACCGAGCTGGGGCGGGAGGCCGCCGAGCAGGTGTGGGGGCTGGCGCGCTGGGCGGAACGGCGGCTGGACGAGGTGTTCACGGCCCGCCAGGCATACGACGAGGCCCGTGCCTTCGCACACGACGGGGCCCGGACCTCATAAGAGATCCGGGCCCCGGAGACGAACCAGAACGGTCCGGAACTCAGCCGACGACGGTCCAGGTGTCCCCGCCGGCCAGCATCGCGGCCAGATCGCCCTTGCCCTGCCGCTCGACGGCCGCGTCCAGCTGGTCGGACATCAGCGTGTCGTAGACGGGCCGCTCGACGCTGCGCAGCACCCCGATGGGGGTGTGGTGCAGCGTGTCCGGGTCCGCGAGCCGCGACAGTGCGAACGCGGTGGTGGGGCTGGTCGCGTGCGCGTCGTGGACGAGGATCCGCGACTCGTTCTCGGGCGTGACGGCCACGACCTCCAGGTCGCCGGTGGCCGGGTCGCGGACCACGCCCTTCCCGCCCTCCACACCGAAGCGGATCGGCTGCCCGTGCTCCAGCCGGATCACGGCTTCCTCGGCCTTCTCCTTGTCCTTGAGGACCTCGAAGGCGCCGTCGTTGAAGATATTGCAGTTCTGGTAGATCTCCACCAGCGCGGTGCCGGGGTGGTCGGCGGCCTGGCGCAGCACTTCGGTGAGGTGCTTGCGGTCGGAGTCGACCGTACGGGCCACGAACGACGCCTCCGCGCCGATCGCCAGCGACACCGGGTTGAAGGGCGCGTCCAGCGAACCCATCGGGGTCGACTTGGTGATCTTCCCGAGCTCGGAGGTGGGGGAGTACTGGCCCTTGGTCAGCCCGTAGATCCGGTTGTTGAACAGCAGGATCTTGAGGTTGACGTTCCGCCGCAGCGCGTGGATCAGATGGTTGCCGCCGATGGAGAGCGCGTCGCCGTCGCCGGTGACCACCCAGACCGACAGATCGCGGCGTGAGGTCGCCAGCCCGGTGGCGATGGCGGGGGCGCGGCCGTGGATGGAGTGCATCCCGTACGTGTTCATGTAGTACGGGAAGCGCGAGGAGCAGCCGATGCCGGAGACGAAGACGATGTTCTCCTTGGCGAGGCCCAGCTCGGGCATGAAGCCCTGGACCGCGGCCAGCACCGCGTAGTCACCGCAGCCGGGGCACCAGCGGACCTCCTGGTCCGACTTGAAGTCCTTCATGGACTGCTTGGCCTCGGCCTTGGGCACCAGCGTCAGCAACTCGTTCGCATCAGACATCGATGGCCTCCTTGAGGGCCGTGGCCAGCTGCTCGGCCTTGAACGGCATGCCGTTGACCTGGTTGTACGAGTGGGCGTCGACGAGATACCTCGCCCGCAGCAGCGTGGCGAGCTGGCCGAGGTTCATCTCCGGCACGACGACCTTGTCATAGCGGCCAAGGATCTCCCCGAGGTTGCGCGGGAAGGGGTTGATATGACGCAGATGCGCCTGGGCGATGGGCGTACCGGCCTTGCGCAGCCGGCGGACCGCGGCGGTGATCGGCCCGTACGTGGAGCCCCAGCCCAGGACCAGCGTGCGGGCGCCGTCCGGGTCGTCGACGGTCAGATCGGGGACCTGGATTCCGTCGATCTTGGCCTGGCGGGTGCGCACCATGAAGTCGTGGTTGGCCGGGTCGTACGAGATATTGCCCGTGCCGTCCTGCTTCTCGATGCCGCCGATACGGTGCTCCAGACCCGGTGTGCCGGGCACCGCCCACGGGCGGGCCAGGGTCTGCGGGTCGCGCTTGTACGGCCAGAACACCTCGGTGCCGTCGGCCAGTTCGTGGTTCGGTCCGGTCGCGAACCGCACCCGCAGATCGGGCAGTTCGTCCGTCTCCGGGATCCGCCAGGGCTCGGAGCCATTGGCGAGATAGCCGTCGGAGAGCAGGAAGACCGGGGTGCGGTAGGTCAGCGCGATCCGCGCGGCCTCCAGGGCGGCGTCGAAGCAGTCCGCCGGGGTCCGCGGCGCGACCACCGGCACGGGGGCCTCGCCGTTGCGCCCGTACATCGCCTGGAGCAGATCGGCCTGCTCGGTCTTGGTCGGCAGTCCGGTGGAGGGACCGCCGCGCTGGATGGCGACGACCAGCAGCGGCAGCTCCAGCGAGACCGCCAGGCCGATGGTCTCCGACTTGAGCGCCACACCCGGGCCCGAGGTGGTGGTGACGGCGAGGGACCCGCCGAAGGCCGCGCCCAGCGCCGCGCCGATGGCCGCGATCTCGTCCTCGGCCTGGAAGGTCCGTACGCCGAAGTTCTTGTGCCGGGACAGCTCGTGCAGGATGTCCGAGGCCGGGGTGATCGGGTACGAGCCGAGGTAGAGCGGCAGGTCCGCCTGGTGGCCCGCGGCGATCAGACCGTACGACAGCGCCAGGTTCCCGGAGATATTGCGGTACGTGCCGGCCGGGAACGCGGTACCGGCCGGGGCGACCTCGTAGGAGACCGCGAAGTCCTCGGTGGTCTCCCCGAAGTTCCAGCCGGCCCGGAACGCGGCGACATTGGCCTCCGCGATCTGCGGCTTCTTGGCGAACTTGGCCCGCAGGAACTTCTCGGTGCCCTCCGTCGGCCGGTGGTACATCCAGGAGAGCAGCCCGAGCGCGAACATGTTCTTGGAGCGCTCGGCCTCCTTGCGGGAGAGACCGAACTCCTTGAGCGCCTCGATCGTCAGCGTCGTCAGCGGCACCGGGTGCACCTGGTAGCCGTCGAGCGAACCGTCCTCCAGCGGCGAGGTCAGATAACCGACCTTGGCCATCGGGCGCTTGGTGAACTCATCGGTGTTCACGATGATTTCCGCGCCACGCGGCACATCGCCGATGTTCGCCTTCAGCGCGGCCGGGTTCATGGCCACGAGGACATTGGGTGCGTCGCCGGGGGTGAGGATGTCGTGGTCGGCGAAGTGCAGCTGGAACGAGGACACGCCCGGCAGCGTTCCGGCGGGAGCCCGGATCTCGGCGGGGAAGTTCGGCAGCGTCGACAGGTCGTTCCCGAACGACGCCGTCTCCGAGGTGAACCGGTCACCCGTCAGCTGCATCCCGTCACCCGAGTCACCCGCGAAACGGATGATGACCCGGTCCAGACGACGGACTTCCTTCTCGCCCGCGCCCTCCTGTCCGGACGCGGGCGCGCGCTGGTCACCGACGGTGCGAGCGCTCTCACTCGCGTCGTCGGCCCCATCGGCCTGCTCGGCTGGGCTACTGACCTGGCTGGTCACTGAACTGGACCTCCCTCGGGCGGCTGCTCGGGACCGGCCGGCCGCCCGGCAGTCCCGATGGCCACCCTACGTCGGTAAGGGTCGCCTTCCCTTGACCGGTCGAATGGTGGACGCCGGTTTGAGACGCCCTCGTGTGGCGTTTTGTCATGCTTTGCCCACCCCCGTCGGGATCCGTGAAGGCCGTTGTGCTCTCGTCCTTTGGTTCTAGGGCTTTCGTCCCACCCCGCACCCCGCCCGTGCGGCTGACGGGGCGACAGCGAGGGTGTACCCCTGGTCAGGACCTTAGATAGGTCAGCACGGCCAGCACCCGGCGGTGATCCCCATCACTAGGGGAAAGCCCAAGCTTCAGAAAGATATTGCTGACGTGCTTCTCGACCGCGCCGTCGCTCACGACCAGCTGCCTGGCGACCGCCGAGTTCGTCCGCCCCTCGGCCATCAGCCCCAGGACCTCACGCTCGCGGGGCGTCAGCCCCGCCAGCACGTCCTGCTTACGGCTCCGGCCCAGCAGCTGGGCGACCACCTCGGGGTCCAGCGCGGTCCCGCCCCTGGCCACCCGTACGACGGCGTCCACGAACTCCCTGACCTCGGCCACCCGGTCCTTGAGCAGATATCCCACGCCCCGGCTGCTGCCGGCCAGCAGCTCGGTGGCGTACTGCTCCTCGACGTACTGCGAGAGCACCAGCACCCCGATCCCCGGGTGGTCCCGGCGCAGCCGCACGGCCGCCCGTACCCCCTCGTCGGTGTGGGTCGGCGGCATCCGTACGTCCGCGACCACCACATCCGGCAGCGCGCCCTGGTCCGCCAGATCGCCCACGGTCTTGAGGAGCGCTTCCCCGTCACCGACACCGGCGACGACATCGTGCCCGCGGTCGGTCAGCAGCCGGGTCAGGCCCTCCCGGAGCAGCACTGAGTCCTCGGCGATGACGACCCGCACTCTGTCCTCCACGATGCTGTAGCCCCCATAGGTGAGATCCGCCGTCTGTGCCCTCCAGCATCCCAGTATCCGGATCGCCCCGCGCCCACCTGCCGGGAAATGGCCCGCCGCCCGGCGAAAGCCTCCCGGGTGCGGGCACCCGGGAGGCTTCACCACGACGTCGTCACTCACGTCGTCAGTCCACGACGTCATTCGCAGGACGTCGTTCCCTGGGCGTCAGCCCCGCCAGGGCAGCTCCGCCGTCACCGTCGTCGGACCGCCGGCCGGGGAGTCGACGACCAGGATCCCGTCCACCGCGTCCAGCCGCTCCGTCAGCCCGGCCAGCCCGCTGCCCGCCGTCGCGTCCGCCCCGCCCTCGCCGTCATCCGTGACCTGAAGCATCAGCCGGTCCGGCGTCCGCCACACCTCCACCGCCGCCCGGCTCGCCCGAGCGTGCTTGCTGACGTTCTGGAGCAGTTCGGAGACCGTGAAGTAGGCGATCCCCTCGATCGCGGCGGCCGGCCGGTACGGGAGATCGACCTCCACCTTCACCGGGACCGTGCAGCGGGAGGCGATGGCGGAGAGCGCCGCGTCCAGCCCGCGGTCGGTGAGGACGGCCGGGTGGATGCCGCGCGCCAGATCGCGCAGCTCCTGGAGCGCCGTCTTCACCTCGCCGTGCGCCTCGCCGACCATGCGCGCCGCCGCTTCCGGGTCCTCCGCCAGCTTCTCCTTCGCCAGCCCCAGATCCATGGCCAGGGCCACCAGCCGGGCCTGCGCTCCGTCGTGCAGATCGCGTTCGATCCGGCGCAGATCGGCGGCGGCGGTGTCGACCACCACCCCCCGGTCCGACTCCAGCTCCGAGACCCGCGTGGCCAGCCGGGACGGGCCCAGCAGCCCCCTCACCAGCAGCCGGTCCACGGTCGCCAGGCCGCGTATCAGCCAGGGGGAGAAGAGCACCAGCACCAGCCCCACCACGGCGGTGGCGGCGATCTCGAACGGGGTGTCCAGGAAGAAGCCGTCCCCCGTGCCGTCGCTGTAGATCGCGATACCCGACTGGTCGAGATGGCTGGGGAACACCCCGTGCCACAGCGGGTACGAGAACAGCGCCCAGCCCACGGCCGAGAACGACAGGGACACCACGAACGCGAACAGCGCCCACGGGAAGTGCACGATCGCGTAGAGCAGATGGCGCCAGGACACCCCGCTCTTCAGCACCGCGCCGACCCAGGACAGCAGCCCCTTCTTCGCGCCGCGGGCCGGCGCCGGATCCGGCACATCGAGCCCGAGCAGCCCCCGCGCCCGCGCCCGCTCCAGCATCCCGAAGCCGCGGCAGCCGGCCAGCCCCACCGCGAGTACGGGCACTCCGAGGAAGGTGACCAGCAGCCCTGCCCCGAGCGCGATGGTCGCCATCGCGTAGCCGAACAGCACGGCGCTGATCGGCAGGCTGAGCAGCAGATAGCCGAACTCCCGCCAGGTGCGCCCCTCGAACGGGGCGCGCAGGGCCGACGGAAGGAAGTGGGGCCGCGGCTGCGATCCGTAGTCCAGGGCCATGGGTGGGGTCCGTTCTGGGAGCGGGCTGGGGGAGAGCGGGGCGCGTGCTTCCATGTCGTCCATGCTTCCGGGGCCGGAGGGCCCGCACCATGAGGCCGGTCTCCGTCTTCACCCTGGGGTTTTCCCCACCCCCCGAGGTGTGGCCGCGCCTGCCCGGCGGGTGGCCGCGCCCGCCCGGCGGTGGTCGTGCCTGCCCGGCGGGTGGCCGCCCCGCCCGGCGCTGGTCGTGCGCGCGGGGACGCCGGTCAGCCCTTCTTGCGCCGCCGCCACGGCAGCTCCGCCGTGACGATCGTCGGCCCGCCGGCCGGGGATTCGAGGACGAACAGACCGTCGACCGCGCCGAGCCGCTCGGACAGCCCGGCCATGCCCGTACCGCCGTCCAGCCGCGCGCCCCCGCGCCCGTCGTCCTGCACCTGGATCAGCAACCGCTCGTCCCGCCGCCACACATCCACCGACGCCATGCGTGCCGCGCTGTGCTTGCTGACGTTCTGGAGCAGCTCGGAGACCGTGAAGTACGCGATGCCCTCGATCGCCTCGGCGGGCCGCTCGTCCAGATCCACGGTCACCTTCACCGGGACCGTGCAGCGGGAGGCGATGGCGGAGAGCGCCGCGTCCAGCCCGCGGTCGGTGAGGACGGCCGGGTGGATGCCGCGCGCCAGATCGCGCAGCTCCTGGAGCGCCAGCTTCACCTCGCCGTGCGCCTCGTCCACCATGCTCGCCGCCGTCTCCGGGTCCTCCAGCAGCTTCTCCTTGGCGAGGCCGAGCCCCATGGCCAGGGCCACCAGCCGGGCCTGCGCGCCATCGTGCAGATCGCGTTCGATCCGGCGCAGATCGGCGGCGGCGGTGTCGACCACCACCCCCCGGTCCGACTCCAGCTCCGCGATCCGCCGCTCCAGCTCGTCGGAGGGCGAGAGCAGCCCCCGCACCATCGCCCGGTCGACATTGGTGAGCCCGCGCGCCACATAGGGGAGCACCGGCCAGAGCACGAAGAGACCGGTCAGGGTGACGGCGAACGTCAGCACACCCCAGGGCAGCCGGATGAACTCGTACAGCACCGTCCGCCACGCCACCGGGTCCTTCAGCCCGGCCCATATCCGGCCGAGCAGCCCGTCGGGGCGCCGCCCCGGGCCGTGCAGCGGGCTCGGCTCGTCGATCCGTACCCCGAGCAGCGCGCGCGCCCGCGCCCGCTCCGCCCGGCCGAGCAGCCGCGCCCCCGCGAGACCGCAGACCAGCCACGGCAGCCCGATCACCGTCACCGAGAGCCCCGCACCCGTGGAGACCGTCACCACCACATAGACGAAGCCGACCAGGGAGGCCGGAAGGTTCACCAGGAGATGCGCGATCTCCTTCCAGGTGTGCCGGCCGAACGCGAAGCGCGCGGGTGGCGGACGGTCATCGTCGGGGAGGCTGCTGCTCACGGTCATAAGGACCAAGCCTGCACGCAGCGGATGGCGGGCGCCATGGGGTAGCTGGGCCGGGCGACGTAGGGATAACCCCACTATGCGGGACGCGGCTGCTTACCAATCTTTTAACAGGGCCTAGACTCCCGTCCGTACAGATCGTCGAAGACGTCGTCGGAGAAACCGCTACGAGGTCAGGGAGCGAGGGGGCGGACGTGTCGCAACCGACCGTTCTCGCGTCGGACTACTTCCAGAGCTATTCGGTGGTCGGACTGCTCGCGGTCGTCGGCGTGCTGTTCGTGGCCGTCGCCTTCGGGGCGGGCCGGCTGCTGCGGCCGGTGGTGCCGACCCAGGAGAAACTGCTCACCTACGAATGCGGTGTCGACCCCGTGGGCGAGGGCTGGGCACACACCCAGGTCCGCTACTACGTCTACGCGTTCCTCTATGTGATCTTCGCCGTCGACTCGATCTTCCTGTTCCCCTGGGCGACCGTCTTCGCGGCCCCCGGATACGGCGCCACGACGCTCGTCGAGATGTTCGTCTTCCTCGGCTTCCTGGCCGTAGGACTGCTCTACGCATGGAAGAAGGGCGTCCTGGAATGGACGTGACCCCGACCACCGGCCCGCGGCTCGGTGTGCTCTCCCGGCTGGCCCCGCAGCCCATGAAGGTGGTCCTCAACTGGGGCCGCCGCTACAGCCTCTGGGTCTTCAACTTCGGACTCGCCTGCTGCGCGATCGAGTTCATCGCCGCCTCCATGGCCCGGCACGACTTCATCCGGCTCGGAGTGATCCCCTTCGCCCCGGGACCGCGCCAGGCCGACCTGATGGTCGTCTCCGGCACCGTCACGGACAAGATGGCGCCCGCCGTGAAGCGGCTGTACGAGCAGATGCCCGAGCCCAAGTACGTGATCTCCTTCGGCGCCTGCTCCAACTGCGGTGGCCCGTACTGGGACTCCTACTCCGTGACGAAGGGCGTCGACCAGATCATCCCGGTCGACGTCTACGTACCGGGCTGCCCGCCCCGCCCCGAGGCGCTGCTCCAGGGCATCCTGAAGCTCCAGGAGAAGATCGCCCGCGAATCGCTCGGCGAGCGCTACGCCGCGGCCGGCCGGCCCTCGGCCGCCGCGCTGCGCAGCGGACTGGTCACCCCGCCACCGCCGCCGGCACCGACGCCGGGGGAGAGCGCTTCGTGAACGCATACGACCGGCTGCCGGACGCCGCCGCCGAGATCTTCGGCGAGGGGGCCACGGCCGAGCGGGCGTACGACCTGCTGACGGTCGACGTCCCCGCCGAGTCCTGGATCCCCGCCCTCGAAACCGCCCGCGACCAGCTGGGCTGCACCTACTTCGACTGGCTGAGCGCGGTCGACGAGCCGGGCACCGGCGCCTTCCGCGTCTGCGCCCATGTCGCCGCCCTGGAAGGCGGTACGGTCCGCCGGCTGCTGGTCCGTACGACCGTCCCGCACGACGCGGCCGTCCTGCCCACGGCCGTCGGCGTCTACGCGGGCGCGGCCTGGCACGAGCGCGAGACGCACGAGATGTTCGGCGTCTCCTTCTCCGGCCATCCCCATCTCGTTCCCCTCCTGCTGCCCGAGGAGTTCGAGGGGCATCCGCTGCGCAAGGACTTCGTGCTGGCCGCCCGGGTCGTCAAGGCGTGGCCGGGTGCGAAGGAGCCGGGGGAGTCCGAGCACGGCGGCCCCAAGCGGCGCCAGATGCTCCCGCCCGGTGTCCCCGATCCGAACGAATGGGGGCCCCTCAAAGGCCAGTTGCCCCCGGCCCCGGCCCGGCCCGCCCGCGGGGCACGCGCCGCGGGTGCCGGCGGCGCGGGCGCCGGAGGCGCGGCGGGCGACCGTCCGGTCCGCCGTGCGCGCAGCGTGACGCAGGGCTCGGCGAGCCAGCAGCCGGAGAGCACGACTCCCGACGCGCCGTGGCGCAAACCCCCTCCGGCGACGGAGGACGGCACCAGCGCCACCGAAGGCCCTGAGAGCAAACGCCCCAAGAGCGAAGGCCCCGCGAGCGAAGGCCCCGAGAACGACCGCCGCCCCGAAGGAGACGCGTGAACGACGTACTCGACGTCGCCCTCCGGCTGGCCGTCGTCTTCGCCGTGTTCCTGGTCGTTCCCCTCGTCGTCGGTCAGACCGAGCACAAGGTGATGGCCCATATGCAGGGCCGTCTCGGCCCCATGCACGCGGGCGGCTTCCACGGCTGGGCCCAGCTCGTCGCGGACGGGGTGAAGTTCGCGCAGAAGGAGGATGTGGTCCCGGCCGACGCCGACCGCCGCATCTTCCAACTCGCCCCGGCCGTCGCCCTGCTGCCGTACCTCCTCGTGCTGGTCGCGATCCCCATCGGTCCGAGCGAGGGCGCTGTCGGCCAGGTCGTCGACGCGGGCATCTTCTTCGTGCTCGCCGTGATGGGCGTGGGGGTGCTCGGTTCGATCATGGCGGGCTGGGCCTCCGCCAACAAGTTCTCCCTTCTCGGCGGTCTGCGTACCGCCGCGCAACTGCTCGCGTACGAACTGCCGATGCTGCTCGCCGCCGCGTCCGTCGCGATGGCGGCCGGTACCGTCTCCCTGCCCGGCATCCTCAACGCCTTCGAGTGGTGGTGGCTGCCCTGGCAGATCGTCGGCGCCCTGGTCTTCTTCGTCGCCGGTCTCGCGGAACTCCAGCGTCCGCCCTTCGACATGCCGGTCGCCGACTCCGAGATCATCTTCGGCGCCTATACCGAATACACGGGCCTGCGCTTCGCGCTCTTCCTGCTCGCCGAGTACGCGGGCATCGTCGTCCTCTGCGGGCTGACCACCGTCCTCTTCCTCGGCGGCTGGCACGGCCCGCTCGGGGACGACGGACTCGGCTGGGTCTGGACACTCCTCAAAGTGGCCGTGCTCGCGTTCCTCGTCATCTGGCTGCGCGTGAGCTACCCGCGGCTGCGCGAGGACCAGTTGCAGAAGCTCGCCTGGACCGTTCTCATCCCCCTCGCTCTCGCGCAGATCGCGCTCACCGGCATCGTGAAGGTGGCGATCAACTAATGGCCCCCTCGTTTCCCGGCTCCGGTCTGGCCAAGGGCCTGGCCGTCACCCTGCGGACGATGACCAGGAAGACCGTCACCCAGCAGTACCCGGAAGCGCAGCCCGAACTCCCGCCCCGCACCCGCGGGGTGATCGGACTGTTCGAGGAGAACTGCACGGTCTGCATGCTCTGCGCCCGTGAGTGCCCCGACTGGTGCATCTATATCGACTCCCACAAGGAGACGGTCCCGGCCGCCGTCCCCGGCGGACGCGAGCGCAGCCGCAATGTCCTCGACCGCTTCGCCATCGACTTCGCGCTCTGCATGTACTGCGGTATCTGCATCGAGGTCTGCCCTTTCGACGCGCTCTTCTGGTCGCCGGAGTTCGAGTACTCGGAGACGGACATCCGTGATCTCACCCACGAGCGGGACAAGCTCCGCGAGTGGATGTGGACGGTGCCCGCGCCGCCCGCTCTCGACCCGGCCGCCGAGGAGCCGAAGGAGCTCGGCGCCGCCCGCAAGGCCGCCGAGAAGCTCGCGGCGGCGCGGCGTGAGCGGGAACAGGAGGCGGGCGAGTGAGCCTCGCAGCGCACGGCTTCCTGTCGCCCAGCGGTGTCGAGATCGCCTTCCTGCTCGTCGGTCTGGTCACCTTCGGCGCGGCTCTCGTCACCGTCACGACCAAACAGCTGGTGCACGCCGCCCTCTGGCTGGTCGTCACGCTCGGCGGACTGGCCGTCGAATATCTGCTGCTCACGGCGGAGTTCATCGCCTGGGTGCAGGTCCTGATCTATCTCGGTTCCGTCGTGGTTCTCCTTCTCTTCGGGCTGATGCTCACCAAGGCGCCCATCGGCCGCTCCCCGGACGCCGATTCGGGCAACCGCCCGGTCGCCCTCGCGGTCGCCGTCGTGGCGGCCGTATCCCTGGTCTGGGTGGTCGTCGACGCGTTCCGTACGACCTGGATCGACCTGGACGGGCCGGCCCAGGGCTCCACCGAAGTCACCGGCCACTTCCTGTTCCGCAACTGGGTGCTGCCCTTCGAGGCGCTCTCCGTCCTCCTGCTGGCCGCGCTCGTCGGCGCGATCGTGCTCTCCCGTAAACGGGCGACCGCCACCAGGAACAGCCGCAGCGGTAAGGAGCAGCGCTGATGCATCTCGCCTATCCCGCCGTGCTCGCGGCCCTCCTGTTCTGCACCGGCCTGTACGGAGTGCTCGCGCGGCGCAACGCGATCCTCGTCCTGATGTCCGTCGAGCTGATGCTCAACGCCGTCAATCTCAATCTGGTCGCCTTCGACGTCTGGCTCCGCGACACCCTGCACGCCGGCCAGGCGCTCACCCTCTTCGTCATCGCCATCGCCGCCGCGGAGATCGGCATCGGCCTGGCGATCGTCCTGATGGTCTACCGCAACCGCGGCACCTCGGACATCGACAGACTCCGCGACACCGCCGAAGGCGCCGACACCCCCGGGGGCGCCGGGCCGGAAGCGACCGACGCCGCCCCGGCGCAGAAGGCTGAGGCCACCGCGTGACCACCACGACCCTCGCCGTTCTCGTCCCCCTCCTGCCATTCCTGGGCGCCGTCGCCGGGCTGCTGCTCGGCCGTGTCGCACCCGGGTTCGTACGTCCGCTGGCCATCCTGCCGACCCTGGCCGCGGCGGCGTTCGCCATCGCCGTGGCCGTCCGCCAGGGCGGCGGCGCCGGCGACGGGAAGGCACCGCTGGAGGCCGCGACCCAGCTCACGCCCACCGGTTCGGTCCCCATCGACCTCGCCCTGTACATCGACGGCTTCGCGGCTCTGGTCGCCGTCCTCGTCGGCGTCGTCGCGTCGTGCGTGCAGATCTACTCGACGGGTTATCTGCGCGGCGACGCGCGCTATCCCTCGTACGCGGCTCTGGTCTCGCTCTTCACCTCCGCCATGCTGCTCGTCGTCTACTCCGGCGATCTGATGGTGCTGCTGGTCGGGTGGGAGATCATGGGCATCTGCTCGTACTTCCTCGTCGGCCACTACTGGGAGACGCCCGAGGCCCGCGCCGCCTCCCTCAAGGCCTTCCTGGTCACCAAACTCGGTGATGTCCCCTTCCTGATCGGGCTGTTCGCGCTCGCCTCCGACGCCGGGACGTTCCGTATCACCGACGTGCTGAAGACCGTCGCCGACGGCGGCCTCGACCACCCCACCCTGATCGCGCTGCTGCTGCTCGCGGGTGTGGCCGGCAAGTCCGCGCAGTTCCCGCTGCACACCTGGCTGCCCGACGCGATGGCGGGCCCCACACCCGTCTCCGCGCTGATCCACGCCGCGACGATGGTCGCCGCCGGTATCTACTTCGTGGCCCGCCTCCTTCCTGTCTTCGCCGCCTCGGCCGCCGCCCTGGTGGTGCTCGCCGTGATGGCCGCGATCACGATGGTCGGCTCGGCGCTCGCCGCCCTCGCGCAGGACGACATCAAGCGCGTCCTCGCCTACTCGACCATCGGCCAACTCGGCTATATGTCGGGCGCCCTGGCCGTGGGCGACCGTGGCGCCGCCGTCTTCCATCTCATCGCGCACGGCGCGTTCAAGGCACTTCTCTTCCTCGGCGCCGGCGTGATCATCCATGCCGCCGGCACCAACTCACTGGCCGCCATGTCCCGGATGCGCGGCCTCTCCCAGCGCATCCCGGACGCCTACTGGACGGTGACCGTCGCCCTGCTCGCGCTCGCCGCGATCCCTCCCTTCGCCGGCTTCTTCTCCAAGGAGTCCGTCCTCGTCGCCGCCGAGCACACGGCCCTGGGCGAATCCGGCGGCGCCGCCCCTGGCGCGGCGGGCTGGACCGTACTGATCGCCGGACTGCTCACCGCCCTCCTCACCGCCGCCTACGCGGCCCGTCTCTGGCTGCTGACCTTCCGCGGCCGGGGCTCCGAGGTCCCCGACTACGGCAAGCAGCCCCTCTCCATGAACGCCGTCCTGTGGGTGCTCGCCCTCCCCTCCATCGGCCTCGGCCTGGCCATCGGCTATCTCCCCGGCTGGTTCGACGGCCACGGCCTCGCCCCGAACCTCACCACCTCCGTCCTGGGCACGGGCATCGCGCTCGTCGGCGGTCTGATCACCTACGGCTGCTGGCGGCACACCTCGGCGCTGGCCGCCCGCAACCCGATCGGGGCCGTCGTCCCCCACCCCGACACCGAGCCCGCCCTCGCGGAGAGGGAGGCCATCGAGATCCACACCCGGGTGTACGGCTCGATCGCGGGCGCCCCCGACCCCGCGGACCCCGCGCGTCTCCTGCTGGGGCCGCTCCACCGCCACGCGGCGGCCGGCTTCCATCTCGACACCGTCTACCACCGGCTGTTCGTACGCCCCGTCCTGGCGGCCGCCCAACTGGTCCGCTTCCTCGACCGCGAGGTCATCGACACCTACGTACGCGGCGCGGGCACCGGCACCGGCTGGCTCGGCGCCGCCGTTCGCCGCGCCCAGACCGGAAACGTGCAGACCTACCTCAGCGCCCTGCTGGCCGGCTCCGTCGTCCTGGCGATCGCCGCCGTACTCGTCGCTGCCGGAGCGTGAGCCGTGATCGATATCAGTGAATCCGTGATGCAGTTCCTTCTCGCGTTGATCGTCGTCGGGCCGCTCATCGGCGCCGTCGCGGCGCTCCTCCCGGCCCCGCCCGGACTGCGGGGCACAAGCCCCGACCAGGCCGTGCTGCGCCACGGCGTGACCGTGACCGGCGCGATCCTCATCGCCGCGATCGTCCTGGCGCTCGGCTTCGACCATGACCAGCCGTCAAAGATGCAGGCCACGACGGACATCAGCTGGATTGCGGCGCTGGACGTCCGGATCCACCTCGGCATCGACGGCATTTCCCTCCCCCTTCTGGTCCTGACCGCGCTGCTGACCTTCCTCTGCGCGCTCTACAGCTATTTCAAGATGCCCCCAGGCCCCTCGCCCAGGGGATTCGTCGCCCTGCTGCTTGTGCTCGAATCCGGCACGCTCGCGACCTTCGCCGTCCTCGACCTCGTGCTCTTCTTCCTGGCCTTCGAGATGGTGCTGATCCCGATGTACTTCCTCATCGCCCGCTGGGGCGGCTCGGAAGGCGTCACCGGCGGCAGGCAGGCCGCCGCCTGGAAGTTCATCCTCTATACGCTGCTCGGCTCCGTGGTCATGCTGCTCGGCCTGCTGCTGATCGGGCTCAACGCGGGCACATTCGACATGGTGGCACTCGCCACTGACAACGGCCGTGGGCTCAGCACATCCGTGCAGCTCATCGCCGTTCTGGCGATCGGCCTCGGCCTCGCGGTCAAGACCCCGATGTGGCCGCTGCACAGCTGGCTGCCCGACGCCCACACCGCCGCCCCCACCGTCGGCTCGGTGCTCCTCGCCGGCGTGCTGCTCAAGATGGGTACGTACGGCTTCGTCCGGATCATCCTGCCCATCGCTCCCGACGGTATGCGGACCTTCGCGCCGTATCTCGGGGCCTTCGCCGTCGTCGGCATCATCTACGGTTCCCTGGCCTGTCTCGCCCTGGCCAAACGGGGCGCGGGCGGCGACCTCAAACGGCTGATCGCGTACTCCTCCGTCGGCCACATGGGCTTCGTCCTGCTCGGCATCGCGACCATGACCCCCACCGGCGTCAACGGCGCGCTCTTCGCCAACATCGCCCACGGCCTCATCACCGGCCTGCTGTTCTTCCTGGTCGGAGCCGTCAAGGAGCGGTACGGCAGCGCCGACCTCGACACCCTCGCCGGAGCGACCGGCGCCGCGCTCTACGGCCGCGCCCCGCGCCTCGGAGGTCTGCTCGCCTTCGCGGCCGTCGCCTCCCTCGGTCTGCCCGGCCTCGCCGGGTTCTGGGGCGAGATGCTCGCGATGTTCGGCGCCTTCAACCCCGCGGAAGGGCTGAGCCGCCCCGCCTTCCTCACCTTCATGGTGATCGCCGGCTTCGGCACGCTGCTCACCGCCGCGTATCTGCTGATCGTCGTACGCCGCGTCTGCATGGGCGCGCAGCCGCCGGAAACGCAGGGAGCGCCGCGAGAAGCCCCGCAGGGGGCGTCCCGGGCGGGAGCGCCGGAGCCGGCGCGTTTCACCGATGTCCGGACCTATGAGTTCGCCGCCTGGACCCCGCTCGTCGCCCTCACCGTTCTCGCCGGACTCTGGCCCGCGGTCCTGCTCGGCCTCACCGACCCCGCCGTGCAGAAGCTTCTCGCAGGAGGCAAGTCGTGACCGTGGCCGCCGAGAGCGCCGCCGGCGCCGCCAGCCTCGTCCAGTCGATCGACTGGCTCGCGATCGCGCCCCCCACCATCACGGCGGTGGTCGCCCTGATCGTGCTGGTCGCCGATCTCTTCGTACCGGAGCACCGCAAGCCGCTCCTCGGCGGTGTCGCGATCGCCGGTCTGGTCGCCGCGCTCCTCACCCTCATTCCGCTGCGCGCCGGCGACCGCTCGACGTTCTGCCTCACCACCGACACCGCCGTGTGCAGCTACACCGCCGACCACTTCGCGCTGGTCATCCAGCTGCTCGTGCTCGGCGGGGCGCTGCTCACCGCGCTGATCTCGCTGCACGACAGCGGGGAACTCCCCGTAGGGGAGTACTGGTTCCTGCTGCTCGCCTCGGCGGCCGGCGCCGCCCTGCTGCCCGCCTCGCGCGATCTCGCCACCCTGGTCGTCGCCCTCGAAGTGGCCTCGCTGCCCGCGTTCGCCCTCGTCGGACTGCGGCGCGGCGACCGGCTCTCCTCCGAGGCCGCGCTGAAGTTCTTCCTCTCGTCGGTGACCGCGACCGCCGTGATGCTGCTGGGCGTCAGCTTCGTGTACGCCGCGACCGGCACCCTCCACCTCACCCGGATCGCCGCCGAACTGGGCCATGTCCCCGGCCAGCTGGACACCCTCGTCAAGGCGGGCGTCGCCCTCACTCTCGTCGGCTTCGCCTTCAAGACGGCCGCGGCCCCGTTCCACTTCTGGGTCCCCGACACCTATGTGGGCGCGCCCCTGCCCATCGCCGCGTACCTCTCCGTCGTCGGCAAGGCGGTCGGCTTCTCCGGCCTCATCCTGGTGACCGTCATCGCGTTCCCCTCGTACCGCGAGGTGTGGGGCCCGGTCCTCGCGGTCATCGCCGCGCTCACCATGACCCTCGGCAACGCGGCGGCGCTGCGTCAGTCGGCCACCCGCGCGTGGAGCGCGGTACGGCTGCTGGCCTGGTCGTCCGTGGGGCAGGCGGGCTATTTCCTGGTGCCGATCGCCGCAGCGGCGTACGCGGGCGGCGACCGGATCGGATCGACCGTCGCGTACGCCCTGATGTACGCCGTCGTGAACCTGGGCGCCTTCGCGGTCGTCGCGCTGGTGGCTCGTACGAAGCCGCTGAACCGCCTCGCCGACTACCAGGGCCTCTCCTCGCGGCGGCCCCTCGTCGCCCTCGCCATGGCCTTCTTCCTGCTCTGTCTGGCCGGGCTGCCGCCGGGCATCATCGGACTGTTCGCCAAGGTCACGGTCTTCTCGGCGGCCGTCGACGCGGGTCTCGGCTGGCTGGCCGTTGTCATGGCCGCCAATGTGGTGATCGCTCTGTACTACTACCTCCGGTGGACGGCGGCCCTCTTCCGCGCCCCCGAGCCGGAGGCCGGGGACGTACGTCCGGACGCCGGCGGCGCCGCCGCGGAGGCCGGAGGCGACGAGGTGGCCCTCGGCCGGCCCCCCGCGGCCGTCACCGTCGCCATCGCGCTCACGGCCGCCGCCGGCGTCGCGCTCTCCGGGGCGCCCCAGCTCGTACTGCGCTTCGCCGGTACCGGCCTCTTCTGAGCCCGGTACGGGCCCCGCCCGCCACCACGCCCCTCACACGACGCCCCCACCACCTCCCCGTACCACCGCCACCCGGACGGCGTACGCCCCTGTCCGGCGGCACAAGGGAACCCGCACCGCCCGCCTGGCGTTGACCAGTACGGAAGGGTCCACTGAAGAGTGGAGCAGCACCAGCAAAGGGTTCCCCTGCCGCACCACTTGGAGGGCGTACCGTGCACCGCCGGCACAACGGGCTCAGGACCGCCGTACTCCTCGGGGGACTGTCCGCACTCATCATCGCGATCGGCAGTTTCTTCGGCAGTACGGGCCTGATCGTCGCGCTCGTCGTGGCGATCGGCACGAACGCGTACGCCTACTGGAACAGCGACAAGCTGTCCCTGCGCGCCATGCGCGCGCGCCCCGTCAGCGAATTCGAGGCGCCGCAGCTCTACCGCATCGTCCGTGAGCTCTCGACGGCCGCCCGCCAGCCCATGCCACGGCTCTACATCTCGCCCACGCAGGCCCCCAACGCCTTCGCCACCGGCCGCAACCCGCGCAATGCCGCCGTCTGCTGTACGGAAGGCATCCTCCAGATCCTGGACGAGCGCGAGCTGCGCGGAGTCCTCGGCCATGAGCTGAGCCATGTCTACAACCGGGACATCCTGATCTCGTCCGTCGCCGGAGCCCTCGCCTCCGTGGTGATGTTCCTGGTGAACTTCGCCTGGCTGATCCCCTTCGGCCGGTCCGACGACGATGAGGGCCCCGGCATCTTCGGCATGCTGCTGATCATGATTCTGGGCCCGCTCGCGGCCTCGGTCATCCAGCTCGCGGTGAGCCGCTCCCGGGAGTACGAAGCCGATGCCTCGGGCGCCCAGATCACCGGAGACCCCCTCGCTCTGGCCAGTGCGCTGCGTAAACTGGACGCGGGGACGAAACAGCTCCCGCTGCCCCCTGAACCACGGATCGAGACCGCGAGCCACATGATGATCGCGAACCCCTTCCGTCCCGGTGACGGGGTCTCGAAGCTGTTCTCCACGCACCCGCCGATGGCGGAGCGCATCGCCCGACTGGAACAGATGGCAGGTCGCCGACCATGAAGACAATCCTCAACGTCATATGGCTCGTTCTGTGCGGCTTCTGGATGTGCCTCGGCTATCTGCTGGCGGGCGCGCTGCTGTGCATCACGATCATCGGCATCCCCTTCGGGGTGGCCGCGTTCCGTATCGGGATCTACGCCCTGTGGCCCTTCGGCTATATGGCGGTCGAGCGCCGCGACGCGGGCGCGCCCTCGTGCGTCGGCAATGTGCTGTGGCTGGTTCTCGCGGGCTGGTGGCTCGCCCTCGGCCATGTCCTCACCGGCATCGCCCTCTGCGTGACGATCATCGGAATCCCGCTGGGCCTGGCCAACTTCAAGCTGATTCCGATCTCGCTGATGCCGCTCGGCAAGGAAATCGTCCCCACGGACCAGCCGTTCGCGGCCCGCTGACCGCCCGCTGACCGCCCACCGGCCGCCCGCTGACCGCCCACCGGCCGCCCGCTGACGGCCCGCCGTGGGCCAGCCCGGCCACTCCCGCGCCCGCCAACTCCGCTACGCGAGCCCCGTCTCGCGCAGGGTGATGTTCAGCCGCCCGCCGCGCAGGCCCGTGGCCGGGTCGGCCGTATCCGGATAGACCTTGGGCACCCCGTGGAACGCGAACCGCGACGGTCCCCCGAAGACGAAGAGGTCCCCGGAGGAGAGTTCGACATCGGTGTACGGCCGCCCCCGGTTCTCCGTGTTGCCGAAGCGGAACACACACCGGTCACCGATGCTCAGGGACACCACCGGCGCTCCGGACCTCTCGTCCTTGTCCTGGTGCATCCCCATCTTCGCGCCGCCCTCGTAGAAGTTGATCAGCGCCGTGTCCGGGGTGTACGCCGTGTCCGGGGCGTACGCCGCGCCCGCCGCCGGATCGCCGTACGCCTCGGCCAGCGCCTCGCGCCCCAACTCGACGAGCCAGTCCGGGAACTCCGCGACCCGCGCGCCGTTCACATCGCCCGCGGTACGGGTGTACGCGTACGGCTGCCAGTGCCAGCCCACGCAGACGGTCTGTACGGACATCACGCCGCCGCCCGGCAGCACCGTGTGCCGGATCGGCACCGGCCCCCGCGCCCAGCCCCGGCAGGCGGCCACCAGTTCCCGCTGCCGCTCCCCGGACAGCCAGGAGGGCACATGCACGGCGCCGGGAGCGATGACGGCTCGCGGCCTCGGGAACAGTTCTCCGCTCATCACACCGGAGCGCCCTCCAGGCCGAGCAGCCGCTCCTTGCGGTCCACCCCGCCCGCGTACCCCCGCAGCGCCCCGTCCGCGCCGATCACCCGATGACAGGGCCGTACGACAAGCAGCGGATTGCGCCCTATCGCGGTCCCCACGGCGCGCACCCCGGCCCCGGACGAGCCGACCTGTCCGGCGATCTGCCCGTAGGTCACGGTCGCGCCGTACGGAATGGCGTCCACCGCCCGCCAGACCCGCCGCTGGAAGTCCGTACCGCTGTCCGCGTACTCGATCCGGAACCGCGTCAGCGTCCCCTCGAAGTACGACCCGAGCTGCCCGGCGATCTCCCCGAACGCCTCGTCCGCCCGGACCCATCCGTCCTGGACGACGGCCGCGCCCTGCTGTCCCGGCAGGGAGAGCGAGGCGAGGGCGACGCCGCCCTTCGCGGTGGCGGACTCCTCGCCCACCAGCAGGAGCCCGCCCAGGGGGCTGTCGACCGTCGTGTACATGGTCCCGGTCATCACACTCGTTCCTCTCCTCGCGGCGTGCTCGCTGTCCACGAAGCCGTGTGCAGCTGCCTACGAGTCACGAGTCTCCGCCTCCCCGGCCGCCGAAGCCGGCGGAATTCGGACAGCACGCCCGGCCGGTGGCGGCCGGGGCGGGAGCGGACCTCCGGCCCCGCACCCGTGCCGCCTACGGCACCGGTCGCCCCCGCGTCACCGGTAGTTCACGAACTGGAGCGCGAAGTCGAAGTCGTGCCCCTTGAGCAGGGAGATCACGGTCTGCAGGTCGTCGCGGCTCTTCGAGCTGACCCGCAGTTCGTCGCCCTGCACCTGCGCCTTGACGCCCTTGGGACCCTCGTCGCGGATGATCTTCGCGACCTTCTTGGCGTTGTCCTGGGAGATGCCTTCCTCGATCGAAGCGAAGATCTTGTACTCCTTGCCGGACAGCTGGGGCTCGCCCGCGTCCAGCGCCTTGAGCGAGATCCCGCGCTTGATCAGCTTGGACTGGAAGACGTCGAGGATCGCGGTGACCCGCTCCTCCGAGTTCGCCTGCATGAGGATCTTCTCGCCGGACCAGCCGATCGAGGCGCCGACGTTCTTGAAGTCGTAACGCTGCGCGATCTCCTTCGAGGCCTGGTTGAGAGCGTTGTCGATCTCCTGCCGCTCGACCTTCGAGACGATGTCGAAACTGGAGTCGGCCATGTCCTGTGGCTCCTTGTATCGGTGCTGTTCGGGTGCTCATCGCTTGCTCGCTGCGCGACCGGACACCGCCGGCCGCTGCCGTAAAGCCTAGTCACCCACGCCCGCCCCGAGTGCTGATCAATCCGGTGGCGGAGCACCCCTGGGCATCGGGTATCGTTTACGTCGTTGCCACGGAGCACCGCCCAAAGCGGCCTCTCCACCGGGCAACAACATCCCATGGCGGTGTGCCCGAGTGGCCAATGGGAGCGGACTGTAAATCCGTCGGCTTAGCCTACCCAGGTTCGAATCCTGGCGCCGCCACGCGATAGAGATGGCCCTTGATCCACGGAGACGTGGATCAAGGGCCATTCGCATGTCCGGCCTGCTCGGCTTGTCCGGCGTGTGGCCGCCCGGTCGGAGCCGCGCTATCCGCCCGGAGCCAGGTCGGCGAGCCGGAACGCCAACTCCGTTTCCCAGTTGGCCGGGTCCGGCTCCACCTGGGGGTTGGTCCTGTACGACTCCAGCCGGCAGCCCCAGTGCTCCACGCCGTCGGCCACGGTCATGTCCCACTCCAGCCCCTCGTGCTCCGCCCACTCCCGCAGCCCCCGGGCCACCTCCAACAGCCCTTCGGGACGGCCGAGATGAGTGACCGTCGCGTAGTGGCCGGCGGGCAGCACACCGACGCGGATCTCGCCCTCCGGCTCCGGCGCCGACACCAGCGGGACACCGGCCTCCACCTCCGACTCGCCGTCCATGTCGATCGTGCGGTAGCGGAAGAACGGCGCCCCCGCCAGTTCCAGACCCTGGCCGAGCACCCAGCCGACGAGATCGGGCAGCCGGTCGGCGATCGTCGGGAATTCGTCCATCCGGACGGATTTTCCGATGGCCACATACGGCTGTTCGCCCCGTCGGACGATCTTCGGCAGGCTCATGTGCTCGCTCCGGTCCCTCTCCTCGCGCACGCCCTCATTGCCCATGTCCTCGCTGCACGTGTCCTCGGTCATGGAAGTGAGGACCGCCCCGGGGTCCGGAACTCATCGCCCGCCCGCCACGGCCCTCGCCGCCTCCGCCACCGGCGTCGTCCCGCCGATCAGCTCCAGCGTCAGGCCCGCGGTCCCCGGGGTCTCCGCCAGCTCGGCCAGCACCGCGGCCACATCGTCGCGCGGCACCGATCCCCGCCCCGTCGACTCCGCGAGCCGCACGAGCCCCGTCCCGGCGTCGTTCGTCAGCATGCCCGGCCGCAGGATCGTCCAGTCGAGCCCGGACCTGGACCGTACGTAGGTGTCCGCCGCCCCCTTGGCCCGCAGATACGCGTCGAAGACCTCGTCGCCCCGGTGATCCGGGTTCGCGCCCATGGACGAGACGACGAGGTGACGGCGTACGCCCGCGCGCTCGGCGGCGTCCGCGAAGAGAACCGCCGCGCCCCGGTCCACCGTCTCCTTGCGGCCCGCCCCGCTCCCGGCGCCCGCGCCCGCGGCGAACACCGCCGCGTCCGCGCCCTTCAGCACCGCGGCCACCTCCTCGACCGACGCCGACTCCAGGTCCAGCACGACCGGTTCGGCCCCGGCGCCGCGCAGATCCTCCGCCTGCGCCGGGTCGCGGATGATGCCCGCGGCCTCGTGTCCGCGCGCGGCGAGCAGTCGCTCCAGCCGCAGCGCGATCTGACCATGTCCTCCGGCAATCACGATTCGCATGCTCACGACCGTACGTCCGGGGCCCGTTCGCCGCAGACCCGCCATCCCACTCAGGGGCCGGGGTTACCCAGGACGGACCGTCCCTGCCGGGGCAGTTCCAGCGCGACCGCCGCCGCCGAGTCGCAGTACTCCCGTACGGCGCTCGTCCGCGCCACCACCCGCCCGCGGTGGATGACGATCCTGCTGTACGCGAGGGACAGCGCCCCCTCGATCCGCTCGCCGCGTACGGCCAGCAACTCCGCGGGAAAGCCCGCCTCGACCCGTACCTCGGGCAGCCCCATCGCCGCCCGCGCCGCCCCGCTCACCGCGTCGTACGCGTCCGCCGCCCGCATCGCGCCCTGCGACGCGAGCAGATACGCGGCCTCCAGCGGATCCCCGCGCCCCACCGGATTCGACACGTCCCGCAGCGCCCCGCTGCCCGCCGCGAGCCGCACACCGGCCGCCCGCAGGAGCTGTACGGGGGCGACGCCGCGCTCGGCGCCCGGCGGCCCGGAGTCCCATGACGCCACGCCGGGCGGCGGCGTACCGCGCCGGTCCGCGCCCACCCGCTCCACATCCGCGCGCTCCACGCCCCCGCAGCCGCCCTGCGGCAGACAGACCACCGTCACGCCGGCCGCCGCCAGCTGGTCCGCGGCCCGCGCGGCCGTCTCGGCGGGCAGCCGGGCCAGCCCCGCGCAGGGCCCGAGCGCCACCCCGGGCCGCAGACCGCCGGCCATCGCGGCGAGCCGGGCGAGCCGGACCGGATCGTCACCGTCCGTATGCAGATCGACGGGACAGCCGTGCTCCGCCGCGATCCCCAGCACGGCTTCCGCGTACCCGGCGGGATCCGGGTCCAGGTCGGGGCAGCCGCCCACCACGCCCGCGCCCATCTTCACCGCGTCCCGCAGCATCGCGAGCCCGTCGGCGCCCGCGAGACCCGTCAGCAGCCGCGGTACGGCGACGGCGGTCAGATCGGCGAGGCCGCGCAGCGAACGCCTGGCCTGGAGCACCGCCTCCATCCGGCCCAGCTCCTGCGCGTCCCCGATCCGTACGTGCGAACGCAGCGCGGTCGCGCCGTGACCGAGTTGCAGCAGGGTGGCCTCGGTGGCGCGGCGCTGTACGTCCTCGGGGGAGTAGGAGCCCGGACCGTCGGGGGTGAGCGCGGTGAGGGCGGTATCGCTGTGGGCGTGCGGCTCGGCCGGGGCGGGGAGCAGCAGGTAACCGGCCAGATCCAGCCGCGTGCCGTGCGCGGCGAGACTGCCCGCCGTGCCCACGGCCTCGATCCGGCCCGAGCCGAGCCGTACGTCCACGGTGCGGCCGTCGGTGAGACGGGCGCCGCACAGGACGAGCGCGGTGGTGTCGGCCGGCACTCCTTCGGACGGCTGCGGCTGCGGCTGGCTGTCGGGCATCGGGCTCCTGGTGAGGGCTTTCTGGTCGGACTCCGGCGTGCAAGATCACGCAGCGTGGGTCGAGCCTAGGGGCGCCTCAGCCGGCCTTCGAGGAGGAGCGCAATAGTCGTACCGGCGACCCCACCGGTGGCGTACGGGACACCGCGCGACGCGTGGGGTGTGGGGCGGGAAAACGGATTTGGGCGATCGGCAACCGACCGTGTAATGTCTTCATCGCTCGCCCCAATAGCTCAGTCGGTAGAGCGTCTCCATGGTAAGGAGAAGGTCTACGGTTCGATTCCGTATTGGGGCTCAGATGTTCGGTGATCCTCGCCTTCGGGCGAGGAGATCCAACATCGAAGCGGTGTAGCTCAGTCGGTAGAGCAAGCGGCTCATAATCGCTGTGTCACCGGTTCAAGTCCGGTCACCGCTACACAAAGTAGCCGATTGTGGGGTCGGTCCTTCGATCGGCTACTCTTTTCTGCGTTCATCCGTTCATCCGTTGTCCGTCCAAGGAGCACTCACGTGGCTGCCACCGACGTCCGCCCGAAGATCACGCTGGCCTGCGTGGAGTGCAAGGAGCGGAACTACATCACCAAGAAGAACCGGCGCAACAACCCGGACCGTCTTGAGATGAAGAAGCACTGCCCGCGCTGCAACTCGCACACCGCGCACCGCGAAACGCGCTGAATCAGGCTCGTATACGAGGCCGTCCCCGGTTGGGGACGGCCTCGTGTCGTTTCCTTGTCTACATCAGGGTCTTCAGCAGGCCCGTCTACATCAGGAGGGAGCGAGTCAGTGGCGCTCGATCAGTCCTTCGTGGGGCGGAGCTATCCGCCCACCGCGCCGTACGAGGTCGGCCGGGAGAAGATCCGCGAGTTCGCCGAGGCGGTGGGCGACCCCAACCCGGCGTACACCGATCTGGAGGCCGCCAAGGCCCTCGGACACTGCGATGTGATCGCGCCGCCGACCTTCGTGTTCGCGATCACCTTCAAGGCCGCGGGTGAGGTCATCGCCGATCCGCAGCTGGGTCTGGACTACAGCCGGGTGGTGCACGGCGACCAGAAGTTCGCGTACAGCCGTCCCGTGCGGGCGGGTGACCGGCTCACGGTCACCTCGACCATCGAGACGATCAAGTCCCTGGCCGGGAACGACATCATCGATGTCCGCGGTGAAGTGCGCGACGAGGCCGGCGAGCATGTCGTGACCGCGTGGACCAAGCTGGTGGCGCGCGCCGCCGAGGGGGCGTGAGGCCGGTGACCGCGAAGATCGGTTACGACGAGGTCGAGATCGGTACGGAGCTGCCCGCCCGCAGTTTCCCCCTGACGCGCGCGACGCTGGTGCGGTACGCGGGCGCCTCAGGGGACTTCAACCCGATCCACTGGAACGAGAAGTTCGCCAAGGAGGTCGGGCTCCCGGACGTCATCGCGCACGGCATGTTCACCATGGCCGAGGCGATCCAGGTGGTGACCGACTGGGTGGGCGACCCGGGAGCCGTCGTCGAGTACGGCGTCCGCTTCACCAAGCCGGTCGTGGTGCCCAATGACGACCAGGGCGCGCTGATCGAGGTCAGCGCGAAGGTCGCGGCCAAGCTGGAGGACAACACGGTCCGGGTGGATCTGACCGCGATGAGCGCGGGACAGAAGGTGCTGGGCATGTCCCGCGCCGTTGTCCGGCTCGCCTGAGCGATCGGCGAGTAAGGGGTGCCCGCGATGGGCGGGCGCCCCTTACGCGTTGACATGGTTAGTGAGTGGCCAATAACCTTCCTGCATGGTCAGGATGAGCGCAGAAGAGCGACGCGAGAGCGTGGTCCGCGCGGCGGTCACGGAGTTCGCCCGGGGCGGCTATCTCGGCACCTCCACGGAGACGATCGCCCAGCGGGTCGGGGTCTCGCAGCCGTATCTCTTCCGGCTCTTCCCGAACAAGCAGGCCATGTTCCTCGCCGCCGCGGAACGGTGTCTGGCGGACACCACGCGTGTCTTCGTGGATGCGTCGGAAGGGCTGGAGGGCGAAGAGGCCCTGCACGCCATGGCCGAGGCCTATCAGCGGCTCATCGCCGATGATCCGGAGAAACTGCTGATGCAGATGCAGATGTATGTCGCGGTGGCGGCCGCCGAGGCCGCGGGCGACCACGAGTTCGGCGACAGGGTGCGGGCCGGCTGGGAGACGCTCTGGGACAGGGTCCATCTGGCGCTCGGGGCGGACGTGGGCGAGACCACGACCTTCCTGGCGTACGGGATGCTGGTCAACACCCTGGTCTCGCTGGGCTTCCCGTCGGGTCATCGCATCTGGTCCGGCTTCTACGACTCGGCGCAGCCGCCCGAGGGCTGAAAGCCCGTACGGGGGACACCCGCGTCTCCGTGTGGGCCAGAAAGTTAGTCATCGATAACTAATAAGCATATGTCCATCAGGGGGAGAACAATGAGTCAGCCACCGGCCGGCGGGTCCCGAGCCATCTGGACCCTGGTCATCACGGGCATAGCCAGCTTCATGGCGGCCCTCGACAACCTCGTCGTCACCACCGCGCTGCCCTCCATCCGCGAAGAACTCGGCGGCGCGCTGGAGGACCTGGAATGGACCGTCAACGCCTACACGCTCACGTTCGCGGTCCTGCTGATGTTCGGCGCCGCCCTGGGGGACCGGTACGGCCGTCGCAGGCTCTTCCTGGCCGGCCTCGCGATCTTCACCGGCGCGTCGGCCGCCGCCGCGCTCTCACCCGGCATCGACGCGCTGATCGCCGCACGCGCCGTCCAGGGCGTCGGCGCGGCGATCATGATGCCGCTCACGCTCACCCTGCTCACCGCCGCCGTCCCCGCCGAGCGGCGAGGAGCCGCCCTCGGCGTCTTCGGCGCCGTCACCGGTCTCGCCGTCGCCAGCGGTCCGCTGGTCGGCGGCACTCTCACCGAACACCTCTCCTGGCAGTGGATCTTCTGGCTGAACGTCCCGATCGGCCTCGCCCTGCTGCCCCTCGCCCGGCTCCGCCTCCAGGAGTCGCACGCGCCCGACGCCCGCCTCGACATCCCGGGCACACTCCTCGTCAGTACGGGCCTCTTCGGCATCGTCTACGCCCTGGTCACCGCCAACGCCGACGGCTGGACCAGCTTCCCCGTCCTGCTGGGCCTGACGGCCGGCACCGCGCTGCTCATCGCCTTCGTCGTGCACGGGCTGCGCCACCCGCACGCGATGCTGCCCATGCGGCTGTTCAAGAACCGCGGCTTCGCCGGCATCAACGCCGCCGGCCTCCTGATGTTCCTCGGCATGTTCGGCTCGATCTTCCTGCTCAGCCAGTTCCTGCAAGGGGTCCTCGGCTACACGCCCACCGAGGCAGGGCTGCGGATGCTCCCGTGGACCGCCATGCCGCTGCTCGTCGCGCCGATCGCCGGGGTGCTCACGGACCGCGTCGGCGGCCGGCCCGTCCTGGTTGTGGGCCTGGCCCTCCAGGCGCTCGGTCTGGGGCTGTTCGCCCTGGTCATCGAGCCGGACGTGTCGTACGCGGTGCAACTGCCCGCGCTGGTCATCAGCGGCGTCGGGATGGGGCTCTACTTCGCCCCGTCCGCCAGCCTGGTCATGTCCAGCGTCCGCCCGGCAGAGCAGGGCATCGCCTCCGGTACGAACAACGCCCTGCGCGAGGTCGGCGGAGCGCTCGGTGTGGCCGTCCTCGGCGCGGTCTTCGCCGCGCAGGGCGGCTACCGTACGCCCGACACCTTCACGGACGGCACCGTGCCGGCCCTCTGGATCGGCGCGGGACTGGTGGCGCTCGGCGCGCTGACGGCCCTGCTCATCCCGGGACGCGGCGCGCGGCGGACGCCGGTGGTCAAGGGAGGGGCGCCGGAGCGCGAGCCCGCGGCTGTGTGACGTCGGGACACCGGGCCACCGCGATCTCCTTCCGCGATCGCGGTGGCCCGTACTCTTGTCCCGTGCAGGAACTCCACGACGCCCCGCTCGCCCCACTGACCACCTTCCGCCTCGGCGGCCCGGCGACGCGCCTGGTCACCGCGGTCACCGACGAAGAAGTGACCGCCACCGTGCGCGAGGCGGACGACTCCGGTACGCCACTGCTGATCATCGGCGGCGGCAGCAATCTGATCATCGGGGACAAGGGCTTCGACGGCACCGCCCTGCGCATCGCGACCAAGGGTTTCTCCCTCGACGGCACCACGCTGGAGCTGGCCGCCGGCGAGATCTGGACCGACGCCGTCGCCCGTACCGTCGAAGCGGGCCTGGCCGGCGTCGAATGCCTCGCCGGGATCCCCGGCTCGGCCGGCGCCACGCCGATCCAGAACGTCGGCGCGTACGGCCAGGAGGTGTCGAGCACCCTCACCGAAGTCGTCGCCTACGACCGCTCCACCGGGCGGACGGTCACGCTCACCAACGCCGACTGCGGCTTCTCGTACCGCCACAGCCGGTTCAAGCGGCACCCCGAACGCTGGGTCGTCCTGCGCGTCCGCTTCGCCCTGGAGGACGCGGACGGGCTCTCCGCCCCGCTCAAGTACGCCGAGACGGCCCGCGTCCTCGGGGTCGAGCCCGGCGACCGCGTCCCCGTGGAGACCGCGCGGGACACCGTCCTCAAGCTGCGGGCGGGCAAGGGCATGGTCCTCGACCCCGAGGACCACGACACCTGGTCGGCCGGCTCCTTCTTCACCAACCCGATCCTGACGGACGTGGCGTACGCGGAGTTCGTCGCGCGCGTACGGGCCCGTCTCGGCGACGAGGTGACGCCGCCCGGATTCCCGGACGGGGAGGGGCGTACGAAGACCTCCGCGGCCTGGCTGATCGACCGGGCCGGTTTCACCAAGGGGTACGGCACCGGCCCGGCGCGTATCTCCACCAAGCACACCCTCGCCCTCACCAACCGGGGCGCGGCGACCACCGAGGACCTGCTCGCGCTCGCCCGCGAGGTGGTGGCGGGGGTCCAGGAGGCGTTCGGGATCACGCTGGTCAACGAGCCGGTGACGGTCGGCGTGCGCCTTTAGGTCCCTGTCCGGCCGATCTTCGCGGGCCCGCAGAGACCGGCCGGACAGGACCTGGCCCGTCGGCCGGATGAACCCGCGTCAGCCGGCCAGCCAACTGTCGATGCCCGTCAGCAGCTTCTCCCGTACCTCACGCGGCGCCGCCGAACCGCGTACCGACTGCCGTGCCAGCTCGGCCAGTTCGGTGTCGCTGAAGCTCTGGTGCCGGCGGGCCAGCTCGTACTGCGCCGCCAGCCGCGAGCCGAAGAGCAGCGGGTCGTCCGCGCCCAGCGCCATCGGGACCCCGGCGTCGAACAGCGTCCGCAGCGGGACGTCCTCCGGCTTCTCGTACACGCCCAGCGCGACATTCGAGGCCGGGCAGACCTCGCAGGTCACCCCGCGTTCCGCGAGCTTGCGCAGCAGCTTCGGGTCCTCCGCCGCGCGGACGCCGTGCCCGATACGGGCCGCCCGCAGATCGTCCAGGCAGTCCCGTACGGACGCGGGCCCGGTCAGCTCACCGCCGTGCGGCGCGGCCAGCAGCCCGCCGTCCCTGGCGATCGCGAAGGCCCGGTCGAAGTCCCTGGCCATCCCGCGCCGCTCGTCGTTGGAGAGCCCGAAGCCGACGACGCCCCGGTCCGCGTACCGCACGGCGAGCCGGGCGAGCGTCCTGGCCTCCAGCGGATGCTTCATACGGTTCGCCGCCACCAGCACCCGCATCCCCAGACCGGTCTCCCTGGACGCGCTGTCCACGGCGTCCAGGATGATTTCCAGAGCCGGGATCAGCCCGCCGAGATGGGGGGCGTACGAGGTGGGGTCGACCTGGATCTCCAGCCACCCCGAGCCGTCCCGTACGTCCTCCTCGGCCGCCTCGCGCACCAGCCGCTGGATGTCCTCGGGCGTCCGCAGACAGGACCGGGCGATGTCGTAGAGCCGCTGGAAACGGAACCAGCCGCGTTCGTCGGTGGCACGCAGCCTGGGCGGTTCGCCGCTGGTCAGCGCGTCGGGGAGATGAACGCCGTACTTGTCGGCGAGTTCGAGCAGCGTCGTGGGCCGCATCGAACCGGTGAAGTGCAGATGCAGATGAGCCTTGGGCAGCAGGCTGAGATCGCGGGGGCGGGTGGTGCTCTCCATTCGTAGATCCTGCCGCATGCTCGCGCCGACCGGCAGCCACTTTCCCCGATCGAGATCTTGTCCGAACGCAAAAACGGGCCCCCGGTGATCGCCGGGGGCCCGTCGCGGACCGCGTCAGTCCTTCGCCTCGCTCAGCAGCTTCTGGATCCTGCCGATGCCCTCGGCCAGGTCCTCGTCGCCGAGCGCGTACGACAGCCGCAGATAGCCGGGTGTGCCGAACGCCTCACCGGGGACGACCGCGACCTCGGCCTCGTCCAGGATCAGCGCGGCCAGCTCGACCGACGTCCGCGGGCGCTTGCCGCGGATCTCCTTGCCCAGCAGGGCCTTCACCGAGGGGTACGCGTAGAAGGCGCCCTCCGGCACCGGGCAGATGACGCCGTCGATCTCGTTCAGCAGCCGGACGATGGTCTGGCGGCGCCGGTCGAAGGCGGCCCGCATCTCGGCGACCGCGGTGAGGTCACCGGAGACGGCGGCGATCGCCGCGGCCTGCGAGACATTGGAGACATTGGACGTCGCGTGCGACTGGAGGTTGGTCGCCGCCTTGACGACATCCTTGGGGCCGACGATCCACCCCACACGCCAGCCGGTCATCGCATAGGTCTTGGCCACACCGTTGACCACGACGCACTTGTCACGCAGCTCCGGTACGACGGCCGGCAGCGAGGTGAAGGTGGCGTCGCCATACACGAGGTGCTCATAGATCTCGTCCGTCATCACCCACAGCCCGTGCTCGACGGCCCAGCGGCCGATGGCCTCGGTGTCGGCGGGGCTGTAGACGGCGCCCGTCGGGTTGGACGGCGAGACGAAGAGGACGACCTTCGTACGGTCGGTACGCGCGGCCTCCAACTGCTCGACGGAGACCCGGTAGCCGGTGGTCTCATCCGCCACGACCTCTACCGGGACACCGCCGGCCAGCCGGATCGACTCGGGGTACGTCGTCCAGTACGGGGCCGGGACGATGACCTCGTCGCCCGGGTCCAGGATGGCCGCGAACGCCTCGTAGATCGCCTGCTTGCCGCCGTTGGTCACCAGGACCTGGGAGGGCTCGATCTCGTAACCGGAGTCGCGCAGCGTCTTCGCGACGATCGCGGCCTTGAGCTCGGGGAGCCCCCCGGCCGGCGTGTAGCGGTGGTACTTGGGGTTGCGGCACGCCTCGACAGCGGCCTCGACGATATAGCCGGGCGTCGGGAAGTCGGGCTCGCCGGCGCCGAAGCCGATCACCGGACGCCCGGCTGCCTTCAGGGCCTTGGCCTTGGCGTCCACGGCGAGGGTCGCGGACTCGGAGATCGCGCCGATACGGGCGGAGACCCGGCGCTCGGTCGGAGGGATTGCAGCGCTCATGGGCCCATGGTCCCAGACCCGAAACCTCGGCGGCACACAGGTTTCGCTGGGTGGACACGGGAGAAGGACGACCGGCGCGCGGGACCGCGGTCGCGACTGTCGTGGGGAAGCTGTTCGACGCGGGGGCCGGGACCACGTACACTCACTCGTCGTTGGCCCTCAGCCACCAGGTCCGTACCGGGCACTCCGTGCGTCCGGTCGTATGCGGTAGGTTGGGGAAAACGCAAAGGGTCGTAGCTCAATTGGTAGAGCACTGGTCTCCAAAACCAGCGGTTGGGGGTTCAAGTCCCTCCGGCCCTGCTACACACATCTTCGCCAGGATGTGTGCGCATGTACGTACATTGAATGCATCGCCGTGCGGCTCCCCCGGGCGCGGCACGGCCACGACCCGGAATCAGGTGAGAGAGCGTGACGGACGCCGTGGGCTCCATCGACAAGCCTGATGCGGACGACGAGTCCGCCGAGTCGAAGAAGCCCCGCAAGGGCGGCAAGCGCGGCAAGAAGGGCCCTCTGGGCCGGCTCGCGCTCTTCTACCGTCAGATCGTCGCCGAGCTGCGCAAGGTCGTCTGGCCGACTCGCAACCAGCTGACCACGTACACCACCGTGGTGATTGTCTTCGTCGTCGTCATGATCGGTTTGGTGACCGTGATTGACTATGGCTTCCAGCAAGCAATCAAGTACGTCTTCGGCTGATCCCGCGAGGGCGCCCGGCGCGGCGCCCCTTTCGCGTGTTCCACCCATTGAGTCAGGAAGAAGCAGCCACCGTGTCTGACCCGAAACTGAACGACGCCAGCGAGTCGGTGGAGTCCCGCGAGGACAAGACCGGCATCGTCGAGGCGGCGGACGCTGTCGAGCCAGACCAGGCCGAAGCCGCTGACGTCGCCGCGGGCGAGCCGGCCGAGGAAGCCGCACTCCACATCGAGGACGCCGAGGACGACCCCGCGGAGGACGACGCCGACGAGGCCGCCGCGGACAAGACCGCCGACGAAGCGGACGAGGAGCCCGAGGCTCCTGTCGACCCGGTCGCGGCTCTCCGTGAGGAACTCCGCGGGCTGCCCGGCGAGTGGTACGTGATCCACACCTACGCGGGCTACGAGAAGCGCGTGAAGGCCAACCTGGAGCAGCGCGCCGTCTCGCTGAACGTCGAGGAGTTCATCTACCAGGCCGAGGTCCCCGAGGAAGAGATCGTCCAGATCAAGAACGGCGAGCGCAAGAACGTTCGCCAGAACAAGCTCCCGGGGTATGTCCTGGTGCGCATGGATCTGACGAACGAGTCCTGGGGCGTCGTCCGTAACACCCCCGGTGTCACCGGCTTCGTGGGCAACGCCTACGACCCGTACCCGCTGACCCTGGACGAGATCGTCAAGATGCTCGCGCCGGAGGCCGAGGAGAAGGCCGCGCGTGAGGCCGCGGAGGCCGAGGGCAAGCCCGCTCCGTCCCGCAAGGTCGAGGTCCAGGTGCTGGACTTCGAGGTCGGCGACTCGGTCACCGTCACCGACGGTCCGTTCGCCACCCTCCAGGCGACCATCAACGAGATCAACGCCGACTCGAAGAAGGTCAAGGGCCTGGTCGAGATCTTCGGCCGCGAGACCCCGGTCGAGCTGAGCTTCGACCAGATCCAGAAGAACTGAACCCAGCGGGCGGCGTGCGCTCCGGCGCCCGCCCGCGACAGCAGCTTCCGACAGGTCAGACAGGCTCATACAGCTGTCTGACCTGTCGGTTTTTGGCCGCGCACCTATACCCGTTATCGTTGTGCGGTATGCCTCCATCCGGATGACCGGACGGCTGGCTGAAAACTCTCACTAGGACCCGGAGAGAGCAATGCCTCCCAAGAAGAAGAAGGTCACGGGGCTTATCAAGCTCCAGATCAGCGCCGGCGCGGCCAACCCGGCTCCGCCGGTCGGCCCCGCGCTGGGCCAGCACGGCGTCAACATCATGGAGTTCTGCAAGGCCTACAACGCCGCGACCGAGTCGCAGCGTGGCATGGTCGTGCCGGTGGAGATCACGGTCTACGAGGACCGCTCCTTCACCTTCATCACCAAGACGCCGCCGGCCGCCAAGCTGATCCTCAAGGCCGCGGGCGTGGACAAGGGCTCAGGCGAGCCGCACGTCAAGAAGGTCGCGAAGCTCACCCGCGACCAGGTGCGCGAGATCGCCACCACCAAGATGCCCGACCTGAACGCCAACGACCTGGACGCCGCCGAGAAGATCATCGCCGGCACCGCCCGTTCCATGGGCGTCACGGTCGAGGGCTGACCCAGCCGGGCAAGCCCCAGTGGCAGGGCCATGCGCGGCCCGGACCACGACCTCCACACCTGATGAACCACAGGAGATGAAGTGAAGCGCAGCAAGGCTCTCCGCGGCGCGGACGCCAAGGTCGACCGGGAGCGTACGTACGCCCCCCTCGAGGCCGTCCGTATCGCCAAGGACACCACCACCACCAAGTTCGACGGCACCGTCGAGGTGGCCATGCGGCTGGGCGTCGACCCGCGCAAGGCCGACCAGATGGTCCGTGGCACCGTGAACCTTCCGCACGGCACCGGCAAGACCGCCCGGGTCCTGGTCTTCGCGACCGGTGACCGTGCCGAGGCCGCGCGTGCCGCGGGCGCCGACATCGTCGGCGCCGACGAGCTCATCGACGAGGTTTCGAAGGGCCGTCTGGACTTCGACGCCGTCGTCGCCACCCCGGACCTCATGGGCAAGGTCGGCCGCCTCGGCCGCGTCCTCGGCCCGCGTGGTCTGATGCCGAACCCGAAGACCGGCACCGTCACCCCCGATGTCACCAAGGCTGTGAACGACATCAAGGGCGGCAAGATCGAGTTCCGCGTCGACAAGCACTCGAACCTGCACTTCATCATCGGCAAGGTCTCCTTCGACGAGACGAAGCTGGTCGAGAACTACGCCGCGGCGCTGGAGGAGATCCTCCGTCTCAAGCCGTCCGCCGCCAAGGGCCGCTACATCAAGAAGGCGACCCTGGCCACGACGATGGGCCCCGGCATCCCGCTGGACGCCAACCGCACCCGCAACCTCCTCGTGGAGGAGGACCCGGCCGCCGTCTGACACTGACGGCAGCCGCGGGTCACGCGTACGAAAGCCGGTCCACGTACCTCTCCGGAGGCGCGGGGACCGGCTTTCGTCCATCGGTACGGGCATCGGTACGGGTGCCAGGGCAGCCGATTTGCCCGGCGCGCTCCTCCTCACGTACTCTTCCCCGGAAGCCAAAGACCGCTGGTCGTTGCCGTGTGCTCGTAAGAGGGTGCGGCGGCCGAAGGATCCGCTAGCTGCGGACGACCTGCGCAGGTGACAGTGGACAGCTCCCGGATTCCATTCGGTCGAGCTACGCCCCGTGCGCCTGCGCCGGGGCGTTTCGTTTTGCCCAGCCCCTTCTGAGCGGTCCTCATCACCCGGAAGGAGGCCGACGCTCATGGCAAGGCCCGACAAGGCTGCCGCGGTAGCCGAGCTGACGGACAAGTTCCGCAGCTCGAACGCCGCCGTGCTGACCGAGTACCGGGGTCTCACCGTGGCGCAGCTCAAGGAGCTGCGCCGTTCTCTCGGTGAGAACGCCCAGTACGCCGTGGTGAAGAACACGCTGACCAAGATCGCGGCCAACGAGGCCGGGATCAACACGCTGGACGACCTCTTCGCGGGTCCGACGGCGGTTGCCTTCGTCACCGGTGACCCGGTGGAGTCGGCGAAGGGTCTTCGTGACTTCGCCAAGGACAACCCGAATCTCGTCATCAAGGGCGGCGTCCTCGATGGCAAGGCGCTGAGCGCCGACGAGATCAAGAAGCTCGCGGACCTTGAGTCCCGCGAGGTTCTGCTCTCCAAGCTGGCAGGTGCCATGAAGGGCAAGCAGTCGCAGGCTGCCTCGCTCTTCCAGGCGCTTCCGTCGAAGTTCGTCCGCACCGCGGAAGCGCTTCGCGTCAAGAAGGAAGAGCAGGGCGGTGCCGGTACGCCGGCTCCCGTCGAGGCCGACTCCGAGTAATCACGCTCGCTCGGTCGCAGCGGGCCGGTACGCCCGCGGAACTGTACATACGGCACCAGCCGAATTAGTGGAAGGACCGCCATCATGGCGAAGCTCAGCCAGGAAGACCTGCTCGCGCAGTTCGAGGACATGACCCTCATCGAGCTCTCCGCGTTCGTGAAGGCGTTCGAGGAGAAGTTCGACGTCACCGCCGCCGCCGCGGTCGCCGCGCCGGTCGCCGGTGCCCCCGGTGCCCCGGCCGAGGCCGAAGAGGTCCAGGACGAGTTCGACGTCATCCTCACGGGTGCCGGCGAGAAGAAGATCCAGGTCATCAAGGTCGTGCGTGAGCTGACCTCCCTGGGCCTCAAGGAGGCCAAGGACCTCGTGGACGGCGCCCCGAAGCCCGTCCTGGAGAAGGTCGCCAAGGAGGCCGCTGACAAGGCCGCCGAGTCCCTCAAGGGCGCCGGCGCCTCCGTCGAGGTCAAGTGACCTCGTACGAGTCCGTCACCGGCCGCCTGTAGGCGTACGGAGGCAGTCTCGGCGCCGTGAGGCGCAGTGTTGACGCGAAGGGCGATCACCCAGTCGGGTGGTCGCCCTTTCGCGTCCCCGTGGGGGCTGCCTTGCTCTTCGGCGCGCGGCGAGTATCGTGATCATCGCCGTGCTTCCGTACGCCCCGTGACCTTCCCCGCGGGGCGAGGGCCTTGACGAACCGCACGCAGCGCGCAATTCTCAGGACGCGTCGGCACAATCGATCCGCATCCGAGGCATGGATCGACGGCGAAGAGGGCAGTATCGATGTGCGCCTACGGCGCGAGGCTTTCCGCAGTTGAGTTGCCGCAGTTGAGACAAGGGTGTTGAGAAAAACGAGGGTGTCGGAAAACCCGCTCTGGACATCAGTGTGCCAAGTGGCTACACTGACCCTTTGCGCTGCCTGTTAGCTGCTCCCTGCCCGTCACCAGGGGCACCCCCTCGCAAGAGCATCGGTGAGTGAACGGCCCTGATCTGGGCTTTCTCTCTCTGTGCACGGCTTGGGACCGGTACGCGCGTAGTGAGTCCGAGCCCTCGGAAGGACCCCCTCTTGGCCGCCTCGCGCAACGCCTCGACCACGAATACGAACAACGGTGCCAGCACCGCCCCGCTGCGCATCTCCTTTGCAAAGATCAAGGAGCCCCTCGAGGTTCCGAACCTCCTGGCGCTGCAGACCGAGAGCTTTGACTGGCTGCTCGGTAACGCCGCTTGGAAGGCTCGTGTCGAGGCGGCTCTCGAAAGCGGACAGAACGTCCCCACCAAGTCCGGCCTCGAGGAGATCTTCGAGGAGATCTCCCCGATCGAGGACTTCTCCGGGTCGATGTCCCTGACGTTCCGCGATCACCGCTTCGAGCCTCCGAAGAACTCGATCGACGAGTGCAAGGAGCGCGACTTCACGTACGCCGCCCCGCTCTTCGTCACCGCCGAGTTCACCAACAACGAGACCGGCGAGATCAAGTCCCAGACGGTCTTCATGGGCGACTTCCCGCTCATGACGAACAAGGGCACCTTCGTCATCAACGGCACCGAGCGTGTCGTGGTGTCACAGCTCGTCCGCTCGCCCGGTGTCTACTTCGACTCCTCCATCGACAAGACGTCCGACAAGGACATCTTCTCGGCCAAGATCATCCCGTCCCGGGGTGCCTGGCTGGAGATGGAGATCGACAAGCGCGACATGGTCGGTGTGCGTATCGACCGCAAGCGCAAGCAGTCCGTGACCGTTCTGCTCAAGGCTCTCGGCTGGACGACCGAGCAGATCCTGGAGGAGTTCGGCGAGTACGAGTCCATGCGCGCCACCCTGGAGAAGGACCACACCCAGGGCCAGGACGACGCGCTGCTCGACATCTACCGCAAGCTGCGTCCGGGCGAGCCCCCGACGCGTGAGGCCGCGCAGACGCTGCTGGAGAACCTCTACTTCAACCCGAAGCGCTACGACCTGGCGAAGGTCGGCCGCTACAAGGTGAACAAGAAGCTCGGCGCGGACGAGCCGCTGGACGCCGGCGTGCTCACCACCGACGACGTCATCGCCACCATCAAGTACCTGGTGAAGCTGCACGCCGGTGAGACCGAGACGGTCGGCGAGTCCGGTCGCTCGATCATGGTCGAGACCGACGACATCGACCACTTCGGCAACCGCCGTATCCGCAACGTCGGCGAGCTGATCCAGAACCAGGTCCGTACGGGTCTCGCCCGTATGGAGCGCGTCGTGCGCGAGCGCATGACCACCCAGGACGTCGAGGCGATCACGCCGCAGACCCTGATCAACATCCGGCCGGTCGTCGCCTCCATCAAGGAGTTCTTCGGCACCAGCCAGCTGTCCCAGTTCATGGACCAGAACAACCCGCTGTCGGGCCTGACGCACAAGCGTCGTCTCAACGCGCTCGGCCCGGGTGGTCTCTCCCGTGAGCGGGCCGGGTTCGAGGTCCGTGACGTGCACCCGTCGCACTACGGCCGCATGTGCCCGATCGAGACGCCCGAAGGCCCGAACATCGGTCTGATCGGCTCGCTGGCCTCGTACGGCCGGATCAACGCGTTCGGCTTCATCGAGACGCCGTACCGCAAGGTCACCGACGGCCAGATCACCGACGAGGTCGACTACCTGACCGCCGACGAGGAAGACCGCTTCGTCATCGCGCAGGCCAACGCGACGCTCTCCGAGGACATGCGGTTCGTCGAGCCGCGCGTCCTGGTCCGCCGTCGTGGCGGCGAGGTCGACTACGTGCCCGGCACCGAGGTCGACTACATGGACGTCTCGCCGCGCCAGATGGTGTCGGTCGCGACCGCCATGATCCCGTTCCTGGAGCACGACGACGCCAACCGTGCCCTCATGGGCGCGAACATGATGCGTCAGGCCGTGCCCCTGATCACGTCCGAGGCGCCGCTCGTCGGCACCGGCATGGAGTACCGCTGCGCGGTCGACGCCGGTGACGTCATCAAGGCGGAGAAGGACGGTGTGGTCCAGGAGGTCTCCGCGGACTACATCACCGTCGCCAACGACGACGGCACGTACACCACGTACCGCATCGCCAAGTTCTCCCGCTCCAACCAGGGCACCTCGGTCAACCAGAAGGTTGTCGTCAACGAGGGCGACCGGGTCGTCGAGAGCCAGGTCCTCGCCGATGGCCCCGCCACCCAGCAGGGTGAGATGGCGCTCGGCAAGAACCTCCTCGTGGCGTTCATGCCGTGGGAGGGCCACAACTACGAAGACGCGATCATCCTCAGCCAGCGGCTGGTCCAGGACGACGTCCTCTCCTCGATCCACATCGAGGAGCACGAGGTCGACGCCCGTGACACCAAGCTGGGCCCCGAGGAGATCACCCGGGACATCCCGAACGTCTCGGAGGAGGTCCTCGCGGACCTCGACGAGCGCGGCATCATCCGGATCGGTGCCGAGGTCGTCGCCGGAGACATCCTGGTCGGCAAGGTCACGCCCAAGGGTGAGACCGAGCTGACCCCGGAGGAGCGACTGCTCCGCGCGATCTTCGGTGAGAAGGCCCGTGAGGTCCGTGACACCTCGCTGAAGGTGCCGCACGGCGAGACCGGCAAGGTCATCGGCGTACGGGTCTTCGACCGCGAGGAGGGCGACGAGCTGCCGCCGGGCGTGAACCAGCTGGTTCGCGTGTACGTCGCGCAGAAGCGCAAGATCACCGACGGTGACAAGCTCGCCGGCCGTCACGGCAACAAGGGCGTCATCTCGAAGATCCTGCCGATCGAGGACATGCCGTTCCTGGAGGACGGCACCCCGGTCGACATCATCCTCAACCCGCTGGGTGTCCCGTCCCGGATGAACCCGGGACAGGTCCTGGAGATCCACCTCGGCTGGCTCGCCAGCCAGGGCTGGAAGGTCGAGGGCAGCGAGGAGTGGATGGAGCGGCTGAAGGCCATCGGCGCCGATGAGGTCGCTCCCCGCACCAATGTCGCGACCCCGGTCTTCGACGGTGCCCGTGAGGACGAGATCTCTGGTCTCTTCGAGGCGACGATCCCGAACCGCGACGGCAACCGGATGGTCCAGCCGTCCGGCAAGGCGCACCTGTTCGACGGCCGCTCCGGTGAGCCGTTCCCGGACCCGATCTCGATCGGGTACATGTACATCCTCAAGCTCCACCACCTGGTCGACGACAAGCTGCACGCGCGGTCGACCGGCCCGTACTCGATGATCACCCAGCAGCCGCTGGGTGGTAAGGCCCAGTTCGGCGGTCAGCGCTTCGGTGAGATGGAGGTGTGGGCGCTGGAGGCTTATGGCGCCGCGTACGCCCTCCAGGAGCTGCTGACGATCAAGTCCGACGATGTGACCGGCCGCGTGAAGGTCTACGAGGCCATCGTCAAGGGCGAGAACATCCCCGAGCCCGGCATTCCCGAGTCCTTCAAGGTGCTCATCAAGGAAATGCAGTCGCTCTGCCTCAACGTGGAGGTGCTGTCCTCGGACGGCATGTCCATCGAGATGCGCGACACGGACGAGGACGTCTTCCGCGCGGCGGAGGAGCTCGGTATCGACCTGTCCCGGCGCGAGCCGAGCAGCGTCGAAGAGGTCTGACGGGTTCGCCGGCCGGATCCCGTATCCGGCCGGCTCTCCCCGGACCCGTTCAGACCATTGCTGAAGTGCCCCATCTACTCGCTGACGCGAGGGGCTCGAACCCCCGAAAGAGGGATTGACGACAAGTGCTCGACGTCAACTTCTTCGACGAGCTGCGGATCGGCCTTGCCACCGCGGACGACATCCGGACCTGGTCGCACGGCGAAGTGAAGAAGCCGGAGACCATCAACTACCGCACGCTCAAGCCCGAGAAGGACGGACTCTTCTGCGAGAAGATCTTCGGTCCGACCCGGGACTGGGAGTGCTACTGCGGCAAGTACAAGCGTGTCCGCTTCAAGGGCATCATCTGTGAGCGCTGTGGCGTGGAAGTCACGCGCGCCAAGGTGCGCCGTGAGCGGATGGGCCACATTGAGCTGGCCGCGCCCGTGACCCACATCTGGTACTTCAAGGGCGTCCCGTCTCGCCTCGGGTACCTGCTCGACCTCGCGCCGAAGGACCTGGAGAAGGTCATCTACTTCGCCGCGTACATGATCACGTTCGTGGACGAGGAGCGCCGTACGCGCGACCTGCCCTCGCTGGAGGCGCATGTCTCCGTCGAGCGCCAGCAGGTCGAGAACCGCCGCGACGCCGACCTCGAAGCCCGCGCCAAGAAGCTCGAGACCGACCTGGCCGAGCTGGAGGCCGAGGGCGCCAAGGCCGATGTGCGCCGCAAGGTGCGCGAGGGCGCCGAGCGTGAGATGAAGCAGCTGCGTGACCGCGCGCAGCGCGAGATCGACCGTCTCGACGAGGTGTGGAACCGCTTCAAGAACCTCAAGGTCCAGGACCTGGAGGGCGACGAGCTGCTCTACCGCGAGCTGCGTGACCGCTTCGGCACGTACTTCGACGGTTCGATGGGTGCCGCGGCGCTGCAGAAGCGCCTGGAGTCCTTCGACCTGGACGAGGAGGCCGAGCGCCTCCGCGAGATCATCCGTACCGGCAAGGGCCAGAAGAAGACCCGTGCGCTCAAGCGCCTCAAGGTCGTCTCCGCGTTCCTGCAGACCAGCAACAGCCCCAAGGGCATGGTGCTGGACTGCGTGCCGGTCATCCCGCCGGACCTGCGTCCGATGGTGCAGCTGGACGGTGGCCGCTTCGCGACCTCCGACCTGAACGACCTGTACCGCCGTGTGATCAACCGCAACAACCGCCTCAAGCGTCTCCTTGACCTCGGTGCCCCCGAGATCATCGTGAACAACGAGAAGCGGATGCTGCAGGAGGCCGTCGACGCGCTGTTCGACAACGGCCGCCGCGGCCGTCCGGTGACCGGTCCCGGTAACCGTCCGCTGAAGTCCCTGAGCGACATGCTCAAGGGCAAGCAGGGCCGGTTCCGTCAGAACCTGCTCGGCAAGCGAGTCGACTACTCGGCCCGTTCCGTGATCGTCGTCGGTCCGCAGCTCAAGCTGCACCAGTGCGGTCTGCCGAAGGCCATGGCGCTGGAGCTCTTCAAGCCGTTCGTGATGAAGCGCCTGGTGGATCTGAACCACGCGCAGAACATCAAGTCGGCGAAGCGCATGGTCGAGCGCGGCCGTACGGTCGTGTACGACGTGCTCGAAGAGGTCATCGCCGAGCACCCGGTGCTGCTGAACCGTGCGCCGACCCTGCACCGTCTGGGCATCCAGGCCTTCGAGCCGCAGCTGGTCGAGGGCAAGGCCATCCAGATCCACCCGCTCGTCTGCACCGCGTTCAACGCGGACTTCGACGGTGACCAGATGGCCGTTCACCTGCCGCTCTCCGCGGAGGCGCAGGCCGAGGCCCGCATCCTGATGCTGTCCTCGAACAACATCCTGAAGCCGGCCGACGGCCGTCCCGTCACCATGCCGACCCAGGACATGGTGCTCGGTCTGTTCTTCCTCACGACGGACGAGGAAGAGCGCAAGGTCATCGGCGAGGGCCGGTCCTTCGGCTCCACCGCCGAGGCGACCATGGCGTTCGACAACCGGGAGCTCTCGCTCCAGGCGAAGGTCGACATCCGCTTCCCGGTGGGCACCATCCCGCCGCGCGGCTGGACCCCGCCGGCCGCCGAGGAGGCCGACACGGACGGCACCGCGGTGCCGTGGCAGCAGGGGGACCCGTTCCGGCTGCGTACGACCCTGGGCCGCGCGCTCTTCAACGAGCTGCTGCCCGAGGACTACCCGTTCGTCGACTACTCGGTGGGCAAGAAGCAGCTCTCCGAGATCGTCAACGACCTCGCCGAGCGCTACCCCAAGGTCATCGTGGCGGCGACGCTCGACAACCTGAAGGCGGCCGGCTTCTTCTGGGCGACCCGTTCCGGTGTCACCGTCGCCATCTCCGATGTCGTCGTGCCCGAGGCGAAGAAGGCGATCGTCCAGGGTTACGAGGCGCAGGACGAGAAGGTCCAGAAGCAGTACGAGCGCGGTCTGATCACCAAGGACGAGCGCACGCAGGAGCTCATCGCGATCTGGACCAAGGCGACCAACGAGGTCGCCGAGGCGATGAACGCGAACTTCCCGAAGACCAACCCCATCTTCATGATGGTCAACTCGGGTGCTCGCGGAAACATGATGCAGATGCGTCAGATCGCCGGTATGCGTGGTCTGGTGTCCAACGCCAAGAACGAGACGATCCCGCGTCCCATCAAGGCGTCCTTCCGTGAGGGTCTGTCCGTGCTGGAGTACTTCATCTCCACGCACGGTGCCCGTAAGGGTCTGGCCGACACCGCCCTGCGTACCGCCGACTCGGGTTACCTGACCCGTCGTCTGGTGGACGTCTCGCAGGACGTCATCATCCGCGAGGAGGACTGCGGCACCGACCGCGGTCTGAAGCTGCGGATCGCGGAGCGCGGCGCCGACGGTGTGCTGCGCAAGGCGGAGGACGTCGAGACGTCCGTGTACGCGCGGATGCTCGCCGAGGACGTCGTCGTCGACGGCAAGGTCATCGCGCCGGCAAATGTCGACCTGGGCGATGTCCTGATCGACGCCGTCGTGGCCGCCGGGGTCGAGGAGGTCAAGACCCGCTCGGTCCTGACCTGCGAGTCCGCGGTCGGCACCTGTGCCTTCTGCTACGGCCGCTCGCTGGCCACCGGCAAGCTGGTCGACATCGGTGAGGCGGTCGGCATCATCGCCGCCCAGTCCATCGGTGAGCCCGGTACCCAGCTGACGATGCGTACCTTCCACACCGGTGGTGTGGCCGGTGACGACATCACCCAGGGTCTGCCCCGAGTCGTCGAGCTCTTCGAAGCACGTACGCCCAAGGGTGTCGCCCCGATCTCGGAGGCGGCCGGCCGCGTCCGTATCGAGGAGACCGAGAAGACCAAGAAGATCGTCGTCACCCCGGACGACGGCAGCGACGAGACGCCGTTCCCGATCTCGAAGCGTGCCCGTCTGCTCGTGGGCGAGGGCGACCACGTCGAGGTGGGCCAGAAGCTCACCGTGGGTGCCACCAACCCGCACGACGTGCTGCGGATCCTCGGTCAGCGCGCGGTCCAGGTCCACCTGGTCGGCGAGGTCCAGAAGGTCTACAACTCGCAGGGTGTGTCGATCCACGACAAGCACATCGAGATCATCATCCGGCAGATGCTGCGCCGCGTGACGATCATCGAGTCCGGCGACGCGGAGCTGCTGCCGGGCGAGCTGGTGGAGCGCTCGAAGTTCGAGACCGAGAACCGTCGTGTGGTCACGGAAGGCGGCCACCCGGCCTCCGGCCGTCCGCAGCTGATGGGTATCACCAAGGCGTCGCTGGCCACCGAGTCGTGGCTGTCGGCGGCGTCCTTCCAGGAGACGACCAGGGTCCTCACCGACGCGGCGATCAACGCCAAGTCGGACTCCCTGATCGGCCTCAAGGAGAACGTCATCATCGGTAAGCTCATCCCGGCCGGTACGGGTCTGTCCCGCTACCGCAACATCCGGGTCGAGCCGACCGAGGAGGCCAAGGCCGCGATGTACTCGGCCGTCGGCTACGACGACATCGACTACTCGCCGTTCGGCACGGGCTCCGGCCAGGCCGTTCCGCTGGAGGACTACGACTACGGTCCGTACAACCAGTAAGGCGTACGTCTGCTGAAGGGCGTCCCACTCCGTCGCGTACGGGGTGGGGCGCCCTTCGGCGTCTCTCAGGCGCTCGGCCGGGGCCGACGGGCCTGGGCGCCTCCCGCGGCTGACCGGGCCCCTAGTAGCGTTCTCCCGGCCCTCCGAGCCCGTGGGGAGCGGGTCCGGGATGTCCGGCGTGTCGGGGGCCCGGCATTTGTTTTGACCGGAGTCCATGAGGTAGGTACGCTCAGACCTTGTGCCTGGGGTGTGCCTGGGCTCCTGTGCGTGTCCTCAACCGCACGCGAGCTTGAGCACCGGCCACCGTAATCTGCGCCCTCCTCGCCCTTGGTGAGGCCACGCAGTATTCGACACACCCGACCGCGTGGGTCGGAGGTGTTCCAGGTTAGTTTCACTGACGGCACACAGAAACCGGAGAAGTAGTGCCTACGATCCAGCAGCTGGTCCGGAAGGGCCGGCAGGACAAGGTCGAGAAGAACAAGACGCCCGCACTTGAGGGATCCCCTCAGCGCCGCGGCGTCTGCACGCGTGTCTTCACGACCACCCCGAAGAAGCCGAACTCGGCCCTCCGGAAGGTCGCGCGTGTGCGTCTGACCTCCGGTATCGAGGTCACGGCCTACATTCCGGGTGAGGGACACAACCTGCAGGAGCACTCGATCGTGCTCGTGCGTGGTGGCCGTGTGAAGGACCTGCCGGGTGTTCGCTACAAGATCATCCGCGGCTCCCTTGACACCCAGGGCGTCAAGAACCGCAAGCAGGCCCGCAGCCGCTACGGCGCCAAGAAGGAGAAGTAAGAATGCCTCGTAAGGGCCCCGCCCCGAAGCGCCCGGTCATCATCGACCCGGTCTACGGTTCTCCTCTTGTCACGTCGCTGATCAACAAGCTTCTGCTCAACGGCAAGCGTTCCACTGCCGAGCGGATTGTGTACGGCGCCATGGAAGGCCTCCGCGAGAAGACCGGCAACGACCCGGTCATCACGCTGAAGCGCGCGCTTGAGAACGTCAAGCCCACGCTTGAGGTCAAGTCCCGCCGTGTCGGTGGCGCCACCTACCAGGTGCCGATCGAGGTCAAGCCCGGTCGCGCCGCCACCCTCGCTCTGCGCTGGGTCGTGGGTTACTCCCGCGCCCGTCGCGAGAAGACCATGACCGAACGCCTCATGAACGAGCTGCTCGACGCCTCCAACGGTCTCGGCGCCTCGGTCAAGAAGCGTGAGGACACGCACAAGATGGCCGAGTCCAACAAGGCCTTCGCGCACTACCGCTGGTAGTCGCTACCCACATCGAGACCGAGAGAAGATTGAGCCTTATGGCCACCACTTCGCTTGACCTGGCCAAGGTCCGCAATATCGGGATCATGGCCCACATCGACGCGGGCAAGACGACGACCACCGAGCGCATCCTGTTCTACACCGGTGTGAGCTACAAGATCGGTGAGGTCCACGACGGCGCTGCCACGATGGACTGGATGGAGCAGGAGCAGGAGCGCGGCATCACCATCACGTCCGCCGCGACGACCTGCCACTGGCCGCTCGACGACGTCGACCACACCATCAACATCATCGACACCCCGGGTCACGTGGACTTCACGGTCGAGGTGGAGCGTTCGCTCCGCGTCCTCGACGGTGCCGTCACCGTGTTCGACGGTGTCGCCGGTGTGGAGCCGCAGTCCGAGACGGTATGGCGGCAGGCCGACCGTTACGGCGTGCCCCGTATCTGCTTCGTGAACAAGCTCGACCGGACCGGCGCGGAGTTCCACCGCTGCGTCGACATGATCTCGGACCGCCTCGGCGCGGTTCCGATCGTCATGCAGCTTCCGATCGGTGCCGAGGCCGACTTCAAGGGCGTCGTCGACCTCGTGACGATGAAGGCCTTTGTCTGGTCCGCCGAGGCCGCCAAGGGCGAGATGTACGACGTCGTCGACATCCCGGCCACGCACACCGAGGCGGCGGAGGAGTGGCGCGGCAAGCTGCTCGAAACCGTCTCCGAGAACGACGACGAGCTGATGGAGCTGTACCTGGAGGGCACCGAGCCCACCGTGGAGCAGCTGTACGCGGCGATCCGCCGTATCACCATCGCCTCCGGCAAGTCCGACGGCACCACCGTCACCCCGGTGTTCTGCGGTACCGCGTTCAAGAACAAGGGCGTTCAGCCCCTGCTCGACGCGGTTGTCCGCTACCTGCCGACTCCCCTGGACGTCGAGGGCATCGTGGGCCACGACGTCAAGGACCCGGAGCTGGAGGTCGTCCGTAAGCCCTCCGTCGACGAGCCGCTGTCCGCGCTGGCGTTCAAGATCATGAGCGACCCGCACCTCGGCAAGCTCACCTTCGTCCGTGTGTACTCCGGCAAGCTGGAGTCCGGCACCGCGGTGCTGAACTCGGTGAAGGGCCGCAAGGAGCGCATCGGCAAGATCTACCGCATGCACGCGAACAAGCGTGAGGAGATCGAGTCGGTGGGCGCCGGTGACATCGTCGCCGTCATGGGCCTGAAGCAGACCACCACCGGTGAGACGCTCTGCGACGAGAAGAACCCGGTGATCCTGGAGTCCATGGACTTCCCGGCGCCGGTCATCGAGGTCGCGATCGAGCCCAAGTCCAAGGGTGACCAGGAGAAGCTGGGTGTCGCCATCCAGCGTCTCGCGGAGGAGGACCCCTCCTTCCAGGTGCACACCAACGAGGAGACCGGCCAGACCGTCATCGGCGGTATGGGCGAGCTTCACCTCGAGGTGCTGGTCGACCGCATGCGGCGCGAGTTCCGCGTCGAGGCGAACGTCGGCAAGCCGCAGGTCGCCTACCGTGAGACGATCCGCAAGACCGTCGAGCGCGTGGACTACACCCACAAGAAGCAGACCGGTGGCACCGGGCAGTTCGCCAAGGTGCAGATCATGATCGAGCCCATCGAGGGCGGCGACGCCTCGTACGAGTTCGTGAACAAGGTCACCGGTGGCCGTATCCCGAAGGAGTACATCCCTTCGGTGGACGCCGGCGCGCAGGAGGCCATGCAGTTCGGCATCCTCGCCGGTTACGAGATGACCGGTGTCCGGATCACGCTGCTCGACGGTGGCTACCACGAGGTCGACTCCTCGGAGCTGGCCTTCAAGATCGCCGGTTCGCAGGCGTTCAAGGAAGCCGCCCGCAAGGCGTCTCCGGTGCTCCTTGAGCCGATGATGTCCGTCGAGGTGACCACGCCCGAGGACTACATGGGCGATGTCATCGGTGACATCAACTCCCGGCGTGGCCAGATCCAGGCCATGGAGGACCGGGCCAACGCCAAGGTCGTCAAGGGCCTGGTGCCGCTGTCGGAGATGTTCGGCTACGTCGGAGACCTCCGCAGCAAGACCTCGGGTCGCGCAAGCTACTCGATGCAGTTCGACTCCTACGCCGAGGTTCCCCGGAACGTCGCCGAGGAGATCATCGCGAAGGCCAAGGGCGAGTAACTCTTCCGAGTCCACGCTTTAGGCTTGTCACCGGCAAGTCCTGGGGCGGTTCCGCCGGATCCACCGGATCATGGCGGGGCCGCCCCGGGGGCCGGCATCCCAGCAAAGATCACCTGGCGCCGATGAGTAAGGCGTACAGAACCACTCCAGGAGGACCCCAGTGGCGAAGGCGAAGTTCGAGCGGACTAAGCCGCACGTCAACATCGGCACCATCGGTCACATCGACCACGGTAAGACGACCCTCACGGCCGCCATTACCAAGGTGCTGCATGACGCGTACCCGGACCTGAACGAGGCCTCGGCCTTCGACCAGATCGACAAGGCTCCTGAGGAGCGCCAGCGCGGTATCACCATCTCCATCGCGCACGTCGAGTACCAGACGGAGTCGCGTCACTACGCGCACGTCGACTGCCCGGGTCACGCGGACTACATCAAGAACATGATCACGGGTGCGGCGCAGATGGACGGCGCCATCCTCGTGGTCGCCGCCACCGACGGCCCGATGCCGCAGACCAAGGAGCACGTGCTCCTGGCCCGCCAGGTCGGCGTTCCGTACATCGTCGTCGCCCTGAACAAGGCCGACATGGTGGACGACGAGGAGATCCTCGAGCTCGTCGAGCTCGAGGTCCGCGAGCTGCTCTCCGAGTACGAGTTCCCGGGCGACGACCTGCCGGTCGTCAAGGTCTCGGCGCTCAAGGCCCTTGAGGGCGACGCCGAGTGGGGCCAGACCGTTCTCGACCTGATGAAGGCCGTTGACGAGTCCATCCCGCAGCCCGAGCGCGACGTCGACAAGCCGTTCCTGATGCCGATCGAGGACGTCTTCACGATCACCGGTCGTGGCACCGTCGTCACCGGTCGTATCGAGCGTGGTGTCCTCAAGGTCAACGAGACCGTCGACATCGTCGGTATCAAGACCGAGAAGACCACCACCACGGTCACCGGCATCGAGATGTTCCGCAAGCTGCTCGACGAGGGCCAGGCCGGTGAGAACGTCGGTCTGCTCCTCCGTGGCATCAAGCGCGAGGACGTCGAGCGCGGCCAGGTCATCATCAAGCCGGGTTCGGTCACGCCGCACACCAGCTTCGAGGCCCAGGCCTACATCCTGTCGAAGGACGAGGGTGGCCGTCACACCCCGTTCTTCAACAACTACCGCCCGCAGTTCTACTTCCGTACCACGGACGTGACCGGCGTGGTGACCCTCCCCGAGGGCACCGAGATGGTCATGCCGGGCGACAACACCGTCATGACGGTCGAGCTGATCCAGCCCGTCGCCATGGAGGAGGGCCTCAAGTTCGCCATCCGTGAGGGTGGCCGGACCGTCGGCGCCGGCCAGGTCACCAAGATCAACAAGTAATCGCTGATCTGACCTGGTAGCTCCTCGGAGCATCCAACAGGGCCCCGCCCATTGTTCTCACGAACGGTGGGCGGGGCCTTTGTGCTTTTCGTGAGGGCGCGTTCGGCGTCATCGTGCGTACGGGATCGCTCTCGGTGCCCGTTCTTCTTCGAGTGTGGGGCTGGTCGTTGATTCAGCCGCACGGGTGTGGGGTACGCTTTCCGGCCGCGATTGGCCATGGCCCAGGCCGTTATGGCACACTGTTCAGGTTGCTCGGTTGAGTGCCGATGCTGCGCGCCTCCCGCCGGGAGGACCGGAAGCGAGTCCCACAGTACTCGTCGCCCCAACTGCCCTTCCGGGCAGCGCTGGGGCGGACGTACGGGAATCTTCCGGGAAGCGTGAGCGGGGCTCCGGCCAGGCGCCCGGTGGCTAATCGCGATATCGCGGCCCGGCCCCGGCTCGCGGTCGTAGGACCGCACCCCTTGGCAGGGAAACTTCTTCGGGAGATTTTCATTGGCGAGGATGCGACACGCCCGACCGCGTGGGTCGGAGCGGGGCGCGGAGCTACCGGGTTCCAGAGCGTTACGAGAGACAGGACTACGAAGCAGCCATGGCGGGACAGAAGATCCGCATCCGGCTCAAGGCCTACGACCACGAGGTCATCGACTCCTCGGCGAAGAAGATCGTCGAGACGGTGACGCGTACTGGTGCGTCGGTCGCGGGCCCGGTGCCGCTGCCCACTGAGAAGAACGTGTACTGCGTCATCAAGTCGCCGCACAAGTACAAGGACTCGCGCGAGCACTTCGAGATGCGCACGCACAAGCGCCTGATCGACATCCTCGACCCGACGCCCAAGACCGTTGACTCGCTGATGCGCCTGGACCTTCCGGCCGGCGTTGACATCGAGATCAAGCTCTGAGAGGCGCGGAAGAGATGGCAAAGCAGATCAAGGGTGTCCTGGGCGAGAAGCTCGGCATGACCCAGGTCTGGGACGAGAACAACCGTGTCGTCCCGGTGACCGTCGTCAAGGCCGGGCCCTGCGTTGTTACCCAGGTCCGTACGAATGACTCCGACGGCTACGAGTCGGTCCAGATCGCCTTCGGCGAGATCGACCCGCGCAAGGTGAACAAGCCCCTCAAGGGCCACTTCGCCAAGGCCGACGTGACCCCCCGCCGCCACCTGGTGGAGCTCCGTACCTCCGACGCCGCCGAGTACACGCTCGGCCAGGAGATCACCGCCGCCACGTTCGAGTCCGGCGTCAAGGTCGACGTCACGGGCAAGAGCAAGGGCAAGGGCTTCGCCGGTGTCATGAAGCGTCACAACTTCAAGGGCCTCGGCGCCGGTCACGGCACCCAGCGCAAGCACCGCTCTCCCGGCTCCATCGGTGGCTGTGCCACCCCGGGCCGTGTGTTCAAGGGCCTCCGCATGGCGGGCCGTATGGGCAACGAGCGGGTCACCACCCAGAACCTGACCGTTCACGCCGTTGACGCGGAGAAGGGCCTGCTCCTGATCAAGGGCGCGGTTCCTGGTCCGAACGGCGGCCTCGTCCTGGTCCGTACCGCGGCCAAGGGGGCCTGAGGTAACTGATGAGCACCGTTGACATCCTTTCGCCGGCAGGCGACAAGGCCGGGACCGTCGAGCTCCCCTCGGAGATCTTCGACGCGAAGGTCAGCATTCCGCTGATCCACCAGGTCGTTGTCGCCCAGCTGGCCGCTGCCCGACAGGGCACGCACAAGACCAAGACCCGCGGCGAAGTCCGTGGCGGTGGCAAGAAGCCGTACCGCCAGAAGGGCACCGGCCGCGCCCGTCAGGGTTCGACCCGCGCTCCGCAGTTCGCCGGTGGTGGCGTCGTCCACGGCCCCGTGCCGCGTGACTACTCGCAGCGGACCCCCAAGAAGATGAAGGCCGCCGCCCTGCGCGGTGCCCTCACCGACCGGGCCCGTCACTCTCGTATCCACGTCGTTTCCGGCCTGGTCGAGGACGCGGTGTCCACCAAGGCCGCCCGGACCCTCATCGGCAAGATCAGCGAGCGCAAGAACGTGCTGCTGGTCGCCGAGAGGTCCGACGAGGCCGCGTGGCTGTCCGCCCGCAACCTGCCCCAGGTGCACATCCTGGCGCCGGGCCAGCTGAACACGTACGACGTGCTCGTCTCCGACGACGTGGTCTTCACCCAGGCCGCCTTCGAGTCTTTCGTGTCTGGCCCCTCCAAGGCCGTAGAGACCGAAGGGAGCGAAGCCTGATGGCCGAGATCACCAGCAAGACCTTCGACGACCCGCGTGACGTTCTCGTCAAGCCCGTGGTGTCCGAGAAGAGCTACGCGCTGCTCGACGAGAACAAGTACACGTTCATCGTGCTGCCCACCGCCAACAAGACCCAGATCAAGCAGGCCGTGGAAGCGGTCTTCTCGGTCAAGGTCACCGGGGTCAACACGATCAACCGCCAGGGCAAGCGCAAGCGCACCCGCACCGGTTTCGGTAAGCGCGCGAACACCAAGCGCGCCATCGTGACCCTCGCAGAGGGCGACCGTATCGACATCTTCGGCGGCCCGACCTCCTGACGGAGGTCGAGACGTCCAGGATCCGGAATTCTTCCGAGGACTGAGAGACAATGGGTATCCGCAAGTACAAGCCGACGACCCCGGGCCGTCGTGGCTCCAGCGTCGCCGACTTTGTCGAGATCACGCGGTCCACGCCGGAGAAGTCGCTGGTCCGCCCGCTGCACAGCAAGGGCGGCCGTAACAACGCCGGTCGTGTGACCGTTCGCCACCAGGGTGGTGGACACAAGCGCGCCTACCGAGTGATCGACTTCCGTCGTCACGACAAGGACGGCGTGCCGGCCAAGGTCGCGCACATCGAGTACGACCCGAACCGCACCGCGCGCATCGCGCTGCTGCACTACGCGGACGGCGAGAAGCGCTACATCATCGCGCCGCGTGGCCTGTCGCAGGGCGCTCGTGTCGAGAACGGTCCGGCCGCCGACATCAAGCCCGGCAACAACCTGGCGCTGCGCAACATCCCGGTCGGTACGACCATCCACGCCATCGAGCTGCGGCCCGGCGGCGGCGCGAAGTTCGCCCGCTCCGCGGGTGCCTCCGTGCAGCTGCTGGCGAAGGAGGGCTCCATGGCCCACCTTCGTATGCCGTCCGGTGAGATCCGGCTGGTCGACGTCCGCTGCCGCGCCACCATCGGCGAGGTCGGCAACGCCGAGCAGTCGAACATCAACTGGGGCAAGGCCGGCCGTATGCGCTGGAAGGGCGTACGCCCGACCGTCCGCGGTGTCGCGATGAACCCGGTTGACCACCCGCACGGTGGTGGTGAGGGCAAGACCTCCGGTGGTCGCCACCCGGTCAGCCCGTGGGGTCAGAAGGAGGGTCGTACTCGCTCGCCGAAGAAGGCAAGCAGCAAGTACATCGTCCGCCGCCGCAAGACGAACAAGAAGCGCTAGGAGCGGGTTTAGATGCCGCGCAGTCTCAAGAAGGGGCCCTTCGTCGACGACCACCTGATCAAGAAGGTGGACGTCCAGAACGAAGCAGGCACCAAGAACGTCATCAAGACCTGGTCCCGTCGCTCGATGATCGTCCCGGCCATGCTGGGCCACACGATCGCGGTGCACAACGGCAAGATCCATGTCCCGGTGTTCGTCACCGAGTCCATGGTCGGCCACAAGCTCGGCGAGTTCTCGCCGACTCGCACCTTCCGCGGCCACGTCAAGGACGACCGGAAGTCGAAGCGCCGCTAACGCGGGGTGACTGACTATGACTTACACCGAAGGGACAACCATGGAAGCCAGGGCCCAGGCGCGGTACATCCGCGTCACGCCCATGAAGGCCCGCCGCGTGGTGGACCTCATCCGTGGCATGGATGCCACGGAGGCTCAGGCGGTCCTGCGCTTCGCCCCGCAGGCCGCGAGCGTGCCGGTCGGCAAGGTGCTTGACAGCGCCATCGCCAACGCCGCGCACAACTACGACCACACCGACGCCTCTTCGCTGGTCATCAGCGAGGCGTACGTGGACGAGGGCCCGACCCTGAAGCGGTTCCGTCCGCGTGCCCAGGGTCGTGCCTACCGGATCCGTAAGCGGACCAGCCACATCACCGTGGTCGTCAGCAGCAAGGAAGGAACCCGGTAATGGGCCAGAAGGTTAACCCGCATGGGTTCCGGCTCGGTATCACCACGGACTTCAAGTCCCGCTGGTACGCCGACAAGCTGTACAAGGACTACGTCAAGGAAGACGTCGCCATTCGTCGCATGATGACGAAGGGCATGGAGCGGGCCGGCATCTCCAAGGTGGAGATCGAGCGCACCCGCGACCGCGTCCGCGTTGACATCCACACCGCACGTCCGGGCATCGTCATCGGCCGCCGCGGCGCCGAGGCCGACCGCATCCGCGGCGAGCTGGAGAAGTTGACCGGCAAGCAGGTCCAGCTGAACATCCTCGAGGTCAAGAACCCCGAGGTGGACGCTCAGCTGGTGGCCCAGGCCGTCGCCGAGCAGCTGTCCTCGCGTGTCTCCTTCCGTCGCGCCATGCGTAAGAGCATGCAGTCGACGATGAAGGCCGGCGCCAAGGGCATCAAGATCCAGTGCGGTGGCCGTCTCGGCGGCGCCGAGATGTCCCGCTCGGAGTTCTACCGTGAGGGCCGCGTGCCCCTGCACACGCTCCGTGCGAACGTCGACTACGGCTTCTTCGAGGCCAAGACGACCTTCGGCCGTATCGGTGTGAAGGTCTGGATCTACAAGGGCGACGTCAAGAACATCGCCGAGGTGCGCGCCGAGAACGCCGCGGCCCGCGCCGGCAACCGTCCGGCCCGTGGTGGTGGCAACGACCGTCCCGCCGGCCGTGGTGGCCGCGGTGGCGAGCGTGGCGGCCGTGGCCGCAAGCCGCAGCAGAACCCGGCAGCCGAGGCCCCCAAGGCCGACGCCGCCGCTGCTCCGGCCGCTGAGGCGACGTCCTCTTCTACCGGCGGAACGGAGGCCTGACCGAAATGCTGATCCCCCGTAGGGTCAAGCACCGCAAGCAGCACCACCCGAAGCGCAGCGGAATGTCCAAGGGTGGGACGCAGGTTGCGTTCGGCGAGTACGGCATCCAGGCGCTGACCCCCGCGTACGTGACGAACCGTCAGATCGAGGCCGCTCGTATCGCGATGACCCGTCACATCAAGCGTGGCGGCAAGGTCTGGATCAACATCTACCCGGACCGTCCGCTCACCAAGAAGCCTGCCGAGACCCGCATGGGTTCCGGTAAGGGTTCCCCCGAGTGGTGGATCGCGAACGTCAAGCCCGGTCGGGTGATGTTCGAGCTGTCCTACCCGAACGAGAAGATTGCGCGTGAGGCGCTTACCCGCGCTGCTCACAAGCTTCCGATGAAGTGCCGGATCGTTCGGCGCGAGGCAGGTGAGGCGTGATGGCGGCCGTGACCAAGGCGTCCGAACTGCGCGAACTGGGCAACGAGGAGCTTCTCGCGAAGCTCCGTGAGGCCAAGGAAGAGCTGTTCAATCTCCGCTTCCAGGCGGCGACGGGTCAGCTCGAAAACCACGGGCGGCTGAAGCTCGTGCGCAAGGACATCGCGCGGATCTACACCCTGATGCGTGAGCGCGAGCTGGGCATCGAGACGGTGGAGAGCGCCTGATGACTGAGAGCAACGTGACCGAGACCAACACCGCCGACCGCGGATTCCGCAAGACCCGTGAGGGTCTCGTCGTCAGCGACAAGATGGACAAGACCGTCGTCGTCGCTGTCGAGGACCGCGTCAAGCACGCCCTGTACGGCAAGGTCATCCGCCGTACGAACAAGCTCAAGGCGCACGACGAGCAGAACGCCGCCGGCATCGGCGACCGCGTCCTCCTGATGGAGACCCGGCCGCTGTCCGCCACGAAGCGGTGGCGCATCGTCGAGATCCTCGAGAAGGCCAAGTAATCCCTGAGGGGTTTGCCATCAGGGCATTTCCCTCGGACTAGTTCCGCCAGGCTCCGGGGGCCGAGCAATCGGCCCCCGGGGAACCGGCAGACGATCAGGAGATAGACGTGATCCAGCAGGAGTCGCGACTGCGTGTCGCCGACAACACGGGTGCGAAGGAAATTCTCACCATCCGTGTTCTCGGTGGCTCGGGTCGCCGCTACGCGGGCATCGGTGACGTCATCGTCGCCACCGTCAAGGACGCGATCCCCGGTGGCAACGTGAAGAAGGGTGACGTCGTCAAGGCGGTCATCGTTCGCACCGTCAAGGAGCGCCGCCGTCCGGACGGCTCGTACATCCGCTTCGACGAGAACGCCGCCGTCATTCTGAAGAACGACGGCGACCCTCGTGGCACCCGTATCTTCGGCCCGGTGGGCCGTGAGCTGCGCGAGAAGAAGTTCATGAAGATCATCTCGCTCGCGCCGGAGGTGCTGTAAGCATGAAGATCAAGAAGGGCGACCTGGTTCAGGTCATCACCGGCAAGGACAAGGGCAAGCAGGGCAAGGTCATCGTGGCCTACCCCACGCAGGACCGTGTTCTCGTCGAGGGTGTCAACCGGGTCAAGAAGCACACCAAGGCCGGCCAGACGGCTCGCGGTTCGCAGACCGGCGGCATCGTGACGACCGAAGCCCCCATTCACGTCAGCAATGTTCAGCTGGTCGTGGAGAAGGACGGCAAGAAGGTCGTCACCCGCGTCGGCTACCGCTTTGACGACGAGGGCAACAAGATCCGCGTTGCCAAGCGGACCGGTGAGGACATCTGATGACTGCGACCACTACCGCGCCGCGTCTGAAGCTGCGCTACCGCGAGGAGATCGCCGGAAAGCTGCGTGAGGAGTTCTCGTACGAGAACGTCATGCAGATCCCCGGTCTCGTCAAGATCGTGGTCAACATGGGTGTGGGCGACGCCGCCCGCGACTCCAAGCTGATCGAGGGTGCCATCAAGGACCTCACCACGATCACCGGCCAGAAGCCGTCCGTCACCAAGGCCCGGAAGTCCATCGCGCAGTTCAAGCTGCGCGAGGGCCAGCCGATCGGTTGCCACGTCACTCTCCGCGGTGACCGTATGTGGGAGTTCCTGGACCGTACGCTGTCGCTCGCGCTGCCGCGTATCCGTGACTTCCGCGGTCTGTCCCCGAAGCAGTTCGACGGGCGTGGCAACTACACCTTCGGTCTCACGGAGCAGGTCATGTTCCACGAGATCGACCAGGACAAGATCGACCGGGTCCGGGGCATGGACATCACCGTGGTCACCACGGCGACCAATGACGACGAGGGTCGTGCCCTCCTTCGTCACCTCGGCTTCCCGTTCAAGGAGAACTGACCGTGGCGAAGAAGGCTCTGATCGCTAAGGCCGCCCGCAAGCCGAAGTTCGGTGTGCGCGGTTACACCCGCTGCCAGCGCTGCGGCCGTCCCCACTCCGTCTACCGCAAGTTCGGCCTGTGCCGTGTGTGCCTTCGTGAGATGGCCCACCGCGGCGAGCTGCCGGGCGTGACCAAGAGCTCCTGGTAGTCCTGCTTTTTCAGGACCACCCGAAGCTCTCGGTAAGCAATTTGGTTGGCGGGAGCCCTCCCTCACATGCCGTAGGCTTGGGGGGTTGGGCGCCCGCCGTCCATTGAAGACTTACTACGCCGTAGGTCCCCGCACCGCACCCGTCCCGACTCTGATCGGGGAGAGGGATGGCGCATACAGGAAACCCCGGCGAGAGAGGCCGAAGGCCAATTCATGACCATGACTGATCCCATCGCAGACATGCTCACGCGTCTGCGCAACGCGAACTCGGCGTACCACGACGACGTCGTGATGCCGCACAGCAAGATCAAGTCGCACATCGCGGAGATCCTCCAGCAGGAGGGCTTCATCACCGGCTGGAAGGTCGAGGACGCCGAGGTCGGCAAGAACCTCGTCCTGGAGCTGAAGTTCGGCCCGAACCGCGAGCGTTCGATCGCCGGCATCAAGCGCATCTCCAAGCCGGGTCTGCGTGTGTACGCGAAGTCCACCAATCTGCCGAAGGTTCTCGGCGGCCTGGGCGTGGCCATCATCTCCACGTCCCACGGTCTCCTGACCGGCCAGCAGGCCAGCAAGAAGGGCGTAGGTGGGGAAGTCCTCGCCTACGTCTGGTAGTCGGGAACGGAGGAATAGCTCATGTCGCGAATCGGCAAGCTCCCCATCCAGGTTCCCGCCGGTGTGGACGTCACCATCGATGGCCGTACGGTCGCGGTGAAGGGCCCCAAGGGTTCCCTCTCGCACACCGTTGCCGCGCCGATCGAGGTCACCAAGGGCGAGGACGGCATCCTTCAGGTGCTGCGCCCGAACGACGAGCGTCAGAACAAGGCCCTGCACGGCCTGTCCCGCACGCTGGTGGCGAACATGATCACCGGCGTGACCCAGGGATACGTCAAGGCGCTCGAAATCAGCGGGGTCGGCTACCGCGTCCAGGCGAAGGGCTCCAACCTGGAGTTCGCCCTGGGCTACAGCCACCCGATCCTCATCGAGGCCCCCGAGGGCATCACCTTCAAGGTCGAGACGCCCACGAAGTTCACTGTCGAGGGCATCGACAAGCAGAAGGTCGGCGAGGTCGCCGCTAACATCCGCAAGCTGCGGAAGCCCGACCCGTACAAGGCCAAGGGCGTCAAGTACGCGGGCGAGGTCATCCGCCGCAAGGTCGGAAAGGCGGGTAAGTAAGCCATGGCATACGGTGTCAAGATTGCTAAGGGCAAGGCCTACAAGGCCGCTGCCATCAAGCGTCGTCACATCCGCGTTCGCAAGCGCATCTCCGGTTCGCCGGAGCGTCCGCGCCTGGTCGTGACGCGTTCCAACCGCCACATGGTCGCTCAGGTCATCGACGACATCGCGGGCCACACGCTCGCGTCGGCGTCGACCCTGGACACCTCGATCCGTGGTGCCGAGGGCGACAAGAGCGCCCAGGCCAAGCAGGTCGGATCCCTGGTCGCCGAGCGCGCCAAGGCCGCCGGCGTCGAGGCCGTCGTGTTCGACCGCGGTGGTAACCAGTACGCAGGGCGCATTGCCGCTCTGGCTGACGCCGCCCGCGAAGCCGGGCTGAAGTTCTAAGCCCCGGTTCCGGAGCTAGCGGACGTAACAGAGAGAGGTAAATCCAATGGCTGGACCCCAGCGCCGCGGAAGCGGTGCCGGTGGCGGCGAGCGGCGGGACCGGAAGGGTCGCGACGGTGGCGCTGCCGCCGAGAAGACCGCTTACGTTGAGCGCGTTGTCGCGATCAACCGCGTTGCCAAGGTTGTGAAGGGTGGTCGTCGCTTCAGCTTCACCGCGCTGGTCGTGGTGGGCGACGGTGACGGCACCGTGGGTGTCGGTTACGGCAAGGCCAAGGAGGTGCCGGCCGCCATCGCCAAGGGTGTTGAGGAGGCCAAGAAGCACTTCTTCAAGGTCCCCCGTATCCAGGGCACCATCCCGCACCCGATCCAGGGCGAGAAGGCCGCGGGCGTCGTCCTGCTCAAGCCTGCTTCCCCCGGTACCGGTGTGATCGCCGGCGGCCCGGTGCGTGCCGTGCTGGAGTGCGCGGGCGTGCACGACATCCTGTCGAAGTCGCTCGGCTCGGACAACGCGATCAACATCGTGCACGCGACCGTGGCGGCCCTCCAGGGCCTGCAGCGTCCCGAGGAGATCGCGGCCCGCCGCGGTCTGCCCCTTGAGGACGTCGCCCCCGCGGCTCTGCTCCGTGCGCGTGCGGGAGCGGGTGCGTAATGGCCCGTCTCAAGATCACGCAGACGAAGTCGTACATCGGCAGCAAGCAGAACCACCGCGACACCCTGCGTTCGCTCGGGCTCAAGCGCCTGCACGACGTGGTTGTCAAGGAGGACCGCCCCGAGTTCCGCGGCATGGCTAACACCGTCCGCCACCTCGTGACGGTTGAGGAGGTCGACTGACATGGCGGAGAACAACCCGCTGAAGGTCCACAACCTCCGTCCTGCCCCGGGCGCCAAGACCGCCAAGACCCGTGTGGGTCGTGGTGAGGCGTCCAAGGGTAAGACCGCAGGTCGTGGCACCAAGGGCACCAAGGCCCGCTACCAGGTTCCGGAGCGCTTCGAGGGTGGGCAGATGCCCCTCCACATGCGTCTCCCGAAGCTCAAGGGCTTCAAGAACCCGTTCCGCACCGAGTACCAGGTCGTGAACCTGGACAAGCTCTCCGCTCTCTACCCCGAGGGCGGCGAGGTCACGGTGGCCGATCTGGTCACCAAGGGCGCGGTCCGCAAGAACAGCCTCGTCAAGGTCCTGGGCCAGGGCGAGATCTCCGTGGCGCTGCAGGTTTCGGTTGACGCCGTCTCCGGCTCCGCCAAGGAGAAGATTGCCGCCGCCGGCGGCACCGTCACCGAGCTCGTCTGAGACAACTCGATGGCCTGAACATCCGACCGGGGATGCCTCTCAAAAGGGGCATCCCCGGTTGGTCGTTCCAAGGGGGGCACTGTCGCCGGTAAGGTGGCGTGCATTGTTGCTGTAATGAAGCCGGGGGCTCGCCCCCGGACCCCCGCCGCGCGGTGTGTCCGCAGGGGTGCGCCGCGCGGTTCCGCTTGTTCCGTATCCGTCGATCCTCAATACCGTCACCTCTGACGCAGTAGCGCGGGGGTCGCAGGAGGCACCGTGCTCACCGCGTTCGCCCGGGCGTTCAAGACGCCCGACCTGCGCAAGAAGCTGCTCTTCACACTCGCCATCATCGTGCTGTACCGGCTCGGGGCACATGTCCCGGTACCGGGCGTCAGCTACGAGAATGTCCAGACGTGTGTCGACGCGGCCCAGAAGGGCAATAACAGCCTGTTCGGTCTGGTGAACATGTTCAGCGGCGGGGCGCTGCTGCAGATCACGATCTTCGCGCTCGGCATCATGCCGTACATCACCGCGAGCATCATCCTGCAGCTGCTGACCGTGGTCATTCCCAGGCTGGAGGCCCTCAAGAAGGAGGGGCAGTCCGGTCAGGCCAAGATCACGCAGTACACCCGCTATCTGACGGTCGCCCTCGCCGTGCTGCAGGGCACCGGCCTGGTCGCCACCGCCCGCAGCGGCGCGCTCTTCAGCGGCTGCCCGGTCGCCTCGGAGATCGTGCCCGACCAGTCGATCTTCGTCACCATCACCATGGTGATCACCATGACCGCGGGCACCGCGGCGGTCATGTGGCTCGGTGAGCTCATCACCGACCGCGGCATCGGCAACGGCATGTCCATCCTGATGTTCATCTCGATCGCCGCTGGCTTCCCCGGCGCGCTGTGGGCCATCAAGGAGAGCGGCACGCTCGCCAAGGGCTGGATCGAGTTCGGCACGGTCATTCTGATCGGCTTCGTGATGGTGGGCCTGGTCGTCTTCGTCGAGCAGGCGCAGCGCCGGATCCCCGTGCAGTACGCGAAGCGCATGATCGGCCGCAGGTCCTACGGCGGTACGTCCACGTACATCCCGCTGAAGGTGAATCAGGCGGGTGTGATCCCCGTCATCTTCGCGTCGTCGCTGCTCTACATCCCGGCGCTGGTCGCGCAGTTCTCCAGCGGGAACTCCGCGTGGAAGACCTGGATCGAAGCGCACTTCGTCAAGGGTGACCACCCGTATTACATCGCGACGTACTTCCTGCTGATCGTTTTCTTCGCCTTCTTCTACGTGGCCATCTCCTTCAACCCCGAAGAAGTCGCCGACAACATGAAGAAGTATGGTGGCTTCATCCCGGGTATCCGGGCAGGTCGACCTACAGCCGAGTATCTGAGCTACGTGCTCAACAGGATCACTTGGCCGGGCTCGCTGTACCTGGGTCTGATTGCTCTCGTCCCGACGATGGCGTTGGCAGGCTTCGGCGGTGCGAACCAGAACTTCCCGTTCGGCGGGACGAGCATCCTCATCATCGTGGGTGTGGGTCTGGAAACCGTGAAGCAGATCGAGAGCCAGCTTCAGCAGCGTAATTACGAAGGGTTCCTCCGCTGATGCGAATCGTCCTCGTCGGGCCGCCCGGTGCCGGCAAGGGAACGCAGGCCGCGTTCCTTGCCAAGAACCTGAAGGTCCCGCACATCTCCACGGGCGACCTCTTCCGAGCCAACATCAGCCAGGGCACGACCCTCGGCAAGCTGGCGAAGTCGTACATGGACGCCGGGAACCTGGTGCCCGACGAGGTGACCATCGCGATGGCCCAGGACCGGATGGCCCAGCCGGACGCCGCCAACGGCTTTCTGCTGGACGGCTTCCCGCGGAATGTCTCGCAGGCGGAGGCGCTGGACCAGGCCCTCGCGACGGACGGCGTGAAGCTGGACGCGGTGCTGGACCTGGAGGTCCCGGAGGACGAGGTCGTCACGCGGATCGCGGGGCGCCGGGTCTGCCGCAACGACAGCGCGCATGTCTTCCATGTCACGTACAGCCCGCCGAAGACCGAGGGCGTCTGTGACCTCTGCGGTGGCGAGCTGTACCAGCGGGACGACGACTCCGAGGAGACGGTGCGCACCCGTCTTGAGGTCTACCACACGCAGACCGAGCCGATCATCGACCACTACCGGGCCCAGGGCCTGGTGGTGACGATCTCCGCGCTCGGCAAGGTCACGGAAGTGACCGAGCGCGCGATGGCGGCGCTTGAGCGGGGCCGGGCCGCGTAGACGAGCGAGCAGTACCTGTACGGCCGTGGCGTCCCTCGGACACCACGGCCGTACTGTTGAGCGGTCCGTATGAAGCGGGCGCGGTGAGCAGTGCGTATCGAATCAGTCACAGTCAGGTGGAAGGCACAGGCATGGTGCAGATCAAGACCCCCGAGCAGATCGCGAAGATGCGTGAGGCGGGACTGGTCGTCGCCGCCGTGCACGCGGCCACCGGCGCGGCGGCGGTGCCCGGCGCCACCACCAGGGATCTGGACCAGGTCGCCCGCAAGGTACTGGCCGAGCACGGCGCCAAGCCGAACTTCCTCGGGTACGGCGGGTTCCCCGCGACCATCTGCACCTCGGTCAACGAGGTCGTCGTCCATGGCATCCCGGACGACAGGACCGTCCTCAAGGACGGCGACATCATCTCCATCGACGCCGGCGCGATCATCGACGGCTGGCACGGCGACGCGGCCTTCACGGCGTTCGTCGGCACCGGTCACGCTCCGGAGCTGGTCGAGCTGTCCCGGGTGACCGAGGAGTCGATGTGGGCCGGGATCGCGGCGATGCGCAACGGCGGCCGGCTGGTGGACGTGTCCCGGGCGATCGAGACGTACATCCGCCGCCAGCCCCGCCCCGGCGGCGGCAAGTACGGGATCATCGAGGACTACGGCGGCCACGGCATCGGCACCGAGATGCACATGGACCCGCATCTGCTGAACTATGTCTCCCGCAAGCGCGGCAAGGGTCCGAAGCTGGTCCCGGGCTTCTGTCTGGCGATCGAGCCGATGGTCTCGCTCGGTACGCCGCGTACGGAGGTGCTGGAGGACGAGTGGACGGTCATCACGACCGATGGCACCTGGTCCTCGCACTGGGAGCACTCGGTGGCACTGACCGAGGAGGGCCCGCTGGTCCTGACCTCCCCCGACGGCGGCAAGGCGAAGCTCGCCGAGCTGGGTATCACTGCGGCTCCGGACCCGTTGGCTTAATAATCTCGTTCGGTGGGCAAACTGAACGGATTCGTCTTTTCGAGTGCGCTCCCGTAGACTGACGCGTCGGCTCTGGTGTACCCGTGTGTCTTCATGCGGCCATCAGAATCGATCAAGGTAGCCGATTCGAAGGGCGAAGCGTGGCCAAGAAGCAAGGTGCCATCGAAATTGAGGGCACCGTGATCGAGTCCCTCCCGAACGCCATGTTCAAGGTGGAGCTGCAGAACGGTCACAAGGTCCTCGCGCACATCAGCGGCAAGATGCGGATGCACTACATCCGAATCCTCCCCGATGACCGGGTCGTGGTGGAGCTGTCTCCGTACGACCTGACGCGTGGCCGGATCGTCTACCGATACAAGTAGATCTTGCAGACATCCCCCTCGGGGTGTCCGCACTGACCCGGAGAACCTCAATCCCATGAAGGTCAAGCCGAGCGTCAAGAAGATCTGCGACAAGTGCAAGGTGATCCGCCGTCACGGCCGGGTCATGGTCATCTGCGACAACCTGCGCCACAAGCAGCGCCAGGGCTGACGCAAGACCACCTGCCTCTCGCAGTACTTCGCGCGACGCGAGCAAAATCGTAATGACGCAGTGTCCGGCTCCCACCCGGTGGGGACCGACACCTCCGGCGGAGGCCGGGGACCTGGTGTGTATGCCGTACATCCAGGACGACGCTGTGGAAGACCTCCGACATCATCAGGAGCCATGAATGGCACGCCTCGCAGGCGTTGACCTCCCGCGCGACAAGCGCGTCGAGGTCGCCCTCACCTACGTCTTCGGTATCGGGCGCACCCGGTCCAAGGAGACCCTCGCCGCCGTTGGCGTCGACCCGAACCTCCGCGTCCGCGACCTCGCCGAGGAAGACCTCGTCAAGATCCGCGAGTACGTGGACGCCAACCTCAAGACCGAGGGTGACCTCCGTCGCGAGATCGCCGCCGACATTCGCCGCAAGGTCGAGATCGGCTGCTACCAGGGTCTGCGTCACCGCCGTGGCCTGCCGGTGCACGGACAGCGCACCAGCACGAACGCTCGTACCCGCAAGGGCCCGCGTCGCGCCATCGCCGGTAAGAAGAAGCCGGGCAAGAAGTAGTCCTCAGCGGACGCTCATCCGCGGTCTTCGCTGTAGGACCGACCACCTCCCTGTAGGAGAAACAGATGCCCCCCAAGGGTCGTCAGGGCGCTGCCAAGAAGGTGCGCCGCAAGGAAAAGAAGAACGTCGCTCACGGGCACGCCCACATCAAGAGCACGTTCAACAACACGATCGTCTCGATCACCGACCCCTCGGGCAACGTGATCTCCTGGGCCTCCGCCGGCCACGTCGGCTTCAAGGGCTCGCGCAAGTCCACCCCCTTCGCCGCGCAGATGGCCGCCGAGTCGGCCGCCCGCCGCGCGCAGGAGCACGGCATGCGCAAGGTCGACGTCTTCGTCAAGGGTCCCGGCTCCGGCCGTGAGACCGCGATCCGTTCGCTCCAGGCCACCGGCCTGGAGGTGGGCTCGATCCAGGACGTCACCCCCACCCCGCACAACGGCTGCCGCCCCCCGAAGCGCCGCCGCGTCTGACCCTTTCCCCCGCTGAGGGGGAACGGCTCGCGGGCGGTACGGCGCTTCGGTGCCGTGCCGCCCGTACCCTTGTTCTGTTGGCATCAAATAGCGGGTGCCAAGACTGGAGGATCGCAACATGCTTATCGCTCAGCGTCCCTCGCTGACCGAAGAGGTCGTCGACGAATACCGCTCGCGGTTCGTGATCGAGCCGCTGGAGCCGGGCTTCGGCTACACGCTCGGCAACTCGCTTCGGCGTACGCTCCTCTCCTCGATTCCCGGCGCGGCGGTCACGTCGATCCGGATCGACGGTGTCCTGCACGAGTTCACCACCGTGCCGGGCGTCAAGGAGGACGTCACCGACCTCATCCTGAACATCAAGCAGCTGGTCGTCTCCTCGGAGCACGACGAGCCGGTCGTGATGTACCTGCGCAAGCAGGGTCCCGGCCTGGTCACGGCCGCTGACATCGCCCCGCCGGCCGGTGTCGAGGTGCACAACCCGGACCTCGTGCTCGCGACGCTGAACGGCAAGGGCAAGCTGGAGATGGAGCTGACCGTCGAGCGCGGTCGCGGCTATGTCTCCGCCGTCCAGAACAAGCAGGTGGGCCAGGAGATCGGCCGTATCCCGGTCGACTCCATCTACTCGCCGGTGCTCAAGGTCACGTACAAGGTCGAGGCGACCCGTGTCGAGCAGCGCACCGACTTCGACAAGCTGATCGTCGACGTCGAGACCAAGCAGGCCATGCGGCCGCGTGACGCCATGGCGTCCGCCGGTAAGACGCTGGTCGAGCTGTTCGGTCTGGCGCGCGAGCTCAACATCGACGCCGAGGGCATCGACATGGGCCCGTCGCCGACGGACGCGGCGCTCGCCGCCGATCTCGCCCTGCCGATCGAGGAGCTTGAGCTCACCGTCCGGTCGTACAACTGCCTCAAGCGCGAGGGCATCCACTCCGTGGGTGAGCTGGTGGCGCGCTCCGAGGCCGATCTCCTCGACATCCGTAACTTCGGTGCCAAGTCGATCGACGAGGTCAAGGCGAAGCTGGCCGGCATGGGCCTGGCCCTCAAGGACAGCCCGCCCGGATTCGACCCGACCGCAGCGGCGGACGCCTTCGGCGCCGACGACGACGCGGACGCGGGTTTCGTGGAGACCGAGCAGTACTGAGGCTGATTTTGCCGGGTCCGGGGCTTGGACAGCCCGGACCGGCGTGATTGCGCTTCCGCGGGGCAGCCGCCCCGCGGGAACTGACACCGGTACCTGATACGGCCGGTGCAGACACAAGGAGATACACATGCCGAAGCCCGCCAAGGGTGCCCGTCTGGGCGGCAGCGCCGCGCACGAGAAGCTGCTCCTCGCGAACCTCGCGAAGTCGCTCTTCGAGCACGGCCGCATCACCACGACCGAGGCCAAGGCCCGTCGCCTGCGCCCGATCGCGGAGCGTTTCATCACCAAGGCGAAGAAGGGCGACATCCACAACCGTCGCCTGGTGCTGCAGTCGATCACGGACAAGAGCGTCGTCCACACGCTCTTCACCGAGATCGCCCCGCGGTACGAGAACCGCCCCGGTGGTTACACGCGTATCACCAAGATCGGCAACCGTCGTGGCGACAACGCCCCGATGGCGGTCATCGAGCTGGTCGAGGCCCTGACCGTGGCGCAGCAGGCCACCGGTGAGGCCGAGGCGGCGACGAAGCGCGCGGTCAAGGAAGACGCCCTCAAGAAGGACGAGGCTCCGGCCGAGGCCGTCGAGGACGCCAAGCCGGCCGCCGAGGCCGAGTCGGAGTCCAAGGACGCCTGAGCGTTCTGACGACTGACGGACGGGTCCGCTCCCTCATGGGGGGCGGACCCGTTCTGTATGGAGAGGACGGATGGGTGGGTCAGGTGGGTCAGGTGAGCGGGGACATCGAGGGCGCGGCGCCCGGACACGTACGGATACGGCTGGACCTGTCGTACGACGGCCGGGACTTCTCCGGCTGGGCGAGGCAGCGGACCCGGCGGACCGTCCAGGGCGAGATCGAGGACGCGCTGCGTACGGTGACGCGGTCCTCGCGTACGTACGAGCTGACCGTCGCCGGGCGTACGGACGCGGGCGTGCACGCGCGCGGGCAGGTCGCGCATGTCGATCTGCCGGAGGACGTGTGGGCCGAGCACCGGGAGCGGCTGGTGCGGCGGCTCGCGGGGCGGCTGAGCCATGACGTACGGGTCTGGAAGGTCACCGAGGCGCCCCCGGGATTCAACGCGCGCTTCTCGGCCGTCTGGCGGCGCTACGCGTACCGCGTGACCGATCATCCCGGGGGTGTCGATCCGCTGCTGCGGGGTCATGTGCTGTGGCACGACTGGCCGTTGGACGTGGCGGCGATGAACGCGGCGTCCGCCGGGCTGCGCGGCGAGCACGACTTCGCGGCGTACTGCAAGCGTCGCGAGGGCGCGACCACCATCCGTACGCTCCAGCGGCTGGAGTGGGAGCGGGACGCGCACGGGGTGATCACCGCGACCGTGCGGGCCGATGCCTTCTGCCACAACATGGTGCGCTCGCTGGTGGGCGCGCTGCTGTTCGTGGGCGACGGGCACCGGCCCGTGGAGTGGCCGGCGAAGGTGCTGGCGGCGGGGGTGCGGGACTCGGCGGTGCATGTCGTGCGGCCGCACGGGCTCACCCTGGAGGAGGTCGGCTATCCGGCCGACGAGCTGCTGGGCGAGCGGAACCGTGCGGCGCGCAACAAGCGGACGCTGGGCGCGAACCTGAATGGCGATGCGGGCTGCTGCTGAGTCAGCTGCTCCGCAGCCGGCGGGCCAGGCGGCGCAGCGGTCCTGGCGTACGGGACGGCGTGGCCGCGGTGGGGGCGGGCTCCGGCTTCGGGGCCGCGACGCGCAGGGACAGATCGCTCTGCGGATTGGTCCAGTACGGCGTGACGCGGCGGTCCCGCGCGGTCGGGTGCGGCACGGGCGTGGGCCGCTCGGGCACCTCGGGGCCGCGCCGGGAGCCGAGCCGCGCGGACTTCGTGAAGCCGAGCGCGGTGAGGCGTACGGACAGATCCCAGACGCCGTCGCCGAGCGGGGCGCCGTCCAGCGCCGTGGCGAGGTCGAGCCGGGCGGTTCCGGCGACGCTCAGCACGCCTTCGGGGCGGAAGACGGTGGTCTTCGTGGGCAGCCGGTATTCGGCGCCGCTGGCGCGCTCGCGCAGGACGAGGACGACGGACGCCTTGGCGGGGGCGGCGGCGCCGGTCAGTGGCTCACGGGCGAGGCGGTCCCGTAGGGCCGGGGAGAGACCGGCCGGGGCCAGAGCCTCCTGATCCGTGCCCGTGCTGCCCGTGCCGGTGCCCGTGCCCGTCTCTGTGGCGGCGGCCGTGTCCGGGGCGGCGTCGGTGACGCCCAGAGGGCCGTCGGCGCCGTGCAGCTCGCCCGTGAAGGCGATCCGCAGGCAGCCGCCGTCGTTCAGCCAGGACAGCGCGTCCAGCCGCGCGTGGCAGCCGACCGAGGACTCCCACGCGGCCAGCGCCACCAGATCGTCGAGCCGGTCGTCGGTGATCAGCCCGACGGCCACCCGGCGGGCGGCGGGCAGCCCGGCCACCGACGTCTCCGAGATCCCGTCCACGACGACCCCGCGGATCGCCCGGAACAGCTCGCGCCGCGCGTCCTCGTCCAGGTCGAGCAGCCGCTTGCCGCTCAGCCGGTCCAGGATCTCCACGCGCAGCCAGCGCCGGTGCAGCCGGTCGCGTGCCGCCCCGGGCGCGACAAGGCCGTCGACGGTCTTCAGCAGGGTGCGCAGCTCGGCGTAGAACTCCCCGGGCGGTACGGCGGGACCCGCGCCGCCCGGACCGTAGTGGTAGCAGACATAGCTGCCGAGGACGGCGGTACGGCCCGCCCGGAGGGTGGCCTCGGCGGTGAACGCCTGCTCGGCCAGGGCCCGGCTGCCGCCGCCCGCCGGGAAGCGCAGCCCGTGCCCGTCGAGGAACGCGCGGTGGAACAGCTTGTTGGCGGTCAGGCTGTCGGCCAGCGGGTCCTTGGCGAGGGTGGCGCGCGGCCGGTCCCGTACGAACAGCTCGCGGGGGACGGGCCGGCCCCTGCCCGCGAGCTTGCCGGCGACGATGTCGGCGTCGTGCTCGATGCCGTACGCGTACATCCGTTCCAGGGCTTCCGTGCCGAGCCGGTCGCCGGGCTCCATGTACAGCACGTACTCACCGGTCGCGCGGTCGGTGCCGGCGTTCCGGGGGTCGGTGCCCGGCGCCGCGTCCGCCACGGTGATCACCTCGATGCCGTCCGACGGCAGCGTCTGGTCGGCCAGTGAGGCGAGGGTGGTCTCCACGGCCTCGGGCGCCGCTCCGGCGGTCGGTACGACGACGCTGACCTTCGGCGGCCGGGGACCGGGCACCGCGTCGGTCGCGCGTACGGTCAGGGTCAGTCCGTCCTCGGTCAGGGCGCCGCTGATCTCGTGCCCGCCGAGGATCTCGGGGGCGGGCAGGGCCGCCTCCCCGGGGGCCGTGTCCCCGCCGAGACGGGTGTACCGGTCGAAGCCCGCGCCGGTGAGCCTGACCCGCACCTCCCACACGCCCTCGGCCAGGGGCCCGCCGCCCGCGTCGCGCAGCGGGTCGATGGCGACCGTGCCGCGGACGACGGGCCGTACGAGAACGGTGCCCTCGGGCAGGGCGCCCGCGAGAGCGTCCGGGGCGGGCTCCTCCTCCAGGACGAGCGAGGTCTCGCGCTGGGGGAGCCACACATGCGCGGTCTCCGCGTGGCGCAGCAGCACATCGGCCTTGAAGGACTTCAACTCGTCGGTCACCTCGACGGGTTCGGGCAGGACCCCGTCCGTCAGGGCGGGCGCGAGGAAGTACCGGTCGCCGCGCCGGGCCAGCAGCAGGCCGGACCCGTCATGGGCGCCGCCGGGGCCCGGTTCGCCCGCGAAACGGGCCGTGAACGACGCCTTGAACCGGTCGCGGCTCCAGCCCGCGCGCTCGATCGCGCACCGGGCGCTCAGATCCGTCTGTCTGCGGGTGAACTCGGTGAGTTCCGCCGGTCTGTTCGCCCGGAGCAGGGCCGATCTGGTCCGCTGTACGGCGGCCAGCCCCGTGTGCACGCCGTCCGTCATGAACTCCTCGGCCAGCTCGCGCACGACCTCGAACGGGTCGTCCCGGAACGGCGGGTCGACCAGCAGGCCCCGGGGCGGCTCGCCCAGCCGGTGCAGCATCTCCACCCGGTAGAAGCGGCGCAGCAGCCGGTCGCGCTCGGGCCCCGGCTCGGTGCCCGCGACGACGGTCGCCATGACCTCGCGGAGATTCCCGTAGTACCGGCGCGGGTCCATGGCGGCCGTACCGGCGTTCTCGGCGTCCTCCCGGGCCCAGTACGCGTAACACACGTAGTCGCCCAGTACGGAGACCACGGACGCCTTGAGATAGGCGCGGACCATGAAGAGCTGGTCCTCCAGGATCCAGGGCCCCTCGGGGTGCGCGATGCCGTGCTCGCGCAGGAACGCGGTGCGGAACATCTTGTGCGGGGTGAGGCTGTCGATGAGCGGCGCGTTCCGTACCGTGCAGCTCTCCCGGGTCCGGGTCATCAGACCGTACGGGACGCCCCGGCTGCGGAAGTTGCTGGCGACCTTGCCGATGACGATGTCGGAGTCATTGCGCGCGGCCATGGCGTACAGCCGCTCCAGCGCCTCGGGCGCCAGCCGGTCGTCGTGGTCGGCGAACTGCACGTAGTGGCCGTTCGCCCGCTCCACACCGATGTTGCGCGGCTTTCCCGGCCAGCCCGAGTTGGGAATGCGCTCCAGCCGGAAGTGGTCGTGCTCGGCGACCAGGGCCGCCAGCCGCTCCGGGGTCTCGTCGGTCGAGCCGTCGTCGACGAAGAGCACCTCGAACTCGTCGCTGGGCAGGGTCTGCCCCAGGAGCGAGCCGACCAGCGGCTCGATGTGGATTCCCGAGTTGTACGTCGGTACCACCACGGTGACTTTGACCGCCATCCACCCCACGCCCTCTGAACGTTCACCAGCGCCACACAATGTGCGCTGACTGTACCCAGCGGAGAGCGCGGGCGGTGCCGACGGCGGGGCCGCGACGCGGATGACGGCCGGGGTTGACGGCCCGGGGTTGACGGCCCGGGGTTGACAGCCGAGTTGTGACGACGGGGGTTGACGAGCGCCGGTTACCGCTGGCCGGGGGCGGTGGCCGCGGCAGACGCCTGGGCCCTGCCCCGGGCGAGGATCTGGCGGAAGGTGAACTCCGCGACATCGTCCCCGACGGTGAAGACGTCCTTGTCCGATTCGGTGACGTTCGTCCCGGAGGTGAAGCCGCCGACCGTGAAGTAGACGTACCTGCCGTACGAGTTGGTGGTCTTGCGGCAGATGGAGGGGGCCCGGCAGAAGGTCGGGACACCGGCGCCGGAGAGCGAGGCGACGCCGTCCTTCGCCTGCTCCTTGGCCTTCAGCGCCAGCGCCTCGGTCTGGAAGACCGCGACGCCGACGGTCACGGCGACCCCGTCCTTGCTGTACGTGGCGCGGATGACCTCGTCGCAGCTGTTCGAGGCGAGGATGGAGCCGAGCCGGCCCTGCGCCGCCGCGGCGCAGTTGGTGGTGCGGGCCGTGGCGCCCTTCGCGTAGACGCGGTCGCTCATCGTGAGCTTGTCGCCGGGGAAGAGGGTGTCGGCGCTCAGCGGCGCCTTGTCCTTGTCGGCGCTGGAGACGTAGTCCTTCGGGTTCGGCGGCGGCAGCGGCGCGACCGACGAGAAGGTGGGCTCGGTCTCGGGGCTCTGGTCCGGCAGACCGCTGGGCGTGGGCAGCTCGTTGGAGGTGTTCTCCGAGCCGCGGTCGTTCCCGCCGTTCATGGAGACGACGGCGGTCGCCACGATCGCGGCTATCGCGCCGGTCGCGAGCACGCCGCCGCCGATCATCAGCCAGCGTTTGCGGCGGGTGCGCGCGGCGGAGGCGTCCGCGAGAGCGGCCCAGTCCGGTGTCTGTGTGCCGTGCGGGTCATGGTCCGGTGAACCGGGGCCGCCCCAGGAGGGCCCCCCTTGCCCAAAGCTCATGGCGCGAGTTTAGACCGCCCGGCGGCCGGGAAACCGCGCGGGAATCGGAAAAGGATTGGGCTCCCGCGCCGCCTGCACCGACAATGCCGGACATGGGACATGTTGAGGCCGCGCACCTGGAGTACTACCTGCCCGACGGACGGGTGCTGCTCGCCGACGCCTCGTTCCGCGTCGCGGAAGGCTCCGTCGTCGCTCTCGTCGGGGCCAACGGCGCGGGCAAGACCACCCTGCTGAGGCTGATCGCGGGGGACCTCCAGCCGCACGGCGGCTCGGTGACGGTCAGCGGCGGGCTCGGTGTGATGTCGCAGTTCGTGGGGTCGGTACGGGACGAGCGCACGGTCCGTGACCTGCTGGTCTCGGTCGCGCAGCCGCGCGTACGGGAAGCCGCGGCGGCCGTCGACGCGGCCGAGCACGGCATCATGACGGTCGACGACGAGGCCGCGCAGATGCGGTACGCGCAGGCGCTGAGCGACTGGGCGGAGGCGCGCGGCTACGAGGCCGAGACGGTCTGGGACATGTGCACGACGGCGGCGCTCGGCGTCCCGTACGAGAAGGCGCAGTGGCGCGAGCTGCGCACCCTGAGCGGCGGCGAGCAGAAACGGCTGGTGCTGGAAGCGCTGCTGCGCGGGCCCGACCAGGTGCTGCTGCTGGACGAGCCGGACAACTATCTGGACGTGCCGGGCAAGCGGTGGCTGGAGGAGCGGCTGAAGGAGACCCGTAAGACGGTCCTCTTCATCTCCCACGACCGGGAGCTGCTGGCCAGGGCCGCCGAGAAGATCGTGAGCGTGGAGCCCAGCCCGGCCGGCTCCGACGTGTGGGTGCACGGCGGCGGGTTCGGCACGTACCACGAGGCCCGCAAGGAGCGCTTCGCGCGTTTCGAGGAGCTGAAGCGGCGCTGGGACGAGGAGCACGCCCGGCTGAAGGCGCTGGTGCACCGGCTGCGGCAGCAGGCGGCGATCAGCCCCGACATGGCCTCGCGCTACCGGGCGATGCAGACGCGCTTCAAGAAGTTCGAGGACGCGGGCCCGCCGCCGGAGCCGCCGCGCGAGCAGGAGATCTCCATGCGGCTGCGCGGCGGCCGTACCGGCGTACGAGCCCTGACCTGCGAGAATCTTGAGCTGACCGGGCTGATGAAGCCGTTCTCGCTGGAGATCTACTACGGCGAGCGGGTCGCGGTGCTCGGTTCGAACGGCTCCGGCAAGTCCCACTTCCTGCGGCTGCTGGCCGGCGAGGACGTACGGCACACCGGCGGATGGAAGCTGGGCGCGCGGGTCGTACCGGGCCACTTCGCGCAGACCCACGCCCACCCCGAGCTGCTCGGCCGCACACTGGTCGACATCCTGTGGACGGAGCACGCGAAGGACCGGGGCGGCGCGATGAGCGTGCTGCGCAGGTACGAGCTGGAGCGCCAGGGCGACCAGCCCTTCGAGAAGCTCTCGGGCGGCCAGCAGGCGCGCTTCCAGATCCTGCTGCTCGAACTGTGCGGTACGACCGCGCTGCTGCTGGACGAGCCGACGGACAACCTGGACCTGGAGTCCGCGGAGGCGCTCCAGGACGGCCTTGAGGCGTACGACGGGACGGTGCTGGCGGTCACCCACGACCGCTGGTTCGCTCGCTCCTTCGACCGGTATCTGGTATTCGGCTCGGACGGGGTCGTACGGGAGACGCCGGAGCCGGTGTGGGACGAGCGACGGGTGGTACGGGCGCGGTAGGCGCCGGCCGGACGACGGCCCGGCCCTCACAGGCGGCCCGGCCTGTGGGCGGCCGTCCGGCCCTTGGGAGGCCCCGCGCTTGGGGGCCTGCCCCCGTTTTGACCCGTACGGGGCAGCGACGGTATTCTTCTGGTTCGTTATGCGTATTGGCTTGGTCGTTCTCACGCGAGGGGCCCTTACGCCGGTCCACCGGGCCGATGGACAGCGGTAGGTGCACGGGTTGCGTCCCCGGAGCACCACCAGGGCTGTCGTGATCGTCCGGGTGGCCCCTGTACAGGACCCGTCCCCTCAGCCCTGGGGGGCTGGGGGAGACCCCATCACTGAAGAAGCGAAGGCATACGACCGTGCGTACGTACAGCCCCAAGCCCGGCGATGTGACGCGCCAGTGGCACATCATCGACGCGCAGGACATCGTCCTGGGCCGTCTGGCGACCACCGCCGCCAACCTTCTGCGCGGTAAGCACAAGCCGATCTACGCGCCCCACGTCGACACCGGTGACTTCGTCATCATCATCAACGCCGACAAGGTGCACCTGTCCGGCAACAAGCGGACCCAGAAGATGGCGTACCGCCACTCCGGTTACCCGGGTGGTCTGCGCTCCGTCCGCTACGACGAGCTGCTCGCCAAGAACCCCGAGAAGGCCGTCGAGAAGGCCATCAAGGGCATGATCCCCAAGAACAGCCTGGGCCGTCAGATGATCTCGAAGCTGAAGATCTACTCGGGTGACCAGCACCCGCACGCTGCTCAGCAGCCGGTCCCGTTCGAGATCACCCAGGTCGCGCAGTAGTTCCGGCCACCCCCTAAGACGAAAAGAAATCTGAGGAGCATCGTGGCCGAGACCACTGCAGAGACCCCCGTCGAAGCGCCTGAGGCGGAAGAGACGTACGCCGAGGTGACGACCTTCGAGTCGGAGACCCCGGTCGAGGGCGAGTACACCTCCGAGTCGCTGGCGTCCCGCTTCGGCGACCCGCAGCCGGCGGCCGGCCTGGGCCGTCGCAAGAACGCCATCGCCCGCGTCCGGATCGTCCCGGGCACCGGCAAGTGGAAGATCAACGGTCGCACCCTTGAGGACTACTTCCCCAACAAGGTGCACCAGCAGGCTGTCAACGAGCCCTTCAAGGTGCTTGAGCTCGACAACCGCTACGACGTCATCGCCCGTATCTCCGGTGGCGGCGTCTCCGGCCAGGCCGGCGCCCTGCGCCTCGGTGTGGCCCGCTCGCTGAACGAGGCGGACGTGGACAACAACCGCGCCCCGCTGAAGAAGGCCGGCTTCCTGAGCCGCGACGACCGCGCGGTCGAGCGCAAGAAGGCCGGTCTGAAGAAGGCCCGCAAGGCGCCGCAGTACAGCAAGCGCTAAATCGCTCGCTTGCCGGTACTGGCATTACGGCCTCGCTGGCCGGCCTCTACGGCACCCGAACGCCCCGGCGGCACTCCGTGCTGCCGGGGCGTTCGTTTTATTGGTTACTCGGGCGTATAACAGCATCAGGCGCTCAAAACTTTGCATGGGTTTGCGTTTTCGAAATCTTTTCGCTCGGGGCGTTATCGGTGACTACCGGTTCCGGGTGTTCTCGGAGGGAGAGCTGTGGGACGACTCTTCGGCACGGACGGCGTGCGCGGTGTGGCCAACGCCGATCTGACGGCCGAGCTGGCGCTCGGTCTTTCGGTCGCGGCGGCACATGTGCTCGCCGAGGTGGGAACGTTCGAGGGGCATCGGCCCACGGCGGTGGTCGGACGTGATCCTCGTGCTTCCGGTGAATTCCTCGAGGCCGCTGTCGTGGCGGGACTCGCGAGCGCGGGCGTGGACGTCCTGCGTGTCGGTGTGCTGCCCACCCCCGCGGTGGCGTATCTCACCGGGGTGCTGGGCGCCGACCTCGGCGTGATGCTCTCCGCGAGCCACAACGCCATGCCCGACAACGGCATCAAGTTCTTCGCGCGCGGCGGGCACAAACTCGCCGATGAGCTGGAGGACCGGATCGAGGCCGCCTACTACGAGAACACCGTGCACCGCACCGGCGCCCCCTGGGAGCGGCCGACCGGTGGCGGAGTGGGCCGGGTCCGCTCGTACGACGAAGGTTTCGATCAGTACGTGGCACATCTGATCGCTGTGCTGCCGAACCGGCTCGACGGGCTGAAGGTCGTCCTGGACGAGGCGCACGGCGCGGCGGCCCGGGTGTCACCGGAGGCGTTCACCCGCGCCGGCGCCGAGGTCGTCACGATCGGCGCTGAGCCGGACGGGCTGAATATCAACGACGGATGCGGCTCCACACATCTGGACCAGCTCAAGGCCGCGGTCGTCGAGCACGGCGCGGACTTCGGCATCGCCCATGACGGTGACGCGGACCGCTGTCTGGCCGTGGACGGCGCAGGCGAAGAGGTCGACGGCGACCAGATCCTCGCCGTACTGGCCCTCGCGATGCGCGAGGCGGGCACGCTGCGCGGCGACGCGGTGGTCGGAACGGTCATGTCCAACCTCGGGTTCAAGATCGCGATGGAGCGCGAGGGCATCCATCTCGTCGAGACCGCGGTCGGCGACCGCTACGTACTGGAGTCGATGAAGGAGCACGGCTACGCCCTCGGCGGCGAGCAGTCGGGCCATGTCATCGTCCTCGACCACGCCACCACCGGCGACGGCACCCTCACCGGCCTGATGCTCGCGGCCCGGGTCGCCGCGACGGGCCGTACGCTGGCCGACCTCGCGGGCGTCATGCGGCGGCTGCCGCAGGTGCTGATCAATGTGCCCGATGTCGACAAATCGCGGGTGGGGACCTCCGCGGAACTGGCCTCGGCGGTCGCCGAGGCCGAACGCGAACTGGGCTCCACGGGCCGCGTCCTGCTGCGCCCCTCGGGCACCGAGCCGCTGGTACGGGTCATGGTCGAGGCGGCGGACATCGACCAGGCGCGGTCGGTGGCGAGCCGGCTGGCGGACGCGGTGAAGTCGGCGCTCGGCTGAAGGCGTTGAGCTGAACCGGTGAAGTACTCCGGCGGCCCGGACCCACGGCGGGTCCGGGCCGCGGCGCGTTCCGCCCCGGGGCCGGGCCGCCTCGGGTGCCGGCCCAGTGCGTTCCGGTTCCGTCTCGGGGCCGGGCCGCCTCGGTTCGGGGCGGTTCAGGGCCGTACGCGGGCGATGCCCGTACGCCGTTCGCGTCCCCGCCGCGCCGCCCACAGCGCCTTCTGGGTGAGCAGGGTGAGCGTACCGGCGGCCACGATGCCCGCGAGGTTCAGCAGGAGCTGGCTGGTGGAGCCCCATACCTGCGTGAGTTCGCCGTAGCCGAGGGCGACCGCCGCGTTGGCCGCCGCCGGGACCGTGGTCACCGAGATGGCCACCCCCACCAGCGCGCCCGACTTCGCGGACGTCAGCGAGAGCATCCCGGCCACCCCCGCGAGAGCCGCCACCACCAGCGAGAACAGGTCCGGGTTCCAGATGAACGAGGTGTTGGGCCGGTCGGCCGCCAGCATGGATTCCGTGAAGAGCCCGAAGGCGTCCATCACCAGACTGAAGACCGTCGTCAGCCCCATCGCCACCGCGAACCCGGCGATCAGCGCGATCAGCGAACGCCACGCCAGCAGCGGGGCGCGCTGCACCAGCGCCGTACAGATCCCGGCCAGTGGGCCGAACTCCGGACCCACCGCCATCGCGCCCACGATCAGGATCGCGTTGTCCAGCACCACGCCGCAGGCCGCGATCATCGTCGCCAGCGCCAGGAACGCCAGATAGGTGAGGGAGAGCGAGGACTCCTCGTGGGTCACCTCCTCCAACTGCTCCCACAGCACGGCGTCGGCGCCCTCACCGGGCGCTTCCTCCTCCGCCTCGTCCGCCGTCCTCGACAGCGACAGATCGATGTTCTCCACCGAGATCGAACCGGTCTCGTCGATCCCGAGGGCGCGCAGTTCCCCGATCAGTCCGCTGCCCGCCTCGCGCGCCACATCGCACATGACCAGATCGCCGCGCGGATCGCGGGAGGCCCCCGGCACGACGACGAGATGCGCGGTGCCGACGGTCCGCTCCACGGCCTGTACGACCTCGTCGGTACGGCCGTCCGGCACGAGCAGGCGCAGATGGAGCACGCTGACAGCCCCTCAGTTCGTCAGAGTTTGCGCAGCGACAGCCGCTGGACCTTGTGGTCGGGGCCCTTGCGCAGGACCAGTGTGGCGCGGCTGCGCGTGGGCGCCACATTCTCCAGGAGATTGGGCTTGTTGATGGTCCGCCACATCGTCCTGGCGTAGTCGAGGGCTTCTTCCTCGGAGACCTGGGTGTACTTCCGGAAGTACGAGGCCGGGTCCTGGAAGGCCGTCTCGCGGAGCTTGCGGAAGCGGTTGAGGTACCAGGTCTCGATGTCCTCGGGGCGCGCGTCGACATACACACTGAAGTCGAAGTAGTCGGCGAGCCCGACCCTGGTCCTGCCGTCCTTGCCGGGCAGCGCGGGCTGGAGGACGTTGAGGCCCTCGACGATGAGGATGTCGGGCCGCCGTACGGTGAGCAGTTCGCCGGGCACGATGTCGTAGATCAGATGCGAGTAGACCGGGGCCGTGACCTCGTCCTTGCCCGCCTTGATGTCGGCGACGAACCGGGTCAGCGCGCGGCGGTCGTACGACTCCGGGAAACCCTTGCGTGACATCAGCCCGCGGGACTGGAGCTCCTTCATCGGGAGCAGGAAGCCGTCGGTGGTGACGCGTTCCACCCGCGGGTGCTCCGGCCAGCGGGCGAGCAGTGCCTGCAACAGCCGGGCCACGGTGGACTTTCCGACGGCGACACTGCCCGCCACGCCTATGACGAACGGTGTGCCGCGCTGGGCGCCGTGCCCGTTGCCCGCGTCCCCGAGGAAGGTGTTCAGCGCGCCGCGCAGCCCCGCCGTGGCCTGGACATAGAGGTTGAGCAGCCGGGAGAGCGGCAGATAGACGTCCCGTACCTCGTCGAGATCGATGACGTCGCCGAGCCCGCGCAGCCGCTCGACCTCCTCGGCGGAGAGGGGCAGCGGCGTCTTGTCGCGCAGCGCGCTCCACTCGGCCCGGCTGAGGTCGACATAGGGGGTCGGCCCGTGCTCGCCCCGGCGTGGGGCGCTTCGTGGCGGCGAAGTGATCACCCCGCCATTGTCGGGGGTGCGGGACCCTTCTGGGTGGTGTGCTAGGTCACGTGGCGGGCGACGCGGGGGACGCATCAGGCACCGCACCGGCCGGTCCACGAAGATCGACGGGACAGCACCTAGGCTGCGGACATGTGCGGAATTGTGGGTTACGTCGGCGGACAGTCGGCGCTCGATGTGGTCATCGCGGGTCTCAAGCGGCTTGAGTACCGGGGGTACGACTCCGCCGGAGTCGCGGTACTCGCCGACGGCGGACTGGCCGCGGCGAAGAAGGCGGGCAAGCTCGTCAACCTGGAGAAGACGCTGGTGGAACGGCCGTTGCCGAGCGGCGCCACCGGTATCGGACATACCCGGTGGGCCACGCACGGCGGCCCGACCGATGTCAACGCCCATCCCCATCTGGACAACGCGGGACGCGTCGCCGTCGTACACAACGGCATCATCGAGAACTTCGCCGCGCTCCGCGCCGAACTGGCCGGGCGCGGCCACGACCTGGAGTCGGAGACCGACACCGAGGCCGTGGCGCATCTGCTCGCCGAGGCGTTCTCGTCGTGCGGCGATCTCGCGGAGTCCATGCGGCAGGTGTGCCGGCGGCTGGAGGGCGCGTTCACGCTCGTCGCCGTCCACGCGGACGAGCCGGACGTGGTGGTCGGCGCGCGCCGCAACTCCCCCCTGGTGGTGGGCGTCGGGGACGGCGAGTCCTTCCTCGCCTCGGACGTCGCCGCGTTCATCGCCCATACGCGCTCCGCGATCGAGCTCGGCCAGGACCAGGTCGTCGAACTGCGCCGGGACGGGGTGGTGGTGACGGACTTCGACGGCGCCCCGGCCGAGGTCCGCGCGTACCACGTGGACTGGGACGCGTCCGCCGCCGAGAAGGGCGGCTACGACTACTTCATGCTGAAGGAGATCGCCGAGCAGCCCAAGGCGGTCGCGGACACCCTCCTCGGACGGATCGACGCCGAGGGCTCGCTGACGCTCGATGAGGTGCGTATCCCGGCCGCCGTGCTGCGCGAGGCGGACAAGGTCGTCATCGTGGCGTGCGGGACGGCCTTCCACGCCGGGCTGATCGCGAAGTACGCCATCGAGCACTGGACGAGGTTGCCCTGCGAGGTGGAGCTGGCCAGTGAGTTCCGCTACCGGGACCCGATCCTGGACCGGCGCACGCTGGTGATCGCGATCTCGCAGTCCGGCGAGACCATGGACACGCTGATGGCGCTGCGGCACGCCCGCGAGCAGGGCGCGAAGGTGCTGGCCATCTGCAATACGAACGGTTCGACCATCCCGAGGGAGTCGGACGCCGTCCTCTACACGCACGCGGGCCCGGAGGTCGCCGTCGCGTCGACCAAGGCGTTCCTGACCCAGCTGGTGGCCTGCTATCTGGTCGCGCTGTATCTGGGGCAGCGGCGCGGTACGAAGTGGGGCGACGAGATCAGGGCCGTCATCCGGGACCTGTCGCGGATCTCCTGCGAGGTGGAGCGCGTCCTGGAGACGATGGAGCCGGTACGGGCCCTGGCGCGCACTCTCAAGGACAAGCCGACGGTGCTGTTCCTGGGCCGGCACGTGGGCTATCCGGTCGCCCTGGAGGGTGCGCTCAAGCTCAAGGAACTGGCGTACATGCACGCCGAGGGCTTCGCGGCCGGTGAGCTGAAGCACGGCCCGATCGCGTTGATCGAGGAGGATCTGCCGGTGGTGGTGGTCGTACCCTCGCCGCGCGGGCGTTCGGTGCTGCACGACAAGATCGTGTCGAACATCCAGGAGATCCGGGCCAGGGGCGCGCGCACGATCGTGATCGCGGAGGAGGGGGACGACGCGGTGGTGCCGTACGCGGATCATCTGATCCGTATCCCGGTGACGCCGACACTGCTTCAGCCGCTGGTCTCGACGGTGCCGTTGCAGGTGTTCGCGTGCGAGCTGGCGACGGCGCGCGGCAATGAGGTGGACCAGCCGAGGAATCTGGCGAAGTCCGTCACCGTGGAGTGAGCGGTGATCGTGGAGTGGAGACGGCGAGAAGCCGGACAAGGAGGATGAGTTGATCATCGGGGTGGGGATCGACGTCGCGGAGATCGACCGGTTCGAGGAGTCCCTGCGGCGGACCCCGCAGCTCGCCGACCGGCTCTTCTCGGAGTCGGAGCTGCTGCTGCCGAGCGGCGAGCGGCGCGGAGTGGCCTCCCTGGCGGCGCGGTTCGCCGCCAAGGAGGCCGTGGCCAAGGCGCTGGGCGCGCCCGGCGGGCTGCACTGGACGGACGCCGAGGTGTGCGTCGAGGACAGCGGGCAGCCGCGGCTGCGGGTACGGGGGACGGTCGCGGCGCGCGCCGCGGAACTGGGCGTACGGACCTGGCACGTGTCGCTCAGCCACGATGCGGGGGTGGCGTCCGCCGTGGTGATCGCGGAGGGTTGAGGGTGGACGGCGGTCAACGGCGGGTGACGGTGGAGAGGCTGGTCGAATGCGTACTGCGTACAGCGTGGAGACGGTACGGAACGCCGAACGCGAGCTGATGGCACGGCTGCCGGAGGGCGCGCTCATGCGGCGCGCCGCCGCCGGTATCGCCGCGGTCTGCGCGGACCTGCTGCGGGATCTGCTCGGGCGGGTGTACGGGGCGCGGGTCGTCCTGCTCGCCGGCAGCGGCGACAACGGCGGCGACGCGCTCTACGCCGGCGCCCGGCTGGCCCGTCGGGGCGCGTCCGTCACCGTCGTACCACTGGCCCCCGGCCGGACCCACGAGGGCGGGCTGACGGCGCTGCTCGGCGCGGGCGGACGCGTCGCCGACGACCCCTACGACGTACTGGCCGCCGCCGATCTCGTACTCGACGGCATCACAGGCATCGGCGGACACGGCGGGCTGCGCCCCGACGCCGTACCGGTGGCGCGGGCGGCCCGCGGCTCCGGCGCGGTGGTCGTCGCCGTCGATCTGCCGAGCGGGGTCGAGGCGGACAGCGGGGAGGTGACGGGGGAGGCGCTGCGCGCGGACGTGACGGTGACGTTCGGTACGTACAAGCCGGGCCTGCTGATCGACCCGGCCAGGGAACACGCGGGCGTGGTACGGCTCGTGGACATCGGCCTCGCGCCCCATCTGCCGTCCGTGCCCGAGCTGGAGGCGCTCCAGCACGAGGATGTGGCCCGGCTGCTGCCGGTGCCGACGGGTGAGAGCGACAAGTACCGGCGCGGTGTGGTCGGTGTGGTCGCCGGATCCACGCGCTATCCGGGCGCGGCGGTGCTCGCGGTCGCGGGCGCCCTGCGGGGCGGCGCGGGCGCGGTCCGCTATGTGGGCCCCGGCGGCGACGCGGTGATCGCGCGCTTCCCGGAGACGCTGGTGCACGAGGGACCGCCGTCGAAGGCGGGCCGGGTCCAGGCCTGGGCGGTCGGCCCCGGTCTCGGGGACGCCCTGGGCGACGGCTCGGGCCCCGAGGCCGCCGTGTCGGACGTACTGGCCTCGGACGTCCCGGTGCTGGTGGACGCGGACGGGCTGCGGCTGCTGGACGCGGAGACCGTACGAGGACGTACCGCCCCGACCCTCCTCACCCCGCACGCGGGCGAGGCGGCGGCGCTGCTCGGCGTGGCCAGGCCGGAGGTGGAGGCGGGCCGGCTGACGGCGGTTCGGGAGCTGGCGGCGCGGTACGGAGCGACGGTGCTGCTGAAGGGCTCGACGACACTGGTCGCGGACCGGGACCCGGCCGTACCGGTCCGGGTGAATCCGACGGGCACGCCCTGGCTGGCCACGGCGGGCAGCGGGGACGTCCTCTCGGGCCTGGCGGGCTCCCTGCTCGCGGCCGGCCTGCCGGCCCGTGACGCGGCGTCGGCGGCGGCCTACCTCCATGGCCTCGCGGCCCGGCTCGCCGCGAGGAACGCGCCGCTGGTGTCGGACGAGGTGGCGGAGAACCTGCCGGAGGCGTGGCGGAACGTCATGGGCTGAGCGGCTGCGCCTCCGCACCAGCGGCGGCCCGGCGGCGCCCCCGCGGCGCCCTCGCACAGGCCCGGCACCGGCCCAGCACCGGTCACGCGTCCGCACCGGCCCGGGACATCGCTCTGAGAGACTGGGCACGATGACCGAAAACAAGCACACTTCGGCCGGTGTGCGCGCGCGGGCCGAAGTCGATCTCGCCGCCCTGCGGGGCAACGTCCGCGCGCTGCGCTCCCGTGTGGGACCCGGCGTCGCGCTGATGGGCGTCGTGAAGTCCGACGGCTACGGACACGGCATGGTGCCCACCGCGCGGGCCGCCCTCGACGCGGGCGCCACCTGGCTCGGTACGGCCACCCCCCACGAAGCGCTCGCCCTGCGCGCGGCGGGCATCGAGAGCCGGGTCATGTGCTGGCTCTGGACGCCCGGCGACCCCTGGCGGGAGGGCATCGAGGCCGATCTCGACATGTCCGTCAGCGCGATGTGGGCGCTTCGCGAGGTGACCGCCGCCGCGCGCGTGGCCGGGCGTCCTGCCCGTATCCAGCTCAAGGCGGACACCGGCCTCGGCCGGAACGGCTGCCAGCCCGCCGACTGGCCGGAACTCGTGGCCGCCGCGCTCGACGCGCAGGCCGCCGGTCTGATCCGGGTCACCGGCCTCTGGTCCCACTTCGCGTGCGCCGACGAGCCGGGCCACCCCTCCATCGCCGCGCAGCTCGACGCGTTCCACGAGATGGTCGCGTACGCCGAGAAGCAGGGCGTCGAGCCCGAGGTCCGGCATATCGCCAACTCGGCGGCCACGCTCACGCTTCCCGAGGCGTCCTTCGACCTCGTCCGGGCCGGCATCGCGATGTACGGCATCTCCCCGAGCCCGGAGCTCGGCACCTCCCGGGACTTCGGCCTGCGGCCCGCGATGACGCTCTCCGCCTCCGTCGCCCTGGTCAAGCGGGCGCCGGAGGGCCACGGCGTCAGCTATGGCCACCGCTATGTGACGTCCCGGGAGACGACGCTCGGGCTCGTACCCCTCGGTTACGCCGACGGCATCCCGCGCCATGCCTCCGACCGCGGGCCCGTCCTCGTCGGCGGGGTCAGGCGGCGGGTGGCGGGGCGGGTCGCCATGGACCAGTTCGTCGTCGACCTCGGCGGCGACACCCCGGAGCCGGGCGCGACCGCCATCCTGTTCGGGCCCGGCGACCGCGGCGAGCCGACCGCCGAGGACTGGGCCGAGGCGGCGGACACCATCGCCTACGAGATCGTCACACGCATCGGTTCACGTGTCCCTCGCGTCTACGTCAATGAGCGGCCCGCGTGACCACGTCAACGAGCGGCCCGCGCGGCCACTCGAACGAGTGGCCTGAATGCATGCGTTGCCCGGATGAGTATGTTGAAGGGGCAACGGCCCGTGTGACCGCAGCCGGGTGAGGCTCAGTACGACGGGGAAGATTCCGGCGGGAACGACGAGGAGCGCACGGTGAGCGAGAGCAGCGCGGCGGGTGACGCGGCGGCCAGGGCGGCGGCCGCGGTGGCGTCGGTCACGGGCAACTGGCGCAAAGCGGGCGTCGCCGGGGCCGCGATAGGCGTGATCGCCGCGGGCGCGGCGGCCGGGGTCGCGATCGAGAGACTGACGGTCGGCCGCGGGATGCGCAGAAGGGCCCGGCTCGCGCTCGACGCGTCGGGACCGTACGGCGCGCTGCGCGGCACCCCGGGAACCGCGCTCTCCGACGACGGTACGGAGCTGTACTACGAGATCGACGAGGTCGACCCGGAGGCCGCGACCGGCGCGGATCCGGCGGCCGGCCCGCGCCGCCGGAGGCTCTTCGGCCGGAAGGCACCCGCGCCGGTCACGGTCGTTTTCAGCCATGGCTACTGCCTCAACCAGGATTCCTGGCACTTCCAGCGCGCCGCCCTGCGCGGGCTCGTCCGTACCGTCCACTGGGACCAGCGCAGCCATGGCCGCTCCGCGCGCGGCGCCGCCCAGCAGGGCCCCGGCGCGGTCCCGGTCTCCATCGACCAGCTCGGCCGCGATCTGAAGACCGTCATCGACGCGGCGGCGCCCGAGGGCCCGCTGGTGCTGGTCGGCCACTCCATGGGCGGCATGACGATCATGGCCCTCGCCGACCAGTACCCGGAGCTGGTACGGGAGAGGGTCGTCGGCGTCGCCTTCATCGGTACGTCGAGCGGCAGGCTCGGCGAGGTCAACTACGGCCTGCCGGTCGCGGGCGTGAACGCCGTACGCCGCGTCCTGCCCGGCGTGCTCAAGGCGCTCGGCTCCCAGGCCGAGCTGGTCGAGCGCGGCCGGCGGGCCACGGCGGATCTCTTCGCGGGGCTGATCAAGCGGTACTCCTTCAGCTCGAAGGACGTGGACCCGGCGGTCGTACGGTTCGCCGAGCGGCTCATCGAGTCGACCCCGATCGATGTGGTCGCGGAGTTCTATCCGGCCTTCACCGATCACGACAAGGTGCAGGCGCTCTCGGTCTTCCTGGAGATCCCGGCGCTGGTCCTGGCCGGGGAGAGCGATCTGGTGACGCCCAGCACGCACAGCGAGGCCATCGGCGATCTGCTGCCGGACGCGGAGCTGGTGCTCGTACCGGACGCCGGGCATCTGGTGATCCTGGAGCATCCGGAGGCCGTCACGGACCGCCTCGCCGACCTGCTGGCACGGGTGGGCGCGATGCCGGCAGCGGCTAACGTTGGCACTCATGGAAGCACCGCACAGCCCGGCGGCTGACGCCGCGCCCGCCACCCGCCGTACCGGCCGTCCCGCTGTCCGCCTCACCGTCGAGACCCCCGAGCGGATGCGGGAGCTGGGCCGCGGCCTCGCGGCCCTCCTGCGCCCCGGCGATCTGGTGATGCTGACCGGCGAACTCGGCGCGGGCAAGACCACCCTCACCCGCGGCCTCGGCGAGGGCCTCGGCGTCCGCGGCGCCGTCACCTCCCCGACGTTCGTGATCGCCCGGGTCCATCCGTCCCTGGTCGGGGGCCCGCCGCTGGTCCATGTCGACGCGTACCGGCTGGGCGGGGGGCTCGACGAGATGGAGGACCTCGATCTGGATGTCTCGCTGCCGGACTCCGTGATGGTCGTGGAGTGGGGTGAGGGCAAGGTCGAGGATCTGTCGGACGACCGGCTGCATGTGGTGATCCACCGGACCGTGGGCGCCGGTACGAACGCCGGTACGAACGTCGATACGGAAGCCGACCCGGGCGCCGACGGTGCTGACGGTACTGATGGTGCTGAAGGTACTGATGAACGGCGCACGGTCACGCTCACCGGCTTCGGCAGCCGCTGGTCGGAGGCGGATCTGGCGGGACTCACCGGACCGGCCCACTGATTCGGCCAGCCGTTCCGTACATTCCGACAAGACGTCGGCAAAATGTTGCGCGTGCCGTGCCGTACGTGGTGACATGGTACGGAGAGGTGGTTAGGTCTACCTAACTACGCCTGCCCCCGAACACCAGGAGGCATCCATGCCGGCGCCAGCACATGAGCCGCGTCCGCGCTCCGCTTCGCATCTGACGCGCACGCTCTCGCCGTCGTCCGTTCCCATGAAGGATCTGCTGGCCTCCTGCGCGTCGGCGGCGGCCGTGTCCACGCCGCCGTGCGAGCCGTCGGCCGTGTCGGCCGCCGAAGCGGCGGCGGGCAAGGACGTTAAGGACGCCAAGGATGCCGAGGCCGGGGAACTGGAGTCGCGGCGCGAGCGGGAACAGAGACGCGACGCCACGCGTGAGCGCGACGCCGCGTAAACCTCGCGTACGGCCCTGACCCACGGGCCCTGACGTACGGGTCCGGACCTACGGGACGACCACGACCTTGGAACCGACCGTCGCGAACGTCCACATCGCGTTTCCGTCCGCCACCTTCATCCTGACCCCGCCCGTCTTCAGCGTCGGGTCGGGGCTCGACAGCGTGCCGTCCACCGCGGCGCTGAAGCCGATCGCGACATCGCCGACGAGCGCGAACCGCACGACATGCTCGATCCGTACCCCGTCCGAGCCCGTGACCGATCCGGACCGCGAGGTCACCTGGTACGAACCGGCTTCGGGGCTGACGGTGCTCGGCATGACCGGGAACGTCCGCATCACCCGCCCGCTCTTCTCCACCAGCCACACCCGCCGGTCGGCCAGCGCGTAGACGACCCGTTCGCCCTCGCCCGACTCGGCGGGCAGGGCCTTGGGGTCCTTGGGCTTCTGCGCGGGGGACCCGGCGGAGCCGGAGGGGGCGGTGCGGGGTGTCTTGGGCTTGGCGAGGGTGTCGGGCACATGCGCCGACGCCTGGTAGGCGAGGAAACCGACCACGGCGATGGCAGCCGCGGTGAGCCCGGCCACGATTCCCGAGCTGCTCCTGGACACCTTGATCCACCTCTCGTACGTATGACTCCGTGGTGACGTTAGCAGCAGGCGGCTGACGGGACGGGGCGCCGTGCCTTGGGGCCGGGAGCCGTAGGCTGTTTGCGTGCTTCTGCTCGCCGTTGATACCGCCACGCCCGCCGTCACCGTCGCTCTCCACGACGGCAGCTCCGTCCTGGCCGAGGAGAGTCAGGTCGACGCGCGCCGCCATGGGGAACTGCTGCTGCCCGCCGTCGACCGGATCCTCGCCGGGGCCGGACTGAAACTCGACGCCGTCACGGATGTGATCGTCGGTGTCGGTCCCGGCCCGTACACGGGGCTGCGCGTCGGCCTGGTCACGGCGCTGACCCTCGGTTCCGCGCTCGGCGTGCCGGTGCGGGGGGTGTGCACGCTGGACGGGCTCGCGTACGCCTCCGGGGCCGAGGGCCCCTTCGTCGTCGCGACGGACGCGCGGCGCAAGGAGATCTACTGGGCGCGGTACGCGGACGCCCGTACCCGGCTGACCGAACCCGCGGTCGACCGGCCCGCCGATATCGCGGAGGCGGTCGCGGGGCTGCCCGCCGTCGGCGCCGGGGCGCTGCTCTACCCCGACACCTTCCCGGACGCCCGCGGCCCCGAGCACCAGTCGGCCGCGGCGCTCGCCTCGCTGGCGGCGGAGAGGCTGGCCGCCGGCGGGGAGTTCCTGCCGGCGCTGCCGCTCTATCTGCGCCGGCCCGACGCGCAGGTGCCCAAGAACTACAAGGTGGTCACGCCGAAGTGACGGACGCGACGGACGCCGCTGACGTGAACGCGGCCGAGGCGGCGGGAGCGGCGGCAGCGGCGGGAGATGCCGGGGCCGCCGGAGCGGCGGCGCCCGCCGTCGCCCTGCGCGAGATGCGCTGGTGGGACATCGAGCCGGTGCTCGCGCTCGAACATGACCTCTTCCCCGAGGACGCCTGGTCCCCGGGCATGTTCTGGTCGGAACTGGCCCACGCGCGCGGCCCCCGGGCCACCCGCCGCTATGTGGTGGCCGAGACGACGGAGTCCGGGAGGGGCGGGCAAGGAGGGAGCGGACGGAGCGGCACCGGCGGCGCCCGGATCGTCGGCTACGCGGGACTCGCCGCCGCCGGGGGACTCGGCGACGTACAGACCATCGCCGCCGCCCGCGACCAGTGGGGCACCGGCCTCGGAGCCCGGCTGCTCACCGATCTCCTCCAGCACGCCACCGCCTTCGAGTGCGAGGAGGTGCTGCTCGAAGTGCGGGTCGACAACCTCCGCGCGCAGCGGCTGTACGAGCGGTTCGGCTTCGAGCGGATCGGTTTCCGGCGCGGCTACTACCAGCCGGGCAATGTCGACGCGCTCGTCATGCGCCACCACGTGAAGACCCATCAAGGAACTGAGAACCATGGCTGACGAACCCCTCGTCCTCGGTATCGAGACCTCCTGCGACGAGACCGGCGTCGGCATCGTCCGGGGGACGACCCTGCTCGCCGACGCCATCGCGTCGAGCGTCGACGAGCACGCGCGCTTCGGCGGTGTGGTCCCGGAGGTTGCCTCGCGCGCGCATCTGGAGGCGATGGTGCCGACGATCCAGCGCGCGCTGAAGGAGGCGGGGGTCTCCGCGCGCGATCTGGACGGCATCGCCGTGACCGCGGGCCCCGGCCTCGCGGGGGCCCTCCTGGTGGGGGTCTCGGCGGCGAAGTCGTACGCGTACGCCCTGGGCAAGCCGCTGTACGGCGTGAACCACCTGGCCTCGCACATCTGCGTCGACCAGCTGGAACACGGCCGGCTGCCCGAGCCGACCATGGCGCTGCTGGTCAGCGGCGGCCATTCGTCGCTGCTGCTCGCGCCGGACATCACCGCGGATGTGCGGCCGATGGGCGCGACGATCGACGACGCGGCGGGCGAGGCGTTCGACAAGATCGCGCGGGTGCTCCAGCTGGGCTTCCCCGGCGGCCCGGTGATCGACCGGCTGGCGAGGGAGGGCGACCCGTCCGCGATCGCGTTCCCGCGCGGACTGACCGGGCCGCGCGACGCGCCGTACGACTTCTCCTTCTCGGGCCTGAAGACCTCGGTGGCCCGCTGGATCGAGGCGAAGCGGAACGCGGGCGAGGAGGTGCCCGTACGGGATGTGGCGGCGTCGTTCCAGGAGGCGGTGGTCGACGTACTGACGCGGAAGGCCGTACGCGCCTGCAAGGACGAGGGCGTGGACCATCTGATGATCGGCGGCGGCGTCGCGGCCAACTCCCGGCTGCGCGCGCTCGCCCAGGAACGCTGCGAGCGGGCGGGCATCCGGCTGCGCGTGCCGCGCCCGGGGCTGTGCACGGACAACGGCGCGATGGTGGCCGCTCTGGGCGCGGAGATGGTGGCGCGCAACCGGCCGGCGTCGGACTGGGAGCTGTCGGCGGACTCGTCGCTGCCGGTGACGGAGCCGCATGTGCCGGGGCAGCCACCTGCCCCGCACGATCACGACCATGTGCACGAAGTGGCGAAGGACAACCTGTACTCATGACGGTCGCGCTGATGTGGGAGGCGAAAGCGGCGCCGGGCCGGGGCGCGGAACTGCTGGAGTGGGCGCGGACGCGGACGCCGGCCCGCGCGCCGGAACCGCCGTACGCGCCCCTCCGCCGCGAACTCCTGCGCGCGCCCCGGGACCGTGTCCTGGTCATCACCTGGTGGGACGCGCCCTACGACGCCGATCTCCCCGAACTCCCACCCCCACCCCCGGACCTCCTCGCCCGCCCACCCCACCGCTGGCGCTTCGAGTCGGTCGCGACGGAATAGCCGGCCGGCGTGTGTCGATCCGGGGGGTTCCCGTTCGACGTAGGGGTGAGAGGGCGGGAGCAGCCCGCCGTACACACCCCGCGCCGTACACACCGAGGAGTCACCCATGCCGCGCTATCTGTCGACCGTCAGCAGCAGTGAGAAGAACGCGCCCGCCGGCGGACCCAGCCCTGAGCTGATGCGGCGCATGGGCGAGTTGATCGAGGAGATGACCAAGGCCGGTGTGCTGCTCGACACCGCCGGGCTGACGCCGTCCGCGCAGGGTGTGCGCTTCCGGCAGAGCGGCGGGAGGCTCAGTGTCACCGACGGGCCGTTCACCGAGGCCAAGGAGGTCATCGGTGGGTACGCGATCGTGCAGGCCAAGGACAAGGAGCAGGCCATCGAGTGGACCCGGCGCTTTGTGGAGATCCACGGCGATGAATACGACATCACCGTCGAGCTCCGGGAGATCGCGGAGCCGTAAGCCGTAAGACGCAGGGGGAGCGGTTCGGGCTGCCGGTGGGGAGCGGGCCGGCCGAGGGTGTGGTGGGGCGCCGCTCGGACAACGACGACCCGAACTGGGTGTCGGACACCCGCGAATGACGAGCGCGGGCGGCGCTACCGGTGACGTCCGACCCCGCTCCGTCGACGCACTTCCGCACCGCTAACCTCTGGCGAATGATCAGCCGTGCTCCGCTGCCGCCGCCCCCGCCGTCCCAGGAGCAGGGCCCGTGGCCCGACCATGCGGTGCGGCTCGCCGAGCGGGCTCAGACCATGGTGGAGCTGAGCAGGCGCGGTCTCTCCTTCGGACGGCTGGTGGTGCTCTGGCTGACGGGGGCGCTCGCCGTGGTCGGCTGGGCGGCCGTGGGGACGGCGATACAGAGCTTCGAGGGTGGTGGCCTCGGTGTGATGACCGGATTGGTGGCGCTGGGCCTCGCGGCGGTCCTGCTGATCCCGGCGGGGGTCGCGGTCGGTTTCTGGCTGAGCCGGGGGCGTGTCATACGGGAGCGGCTGGACGCCTGGGCGCGGTTCGCCCCGGAGCCCGTGACGGACACACGGCTGGAGGTGCACCGGCGGTCCGTGATGTGGCTGCTGCCCTCGGTACTGCTGTGCCTGGTGGGGGTGTGGGTGACCGGCCGGGCCCTCGCCGAGGCCGGGAGCGGGGGCGTGACCGGCAGGGAATCGGTCACGCTGGGTGAGACGGCGTACGCGCTGGGGCTCGGCATCACGCTCCTGGTCACCGGTCTGCTCGGGCTCGTCCCATCGGTCCGGCATCAGTGCTGGTCAGGGCGGTTGATGCGGACCGTGCCGGTCCGCAGGGGCGGGGGCGCACATCGCTGAGGCGGGTCTTACCGTGTCCGTCCTATCCTGAAGAGGGAACGCATGCGCCATTCAGGGTTAAGGGGCGGCGGATGGAATGGATTTGGTGGATTTTCGTCTTCTTCATCGTGGGCGGCTTCGGCTGGATCGCCGACACCGGCCGCACCGCGCTCCGGACCCGGCACGAACGAAGAATTGAGCGCTTCAAGCTCCAGGAGCACGAACGGCTCGCCCTCGAACAGGCCAACAAGCCCCCGGAGCCGGTCTGCGGCTGTTCGCACCATCTGGCGAAGCACGACCGGCAGGGCAAGTGCCATGAGGACGTGGAGGCGCCGATGGAGTGGGACGAGAACAAGAAGCCCCTGCGGTACGAGCGCCGGCAGTGCAACTGCCAGCAGTACATCGGCCCGCAGCCGCTGTCACAGATCTACGCGGACGAACTCACGGACCTGGACTGACGACCTGCGCGACCTGCCCTCCCGGCCGCCCGCAGCGGTCAGGCGATGTCCAGGGCGGTCCCGTACAGCTTCCCGACCCTGAGCCGGATCACCAGCCGGCGCTCGGTCACCTGTCGCGCCAGGAACTCCGCCTCGTCCGTGGGGTCCTGGGGGCGGGCGGCGGCGGGCAGCAGCGTGAGCAGTTCGCGCCCGACCGCGTCACCTGCCACCGCCGAGGGCCCGGAGAGTTCCGCCTCGCCCTCCGCGACCGCGAAGGTCCAGTGGTCGTCGCTGGAGACATGCAGTGCCACCCGGGGGTTGTTCCGGATCTGGCGCACCTTGAGCCGGTCGGCGGTGGTGGAGAACCGTACGATCCGCTCCCCGGGATCCCAGCCGTACACCATGGTCGTCAGATGCGGGTGCCCATCGCGCTTGACGGTGGCGAGGGTTCCGAACTGCCGCTCCCCGAGGAAGTCGGAGAGCGCCGCGTCGGTCAGGATCCTCGGGGCGGGCCCGCTGCTCTGGTCAGTGCCCGGTTCGCTGCTCTGCTCGCTGGTCTGCTCGCTGGTCATGCCGCTGCCAACTCCCGCCGTACGGGGGCTATTCCGCCGGGTGGCCGATGAGCATCGTCGGGGCGCCCGCGACCCTGGTGAGGAAGACCGTGGACGCGTGGGGGCCCTTGAGTTTGAGCCGGCGGCGCAACTCCTCCGGTTCCACCGCCGAGCCGCGCTTCTTCACGGTCAGCACGCCGACCTCGCGCTCGCGCAGCAGGGCCTTCAGTTTCTTGAGCCCGAAGGGGAGTTGGTCGGTGATCTCGTAGACCGTGGCGAACGGCGTCGCGCGCGGTTCGTCGGCCGTGATGTACGCGATCGTCTCGTCGAGCAGTCCGCCGTCCAGGTCCTCGGCGACCTCGGCGACCAGATGCGCGCGGATGACGGCGCCGTCCGGCTCGTACAGGAAACGGCCGACCGGACGGACCGGCGGATCGGGCAGGCCCCGGCCGGTGAGGGTGGCGCCGGAGGGCAGGAGGGTGGCGCGGCGCCTACCGGGGACGATGATCTCCGGCCCGCCGTCCCCGAGCCGGTCCCCGCGTCCGGCCTCGCGTCCGTCCCCGCGCCCGCCCTCGCGCCGGTGCCAGAGCACCGCTTCCTTCACGTCGCCGCCGTCCGAGATCCACTCGGCCTCGAAGTCGTCGGGGATCAGCTCGTGCGGAATGCCGGGCGCGATCTTGACCGCGCCCGCGCCGGCCCGCCGTACCGCGTCGACCGCCCAGGACAGCGGTGGCGAGTACGCCTCGGGATCGAAGATCCTGCCCCGGCCGCCGCGCCGCGCGGGGTCGATGAAGAGGGCGTCGGCCCCGGTGGTGTCGTACTCCAGGACATCCGCCCGGGTCACCGTCATGGGCGGGCCGTCCGGCGCCAGGGCGCGCACATTGGTGAGGGCGATCTCGCAGGTCAGCGGGTCGAGATCGACCGCCGTCACGGCGAGGCCCGCGCGCGCCAGCTCGATCGCGTCGCCGCCGATGCCGCAGCAGAGGTCCGTGACCCGCGAGTCCGGTGCGAGGGCGCGGAAGCGCGCGGCCCGGTGGGCGGCGACGCTGCCGCGCGTGGCCTGTTCGATGCCATGGGGCGTGAAGTACATGCGGTACGCGTCCTCCGCGCCGAACTTCGCCACGCCGCGCTGCCGCAGCCGCGCCTGCGCCAGCGCCGCCGACACCAGCTCGGCCGGATGGTCACGGCGCAGCCGGGTGGCGAGGGCGAGCTCCTGGGCCGGGTCGTGGTCACGCAGTTCGGCGAGCAGCGCCTGCCCCTCGGCGGAGAGGAGGGGCGCGAGGAGCGGCGTGGCGGGAGCCGGTACGGGAGGGGGCGAGGCGGCGGGGGAGGAGGCGCGGTCGGTCACCCGCCCCATTGTGGGCCAGCCGGGGGACGGTACGCGTCGGGGCGGCGGTGTCGGGCGCTCGGAGGCTCCGCGCGCTGACAGGATGCGACACCATGCAGCTAGTACGACAAAAAGAAGAAATGATCACACAAGCCGCATACCATGCACCGGGAATCGGGCGATGGCGCGGCCGTACGGTGCTGGTCGCTCTCCTGGTCGCCGCCCTCGGCTCAGGATGCGCCGCGGGCTCGGGCGAACCGGCGAATTCCGCGCCCGGCGCGTCCGCCGCCGGGAAGCCGGGCCAGGCCGGCGCCGGGGCGCCGCACGAGCAGAAGGCCGCCGGACTGGACGCGCTCTACTCGCCCGAGAACGTACGCCGCACCCAGGCCGCGCGCGCCGTCGCCGCCAAGAAGTGGGGCCTCGCGAGCACCCCCCTGCCCGCGCCCCGGCCGCCCGCCGTCAAGCCGGTGATCAGCACCCGCGAGGGCTTCGAGGTCGAGGGCGGCGACGATCTGCCGCCGCTGTTCACCACCGTCCCGGTCGACGGCAAGAAGGTCGTCTTCCTGACGATGGACGACGGCTCGGAGAAGGACCCCGAGCTGCTGCGGATGATGAGCGAGCTGAAGATCCCGTACACCGCTTTCCTCAGCGATTACGTGATCAACAACAACTACGGCTACTTCAAGCAGATGCAGGACCGCGGGGTCGCGATCCAGAACCACACCCTCAACCACCCGTATATGCCGGGTCTTTCGTACGAGCAGCAGAAGCGGGAGATCTGCGGTCAGCAGGACCTGCTGGAGAAGAACTACGGGAAGCGGCCCACGCTCTTCCGGCCGCCGTACGGCAACTACAACGCCGACACGCTGCGCGCCGCGAAGGAGTGCGGGATCAAGGCCGCCCCGATCTGGGCTTCCGAGGCGTATCCCGACCACATGGAGTGGCGTGAGTGGGACCGGGACATGCACCCCGGCGACATCATCCTGACCCACTTCCGCGGGCGGGACGAGTGGAAGGGCACCATGCCCGACATGATCCGCCATGTGATGAAGGTCGTCACGGACAAGGGGTACGCCGTGGGCCGCTTGGAGGACTACGTATGAGACCCGCGCACCGGCTGCTGGCCGGGGTGCTGGCAGCCGGTGCGCTCCTCGCGGCCGGCTGTGCGCAGTCGGCCGACGCGATGGATCCGATGGACCCGATCGAACGGCTCGGCCGCAAGGCGGCGCAGCGGGTGGGCCCGCACTCCTCGGTCTCGCCCCGGGTGCCGGTGCCGATGCCGCTGCCGGGGCCCGGACCGGGGGCCACGAGCCCTGGGGCGGCGTCCCCGTCCGTGGACCCGTCCGCGCCCGGCGCTCCCGTACGCCCCGTCTGCGGGCTGCACGAGATGTCGCCCGCGCCGCCGACGCTGTCCCCGTCGCCCGTGCGGTCGCCTCCGCCGTTCTCCGCGCCCGCGCCGCCGTCGCCACCGCTCCGGCACTGCCCCTCGGTCCTGCCGGGGTCGTACGGCCACGAGGGTGCGGGCGCCGGCTCGTACGGAACCCCGGCCCCCGGAGCCGCGTTTCCATAGCGGGAACAGATGCGCCACGACCACGCTCATTGGCACTCCGCTTGACCGAGTGCTAATCGCAGTCATAGTCTCGGGTCTGGCACTCCCCACTGGAGAGTGCCAAGCGCGACCGACGGATCCGGCACCCGCGACGACGGGTCCACTTGGTCGCCACCCTCAGACAGTTAACCCCGTGAGATCTCCGAAGGGGGAGGTCGGATCGTGACGACCGCCAGCACCAAGGTTGCCATCAAGCCGCTCGAGGACCGCATTGTGGTCCAGCCGCTCGACGCCGAGCAGACCACGGCCTCTGGCCTGGTTATCCCGGACACCGCCAAGGAGAAGCCCCAGGAGGGCGTCGTCCTGGCTGTGGGCCCGGGCCGCTTCGAGAACGGCGAGCGGCTTCCGCTCGACGTCTCCGTCGGCGACGTCGTTCTGTACAGCAAGTACGGCGGCACCGAAGTGAAGTACAGCGGCGAGGAGTACCTCGTCCTCTCGGCTCGCGACGTGCTCGCGATCATCGAGAAGTAATTCACCTAATTGCTTTTGGACTGCGCCCCTGGCCCCCCTGCGATTGCCGGGCGGACAGGGGCGCAGTTCTTTGAGAGGACAGAGAAGCTCCCATGGCGAAGATCCTGAAGTTCGACGAGGACGCCCGTCGCGCCCTTGAGCGCGGCGTCAACAAGCTTGCCGACACGGTGAAGGTGACGATCGGCCCCAAGGGCCGCAATGTCGTCATCGACAAGAAGTTCGGCGCCCCGACCATCACCAACGACGGTGTCACGATCGCCCGCGAGGTCGAGATCGAGGACCCGTACGAGAACCTCGGCGCCCAGCTGGTGAAGGAGGTGGCGACCAAGACCAACGACATCGCGGGTGACGGCACCACCACCGCCACCGTGCTGGCCCAGGCGCTGGTCCGCGAGGGTCTGCGCAATGTCGCCGCGGGCGCTTCCCCGGCCGCCCTGAAGAAGGGCATCGACGCCGCGGTCAAGGCCGTGTCCGACGAGCTGCTCGCGACCGCCCGTCCGATCGACGACAAGTCCGACATCGCCGCCGTCGCCGCGCTCTCCGCCCAGGACGAGCAGGTCGGCGAGCTGATCGCCGAGGCGATGGACAAGGTCGGCAAGGACGGTGTCATCACCGTCGAGGAGTCCAACACCTTCGGTCTGGAGCTGGACTTCACCGAGGGCATGGCCTTCGACAAGGGCTACCTGTCCCCGTACATGGTGACCGACCAGGAGCGTATGGAGGCCGTCCTCGACGACCCGTACATCCTGATCCACCAGGGCAAGATCGCCGGCATCCAGGACCTGCTGCCGCTGCTGGAGAAGGTCATCCAGGCGGGTGGCTCCAAGCCGCTGCTGATCATCGCCGAGGATGTCGAGGGCGAGGCGCTCTCCACCCTCGTCGTCAACAAGATCCGCGGCACGTTCAACGCCGTCGCGGTGAAGGCCCCCGGCTTCGGTGACCGCCGCAAGGCCATGCTCGGCGACATCGCCACCCTCACCGGTGCGACCGTCATCGCCGAGGAGGTCGGCCTCAAGCTCGACCAGGCCGGTCTGGACGTGCTGGGTTCGGCCCGCCGCGTCACCATCTCCAAGGACGACACGACCATCGTCGACGGTGGCGGCAACTCCACCGACGTCGCCGGCCGGGTCAACCAGATCAAGGCCGAGATCGAGTCCACGGACTCCGACTGGGACCGCGAGAAGCTCCAGGAGCGCCTCGCGAAGCTGGCCGGCGGCGTGTGCGTGATCAAGGTCGGCGCCGCCACCGAGGTGGAGCTGAAGGAGAAGAAGCACCGTCTGGAGGACGCCATCTCCGCGACCCGCGCCGCGGTCGAGGAGGGCATCGTCTCCGGTGGTGGCTCCGCTCTGGTGCACGCCGCCAAGGTGCTCGACGGCAACCTCGGCAAGGACGGCGACGAGGCCACCGGTGTCGCGGTCGTCCGCCGCGCCGTCGTCGAGCCGCTGCGCTGGATCGCCGAGAACGCCGGCCTCGAGGGCTACGTCATCACGTCCAAGGTGGCGGAGCTGGACAAGGGCAGCGGCTTCAACGCCGCGACCGGCGAGTACGTCGACCTGGTGAAGGCCGGCGTCATCGACCCGGTCAAGGTCACGCGCTCCGCCCTGGAGAACGCCGCGTCCATCGCCTCGCTGCTGCTCACGACCGAGACCCTGGTCGTCGAGAAGCCGGCCGAGGAAGAGGCCGAGGCGGGTCACGGCGGCCACGGCCACAGCCACTGACCTGTAGGCGTCCGGCAGGACGAACGCACCGAGGCCCGGTACCCCTCCGCGGGGGTGCCGGGCCTCGGTGCGTCGCGCGCGCTCTCGACGGGGTCGGCCGCAACGGGCCTACTGCGGGCCGTACTTGCGGCCCGTCTTCGACGTGATCCCGCCGAGCAGCCCGCGCGGAGCCAGCTTCACCGCTCCCATCAGCGCCTTGTAACGCGGATCCGGTACGGACACGGTCTTCCCGCGCGCCAGGTCCAGCAGCGCGGCGGCCACCAGCTTGTCCGCGTCCAGCCACATCCAGCCCGGGATGTTGTCCGTGCCCATCCCGGCCCGCTCATGGAACTCGGTCCGCACGAAACCGGGGCACAGCGCCATCAGCCGTACACCCGTCCCGGCAAGATCCCGCGCCACGCCCTGGGTGAACTGCACGACCCAGGCCTTCGAGGCGCCGTACGTCCCGCGCGGTACGAACGCCGCCACCGACGCCACATTGACGACCCCGCCCCGGCCGCGCGCCCTCATCCCGGGAACCGCCGCCGAGGTCAGCCGCAGCACCGCCTCGCAGTGCACCTTCAGCATCGTCAGCTCGTCGGCCATCGAGACGTCGAGGAACCGTCCCTTGTTGCCGAACCCCGCGTTGTTGACCAGCAGATCGACCGGCTGCTTCCGGTCCGAGAGCCGTTTCTCCACCGAGGCGATCCCGTCATCGGTGGAGAGGTCGGCGGTCAGCACCTCGGCCTCGATGCCGTGCCGGTCGTGCAGTTCGGTGGCCTGGACCCGCAAACGCTCGGTGTCGCGGGCCACCAGGACGAGATTGTGCCCGTCCGCGGCCAGCCGCCGAGCGAAGGCGGCGCCGATCCCCGCCGTCGCGCCGGTAATCAAAGCAGTCGTCATACGCAGGCACGTTAGTGCCTGTGCGGGGGGACCCGGCGACGCCCGGGAAAGGGCTACTTCGCGGCGTTCTTCGCGGCGCTCCTCTCGACGTACTCCCGTGCCGTGCGCAGCTTCTCGGCATGCAGGGCGTCACCGGCGGCGAGGATCCGCGGCAGCAGCTCGCGCTCGGTGGTGACGGCGCGGAAGGCAAGGGCCACCGTCACGTCATGGTCCGGCCGGTGGACGATCTCGATCGGATCGCCCGCGCGGATCTCGCCGGGGGTGATGACCCGCAGATACACCCCGGTCACGGCCTGCCCGGTGAACCGCCGCACCCAGCCCTTCTCGCCGAGCCAGCCCTGGAACGTACGGCACGGGATCCGCCCGCTCGTCGCCTCCAGCACCACATCGGGGCCTATCCGCCAGCGCTCGCCGATCCTGGCGCCGGTGATGTCCAGGCCGGACGTGGTGAGGTTCTCCCCGAAGGCGCCGTTGGCCAGCGGCCGTCCGAGCTCCCGCTCCCAGAAGTCCAGATCCTCCCGCGCGAACGCGTACACCGCCTGGTCGCTGCCGCCGTGATGGCGCAGATCGCAGACCGTGTCACCGGCGACCCCGCTCGCGCCCTCGCCCTTGGGCCCGGGATCCGCCACCCGTACGGGACCGTCGGCCGGGCGCTTGTCGATCCCCGTGACCCCACCCGGGGCGTCCGTGTACTCCACGGCCGTCGGCCGCCCCACATTTACGGTCAGAAGCTTCATACCTGCCACGCTATCCGCCCCCCTCTCAAATGATCCACCTGTTATTCAGCAATACCCCAAAGACTCGCTTATAGTCGAGTGGTGATCGAAGCCCGTCATCTCCGTGTTCTGCGCACCGTGGCCGCCACGGGCTCCTTCTCCGCCGCGGCACGCGAACTGGGCTGTACGCAGCCGGCCGTCAGCCAGCAGATGAAGGCGCTCGAATCGTCCGCGGGCACGCCACTGATCGTCCGTACCGGCCGCGAGATGCGGCTGACCCAGGCCGGCGAGGCGCTCGTGAGGCACGCGACGGGGATCCTCGCCGGACTCACCGCGGCGGAGGAGGAGATCGCGGCCATCGCGGGGCTGCGGGCCGGCCGGGTCAGGCTGGTGTCGTTCCCCAGCGGCAGTTCCACGCTGGTGCCGACCGCGCTGGCCGCCCTGCGCGCGGCCCATCCGGGCACGCGGGTCTCGCTGGTCGAGGCCGAGCCGCCGAGTTCGGCGGTGATGCTGAGGGACGGCGAGTGCGATGTGGCGCTGGCGTTCCGGTACGGCGGACACGGCGCGGAGTGGGACGACCTCGTCGTGCGCCCGCTGCTCGTGGACCGGCTCGTCGGTCTGGTCCCCGAGGGCCACCGGCTCGCGGACGCCGGTACGGTCGCGATCGCGGAGCTGGCCGCCGAGTCGTGGATCGCGGGCTGTCCGCGCTGCCGTACACAACTGGTCGACGCCTGTGAGGCGGCGGGATTCACGCCCCGGATCGACTTCGCGACGGATGACTACCCGGCCGTGATCGGCCTGGTCGCCGCGGGGCTGGGGGTGGCGGTGCTGCCGGAGCTGGCGATGGAGTCCGTACGCACAGAAGGCGTCCGTACGCTCACGGTCGAGCCGTCCGTTCACCGGGAGATCGTCGCGCTCACCCTGCCCGATCTGGCGCAGGTGCCGGCCGTGGCGGCGACGCTGGACCAGCTGGTTCTGGCCGGTACGCGCTGACGCGGCACGTGGGCCGGGCGCGTGGGGGGCGGGGCGCGGGTTGTGCGGTGTGGTGCTGCCTTGGAGGAACGTTTCTTCTCTTTGCGGTGGCGGACACTCAGCCGGTTTCGTGGCCCCCGTGGCCATGACTGTGGCTGTGGCCGCCGCCGTGACCCGAGGTCGACGCCGTGATGAGCCGGGTCCGCGCCCGCCCCATCAGCTCCTCGCGTTCGTCCTCGGTCAGTCCGCCCCACACGCCGTACGGCTCCCGCACCGCCAGGGCGTGCGCCGCGCACTCCGCGCGGACGGGGCATCTCATGCACACCTCTTTCGCCGAGTTCTCACGCGCGCTTCGTGCCGCGCCTCTTTCTCCTTCGGGGTGGAAGAAGAGCGAACTGTCGACGCCCCGACATGCCGCGAGGAGCTGCCAGTCCCACAGGTCTGCGTTCGGTCCGGGAAGGCGGGAGAAATCTGCCATTGCTCATGTCCCCTTGAAACCGTGCTGAGGCGGATACGGGCCGCTTGGACGCCGGGTACGAGCCCAGCGCGTACTCGCACCGGTGCTCACGACCGTACATCTACTATGTAAGTAGATGTAAATATGACTCATTGCGAATCTAGCCACAGACACCAGTAAAAGTGAAGAAAAGCCGCTAAATGGGGCATACCTCCGATTGGGTACCGGTCAACCCCTGACGCTCTCCTCCGTGTGCGACCCCTCACAGGGAGTGCCGAAGAGGGCTGTCCGACCCGTAACTCTTTCGAGTGACCGTCGTTGAAGGTGCGAGGCGGTTGAGAGAACGAGCGCTCGGGCGCATGTCCGAGAGCGTCAATCGCACAGGTGACGATATGTACCCAGCCTGGAGGCTCAAGGTGACGCGCATCAGCTGCGGAGGACGGTCATGACATCCGTCCTCGTCTGCGACGACTCCCCGCTTGCCCGAGAGGCGCTCCGCCGCGCGGTCGCGACCGTGCCCGGTGTCGAGCGCGTGACGACCGCGGCCAACGGGGAGGAAGTCCTCCGCCGCTGGGGTGCCGACCGGTCCGACCTGATTCTGATGGATGTACGCATGCCGGGACTGGGCGGTGTCGAGACGGTCCGCCGGCTGCTCTCGGCGGACCCCGGCGCCCGGATCATCATGCTCACGGTCGCCGAGGATCTGGACGGGGTCGCGCTCGCGGTCGCCGCCGGTGCCCGCGGCTATCTCCACAAGGACGCCTCGCGCGCCGAACTGCGCGCGACCGTCACGCAGGCGCTCGCCGATCCGACCTGGCGGCTCGCGCCGCGCCGGCTCCGCTCGGCCGAGATGGGCGCGGCTCCCACGCTCACCGCGCGCGAGATCCAGGTGCTCGAAGGCATGAGTCACGGCCGGTCGAACGCGGAGATCGGCCGTGAGCTGTTCCTCTCCGAGGACACGGTCAAGACGCACGCCCGGCGGCTCTTCAAGAAGCTCGGCGCCTCGGACCGCGCGCACGCGGTGGCGCTCGGCTTCCGCTGGGGCCTCGTCCGCTGACACGGCAGGGCCTGACACGACAAGGCCCGACACGACAGGGCCTGACACGCCTTAGCGCCCCGCCCGCCGCCTCGCGTTCTGTTTCCGCGGAGCCGGCGGGCGGGGCAACGTACGCTCGTACACACCCGTTTCCCGCGCGATGCCGCATCCTTGAGATGTGGAGTTCCTCGGGGACGAGTCGGACGAGCGCGAGGGGAGAGCGCAGGAAATGAGTTCTGCCGCACCCGCTCATAACGCTTCGGTGCACAACTATGGACGCGGTGCCACCGATCAGCAGCCGCCAAGGCACCATGGACCGATGCGCGATGACGAGACCACGGTGATTGGTGCGCTCGTTCACCGTGCCGTCGACGGCGACGAACAGGCCACGCACGATCTGCTGGCCCGGGTCCATCCGCTCGCGCTGCGTTACTGCCGTACGCGACTGAACCGGCTGCCCGGTGACGCGCGGCACTTCGTGGAGGACCTCGCGCAGGAAGTCTGTGTCGCGGTCCTCATGGCGCTGCCGCGCTACCGCGACACCGGCCGGCCCTTCGAGGCGTTCGTCTTCGCCATCGCCGGGCACAAGGTCGCCGATCTCCAGCGGGCCGCCATGCGGCACCCGGGATCCACGGCCGTGCCGTCCGACGAGATGCCCGAGCGGCCGGACGACTCCCTGGGGCCCGAGGAGCGCGCGCTGCTCAGCAGTGACGCGGAGTGGGCCAAGAAACTGCTCGCCAATCTGCCGGAGAACCAGCGCGAGCTGCTGGTGCTGCGGGTCGCGGTCGGGCTGACCGCCGAGGAGACCGGGCAGATGCTGGGGATGTCGCCGGGCGCCGTACGGGTCGCCCAGCACCGCGCGCTCAGCAGGCTGCGGGCCCTGGCCGAGCAGTGACACCGGGGCGGCTGCCCGTGGGATCAGGCCGGTCGTCCGGGCTGCTGAACGGACCGTCGTACCGGCGCTTCCCCGCCTCTGTGGCCGCCGCGAACCGTGTCCGGGGGCATGCGAACGTATGAACATACGAAGCCGATCGGTGATCTCGATCGTGGAATGAGCGGCCCGCGGAGCCCGTTAGCATGGACATCCGCACCGATCAAGGCCATTTGGGGAAGGTGTCATGACTGCAAACGTCGACGGAGTGCCCGAGAAATTCGCGACGCTCGGGCTGACATACGACGACGTGCTGCTGCTGCCGGGGGCCTCGGAAGTGCTGCCGAACCAGGTGGACACCGCCTCGCTGGTCTCGCGGAACGTCAAGGTGAACATCCCGCTGCTGTCCGCGGCGATGGACAAGGTCACCGAGGCCCGGATGGCGATCGCCATGGCGCGGCAGGGCGGCGTCGGTGTGCTGCACCGCAATCTCTCCATCGCGGACCAGGCCAACCAGGTCGATCTGGTGAAGCGCTCCGAGTCCGGCATGGTCACCGACCCGATCACGGTGCACCCCGACGCGACGCTCGCCGAGGCCGACCAGCTCTGCGCCAAGTTCCGGATCAGCGGCGTCCCGGTCACCGACCGCGCGGGCAAGCTGCTCGGCATCGTCACCAACCGTGACATGGCCTTCGAGGCGGACCGTACGCGCCAGGTGCGCGAGGTCATGACCCCGATGCCGCTGGTCACCGGCAAGGTCGGCATCTCCGGTGTGGACGCCATGGAGCTGCTGCGCCGTCACAAGATCGAGAAGCTGCCGCTGGTCGACGACGCCGGCATCCTCAAGGGCCTGATCACCGTCAAGGACTTCGTCAAGGCGGAGAAGTACCCGCACGCGGCCAAGGACGCGGAGGGCCGGCTGCTGGTCGGCGCCGCGGTGGGGGCCAGCCCTGAGGCGCTGGAGCGGGCCCAGGCGCTGGTCGCGGCGGGCGTGGACTTCCTGGTCGTGGACACCTCGCACGGCCACAACAGCAACGCGCTCAGCTGGATGTCCAAGATCAAGTCGAGTGTCGCGGTCGACATCATCGGCGGCAACGTCGCCACCCGCGACGGCGCCCAGGCGCTGATCGACGCGGGTGTCGACGGCGTCAAGGTCGGCGTCGGACCCGGCTCGATCTGTACCACCCGCGTGGTCGCGGGCATCGGGGTCCCGCAGGTCACGGCGATCTACGAGGCGTCGGTGGCCTGTCACGCGGCCGGTATTCCGGTGATCGGCGACGGCGGCCTCCAGTACTCCGGCGACATCGGCAAGGCGCTCGCCGCCGGAGCCAGCACGGTCATGCTCGGCAGTCTGCTCGCGGGCTGCGAGGAGTCGCCGGGCGAGCTCCAGTTCATCAACGGCAAGCAGTTCAAGTCGTACCGGGGCATGGGATCGCTCGGCGCGATGCAGTCGCGCGGCCAGGGGCGTTCGTTCTCCAAGGACCGCTACTTCCAGGCCGAGGTGTCCTCGGACGACAAGCTGGTGCCCGAGGGCATCGAGGGCCAGGTCCCCTTCCGCGGTCCGCTCGCCGCCGTACTGCACCAGCTGGTCGGCGGGCTGCGCCAGACCATGGGGTACGTGGGCGCCGCCTCCATCGAGGAGATGGAGCGCAAGGGCCGCTTCGTACGGATCACGTCGGCGGGCCTCAAGGAGAGCCACCCGCACGACATCCAGATGACGGTCGAGGCACCGAACTACACCGCGAACTGAGCGAGTGATTCCGTGAGGGGCGGCCCGGATTCCGGGACCGCCCCTCACTGGTGCGTCGGGGATACTGGACGGGCAGACGTAGAGGGAAAGGCCACACATCGTGACTGAGATCGAGATCGGGCGCGGCAAGCGCGGCCGCAGGGCGTACGCCTTCGACGACATCGCCGTCGTCCCGAGCCGGCGCACCCGGGACCCGAAGGAGGTCTCGATCGCCTGGCAGATCGACGCCTACCGGTTCGAGCTGCCGTTCCTGGCCGCTCCCATGGACTCCGTCGTCTCCCCGCGGACCGCGATCCGGATCGGCGAGATGGGCGGTCTGGGGGTGCTCAACCTGGAGGGTCTGTGGACCCGGTACGAGGACCCGGAGCCGCTGCTCGACGAGATCGCCGGTCTTGAGGAGGCGACCGCCAACCGTCGGCTCCAGGAGATCTACGCCGAGCCGATCAAGGAAGAGCTGATCGGGCTGCGCATCAAGGAGGTGCGGGACTCGGGCGTGGTCACGGCGGCCGCGCTCTCGCCGCAGCGCACCGCGCAGTTCTCCAAGGCCGTGGTGGACGCGGGCGTCGACATCTTCGTCATCCGCGGTACGACCGTCTCCGCCGAGCATGTCTCGGGGGCCGCGGAGCCGCTGAACCTGAAGCAGTTCATCTACGAGCTGGATGTGCCGGTCATCGTCGGCGGCTGCGCCACGTACACCGCGGCTCTGCATCTGATGCGTACGGGCGCGGCGGGTGTGCTCGTCGGCTTCGGCGGCGGCGCCGCGCACACCACCCGCAATGTGCTGGGCATCCAGGTGCCGATGGCGACGGCCGTCGCGGATGTGGCGGCGGCCCGCCGGGACTACATGGACGAGTCCGGCGGCCGGTATGTGCATGTCATCGCGGACGGCGGGGTCGGCTGGTCGGGCGATCTGCCCAAGGCGATCGCGTGCGGCGCGGACTCGGTGATGATCGGCTCGCCGCTGGCGCGGGCGACGGACGCGCCGGGCAAGGGGCGTCACTGGGGCATGGAGGCGGTCCACGAGGACGTGCCGCGCGGCAAGCTGGTGGATCTGGGCATCGTCGGGACGACGGAGGAGGTCCTCACGGGCCCCTCGCACATCCCGGACGGGTCGATGAACTTCTTCGGCGCGCTGAGGCGGGCCATGGCGACGACGGGCTACAGCGAGCTGAAGGAGTTCCAGCGCGTCGAGGTGACGGTGGCGGACTCGCAGCACCGCCGCTGAGGAACGTCTGTCCGTGTGAAGCGGAAATGCCCCGGGCCGCACCGCGCGGTCCGGGGCATCTCGCTGTCTCCCGCTGTCTGTGGCGGGGCGGACCTGCCCGTCCGGTCCGGCTGCCTTACTCGGCGGCCTTCTTGGCGCCCGAGAAGGCCGCGAAGGCGGCGAGCGCGAAGAACAGGAACGTCATGATGTCCTTGCCCCCGTTCCACGCCTCGGTCAGCAGACCGAAGTTGTCGAGGAAGACATCCGTCGTGGACACGTTCAGTTCCTTGGCGATGATGATCGCGATGCCGAGGAGCTGGCCCAGGTAGACCGCGCCCAGGGACAGGACGGCGCCGGCGATCGGCAGTACGGGGTTGGACCCGCCGACCTTGCCCGCGGCGAACCCGACCAGGAAGCCGACGCCGATGGCGGCCCAGCCGATCTCGCGCTCGATGGCCCCGGCGATCCCGCCGTAGACCCCGCCGGCGACGAGAGCGGCGACCAGGGCCGTCACCAGACCGAGCGCGAGATTGTCGCGCACGGGCGCGGGCGGCGGAGGCGGGGTGTACGGGCCGGGCGGAACGGCGCCGCCGGCGAAGGGGTTGCCGGGTGGTGGAACGGACTGGCTCATGCTGAGAATCCCCCCAGGGAAAGTGTCGTGCGCATGACCTGCGCTCGATGGCCCTGGACAGTAGCAGTCAGCTCGGACAGTCCCGTACCGGATTCACAGGCGGTACGCGGCGCCCGCCGGGCTCGCGCCCCTGGTGTCCAGCAGCAACTGGGCCTTGACCGCCAGACCTTGCAGGTCGTACGTGCGGTGGTGCTGGAGCAGCACCGTCAGATCCGCGTGGGCGGCGGCCTCGTAGAGCGAGTCGGCGCGCGGCACGGGGAGTTCGCGTACGCGCCAGTCCGGGACGTACGGATCGTGGTAGCTGACGGTGGCGCCCAGATCCATCAGCCGACAGGCGATCTCGGTGGCCGGTGAGGCCTCCTGGTCGGCGAGGTCGGGTTTGTAGGTGACGCCGAGGAGCAGTACGCGGGCGCCGCGCGCGGACTTGCCGTGCTCGTTGAGCAGGGTGGCGCCGCGCTGGATGACGTACTGCGGCATCCGCGAGTTGATCTCCTGGGCGAGGCCGACCATCCGCAGCGGATGGCCGGGGGTGCGGCCCGCGTGCGGCAGATAGCTGGGGTCCATCGGTACGCCGTGGCCGCCGACGCCGGGTCCCGGCCGGAACGCCTGGAAGCCGTAGGGCTTGGTCTCGGCGCAGCGGATGACGTCCCAGAGGTCGACGCCGAGGTCGTGGCAGAGCACGGCCATCTCGTTGACGAGCGCGATGTTGACGTGCCGGAAGTTGGTTTCGAGGAGCTTGACGGTCTCGGCCTCGCGCGGGCCGCGGGCCCGGACGACCTTGTCGGTGAGGCGGCTGTAGAAGGCCGCCGCCGATTCGGTGCAGGCGGGGGTGAGACCGCCGATCACCTTGGGGGTGTTGGCGAAGCCGTGGGTGCGGTTGCCGGGGTCGAGCCGGCCGGGGGAGTACGCGAGATGGAAGTCGCGGCCGGCGCGCAGCCCGGAGCCCTCTTCCAGGACGGTGCGGAGGAAGCCCTCGGTGGTGCCGGGCGCGGCGGGTGATTCCAGCAGCACGGTGGTGTGCGGGCGCAGCCGGGCGGCCAGCGCGCGGGCCGCGTCGCCGATCGCGGTCAGATCGGGGGTGCGGTCGGCGCCGAGCGGGGTGGGCGCGCAGATGACGGCGGTACGGACCCGGCCGAGATCGGCCGGGTCGGTGGTCGGCCGGAAGCCCCCCGAGAGCATCCGGCGTACGTCCGAGGCGGTGAGCGGGCCGTCGACCGGGGAGTGGCCGGCGGCCAGTTTCGCGACGGGGCGTGGGTCGGTGTCATAGCCGATGGTGTCGATACCGGCGGCCACGGCGGCCTGGGCGAGGGGCAGGCCGAGATGGCCGAGTCCGATGACGGCGAGATCTGCGGGCACGGCGATGACCGCCCTTCCCTTAGCCGGAGTGGACAGAGAGCGCAAACCCTGTGGACAGAATGGGCACGCGCAATGTCAGACTAGGCGTAAATATGACCGTTATGTGGCATTGCGTGGCCGGGGAAGTCCGTTTCGCACGAGGGATGACGCCATTCGTCGACAGCTGTGTGACCGGTGTTATCCACAGGCGGTGGCTGAAGTCGTGGAGTGCGGACAGAATCGATGGTGTGAGCCCGACCACACGGGGGACGACGGGAGGCAGCGGTGAGGACAGCGACACTGGGACCCGCGGAGCGCGGCCAGGCGCTCGCGGCGATGGCCGAGCGTGAACTGGACGTGCTGGTGGTGGGCGCGGGCGTGGTCGGAGCGGGGACCGCCCTCGATGCCGTCACCCGAGGGCTGGCGACCGGCCTCGTCGAGGCGCGTGACTGGGCGTCGGGTACCTCCAGCAGGTCGAGCAAGCTGATCCACGGCGGCTTGCGCTATCTGGAGATGCTCGACTTCGCGCTCGTACGCGAAGCCCTGAAGGAGCGGGGGCTGCTGCTGGAGAAGCTGGCACCCCATCTGGTGAAGCCGGTGCCGTTCCTCTATCCGTTGCGGCACAAGGGCTGGGAGCGGCTCTACGCCGGCTCGGGCGTCGCGCTGTACGACGCGATGTCCGTCTCGTCCGGGCATGGACGCGGGCTGCCGGTCCACCGCCATCTCTCCCGGCGCCACGCGCTGCGGGTCGCGCCCTGCCTCAAGAAGGACGCGCTGGTCGGGGCGTTGCAGTACTACGACGCGCAGATGGACGACGCGCGCTATGTGGCGACGCTGGTGCGTACGGCCGCGACCTATGGCGCGCATGTCGCCAGCCGGGCGCGGGTTGTCGGCTTCCTGCGGGAGGGGGAGCGGGTGGTGGGCGCGCGGGTACGGGATGTGGGCAGCTCACAGCGGGAAGGGGCCGGAGAGTACGAGATCCGGGCCAAGCAGGTCGTCAACGCCACCGGGGTCTGGACGGACGACACCCAGGCGCTGATCGCCGAGCGCGGGCAGTTCCATGTCCGGGCCTCCAAGGGCATCCATCTGGTCGTGCCCAAGGACCGGATCCATTCGACGACGGGGCTGATCCTGCGGACCGAGAAGTCGGTGCTGTTCGTCATCCCCTGGGGCCGGCACTGGATCGTGGGCACCACCGATACCGACTGGGATCTGGACAAGGCCCATCCGGCGGCCTCCAGCGCGGATATCGACTACCTGCTCGAACATGTGAACTCGGTGCTGCACACGCCGCTGACGAGGGACGACGTACAGGGCGTCTACGCGGGGCTGCGCCCGCTGCTCGCCGGGGAGTCCGACGCCACCAGCAAGCTGTCGCGCGAGCACACGGTCGCGCATCCCGTGCCCGGCTTGGTGGTCGTCGCCGGCGGCAAGTACACGACGTACCGGGTGATGGCCAAGGACGCGGTGGACGAGGCGGTGCACGGTCTCGACCAGCGGGTGGCGGAGTGCGTCACCGAGGACGTGCCGCTGCTCGGCGCCGAGGGCTATCACGCGCTGTGGAACGCGCGGGCGAGGATGGCCGCGCGGACCGGGATCCATGTCGCCCGCGTGGAGCATCTGCTGAACCGGTACGGGACGCTCGTCGAGGAACTGCTCGAACTGATCGCGGCGGACCCGACGCTCGGTGAGCCGCTGGCCGCCGCCGACGACTATCTGCGCGCCGAGGTCGTCTACGCGGCCTCGCACGAAGGGGCGCGCCATCTCGACGACGTACTCACCCGGCGTACGCGGATCTCGATCGAGACGTTCGACCGGGGCACGCGCAGCGCGCGGGAGTGCGCGGAGCTGATGGCGCCGGTCCTCGGCTGGGACAAGGACCGGATAGAGCGGGAGGTCGCGCACTACGAGAAGCGGGTGGAGGCGGAGCGGGAGTCGCAGCGGCAGCCGGACGACCAGACGGCGGACGCGGCGCGGCTCGGCGCGCCGGACATCGTGCCGATCTGACGCGCCGCGGCCGTCGCGCCCCGGCCGTCGTGCCTCGATCGTCGTGCCCCGGCCGTCGGCGTGGCCGTCGCGCCGGCGGAAGGGCCCGCTCAGGGCGAATTCAAGGGGCGGGCCTTTCCGGATCGGCAGAACTCCGCTTCCAGCAGGGCCCGTTCGGTCGATTCGAGGGGTCCGTCCGCGAGCGCGTCGGTGTTGACGCGGAAGGTGAGGGCCCGTCGGCCGTCGGCGGTGGTGGCCGTACGGACATAACTGCCGGTGATCCGGCCGTTGTGGCCCCAGACGGTGAGGCCGCACGAGAGCCGCTCCGGGTAGATGCCAAGACCGTAGACGCCGCGGGTGGCGGCGGTGTCCAGCAGCTCGCGCAACTGGGGCGCGGCGAGCAGCCGTCCGCCGAGCAGGGCGGAGTAGAAGCGGTTGAGATCGTCGAGGGTGGAGATCAGCTCACCGGCCGCGCCCGCCGGACGCGGGTCGAGTTCGGTGGCCTCGCGCAGGGGTCCGCCGGAGTCCGGATCACGGGTGTAGGCGCGGCCGTGCGGGGAGGGGAGCGTGGCGCGGTCGCCGGGGAAGGAGGTGCCGGTGAGACCGAGGGGAACGATGATGCGGTCCTTGGCCTCGGCCGCGTACGAACGGCCCGTCACCTTCTTGACGACGAGGCCGAGCAGGACGTAATCCGTATTGGAGTACAGATACGAGCCGAGCGGCGCCGGTGCGTGCGCGAGCGCGATACGGAGCGCCGCCCGGGGGGTGGTGGGGGCGGGCGCCGAGGCGGCGGCGGTGTAGTCGTAGAGCCCGCTGGTGTGGCTCAGCAGCATGCGCAGGGTGAGCCGCCGGCCGTCGTTGCTCTGGCCGCGGACCAGTCCCGGCAGATGGCGTTCGACGGTGTCGGAGAGGCGCAGCCGCCCCTCGGCGGCGAGTTGGAGGACGATCGTCGCCACCAGCGTCTTGGTGGTGCTGGCGGCCCGGAAGCGGTCGGCGCGGCGGATTCCGGAGCCGGCGGATTCGAACCGTGAGGAGGCGGGGGTGCGGGAGACCAGGGCGGCGCCGGGGGCGCCGCCGTCGGAGACCAGCAGGGGGAGGACCCCGGATGTGGGCGAGGGCTGAGACGAGCCGGGCGGTTTCTCCGTAAGGGAGGGTGCGGGACGGGCCGCCTCCGTGCGTGTCACACCCGCCCCGTCCGGCACATCCGTCACGTCGGTACCTGGCACGCATGTGCCCACACCGAACAGGGTGATGACCAACAGGATGGTCAACCGGGCCCGGGGTAGTGGCATGGTGGGGGTCCCTTCCTCCGGCACCATCCTGGCGGACGCCGGACCCGGGAGCGGTGACGGTCCCGGAATGAGGGACAATGAAGCCTCTGCCAGAGCGCGTTACGGCACCGCGCGGGGTCGGTGGAGTCGCGGGCCAGGATCAGGGATCGCAGAGGGGACGCATGTCGGAGTCGGAGCAGTCGCGGGACACGGCGCAGGAGCCCCAGCAGGACGCGAGGAAGAGCGCCGACGGCACTCCGGAAGGGCGCCTGCTCGCCGGCAGGTACCGGCTCGGCGGGGTGCTGGGGCGCGGTGGCATGGGCACGGTCTGGCGGGCGCTCGACGAGACGCTCGGCCGTACGGTCGCGGTGAAGGAACTGCGCTTTCCCTCCAGCATCGACGAGGACGAGAAGCGCCGGCTGATCACCCGCACGCTGCGCGAGGCCAAGGCGATCGCGCGGATCCGCAACAACGGCGCGGTGACGGTCTATGACGTCGTGGACGAGGACGACCGGCCCTGGATCGTGATGGAGCTGGTCGAGGGCAAGTCGCTCGCCGAAGCCGTCCGGGAGGACGGGCTGCTGACGCCCAGGCGGGCCGCCGAGGTCGGGCTCGCGATCCTCGACGTGCTGCGCTCCGCGCACCGCGAGGGCATCCTGCACCGCGATGTGAAGCCGTCCAATGTGCTGATCGCCGAGGACGGCCGCGTCGTCCTCACCGACTTCGGTATCGCCCAGGTCGAGGGCGACCCGTCGGTCACCTCCACCGGCATGCTCGTCGGCGCCCCCTCGTATATCTCGCCTGAGCGCGCCCGCGGCCACAAGCCGGGCCCCGCGGCGGACCTCTGGTCGCTCGGCGGACTGCTGTACGCGTCGGTGGAGGGCTGCCCTCCGTACGACAAGGGCTCCGCCATCGCCACGCTCACCGCCGTGATGACCGAGCCGCTCGACCCGCCCAAGAACGCGGGCCCGCTCGAAGAGGTCATCTACGGGCTGCTCGCCAAGGACCCCGAGCAGCGGCTCGACGACGCGGGCGCGCGGGCGCTCCTCCAGGCCATCGTCGACGCGCCCGAGCAGCCCCGGCGCGCTCCGGAACCCGGGCCGGACGCGACGCGTGTCGTGCCGCTTCCGCCGGTGCCCGGCGAGGCCCCGGCCGCGCGGCCGGGGCGGGGTTCCGCCGGGGACGCGGGCGCGGACCGGGTGCGCGGTGCGCTGCGCTCCGTACGGAACGCGGCGGTCGGCGTGTCCGAGAGCCGGCCGGCCCCGGAGCCCGGGGTTCCGCAGCGGCCCGCGCCGCCGCGCGCGTCGCTCACGGATGTGGTGCCCCGGCGCACGCTGGTGATCATCGCGGTCGTCGCCGCGCTCGCGCTCATCTCCACGGTCCTGATGGTCGCGCTGAACGGGAACGCCGACGACGCGTCAGGGAGCAATCAGGGCAAGGACTCCTCCGCCTCGGCCGGGGCGACCGCCGGTGAGGACGGCTCGGGCGACGGCAAGGGGCAGGACCCGGCTCCGGGCGCGAGCGCGGCGGGGGACGGCAAGGGGGACACCGCCACCACGGCCGGGCGCGGGTCCGACGGTTCCGGTTCCGATCCGTCGGGTGACTCCGGTGACTCCGGCGACGGGAAGGAGGGCGGCGGTAAGAAGGGCGACGCGCTGCCCGACGGCTACGCCAAGGTCACCGACGACCGGTTCCGCTTCTCGATGGCCATGCCCGAGGGGTTCCACAGAACCGGCATAGCCGGAGCCAACTCCGGTGGCATTTACAGCGAGGACGGCGGATTCCCCCGGGTCCAGGTCGACTTCAACGACAGCCCGACCGATGACGCGGTGGCCGCCTGGCAGGGGCTCCAGTCGGCGGTCAGGGGCAGCAGCGACAACTACAAGCTGCGCGGCATCAAGAAGGTCGACTACAACGGCTACCAGACCGTCGCCGACTGGGAGTTCGAGCGTGACCAGAAGGGCGAGCGGATCAGGGTCCTCAACCGGGGCTTCAAGATCGACGCCAAGCGCGGCTACTCGATCATGGTCAGCTGCGAGGCGAGCGAGTGGAGCGACGAGGAGTGCGAGACGCTGCGCAAGACGGCGTTCGCGACATTCAAGCCAAAGGGCTGAGCGGCGGCCCGAGCCCGGCCCGCGCGCGGATGGCCTGAGTCCGTCGGCGAGCGAATGGGCGGAGCGATGAGTTCCGGCCGCTGTGGTGGGTAGTTCGGCCTACGAGAACTGAACGTTACGCAGCGGGTTGCCGCGACCCGGCGGCATGTTGGCCCGCGGCCACGTATCGTGAGAACTCGCGAACCGTACGCATCCACAATGAGCCGGTAAACGACCGGAATTGGCGGTTTCGCGGGTCTCCGGGACCGGGAGACAGCGTGTTGTGGGGAGGCGTTGTGGACGACTACGCGGGACGGGTGCTTGCCGACCGCTATCGCCTGCCGTTGCCACCCTCCGATGAGTACGACCTTGTCGAGACCCGCGCCTTCGATACGTACAGCGGGCAGGAAGTCCTCGTCAGACAGGTGCCGTTGCCGGAGGTCGTGGACGCGGAGGTGGTGGACGCGGACGGCGCCGCGGCGCCGCGCCGGACCTCGGGGCGTTCGGCACGCAGGCATACGGATCCGGCGGTGCGGCGGGCCATCGAGGCCGCGCAGAGCGCCGCCCAGATCCCCGATCACCCCCGGCTCGACCAGGTCTTCGACGTGTTCGCGGAGGCCGGTTCCCTGTGGATAGTGAGTGAACTGGTCGCGGCCAGACCGCTCGCCGCGCTGCTCGCCGAGCGCCCGCTGAACCCCTTCCGGGCCGCCGAGATCGCCTCCGATGTGCTCACCGCGGTGCGCGTGGTGCACGCGCACGGCTGGACCCACCGGAACATCACCGTCCGTACCGTCCTCGTCTGCGACGACGGGCGCGTGGTGCTCACCGGGCTCGCCGCGGGCGCGGCGGAAGAGGCGCTGTGCGGATACGCGCCGGTGCCCGAGCCGCCGGACCGGTTCGAGGAGCAGGACCACCAGGCACCACGCGAGCAGCACGGACTCCATGAGCCCCACGCGCCGCACGAGGAACTGGGAGCGCGCGGACAGCAGGGGTCGTACGAACAGCTCGGCCCGCCCGGACAGTACGCGCCGACGGAAGGGCTGACCGGCTCGCGGACGTCGGCTCTGCCGTACGACCCCGGGCCGACGGCGGGGGTGCCCGGCGCGCCGGGCCGCGCCGCGCTGGGGACGGGCCGCGGCGCGGACAGTCCGTACGACGACGGCACCTCGTCCGGTACGTCCGGTGCCATGCCGCGTCCGCACCACGGCACCCCCGGCATCCCCGCGCCGTACGGCGGCCAGCCGGCGCTGCCGGGCGGGAGCGCGTCGGGCGACATCCGTGCCGCGCGCGCCGGAGCCATCGCCGCGTACCGCGCGGGAGCGCGTGCCGCCGCGCGCGCCACCGAGGACCAGGGCTCCGGCACGAGCGGTACGACCGGCACGACCGGCGCGAGCAGCACAGGCATCCCCGCCGGCCCGGGGCCCTCGGGCGGTACGGCGGGCAGTGGCAGTGGCGGTCCGACGGGTACGAGGGGCTCGGCGGGTACGGGAGGCGCCGGGGGCGCGACCACCGGCTCCGGCGCAGGCAGCGGTCCGCAGGGCACGAGCCTCGACCCGGACTGGTGGGCCAAGCCGCGCACCTTCGCGGACACGGACGCCGATGCCGACATCGACGAGGACGACGACCCGCCCACGCCCTACCGCGCCCAGCTGGCCGGTGTCTGGCGGGACGGCCCGGCGCCCTGGAACGACGCCTCGGGCTCGGTACCGGCGGGCGGCAGCCCGTACGGCCCGGACTCGGCGGGCCCCTTCGGGGGCGGCGGCGACGCGTCCTCGGGTGGTACGTCCGGCATTCCCGCGCTGCCGCCAGGCGGCTCCGGCTCCGAGTCCGGCTCGGGCGCCCTCGTCGCCCGTGGCGGCGACACCCCGTACTCCGGACACGGCGGCAGCGGCGGAGGCGGCGGCAACTGGCAGACCGGCGGGGCGCGCGACGCGTTCCGCGCCGACTCGCAGCGCCACTCCGCCCAGCTGCCCGCCGTCACCGGGCAGGGCGCGGGCGCCGGGCGCTGGGACGAGATAGTCGCGAGCGGCTCCGTGCCCGCGTACCGCGGCCCAGCCACCCCGCTCGCCGCCGAGCGCGCCCGGCAGGCCAGGATCGCGGTCGTCGGCGCCGTCACCGAGCGCTGGGCGCCCGAGCAGGCCGGTCCCGTCCACGAGAACTGGCAGCTGGCACCGCCCATCGGGCCCGCCACCGACCTGTGGGCCCTCGGCGCGCTGCTGTACCGCGCGGTGCAGGGCCATGCCCCGTACCCCGAGGAGAGCGCCATCGAGCTGGTGCAGCTCGTCTGCGCCGAACCGCCCGCCTTCGCCGAGGAGTGCGGTCCGCTGCGCCCCGTCGTGGAGTCGCTGCTGCGTCAGGACCCCACCGAGCGGCCGGACTTCGAGGAGCTGCGCGGCTGGCTGCGCTCGCTCGTACGGTCCGCGCCCGAGCCGGAGGCCGGTCTCGATGTCGTACCGGTGCCCGCGGACGAGACCCGGCTGCCGATCGTGCGCCGCCGGGGCGAGCTGGTGCGCAGGCGTCGCGGGCGTGGCCGTGACCTGGGCGGACGCCACCGCCACAAGAAGGGCAAGGAGCGCGTCAAGGAGCGCAGGGAGAAGGGCGGCCGGGCAGGTCTCGACGAGCGACGGCCGTACGAGCGGGAGCACGAGCGCGAGAACGAGCACGCGCTCAGGGCCGACGCGCCGCATGAGCGCACGGAACGACTGGACCGGCTGCTGGACGGGCCCGAGCGGACGGCCGGACCGGAGCGGTTCGACAGGTCGGACGGATTCGACGGTCCGGACAGGTACGACAGGTACGACAGGGGCGGGAAGACCGGGAAGGGCGTCGGCCGCGGCCCCCGTTCCCTCGGCCGCAACCTGCTGATCCTCATCCTGCTGCTGCTCGTGGCGGCCATCGTCTACGCCGTGATGTTCCTGCCGAAGGCGGATACGCAGCAGCAGGGCCAGAGCGTCGGTGAGGCGAGCCCCAGCGCGTCCGCCGCGCCGGAGTCGCCGGGTCCTGGCAGCTCCGGCTCGACCGCGTCCGATGGCTCGGCGCCCCAGACCTCGGGTCCCGGTGTCGATCTCGCCGACGGCTATGTCCTGCGCACGGACTCCGAGGGCTTCCGGGTCGCGGTCGACAAGAGCTGGCAGCGGCGTCCCATCAACGACAGCGGTCAAGTCCGCTATGTCGGGGGCGACTTCACGCTGATCGTGGTGCCCGGCCGGGACAGCGTGGCGGAGAACGGCGGCGACCCGATCGCCTATCAGCGCGACAAGGAGCGGGAACTCCAGCCGTTCCGGGACTCGTCCTGGTCCACGGCCTCCGGCGTGCGCAGGATCGATGTGGGCCGGCAGGCCATGGCGGAGGGGCAGTACACCTGGCAGGACAGCAGCGGGCGTGACGTGTTCGTACGGAACCTCGCGATGATCGTCGACGGCCGGTACCACATCATCCAGGTCATCGGCCCGGACGGACAGCGGGACAAGGTCAACGAGATCTACCAGCAGGCGACCGGCGCCTACCGGGTCACCGGCTGAGCGTCGGGCAGCAGGCAGCAGGCAGCAGGTTCGAGGCATCAGGTATGAGTCACATGAGTCCCAACTCATGCCCCGTACAACGCTGGTCACGCGTCACAGTGCGGTTTCCGTGAGCGACCCGAGGTTCCGTCCCGTATGCCCCCTCCGTAATCTGTGACCCCAAGGAACGGGGCTGGGACGTGGAGCGAACACAGAGCATGGGAACGGACTCGGGCGGGAACGCGGTGAACGCGGGGTCGTTGCTCGCCGGGCGTTACCGGCTGGCCGAGTCCATCGGCAGCGGCGGCATGGGCAAGGTGTGGCGAGCGCATGACGAAGTGCTCCACCGGGTCGTCGCCATCAAGGAGTTGACCGCGGGACGCTACGTCTCCGAGGCCGACCGTGCCGTACTGCACCAGCGGACGCAGAAGGAGGCGCGGGCCGCCGCCCGGATCAGCCACCCGGCTGTCGTCACCGTCCACGATGTGCTGGAACACGACGGCCGGCCGTGGATCGTCATGCAGTACGTCGACGGTCCCTCCCTCGCCGACGCCGTGAAGGAGTCCGGCCGGATCGACCACCGCGAGGCGGCCAGGATCGGTCTCGCGGTCCTCGACGCGCTGCGCGCGGCGCACGCGGCCGGGGTGCTGCACCGCGATGTGAAGCCGGGCAATGTCATGCTCGCGCGCGACGGCCGGGTGCTGCTCACCGACTTCGGCATCGCGGCGATAGAGGGCGACTCGACCATCACCAGGACCGGTGAACTCATCGGCTCCATCGACTATCTGGCGCCCGAACGGGTACGGGGCGGCGACCCCGGCCCCGCCTCCGACCTCTGGTCGCTCGGGGTCACGCTCTACACGGCGGTGCAGGGGGTCTCGCCGTTCCGCCGGAGTTCTCCGCTGACCACCATGCAGGCCGTGGTGACGGACGAGCCCGACCACCCCGACCAGGCGGGCCCGCTCGCGCCCGTCATCGCCGCGCTGCTGCGGAAGGACCCGGACGGGCGGCCCGGGGCCGAGCAGAGCGAGCGCATGCTGCGCGAGGTGGCGGAGGGGCGGACGGCCGCCGGGGCGGCGGAGCAGGAGCCGACGCGCCAACTGCCGTACGGAGAGCCGCAGCCGGTCGCCGCGCAACCGCCGGCGGCCCCGCAACCGCCGCCCGCCGGGCCGCCCTTCGCGCCCGCCGCGACCGTTCCCGTCACCGGCCACGGGACCGTTCCCGTCACCGGCCCCGCGACCGTTCCCGTCACCAGCTCCGTGCCCGGCCCGGCGCCGGGCTCCCCGGCCGTTCCCGCGTCACCGGCCGCGCCCTCGGGCTCCGCCCGCCGGAAACGGTGGCGTACGACGCTCGTCGCCGTGGTCGCCGCGGCGGTCCTCGGCGGCGGCGCCGGCTTCGCCGCCCTGAAGTACGGCGACGCCGGTGCCTCCACCGGCAACACGGGCGGTCAGTCCGCGAACGACGGTTCGGCGAAGGACGGTTCGGCGGGCGGAGATCCGGCGGACGACCCGACGGACGGTACGACGGAAGACGGCGCGGACGGCACGGCCGGCGCTACGGCGGGCGCGGGAGACGCCGGCGGCGGGACCACGCCAGAAGGCTGGACCCGTGTCGAGGCCGAGGAGGGCTTCAGCCTCAACGTCCCCCAGGGCTGGGAGCGCCGGACGAGCGGCGACCAGATCGACTTCACCCCGGACAACGGCCGCCACCTCATACGCATCAGCGTCGGCACGCCCGACTTCGACACCCCGTACGCGCACCTGCTGAACATGGAGAAGTCCGTCCAGAACTTCCCGGAGTACGCCCGGCTCCAACTGGCCCCGAACAACTACCGCGACAAGGCGAAGGCCGCCCTCTGGGAATTCACCTGGACCGAGAAGACCGGGAACCCCGGCAAGCGGCACGCGATCGACCAGATCTACTACTCGGACGACAGCGGTACGGAGTACGCGATCTATATGGCCGGTCCCGAGGAGGACTGGGCGACGACGCGCAAGCAGTTCGACGCCGTACTGCGCAGTTGGCAGGCGCCGGCGACCGACACCGGCCAGTGATACGGCCCCGCGCTCGCGGCCGTACTTCGTGAGGATGCGTACATGAACAACGACGGGGGACGGGTGAACGAGCCCACCAGTTACGAACTCAGGCCGCCGGACGCGCCGCAGGTGCCGCCACAGAGCGCCGGACCGCAGAACGCAGGACCACAGAGCGCCGGAGCACACAACGCCGGACCACAGAGCACCGGATATCCGCCCACACAGACCGGGCACGCCCCCGCGCAGGCTTCCGTCGCCGATCCGGCCGCCAGGCACCTGCTCGGTGGCCGCTACCGGCTGGTCTCCCGGCTCGGACACGGCGGGATGGGCACGGTCTGGCTGGCGCACGACGAGGTCGTGGACCGCGAGGTGGCGATCAAGGAGCCGCGGGTCCCGGACAACGTGGGCGAGCGCGACCGGGACCGTGTGTATCTGCGGATGCAGCGAGAGGCCCGCGCCGCCGCCAAGATCGAGCACCCGGCCGTCGTCACCATGCACGATGTGGTGATCGAGGACGCCAAACCCTGGATCGTGATGGAGCTGGTGCGCGGTCAGTCGCTCGCCGACCGGCTCCAGGAGGGCACGCTCGACCCGCGCGAGGCGGCCCGTATCGGACTCGCCGTACTGGACGCGCTCACGGCGGCCCACGAGAAGGGCGTACTGCACCGTGACGTCAAGCCGGACAACGTGCTCCTCGGGCGCGGCGACCGCGTCGTCCTCAGCGACTTCGGGATCGCGCAGGTCGAGGGCGAGCAGGGGCTGACGGAGACCGGCGCGTTCGTCGGCTCGCCCGAGTTCATCGCGCCCGAGCGGGTGCTCGGCCAGCAGCCGGGTCCTGAGTCGGACCTGTGGTCGCTGGGCGTGGTGCTGTACGCGGCGGTCGAGGGCGTGTCGCCGTACCGCCGCTCCCACGTGCCCGCCACGCTCCAGGCCGTGCTGTCGGCGGAGCCGCAGATGCCCGCGCGCGGCTCGGGGGCGTTCGGCACGCTCGTGATGCGGCTGCTGCGCAAGGACCCGGCGGCGCGGCCGGACGCGGCGGAGATCCGGGCGGTCCTGGAGTCGGTGGCGCGTCCGCCGGCCGCCACCCGGGCGTACTCCGGACCCGGACCCGGCCCCGAACTCGCTGCCACGGGCCTCGGCGGATGGGTCCCTCCGGTCCTTCGGCGGAGCCGTCCGGCGCGGTACGGCCTGGGCGCGGGCGTGCTGGCCGTGGCCGTCGCCCTCGTACTGATCTTCGTCAACCCGTTCGGGGGCGGAGGGCTCCCCGAGGGCTGGGGGATCCGTCCGGAGAACGAGATCCTCCGCGCCAAGGTCGGGGTCCCCAACGACTACCGGCGCGAGCAGCGCACCGATGACACCGGCGTCACCTACAACGACCCCAGCGGCGTCTTCGGCATCTTCTTCGAGCGGAACCAGAAGCTGCCGGACAACGACGTTCTGGAGCCGAAGGCGGACGTCTGGAAGGCGTACTACGAGAGCGGTGGTGAGAACGGTACGGAGATGAAGGACGCCGAGGTCACCACCAAGGAGGTCGAGCACCAGGGCAAGCCGGGCTTCGAGCTGGTCGTCGACTTCACCGGCTACAGCGATTCGGACGACTTCCCCATCCGCCACCGCCGGCACCAACTCGTCATTCCCGGCAAGGACGACTCCTATCTGCGGCTGAGCGTGCTCATGCCCGCCGAGGGCGCCGTGGTGAAGGACGGCGAGGAGCTGTACGCGACGGTCGCCGAGCATCTCGACCTTGAGCAGTCGTAACGACCGGACGCCCCTGGGCAGTCACATTGACTGGATGCCCCCGAGCAGTCGCAGCGACCGGATGCCGCGCCGGCCACGCCCCGGGCCGCCGTGAACCGCTGATCAGGGGTGATGTGCCAGTGATCGCTGGCGCGATGTGAGCACCCGGTGAAAAGCTGTTACCGACGGGTACCCAAAGCCGGGATCGCGGCATACGCTCGCCCTCATGACGGACTCGCAGGCCCCCGCCGCCACGCCCACCACCGTCCACGGCGCCCCCGGGACCCTCGGTACCAACCCGGTGGCCGTCGCCCCGGCCGGTGTGCGGACCGCGGCCGATGTGGTCACCCCCGAGGTGGTCGTCCGGCTCACCCGCGGTGTCGTCGGCTCGGGCCGTACCGCCAACCACGCGCCCTTCACCGGGGAGCGGCTGGCGGAGCTGCCCGAGTCCACGCCCGAGGACGTGGCGACGGCCTTCGAGCGCGCCCGCGCGGCCCAGCCCCTCTGGGCGGCCCTGCCCGTGCGGCAGCGGGCCGCGGTGCTGCTCCGCTTCCACGATCTCCTGCTGGAACGCCAGGCCGAGGTGCTCGACCTGATCCAGCTGGAGACCGGCAAGGCCAGGCTGCACGCGCACGAAGAGGTCCAGGGGCTGGCCGTCGAGGCCCGGCACTACGGGCGGGCGGCGGGGTCGTATCTGCGGCCCAGGCGCCACACCGGCGTCATCCCGACCCTGACGAAGGTCACCGAGCTGCGTCAGCCGCGCGGGGTCATCGGCCAGATCGCGCCCTGGAACTACCCGTTGGAGCTGTCCGCGGGCGACGCGCTGCCCGCGTTCGTGGCGGGCAACGCCGTCGTGATGAAGCCGGACACCGAGACCGCGCTCACCGCGCTGTGGGCCCGCGATCTGCTGATCGAGGCCGGGCTGCCGCCCGAGGTCTTCCTCGTCGTCCTCGGCGAGGGCCCGGTCATCGGCCCGGAGGTCGTCAGGCACGCCGACTACGTCTCCTTCACCGGCTCGACCCGTACCGGCCGCGAGGTCGCCAGGGGCGCCGCCGACCGGCTCGTCGGCGTCTCGCTCGAACTCGGCGGCAAGAACGCCATGCTGGTTCTCGCGGACGCCGATGTGGAGAAGGCGGCGGCGGGCGCGGTGCGCGCCTGCTTCTCCTCCGCCGGACAGCTCTGCATCTCCATCGAGCGGCTGTATGTCCATGACTCGGTCGCGGACGCGTTCCTGGAGCGGTTCGCCGCCCGTACGAAGGCCATGCGGCTCGGCAACTCCCTCGCGTACGGCGCCGACATGGGCTCCCTCGTGGGCGAACGCCAGCTGGAGACGGTCACCCGCCATGTCGAGGAGGCCGTCGCCAAGGGCGCCACGGTCCTCGCGGGCGGCGTCGCCCGTCCCGACATCGGACCGCTCTTCTACGAGCCGACCATCCTGGACGGGGTCGACGCGCCGATGGCGGTGTGCACGGAGGAGACCTTCGGCCCGGTCGTCTCCGTCTACCGGTTCGGCGACGAGGACGAGGTGATCGGCCTCGCCAACGCCACGCCGTACGGCCTCAACGCGAGCGTGTGGACGAAGGACTCCCGGCGCGGCCACGCGGTCGCGGCCCGGCTGCGTACGGGCACGGTCAACATCAACGAGGGATACGCGCCGGCGTACGGCAGCGTGCGCTCGCCGATGGGCGGCATGAAGGACTCCGGTCTCGGCCGGCGGCACGGCGCCGAGGGGATCCTCAAGTTCACCGAGGCCCAGACGGTCGCGCAGCAGCGGATCCTGCCCCTGGCACCGTCCTTCGGGATGGACGACGAGAAGCACGCGGCCTTCATGAGCCACAGTCTGCGGATCATGAAGGCGCTGCGGCTGCGGTAGTCGGTGACGCGCCGGGCCGTGACGCGCCGGTTCGTGACGCGCCGGTTTGTGACGCGGCGGGCCGTGACGCGCCGGTTCAGCACACGGACGTTCTCAATGAGGAGAGCCAGTGGCACAGGACAGTGACGCGTACGACTACGACGTGATCGTCGTCGGCTCCGGCTTCGGCGGCTCGGTCTCCGCGCTGCGGCTGACCGAGAAGGGATACCGGGTCGGCGTCCTGGAGGCGGGCCGCCGCTTCACCCGTGCCACCCTCCCCAGGAACTCCTGGGACCTCAAGAACTATCTGTGGGCCCCCGCCCTCGGGCTGTACGGCATCCAGCGCGTCCATCTCCTCGGCAATGTGATGGTGCTGGCGGGCGCCGGGGTCGGCGGCGGCTCCCTCAACTACGCCAACACGCTGTATGTACCGCCCGCCGCGTTCTTCGACGACCCGCAGTGGGCCGCCATCACCGACTGGCGGCAGGAGCTGAAGCCCTACTACGACCAGGCGCGGCGCATGCTCGGCGTACGGCTCAACCCGACCATGACCCCCTCGGACGTCCATCTGAAGGCGGCGGCCGAGGCGATGGGCGTCGGCGAGAGCTTCCATCCGGCGCCGGTCGGGGTCTTCTTCGGGGACGGCCAGGACGCGGACGGTACGGCGAGGGCGCGGCCCGGGGAGGCCGTGGACGACCCGTACTTCGGCGGGGCGGGCCCCTCGCGCAACGCCTGCCGGGAGTGCGGCGAGTGCATGACGGGCTGCCGGCACGGCGCCAAGAACACCCTCAACGAGAACTATCTGTATCTGGCCGAGCGCGCCGGGGCGGTCGTCCATCCGATGACCTCGGTGGTCGCGGTGACGGAGGACGGGAAGGGCGGCTTCCGCGTCACGACGGTGCCCACCCAGGTGCGCGGGAAGGGCCGCCGGAAGGGCCGGGCGCGCGTCCTGCGCGCCCGCCGCGTCGTGATCGCCGCCGGTACGTACGGCACCCAGACCCTGTTGCACACCATGCGGGACCGCGGACTCCTGCCGCGCCTCTCGGCCCGGCTCGGCGAGCTGACCCGCAGCAACTCCGAGGCCCTGGTGGGCGCGCAGACCGACGACCGCCGCTACCGCGCCCGGCACGGCGCGGCGCGGGCCGACTTCACCCGGGGCGTCGCCATCACGTCCTCGATCCACCCGAACGACACCACCCATATCGAGCCGGTGCGCTACGGCAGGGGCTCCAACGCGATGGGCGCGCTGTCGATCCTCCAGGTGCCGCGGAGCGAGCGGCGGGTACGGAGCTGGCTCGGGAACGCGGCCAGGCACCCCCTGCGGCTGCTCCGTTCGCTCTCCAACCGCCGCTGGTCGGAGCGGACCATCATCGGCCTCGTCATGCAGTCGCTGGACAACTCCCTGACGACCTACCGGAAACCGGGCGGCCTGGGGAAGGGACTGCTCACCGCGCGCCAGGGCCACGGCGCCCCCAACCCGAAGCAGATACCCGAGGCGACCCGGGCCGCGACGCTGATCGCGGAGGAGATCAACGGCTTCGCGGGCAGCAATGTGGGCGAGCTGATGGGTACGCCGCTGACCGCGCACTTCCTGGGCGGCTGCGTCATCGGGGCGTCGGCCGAGGAGGGCGTGATCGATCCGTACCACCGGCTGTACGGGTACCCCGGCATCTCGGTGGTCGACGGCTCGGCGGTCTCGGCGAACCTGGGGGTGAACCCGTCCCTGACGATCACGGCCCAGGCCGAGCGCGCCATGTCGTTCTGGCCGAACAAGGGCGAGCCCGACCCCCGTCCCGAGCAGGGCGCCGCGTACGTGAGACAGGATCCGGTGGCACCGGTGTCCCCGGCGGTGCCGGAGGAGGCGTTCGGGGCGCTGAGGCTGCCGTTCGTGGCGATGCCCAAGGTCCCGCCGAAGCGGGCGTGACGGCGGACGCGCAGACAGCGGGGCGCTGCACCCCCCTCCGAGTGCAGCGCCCCACTGAGCCTCTGTGTTTCTCTGTCGTGCCTGTCGCCGTGCGCGTCGCCGTGCGCGTTACGCGGCGGCGTCGCTCCTGCGGCGCTTCATCGCGAACATCACACCGGCGCCCGCGACGATGGCGATGCCACCGACCATGCCGATGACGGGAACCACCGAGGAGGAGCCGGTCTCGGCGAGGTGCCCCTGCGGCTTGATCTCGGTGTTGCCGGCCGGCTTTGCGGGGAGGGGCTTCTTGCCACCCTCCTGCGGCTTGGCCTCGTTCGGGTCGCCCGGGTCCGTACCGGCGGCCACGATGTCGAACTCGTAGAACGACTCGTCGTCCGAGTAGACGCAGTTGCCCTCGTCGTTGGCGTAGACACCGATGCTGACGGCGTAACCGAGCCCGGCCGGGGCGGACTTGGCCACGCTCAGGCGCAGGTCGACGGAGAACGACTCCTTCGCCTTGACGCCCGTGTAGCCGAGGTAACCGGCGCCCGCGTCGTTGTCGTCCAGGGAGATCGGGGTCCAGACGCCGGACTCGGGGTCCTTGTACTGGAGGGTGAGATAACCGGTGCTCGGGTCCCAGTCCTTGTCGTCGATCTGGAACGCGAAGACACCGAGGTCGACGCGCCCGTAGTCGTTCTTGCCCTTGTTCGTGACGTTGAGCTTGAAGGAGTGGAAGCCGCTGCCCGCGACGATGCGCTCCGGCAGCCCGGAGAGGCTCGTCCGGAGCTGGTCGTCGTAGATGCCCTCCTCGGTGTCGACGCATTCGACCGGGCCGTCGCTCGGCTCGGTCGCGGGCTTCGTCGTCGAGTCGGACGACGCGGGCGCGGGCTCGGAGGGCTTCGTACCCTGCTGCTCGGAGAGTTCCGTTCCGGGCGCGGGAGCCTCCTCGGCGGACTGCGGAGCCTCCTTCTCGGGAGACTGCGGCGCCTCTTCCCCGCCCTCCGCGGGAGTCTCGCCCGTGGTGGGCGGGGTCTCGCTCTCCTCGGTGGTCTCCGGCGCGGTGGGCTCGGTGGACTCGGGCGCCTCGCTCGTGGCGGGCTGCGGGGCGTTCTCACCGTCGGTGGCGAACGCGGCCGGGGCGGAGAAGAAGGCGGCAGGGGCTATGACTGCGGTCGCGGCGGCGACGGCCATGGCGCGGCGGAGCTTCATGAAGACCTCAGCGAAGTACGGCACACCGCCCGACGGGCGGTGTGAAGTCGTGGGGCCCTCCCAGGAGTGGGGTTCACGGGTGAGGCCGTTGATTTCGCAAGCAAGACCCGTGACATGCGGGAATGGTTGCCGCGTTCTTCACAGAATCTTTAGGTGGCCTGTGTCACACGGATATGACCGGTCCATGACCCGTCGGAAGGACCGCGAAGGGCGGTCGGCCCCGGGCGTCCCCGGAGCCGACCGCCCATGGGTGACCGGGCTGCTGTCCCCTGCTGACCGGTCACGAACGCCGGGGCGAGGTCCCACGACGCACCTGCGGTACGTCGCACGCCCCGGCGGAGCCACGCGTGGTTTTCCTCTGCTTTTCCTGCATGCTCGCCGCCCCTGGCTGGGCACGGACGCACGGTCCAACGAAGCCTCGCGGGACCCGGTCACGCGCCGTACGGGTGAGAGGGCACCCGAACTCAGATACGGCGAGGGATACGGCGGGACCCCGGACGCGGCACGGCTCAGACGCGGCCCCGGCTCAGCTCCAGCAGGGTCATCGCCAGCGCCGTACCCGGTTTGCCGAGGGCTTCCCGGTAGCGGCCGAGGATCTCCATCTCGCGGGAGAGATTGACCCGGCGGCCACCGGAGGTGATCCGGGCGTCCTGGATGACGGCCGAGACCGCCATCCGTTCCTGGACGAGACCGATGATCCGGTCGTCCAGCGCGTCGACGCGTTCGCGCGCGTCTCCGATGAGGGCGGCGGCCTCTTCGGTACGGGCGCCGGTGTTCTCCGTGACAGTCATGTCGGGCATATCGGGGTTCCTTCCGGGTGGCTCGGGGGATGGACGGCCCCGGCGGCCACAGGGCCCCGAACACGACAGACGCCCCGGGCCTTGTCGGCCCGGGGCGCCTGGGAAGTCGCTTGTCAGCTCAAGCAGCACGACCATGGCAGCCGGACGGGCCGGTGCCATAGGTAAAGACGAAGGTCAGCTGCGTGTGCATGCGGACAGTATGGACCCGGCGCACCCGCGCGGGGCAAAGCGGGTTCGGATGGTGAGACGAGCGGCCGTCCCCGGCCGGTGTCCGCCCGCCGTTAGAATTGGCACCACGACATCCCCCGTTCCATCACCGCCGGAAGGCCGCCCCCGTGCCAGCAGCACCCCCCGCCGCCGCTCCCGACGTCGTACTCGTCGTCGATTTCGGCGCGCAGTACGCCCAGCTCATCGCCCGCCGCGTCCGCGAGGCACGGGTCTACAGCGAGATCGTCCCGTCCTCGATGCCGGTGGCCGAGATGCTGGCCAAGAAGCCCCGGGCGATCATCCTCTCCGGCGGCCCGTCCTCCGTGTACGCGGAGAACGCCCCGAGCGTCGACCGCTCGCTCTTCGAGGCGGGCGTCCCCGTCTTCGGTATGTGCTACGGCTTCCAGCTGATGGCGACCTCGCTCGGCGGGACCGTCGACAACACGGGGGCGCGGGAGTACGGCCGTACGGAGCTGCGGGTCTCCCAGACCGGCTCCACCCTCTTCGCGGGCACCCCGGCCGAGCAGTCCGTCTGGATGTCGCACGGCGACGCCTGCTCCGCCGCGCCCGCCGGATTCACCGTCACGGCCTCCACCGATGTCGTGCCGGTCGCCGCGTTCGAGAACGACGAGAAGAAGCTGTACGGGGTGCAGCACCACCCCGAGGTCATGCACTCCACCTACGGCCAGCAGGTCCTGGAGCACTTCCTCTACCGCGGCGCCGGTATCGAGCCGACCTGGACCACCGCCAATGTGGTGGACGAGCAGGTCGCCCTCATCCGTGAGCAGGTCGGCACCAAGCGCGCCATCTGCGGGCTGTCGGGCGGGGTGGACTCGGCCGTGGCCGCCGCCCTCGTGCAGAAGGCCATCGGTCCCCAGCTGACCTGTGTGTATGTCGACCACGGGCTGATGCGCAAGGGCGAGACCGAGCAGGTCGAGAAGGACTTCGTCGCCGCCACGGGCGTCCAGCTCAGGGTCGTCGACGCCGAGGAGCGCTTCCTCACCGCGCTGGCCGGGGTCTCCGATCCCGAGCAGAAGCGGAAGATCATCGGCCGTGAGTTCATCCGGGTCTTCGAGCAGGCGCAGGCCGAGATCGTCGCCGAGGCGGGCGCGGAGGGCGAGGACGTCGCGTTCCTCGTCCAGGGCACGCTGTACCCGGACGTGGTCGAGTCGGGCGGGGGCACCGGCACCGCCAACATCAAGTCGCACCACAATGTCGGCGGGCTTCCCGACGACATCGAGTTCGAGCTCGTCGAGCCGCTGCGCAAGCTGTTCAAGGACGAGGTCAGGATGGTCGGCCAGGAGCTGGGGCTGCCGGACGAGATCGTCCAGCGCCAGCCCTTCCCCGGCCCCGGCCTCGGTATCCGGATCGTCGGCGAGGTCACGCGCGAGCGGCTCGACCTGCTGCGCGAGGCCGACGCGATCGCCCGCGAGGAGCTGACCGCGGCCGGGCTCGACCGGGACATCTGGCAGTGCCCGGTGGTCCTTCTCGCGGATGTGCGGTCCGTGGGGGTGCAGGGCGACGGGCGTACGTACGGCCATCCGATCGTGCTCAGGCCCGTCTCGTCCGAGGACGCGATGACCGCCGACTGGACGCGCATGCCGTACGAGGTACTGGCGCGGATCTCCACGCGGATCACCAACGAGGTCGCGGAGGTCAACCGCGTGGTCCTCGATGTGACGAGCAAGCCGCCGGGCACCATCGAGTGGGAGTGACGGGCTTCGCGCCTCCGGCGTCAACACCGTAACGGTGTTGTCACCCGACCGGACCGCCTCTACGGCGCGCTGGTTGCCCTCCGTGCGGCAGAATTTCCTTGCGTTGCAAGGAAGTTCGGTGCACGGGGCGGGGAAGGCGGCGTTCGGCGTGGCGGTGCAAGAAGCGAGGCAGGGCGCGCACGGCGGGGGCTGTACGTGCGGGGACTGCCCGCACGGGGCGCGGGAGGGGCACCGGCGGGCGGTGGCCGCGTTCCTGGTGAAGCGGGACGAACTGGCCGCCGGGCAGGGGCTGCCCGCCGCGGTGGCGCATTCGGCGGGGGCCTCGCGCCAGTGGGTCTCCGACGAACTCACCCAGTCCGCCAACGCGGTGGCCGACCGCAGCCGTGAGGCGGGCGACGCCTGGCTGCACACCGTCTGGCGGCGCACGCTGCTGGTGGTGTGGGGCGGGGTCGCCCTGCTCGCGCTGGTCCAGTCCGCGACCGCGATAGGGGCCGGCTGGACGCTCGCGCGTACGGCCGGACTGCTCGCCGCCCTCGTCGTCGCCGGGCTGCTGACCGTCGCCGCCCGGCTGCACCGGAGCCGGGGCGGCCTGCTCGCGCCGCTGATCGGCGAGGACAACCGGCTGTCGACCTCACGGACCGTCGCCTCCGCCTGGGTCCTGCTCGCCGTCTTCTCCGTGCTCGTCCTCGCGCTCCAGCTGGCGGGCGCCGCCGGGCCCGGCCGGCGCGACGAGCTGATCGCCGGTCTCGAACTGGCCCGGGGCGCGGGCCTGGTGACCGTACTGGCGGTGGTGTGCGCCATCGCCGTCGTCGTACGCCGGGTGGTGTCCGTACGGGTACTGGGCCAGCGGCTCCAGAAGGTACGGGCCGAGCGGCCTCGGCTGGCCGATCTGCTCTGCGACGACGCCGGGCGCGGCAGCTTCACGGATGTGCAGTACACGCTGGTGAGCGCCGTCGCCGTGGTCTTCTCGGCGGTCCGGCTGGCCCGGCGGCCCGAGCAGCTGCCCGATCTGCCCTGGGCGCTGGCGCTGCTGGTCGCGGTCTCCGCCGCCACCTACTTCGCGGGGAAGTACGCGGAGGGCGGCCGGCCCGTCGTCCTGTCGGTGGTACGGGCCAGGGAGGCGGGCGATCTGGACGCCCCGATCCGTACCGGCGACGACATCGAGATCCGCGGGGCCGGGTTCGTACCGCCGGGCGCGGGCACCCCGGACCGGCTGGCCCGGATGGTCGTCAGGATCGGCGCGGTCCATGTCCATGTCCCGCTGGTGCCGGTCCCCGGCGGCTTCGCCAATCCGTCGGACACCTCGCTCACCGTGCCCGTACCGGTGGATGTGGAGCCGGGGCCCGTCGAGGTGCAGGTCGTGACGGCGGCCGGAATCGAGACCAACCGCGTGATCGTCGAGGTCATGGATTAACGGAAGGGATCACCGGACGGGTTGACCCGTCGGTCCGCGTCGGGTGAAGGGGCCGGTCAGGTAATGAACGGATCCGGTCGCCTCCCGTTCAAGCCCTGTCGGACTCTGGCCGATTCCGACAGGCTGTTGGCCGGTTCACTGAGTGCCGAGCGTGTCCTGATGCGTATACAGGGACAAGGCACGCGGGGACAGTCGCCCCCGCGGCAGCGGCGTGGGACAGGGAGAGGCGGACCGGCGATGACACTTGGCCACCGGACGGACACCTATGGGCGGCTCGACGACGAGCGGACGGGCCGGCGCGCGAACGCCTCGCGCTACGCGCTCCTGCCGCTGCGGATCTTCCTCGGCGTCACCTTCATCTACGCGGGGATCGACAAACTCACCCAGAGCGGATTCTTCTCGGCGACCGGCGCGGGGTCCGTCGGCGAGATGATGCGCGCCGTGCGCGACAGCTCGGCCGTCCCCGCGCTGGTGGATCTGGCGCTCAAGAGCCCCTCGGGGTTCGGATACGCCATCGCCCTCGGGGAACTCGCCGTGGGCCTGGGCACCCTGTTCGGGGTGCTCGCCCGGCTCGCCGCGTTCGGCGGCGCCCTGATCTCGCTGAGCCTGTGGCTGACCGTCAGCTGGCAGAGCACCCCGTACTACTACGGCAACGACCTCGCCTATCTCATGGCCTGGCTGCCGCTCGTGCTGGCCGGTGCGCCGGGGTTCTCGCTGGACGCCGCCCTGGCCGGCCGGCGACGGCGTATGCGGTAGTGCGTCCAGGCCACCAGGGCCGCCACACAGAGACCGTCCCAGACCACGACGAGAGCCACGTACCACGGTGTGTGCCAGGCGCCGGCCGCGTCTCCCGCGTAGGTGACGGCCGCGCCCAGCACCGCCAGGCCCGCGACCAGCCTGCCCGGCCTGAACTCATGACGCAGCACGGGTCACCTCCACCTGGCCGAGGCCGACTTCGAGCCGCAGCTCCAGCGTCCCCGCCGGAGCGGACCCGGCGTCCGGCGACAGCGTGCGCTCGCGCGACTGGTCCGGGGAGATGTCCACATCGTTCGGCGGCTCCCCGGGGAGCCTGATGTCCCCGAGACCGGCCGTGGCACGCACCTTCACGGTCACTCCTTCCGGTACGACGACCTTGAGCTGCCCGGCGCCCACCTCGGCGGACGTACGGACCGTCTGGCCCTTGGGGACCGCGAGGCCGGTCAGATCGAGGGTGCCGATGCCGGAGCCCAGTCGGTACCGGGGCTCCACGGACGCGACCGAAGCCGGCGTCCAGTGCGGGCGGCCCCACTCCGTGGTGATGTCCTTCGGCACCGCCGCGCTCGCCCCGAGCAGCCCGGCGGTGACCAGCGCGAGGACGATCGTGCCCAGGCCGGTGCGGCCCAGGAAGCTGCTGACGACCAGCCCGAGACCGAAGACCGCGAGCGCGGCGGCCAGTCCGGTCTGCAGACTCGTGCCGAACGGATGGCCGTCCCAGGTCAGGCCCGTGCCGAGTCCGCCCGCCAGCAGGGCGAACAGGAATACGGTGCCGCCGATCCCGCGCGGACCCCGGGGACGTGGCGTCCGTATCAGCAGCGGGGTCGTGCCGTCGTGCCGCTCCCGACGCTCCGCGGCGGCTTCCGGCGGGCCCCAGAGATAGGCCGCCTCGCCCGGGGCCCGGCCCGTGGTGCCGTCCTTGACGATGGGGTCGCGCCACCACGAGGGGGTGCCGCCGGGCGCCGGCGGCGCCTTGGTCTCGGGGGGTGCCTCCGCCGCGGCGTGCGCCGTCGCGGAGGCGGGGGAGGCGCCGTCGGGCGCGGCGGCGCGGCGGCGCTGCGACCAGACGGCCGAGCCCACGACCGCGACCGAGAGCATCACACCGAAGGAGAGCGTGTTGTCGTCGCCCAGCATGGACAGGAGCAGTCCGCAGCCGACCAGCGCGAGCAGCACCGCGATCAGCGAGGAGCCGTCCACCCGGCCCGACAGCAGCCTGCGGAGCTCGTTCTCGTCCTCGCCCTCCAGCGGGATCAGCAGCCAGGCGAAGCCGTAGAAGATCAGCCCGATGCCGCCGGTGACGGTGAGCACCCCGATCACGATCCGGAAGATCACCGGATCGATGTCGCAGTACCGCCCCAGGCCGCCGCACACCCCGGCGACCATCTTCTGCCGGGAGCTGCGCCGCAGATCCGGGGAGAGGGGACGGGACGACGCGGGGCCGGGGCCGGGGGCCGATGCCGGGGGCGGCGCGGCGGGCGGCGCGGGGGGCGGCTGGGTCATACGTCCATGGTGACGGCGCGCGGGCGCGGGCTCCAGCGGCCCCGACCCCGGTCTGTCCCTGATATTGGCATCCCCCGGGGTATCAGGGTCGCCTCAGGGACCCGACCCTGATGTCCCCGCGTACCGCGCCATGTGACCATCGATGACATGCCTGCCGCCCCGCCACGCGCCGCGACCTCGCCCTCCCGCGCCCCGATGCCCGAGGAACAGGCCACGCGCAAGCTCTACCGCAGCGCGGACGGCCGGATGCTGGGCGGTGTCGCGCGCGGGCTGGCGGGGCATCTCGGGCTGCCGGTCGTCTGGGTACGGCTGGTCTTCCTCGGCCTCTTCTTCGCCCAGGGCCTCGGCGCGCTGCTCTACGCCGTCTTCTGGATCGTCGTACCGCTCGGCGTCGGCGGGACGACGGCCGAACCGCGCTCGCTCTTCGAGACCACCCCGGACGGCCGGCGGCGGCTGCGCAAACCCGACAGGGGCCAGATCTTCGCGCTCATCGCGCTGCTGATCGGCGCGTCCGTCTTCGTCGGCAACGTCAATCTGGGCCGCAGCCAGGCCGATCGCTACATCTGGCCCACCCTGCTGATCGGCGCGGGCGTCGTCCTGGTCTGGCGGCAGGCGGACAACGCCCGCCGTGCCCGCTGGACCGAGGTCGGCAGACGCCGCCGGATATTCCAGCTAGCCCGCGGCCTCGCGGGCGTCGCGCTGGTCGGCCTCGGGCTGGCCGTTTTCATGGTGGTGCGCGGCGCGGCGGCCCAGCTCGGCAACGTACTGACCGGGGCGATCGCCGTCGTGGCCGGGGTCGCCCTGCTCGCCGGGCCCTGGCTCGTACGGATGACGCAGGACCTCTCCGAGGAACGGCTGATGCGCATACGCGCGCAGGAACGGGCCGAGGTCGCCGCACACGTCCATGACTCCGTGCTGCACACCCTCACGCTCATCCAGCGCAACGCCGACGACGGCGGCGAGGTCCGCCGGCTCGCCCGCGCCCAGGAGCGGGAGCTGCGCGCCTGGCTCTACCGGCCCGAGGGCACGGGCAAGGACGAGGAGGACGAACCCACCACCCTCGCCGAGGCGGTGAAGCGCACGGCGGCGGAGGTGGAGGACTACCACGGGGTCCCGATCGAGGTCGTGGTCGTGGGCGACTGCCCGCTCGACGAGAAGCTGGCCGCGCAGATGCAGGCCGCGCGCGAAGCGATGGTCAACGCCGCCAAGTACGGTGGCGAGGGCGGCGCCGTCCAGGTCTTCGCGGAGGTGGAGGGCCGTACGGTCTTCCTCTCCGTACGGGACCGAGGCCCCGGCTTCGACCTGGACGCGGTGCCGGACGACCGGATGGGCGTACGGGAATCGATCATCGGCCGGATGCAGCGCAACGGCGGTACGGCACGGCTGCGTTCGGTGCCGGGCAACGGCACGGAGGTCGAGCTGGAGATGGAACGGGCAGACTGAGACCGGGACGGGCGCGACGGTACGGGTGGCCGGGGCCGGGGATGATACGAGCGGTGCGTAGGAGCGGTCCGTAACCGAGCGGACGAACGACAAGGGCGAGGGGCAGAGACCATGAGCGAGGGCGCACAGGCCGGGGCCACCGGTGCGGAGAGCGGCGGCCCGGCGGGGGACGGCCGGCGCGTACGGGTCGTGCTCGTCGACGACCACCGGATGTTCCGCACCGGAGTACAGGCCGAGATCGGCCGTACGGAGGAGACCGGCGTCGAGGTCGTCGGGGAGGCCGCCGATGTCGACCAGGCGGTCACCGTCATCACGGCGACCCGGCCCGAGGTCGTGCTCCTCGACGTCCACCTCCCCGGTGGCGGCGGCGTGGAGGTGCTGCGCCGCTGCGCGCCGCTGATGGGGGCGGGCGAGCATCCGGTGCGCTTCCTGGCGCTGTCGGTCTCGGACGCGGCCGAGGATGTGATCGGCGTGATCAGGGGCGGCGCCCGCGGCTATGTCACCAAGACGATCACCGGCACGGACCTGGTCGACTCGATCTTCCGGGTGCAGGAGGGCGACGCGGTCTTCTCGCCCCGGCTGGCCGGCTTCGTCCTGGACGCCTTCGCCTCGACGGACGCGCCGCCGGTGGACGAGGATCTGGACCGGCTGACCCAGCGCGAGCGCGAGGTGCTGCGGCTCATCGCGCGCGGGTACGCGTACAAGGAGATCGCCAAGCAGCTCTTCATCTCGGTGAAGACCGTGGAATCCCATGTCTCGGCGGTGCTGCGGAAGCTCCAGCTCTCCAACCGGCACGAACTGACGCGCTGGGCGACGGCGCGCAGGCTGGTCTGAGGCACGGGCCGGTCCGAGGGACGGGTCCGAGACGCGTCGCCGCCGTCCTGGCTACGAGCAGTGCCACTCGGTGACGTACGTCCGGTCCCGGTGCTCCATCACGCCGCGGATGCACTCGCCCGGCGCGGTGTCGAGCCGGGCGGTCAGCTCGGCGCGGCCGTGCCAGGTCTGCTGGGTGCCGAGCCAGCCGGGAAACGCGGTGATCCGGTCGTCCTTGCGCTGGTATCCGAGGCGTACGGCGACACCGGGGTGGCCCTTGTACTGGACGTAGCGCACGGTGAACGGTCCCGCGCCGCCCACCGGGCCCTCGATACAGAGCCGGCCGCCGGAAAGATCGCCGCACCCCTGGGGCGTAAGGCCGACAGGCGCCAGAACGAGAAGGGCGCCGACGCCGAGGACTGTTCCTCTGGTGGCGATGGCTCGTCTCACGGCTCCCCCTTCAGGGCAGACGGGATGCTGCGCTCATCGTCACCCGGGGAGGCGTAACCGGCACTCCGGTGTGGGCCGTTCGGCGATTCCGGAGTTGCGGGCCCGCCCGGCGTGGGCCTGCCGGCCCTCCTGGACCGGCCGGCCGGCGCCCACGCCTAGGCAGGCCGGCTGGCGCCGGCGAAGGGCATCTGGTCGATCGGCGCAAGCCGGACCGCCGAGCCGGGCCGGGGCGCGTGGATCATCTGCCCGTCGCCGACATAGATCCCGACATGGCTGATGCCCGAGAAGAAGAACACCAGGTCACCGGGGGCGAGATCGCCGCGTGAGACCCGCTGTCCCGTGTTGATCTGCGTGTAGGTGGTACGGGGAAGCGCGACGCCCGCGGAGCGCCAGGCGGCCTGGGAGAGCCCGGAGCAGTCGAAGGCACCGGGCCCGGTCGCACCCCAGACGTACGGCTTGCCGAGCGCCCCGTAGGCGTAGGCGACGGCCGCGGCGGCACGGGCGTTGGGCGCCCGCACCGCGCCCGGGGCCGTGGACGCGGCGCCCTGGGCCATGGACCCGGCGTTCTGGTCACCGCCGTCCCGCCGCTGGTCGTACTGGGCGCGCTGCGCCGCGGTGAGCCGGTCCAGCAGCCGTTGGGCGGAGCCGAGCTTCTCCTGGATGGCGGACTTGTGCCGGGCCAGCTCGGACTGGGACGCCTTCAGCTCCGTGAGCCGGCCGTCGGCCCGGACGCGCAGTTCGGCGATACGGGCGAGTTCCCTGCGGACGGCGGTGATCCGGGCGGCCTGCCGGGAACCGGCCCGTTCGGCGAGCGAGGCCCCTTCCAGGTACTCCTCGGGCGAGGAGCTGAGCGCGAGCTGTACGGCGGGGTCGAGGCCGCCGGCGCGGTACTGCGCGGAGGCGATCGAACCGAGCGCGTCGCGTGAGCTGTTGAGCCGTTCCGTCCTGCGCGTGGCCTCGTCCCGCAGCCGCGTGAGCGCGGTACGGGCCCTGTCCGCCTTGACCTTCGTCCCGTTGTACCGCTCGGTGGCGGTCTCGGCCTGCTCGTACAGCGCGTCGACCTCCGCCTTGACCTGCGCCGGGGTGAGCTGAGGCTCGGCCTGCGCGGGGCCGTCGACGGCGGTGGTGGTCGCGGCCCCGGCGAGTGCGAGGGTGGCGGCGGTACGGCCGGCCGGGCCGGTGAGCCTGCGCTGTCGGGGCTTTCGGTGCGCTGCCACGGGGGTCGATCCTCTTCCCTAGTCGGTCACGGTGGGTCATGGCCGGTCGCCAGGAGAAGGACGCTAAGGCGCAAGGTCACAGTCCGGCCTCGGCATGGCCGGTATTGGCGAGAGGTGGCAGAACCGGGCCGTGTTGTGACCGGTGTGATCGCGACCCCGGAACGCCTTTCCGTCCGGACCCGACCGATACCGGAACACCGCCCCACCTCGCCGGTCGGTGCTGATATGGCCCTCGATAGGCTCCGGGCATGGACGTACTCATCAATGTCTTCGTCGCGCTCCACATCATCGGCATAGCCTCGCTGCTGGGCGGCTTTCTCACCCAGATGAAGTCGATGAGCACGGGCACGGCCCGGTTCAACAAGGCGATGCTGCACGGCGCGCTGACGATGCTCGTCACGGGCGTGGCCCTGGTGGGCCTCAACCAGGCCGACGATCAGACGGTGAACAACATCAAGGTCGGCATCAAGCTCGCGGTGCTGGTCGTGATCCTGGCCGTGGTGTACGTGAAGCGCGACGACGAGACCGCCCCGAAGCCGCTGTTCGGCGCGGTGGGCGGGCTGACGGTGGCCAATATCTTCATCGCCACGCTCTGGACCTGACCCACACGGAGATGCCCGGGGCCCGCTCCCGCTCCTGGTCCCGGGCCCCGGCTCCCGCGTGCCGCCCGCTGTTCCGTCAGGCGGGGCGGACGCTTCCGTAGATCGGCATGTAGTAGATCGACTCCTCGCGGACGTTCGCGCCCGGCTTGGGGGCGTGGATCATCATGCCGTCGCCGATGTAGAGCCCGACGTGGCTGATGTCGTCGTAGAAGAAGACCAGGTCGCCGGGGAGCAGATCCTCGGTCGCGACGCGCGTGCCGGCCTTCACCTGTTCCCAGGTGGTGCGCGGCAGCTCCACGCCCGCCTCCTTCCAGGCGGCCTGGGTCAGGCCCGAGCAGTCGTACGAGCTGGGGCCCGTGGCGCCCCAGACGTACGGCTTGCCTATCTGGGCGCGGGCGAAGGCGAGGACCTTGGCGGCCTTGGTGGCGTAGCTGCCGTCCGAGGCTCCGGTGCCGCCGCTCGTACCGGACCCGCCGCCCGAGCCCGTCCCCGTACCCGTCCCCGAGCCGGTCCCTGAGCCCGAGCCGGTTCCCGAGTCCGAGCCGGTTCCCGAGTCCGAGCCCGTGCCGGCCGGCGGGGTCTGGGCCTGCTGCTCCTTGCGCTTGCGCTCGGCCTCGGCCTTCGCGCGGGCCTCCACCTTCGCCCGTGCCTCCGCCTTGCGGCGCGCTTCCTCTTCCTTCTTGCGCTCCAGCGCGGCCAGCCGCGCCTTCTCCTCCGTGGTCAGCTTCGCCAGCAGCGCACGCGCCGCACCGAGCTTCTGCTGCACGGTCTGCTTGCTGGTGCGCAGGGCGGCCTGCGAGGCGTTGAGCGACTCCAGGTCCTTGGCCGCCTGCGCCCGCTTCTTCGCGGCGGCGGCCTGCTGTGTCTGGTAGTCGGTGAGGACGCCGCGCTGACGCTCCGTCAGCCGGTCCGTCACCTGCTTCTGCTCGAAGAACGCCTGCGGGCTGTCCGCGAACAGCAGGGCGGCGGTCGGGGTGACCGCGCCTTCCCGGTACTGCGCGGCCGCGAACGAGCCGAGCGTACGCCGGGCCTCGTTCAGCTTGTCCGCGCGCTTGGCCACCTCGTCGAGCACCCGGTCGACCGCGCGCTTCTGCTTCTGCGTGGCCTCTTTCGCCTTGTTGTACTTCTGGGTCTCGCTGCCGGCCTGGCGGTACAGATCGTCGACCTTCTTCTGTACCTCCTCCATGGACGGCTTCGGCTCGACGGGCGCGGCGCTCGCGCTCTGGGCCGAGAGCAGGGTGACCGAGGCGAGTGCGGCCGTGGTGATCCCGACGGCGGGAGAGGCGGTACGTACTCCGCCGAAGCTGCGCGGTTTGCGATGCGACGCCAAGGCCGACATCTCCTTCCGTGGACCGCCTACCGGGTTAGCTGTCGGGTTCGGGCGGAACGGAAGGCTGCCCTACGGGTCTTGAGCGAAAGGCCCGATTCACCCCGGTTGTGCACTGTGGGTCCCCGGTTCCGAACTTCCTTGGGGAAAGTCCGAATTCGGCGTGGGCCGCCCGCTTGGCGTGGGTCGCCGTTGGGGGTACGGGCTGCCTGGTCGAGCACGCTAGCCAAAGTGTGGTGCTGGTGTGAAGGTCGATGGCCGATATGCCCGATACATTTTCGTGACTATTTGCGCGTGCGATCTGCGAAACCGGCTCCTGGTGTCCGTTCGCCACGATGAGTGACCGGGGGGCCGCCTGTGGTGATGGTGACGGTGACGGGGAACGCGGCCGGGGAATTCCGAAGGCGGGCGCGGGGTGTCAGTGCGGCGGCCTAGGTCCTGTCCGGTCGATCTTCGCGGATCAGGCCGCGGCGTCTGGTGCCGTACATCGCAAGGCGGAGGATCGCCCATGTACTGGACGTACTTGGGCGACTCCGACAACGTGGCGAGGTGCGGTGCCAGGCGTCGCGGGCCCGCGAAGATCGGCCGGACAGGGCCTAGACTCGGAAGGCGATGAGCAGCCTCTTTGACGACAGTTTCCTGGCGGACCTCCAGCCCTCCGGCGACGAGCATCCGCCGCCGCCCGAGGACGACGCGGAGCACGCACCGGAGCAGGTGCCCGACGACCTCTTCCAGGGTGCCTACGACGTGCCCCCGGCGCGGGACCAGTACCACCGTGACGGCGCCCCGCGCACGGTCGTGGACCCCGCCGCGCTGCTCGAAGGGCTGAACGAGGAGCAGCGCGCGGCGGTCGTGCACACCGGCTCGCCCCTGCTCATCGTGGCCGGGGCCGGCTCGGGCAAGACGCGGGTGCTGACCCACCGGATCGCGCACCTGCTCGGCACCCGCAGCGTCCACCCCGGTCAGATACTGGCGATCACGTTCACCAACAAGGCCGCGGGCGAGATGAAGGAGCGCGTCGGCCAGCTCGTCGGCCCGCGTGCCAACGCCATGTGGGTCATGACGTTCCACAGCGCCTGCGTACGGATCCTGCGGCGCGAGTCGAAGAGGCTCGGGTTCACCTCGTCGTTCTCGATCTACGACGCCGCCGACTCCAAGCGCCTGATGGCGCTGGTCTGCCGCGATCTGGACCTCGACCCCAAGCGCTACCCGCCCAAGTCCTTCAGTGCCAAGATCTCGAATCTGAAGAACGAGCTGATCGACGAGGAGACCTTCGCCGACCAGGCCGCCGACGGCTTCGAGAAGATGCTCGCCGAGGCCTACCGGATGTACCAGGCGCGGCTGCGCGAGGCCAACGCGCTGGACTTCGACGACATCATCATGACCACCGTCCATCTGCTCCAGGCGTTCCCCGATGTCGCCGAGCACTACCGGCGCCGCTTCCGGCATGTGCTGGTGGACGAGTACCAGGACACGAACCACGCTCAGTACACGCTCGTACGCGAGCTGGTGGGCCCCTCCGGCGAGGGACACGACCCGGCCGAGCTGTGCGTCGTCGGCGACGCCGACCAGTCGATCTACGCCTTCCGGGGCGCCACGATCCGTAACATCCTCCAGTTCGAGGAGGACTACCCGGACGCGACGACTATTTTGCTGGAGCAGAACTACCGCTCCACGCAGACGATCCTCAGCGCCGCCAACGCGGTCATCGAGCGGAACGAGAGCCGCCGGCCGAAGAATCTGTGGACGAAGGCCGGCGCGGGCGCCCAGATCACCGGCTACGTCGCGGACACGGAGCACGACGAGGCGCAGTTCGTCGCCGACGAGATCGACCGGCTGACGGACGCGGGCGAGGCCAAGGCGGGCGATGTCGCGGTCTTCTACCGTACGAACGCGCAGTCCCGTGTCTTCGAGGAGATCTTCATCCGGGTCGGCCTGCCCTACAAGGTCGTCGGGGGAGTGCGCTTCTACGAGCGCAAGGAGGTCCGCGACGTGCTGGCCTATCTGCGCGTTCTGGCCAACCCGGAGGACAACGTTCCGCTGCGCCGGATCCTCAATGTGCCCAAGCGCGGCATCGGGGACCGCGCGGAGGCGATGATCGACGCGCTCGCGCTGCGCGAGAAGATCACCTTCCCGCAGGCGCTGCGGCGGGTGGACGAGGCGTACGGGATGGCCGCGCGCTCGGCCAACGCCGTCAAGCGGTTCAACACGCTGATGGAGGACCTGCGTACGGTCGTCGAGTCCGGCGCCGGGCCCGCGACGGTCCTGGAGGCCGTGCTCGAACGGACCGGCTATCTGGCGGAGTTGCAGGCCTCGACCGATCCGCAGGACGAGACGCGTATCGAGAACCTTCAGGAACTGGCCGCGGTGGCGCTGGAGTTCGAGCAGGAGCGCGCTCAGGCCGCCGCCGAGGCGGCGGGCGATGCCGCCGGTGCGGCGGCCGCGGCTCCCGCGGCCGCCACGGCCGGTACGCTCGCCGAATTCCTGGAGAAGGTGGCGCTCGTCGCCGACTCCGACCAGATCCCCGACGAGGACGAGGACGGCTCCGGTGTCATCACGCTGATGACGCTGCACACCGCCAAGGGCCTCGAATTCCCGGTCGTGTTCCTGTCGGGCATGGAGGACGGCGTCTTCCCGCACATGCGCGCCCTCGGCCAGACGAAGGAGCTGGAGGAGGAGCGGCGGCTGGCGTACGTCGGCATCACCCGCGCCCGCGAGCGCCTCTATCTGACCCGTTCGTCGATGCGGAGCGCGTGGGGCCAGCCCTCGTACAACCCGCCGTCGAGGTTCCTGGAGGAGATCCCGGGACACCACCTGGAGTGGAAGCGGACCGGCGCGCAGATCCCGGCGGGGCCCACGTCCGGGATCACGTCCTCGCTGTCCTCGACCGCCGCGCGCTCGCGGCCGGGCGGCGGCCCCTCGGGCTTCGCCACGGGGCGCGTGACGGACAAGCCGGTGATCGCGCTGGCGGTCGGGGACCGCGTCACACACGACCGGTTCGGCCTCGGCACGGTCATGGCGCTGACGGGTACGGGCGCGGAAACGCAGGCGACGATCGACTTCGGGGACGAGAAGCCCAAGCGGCTGGTGCTGCGGTACGCGCCGGTCGAGAAGCTGTAGGTACGGCGCGCAGACCCGCGACGGCCGCCGGTACGAGGTACGACGCGACGCTGTAGGTACAGCACGACACTATTGGCACGACGGGACGGGGCCCCGGAAGGGGCGCCCGTTACGTCGGGTCGACGCCGTGGCTGCGGAGCCAGGCCAGCGGGTCGATCGCGGCGCCGCCGCCGGGCCGTACCTCGAAGTGCAGGTGCGGTCCGGTGGAGTTGCCGGAGTTCCCCGAATACGCGATCACGTCACCGGCCTTGACCGAACCGGAGCGGATCTTCGTGGTGCTGAGATGGCAGTACCAGGTCTCGGTGCCGTCGGGCGCGGTCACGATCGCCATGTTGCCGTAGGCGCTGTTGTACTGCGTGCGTACGGTGCCGTCGGTCGCGGCCATCACCGGCGTGCCGTACGACACCGGGAAGTCGATCCCGGTGTGCACGGACATCCAGTTGACGCCGGCCTGGCCGTAGCGCGCGCTGAGCCCGTGCTGCGAGACGGGGAGGACGAACTTGGGCCGCTCGGCCTCCTTGCGGGCCGCCTCCGCCTCGCGCCTCTTCTTCTCCGCTTCCTGCCGTGCCTGGAGGTCGATGCGCTCCTGCGTACGGCTGGCCCGGTCACCGAAGTCACGGGCGTCGGCGTTGAGGGCGGCGAGCTGCGTGTCCAGCTTGTTGTTCGCGGCCACGGGCTTCACGGAGCCGGGATCGGCGGCCGTGGCGGTCGTGGTCTTGTCGGCCTGCGGCTCCTGGCCCCCGCCGAGACCGCCGACGGAGGCGGCGGCGACACCGGCGACCCCCATCACACAGGCGGAGGGCACGGCGACAGTGAGGAGCGCGGAACGCTTGGCGGGGGTGCGGCGGCGGCCCCGGCTGCCGCTCGGGCCGCCTCCGGCCCGGCGTTCGCTCCGCGGCGGGGCGGTGACGGTGGGAGTGGTCATCGTCGCCGCCATGTGCAGCGGCTCCGCCTTGTCGGGCGCGGAGTCCGCGTCCGTGTCGCTTTCGAGTCCGGCCTTGCCCACCTCGCCGGCCTCGCCGGTCTTGGCGTGGGCGTCGGTCTCCGCGCCGCTCTCGGCCTCGTAGCCGGGCTCCGCGTCGAAGGCGTGTTCAGGCTCGGGCCCGGGGGCGCCGTACTCGGTGCCCGCGGCGAGGTCGTACTGCTCGTACGGGCCGCCGTCCTGGCCGTACCGCTCATGTGTGTTGTCGTACGGGGCATCGGCCGTCGTGGCGGGCGAGTTCCAGGCGGTGGCGTCGTACGCGCCGGTGTCGAACGCGGGCGCTGCCCACTGCGCGGTCGCCTCGTACCCGAACTGCGCTGCGTCGAACTGCGTGCCGTCGAACTGCGTCGCGTCGAACTGCGCGGTCTCGAACTGTGCGCCTGCGAACGGCGCGGCGGGGTCGAAGGACGCCGCGACGGTGTGGTCCGAGGTGCCGTAACCGAACTGCGTGGCGTCGAACTGGCCTGTCCCGCCGGTCCCGTTCAGCTGGTCGCCCTGATGTGCCTGGGCGTCCTGGGGTGCGTGCGTCGCATGCGTCGCGTGGTTCGCCTGGTTCCAGGCGTCGGCGTCCCACTGGCCCGTGACATCCGGCTCCGCCGACTGGCCCGGGACGACCTGGGTTTGCTGGTAGCCGTGGTCGGGCGCGGCGGTGACGGTGGCCCACTGGCCGCTGGTGTCGTACTGCGGCGTGGCGTACGCGTCGTATCCGGCCGTCTGATGAGCGCCGGTGCTCCACTGCGTGTTGTCGTACTGGCCGGTGGGGGCCTGGGTGTTCTCGTACCCGCCCGATCCGTCCGGCAGGGTGCCGAAGAGCGGGTCGGTCTCGAAGCTGCCGGTCTGGTAACCGTCGTATGCGGCGTACCCGGCGTGGGCGTGCTGGTCGTTCACCAACTTCTCTCTCGCCTCGGCAGCAGAACCAGGGTTTCCTCCGGAAGCCTGTCTGAGGGACAGGACCCCTGAGGGAAAGCAGTGGCCGCGACTGTACCCGGCGGTATAGGACGGCGACAATCTTCGGCAGGTTTTGCGTTCCGTTGAAACGGGCATTCGGCCGTGTTTCGGGGGACGACGGGCGCAGACTTGGCCCTATGTTCGAAGCGTGTTCGAGTCGGGGGCGGAATTTCGAGGGCGATTTCGAGGAGCCCCGCGTGAGTCGGCACGTGCCACGCGTCGGCGGGCAGACCTCACGCGTCGTCCGACGGGTGTCACGGGTCAGCCGACGGGTGTCACAGGTCAGGCGACGGACGCCGGTCCGTCGAAGTGGGGGTCATCCTCCGTGGATTTCCCGGGCGCGCGGCCGGAGTTGACGGAACCCGGACCGGATTCGCCTCTGTGCCCAGGAGATTCGAGCGCGTGCCGGATGCCGGCCGCGACTCCGGGATGCACCGTCATGGCGAGATGCCCCACCCCGCTCACCAGTACGTTCTCCGCCTTCAGGTCGGGGTGCGCGATGCGTGCGGTGAGGGCCGGCTCCATCAGCTGGTCGAGATCGCTCCAGAAGCTCACGAACCGTGTACGGCAGCCGGGCGCGGGCAGCCGCAGTTCCTCGATCACGTCCGACCCCGGCCGCATCTGCCGGACGACCGGGTGGGCGTTCGCCAGCGGGACGACGGCCGTGCCCTCGTGCGGCGTGGCCATCGTGACCAGCGTACGTACCCGTGAGTCACCGCCCAGACGCTGTACGTAATACCGCGCGATCAGGCCGCCCAGGCTGTGCCCGATCACATCGACCTGGCGGTGGCCGGTGCGGGCGCAGATCTCCTCGACATGCTGGGCGAGCAATTCGGCGGCCGTGCGGATGTCGCAGGTCAGCGGCGAGTAGTTGAGCGAGACGAGCCGGGTCCAGCCGTGCCGGGCCAGGGAGCGGCGCAGCAGCACGAAGACGGACCGGTTGTCGACGAGGCCGTGGAGCAGGACGACGGGGGGATGGGCGCGGCCCTCCGTGGGCAGCTGGGCGGTTTCCGGCGGCAGGGGCTCTGCGCGGCGCTCCTGGACGATCCCGGCCGGGTAGAGGACGAGATGGCCGGTGAGCACCGCCAGATCGAGCGCGTTGGCACGGAGCGCGTCAACCGGGAGCGTGGCGTGGCACACGCGGCCGGCCTGGCGCAGAAGCGGCGGAACGAAGGGAAACAGCGGCAAGAACGGCGAAACCTTCATGGCCGACCTCCGAACGGCACCGGGGGGCGGCTCTGGCCCCCGCATGCCCTCACGGGGCGCCGCCCGGCGGGTCGGATGGCTTCCGGCACGCCATAAGTGCCCGGGGTCGGTACACGCGAGCCGTGCCACCGCGCCGCGCGGCTGGCGGCACGGTGGAACGGCGCTCGTGTGGCGACTCCTCTTGCGGCTCCCCTTGCGGTCGCCCCGACCCGGCCAGGTATGCCGAGTCATACCGGAACGACGCAAAGCGAACATGTCCCACGTGTGATTTCCCCCTCGCCGACCTCCGCGAAACAGACGCGTGCGGGATGCTGTGGATAACGTTCGTTCACCTCCGCGTGCCCGGTCCCGACCGGACCGGGGGGCGGGGGCCCGTGCCAATGACAGTGCGGTCGGTATGTGGAGGCAGTGATGGGTGTGGCTTGGCATCCGGAGAACCAGCGTCCGGAGAATCAGTCGCGGAGCCAGGACGGGACGAGCGGAGCGCACGCGGCCGGCGGCCCGATCCGGGTGGTGGTGGCGAAGCCGGGACTCGACGGACACGACCGCGGCGCCAAGGTGATCGCGCGTGCGCTGCGGGACGCGGGGATGGAGGTCATCTACACGGGGCTCCATCAGACGCCCGAGCAGATCGTGGACACCGCGATCCAGGAGGACGCCGAGGCGATCGGTCTGTCGATCCTCTCCGGGGCGCACAACACGCTTTTCGCGAAGGTGATCGCGCTGCTCAAGGAGCGGGACGCGGCGGACATCAAGGTCTTCGGCGGCGGCATCATCCCGGAGGCGGACATCCCCCCGCTCAAGGAGCTGGGCGTGGCGGAGATCTTCACCCCCGGCGCGACGACGACTTCCATCGTCACGTGGGTCAACGCCAACGTCCGCCAGCGCGCGGGCGCGTGACGCGCGGGGCTGTGACGCGCGGGGGCGTTCGTGCCCTCGCTCATCGCGCCGCCGGTTCGGCGGGCTGGCCGAGGTCGTCGGGCCCGTCGTGCCCGTTGAGCTCGGCCAGCATCGACGCGCGCAGACGCAGCGTGGAGACCAGCCGCCGGAAGGCTTCCGACCAGTAGCCGCCCGCGCCCGGTGACGCGTCCTCCGGCTCGTCCTGGGCCGCCGTGAGCAGCTCCAGCCGGCTCGCCTCCGCGGGGTCGAGGCATCGCTCGGCGAGGCCCATGACCCCGCTGAAGCTCCAGGGGTAGCTTCCCGCGTCCCGGGCGATGTCCAGCGCGTCCACGACCGCCCGGCCGAGCGGCTGAGCCCAGGGCACCGCGCAGACGCCGAGCAGCTGGAACGCCTCCGAGAGGCCATGGGCGGCTATGAACGAGGCCACCCAGGAGGCCCGTTCCGCGGGCGGCAGCGTGGCCAGCAGCTTCGCCCGTTCCGCCAGCGACGACGGGCCGGGACCGGCGGCCGGGGAGGCCGCGGGCGAGCCCAGCAGGACGGTGGACCAGCGCGCGTCCCGCTGCCGTACGGCCGCCCGGCACCACGCGGCGTGCAGCTCGTCGGCCCAGCCGTCCAGGACGGGCAGCGCGACGATCTCCCCGGGGGTACGGCCGCCGAGCCTGGCCGGCCAGGTGTCCAGCGGGGCGGCCTCGACCAACTGGCCCAGCCACCAGGACCGTTCGCCCCGGCCGGCGGGCGGGGCCGGTACCACGCCGTCGCGCTGCATGTCCGCGTCGCATTCGTGCGGCGCCTCGACCGTGATGACCTGGCCGCCGCCCGTACGGTCCATGCTGACGCAGGTCGCCGCGCGGGCCGCCATCCTTCCGGCCAGGGCGGAGCCCGGCAGCGAGGAGAGCAACTCGGCGGCAGTGTGCCGGACATTGCGGCTGCGGTCCGACAGGGCCCGCTCCAGGAACGGCTCGTCCGCCCCGGACAGCCCCGTACGCAGCGAGTCGAGGAACATCAGCCGGTCCTCCGCGCGTTCGGTGGACCAGGTCGAGGCGAGCAGGGCCCGGGAAGCCTCGGCGTCCTGGGCCCGTACGGCGGCGAGCAGTGCGACCCGCTCCGCGAACAGGCCCTCCTCCCAGAGCAGTCGGACGGCCTCGCCGTCCCCCGGGTCGGGCAGCAGCGCGCCGCCGGACGCGCCCCGCAGCGCGAACTTCCACTCCGGGTTGAACCGCGCCAGCCAGAGCCCGCGCGGCCCGGCGAACGTCAGCGCCTGCGGCCGCAGATCGGTACGCGCGCGGGCCGCGTCGAGCAGCGCGGGCAGCACGGCGGCCGGCGCGCGGTAGCCGTGCTCATTGGCGGCGGCGAGCCACTGCGGGAGCAGTTCGGTGAGATCGGGCGCCGCGCCCCGCCGCCCTCCGCCGGAGGACCCCGACCGGTCGGCCAGCAGCCGGCCGAGCCGTCTTCCGGCCGCCTCCGGCAGCCGCGCGCGGCCGTCATGGGCCGCGGGCTCCGGGCGGGCGGCGGCGCGCGCGGGAAGGAGCCCCGCCCTGCGCCGTACGGTGTGCAGCGCGGCGGCGTCCAGCAGGGCCGTCGGCGCCTCCTTGCCCGGGGCCAGGATCTCCGCGGGCGGTGTGCGGCGCTCCGTACCGAGCAGCGCCGAGGTGACGAGCCCTTCCCCGAGCGTCGTGACGCGGGTCGTGCCGGCGGAGCCGGCCGGGTCGACCGGATCGTTGGTGCGAGTCGTGTCCGTCATGGAGCCCTCCGTTGTCGGCGCGGTCGGCCAGGTCCTGTCCGGCCCCGTGGGTGAGCGGATCCGTCGGATGAGCGGGACCGTCAGGTGAGCGGGACCGGCCCCGGTATCTCCTCGGTCCAGGCCGCGAGCGGATGGAAGCCGCGGTGCCCGCACTCCCCGAAGACCGTGACCGGACCGCCGCCGGACAGCGCGGCCAGCTTCCACAGACCGGGCCGTGAGAGCGCCGAGCCCGTGAGGGGCAGCGCGGATTCCCCGTCCGCGTCGGCCAGTTGCCAGCAGCCGCCCGGCGCCGGCACGGGAATGACGTCGGTCAGCGTCACCGGCCACGCGTCCAGCCAGGGGTCCGCGCGCAGCGCCGCCCCGTACGCCTCGATCGCCGCTGTCGTGGAGCCGCCGGGCGGCGGGCCCGGGATCGGGGCCGGGGCGCCGAACTGCCGCCCCCAGTCGGCCCGTAGCTGCCCCGCGCCGCCGTGCGGGGTGATCTCGGCCTCGATCATCAGGCCCACCGGCAGCGCCAGTTGCGGGGAGCGCCCCGCCGCGCCGAAGGCGAGCAGCAGCGCGGAACGCGCCGAGTCCCGTCCGTACAGCCGGATCCGGCGCGTGACGAGCTTGCCGTCCGAGGAGTCGTCCTGCGCCAGGACCAGCCAGTGGTCCCTGATCGGCGTACCGCCGGCCGGCGACGGCAGGCCGATCCTCGTACGCACCGTCGTCGCCAGCGGCTCCGGCAGCCGGTCCCGGCCGAGCCAGGCCGTGGTCAGCAGATGCAGTAGCGCGGACTCCTCCAGCAGCCGTACCGGCCAGCCGGCGCCCGAGCCGGGGATGGCCCCCAGCTCCCGTACCCGGCCCGCGAGCCCCGGCGCCTGCGCGTCGACCATGCGGGCCGCCGTCTCCTCCCACAGCCCGTACCCCGACTGCTCCGCCGAGGCCAGCCCGCCGCGCAGCAGATCCGTCAGCCGCTGCTCAAGCTCCGTGGCGCCCGCGCTGATCCGGGTGGCCCTGCGCTCCGCCCTGCGCCGGGCGGCCCCGGGATCGGCCGGTTTCCCGGACCCGGCCGCGCCCGCTTCCCCGGCGGGCCGCTCCTCGCCCCGTTTCCGGCGCCCTTCGAGCCATTCCCCGGCCCAGCCGGGCTCCTCCGCCGTCTCCGGCACGCTCCGCTCGTCCGCCGCCCAGAGCAGCAGCAGCCCCAGCGCGTGCTTGCACGGAAATTTCCGGCTTGGGCAACTGCACTTGTAAGCGGGGCCCGTTGTGTCCACAATGGTCTGATACGGCTTGCCACCGCTGCCTTTGCACAGGCCCCACACTGCGCCCGCGGAGCCGCTGCCCGCCTCCGACCACGGCCCGGCCGTGCCCAGTTTGTCGCCCGCTTTGCGTGACGCCTCATCAGGAGCCAGAGCGAGCACCTGTTCCGTCGTCCAGCGCACCCCCGTTTGATTCATGTCCACGACGTTAGAGCGCCCCACTGACAATCGCGCTGACCTGCGATTTCAGCGAACAGCCGACAGTATGACTTTGCTTTTCCTTTGCTATATCGTGCCAGCTTCCTACGCCAGATCCGGGGGGATCACTGATGAACCGCACCGTCCGCGCCGCCCTCACCACCCTCGCCGTCACCGGCCTCGCGCTGGGCCTCGGCGCCTGCTCCGAGACCGCGGACCGGGTCGACAAGGCCGTGACCGACGAGGTCGACAAGGCCGTCAACGAGACGTACGAGGTGACCTACGAGGTCTCGGGCAAGAACATCGACACGATCGACTACCACGGCGGGGGCGGCGACGCCATGGAGCCGAAGATCGAGACGGTCGAGAAGCCCACGCTGCCCTGGACGAAGACGGTCACGCTGCGCGGGATCATGCCGCCCGGTGTCATGCCGATCGCCCTGGACCCGTCCGGCGCCGAGGTCACCTGCAAGATCATCTACAAGGGCGAGGTCATCAAGGAGGAGAAGGACGCGGGCAAGGCCGCGGCCGGCGGCTGCATCGCGGTCTCCCCGATCGCCGGGTGACGATCGCGGGGTAACTCCCCTCGGACGCGGGCGCGTCCGCGTACGCGCCGCCGGGCCCGCGGCGACGGCCGATCGTCAGTGACGGCCGATTGTCAGTGGCGTGGTGCACCGTGGAACTCACATCCGGTCGAACGATCTGGAGGGGGATCCATGACCGTGCCCGAAATCACCGCGCCCGCGGGGACCGAGGAGGCGCTGCGCCCGCACGCCGAGGACGCGTTCGCCGACGAGCTGAAGGCGCTGGCCGCGGCCGACGACCGGCAGCGGCCCGCCAGATGGCGGCTGTCGCCGTGGGCCGTGGCCACGTATCTGCTCGGGGGAACGCTCCCCGACGGGACGGTGATCACGCCGAAGTACGTGGGGCCGCGGCGGATCGTCGAAGTCGCGGTCACCACGCTCGCCACCGACCGGGCGCTGCTGCTCCTCGGCGTGCCGGGCACGGCCAAGACCTGGGTCTCCGAGCATCTCGCGGCGGCCGTCAGCGGTGACTCCACCCTGCTCGTGCAGGGCACGGCCGGCACGCCCGAGGAAGCGATCCGCTACGGCTGGAACTACGCGCAGCTGCTCGCCCACGGCCCCAGCCGTGACGCGCTGGTGCCCAGCCCGGTGATGCGGGCCATGTCGGAGGGCATGACCGCGCGCGTCGAGGAACTGACCCGTATCCCCGCCGATGTGCAGGACTCGCTCATCACGATCCTGTCCGAGAAGACCCTGCCGGTCCCCGAGCTGGGCCAAGAGGTGCAGGCCGTCCGGGGATTCAATCTGATCGCCACGGCCAATGACCGCGACCGGGGGGTCAACGACCTCTCCAGCGCGCTGCGCCGCCGCTTCAACACCGTCGTCCTGCCACTGCCGGCCACCCCGGAGGCCGAGGTCGACATCGTCTCCCGGCGCGTGGACCAGATGGGACGTTCGCTCGATCTGCCGGCCGGACCCGAGGGCATCGACGAGATCCGCCGGGTCGTCACGGTCTTCCGCGAACTGCGCGACGGAGTCACGACCGACGGGCGCACGAAACTCAAGTCCCCCTCGGGGACGCTCTCCACGGCCGAGGCGATCTCCGTCGTCACCAACGGCCTCGCGCTCGCCGCCCACTTCGGGGACGGTGTGCTGCGGCCGGGCGATGTCGCGGCCGGCATCCTCGGCGCCGTCGTCCGCGACCCGGCGGCGGACCGGGTGATCTGGCAGGAGTACGTGGAGACGGTGGTCCGTGAGCGCGACGGCTGGAAGGACTTCTACCGCGCCTGCCGCGAGGTGAGCGCGTGACCACGACGCGCGCGCCGGGCGGGGGCGCGGCGACCGCGGGCGCGGCGGTGCGGGGCGGATCCGGCGCGGGCGGACCGCTGCTGCTCGGGGTCCGGCATCACGGGCCCGGGTCCGCGCGCGCGGTGGGGGCGGCGCTCGACGCGGCGGCGCCCCGGGTCGTCCTCATCGAAGGCCCGCCCGAGGGGGACGCGTTGCTGGCGCTCGCCGCCGATGAGGCGATGCGCCCGCCCGTCGCGCTCCTGGCGCACGCGGTGGACGATCCGGGGCGCGCGGCGTTCTGGCCGCTGGCCGAATTCTCCCCGGAGTGGGTCGCGATCCGCTGGGCGCTGGCACATGACGTACCGGCCCGGTTCATCGATCTGCCCGCGGCGCACTCACTGGCACTCGCCGCGGCGGACGAGGAGTCCCGGGGCGACGGATCCGAGGACGACACGTCCCAGGACGACGAGAGCCTGCGGATCGATCCGCTCGCCGTCCTCGCCGGGGCCGCCGGGTACGACGACCCCGAGCGGTGGTGGGAGGACGTCGTCGAACACCAGGGACCGGGCCGCGCGGAGGACCCCTTCGCGCCGTTCACGGCGGTCGCCGAGGCGATGGGCGCGCTGCGCGAGGAGCACGGCGACGGCGGACCCCGGCGCGATCTCGTCCGCGAGGCCCAGATGCGGCTCCAGCTCAGGACCGCGCGCAAGGAGTTCGGGGACGACGGCGTCGCGGTGGTCTGCGGGGCCTGGCATGTGCCCGCGCTCGGCCGGAAGACCACCGTCGCCGCGGACCGCGCGCTCCTGAAGGGCCTGCCCAAGGTCAAGACCGGCATGACATGGGTGCCCTGGACCCATCGCAGGCTCGCCCGGCGCAGCGGCTATGGCGCGGGCATCGACTCGCCCGGCTGGTACGGCCATCTCTTCGGCGTCCCCGACCGCCCCGTGGAGCGCTGGCTCACCAAGGTCGCCGGCCTGCTCAGGGAGGAGGACAGGACGGTCTCCTCCGCTCATGTCATCGAGGCGGTACGGCTCGCCGGGACGCTGGCCGCCATGCGCGGGCGTCCGCTCGCCGGTCTGACCGAGACCACCGACGCGGTCCGGGCGGTGATGTGCGAGGGATCGGATGTGCCGCTCGGCCTCATCCACGACCGGCTCATCGTCGGCGAGGTGCTCGGTGAGATCCCGGACACGGCCCCCGCCGTGCCGCTCCAGCGCGATCTCACCGCGCTCCAGCGCACGCTGCGGCTCAAGCCGGAGGCGCTGGAGCGCGAGCTGGACCTCGACCTCCGCAAGGAGACGGACGCCGAGCGCGGCAGGCTTCTGCACCGGCTGCGGCTGCTCGGTATCGACTGGGGCGAACCGGCCGCCGGGCGGGGGAGCACCGGCACGTTCCGGGAGAGCTGGCGGCTGCGCTGGGAGCCCGAGCTGTACGTACGGGTCGCGGAGGCCGGCGTATGGGGCACGACGGTGCTCTCCGCCGCCACCGCCAAGGCGGAGTCCCGGGCCCTCTCGGCGACCGCGCTCGCGGAGGTCACGGCGCTGGCCGAGCGCTGTCTGCTGGCCGCGCTGCCCGACGCCCTGCCCGTGGTGATGAAGGCGCTCGCCGACCGTGCCGCGCTCGACGCCGATGTGGGCCGGCTCGCCCAGGCGCTGCCCGCGCTGGCCCGCTCGCTGCGGTACGGGGACGTACGCTCCACCGACACCGGCGCGCTCGCCGAGGTGGCGGCGGGGCTCGCCGAGCGGATCTGCGTCGGACTGCCGCCCGCCTGCGCCGGGCTCGACGCGGACGGAGCGGCCGAGATGCGCGGGCATCTCGACAGCGTGCACACCGCGATCGGTCTCCTCCCTGACGAACAGGGCGCGGACGATCGGCGCCCGGACGAACAGGGGTCGGGCGATCAGGGCGCGGACGGCCACGGCCGGGATCTGGCCGGGCGCTGGGGGGCCGTCCTGCGCAAGCTCGCCGGACGGGACGCCGTCCCCGGGGTGATCAGGGGCCGGGCCGCCCGGCTGCTGCTGGACGACGGTCGGCTCGCCGAGGACGAGGCCGCGCGGTTCATGGGCCTCGCGCTGTCGCCCGGCACCCCACCGGCCGACGCCGCGGCCTGGATCGAGGGCTTCGTCGGCGGCGCCTCCGGAGCGGGGCGCCACCAGGCGGCGAGCAGCGCGGGAGGCATGCTCCTAATCCATGACGAACGCCTCCTGGGCCTCGTGGACGCCTGGCTGACCGGGGTGTCGGCCGAGGCATTCACGGATGTGCTCCCGCTGCTGCGCCGCACGTTCTCCGCGTACGAACCGGGCGTCCGGCGCACGCTGGGCGAGCTGGTCAGACGCGGGCCCGCGGCCGGCGGCCCGGTGGCGCCCGAGCCCGCCGCGCCCGGTTTCGGCCCCGGGCTCGACGAGGCGCGCGCGGACGCCGTACTGCCGGTGCTCCGGCTGCTGCTGGGCGCCGACGGCAGCGGAGGCACCGACCACAGCGACGATCTTCTGGAGGGGACGGGATGAGCGGCGGGACGGGCGACAGGAGCCGTACCGAAGGCATCGGCGCCGACGGGCCGGACCGCGCCGCCGACGAGCGGCTGCGCCGCTGGCGGATGGTGCTCGGCGGGGAGAACGCCGACGGGACGGGCTGCGCGCTCTCGGGCCGGGACGCCGCGATGGACGGCGCGCTGTCCGCCCTCTACGGCACGGGCAAGGAGAAGGGCGACGCCCGCGGCACCGACCGCTCCGCCGGGCTCGGCGCCTCCGCGCCCTCGGTCGCCCGCTGGCTCGGGGACATCCGTACGTACTTCCCCAGCTCCGTCGTCCAGATCATGCAGCGCGACGCGATCGACCGGCTCGGGCTCGCCGCGCTGCTCCTGGAGCCGGAGATGCTGGAGGCCGTCGAGGCCGACGTCCATCTCGTCGGCACGCTGCTCTCGCTCAACAAGGCGATGCCCGAGACGGCCAAGGAGACGGCGCGCGCCGTCGTGCGCAAGGTGGTCGCGGACATCGAGAAGCGGCTCGCCACCCGCACCCGCGCGACCCTGACCGGCGCGCTCGACCGGTCGGCACGGCTCAGCCGGCCGCGCCACCGCGACATCGACTGGGACCGTACGATCCGCGCCAACCTCAAGAACTACCTCCCGGACCACGGCACGGTCGTCCCGGAACGGCTCATCGGCTACGGGCGCGCCGCGCGGTCCGTGAAGAAGGAGGTCATCCTCTGCATCGACCAGTCCGGTTCGATGGCGGCCTCCGTCGTCTACGCCTCCGTCTTCGGCGCGGTCCTGGCCTCCATGCGCTCCCTCGCCACCCGGCTCGTCGTCTTCGACACCGCCGTCGTCGATCTCACCGACCAGCTCGACGACCCCGTCGACGTCCTGTTCGGCACCCAGCTCGGCGGGGGCACCGACATCAACCGGGCGCTCGGCTACTGCCAGTCGCGGATCACCCGGCCCGCCGACACCGTGGTCGTACTGATCAGCGACCTCTACGAGGGCGGCATACGCGACGGGATGCTCAAGCGGGTCGCGGCGATGCAGGCGTCGGGCGTGCGGTTCGTGACGCTGCTCGCGCTGTCCGACGAGGGAGCGCCCGCGTACGACCGCGAGCACGCGGCGGCCCTCGCCGCGCTCGGTGCGCCGGCCTTCGCCTGCACCCCCGATCTCTTCCCCGAGGTGATGGCGGCGGCGATCGAGAAGCGGCCCCTTCCCATACCGGACAAGGAGCTGCCGAACGGGGCGATCTCCCGGTGACACAGAGGGCTTCGGCGCGGCGTGTGACGGGTATCACCGCTCTGTGACAGGTATCACCGCTCATCTGTGATCTGCGATTTAGGGACCTACCGCCCACGGGGATAACCTGCGAGACGGACATGCCGCGTACCGGACAGCGCGTACGCCTCCCTCTGTGACAGCGCAGTCACGTTGCCCTTCGCGGCACGCCCACGCAGACAACGAACCCGCGATCACCAGGCTGCGGTTTAAAAGACAAGGGACGGACACGCGTGGACCTGTTCGAGTATCAGGCGAGGGACCTCTTCGCCAAGCACGGTGTACCGGTGCTGGCCGGTGAAGTCATCACGACGCCTGACGCGGCTCGCGAGGTGGCCGAGCGGCTCGGCGGCAAGGCCGTCGTCAAGGCGCAGGTCAAGGTCGGCGGGCGCGGCAAGGCGGGTGGCGTGAAGCTGGCCGCCGACCCGGCCGACGCCGTCGAGAAGGCCGGTCAGATCCTGGGCATGGACATCAAGGGCCACACGGTCCACCAGGTGATGCTGGCCCAGACCGCGGACATCGCGGAGGAGTACTACGTCTCCTTCCTGCTGGACCGCACCAACCGCACCTTCCTCGCCATGGCCTCCGTCGAGGGCGGCGTGGAGATCGAGGTCGTCGCGGAGGAGAACCCCGACGCGCTCGCCAAGATCCCGGTCGACGCCAACGAGGGCTGCACGCCCGAGAAGGCCGCCGAGATCGTCGCCGCCGCGAAGTTCCCGGCCGAGATTGCCGACCAGGTCGCCGACGTCCTGCAGAAGCTGTGGACCGTCTTCATCAAGGAAGACGCCCTCCTCGTCGAGGTCAACCCGCTGATCAAGTCCGGTGACGGCAAGATCATCGCGCTCGACGGCAAGGTCTCGCTCGACGAGAACGCCGACTTCCGCCAGCCGGAGCACGAGGCGCTGGAGGACAAGGCCGCCGCGAACCCGCTGGAGGCCGCGGCCAAGGCCAAGAACCTCAACTACGTCAAGCTCGACGGCGAGGTCGGCATCATCGGCAACGGCGCGGGTCTGGTCATGTCGACCCTCGACGTCGTCGCGTACGCCGGTGAGGCCCACAACGGCGTGAAGCCCGCCAACTTCCTCGACATCGGCGGCGGCGCCTCGGCCGAGGTCATGGCGAACGGCCTGGAGATCATCCTCGGCGACCCGGACGTCAAGTCCGTGTTCGTCAATGTCTTCGGTGGCATCACCGCGTGCGACGAGGTCGCCAACGGCATCGTCCAGGCCCTTGAACTGCTCAAGACCAAGGGCGAGGACGTCACGAAGCCGCTGGTCGTGCGTCTGGACGGCAACAACGCGGAGCTGGGTCGCAAGATCCTGTCCGACGCCAACCACCCGCTCGTGCAGCGCGTGGACACCATGGACGGCGCGGCCGACAAGGCCGCCGAGCTCGCGGCTGCGAAGTAAGGGACAGGGACTCCAACACCATGGCTATTTTCCTGACCAAGGAAAGCAAGGTCATCGTCCAGGGGATGACCGGCGCCACCGGCATGAAGCACACCAAGCTCATGCTCGCTGACGGCACCAACATCGTCGGCGGTGTGAACCCGCGCAAGGCCGGCACGTCCGTCGACTTCGACGGCACCTCCGTACCGGTCTTCGGCTCCGTCGCCGAGGCCATCGAGAAGACCGGCGCCGACGTGTCCGTCGTCTTCGTGCCGCCGGCCTTCGCCAAGGCCGCCGTCATCGAGGCGATCGACGCCGAGATCGGCCTGGCCGTCGTGATCACCGAGGGCATCGCGGTGCACGACTCCGCCGCCTTCTGGGCGTACGCGGGCAGCAAGGGCAACAAGACCCGGATCATCGGTCCGAACTGCCCCGGCCTGATCACCCCCGGCCAGTCCAACGCGGGCATCATCCCGGGCGACATCACGAAGCCCGGCCGGATCGGTCTCGTGTCCAAGTCCGGCACGCTGACCTACCAGATGATGTACGAGCTCCGTGACATCGGCTTCTCCTCGGCCGTCGGCATCGGTGGCGACCCGGTCATCGGTACGACGCACATCGACGCGCTCGCCGCGTTCGAGGCCGACCCCGACACCGACCTGATCGTGATGATCGGCGAGATCGGCGGCGACGCCGAGGAGCGCGCGGCGGACTTCATCGCCAAGAACGTCACCAAGCCGGTCGTCGGCTACGTCGCGGGCTTCACCGCGCCCGAGGGCAAGACCATGGGCCACGCCGGCGCCATCGTCTCCGGCTCCTCCGGCACCGCCCAGGCGAAGAAGGAGGCCCTGGAGGCCGCGGGCGTGAAGGTCGGCAAGACGCCGACCGAGACGGCCGGGCTGGCCCGTTCCATCCTCGGGGGCTGAACCTCCGCCTCCCGCAGGCCCGTTACGGCACCACGCGCGTGGGCCCGCACCCTCTTCCGGGTGCGGGCCCACGCGCGTTCGCGGAGGTTCGGCCCCCCGAGGCCGGCCGGTCACTGCGGTTGCGGTACGAGCCGGTGGGGTCCGGTCACCTGCTCGTGGCGGAGCTTCTCGCGCAGCGCCAGGTCCTGCTTGCTCAGCCGCTGCGGACCGCTGGTCCCCGGAACATCGCCGACCTGTTCGCCCGGTGACACCGGCGGCTCGTACTGCCTCGGAGCGGTGGCCAGGGTGAACCCCGTCGCCCCGACGATCAGCACGGTGAAGGCGATGGCCGCCCGCGTCCAGAACCGGGCCCGCCGCTCGCAGCCGGACCTTATGGCCGGCGCCGCCCCCTCCGGGGGTGGTGTCACCGCCCGGACCAGCTCGCCGAGCCGCTCCTGAAGCACCCGCGTGTCGGTCAGTTCGGGCAGCTGCTCGGCGACCGCCTTGCGCGCGTTCAGCAGCCGGCCGGCGGTGGCCGGGGTGCTCGCCTCGGTCTCGGCCGCCGTCTCCGGCAGATCGAGGCCCAGCCCGTCGTAGAGCAGCAGCGTGCGGCGGTACGACAGGGGAAGACCGAGCAACGTCTCGCGCAGCGCCCGCTCTTCGGGCCTCTCGTGTTCGCGGCGGACCGGATCGGGGCGCTCCCGGGGGCTGCGGAGCCGGTGCCAGGGCGACATCGCGTACTCGTACGCGGCGGCCCGCAGCCAGCCCGCCGGATCCCGGTCGACCGCGACCTCGGGCCAGCGCGCCCACGCGAGATGGAAGGCACGCTCGACGGACCGCTCGGAGAGAACCCGCCGCCCGGTGAGCAGATACGCCTGGCGTACGAGGGCGGGCGCGGTGAACGTGTACAGGATGTCGAAGGCTTCGTCGGGCGTACGGGCCTCAAACCCGATGGGGAGCGGGCTGGGCCAGGCGGTGTTGCGTACGTCGGCGACGGGCGCGGCCGGTGCCGTCTCGCCTGCTCCTTTCGCGGGAATCGTACGAGCCGTACGAGTTCCGGTCGCGCCCGCCCTCTTCGCGCTCGCCCCCTTCGTGCTTGCTCCGGTCGTGCTTGCTCCGGTCGTGGTCTTTCCTGTCGCCGCCCGGCTCGTGGCGGCGGGGGTGGTCAGGGTCCGCGCGCTCGCCCTCGGGCCGCGCCCGGCGGCGGTGGGCGCGGTCGGTGGTGCGGCGCCGGCCGTGGGCGCCGCTGAATTCCGCGCCGTACCCACGGCCCGCGTGGACGCGGATGTGCTCCGGTGCCGCGCCGCGGAGCGCTGTGCGGCCGCCCTCGCCGCCTCCCTCCTGGCCCGTTCCTCCTGCGCCGCCTTCTCCCGCAGCTCCGCCGCGATCCCGGCCAGCAGCTTGGCGTACAACTCCCTTTTGCGGCCGCGCGGATCCGTACGCCCGGTCTCCCAGGACCTGAGCGTCGATCGCGTGACGCCCACCGCGGCGGCGGCCTGCTTCTCGGTCATCGGCTTCGACTCGCGCAGTCTTCGCCGTTGTTCCGGGGTGGGCAGCGACGGGGCGCCGGTCTTGGTGCCTCGTGCGGTGCTCTGCGTGGTCTTCTGCGTCATGTCGGGCTCCCCGCAGCACGGTTCTGGGCGAAAAAGCACATAACCGTATATTGGGCGACACGGCGACTATTCGCCTGTTGCGCGAATTAGGCCGGTGTCATGGGCAGCATGACGTCGTGACCCAATTGACCGAACACAGTGCGCCGTTGTCCTCGGCCTCGGCCCTTGAGCGTGGTAGGGCCGCGGCGCTGACCTTCGCCGTTCTCCGAGGAGCCATCGCCGCGTTCCTGGGGCTCGGCGCGATCGCCATGCTGGTGATGGCGATGTGGATCACGTCACCGTTCCCCGACAGCGGTGCGGGCGGTGCTCTGCGTATCGCGGCCGGACTCTGGCTGCTGGGCCATGGCGTGGAGCTGGTGCGCCCGGACACCCTCTCCGGCACCCCCGCGCCCATCGGAGTCGTACCGCTGCTCCTAATGGGTCTGCCCGCCTGGCTGGCGTACCGCGCCGCCCGCGACGCCCTGGAACCCGACGAGGGACGGCCCCAGCTCACCGGCCTCGGCGCCGTATGCACCGTGTCCGGGGGATATCTGCTGGTCGGCGCGGCGGCCGTGCTCTACGCGGGGGGCGGCGCGCTCACCGCGCATCCGCTGCGCGCGGCGCTCACGCTGCCCGTGCTGACGGTGCTCTCGGCGGCGGCCGGGGCATGGACGGCGCATGGGTGTCCACGTGTCCCGCTGCCCCAGCGGCTGCCCGGGGCGCTACGGAGGCTTCTGGCCCGTACGGTCTGGGCGCCCGCGGGACGCCGGGGGGTCGTCGTCGCGGGGCGCTCCGGGGCGGCGGCCTTCCTGCTGCTGGTGGGCGGCGGCGCGCTCCTGGTCGGGGGCTCGCTGGTATGGCACGGAGACCCGGCGCACACCTCGTTCGTCCAGCTCGCGGGGGACTGGTCGGGGCGGGTCGCCGTGCTGCTGCTGGGGCTGGCGCTCGTGCCGAACGCGGCGGTCTGGGGCACCGCGTACGGCCTGGGGCCCGGCTTCGCGCTCGGTACGACGGCGACGGCCACCCCGCTCGGGGTCGTCGGAGCCCCCGCGCTGCCGTCCTTCCCGCTGCTCGCCGCCGTGCCGGAGGGGTCCGGCACGCCGCTGAACTGGGCGGCGGCCGTGGTGCCGGTCGTCGCGGGGCTGGCGGTCGCCTGGTTCACGGTACGGGTGGCCGCGCCGCCGTACGCCCTGCGCGAAGAGGCGTGGAGCGCGCGCGGGACGGCGCTGACGGCGGCGCTCGGGGGCGTCGTGTGCGCCGGAATGACGGCCGTGCTGGCCGGGCTCGCGGGCGGCCCGCTGGGGAACGGCAGGCTGGCGGCCTTCGGTCCCGTCTGGTGGCTGACGGGCGCGGCGGCGCTGGCGTGGACGCTGGCGCTCGGCGTACCGACAGCGCTGCTGCTGCGCCTCTGGCGGCTCCGGGAGCGGCGCCCGAAGGACGTACCGGCGGCGGAACCGCTCCCCGTGGTGGGGGCGGGGACCGGGGGCGCGGAGGCCGGCGGCGCTATGGAGAGGGCGTGGTGGCGGGCGCCCTGGCGGGGACTGACGGGACGGAGGGGACGGAGGGGACGGAGGGGTACGCGCGAGGGCGCGGCGACACCGGGCCCGGGACCACTCGCCACGGCAAAGGGGGGAGAGGCGATCGGCGGCCTGGGCATGCTGGATGTGGCGGAGACGGGGGTGGGCGCGGGGCCGCGAGCGGGCGCGGGTACGGGTACGGGAACGGGAACGGGAACGCGTGCGGGCGTGAGCCCGGGAAGTACGGGAGGCACGGGCGGCACGAGGGCCGCGGGATCGGAGGCATCCGATCCCGACGGCGGTTCCGGTTCCGGCTTCGAGCCGTATGACTTCCTGCCGGCCGAGGCCTGGCACGAGCGCGGTGCGCGCGAGGCGCGCTGGGCGGCGTTCAAGGAGGCGTCGGGCGGGCTGATGGCCGACTTCCGGGCCACGTCGGGGCCGCTCGCGCCGGAGCCGCCCTCCCCCTCAAGGAAAGGCGGCTCCGAAGCGGACGAGGAGGGTCCGGGCGTGGTTACTCCTTGACGCCGAAGACCGGCACCAGCGAGTCGGGCAGCAGATCGTTGCAGGAGAGCTGGCCCGTGGTCGTCAGCGCGTCGTTCACGCACGTGTAGTAGTCGCGGTAGACCAGCTGCACCGTGAAGGTCGTGGCCACGATCGCCAGCGCGATGACGGCCGTCACCAGCCCGCTCACCGCCGCGGTGGTCTGCGGCCTGCCCGACCCCGGGACCGGCGCCCCGGACGCGGCCGGCCCGCCGAACGATCCCGGCCGTCCCCCCTGTCCCGTCTGCGCCGCCTGTGCCGTGGGGGCGGACCGCACCGCTGCCGGGGACGAGCCGCCGGCCGCCGTGCCGTCGGCGTCCGTCGACGGCTTCCTGGACTTGTCGCGCAGCGAGCTGACGCCCCAGTACAGCGCCAGCGCGCCGAGGAGCAGCGCGATCTCCGGGAAGTCGAAGAGCGCGAAGAAGAAGGCCCACATCCCGGAGAGCAGGGCGTAGCGGGCGCGGCGCTGGGCCGGGTCCGTCGGGTCCCAGCGCAGTCCGCCGCGGCCGTCGGGTCCGTCCTTGCCGGAGCCCTGGCCGTGCTGCCCGTTCTGGCCTCCCGGACGGCTGCCGAAGCCGCCCTGGGAGCGACCGGGCTGGCGGCTGCTCCACTGGCTGCCCCAGCCGCCCCGGCCCGGTCCGGATCCGTCGTTCGACGAGTCACCGCCATGCTCGGGACGGCGGGGCTGCCACGGCTGATCGGGCCGGCCCTCGGGCGGCGGCGCGAACGGATTGTCCTCGGCGGAGCCCGACGAACCGGAGCCGGACGAACCGGAGCCCGACGAAGCGGACCCCGACGAACCGGTGACCGGCGTGGACGAACCGGAGCCCGACGAAACGGAGCCCGAGGAGGACGAACCCGCCCCGGCGCCCGTCCCGGAGTGCTCGGGGCTCTCCGAAGGTCCGGTGGAAGAGGACTGGCGTTCCCGCGGCAGCAGCACCGGCCCGGAAGGCGGCGGGATGTGGAGCGCCGTGCGGCGGCGTCGGTCCGGCATCAGGTGAACGTCTTCCCCTCAGACCCAGTGCTCGGGGGTCTTGTCTCGTATGGCCCGTCCCGGAGACGAACCCTGTCCCCAGACGCTACCTCCCGGCCAAGCCCCCGTCCCGTGGGGGCCGCTCGGTGTGCCGGTATCGTTGCTGACGGTCGGCTTCTTCGTAGAGTTCCCCGTATCGGGGGACGTGATTCGTTTGTACGACCACACAAAACCGTACGACGATTCACGCAGCCGCCCGCACAGGCTGTGCTCGCTCCAGAAAGGCGCCCGCCGTGGCCTCCCCGCCCTCCTCAGACCGCCCGGCCCGGCTCGTGGTCCTGATCTCCGGATCCGGCACGAATCTGCAGGCCCTGCTCGACGCGATCGGTGACGACCCGGTGGCCTTCGGCGCGCGCGTCGTGGCCGTCGGCGCGGACCGCGGCTCCATCGAAGGGCTGGAGCGCGCGGAGCGCGCCGGGCTTCCCACCTTCGTGTGCCGGGTGAAGGACTACCCGAGCCGCGACGACTGGGACGCGGCGCTCGCCGAGGCGACGGCGGCGTACGAGCCGGATCTGGTGATCTCGGCCGGCTTCATGAAGATCGTGGGGAAGGAGTTCCTCGCGCGCTTCGGCGGCCGGTGCGTCAACACCCATCCCGCGCTGCTCCCCAGCTTTCCCGGTGCCCATGGTGTGCGCGAGGCGCTCGCCTACGGAGCGAAGGTCACCGGCTGCACAGTCCACTTCGTCGACGACGGTGTCGACACCGGCCCGATCATCGCGCAGGGCGTGGTCGAGGTGCGGGACGAGGACGATGAAGACGCTCTCCATGAGCGCATCAAGGAAGTCGAGCGACGCCTGCTCGTCGAGGTCGTGGGGCGTCTGGCCCGGCACGGCTATCGCATTGAGGGACGAAAGGTAACGATCCAGTGACCGCCGAAGGTACGAAGCGCCCCATTCGCAGGGCTCTGGTCAGCGTCTACGACAAGACGGGACTGGAAGAGCTGGCCCGCGGGCTGCACGAGGCGGGCGTCACCCTGGTCTCGACCGGCTCCACCGCCGGGAGGATCGCCGCCGCCGGGGTGCCGGTCACCAAGGTCGAGGAACTGACCGGCTTTCCCGAGTGCCTGGACGGCCGGGTCAAGACGCTGCACCCGCGCGTCCACGCCGGCATCCTCGCGGACCTCCGGCTCGACGCTCACCGCGAGCAGCTCGCGGAGCTGGACATCGAGCCCTTCGACCTGGTCGTGGTGAACCTCTACCCGTTCCGCGAGACGGTCGCCTCCGGCGCCACCCCCGACGAGTGCGTGGAGCAGATCGACATCGGCGGGCCCTCGATGGTCCGCGCCGCCGCCAAGAACCACCCCTCGGTCGCGGTCGTCACCAGCCCCGCGCGGTACGGGGACGCCCTCGGCGCCGTACGGGACGGCGGGTTCGACCTGGCGACGCGCAAGCGGCTCGCGGCGGAGGCGTTCCAGCACACCGCGGCGTACGACGTGGCGGTGGCGTCCTGGTTCGCCGACGGCTATGCCGCGCAGGACGATTCGGGTTTCCCGGACTTCCTGGGCGCCACGTACGCGCGGAAGAACGTACTCCGGTACGGCGAGAACCCGCACCAGCCCGCCGCGCTCTACACCAGCGCCGAGGGCGGTCTCGCCGAGGCCGAGCAGCTGCACGGCAAGGAGATGTCGTACAACAACTACACGGACACGGACGCCGCGCGCCGTGCCGCGTACGACCACGCCGAGCCCTGTGTCGCGATCATCAAGCACGCCAATCCGTGTGGCATCGCGGTCGGTGACGATGTCGCCGAGGCGCACCGCAAGGCGCACGCCTGCGACCCGCTGTCCGCGTTCGGCGGGGTGATCGCCGTCAACCGTCCGGTCTCCGTCGCGCTGGCCGAGCAGGTCGCCGAGATCTTCACCGAGGTCATCGTGGCGCCCGGTTACGAGGACGGCGCGGTCGAGGTGCTGGCCCGCAAGAAGAACATCCGCGTACTGCGCTGTCCCGAGGCCCCGTCCGCGTCCGTGGAGGTCAAGCCGATCGACGGGGGCGCGCTGCTCCAGGTCACCGACCGGCTCCAGGCCGACGGCGACGACCCGGCGAACTGGACCCTGGCGACCGGCGAGGCGCTCTCCGAGGCCGAGCTGCGCGAACTGGCCTTCGCCTGGAAGGCGTCCCGCGCGGTCAAGTCCAACGCGATCCTGCTCGCCAAGGACGGGGCGTCGGTGGGCGTCGGCATGGGCCAGGTCAACCGCGTCGACTCCGCGAAGCTCGCGGTGGAGCGGGCGGGCGAGGAGCGGGCGCGCGGTGCGTACGCAGCGTCCGACGCCTTCTTCCCGTTCCCCGACGGGCTGGAGATCCTGCTGAACGCGGGCGTCAAGGCGGTGGTGCAGCCGGGCGGTTCGGTCCGTGACGAGCTGGTCGTCGAGGCGGCGCGGAAGGCGGGCGCGACGATGTACTTCACGGGGACGCGCCACTTCTTCCACTGAGACCCCTTCCACCGAAACGCCGGAAGGCCGTAAAACCCGCTGGGGGACGGGTATTACGGCCTTCATGCCTGCTGCTCGGCGCGGCGAGCTAAGAGACGCACTGCCGGGGCGTCAGTGGCGCGGGTTGTTGAACCACGCGGCGCCGTCGGACTTTCCGACGAAGACGGCGATCAGGATGGCCAGGACCGTGTAGATCAGGCCGAACCCGACGAACGGGTAGATGCCGAGGATCGCGACGACGATGCCGAACACGAGGGCCGTGACACGGACACCGCTGCCGCCCTTGGCGAACTTCACGGCGAGGTAGATCGAGATCACGGTGGTCAGCACGGCGATGACGGTCATGCCCCAGAGCAGGCTGCCCGAGTAGTCGGCGAGCTGCTGGAACTGCACGTCGTCCTGGAGCTGGGAGTCGTTCTTCGCGGCGGAGACGGCCACGGCGGCCAGGGCGAAGATGATGGTGCCGATCAGGCTGAGGCCGAAGATGACCCACAGCATGACGCGCGCGGCCTTCACCCCGCCCGGCATCTCGGTCGGGGCGCCCGGGAAGCCACCGCCGCCGTACGGCTGGACCGGCGGCGCCTGCGGGTAGCCGTAGCCGGGCTGCTGCGGCTGGCCCTGCGGGTAGCCGTAGCCCGGCTGACCCTGGGGCTGGCCGGATCCGGGCTGGCCCTGCTGGCCGTACGGGTTGTTGGGGTCGCCGAAGCTCATGGCGGGGTTCCTCCGTTGGTAATGCGGGGACGGTGCGACCCACGTGGAGGAGGAACTTCTCAGAAGTGAGCGGTCTGCCCCCCGTCGACGGCCGCGTACTGCGTCCGTAATCGTGTTATCTACCTCTTATTTTGTCCAGTCGCTTTGGGTGGGCGTTGTGCAAGTGCAACCTCGCGCGGCGCCTGTGGCGGGAGGGGTGAACCCCCAGGTCGTCTCACGAGATGCAGCGAATTGGAACCGGGGAGGGGTCATCCGCGAGGATGGGGGTATGAGCGCCCAGATTCTCGATGGCAAGGCCACCGCAGCCGCGATCAAGTCCGATCTGACCGCCCGCGTGGCGGCCCTCAAGGCGCGAGGTGTCACCCCCGGCCTCGGCACGCTGCTGGTCGGTGACGACCCCGGCAGCCGCTGGTACGTGAACGGCAAGCACCGCGACTGCGCCCAGGTCGGTATCGCCTCGATCCAGCGCGAACTGCCCGACACCGCCTCCCAGGCGGAGATCGAGGCCGTGGTCGCGGAGCTGAACGCCAACCCCGAGTGCACCGGCTACATCGTCCAACTGCCGCTGCCCAAGGGCATCGACACCAACCGGGTGCTCGAACTGATGGATCCGGTCAAGGACGCGGACGGGCTGCACCCGATGAGCCTCGGCCGGCTGGTGCTCAACGAGACGGGCCCGCTGCCCTGCACCCCGTACGGCATCATCCAGCTGCTGCGCCACCACGGCGTCGAGATCAAGGGCGCGCATGTCGTGGTCGTGGGCCGCGGGATCACCGTCGGCCGCTCGATCCCGCTGCTGCTGACCCGTAAGTCGGAGAATGCGACGGTCACGCAGTGCCACACCGGCACCCGCGATCTGTCGGCGCACCTCAGGCAGGCCGACATCATCGTGGCCGCCGCCGGGGTGCCGCACATCATCAAGCCCGAGGATGTGAAGCCGGGCGCGGCCGTCCTCGACGTCGGGGTCAGCCGGGACGGTGCCGGCAAGATCGTCGGCGATGTCCACCCGGACGTGGCGGAGGTGGCGGGCTGGATCTCGCCGAACCCGGGCGGTGTCGGCCCGATGACCCGCGCCCAGCTGCTCGTCAATGTGGTCGAGGCGGCCGAACGCGCCGTCGCGGACGCGGGCTGAACGCGAGCCGAACCGGAAAGGGGCGCCACTGATGGGTGCTGGTACGAGCGCGGGCGACGCGGCCCGGTCGCGGCGCGGGACACGGCAGGCGCCGGAGGCCGACGGGCAGGCGGTCATGGAGCCCGGACCGCGGACCGCGAAGGACACGGCGGGCACGAACGGTGCGGCGGGCTCGAAGGGCGCGGCGGGCGCGGAGAGCACGGGACGTACGGAGAGCACACGCCGTACGGCCCCCGGCCAGGGCTCCGTGACCGACGCCCCGGGCGCGGGCGACGCCCCGGACACTCCGGACGGGACCGGGACCTCGGAGCAGCGCGGCCGGCGGTTCTCGCTCACCCGGGACACCGCACGGCCCGAGGGCGGCGGCCGGGCCGCGCCCTCGGACGCCCCGGCGCCCGCCCGGCAGTGGCCCCTGCTCAGCGTCCTGGGGACGACCGGTCTCGGACTGCTGATCGTCGGCACGCACCCCTTCGCGGAGGCGTTCCGGATCGGCACCATCCTGATCGGCGTGGCCCTCATCGGCGGCGCTGTCCTGCGGCGCGTACTGCCCTCCGTGGGCATGCTGGCCGTACGGTCGCGCTTCACCGACATGCTCACGTACGGCCTGCTGGGGCTCACGATCGTGCTGCTCAGCCTGATGACGCAGCCCAAGCCATGGCTGGAGATCCCGTTCCTGGAGGACGTCGTCCACTCGACGGTTCCGTAGCGTCGAAGGTCCCCTGGCGCGGGCCACGGCCTGTGACGGCGCCCGTCCCCTCCCCCGAGGGAGGACGGACGCCGTCGGTCTGTAGCGATGGGATAAGCGTCATGTACCGGCCAAGATCATTCAACCGTTCTCTGGTGCCTGTGGCACGGAAGTGACCATTCCGCCGTGGTGTGATCAAAGGGCAACGGATGCGAGACTGTGCGGGGTTCGGTACGGGGGCGCGCAACGGGGCGTGAAGACCGCCCCGAACGCTCCTGTGCGCTGCGGGCCGCCGGGGAGGGCAGCCGGCGGCGGGGGACGACAGCGCGGGGCAAATCCACCACGTGCGGGGGGACAAGGGGGAGGCACAGAATGCCTCGTTGGAAGGCGCTGCCGGAGGGGCTCGATCCGGAGATCAGCGAGTTCACGAGCCAGCTGCGCGGGCTCGTCGACCGCAGTGGCCTCAGCATCGCCGCCGTGTCCGACAGGACCGGCTACAGCAAGACGTCGTGGGAGCGCTATCTGAACGGGCGGCTGCTCGCGCCCAAGGGCGCGATCGTCGCGCTGGCCGAGGTGACCGGCACGCATCAGGGGCATCTGACCACGATGTGGGAGCTGGCGGAGCGCGCCTGGAGCCGGTCCGAGATGCGCCACGACATGACCATGGAGGCGATACGGATCTCCCAGGCGCGGTCGGCGCTCGGGGAGTTCAGCCAGAACCCGGTCGGCGGGTCGGGCGCGTCGAGTGGGTCCGGCACGGCGGGCCGGTCCGGCGGGCCGGGCGGGCCGGCGGGCGCAGGCGGCCCCAGCGGTCCGGGGGACCGGCCGGCCGGCGCGACCGTCGACTTCGGTGCCCTGCGCGGGCCCGGGGCGCCCTCCGTACCGCAGCAGCGGGGCCCCGGCGGTCCGCCGCGGCCGGGCGGCCCGTCTTCCGCCGGGCCGGCGCCGGCGGAGGGCCGTCGGCGCGGCCGGCGCGGGATGACGGTCTTCGTCGCGAGTGCCGTGGGCGCGGCGCTGGTGGTGGCCGCCGCGGTGCTGCTGACCGATATCGGCGGGGACAGCGGTGAGCGGACCGTCGCCGATTCCCCGTCGCCCTCGCCGTCCAGCAGCGCCCCCGAACTGCCGGCCGGGGTGAAGTGCGGCGGTGACGCCTGCACCGGGAAGGACCCCGAAGAGATGGGCTGCGGCGGCGAGTTCGTCGAGACCGTCGCCAGCGCGACCGTCGGTACGGCCCTGATCGAGGTCCGCTACAGCAAGACCTGCTCGACGGCCTGGGCCCGGATCACCAATGCGGCCGTGGGCGACGAGGTGCGGATCACCGCGGGCGGCGAGACGAGCGGCCAGACCGGAGAGGTCGAGACGGCCACGAACGCCTACACCCCGATGGTCGCCGCACCGGACTCCGCGGGCGCCAAGGCGTGCGCGACGCTCGCCTCGGGCGAGACGGGCTGCACCCCGGTACGGTGACCCGGGCCCGGCCGGAGGGGACTTGGGGCGGGTACGGACACGCCTGGGACGAGTACGGACACCCCTGGGACGGGTACGGACACGCCTGCGACGAGTACGGAGCCGTCGTGGCGGCCGTCGCCGCCACGCCGTCCCGCCCCTGTCGTGAGCCGTGCCACAAGGGTGCGTGGGTCCGGGGTGTCCCGGGTCGGATAGCCTGACCGCTGGATATCTCTTCACGTCAAGATTCAGTTCAGCGATGGGGAGATGTCCCGCACCAGGGGCAGGGACCCCCACCGCCAGCTGTCTTACGGAGATCGCCATGACCCGCACTCCCGTGAATGTCACCGTCACCGGCGCGGCCGGCCAGATCGGCTACGCGCTGCTCTTCCGCATCGCCTCCGGCCATCTGCTCGGCTCGGATGTGCCGGTCAAGCTGCGCCTCCTTGAGATCCCGCAGGGCCTCAAGGCCGCCGAGGGCACCGCGATGGAGCTGGACGACTGCGCCTTCCCGCTGCTCCGCGGCATCGAGATCACGGACGACCCGAACGTCGGCTTCGACGGCGCCAACGTGGCGCTGCTGGTCGGCGCCCGCCCCCGTACCAAGGGCATGGAGCGCGGCGATCTGCTCGCCGCCAACGGCGGCATCTTCAAGCCGCAGGGCAAGGCCATCAACGACCACGCCGCGGACGACATCAAGGTCCTCGTCGTCGGCAACCCGGCCAACACCAACGCCCTGATCGCCCAGGCCGCCGCGCCCGACGTACCGGCCGAGCGCTTCACCGCGATGACCCGCCTCGACCACAACCGCGCCATCTCGCAGCTCGCCGCGAAGACCGGCGCCGCCGTCTCCGACATCAAGCGGCTGACGATCTGGGGCAACCACTCCGCCACGCAGTACCCGGACATCTTCCACGCGGAGATCGCCGGCAAGAACGCCGCGGAGACCGTCAACGACGAGGCGTGGCTGGCCGACACCTTCATCCCGACCGTCGCCAAGCGCGGCGCGGCGATCATCGAGGCCCGCGGCGCCTCCTCGGCCGCCTCCGCCGCCAACGCCGCCATCGACCACATCCACACCTGGGTCAACGGCACGGCCGAGGGCGACTGGACCTCCATGGGCATCCCGTCGGACGGCTCCTACGGTGTGGAGGAGGGGCTGATCTCCTCCTTCCCCGTCACCACCAAGAACGGTGTGTACGAGATCGTCCAGGGCCTGGAGATCAACGACTTCTCGCGCGCCCGCATCGACGCCTCGGTGCGGGAGCTGGCCGAGGAGCGCGACGCGGTGCGCGCGCTCGACCTGATCTGATCCGGCTCACCGCACTCCCGTACGCCTCCGTACGTCTCCGCACCTCCTCGTACTTTCGGTACCTTTCGGTACCTCCGAACGCCCCCGGTTCCCGCCGGGGGCGTTTTCGGTGTGCGGGGGCCGCCGGGCATTCGTAACTCCTCAGCGCACGCACATGAGTTGTTGCGTACCTCCACTCAGATGTAGTACTTCTTATACATGAGCGAGCAGGTGCACAATAGGCTGGCGGTCGTCAGGGCCGAACGGAAGGTGTCCCGGCAGCAGTTGGCCGAGGCCGTCGGGGCGCATTACCAGACCGTCGGCTATATCGAGCGGGGTCAGTACAACCCCAGCCTCGACCTGGCGCTGAGGATCGCGGAGTACTTCGGCCTCCCCGTGGAGGCGCTGTTCTCCCTCGAACCCTTCAGCCCGCTCACGGACGAGGTCTACGGGAGGAAGCGGCGATGACCACAGGGCTGGGGAAGTCAGAACTGACGAAGTACGACCGGCGGATGTACGCGGTGATGAACAGGCGCGAGGGGCGGCCGCTCTACGCGACGGCGGCCCGCAGACGCGCCCTCGTCTGCGCGCATATCACGCTGACCGCCATCGGTGTCTCGTGCTGGACCGCCATGGTCTTCGCCGAGTGGATGTGGCCTGTCTTCGTCCTCCTCGGAACGCTGCTGCCGTGGTGCATCGCGACCGGCGGGATCAATGGCGCCACGCGCGGGCTGCTGGAGCTGCGCGGGCGCGCGCTGGACGAGCGTCAGCTCAGGGAGCGCGACCGCGTTCTCGCGCGCGCCCACCGGTTGACCTCGCTCCTGCTGCTGGCCGTCGCCGTCGGCGTCGGTTTTCTCGGCTGGCTCGGGGACGTACGGCTGGAGGCGCTGGTCACTCCCGTACTGATCGGGGTCCTGGTCCCGCACTGGCTGATGCCCCTGTGGGTGGCCGGGCTGACCGTACGGGACGAGCCCGACGAGGACTGACCGGCGGACTGAGCGGCGGACCGGCCGGGAGACCGGCCGGAAACCGGCATTCACGCCCCTGCCGGGTGACCCGTGGCACTTTCGGTCACCCGGCACGCATGCTTTCCGCGCCGTGGGGCAGGCGCCCGGATCGCCAGTTCTCGCTGGTGGTGAATGCTCCGGGTAGGGAAGGCGATACGCGACGTGTCGGCACAACAGACGATTCACGTGGACGGAAAGTGGCGTGAAGCCGCCTCAGGAGCCACACGAGACATCCTCGACCCCGCCGACGCGACGGTCCTCGCCGTCGTGTCCGAGGGCGGCGCCGCGGACGCCGACGCCGCCATCGCCGCCGCGCGTACGGCCTTCGACGAGGGCCCCTGGCCCCGTACCCCGGTCGCCGAGCGGGCCGCGCTGCTGCGGACGACCGCCGATCTGCTGATCCGCAACCGCGAGAAGATAGCGCTGCTGGAGAGCAGGGACTCGGGCAAGACCCTGGAGGAGGGGCGCGTCGACGTCGACTGTGTCGCCGACGCCTTCCGCTACTTCGCGGATCTCGTGATGAACGAGAGCGGCGGCCGGGTCGTGGACGCCGGCTCGGACACCGTCCACAGCGTGGTCGTCCATGAGCCGGTCGGCGTCTGCGCGCTGATCACCCCGTGGAACTACCCGCTGCTGCAAGCGAGTTGGAAGATCGCCCCGGCGCTCGCCGCGGGCAACACCTTTGTCGTCAAGCCGAGCGAGCTGACCCCGCTCTCCACGATCGACCTCATCGATCTGCTCGCCGAGGCGGGCCTGCCGCCCGGTGTCGCCAATCTGGTGACCGGCGCGGGCGACCCGGTGGGCGCCCGGATGTCCGCGCACCCGGACGTGGACCTCGTCTCGTTCACCGGCGGGCTCAGCAGCGGTACGCAGGTCATGCGCGCCGCCGCGGCCGGCGTGAAGAAGGTCGCCCTCGAACTCGGCGGCAAGAACCCGAACGTCGTCTTCGCCGACGCCTGCGCCACCGACGAGGGGTTCGACACCGCCGTCGACCAGGCGCTGAACGCCGCGTTCATCCACAGCGGCCAGGTCTGCTCCGCCGGCGCGCGGCTGATCATCGAGGAGACCGTACGGGAGCGCTTCGTCGGTGAACTCGCCCGCCGCGCCGGGCGGATCCGCCTCGGACGCGGTACGGAGCGGGGCGTGGAGTGCGGACCGCTCGTCTCCGCGCGCCAGCTGGCGAGGACCGAGGAGTATGTCGCCTCCGCGCTGGCCGAGGGCGCCGTGCTGCGCTCCGGCGGCAGGCGGCCCGAGCCGTCGGACGTCCGGCCCGCCGGGGGCTACTTCTACGAGCCGACCGTGCTCGACCAGTGCCACCGCGGGATGCGGGTCGTACGGGAAGAGGTCTTCGGGCCCGTGCTGACGGTCGAGACCTTCCGTACGGAGGACGAGGCCGTGGCCCTCGCCAACGACACCGAGTACGGGCTCGCGGGCGGTGTCTGGAGCGCGGACCCGGGGCGCGCGCGGCGCGTGGCGGGACGGCTGCGGCACGGCACCGTCTGGATCAACGACTTCCACCCGTATCTGCCGCAGGCGGAGTGGGGCGGCTTCGGCAAGTCCGGCATCGGGCGGGAGCTGGGGCCCGCGGGGCTGGCCGAATACCGCGAGGCCAAGCACATCTACCAGAACCTCGCACCGCGCCCGGTCCGCTGGTTCACGGGCTGACAGCCGTCCCGCATCGTCGCACCGCATTCGGCAGAGGAGCAGAGACAACCATGGACGAGCCCAGGTCCGAGCCCAAGCCCAGGTCCGAGCCCAAGTCCGAGCCCGAGCCCAGGTCCGAGCCCGAGTACGCGTCCGCCGCCGAGTACGACTACGTCGTCGTCGGCGGCGGCACCGCCGGATCGGTGATCGCCTCCCGGCTCACCGAGGACCCGGACATCACCGTCGCCGTCATCGAGGGCGGCCCCTCCGACATCGACCGCCCGGACGTACTGACGCTGCGGCGCTGGATGGGGCTCCTCGGCGGTGAGCTGGACTACGACTATCCGACGACCGAGCAGCCGCGCGGCAACTCGCACATCCGGCACAGCAGGGCCCGGGTGCTCGGCGGCTGCTCCTCGCACAACACGCTCATCGCCTTCAAGCCGCTGCCGTCCGACTGGGACGAGTGGGCGGCGGCCGGGGCCGAGGGCTGGGACGCCGCCGCGATGGCCCCGTACTTCGGGCGGCTGCGCAACAACATCGTGCCGGTGGACGAGCGGGACCGTAACCCCATCGCCCGCGACTTCGTGGACGCGGCGCGCGACGCGCTGGGCGTTCCGCGCGTCGAGGGCTTCAACAAGCAGCCCTTCCACGAGGGCGTCGGCTTCTTCGACCTCGCGTACCACCCGGAGAACAACAAGCGGTCGTCCGCGTCCGTCGCGTATCTCCATCCCTTCCTGGACCGGCCCAACCTCCACCTGCTGCTGGAGACCTGGGCGTTCCGGCTGGAGCTGGCGGGGACGCGCGCGACGGGCGTGCGCGTACGGACGGCGGACGGCGAGGAGCGGCTGATCGAGGCGCGGCACGAAGTCCTCGTCTGCGCGGGGGCCGTGGACACCCCGCGGCTGCTGCTGCACTCCGGCATCGGACCGCGCGCCGATCTGGAGAAGCTCGGCATACCGGTCGTCCACGACCTGCCGGGCGTCGGCGAGAACCTGCTCGACCACCCCGAGTCGGTGATCGTCTGGGAGACGGACGGGCCGATCCCGGAGAACTCGGCGATGGACTCCGACGCCGGGCTGTTCGTCCGGCGCGATCCGGCGGCCGAGGGCCCGGACCTGATGTTCCACTTCTACCAGATCCCGTTCACCGACAATCCGGAGCGGCTGGGGTACGAGCGCCCCGCGCACGGCGTGTCGATGACCCCGAACATCCCCAAGCCGCGCAGCCGCGGCCGGCTCTACCTCACGAGCGCGGACCCGGAGGTCAAACCGGCCCTGGACTTCCGCTACTTCACCGACGAGGACGACTACGACGGCCGGACCCTCGTCGACGGCATCAGGATCGCGCGACAGGTCGCCGCCGCGGAACCGCTGGCGGGCTGGCTCACGCGGGAGGTCTGCCCGGGGCCGGAGGTCACCTCCGACGAGGAGCTGAGCGCGTACGCCCGTCAGTGCGCGCACACGGTGTACCACCCGGCGGGCACCTGCCGGATGGGCGCCGCCACCGATGAACAGGCCGTGGTGGCACCCGACTTGAGAGTCCGGGGGCTTGAGGCCATCCGTATCGCCGACGCGTCCGTCTTCCCGACGATGCCCGCGGTGAATCCCATGATCGGGGTCCTGATGGTCGGCGAGAAGTGCGCCCAGCTGCTGACCGAAGCCCGGGACGCGGCCCGCGACGAGATCCCACACGAGATCCCCCACGACCAGAAGGGCCCGAAGCGATGAGCGACGCGGAGACAGCGGCGGAAACAGGGGCGGGGACACCGGCCGCGACGGCACGCGGGGACGACCCGGCGGGCAAGGATCTCACCCCGCCCGGCACGGAGAGCGAGGTGTCGGAACGGCCACCGGTCTTCGCCGTACGCGACCTGTGGAAGGTCTTCGGCCCCAAGGCCGACCGCGTCCCCGGCGACCCGGAACTCGCCGCGCTCGGCGCCGCCGAGCTGCGCGAACGTACCGGCTGCACCGCCGCCGTACGCGAGGTCTCCTTCGACGTCCGCAAGGGCGAGGTCTTCGTCGTCATGGGCCTGTCGGGCTCCGGCAAGTCCACGCTCGTACGGTGTCTGACGCGGCTCATCGAGCCGACGGCCGGCGCGATCGCCATCGACGGCGAGGACGTCCTGTTGATGGACCGGGCCCGGCTGCGCGAACTGCGCCGCCACCGCGCCGCGATGGTCTTCCAGCACTTCGGTCTGCTGCCGCACCGCTCGGTCCTCGACAATGTCGCCTACGGCCTGGAGATCCAGGGCATGGGCCGGGCCAGGCGCCGCGAGAAGGCGGCCGAGGTCATCGGCAAGGTCGGCCTCGAAGGGCTGGAGGACCGCCGCCCCGGCCAGCTCTCCGGCGGTCAGCAGCAGCGCGTCGGGCTGGCCCGCGCGCTCGCCGTCGACCCCCAAGTGCTGCTGTTCGACGAGCCGTTCAGCGCCCTGGACCCGCTCATCCGCCGCGATATGCAGGAGGAGGTCATCCGGCTGCACCACGAGGAGCACCGCACGATGGTCTTCATCACACACGATCTGACCGAGGCGCTGCGCCTCGGCGACCGGATCGCGCTGATGCGTGACGGCCGCGTCGTCCAGCTGGGCACGCCGGAGGAGATCGTGGGCCGGCCCGCCGACGCGTACGTACGGGACTTCGTCCGTGACGTACCGCGCGAGCAGGTCATCACCGTAGGGGCCGCCATGCGGCGCCCGCTGGCGGGCGACGCCGACTCCGGGCCCGCGCTGGCGCCGACCGCGACCGTCTCCGAGGCGATCGAGGCCGTGGCGCGCTCCGGGGACGCGGCGGCGCGCGTGGTCGACGGGGGAAGGCTGCTCGGGGTCGTGGACCGCGAGCGCCTGCTGAACGTGGTGGCGGGAACGGCGGAGGCGGGGGGAACCGTGGGTCCCGGGGAGCCGCCCGGAGCCCCCGGCGCCCCAGGAGCGAGGGCGGAGGCCGGAAAGGCGGCGCTCCGATGACCGCCGCGACCACCGCGACCCGCCCGCCCGTCGAGCGCGGGGGCCCGCCCGCCGCGCTCTCCCCGGCCCGCCACCGCGCGCTCGGCACGCTGCTGCCGCTCGCCCTGTTCGCCGCGGTCCTCGTCCCCCTGGCCCTCACCCGCTGGCCGGGCACCGCCTGGCCCGACGCGCTGACCGTCGATCTGTCCGCCCCGCTCGGCGGCGCCAGCGACTGGATCATCGACAACCGCGACAGCCACCCCCTCTTCCTCTACTTCTTCGGGCACATCAGCAACGCCGTCGTGCTCTCCGTGCGCGGCGTGTATCTGCTGCTGCTCGCGGCCGGCTGGGCCGGGGTCACCGTCGCGGCCGGGCTGATCGCCTGGCGGGTCGCGGGCATACGGCTCGCGCTCACCGCCGCCGTGTCGTTCGCCGTCTGCGGGGTGCTCGGTATGTGGGTGCCCACCATGCAGACCCTCGCTCTCATGGTGGTCGCCGTTACCGCGTCCGTGGTGCTGGGAGCCCTGCTCGGCCTCGCCGCCGGGCTCTCCGACCGGCTGTACCGCGCGCTGCGACCGCTGCTCGACACCATGCAGGTCCTGCCCGCCTTCGCGTATCTGCTGCCGGTGGTGCTGGTCTTCGGCATCGGCGTCCCGGCGGCGGTCCTCGCGACCGTCGTCTACGCGGCTCCGCCGATGGCCAGGCTGACCGCGCTCGGGCTGCGCGAGGCCGACCGCGGTGTGATGGAGGCGGTCTCCTCGCTCGGCGCGACCGCCCGGCAGCGGCTGCTGACGGCACGGCTGCCGCTCGCCCGTAAGCAGCTGCTCCTCGGCCTCAACCAGACGATCATGATGGCGCTTTCGATGGCCGTGATCGCGTCCGTGATCGGCGCCGGCGGCCTCGGCGACCGGGTGTACCAGGCGCTGGCCTCGGTGGATGTGGGCGCGGCGCTGGCGGCGGGGCTGCCGATCGTGCTGCTGGCGGTGGTTCTGGACCGTACGACGGCGGCGGCGGGTTCGGGTACGGGAGAGCGCCGCCGGCTCGGCTGGGCCGTCGCGGCCCTGGCGGCCGTCCTCGTGGCGATCGCGGGACGTCTCACGGACCGGCTCGACTGGCCAGGGACCTGGACCGTCAATATCGCCGAGCCCGTCAACCGGGCCGTCGACTGGATGACCACCCATCTCTACTCCGGAGTCCCCGTCATCGGCGGCACCGCCGACTGGGCCGGTCACTTCACCACCTGGGTGCTCGACCCGCTGCGCGGCGGCCTCCAGGCCCTGCCCTGGTGGGCGGTCCTGCTGCTCGTCGCCGCTCTCGCGCTGCTGATCGGCACCTGGCGGACCGCGCTGACCGCCGTCCTCGCGATGGCCGCGATCGGGGTCCTCGGGGTGTGGAAACCGTCGCTCGACACGCTCTCGCAGGTGCTGGCGGCCGTCGCGGTCACGCTCGTCATCGGCTTCGCCGCGGGTATCGCGGCCGCCCGCAGTGCACGGCTGGAGGCGCTGCTCAGGCCCGTACTGGACGTCTTCCAGACCCTGCCGCAGTTCGTCTATCTGATCCCGGTGGTCGCGCTCTTCGGTGTCGGCCGCGCCCCGGCGGTGGCCGCCGCCGTCGTGTACGCGCTGCCGGCGGTCGTCCGTATCACCACGCAGGGCCTGCGCCAGGTCGACCCGGCCGCCATGGAGTCGGCACGCTCGCTCGGCGCGACCGGCGGCCAGCAGCTGCGCCACGTCCAACTGCCCCTCGCGGGGCCCGCGTTGCGCCTCGCGCTCAACCAGGGCGTCGTGCTGGTGCTCGCCGTCGTCATCATCGGCGGTCTGGTGGGCGGCGGGGCGCTCGGGTACGACGTCGTGTTCGGGCTCGCCCAGGGCGACCTGGCGACCGGCCTCGTCGCGGGCGCGGCCATCGTCTGTCTCGGTCTGATGCTCGACCGGGTGACCCAGCCCACGGAACGCCGCACGGCACGCCGTACGAAACGCCATACGGCACGCCGTACCGGCCGGACCAGGAAGGCGGCCTGACATGGCCCGTACGCACAGGACCCTGGCCGCCCTCGCCTCGGCGGGCGCGCTGCTCGCCGCCACCGGCTGCGGCGCGGCCGACATGACCAAGCAGGCGTCCCCGTACGCCAACGCGCAGGGCGCGAAGACCGTCACCCTCTCCGTGCAGTCCTGGGTCGGCGCGCAGGCCAACGTGGCCGTGGCGGCGTATCTGCTCGAACACGAGCTGGGCTACCGCGTGGACACCGTCCAGGTCGACGAGGTCCCCGCCTGGGACGCCCTCAGCCAGGGCCGGGTCGACGCCATCCTGGAGGACTGGGGCCACCCGGACCAGGAAGCGCGGTACGTCGACGAGAAGAAGACGATCGCACGGGGCGGCGGCCTCGGGGTCACCGGCCATATCGGCTGGTTCGTACCGACGTACTTCGCCGAGCGGCACCCGGACGTCACGGACTGGCGCAACCTCAACAGGTACGCCTCCCAGTTCCGCACGGCGGAGAGCGGCGGCAAGGGCCAACTGCTCGACGGCTCGCCGTCGTACGTCACCAACGACAAGGCGCTGGTGAACAACCTGGATCTGGACTACCAGGTCGTCTTCGCCGGCTCGGAGGCGGCGCAGATCACCCAGATCAAGCAGTTCGCCAAGGAGCGGAAGCCCTTCCTCACGTACTGGTACAAGCCGCAGTGGCTCTTCCAGAAGGTGCCGATGACGGAGGTGAAGCTTCCCGCGTACAAGGAGGGCTGCGACGCCGACCCGGAAAAGGTCGCCTGCGCCTATCCGCACACCCCGCTCCAGAAGTTCCTCAACGCGGACTTCGCGAAGAAGGGCGGCGGCGCGGCCCGGTTCCTGGAGAACTTCACCTGGACGACGGAGCAGCAGAACGAGGTCGCCCTGATGATCGCGGAACAGAAGCTCGCGCCGGAGGAGGCAGCGGCGAAGTGGGTCACGGCGAATGAGCCGACCTGGAAGAAGTGGCTCACGGAGTAGCGGGGGCGGGCGGCCCCGGCGGGCGACGGAGTGGCACGTCGCCGCTGGCTCGGCGCGCCGACATGACCCAGCCGCAGATCTCCAACATCGAGGGCGGCGATTCCGTGCCGACCCTGCCCCTGCTCACACGGCTGGCCAAGGCCATGGACGCGTCGCTGACCATTGACCTGGACGGCGACAACTCGGCGTTCGTTTTTACCGCGCACGACAGGCGTCCGCCCCAGGCCGCTCCGTCGGATGGACGTTCGCCGGCGGCGTGACCCCTGAGGTGACCGACCAGGTCCGGTCAGGGATGGGCCGTCGGGCTCAGGAGCCGGTCCGCGAACTCCCTGAGCGAGGCCATCGCGCGCCGTTGCGGGAAAGGACCGAAGGTGACGCGGGTCGCGCCCAGTCGGGACAGTTCGGCCGGGGACGGGCCCGTGGGGAGGGCGATCGCGTTGAGCGGGCCCTCGATGCCCGCCCGCAGCGCGGGCAGCGTCTCGGGCGGTGCGGCGATCGGGTAGACGCAGTCGGCGCCCGCCGCCGTGTAGAGACGGGCGCGGGCCACCGCCTCCGCCGGGTCGGCGACGCCCCGGACGAACGTGTCGACGCGCGCGTTGACGAAGAGGGCGTCGCCCGCCGCGGACCGTACCTCCGCCAGCCAGTCCGCGTGCCGGCGCGGGTCCTTGAGGGTGCCGCCCGAGGAGTCCTCCAGATTGCAGCCGACCGCGCCCGCGTCCAGCAGGCGGCCGACGAGTTCGCCGGGGGAGAGGCCGTAGCCGTCCTCCACGTCGGCCGATACGGGCACGGAGACGGCGCGGGCGATCCGCGCCACCGCGGCGAACATCTCGGCGGGCGGTGTCGCGCCGTCCTCGTAACCCAGCGAGGCCGCCACCCCCGCGCTCGGCGTGGCGAGGGCGGGGAAGCCGGCGTCGGCGAAGACGCGGGCGCTGGCCGCGTCCCACGGGCCCGGCAGGACCAGTGGGACGCCGTAGGCGCGGCCGTGGTGCAGGGCGCGGAAAGCGGTGGCTGCCATCAGTGCGTGAACTGGCCCGGCGTGTAGTGACCCGGGGCCATCCGGGAGGTCACCCCGAACCGGTTCCAGGCGTTGATCACCGTGATCGCGGAGATCAGATGGGCCAGCTCGGTCTCGTCGAAGTGCGCCGCGGCCTTCTCGTACACCTCGTCCGGCACGAAACCGTCGGTCAGTACGGTGACCGCCTCGGTCAGCTCGATCGCCGCGATCTCCTTCGGCGTATAGAAGTGCCGCGACTCCTCCCAGGCGCTCAGCTGGATGATCCGCTCCACCGACTCGCCGGCCGCCAGCGCGTCCTTCGTGTGCATGTCGAGGCAGAACGCGCAGTGGTTGAGCTGGGAGGCGCGGATCTTGACCAGTTCCAGCAGGGTCGGATCGACGCCACGCCGGGCCGCCGCGTCCAGCCGGACCATCGCCTTGTAGACCTCGGGGGCGAGCTTGGCCATGTCCAGGCGGGGGCTGTGCTCCGGGGCGTATCCCTTGGCAGGGTTCGCCGAGTCCGTCGTCTTCGTGTCTGTCGTGGTCGCGTCTGTTGTCGTCATGCGTACGACGCTACGCGTCCAGTGGCACCCCTGTATGGTCCACTTCCATGACGGATTCCTGGGCCAATACACCGATCGCCGGTGTCGATCTGCATCTGGAGCTGCGCGGTTCCGGGCTGCGCTCCGGGCTCATGAACGCCCTGCGCGACGCCGTCCGTACGGGCCGCCTCGCGCCCGGCACCCGGCTGCCGTCCTCCCGTTCGCTCGCCGGCGATCTGGGCATCGCCCGTAACACCGTCGCCGACGCGTACGCCGAGCTGGTCGCCGAGGGCTGGCTCACCGCGCGGCAGGGCTCGGGGACCCGGGTGGCCCGGCGCGCCGCGCCCCGCAGACCCGCGCCCGCCGCGCCCCGGACGCGGCCGGTGCGGCGCGGGCCCGCGTACAGCCTGATGCCGGGCACCCCCGACCTCGCCGCGTTCCCCCGGGCCCAGTGGCTCACGGCGGCCCGCCGCGCGCTGACGGCCGCGCCGCACGAGGCCTTCGGGTACGGGGACCCGCGCGGCCGGATCGAGCTGCGTACCGTCCTCGCCGACTATCTGGCGCGGGCGCGCGGCGTGTACACCGATCCCGGCCGGATCGTCGTCTGCTCGGGCTTCGTCCACGGCCTGACGCTGCTCGGGAAGGTCCTGGCCGCGCGCCGGGTGCGGGCGGTGGCCACCGAGTCGTTCGGCCTCGACATCCACCGGGACCTGCTGACCGGCGCCGGGCTGCGGACCCCCGCGCTCGCGCTGGACGCCCGCGGCACGCGCACCGAGGACCTGGCCGGCCTGCCGGACCGGGCGGGCCCCCGGGGCGTCGGCGCGGTGCTGCTGACGCCCGCGCACCAGTTCCCGACGGGCGTGGCCCTCCACCCCGACCGGCGCGCGGCGGCCGTGGACTGGGCGCGCGGTACGGGCGGGCTGATCCTGGAGGACGACTACGACGGGGAGTTCCGGTACGACCGCCAGCCCGTCGGCGCCCTGCAAGGGCTCGACCCCGAGCGGGTCGTGTACGTCGGCACGGCGAGCAAGTCCCTGGCGCCGGGCCTGCGGCTCGGCTGGCTGGCGCTGCCCGGCGAGCTGGTCGGGGAGGTGCTGGCGGCGAAGGGACAGGCGGAGTGGGCGTCGAGCGCGCTGGACCAGCTCACGCTCGCGGAGTTCATCGCCTCGGGCGCGTACGACCGTCATGTCCGTTCCATGCGGCTGCGCTACCGGCGCCGCCGCGACCAGCTCGTGGAGGCGCTGGCGCAGCGGGCGCCAGGCATCAGCGTGACCGGGATCGCGGCCGGCCTGCACGCCGTCCTCGAACTCCCCGCCGGCACCGAGCGATCCGTCATCGAGGCCGCGGCCTGGCAGGGGCTCGCGGTGGAGGGCCTGTCCCGCTTCGCCCACCCCTCGGCCCCACCGGGGCGCGACGCCCTGGTGGTCGGCTACGCCACCCCGCCCGACAGCGCGTGGACGGGCGCGCTGGACGCGCTGTGCCGCGTACTGCCGTGAGCCGTGCGGGCGGGGAGTCGCGCCGTACCGCCGTACCGCCGTACCGGGTCCGTAGGGAGCAACGGGGCGTGACAGCCCCCGGGGCCCGGCCTACGCTGATCATCACGGCACCGCGTGTCGGTCACCGTCCGGGTGAGGCGTGGAGGTGTCCGTGAGTTGCCCTTACGGAGGCATTTCACCGTGCCAGTCCAGCTGAATCACACCATCGTCCATGCCAAGAACAAGCGGGAATCCGCCGAGTTCCTCGCGGGGATCCTCGGCCTTGAGGCCGGGGACGAGTGGGGCCCGTTCATCCCCGTGGAACTGAGCAACGGCGTCACCCTCGACTTCGCGACCACGACGGAAGAGCCGATCGCCCCACAGCACTACGCCTTCCTGGTCACCGAGGCGGAGTTCGACGGGATCTTCCAGCGGATCCAGGACGCCGGGCTCACGTACTACGCCGATCCGCACCGCGAGCGTCCCGGCGAGATCAACCACAACGACGGCGGGCGCGGCGTGTACTTCCTGGATCCCGGGGGTCACGTGCTGGAAGCGATCACCCGTCCCTACGGAGGGCGCTGATACCCCCCCGGCACCGGTACGTACGTGAGCCGTAGATTGTGATCTTCACGCCTCAGCGGCTAGGCCCTGTCCGGCCCGCGATCGGGCCTGGTGGGGGCGTCATCAGGACAGGTCGGCGGGTGCCCTCGGCCCGTACGACCGAAGGAGACCGATGCATACCGCCACCGCCCCGATCACGCTGGAATTCTGGGAGGACGGCCGCGCGCACGAGCGGCGCACCGGATATCGGGGCATGTCGGCGGAGTTCGGCGAGATCGTGCTGACCTGCCCGCTGCCCCGGCACGCCACCCCGGGCAGCGTGGTCTCCGAGGTGCGCGGCACGCTGATACCCACCGCGACGATCGAGACCCGCGGTATCCACACCGAGGCGGCGGACCTGCCGACGCTCAACCTGGCCACCCTCAGGGTCGGCGACGCGATGGTGTCCCTGCGGCGCAACCGCTTCGGGGCGACGCGCAAGGCCCGTGCCCTGCACCTGAGATACGGCGGGGACCACTACCGGCTGTGGGCGGTCAACCGGAAGCAGTACGTCCTGCGCCGGGAGGCCGACAACGAGGACCCGGGTGTCTCCGTCACGGCCAGGCAGTCCGGTATCGGCGCGGGCAAGAGGGTGGTGGTACGGGTGACGGGCCGGGCCGTCGCCGCGGACATCGCGCTGGTCGCGCTCTTCGCCGGGGTGGACCGGGCCCCGCTGACCAGGGGCGGCGCCGTACGGGCCGCCTTCGCGCGGTCCACCCGGCTCTTCGCGGAGAGCCAGTCCTGAGCCGGAGTTCCCTTGGCCGGCGCGCCCGCCGGCCAGGCCGTCCCGCTGGTCCCGCCGTCCCGCCGTCCCGCTGGTCCCGCTGGTCCGCCGGTTATGCCGTCCCGCCCACTTCCGCCTCGCTCAGTTCCGTCCCGACGGCCGCCGGAGGCTCGCCGAAGCGCGCCAGCGTCAGGGCCCCCGCCACCGCGACCGCGAAGCCCGTGATCGCCAGCCATCCCAGGCCGTCGCGGGTACGGTCCCCGAGCCAGACCACCCCGGCCAGCGCCGGGCCGATGGTCTCGCCGAGGACCATGCCCGCCGTGGCCGTGGTCACCGAGCCGCGCTGGAAGGCCGACGTGAGCAGGAGGAACGCCGCGCCGCCGGCCACCAACAGGGCGTAGAGCGCGGGGTTCGCGAGGTTCGGCGAGTCGATGAGCCGGACCGACACCTCCACCACCCCGAAGCCGCAGCCCGCGCCCAGACCGAGGACCAGGGCGCGCGGCTTGTCCGGGAGGCGGCCTGCGACCGTACCGGCCACGAGGACCGCGAGCGCGACCGCGAGCAGGGACCAGCGCAGCGCCGTCGACCCCGTACGGCCACCCTCCGCGCCCGAGGCCAGGCCGAGCATCGCCAGCCCGCCGCAGACCACCGCCACCGCGGCCCACTCCGTGGAGCTGAGCCGTACGTTCAGGACGCGGGCGGCGACCACCGCCGTGACCGCCAGACTCGCCGCGAGCGCCGCGCCCACCGCGTAGATCGGCAGTGCCCGGAGCGCGACGATCTGGAGCACGAACCCCAGCCCGTCCAGGGCGAGTCCGGCCGTATAGCGCCACTGCCGCAGCGCCCGCAGCAGCAGCGCCGGATCGACGCCCGAGCCCGTGCCGGGGTCGGCAGCGCGGGCGGCGACGGCCTGGAAGACGGAGGCGGTACCGAAACAGACCGCGGAGCCGAGTGCGCAGATCATCCCAAGAAGCACATACGGACTCTAGTGGGGCGGTCCATCCCGCGACGCCGAGAACCCGCGAGAGGTCCGGAACCCGCGACGCCGAGAACCCGCGAGGTCCGGAACCCGCGACGCCGAGAACCCACGACGCCGAGAACCCGCCACGCCGAGAAACCGACGAAAGACCGCGTACCCGCCTTTACGGGAGGCCGGTGCGGCCATTTATTGTGTTCACAACAACGGGGGAAGGGGCGGGCACATGGCCGCTACGCGTCAACGGAGGCTGAGGTCGAGCACGGTCGTGCTCGGGAGCATGGGGGTCCTCGCCGTCACGATCACGTCCTGCGGCTCGGACCCGGACAAGCGGTGCGCCGACCGGACGACCCGGCAGACCCTGCCCAGCTCCGAGTGCAAGTCCGGCGGCAGCGGCTCGTACTACTACGGCGGATCGAGCAGCAAGGGCAAGGTCGACGGCGGCAGCTTCGACAAGTCGGCCGTCGACCGGGGCGGGTTCGGCTGCTCCGCCGGCTCCGGTGGCGGCTGAGCGGTCCGGGCCGGCCGACCGGTGATCCGCTGATGAAACGTCACACCATAGAGCCCCGCCCCGACTGGCAGCGCATCGTCGAGGAACAGGGCGTCATCTATCCGCTCACCCGCTACCCGGACGACTCGCTGCGGCCGTACTGGGACGAGAGCGCCTACTACTCCTTCACGCTGCCCGAGGTCGAGGCGCTGGAAGAAGTCGTCGAAGAGCTGCACGCGCTGTGTCTGGACGCCGCCGCGCATATCGTCGAACACGACCGCTTCGCCGACCTCGGCATCACCGACCCCCGGCTCGCCGCCCTGATAGCCGAGTCCTGGCGGCGCCGCGCCGAACTGCCCTCCATCTACGGGCGGTTCGATCTGCACTACGACGACACGGGCCCGGCCAAGATGCTGGAGTACAACGCCGACACCCCCACCTCACTGGTCGAGGCCGCGAGCGCCCAGTGGTTCTGGATGGAGGACCGGTTCCCCCACGCCGACCAGTGGAACTCCCTGCACGAACGCCTGGTCGCCGCCTGGAAACGGCAGTCCGGCCTCCTCCCGCCCGGCCCGGTGCACTTCGCCCACTCCGACGGCGACGAACTGGGCGAGGACCTGATGACCGTCGCGTATCTGCGCGAGACCGCCGAGCAGGCCGGCCTGGACACGGCGGCGCTCTCCGTCGAACAGATCGGCTGGGACCGGCTGTCGGGCCGTTTCGTGGACGACCGGCTGCGCTTCATCCGCAGCTGCTTCAAGCTCTACCCCTGGGAGTGGCTGGCCACCGACCCCTTCGGCCCGCATGTCCAGGACACCCTGGACAACGGCGGCGGTACGGGCACCACCTGCTGGATCGAACCCGCCTGGAAGATGCTCCTCTCCAACAAGGCGCTCCTGGCGATCCTCTGGGAACTCCACCCGGGCCACCCGAACCTGCTGCCCTCCCATCTCGACGGCCCCCGCGAACTGGCCCTCTCCCGGGGCTATGTGGCCAAGCCCCTCCTGGGGCGGGAAGGCGCCGGTGTCACCATCCATGAGCCGGGCGCGCCCCCGGTGCTGCGCGACGAGCCCTGCTGCTACCAGGAGTTGGCGCCGCTGCCCGACTTCGGCGGCAACCGCGTGGTGCTCGGCGCGTGGGTCGTCGAGGACGAGGCGGCGGGCCTCGGCATCCGGGAGTCCGCGGGCCTGATCACCGACGAGTACGCCCGCTTCCTGCCGCATGTGATCCTCTAGATCCGGCCGGTGGTCGTGTAGATCCGGCCGGTGGTCGTGCCGGCGGGGGTTCTGCCGGCACGGACCGACAGAACCCCCTGAGAACCCGCCCGGCTACTCCGCCAGCACCGCCCTGAGCTGGTCCAGCCCCCAGTCCAGGTCCTCCTTGCTGATCACCAGCGGCGGGGCGATCCGGATCGTGGAGCCGTGCGTGTCCTTGACCAGCACGCCCCGGTCCATCAGCCGCTCGGAGATCTCCCGGCCCGTCCCGTGGGACGGCACGATGTCCACCCCCGCCCACAGCCCCCGGCCGCGTACGGTCTCCACCGCGCCGCCGCCCGTCAGCAGGCCCAGCTCGTGGTGGAGATGGTCGCCCAGCTCCGCCGCGCGCTGCTGGAACTCGCCCGTCCGCAGCATCGCGACGACCTCCAGCGCCACCGCGCAGGCGAGCGGGTTCCCGCCGAAGGTCGAGCCGTGCTCGCCGGGGCGGTACACGCCCAGGACCTCCGCCGAGGACACCACCGCCGACACCGGCACCACCCCGCCGCCCAGCGCCTTGCCGAGGACATACATGTCGGGCACCACGCCCTCGTGCTCACAGGCGAAGGTCTTCCCCGTCCGGCCCAGGCCCGACTGGATCTCGTCCGCGATGAAGAGCACGTTCCGCTGCCGGGTCAGCTCCCGCACCCCGGCCAGATACCCCGCCGGCGGCACCAGGACCCCGGCCTCGCCCTGGATCGGCTCCAGGAGCACGGCCACGGTGTTCTCGGTCATCGCCGCGTCCATCGCGGTGAGATCCCCGTACGGAACGATCTCGAAGCCCGGCGTGTACGGGCCGAAGTCCGCGCGCGCCTCCGCGTCCGTGGAGAAGCTGACGATCGTGGTCGTACGGCCGTGGAAGTTGTTGGCCGCGACGACGATCTTCGCCATGCCGTCCGGTACGCCCTTGACCCGGTAGCCCCACTTCCTGGCGGTCTTCACGGCGGTCTCCACCGCCTCCGCGCCGGTGTTCATGGGCAGCACCATCTCCATGCCGCACAGCTCGGCCAGCTGCGTACAGAAGTCGGCGAACCGGTCGTGGTGGAACGCCCGGGAGGTGAGCGTCACCCTCTCCAGCTGTGCTTTCGCGGCGTCGATGAGCCTCCTGTTGCCATGGCCGAAATTGAGCGCCGAGTACCCGGCGAGCATGTCGAGGAAGCGCCGCCCCTCGACATCGGTCATCCACGCGCCGTCCGCCGAGGCGACCACGATGGGCAGCGGGTGGTAGTTGTGCGCACTGTGCGCCTCCGCCGAGGCGATGGCACTCTCCGTTGTCGACACGGGTCTCTCCGATCGGTCAGGACAAGCTGTGCGGGACAAGCTGTGCGGTACGGGCGGGGACCGGCCCCACTTTCTATCGTCGCTCGCGGTGCGGACAAGGAAACCTTGCTCAGCCCTGTCTCCGCCCCGACCGTGCCCTGTCCGCGCCCCGTCCGCGTTCCCGACCTGTCGGTCATACCTGAGAGAATGGTGAACATGGCCTCTGATCGTCCCCGCGCGCTCTCCGGAATCCAGCCCACCGCAGGCTCGTTCCACCTCGGGAACTACCTCGGTGCGGTGCGCCAGTACGTCGCGCTGCAAGAAACCCACGACGCCTTCTACATGGTCGTCGACCTGCACGCGATCACCGTCCCCCAGGACCCCGCCGAGCTGCGCGCCAATACCCGTCTCGCGGCGGCCCAGCTGCTCGCCGCCGGTCTCGACCCGCGGCGCTGCACGCTCTTCATCCAGAGTCATGTGCCCGAGCACGCCCAGCTCGCCTGGGTCATGAACTGCATCACCGGCTTCGGTGAGGCCTCGCGGATGACGCAGTTCAAGGACAAGACCGCGAAGCAGGGCGCGGACCGCGCCACGGTCGGGCTCTTCACGTACCCGATCCTCCAGGTCGCCGACATCCTGCTGTACCAGGCGAACGCCGTCCCGGTCGGTGAGGACCAGCGGCAGCATGTCGAGCTGACCCGCGATCTCGCCGAGCGCTTCAACAGCCGCTTCGGACAGACGTTCACCGTCCCGGCGCCGTACATCCTCAAGGAGGTCGGGAAGATCTACGACCTCCAGGACCCGGCCGCCAAGATGAGCAAGTCGGCGTCCACCCCCAAGGGCCTGATCAATCTCCTCGACGAGCCGAAGGCCACCGCGAAGAAGATCAAGAGCGCGGTCACCGACACCGGCACGGAGATCCGGTTCGACCGGGAGACCAAGCCCGGCCTGAGCAATCTGCTCACGATCTACTCCACGCTCACGGGCAGCACCATCGCCGAGCTGGAGGACAAATACACTGGTAAGGGCTACGGTGCGCTGAAGACGGACCTGGCGGACGCGATGGTCGAGTTCGTCACCCCGTTCAGGTCCCGCACGCAGGAGTATCTGGACGATCCGGAGACGCTGGACTCGATCCTCGCCGAGGGTGCCGAGAAGGCCCGTGCGGTCGCGGCCGAGACCCTGGCGCAGACCTACGACAGAGTCGGCTTCCTCCCCGCCAAGCACTGACGGACAAGTACCGACAAGCACCGACGAGCACTGACGGAGTACGGGCCACGCACCGACGGAGTACTGGCCCGGTACGGAGGAGTACCGGCGGTGCACCGTCACAGAAGCGGGCCGTGCGCCGGCGCGGAGCGAAGACACCGGAGGTCAGTGGGGTGCACCGGCACGGAACACCACCGCGCCGGACGGCCCCGGCCGCCGCTGGCCGACCGGGCGGTGCGACCGTCACACTGGCGAGCGGCGGCGAAGACGCAGACCATCGACACATGGACCACGGGACTGAGGAGATCGATGTGGGGACCGTAACGCTCGGCGTTTCGATCGCGGTCCCGGAGCCGTACGGCACCCTGATCCAGGACCGGCGTGCGGGCTTCGGTGATCCCGCCGCACACGGCATTCCCACGCATGTCACGCTGCTGCCGCCCACCGAGGTGGACGCGTCGGCGCTGCCCGCGATCGAGGCGCATCTCGCCGCCGTCGCGTCGGCCAGCAGGCCGTTCCCGATGCGGCTGTCCGGCACCGGAACGTTCCGCCCGCTCTCGCCGGTGGTCTTCATCCAGGTGGTCGAGGGCGCGTCGGCCTGCACCTGGCTCCAGAAGCGGGTCAGGGACTCCTCGGGACCGCTCGTACGCGAGCTCCAGTTCCCGTACCACCCTCATGTGACGGTGGCGCACGGCATCGCCGAGGAGGCGATGGACCGGGCCTACGAGGAGCTGTCCGAGTACGGCGCCGCCTGGAGCTGCACGTCCTTCGCGCTGTACGAGCAGGGCGCGGACGCCGTCTGGCGCAAGCTGCACGAGTACGCGTTCGGCGGTGGCGGGGAGATCTCGGGGGTGCCCCCACAGAGCACCCCCGTCGACCGTCCGGCCACCCTGCGCTGAGCCCCCCGGCCCCCTGGCGTGGTGCTGGGTCAGACGGGCAGCCTGCGGAACAGCGGGCGTGGCAGATGGCGCACCGCCGCCATCACCACCCGTAGCGCCCCCGGCACCCACACGGTCTCCGATCGCCGCCGCAGCCCCAGCTCGATGGCCGTCGCCACCGCCTCCGGCGTGGTGGCCAGCGGCGTGTCCGGCCGGCCCGCCGCCGTCCTCGGCCGTACGGGACCGGGCCGTACGATCATGATCTGCACGCCCGTGCCGTACATGGCGTCCCCCAGCCCCTGCGCGAACGCGTCCAGGCCCGCCTTGCTCGACCCGTAGATGAAGTCCACGCGGCGGGCCCGCTCCCCGGCCACCGAGGACAGCACCACCAGCGAACCGTGCCGCTGCGTCTGCAACGCGCCCGCGCACACCAGCCCTGCCGAGACCGCCCCGGTGTAATTGGTCTGCGCCACCCGGACCGCCGCGAGCGGCTCCGCCTCGTCACGCGCCTGGTCGCCGGGGATCCCGAAGGCGAGCAGCACCAGATCGATGGCGCCCTCCGCGAAGACCTTGCCCAGCACCTCCCCGTGCGAGCCCGGGTCCAGGGCGTCGAAGGCGACGGTACGGACGTCCGCGCCCAGCGTCCGCAGCCGGCCGGCCGCGGTGTCCAGGGCGGCGGAGGGGCGGCCCGCCAGCCAGACCGTACGGGCGCCACGGGCGATCAGCCGGCGCGCGGTGGCGAGCCCGATCTCCGACGTACCGCCGAGGATGAGCAGGGACTGCGGGGTGCCGAAGGCGTCCTTCATCGTGAATCGCTCCTCAGAGGGCAGCAGGGCGAGCAGGTGGGGTGACCGTATCGCCCCATACGGCATTCTTTGTGCCCTTTGTCGTGATGCTCGCGCTTGTTTTCCGATCAGGCGCCGGATCAGGGGGTACACGTCGTTCATGGACTGGCTGAAGAAACTGCCCCTTGTCGGCCCGTTCGTGGCCAGGCTGATGCGGACGCACGCCTGGCGTTCGTACGAGAGGCTCGACCGCGTCCACTGGACGCGGCTGGCCGCCGCCATCACCTTCATCAGCTTTATCGCGCTCTTCCCGCTGATCACCGTGGGCGCCGCGATCGGTGCCGCGCTGCTCAGCCACGGCCAGCTCGACCGGTTGCAGAACACCATCGCGCGGCAGGTCCCCGGCATCTCCCAGCAGCTGGACATCAACGGCCTGGTGGCCAACGCCGGCACGATCGGGCTGGTGGCAGGAGCGGTGCTGCTGCTGACCGGGATCGGCTGGATCGGCTCCATGCGGGAGTGCCTGCGCGCCGTCTGGGAGCTGGACGATACGGAAGAGGGCAATCCGTTCCTGCTCAAGGGCAAGGACGCGGTGGCGCTCATCGGCCTCGGGGCGGTCGGGCTGGCCTCACTGGCGGCCTCCGGCTTCGGCTCGACCGCCGTCGGCTGGACCGCCGCCCGGCTCGGCATCCCCCAGAACGGTGCGGGCGGCGTACTGCTCCAGGCCGCAGCCCTCGCCGTGGCGGTCCTCGCCGACTTCCTGCTCCTGCTGTACGTGCTGACGCTGCTGCCCCGCGTCCACCCGCCGCGGCGGCGGCTCATCGTCGCCGCGCTCATCGGCGCCATCGGCTTCGAACTGCTCAAGCTGCTGCTCGGCGGCTATATGAGGGGCGTGGCGGCGAAGAGCATGTACGGCGCGTTCGGGGTGCCGGTGGCCCTGCTGCTGTGGATCAACTTCACGGCGAAGCTGCTGCTGTTCTGCGCCGCCTGGACGGCGACCCCCAGCAAAAGAGACCTGGCGGCCACGGCTGAGAACGGACCGGAGAACGGACCGGAGACCGGCCCGGAGACCGCGCCGGAGACCGAGGAACGGCGCGGCGACGGCAACCGCGCCGCAGGGTCTACTCGCGCGGGCGGCGGCGGACCAGGTCGGGCAGCGGCCAGCGCCGGTTGACCAGGAACACCGCGCCTCCAAGGACGACCAGCACCCCGCCCACGACGGCGAGAGCCGTCCCGACACCGCCCGTGCCCTCACCGTTCGCGGCCGCGAACTTCGCGGGCCCGGTGGCCGTACCGGTCCCCGCCGTGTCCGCTCCCGCGGCCGTGGGGCTCGGCGAGACGTTCGTACGGGCGGACTTGGGCGGCACCAGCTCACCGACCGGAGTAACCTTCCCGGCCGCCGAGAACCCCCAGTCGAGCAGCCGCGCCGCCTCCTGGTAGACCGCCTGGCCCTCCGTCGAGGACGGGTTCATGACGGTGACCAGCAGCACCCGGCCGTTGCGCTCGGCGACCCCGGTGAACGTCGCGCCCGCGTGGGTGGTGTTGCCGTTCTTCACCCCGGCGATGCCCTTGTACGTGTCGACGCCCGGGGCCCCGGTCAGCAGCCGGTTGGTGTTCTGGATCTCGAAGGAGTCGCGCTTCGGATCCCCGTTCTTGTCCTTCTCGGCCTTCTCGCCCTCCTTCGGCTTCCGCACATCGCCGGGGAACTTGGCCGAAGCCGTCGAGCAGTACTCCCGGAAGTCCTTCTTCTGGAGTCCGGAACGGGCGATCAGGGTGAGGTCGTACGCGCTGGAGACCTGGTTCTTCTCGTCGTAGCCGTCGGGCGTGACGACCCGCGTGTCCAGCGCCTGGAGCTCCTCGGCGTGCTTCTGCATGTCCTTGACGGTCTTGGGGACCCCGCCGTTCATCTTGGAGAGCACATGGACGGCGTCGTTGCCGGAGCGCAGGAAGACGCCCAGCCACAGATCGTGGACGGAGTACTTGAGGTTCTCCTTGACACCGACCAGGCTGCTGCCCGCACCCACCTCCGCGAGATCGGTGGGCCCCACCTTGTACACCTCGTCCTTGGGCAGCTTGGGCAGCACCGTGTCCGCGAAGAGCATCTTGAGGGTGGACGCCGGCGGGAGCCGCCAGTGGGCGTTGTGCGAGGCCAGCACCGCGCCCGACTCGGCGTCCGCGACGATCCAGGACCGGCCGCTCAGCTTCTTGGGCAGGACCGGCGCGCCGGTGCCGAGGTTCACCTGCGTACCCGACCGGCCGAGCTTGGCCCCGCCGACCGTGGACATCGAGACGGGCGGCTTCGGCTGGTTGTCGTCGGCCGACGCGGGCATGGCGGTCAGCGCGGGGAGCAACGCGGCGGCGGTGACCGTCAAGGCGGTCTTTTTCAGAGCGGACACGATCGAAAACGTACAGGGCGCGGACATCGGTGCCGACCCGGGTGGGCCGAACGGCCGTATTCCCGGCGTGTACGGGTTCGATTTCCGTACCCCTACGCGTATCGCCGACCGCACATCGCGCTGATCCGGCCGACCGCTCCGCGGACCCGGCTGCCGTCGCCCGGAAGGCTCCGGTGATACTGAATTCATGAAGCTCAACCGCCCCGTGTCCTGGTTCCTGCTCGCGTTCGGGGTGTGGAGCTGGTTCATCTGGATCACTTTCGTCAAGAACCTGTGGCAGGACGGCAGCGGACTCGCGTTCGACGACGCCGGTGATCCGACGGGGTACTTCTGGGTGCACCTGACGCTCGCCATCGTGTCCTTCCTTCTGGGGACGGCCGTTGGCGCCATCGGGTTCCGTGGTGTGCGCGCGCTCCGGCGCGAACAGCGCGAACAACTGGGATAAGGGGCCTGTTCGTGGTCGTCGTGATCGTTCTGGCGGTGCTCGCCGCCGTGTCGCTGGTGGCAGCCGCGCACTGGTACCTCTGGCATCGTCTGGTGCGCGACACGACCAGCCCCGGCGGCCTCGCCCGCAGGCTGGGCACCGTCGCCGCGGTCGTGCTGCCGTTACTGTCGGTCGGCGCCGCGGTCTCGGGGCGCTCGGGGATGCCGTTCTGGGCGCAGCAGGTGCTGGCCTGGCCGGGCTTCCTGTGGCTGGCGGTGCTGCTGTACCTGCTGCTGGCGCTGCTGGTGGGCGAGGTCGTACGGCCGCTGCTGCGGCGGCTGCTGGAGCGCAGGGACGCGGCGGCCGGGGCTGAGGTCCGGGTGGAGGTTGCGGCGGAGGCCGTCGCTCGTACGCCGGTGAGTACAGGGCCGGGTGCGAGCCCCGCCCCGGGTCCTGGTACGGGCATATCCGACGGACGTCCGGACCTGCCGGAACCGTCCGCCACGGCCCCCGCGCCCACTCCCACCCCCACTCCCGCTTCCGTGCCCTCCCGCCGTCTGTTCGTCTCCCGCGTCGTCGGCGCCGCCGCCGCCACCGCCGCGCTCGCGACCGTCGGATACGGCACGTACGGCGTCCTGCGCGGCCCCCGCGTCAAGCGCGTCACCGTCCCGCTCGCCAAGCTGCCGCGAGCCGTCCATGGCTTCCGTATCGCCGTCGTCAGCGATATCCACCTCGGACCGATCCTGGGCCGCGCCCACACCCAGCGCATCGTGGACACCATCAATTCCACGCAGCCCGATCTGATCGCCGTCGTCGGTGACCTGGTGGACGGCACCGTCGAGAACCTGGGCCCGGCGGCGGAGCCCCTCGCCGGTCTCAGGGCCCGGCACGGCTCGTTCTTCGTGACCGGGAACCACGAGTACTTCTCGGGCGCCGACGCCTGGGTCGACCACGTCCGTGAACTGGGCCTCCGGCCGCTGGAGAACGAGCGCGTGGAGATCCCCGGCTTCGATCTCGCCGGGGTCAACGACGTCGCGGGCGAGAGCGAGGGCGCGGGCCCCGACTTCGCGAAGGCGCTCGACGACCGCGACCGGTCCAGGGCGTCCGTACTCCTCGCCCACCAGCCCGTCGTCATCGACGACGCCGTGCGCTACGGCGTCGACCTCCAGCTCTCCGGACACACCCACGGCGGCCAGCTGTGGCCGGGCAATTTCCTCGCGGGCCTGGCCAATCCGACCGTGGCCGGTCTGGAGCGGTACGGCGACACCCAGCTGTACGTATCGCGCGGCGCGGGCGCCTGGGGGCCGCCGGTCCGGGTCGGCGCGCCCTCCGACATCACCCTCGTGGAGCTGGCCTCGCGCCAGGCATAGGCGTTGCCCGGCCGTTCGCCCGGTCCGGCCCTGCGCCCTCTCCGGCGCGCTTAACACGACCGTTGCCTGAGCGACCCAGGTTTTCTCTTCCGTCGGCGAATTCCGTGTGGTTGGGTGAGCGCCATCACGGTCAGGGGTGGGCGTGATAGAGGGGCAACAGCACATGCGGCCGATCCGTCTGCGGATACTCATCACATCTCTTGTGCTGGTGGTTGCGGGGGTGGGCGGCTGGCAGCTGCTTCCGTCCCGCGACGCCAACCAGAAGGCGATCACCGTCGGGACGACCGACGTGGTCACCTCGCTCGATCCGGCAGGCGCGTATGACGCCGGATCCTGGGCGCTGTTCAGCAATATTTACCAGTCACTGCTGACGTTCAAACCCAGTTCGGTCACACCGGTACCGGACGCCGCCCGCACCTGCGGGTTCATCGGGAGCGAACTCCGCACCTATCGCTGCGAGTTGCACGACGATCTGCATTTCTCCAACGGCAACGAGATCACGGCGGAGGACGTCAAGTACTCCTTCGACCGCGTGCTCGCCATCAAGTCGGACGTCGGTCCGCAGTCGCTCTTCACCACGCTGAAGTCGGTCGAGGCGGACGGTCTGACCGTCACCTTCCATCTCGGCTCGCGTGACGCGACGTTCCCGCTGAAGGTCGCCACCGGAGCCGGTTCGATCGTCGACCGCACGCGCTACCCGGCGAACGGGCTGCGCACGGGCCCGGAGACCGACGGATCGGGGCCGTACGTCCTCAAGGCGTACACCCCGGGCTCCACGGCGCGCCTGGAGCCCAATCCGCGGTATCGGGGGGCGGTCGGCGCGCTCGGCGGGCCCGTGGACATCACGTACTTCAAGAAGTCCGCCGACCTGGCCGCCGCCTGGAAGGCCCGTACGGTCGATGTCACCCACCGCCAGCTGCCGCCCTCGCTGATCGCCGAGCTGGACGCGAGCAAGGACGACATCCGGATGAACGAGGCCGACAGTGCCGAGATCCGCAATCTCGTCTTCAATGTGCGCAAGGGGTCGGCGATGGCCGACAAGGCGGTACGGCAGGCGGTCGCCGCGATCGTCGACCGGCCCAAGATCGCCATCAATGTCTATGCCTCGACGGTCGATCCGCTCTACTCGCCGATTCCGCAGGGCATCACCTCGCACGCCACGCCGTTCTTCGACGCCTATCCGGAGCCGGACGTGGAGCGGGCCGGGGAACTGCTGGCGGACGCGGGCGTGGAGACCCCGGTGACCTTCACGCTCGCGCACTCGGACGGCGGCTCGGCCGCGCCGGAGGCGGCGGAGCTGCGCAAGCAGCTGGAGGCCACCGGGCTGTTCAAGGTGAAGATCGTCGAACGGGAGTGGACGGCCTTCCAGAAGGGCTACAGCGCCGGGCAGTACGACGCGTACACCGTCGGCTGGCTCCCGGACTTCCCGGACCCCGACAACTTCATCCAGCCCCTGGTCGGCCGGAACGCCACGCTGCACACGGGGTACGTGAGCGACCGCGTCGACCGGCTGATCGAGTCCACGCAGCAGTACGGCGAACGCGCCCGCGCCTCACAGGACTTCAGGTCCATCCAGAAGGTGGTGGCCGAGGATGTGCCGTTGCTGCCGCTGTGGCAGAAGAAGGACTACGTACTGAGCAGCGGCGATGTCACGGGGGTGCAGTACCTGTCGGACGGGACAGGGATCTGGCGGCTGTGGCAGCTGGGCTGGCTCTGAGGGCGGGGCGTCGGGGCTGACGGCTGGGCGTCCGGGCCGACCGGGGGACGTCAGGGCTGGCTGACCGGGGGCGTCCGGGCTGACGGCGGGCCTCGTCCAGGCTCGGTCGTCAGCTCAGGCTGGGGCGTAAGCTCTGGCTCGGTCGTCAGCTCTGGCTCGGCCGTCAGTTCTGGCCGCTCGGCTTCCGGGACGCGCGGCCCGCGGCCACCTCGGCCATCCCCGGCAGGAAGTCCTCGAACAGCTCGTGCACTTCCCGTACGAGCGGCCGCAGCACCCGGAACCGCGAGAGCGCGATGCCCCTGCCGGTCAGCCGGGCGCCGCGCTCCGCGAGCCGGCGTGAGCGCTCGCTGTCCTCGGAGCGGTCGAAGACCCAGTACAGGACCAGTCCCATCTGGGCGAGCCACATCAACTCCGGGAGCAGCTCCGCCAGTTCGTCCGGAACCTTCGCCTTGGAGCCGGCCAGCACCTCGCGGTGGACGGCGACGGCCGCGTCACGCGCGTGTTCCGACTCGGGGGAGAAGGGGCTCAGCGGGCTCTCGGGATCGGCGGCGTTCTTGAAGAACTGGGCGGCGAACTCGTGGTACGGGGCGGCGACATCGATCCAGACCGTCAGCACGCCGGCCATCCGCGCCTCCAGATCGGTCTCCCGGTCGAGCACGGCCCGCGCGGCCAGCCGGTGTTCGGCGCCGATCCGGTCGTAGAAGCCCTGGACCAGATGTTCCTTGGACGAGAAGTAGTAGTACGCGTTCCCGACCGAGACCCCGGCCTCCGTGGCGATGGCCCGCATGGTCGTCTTGTCGAAACCGCGCTCCTGGAAGAGCCGGAGCGCGGTTTCGAGGATGAGCGTGCGGGTCTGCTCGCTCTTGGGGACCGGGGCCTTGGCCGCCGTCTTCGCTGCCTTGGGCTTGTCCTTCACACCGACCGAGCCTAATGCGAAGGAGCGGGTGCTTCGCACGCTCCTTCGCAGGGCGCGGCCGTCAGTTCGCGGTACTTCGCGGCGGCGAGCACACTGACCCGGGCGAAGGGCGCGCCGGCCGGCGTGGACAGCCAGTAGGCCTTGGGCCGGTGCTCGGCCAGCGCCCAGAGGCAGACGATCCAGGCGGCGGTCCCCCGGTAGATCTGGCCGCCGTCACCGATGACCGTGATCTCCTTCAGCGTGCTGCCGTGATCGAGGTCCGGGAACCGCCGCCGCGCCTCCCGCGAGGCGGCGGGCACCGGATCGATCGGTACGAGCTGGGGCTGCCGCGTCAGCCAGTGCCGCAGATGGACACAGAGCGGGCAGTGCGCGTCGTACAGCAGGGTCAGCCGCCGGACGGGCAGCCGGTACGAGGGCCGGGCCACGACGGCTCACGCCCCGGTGGCCGGCGTGACCAACGGACCGGGACCGGGGCCCTTGTCCACGGGCCCCGTCCAGCCCTGCGGCGGCACCGGCGGAGTCTGCTCGCGCTCCATGACGCCGCGCCGCCGGATCTTGTTGAGGACGTACACGTTCCCGAGGTGCATCACCCCGAGCACGAGCAGTACGACCCCCACCTTCACCGAGAGCGCCTCGAAGAGCCCGCGGGCGTGCTCCACGGCGTCGGCGGACTTGAGATAGAGCGTGACGAAGCCGAGGTTGACGAGGTAGAAGCCGACCACCAGCAGGTGGTTGACGGCGTCGGCGAGCTTCTCGTTGCCCTGGAGCACGTCGGCCAGAAAGACGCGCCCGTTCCGGCTGAGCGTCCGGGCCACCCACACGGTCAGCGCCAGGCTGATCACCAGGTAGACCACATACGTGACAACAGTGAGGTCCATCCCTCACCCTCCCTCTGTGTGCCTTTGAACGTGTTCAAAAGCTGGTGTGTTGGACTGTAGACCTGTTTTTGAACACGTTCAAGCCGGTGTCCGGGGGAGCATGCGGAAAACCGGGTGGGACCGCGGAGCGCGGGGCTGCGGGCGCGGGGGCGGGGGAGCGCCGGGCTGCTGGGCCGGCGGGCTGCGGGAGCGCCGGGCCGTCGGAACGTGGGAGCGCAGGGCCGCCCCGGTCGGCGTCCTGTGGTCGACGTCCGTAACCGGCCTTGCTGGTGGGTGTGTTCCGGCCAAAGCGCCTGTGGGGCCGGAGCGTGTGATGGGGTGCGAGAGACGCATCCCATTCCTCGGAAGGACGCTCGTCATGGGACATTCCTTCGCACGCCGGAGTTTGTTCGGAGCGGCCGCCGCGATCGGCGGCGCGGCGCTCCTGGCGCCGCTGGGCGGCACGGCAGCCGCCATGGAATCCACCGGTAGGCGCTGGCCCGCCGGCTTTCCCCTGCCCGACGGCTTCCGGCCGGAGGGGATCGCGATCGGGTCGGAGCCGTACGCCTACATCGGTTCGATCGCGCGCGGCGACGTGTACCGGGCGAGCCTCGCGACCGGCAGGGGCCGAGTCGTCGTCCAGGGGCTGGGCCCGGAGCATCCCGTCATCGGGCTCAAGACCGACGCCTGGGGCCGGCTGTTCCTGTGCGGCGGCGTGAGCGGCGAGATCCGGATCGCGGATCTCCGTACGGGCGGGATCACCCGTACCTTCACCGTGGGCACGGACGCCACGATGGTCAACGATGTGATCCTGACGCCCGACGCCGCCTGGTTCACCGACTCGTTCGAGCCCCAGCTCTACAAACTCCCGCTCGGCCGACGCGGTGAGCCGGGGGACCGGATCGTGACCGTGCCGCTGTCCGGCGACTGGGTCCAGGGGACGGCCATCACCGCCAACGGGATCACCACGACACCGGACGGCCGGGCGCTGCTGGTGGTCAACAGCTTCGCCAACGGCGGCGGCCTGATGCGGGTCGACCCCCGCACGGGAGTGGCACGCGCCGTGGACCTCGGCCCGACCCGCCTGCCGAACGGCGACGGCCTGCTCCTCCTCGGCCGCATTCTCTACGCCGTGCAGCAGCGGCAGAACGCCATCGATGTGCTGAGGATCGACGACGCGGGCACGAAGGGCACGGCGATCACCCGGATCACGGACCCCGCGAACTTCCGGGTCCCGACGACCGCGGCGGTCTACGGGGACCGCGTCTATCTCCCGAACGCCCGCTTCGACGTGACGGAACCGGCGCCGGAGACGGACTACGACGTGGTGTCGGTGAAGCGCGTACGGGCGTGAGCCGACGCAGTGCTCAATGGCCGCCGGACGGGCTGAGGGGAGCTGGTCCGGCGGTTGTTGACTGCCTTGTCCGGTCCGGTCCGGTTCCGATCCGGGTCCGATCCAGTCCCGGTCCCGGTCCCGGTTCCGGCTAGACGGCGGCGGTTTTGGCGAAGGTGAGGAAGGTGGTCCAGGACGCGTTGGAGGCGATGAGGATGGGGCCGGTGGGGTTCTTGGAGTCCCGGATGGGGACGGCGTGGGCGTTGCCGTCGGCCACCTGGATGCACTCGCCGCCGTTGCTGCCGCTATAGCTGGACTTGCGCCATGCCTGTTCCGGCACGCGGATCGGCTCGGTCATGAATAGCATTCCTTCAAAATGGAGCCGATCTCAGAGGCCGACTCGTCTGGCGGCAGAGCTGTTGCCTTAAGCAGATCATAGGCATCGCAAGCCGCGGCCACATCGTCTGGATCGGCCAGAACGTAGCCCTTTGGGAAGCCGTCGACATGCACCACGTCTGAGCCTTCGCTGAAGGACAGGAGCCCGAACGGAGAACCTGATCCGGGGTACGCCGCGATGGTCTTGGGGATGATCTGGATGACATGGCGCGGTGTCTCCGCCAGAGTCCGCAGCTGTTTGAGCTGCTCTCTCATGACGTGCTTCCCGCCGATGGGGCGCCGAAGAACGCCCTCGTCCAGAATGATCCACAGCCTGGTCGGCACCTCGCGCGCGAGGACGCGCTGCCGCTCCATTCGGGCAGTTACCAGGTCCTCAAGATTGCTGGGTCGTCCGGTGCGTAGTACAGCCCGTGCGTATTCCTCGGTTTGCACGAGCCCAGGCACCAGTTGAGGGTGGAACATCGAGATCGCGGTAGCCGTCCACTCCAACTCGACATATCTACGGAACCACGGTGGGAAGGCCCACCGCAGGGCAAGCGGCCAGAGCCGCGCGAAGCGCCCGTTGGAGTGCGGGAACATTCGGTCACACGCTTCGGCGAAGTCCAGCGGCGGCACGCGCCTCCCGGCTTCGATCTTCGCCACGAGCGAGTAACTACAGCACGCCGCCTTACCCAACTCCGCGCGTGAGATGTCCAGTCGCTCACGCTCCAGCCGCACCTCGGCCCCGAAGTGAGCGAGCGGTGACACGGCCGGGTCGGTTGATTCCGCGGTCTCGTTTTCGACAGTCACTCAAACCCCCGAATGATCATTGGACACCTTCCGGAGTCCAAGCTGCCTACCTGTTGGGTGTGCTCGGCGGCGCCGAAGCTTGAACACACAAAGCAAGCGCGCGATAACGGAAGGTATATCTCTCATGACCGAACAAGCCACCGATACGAGGTCGGACGACCCGGACGGGTTGGCCGCGACGGTTGAGGCGGGGGGCTTCTGGCGGTTGGTGCCTGGGTGGGTGCCGCGGGACTTCGTCGAGCCGACGCCCGCACTGATGGAGCATGTGGAGCGCGGGCTCAGGCGGTTGGGCGCATGACGGGGAGTGAGGCGCGGCGGCGTCTGTCGTTGCTGATCGCCACGTACGGAACGGATGGCGTTCTCGTTGTACGGAAGGGGGTCCCCGGTGCGGAAGGCGCGGACCTGGCCCCGGCGTCGGCGCTCAAGTGGCCGCCGTGCGAGTGCGGCAATCCGATGTGCCCGGACTACGAGCCGCCGCCGGCGGCGCCGTCTGTCGGCGGGGGCGGTGGGCGGTGAGGCGAGGCCCGCGTCGTTGGCTCGACGTCTTCGCGTGGCTGGTGGAGCGTCGGAGGCAACGCCTCGCGTATCGGCGGCTCCACCGTGCGCTGCTCCGGGCGTTCCAGGAACCGGATGAGGCCGTCCTGTTCGAGAGGATCTTCGGCCAACCACCGCCGGAGGAGAAGCGCACGCGGTGAGCGCGGGAGTTGAGTGGGGTGGTGCGGCACCGGCTCGGCGTCTGACCCCCGTGGGTGGCTGGGATTCATGCCCCGCTGGTGGCGGTTCGTTTTTGGGTGGGGGTGAGGACCGAGGGGTAGTCGGGGTTACCCGGAATCCATCATGGCGGGTGGGGGCCGCCTCTGAGCTTTGAGTTTCGCGGTTGCGGGTTGGGCGTCAAGGGCGCTCCTTCGTCGCGTCGGCTGCGCCGATTGCGCTGCGCTCCACCCTTGACCCCCAACCCTCCACCGCAAGTGCTGCTTTGAGGGGGGCGGCCCGGGGGGAGGGGTCCCCGGAGGGGATCCGTGCATGGGGACGGTCCTTTGCCGACCTCGGGCCGGTGGGTGGGTGCGCGGGAGTTGAGTGGGGTGGTGCGGCACCGGCTCGGCGTCTGACCCCCGTGGGTGGCTGGGATTCATGCCCCGCTGGTGGGGGTGTGTGGGTGGTGGGGTGGGTGTGACTGGTGGGGCGGCCTCTGGGTCGGTGGGAGGTGGTGATGTGCCCTGCTGCCCGGTTATCTGGTCGGGGGACGCATCACCGGCCTGAGGAGCCTCGGAATGCCCATCCAAATCGGGGCATAGGGGGCATATTGGAGGACCGGTTCTCCTTGGGCTACAGGAGTACCCGACTACGGATCCTCACCAGCGGGGCATGAATCCCGGCTCCTCACGGGGGCAAGCCGCTGAGCCGGTGCCGGGCCGCCCCACTCCACCGCCGCGCACCCACCCACCGGGCCGCAGGCCGGGAACGGGCCCGCTCCATGAACCCAGCCCCCCGGGGACCCCTCCCCCCCGGGCCGCCCCCCTCAAAGCCGCACTTGCGGTGGAGGGTTGGGGGTCAGGGGTGGAGCGCAGCGGAATCGGCGTAGCCGACGCGACGGAGGAGCGCCCTTGACGCCCGGCCCGGAGCCGCGAAACTGAAGCCTGAGGGGCGGCCCCCGCCCGTCTCCCAACTATCCGGGTCACCCCGGTTACTCCTCGGCGTGAACTCGTCAGACGATGACCGGGACGGTCTCGGAGGAGTTGGTGGACCAGTTGGTGACGATGGGCTTGTCGACGGTGGCCGTGTCGGGGAGCTTGAGCTCGGCGGGGTTGGGGTCGTCCTCGGTGGTGGCGATGATGACGTTCTCGAACTCTATGCCCGAGTCGCTGTTGGTGGTCTTCGGGCTGATGCCGGTGTAGGCGACGGCGGAGCCCGTGAGCTTGATGGGGTCTTCGCCGCCCTGTCCGACGGGGGAGGCGACGCCCTCGGCGTTGGAGCCGAAGGACACGCTGGGGGTGTTGACGTCCAGGTAGCAGGTGATGCCGGACTTCGCCTTGGCGGTGACGAGGTAGTAGCCGCCGGCCTGGGTCTCCGAGGTGACCGTGAAGTCCAGGTCGTTGGTGCCGCAGGACTGCCCGTAGCCGCTCTTGTCGCCGTCGCCGGAGCCGGTCTTGTCCGTGGAGCCGTTGGAGCTGGAGTTGGAGCCGCTGGAGTCGGAGCCGCCGGTGGAGGCGCTGTCGCTGGAGGACTTGTCGCTCCCGCCGCCGCTGCCGGCGGAGGCGGCGGTGGACGCGGAGGCCGCGGCGTCTGCGGCGCCGTTGTCTTCGGGGCCACAGGCGGTGGTGGTGGCGGCGAGGGCCGTCACGGCCGCGACGGCCAGGGCGAGACGGGTGGAACGGGCGGCGAGACGGGAACGCATCGTGATCTCCAGCGGCTGTCGGTTGCGGTGTTTCCTGCTGACACCGATGACACTAGGGCCGAGTCGATCCTCAAATGATCCTGTGAGTGTCCGGGTTCTGTCTCAGCAACTTCGGTTCCGGAAAAAGGCGTTGGATCGCACCAATCCCCAGCTCAAGGGGCATGTCCGGGACCAAGAGTCACAGCGGGACGCTCTCCGGGCCGCCCCACCCCGGGGACCCCTCCCCGCCCAGCCGCATCACATCGCGCTGAGCGAGCGCGCGTAGCCGATCTGGCCCATGACCATCTGGAACGTGCCCGCGTGGTTGGCCGGGATCATCGTCGAGTGGTGCTTGCCGCCGCTGGTGACCGTGACCTGGATGAAGCCCGTCGTCGTCTTCTCCTTCATCAGGAGGAAGAGCAGCCCCAGCAGACAGAAGAGGAAGAAGACGATGGCCAGGATGATGGCGTGCGTCGGGATCTTCTCCTCCGTGCGCGACATGTCCGTCGCGTTCCAGACCGCGCCCCTCAGCGGCAGCGTGCCCGACGGGGTGATGATCGAGTCGCCCACGACCGTGATGTCACCGATCGAGACCAGCGGCGTTCCGGCGGCACCCATCGGGGCCGGGTGCGGGGCGCCCGACTGCGGATGGCCGTAGCCCGGGGCGGGGGCGGCGCCGGGGTACCCGTAGCCGGCCGTGGCGCCCGGTGCTCCGTCGGCGAGCGTCGGGGTGGGGAAGTCGTACTCCGGGACACCCGGCGGGGTGCCCGGCGTCGGCCCCCACTTGTACTCGCCGTCCGCGTACGGATTGGGCTCAGTCATCTCTTCGTCTCCCCGTTCCCCTGGGCCGGTCGTACCAGTCGTACCAGTCATGCCAGTTGGGCCTGTCGTACCAGACGGGCCCCTGTCGACAGGGTCGATCCTGACACAGGAAGGGCCCGCTTCTGTATGTCGTACCCACAGAAACGAGCCCTTCCGAGCGCAGTGCTCAGACCTCAGTCCTCAGACCCAACCCCTCAGAAGCGCCGCGTGATCAGCGCCCGCTTGACTTCCTGGATCGCCTTCGTGACCTCGATACCGCGCGGGCAGGCGTCCGTGCAGTTGAACGTCGTGCGGCAACGCCACACGCCGTCCTTGTCGTTGAGGATCTCAAGCCGCTGCTCCCCGGCCTCGTCACGCGAGTCGAAGATGAAGCGGTGCGCGTTCACGATCGCGGCGGGGCCGAAGTACTGCCCGTCGTTCCAGAAGACCGGGCAGGACGACGTGCACGCCGCGCACAGGATGCACTTGGTGGTGTCGTCGAAGCGCTCGCGGTCCTCGGCGGACTGGAGCCGCTCGCGCGTCGGCTCGTTGCCGCTGGTGACGAGGAAGGGCATCACATCGCGGTACGCCTGGAAGAACGGCTCCATGTCCACGATCAGGTCCTTGAGGACCGTGAGCCCCTTTATGGCCTCGATCGTGACCGGCTTGCTGACGGCGCCGCTCTTGTCGAACGACACGATGTCCTTGATCAGCGTCTTGCACGCCAGCCGGTTACGGCCGTTGATCCGCATCGCGTCGGAGCCGCAGATGCCGTGCGCGCAGGAGCGCCGGAAGGTGAGCGTGCCGTCGACGTCCCACTTGATCTTGTGGAGGGCGTCGAGTACGCGCTCCTTCGGATCGATGTCGATCCGGAAGTCCTCCCACTCGGCCTCGGCGGAGACCTCCGGGTTGAAGCGGCGGATCCGGAACGTGACCGCGATGAGGTGTGAGGAGGCGGAGTCCGCCTCCATGGCCTCCAGCTTGTCCATGGTCGGGGTAGCCATCAGTACTTACGCTCCATCGGCTGGTAGCGGGTCTGGACGACCGGCTTGTAGTCGAGCCTGATCGACTCGGTGCCGTCGTCGCCCACCTCGCGGTACGCCATGGTGTGGCGCATGAAGTTGACGTCGTCGCGGTTCGGGTAGTCCTCGCGGTAGTGGCCGCCGCGCGATTCCTTGCGCGCCAGGGCCGAGGTCGCCATCACCTCGGCGAGGTCGAGCAGGTTGCCCAGCTCGATGGCCTCCAGCAGGTCCGTGTTGAACCGCTTGCCCTTGTCCTGGACGGACACGTTCAGGTAGCGCTCGCGCAGCTCGGCGATCTTGGCGACCGCCGTCTTGATCGTCTGCTCGGTGCGGAACACCATCACATTGGCGTCCATGCACTCCTGGAGCTCCAGACGCAGCGTGGCGACCCGCTCCTTGCCCGTCGAGTTCCGCAGCCGCTCGACCTGGGCCTCGACCAGCGACGCCGGGTCCTCGGGAAGCTCGACGTAGTCGTTCTTCGCCGCGTACTCGGCGGCGGCGATGCCCGACCGGCGCCCGAAGACGTTGATGTCCAGCAGCGAGTTGGTACCCAGGCGGTTGGCGCCGTGCACCGAGACGCACGCCACCTCGCCCGCCGCGTACAGACCGGGAACGACCGTCGTGTTGTCCGCGAGGACCTCACCCTGGACGTTGGTGGGGATGCCGCCCATGGCATAGTGCGCGGTCGGCTGGATCGGGATCGGGTCCGTGTACGGCTCGATGCCCAGGTACGTACGCGCGAACTCGGTGATGTCGGGCAGCTTGGCGTCCAGCTGCTCCGGCGGCAGGTGCGTCAGGTCCAGATAGACGTGGTCGCCCTCGGGACCGCAGCCACGGCCCTCGCGGATCTCCGTGTAGATGGAGCGCGAGACGACATCGCGCGAGGCGAGGTCCTTCATGACGGGCGCGTACTTCTCCATGAAGCGCTCGCCGTCCTTGTTGCGCAGGATGCCGCCCTCACCGCGGGCGCCCTCCGTGAGCAGGATGCCCATGCGCCAGATGCCCGTCGGGTGGAACTGGAAGAACTCCATGTCCTCCAGCGGCAGTCCGCGCCGGTAGCAGGCGGCCTGGCCGTCACCGGTCAGGGTGTGCGCGTTGGAGGTCACCTTGAAGAACTTGCCGGTGCCGCCGGACGCGTAGATGACCGCCTTCGCCTGGAAGACATGGATCTCGCCGGTGGCCAGCTCGTACGCGACGACGCCCGCGGACTTCTTGACCCCGTCGACCTCGGTCAGCAGCTGGTCCAGGACGTAGAACTCGTTGAAGAACTCCACGCCCTCCTTGACGCAGTTCTGGTAGAGCGTCTGGAGGATCATGTGGCCCGTACGGTCCGCGGCGTAGCAGGACCGGCGGACCGGTGCCTCGCCGTGGTTACGGGAGTGACCGCCGAAGCGGCGCTGGTCGATGGTGCCGTCCGGGGTCCGGTTGAACGGCAGGCCCATCTTCTCCAGGTCGAGGACGGCGTCGATGGCCTCCTTCGCCAGGATCTCGGCGGCGTCCTGGTCGACCAGGTAGTCGCCGCCCTTGATCGTGTCGAAGGTGTGCCACTCCCAGTTGTCCTCCTCCACGTTGGCGAGCGCGGCGGCCATGCCGCCCTGCGCGGCGCCCGTGTGGGACCGGGTCGGGTACAGCTTCGTCAGCACGGCGGTACGGCTGCGCTTGGTCGACTCGATGGCCGCGCGCATACCGGCGCCACCGGCGCCGACGATGACGGTGTCGTACTTATGGATCTTCATTGTCTCGTCAGCCCCGGCTTTAGCGGATGTTCGGGTCGAAGGTGAAGATCACCAGCGAGCCCAGAAGGATGGTGAACACCGTGGCGGTGTACAGCAGGCCCTTGAGCCACAGGCGCGTGTTGGCGCGCTCCGCGTAGTCGTTGATGATCGTACGGAGGCCGTTCGCCCCGTGAAGCATCGCCAGCCACAGCATCAGCAGGTCCCAGACCTGCCAGAACGGGGAGGCCCAGCGGCCGGCCACGAAGGCGAAGCCGATCTTGGACACGCCGCCGTCCAGCACCAGCTGGATCAGCAGGTGACCGATGACGAGCACGACCAGCACGACGCCGGACAGCCGCATGAAGAGCCACGCGGCCATCTCGAAGTTGCCGCGGGTCGCCTTCGGGGTCTTGTTGGTCCGCTGGCGCGGCGCCTCGATGACGGGCGCCGGGTGATCGACGTCGTACAGGCTCTCGCCCTCGACGGCACCGATCGCGGAAGAGGTCTCAGTAACTGTGTTGTTGGAAGACATCGGCGGACTCTCAGCTCCCGAAGACTTCGCGCACGGCGTGGCCGAGCACGGGGTAGAGGGCGCCGACCATCAGGATGAACCAGATGCCCACGGCGGACCACAGCATCTGCTTCTGGTAGCGCGGGCCCTTGGACCAGAAGTCCACGGCGATGACGCGCAGGCCGTTGAGCGCGTGGAAGAGGATGGCGGCCACAAGGCCGTACTCGAGCAGCGCTACCACCGGCGTCTTGTAGATCGCGACGGTGTCGTCGTATGCCTCGGGTGAGACACGGACGAGAGCGGTGTCCAGCACGTGAACGAACAGGAAGAAGAAGATGAGCACGCCGGTGACTCGATGAGCCACCCACGACCACATTCCTTCCCGGCCGCGGTACAGCGTTCCAGCCGGCACGGAAAAGCCCTCCGGGAGCGGGGATCGGGGCCGGCCGCCATCTTCTACTCAATCAAGCACAGTGGTGTCGGTCGCGCCCGGCCGGGTACGGTCCACCGGCCCCGGCCATCGTAGCGACGACTTGTCGGTTCGTTCGCCCGGGGGCCCATAGGTGTGATCAAACAGGCAATCAAACAGCCACGGACGGGCTATCGGGTCAGCCTGAATGCCCGCTTCCGGTTGTGGTTCCCGCCGTGGTCCCGGCGGCCCGGCTATGCAGTCGGCCGCGAACGCGGTGGGTCCGGCCGAGCCCGCGTCGGCTCCGGCGGTGACCGCGTCGGCTCCGGCCGCTTCCGTGGCAGGTCCGGCTGCTCCCGCGGCGAGGCCGGAAGCGAGCAGGCGGGCCAGCCGGCCCCGGGCGAGTCGGCGCAGCTCGTCGGCGGAGACGGACCTCTCGTGGTCCGGGTCGTGGGAGAGCCGGGTACGGATACCGGCCAGCACGTGGTCGAGATACTCCTCCGGGCGGTACCCGTCGAGGCTGATCACGAAGGCGTGACCGAAGCTGCTCTCGTACGCGGCGTGCGCGGCGCGCAGCGCGGTCCTGGCCGCGGCGGGCGCGCTGTGCGGCGGCCCGGAGGACGATTCGGCGGCGAGCGCCTCGGCGAGGTCGGCGTGGGAGAGGTCGTAGCTCGCCTCGTCGGAGCCCGCGAGCAGCGAGTCGGCATCGTGGTACGGGCGGTGCGCGGCCATCCGCTGCGCCCAGCGGCGGCTGCCGCAGCAGGCGAGCAGCGCGGCCTCGGCGATGCCCGGCGGGAGGGCGTTGAAACTGCGGAGGCCGTCCGTGAGTCCGTCCGTGATGTGGCTCGTGAGGTGGCTTGTGAGGTCGTTCGTGCGGACATCGGCGGGGCCGGTCGTACGGCTGGTGTGGGACGCGCGGGACAGTGTGGGCTCCTCGAACGCGGCGGGACAGCTGCGGTGTGACAGAAGTGATCCGACATGCGCAGTGCGTGAGGGACGCGCTGGGCGGACGAGACGAAGCGGCAGGCGTACGGAACGACAGGCGACGGCCGGCGTACGGAACGACGGGCGTATGGACAGACGTGATCACGCGCGGTGTGGTTGAGCACGGAGGGGCAATTGCGTCGTAAACGTTATCGACGCCGCGCGGAGTACGTCCGACGGATGCGCGATTTTCACCCGGATGGGAGAGTTTCGACGCGCGAGATGGACGCCGTCGTGCGATCTTCGCCGTAATCGTGTCGCACGTTCGCTGGATAGCCGCACACAGGAGGTTTACGAGTGATGTCGCCATCAAAGGGTGCCCGGGCCGCCGGAGCGGTCGTCGCGCTGGCCGCCGCCGTCTCGATGTCGGCATGTGGCTCCACGGGCACAGGTTCCGGTTCACCGGGTGACGCGCGGTCGCAGGGCGCGTCCACCTCCGGCCAGGCGGATCGTTCCGCCACCAGCCCCACGACCTCGCCGTCACCCACACGGTCGTATCCGCTCTCGACCGCGCCGCGCGGCATACCCTCCGTACGGAAGCACGAGGCGGCCCGCGGTCCCGGCTGGAAACCCGCCCCGAGCAGCGGGGTCGTCATAGCCAAGGGCAGTGAGGCCCTTGCCGACGAGGGCAAGCTGATCGCCAAGGAGCTGAAGATCGGCTACCGGGGCGCGGTCGCGCCCAAGCCCGGCGATGTCGAGCTGGCGCTGAAGAGCGGCAGCGGCTCCGCCGAGTCGTACACGCTCACGACGAGCGACGGCCGGGTGCGGATCACCGGACCCGGCGAGGCCGGGGTCTTCTACGGCACCCGCACGCTCAAGCAGTCCATACGCGCCGACGGCGTGATGCCGGAGGGCGTCGTACAGGACAGCCCCGACCGTCCGCAGCGCGGGCTGAACCTCGACATCGCCCGCAAGTACTACTCGCCGGGCTGGATCGAGGCCCGGATGCGCGAGATGGCCGACCTCAAGCTCAACATGCTGGGTCTGCACTTCTCCGACGACCAGGGCTTCCGCATCGAGTCCACCACCCACCCGGAGATCGTCTCCGCGCAGCATCTCTCCAAGGCCGACGTCAAGAAGATCCTTGAGCTCGGCGACCAGCTGCACATCACCGTCGTACCGGAGATCGACTCCCCGGGACACCTGGGAGCGGTACTGCGCGCCCACCCCTCGCTCCAGCTGCGCAATGTGAACGGGGTGGCCACGAAGGGCGCGATCGACATCTCGCAGCCCGCGGCGGCGAAGCTCGTGGACGAGCTGGACCGTGAGTTCGCCCAGCTGTTCCACGGGCCGTACTGGAACCTCGGCGCCGACGAGTACCAGGCGCTGGTGGTGCCCAACCCCGAGGCGTCGTACCCGAAGCTGGCGAAGCTCGCCGTCCAGAAGTACGGACCGAACGCCACGCTCCAGGATCTGACGACCGCCTGGACGAACGACCGGGCCGCGGCGCTCGCCCCGTACAAGAAGAAGTTCAAGGTCTGGAACGACGGCCTGTTCAGGGGCGGTGTCGTGAAGGCCGATCCGGACCTGGAGGTCCAGTACTGGACGGGCAGGGAGATCGGGGCCCGGCCTCCGGTGGAGTATCTGAACGAGGGGCGCAAGGTTGTGAACTTCAACGACGAGTTCCTCTACTACGTGCTCGGCCAGCCGAACAACTTCATCTACCCGACCGGGAAGCGGATCTACGAGCAGTGGACCCCGCTGGTCCTGCGCGGGACGACGCCGGTGCCCGACCGCTTCTCGAAGCAGATCCAGGGCGGTCTGTTCGCGGTCTGGGGCGACTTCCCGAACGCGCAGACCCAGGACCAGGTGGCGAACGGGATCAGGCTGCCGCTGGCGGCGACGTCCCAGAAGGTGTGGAACCCGGCCAAACCGACCCTGAGTTGGAGCGAGTTCCAGTCGCTGGCCGCGAAGGTGACCAGCGCCGGGTGACCGGTGGAGATGTGCGCCGGACGCGGCAGGCGCGGAAGTGCGGCGCCTGCCGCGTCGCGTGTTGTGGACAAGAAGGAGCGGCCTTGTGGTGGATCTGTGCCGCCCGAGGTCCGGGGGTTACGGGCCGAGTGAGGCTGTAGCCCATATATGCGTGGGTACGGGGGGGAGCGGGTTATGGGTTTCTGGGGCTATTTCGTCGTGGGCAGGAGCGAGCGTCCGCTCGCGGAACAGCCGGCGCTGGCGGCCGTACGCCGCGATCTGACGCTCCATCAGCAACGTTCGGACGGCTGGCAGGTGTGGCGGCATCCGAGCGAGCCCGACATCGGTGACATGGGCACGCTGGCCAGGGCCATGGGGTCGCCGGTGCTCTTCGGCTTCGTCATGGACAGCGAGTGCGTGGTGGTGGAGGCGGCGGCTCCCGAGAGCGGTTCCTGGTACGCCTGTCTGGCGCGGGAGCCGATGGCCCGCCATCTCGCCGCGAACGACATGGTGCTCGAAGAGCTCTTCCTGCCGGCGGAGGACGCGACGCGACGGGCCGTCGCCTGGGCCACCGAGGCGGGCAGTGCGGTGAGCGCCGCCGTGGAGCCCGGGACGCTCCTCGAAGTGCTGCGTCTGCGGCGGCCGGAATCTTTCGCCGAGGAGTTATTTTTCCGACTTCTCGACGGGCTCGGAATCCCGGGTGAAGCGGAAAAGCCCGGCATATAGCTCCGTTGAGCGAGCCGAGGGCGCGCTCCGGACGATCTACGAGTGACGTATTTCAGCCGTTCGACGCAGTAGGGGGCAAGGGGGCAGTACTGCGTCCGTGACGGGAGACGTGAATGAGCCTGGTGAAGCTGATCGAACAAGCGGATGAGCGTGGCCTCGCCGCGAGCGGGCTCGCCTGCCTCGACCGGTGCCTGCCGCTGCTCGCCGAGGAGACCGAGGTCCTGCGACCGCTGTGGGCGGGCGTCGTGGGCGGCGAAGAGGACTGGCCGGCGCGGCTGTCGGCGTCCCGGGACGCCCTGGACGCCGTCGGCGGCCCGGCCCCCGACGTCACCACCGCGCTCGTACGGACCATGCTCGGCGCCGCCCCCTCGGAGTGGGCGGCCGGCCCGCTGCGGGCCTGGGCGGACACCTGCTCCGTCGTCGCGCTGGAGATCCACCAGCAGCTCGACGCCGTGGCCGAGGACGGACCCGCCGCCGCGGCGGAACGGCTCGCGCGCTGCCGCGAGGACAGCGGCGCGGTGACGGACGCGGCGGACGGCACGGAGAGTACGGACGGGATCGGCCCGCTGGCCGCCGGTGAACTGCGGCGCCAGATCGCGATCCTGGAGATCCTCGCCGAGACGTCGGGGGCCGCCGGGGTGCGCCGGGCCCTGGACCTGTCGACCGAGGGGCAGCGGGTGCTGCGCGCGGTGGTCTCGCGCCGCGCGCGGGCGGGAAGCTGAGCAGGGCGCAGAGCTGAGTGGGCGGGGACTGGGCGGGCGGGGAGCCGGGCGGACGGGCGAGGTGACCGGATCTGTTCGCCCGCGTGCGCGTGGATTTCGCAGCCGGCAAGGGGAGGACGACCGGGGCCGCCACCCCCCACAGGAGAGGCCCCGGTCGCCGTCCGTCGGAGCCGCGTTACGGCCCCGTACTCATAACAGCGCCACCGATGCGTTTTCTGTCACACCGCAGAACGTCAGCTTGTTGTCGCAGGTAGTACAAGACATGGACGCGGGCCCGGGAAGGCCGTAGCGTGCAGAGTCGCGTGGGGCGGCGCGGCAATGACCAGCCGCGATTTCAGGACAGGTTGTGGGAGTGCTGGGGGACGACGCGGAGCTGACCGCCGCGGTGCTCGCGGCACAGGACGGGGACGAGGACGCGTTCCGTACTGTGTACCGCGCCGTGCACCCGCGGCTGTTGGGCTATCTACGGACCCTCGTCGGCGAGCCGGACGCCGAGGACGTGGCCTCCGAGGCCTGGTTGCAGATCGCCCGCGATCTCGACCGCTTCACCGGAGACGCCGACCGCTTCCGGGGCTGGGCCGCCCGTATCGCCCGTAACCGCGCCCTCGACCACATACGGATGCGCGGCAGACGCCCCTCGATCGGCGCCGACGAGACCGAGCTGACCGGGAAAGCGGCCGATTCCGATACGGCGGACGAGGCGATGGAGGCGCTCTCCACCGGCCGGACGATGGCGCTGATCGCGCAGTTGCCGCAGGACCAGGCCGAGGCCGTCGTCCTGCGGGTGGTGGTCGGACTCGACGCGAAGAGCGCGGCCAAGACGCTGGGCAAACGGCCCGGCGCGGTACGGACGGCCGCGCACCGCGGACTCAAACGTCTCGCCGAACTGCTCGACGCCGACGACGACAGCCCCGCGCACGCCGACAGCCCCGAGAACCCCCCAGCAGCCCCAGGAGCCCCCAGTGATCCGTCCCCCGGCGCGTCTCCCGGCGCACCCGGTCGCGATGGCGGACTCGGCGGCGTACCACCTCAGCGCAGTGTGCGGCCCGGAGCCGCGGCTTCCGCGGGTGTGACGGATTCGCGCCTGCGGACGCAGAAGGACATGTGATGGCCGACGAGCGTAACCCGTGGCTCGACAGGGACGCGGCGGAGAGATTGCTGCGCGGTGAGCCCGTCGAGACGGCGGACGAGCACGTCCGGGTCCGGTCGGAACAGCTCTCCGAGGCCCTGCGGGACATGAGCGCCATCACATACGCGAACGAAACATACGCGAACGAAGAGGAACTTCCCGGCGAAGCCGCCGCCTTGGCCGCCTTCCGCAAGGCCGTGGCCGAGGGCGGTGGCGCGCGCGAGGTGGTCCGCGACCGCGGCGCCGTGGGCGCGGGCGCCGGGGATCTGCTCGGTACGGTACGTATCGCGCTGGCACCCCGCGCCGTACGCGCGCCGCGGTTCGCCCGCCCCCTGCGCAGGGGACTCGTCGCGGCGGTGGCCGGCTGCGCGCTCGGCGGCATCGCGGTCGCGGCGGGCGCGGGCGTACTGCCCTCGATCTTCGGCGACGAGCACAACCCGGCCCCCGCCAACTCCGTCTCGGCGGTGGCCTCTCCGAGGCCGCTCGTCTCCGGATCGTCCGAAGAGAGCCGGGACCCGTCCGCCCCCTCGAACACCCCGAGCGGGACCGGTACCGGACAGCCCTCGCCGCCCCCGTCGCCCTCGCACACGCCCGGGGCCGGCGGTACGCACCAGGGCGACGGGCGAGGCGAGGACGACGGCGAGGGCGGCGCGAACGGGACGGACAAGGGCCACTGGCCCGGCCCCACCTCGAACGCGAAATCCGGTGAGTGGTTCAGCAAGACCCTCAACGCCTGCCGCGCCTACCGCGACGGCGTGCTCGACCCGAAGCGCAAGGAAGCCCTGGAGTCCGCGACCGACGGGCCGGAGGGGGCCAGGCGGTTCTGCGACCGGCTGCTCGACAGCGGCTCGCGCGGCAAGGGTGACCAGGGCGACAAGGACGGGCAGGGCGACCGCGGAGGCAAGGGCGGGGACGGCGGCGACGAAGGCGAGGACGGCGGCGGGGAAGGGGGTGGCGGCGGATTCGTGGGATCACCGGGCGTGCCCACGACGCAGACTCCTCCGCCGCCCCCGAACTGGACGCCCGCGCCGTACGAGCCCCCGTCGCCGGTCCCGACGCCGAGCGGGACGCCGGGCGGTACGCCTGACGGGACCGCCGGTCCGTCGCCTTCGCCGTCCGAGAGCGCCCCGGCGCGGGAGCAGGGCCAGGAGCCGGCCCCGGAGTCGGGCCAGCAGCCAGATCCGGCCATGATCGCGACCCGTTCGGGCGCGCACACGGGATCTGCTGAATAGCTCCCCACACCCTCCTGAACTGGAGCTTTACGGTTCCGGGAGATCTGGTGTGACGTTTTCGCGGGCCACGACGCAGTACAGAGTGAGCCGACTGGTCATCGGCCGCGCATAGAGCCGGGGTTCCCCCCGTACCTTCGGCTCAGCGCACTCGGCGCGGGCGGGACACGTTCCCCCGGTCCCGCCCGCGCCCCTCTCTCCTCTTCGCGCCTAGGCCGGCGCCGCTCTCGCGGATGTGGCCGGCCGCCGCAGGGGTTGCTCAATTGACGGCTGAGGCCCTACCAGTAGATGACGACCTTGTCCCCTGTGCGGACTTGGGCGAAGAGCGAGGCGATCTTCTTCTCGTCCCGGACATTGACGCAGCCGTGCGAGGCGCCCTCGTAACCGCGGGCCGCGAAGTCGGCGGAGAAATGGACCGCTTGGCCGCCGCTGAAGAACATCGCGTACGGCATCGGGGTGTCGTACAGCGTCGACACATGGTCCCGTGACTTCCAGCCCACCAGGAACGTGCCCTCACGGGTCGGGGTGTACTGCGAGCCGAAGCGCACGTCCATCGCCGACGTGACCTTGCCGTCGATCATCCAGGTGAGGGTGCGGCTGCTCTTGCTGATGCACATCACCCGCCCCTCCATGCACCGCGGATCGGGCTTGGCGACCGGCCGGGTGGTGGGCGGGCGCAGTTCGGCCTTGGTCGGCTTCCTGGTCATGCCGACCAGCCGCTGCCAGGTGACGGTGTCCGTCGCGCCGGTGGGGGGCAGCCCGCGGTCCGCCTGGAAGGAGGTGACGGCGGTGACCGTGATGGAGCCGTAGTAGCCGGTGGGGTTGAGGTCGAAGTGGCCGGTCTGCTGGAGCCTTGCCTGGAGTTCCCGTACCCGGTCGCTCTGCGAGCCGTTCGCCATCAGCGTCGTGGGCCGGGACGCCGTCCGGCTCGGTGTCGGCGCCGGGAGCGGCGTAGAGGTCCGGGACGGCGTGGGAGTGGGCGCGGGGGCCGTGGTGGTGCCGGTGGCGGGCTTCGCCGGCGGCTTCGTCGGCGGCTGTGACGGCGCGGGTACGGGGGTGGCGTCCGCCGTTACGGGAGCGGTGCCCGGCTTGGCGTCGGCCGCCCGTCCACCGGGGAGCGGCTGCACCGTACAGCCGACGCCGGCGGCCAGCACGGCGGCGGTGGCGAGCCCTGTGCGTAGGGCGGATGTCCTGAGCATCTTCGGCGTCCCCCGGTTTCTCCCGTGATCCATGGCATGCGTTCCTCAGTGTTCCCTCAGACAGTCCTGCGCCGGGCATGGTTGCCCAAGCGGGCGGGAAATCGCGCCCCGGAGTCACCTTCCCTTGCCGGGAGATGAATTCCAGTGGGCGATTCCCCGAAGTGAAAGTACTTCCGGCCATGCTGCCCGTTGGGACTGACATGATCCCGCGCATGGCTGCCCGGCGGTGTCCATGTCCGCCGAAATGCGCAGCGCGTCAGCGCGCCGGTGCGCTTTCGGTAGTTACTGATTCTTCTTGATTCCTCGTGATCGCTCTCGATTCCTCGTGAAGGTTCTCTCATGACGACCGCATACGAAGACAAGCCGCGCCCCCGTGAACTCAATGATGTCCGGGGCTGGTTTCCCCCGCTTGACCAGGTGCTCTTCGCGAAACTGCTGACCCGCCAGGAGGAGCGGGGCGAGCGCGGGGATCTGCTGGAGCTCGGCGTCTTCATGGGCAAGAGCGCGATCTTCCTCGGCCACCATCTCCGGGACGGCGAGAAGTTCACCGTCTGCGACCTGTTCGAGTCCGAGGCCCCGGACCAGGCCAACGGCGCCGAGACGGCGAAGTCGTACGCGACCCTGACCCGGGAGGCGTTCGAGCGGAACTATCTCTCGTTCCACGACGAGCTGCCCCGTGTCCTCCAGGCCCCCAGCTCCGTGGTCGCCGACGAAGTGGAGGCGAAGTCGGCCCGGTTCGTCCACATCGACGCCTCGCATCTCTACGAGCACGTGTACGGGGACATCGGCGCGGCCCGCGACATCCTGCTGCCCGGCGGCATCGTCGTCCTCGACGACTTCCGCTCCGAGCACACCCCCGGCGTCTCCATCGCCTCCTGGGAGGCGGTGCTCAACCGCGGTCTGCGCCCGATCTGTCTGAGCACCCAGAAGCTCTACGCCACCTGGGACGACCCCGAGCCGATCCAGGACGAACTGATCGCCATGGCCCAGGAGCGCGAGGACTGCGACCTGAGCATCCAGCAGGCGGCGGGACACCGGATCGTGCGGCTGCGGTCGCGCGGCATGAAGGCGCCGGACTTCCCCTTCTCCAAGTACTACGAGGAGCCGGAGCCGGAGGAGCCGGCCGCACCGGCCGCCACGCCGGCCGCCGCGCCCGTCGCACCGGCGCCCGCGCCCGCCGCGCCCCGGCGCAGGTCGACCCGGTCGAAGGTGCGGCGCGTCGCCATCGATGTGCTGCCGCCCGTGATCACCCGCGCGGTGCAGCGCAGCCGGGCCCGGCGCAGGGCGCAGTTCCAGGGCTGAGGGCCGGCACGACGCCGGGCCGACCCGCACGGGACGGCGGGGAGGGCTCCCGCGTGTGCCCCGTTCCCGCCGTACACCCGCCGCTACAGTCCGTCATGACCCGCCGGTCATGACTGTCCGTCAGCGGAGGCAGGGAGCAGAGCAGATGGCACGCGAACGGCTGACCGAGAGCGGTCTGCCCATCGAACCGGTCTACGGCCCCGGCGCGCTGGCGGGATGGGACCCCGCGGAGAAGCTGGGCGAGCCCGGCTCGTACCCCTTCACCCGCGGGGTCTACCCGTCGATGTACACGGGGAGGCCGTGGACGATGCGCCAGTACGCGGGCTTCGGCACCGCCGCCGAGTCCAACGCCCGCTACCGGCAGCTGATCGCCCACGGCACGACGGGCCTGTCCGTCGCCTTCGACCTGCCGACCCAGATGGGGTACGACAGCGACGCGCCGCTCGCGAGCGGCGAGGTCGGCAAGGTCGGGGTGGCGATCGACTCGGTCGACGACATGCGGGTGCTGTTCGACGGGATCCCGCTCGACCAGGTCTCCACGTCGATGACGATCAACGCACCGGCGGCGCTCCTGCTCCTGCTCTACCAGGTGGTGGCGGAGGAACAGGGCGCGCGGGGCGCCGCGCTGACCGGCACCGTCCAGAACGACGTGCTCAAGGAGTACATCGCCCGCGGCACGTATATCTTTCCGCCGAAGCCGTCGCTGCGGCTGACGGCGGACATCTTCCAGTACTGCCGCGCGCGGATGCCCAGGTGGAACACCATCTCGATCTCCGGCTACCACATGGCGGAGGCCGGGGCCACGCCCGCGCAGGAGATCGCGTTCACGCTGGCCAACGGGATCGAGTACGTACGGACGGCGGTCGCCGCCGGTATGGACGTCGACGACTTCGCGCCCCGGCTCTCCTTCTTCTTCGTCTCCCGTACGACGCTGCTCGAAGAGATCGCCAAGTTCCGTGCCGCGCGCCGTATCTGGGCCCGTGTCATGCGCGACGAGTTCGGCGCCCGTGACCCCAAGTCCCTGATGCTGCGCTTCCACACGCAGACCGCCGGCGTACAGCTGACCGCGCAGCAGCCCGAGGTCAACCTCGTACGGGTGACGGTCCAGGGGCTGGCGGCGGTGCTCGGCGGTACGCAGTCGCTGCACACCAACTCCTTCGACGAGGCCATCGCCCTGCCGACGGACCGATCGGCCCGGCTCGCGCTGCGTACGCAGCAGGTGCTGGCGTACGAGACGGATGTCACCGCCACCGTCGACCCCTTCGCCGGCTCGTACGCGATCGAGCGCATGACGGACGACGTGGAGGAGGCGGCGGTCGCGCTGATGACGCGGGTCGAGGAGATGGGCGGCGCGGTCGAGGCGATCGAGCGCGGCTTCCAGAAGAGCGAGATCGAGCGCAGCGCGTACGCCGTCACCCAGCAGACGGAGAGCGGGGAGCGGGTCGTCGTCGGCGTCAACCGCTTCACCATGGACGAGGAGGAACCGTACGAGCCGCTGCGCGTCGACCCGGCGATCGAGGCCCGGCAGGCGGCCCGGCTGGCGCGGCTGCGGTCGGAGCGGGACCGGGCCGCGGTGGAGGACGGGCTGGCGGAACTGCGGGAGGCGGCGGAGGGAACGGCGAATGTGCTGCCTCCGATGAAGACGGCGCTGGCGGCGCGGGCGACGGTGGGGGAGGTGTGCGACGCGCTGCGGGGGGTGTGGGGGACGTATGTACCGGCGGACGCGCGCTGACATTTCGCTGCTTCTGAACACACATGCGGGTCTTGGCTCGTATGTGCGACACTCCGGCCATGCTGGGTGTGACTGATATGCCGACCTATCTGGTGGGCCTCGTACTGATCGTTCTGCTGCCGGGACCGAACTCGCTCTATGTGCTCTCGGTCGCGGCCCGGCGCGGGATACGCGCGGGCTATTCCGCGGCGGCCGGTGTCTGGTGCGGCGACACCGTACTGATGGTGCTCTCGGCCGCCGGTGTCGCGTCGCTGCTCCAGGCCAATGAGCTGGCGTTCGGCATCGTGAAATTCGCCGGCGCCGGATATCTGACCTGGCTCGCGATCGGGATGATGCGCGCGGCCTGGTCGATGTGGCGCAGCCGGCACGAGCGCGCGGAGGAGGCGTCCACGTCGTCACCCGCGCCGGCGCCGGTCGAGCGGCCGTACCGCAGGGCGTTGGTGATCAGCCTGTTCAACCCGAAGGCGATCCTGTTCTTCATCTCCTTCTTCGTGCAGTTCGTCGACCCGGGCTACGCGCACCCCGCGCTGTCGTTCGTCCTGCTGGGGCTGCTCGCGAATGTGGCCAGCGCCCTCTATCTGTCGGCCCTGATCTTCGGCGGCACCCGCCTCGCCGCCGCCTTCCGCCGCCGCAAGCGCCTGTCGGCGGGGATGACGACGGCGGCGGGCGCGCTGTTCCTGGGCTTCGCGGTCAAGCTGTCACTGAGCAGCGCCTGAGGAGACTGAGCAGCGCCCGAGGACACTGAGCAGCGCCCGAGGGCGAGGGCGGCGGTCAGTTGGAGGCCGGGGAAGCCGTTTCGTCGGCCTTGATGTCGAAGTTGATCTCTTCTCCCTTGACCGAGGACACCGTGACCGTCACGCCCAAGGTGCTGCCGTCGTCCGCCGTGAGCGTGCACCGGGTGGTGGTGCCGACCTTGCCGGTGAGGTCCTCGGGGCAGGTGATCTTCGGCTCTGGCTGGCCCGTTGTGGCGGCGAGCTTTTCGGAGACTGTGGTCGCGAGCTTGTCCGCGGAGAGTTTCGGTGTGGACGTGCCGACGTCGACCGAGGCCGAGCAGCCGACGAGCAGCGCACTGGTGGCTATGGCCGAGAGGATCGACGTTGCTGCGGACAACCGCGTTGCGGTCATGGTGGACTCCGGTCTGGGGTCGTGGCGGGAACATGCGGGAAGCGGCAGGAAGCATACGTGCCAGGGATGACGCCTGCTCCCCGTCCCCCTGTCGCCCCATCAAACGTCCTTACTTGTGCATGATTTGTGTATGAGCCAATTTTCGCCGCAGGCGGGGCGTCTCGGCTCGGGAGCGGCAGGTAGGGTGCACGACGAGCTTCCGTGACGCGCATCTTTGGCGTGAAACGGATGAGGCGTGAAGGCAACGGGGGTTGCGCATGGGAACCGGAAACGGTGGCGAGCAGACACTCGCCAGCTCGGCGAGCGACAAGCAGCGCGCGGCGAAGTACATGGAAGAAGACATGCTGCCGGACACCCAGGCCGCCTCCCGCATGGGGCAGGGCGGCGGGGCGGTGCGGCCGCCGTTTCTCGCCCCCGCGGCCCCTGCGAGTCCCCTGATCAAGCAGGACACCGGGCTGAAAGGGCTCTCCGTCTGGGCCTTGGACCAGGGTGTCTCCGACGCCCTGACCGCCTGGAGCGGGCAGGCGAACCGGCTGATGGCGCGGTTGCAGCAGGAGTTGAACGGGCTGAACGGCGCGAAGAACACCTTCCAGAACCAGGACCTCGCCACCGGCGCGCAGGCGGACGCGGTGCGGCTCCCCAGCAGCTTCGACGGTATGTGAGGGGAGCGGCCATGACGCTGAACTATCAGGACGTGATGACGGCCGATCTGTCCCCGCTCACGGACGTGTCAGAGGCGTGGAAGAAGATGGGCGAGCGCTTCGGTGAGCTGAAGACCGACTACGAGACGAACGTGCAGAGCGTGCTCGGCAACGGGAACTGGCAGGGGCTCGCCTACAGCGCGCAGCAGCAGTACGCCTCGGCCACGGCCTTCGAGTACGGGGCGGCCAAAGCGGAGGCGCTGGCCATCGCCAGTCTTCTCACGGACGCGCACACCGAACTGACCCGCCTTCAGAAGGTCGCCAAGGACCTGGTCGAGGACGCGGAGAAGAAGGACTACAAGGTCGACAGCTCCGGCAAGGCGACCTACATCGGGTACGACAAGCTCTCCGAACAGGACAAGTACGCCCTCCACCACGACCCCGACTACCCCCGGCTGCTGTCCGACGCCCGTGAGAAGGCGCAGCAGTGGACCGATGACATAGCCAAGGCGGTCAAGGCGGTCGACGACGCCGACCAGAGCGTGAAGCGTGCGCTGTCCCGCGCGACGAGCGACGCTTCGATGGACGGTATCGGGATCGGCGGGTTCAACGCGAAGGCCGAGGGCGACCTGGCGAAGGCGGGGAAGCCGGAACCCAAGGTCGAGACGGAGGACGGCGGGTGGGTCGCCGAGGGCGAGGCCGACGCCACCGGCCCCGAGACCGGGGCATCGGCCACCGGGCCCGACGTCTCGTCCGGCAAGCTGGCCGAGGCCGAGGCGCATGCCGACCTCGGCCGCGCGACCGCGGAGGGCTCGCTCACCAACGGGCCGCTGAAGCTCGCCGGGGAGGCCGAGGCCTATGTGGGCGCCAAGGCATCCGCGGGCGGCGGCGTCACCAACGAGGGCATCAGGGGCGAGGCCGGCGCCTTCGCGGGCGCGGAAGCCTCGGCCAAGGGCACCGCGGACGCGGGACCCGTCGGGGTGTACGGTCGGGCGGAGGCCAAAGCGGGCGCCGAGGCCGGTGTCAACGCCGGGGTCGGCCTGGAAGGGTTCCAGGCGGGCGCGGAAGCGTTCGCCGGCGCGAAGGCCGGCGCCGGGGGCGGCGCCGACATCGGCGGCATCGGAGCGGGCGGTACGGTCGAGGGCTGGGCCGGCGTCGGAGCCGAGGCCGAGGCGACCTTCGGCAAGGGCGAAGACGGCAGGTGGCACATCGGCGCGAGGGCGGGCGCCGCCCTCGGGCTCGGCGGCGAGGTGGGCTTCGAAGTCACCGTCGATCCGGGGAAGATCGTCGACACGGCGAGCGACGCGGCCAGCGCCGTGGGCGATGCGGCCGGCGCCGTGGGCGATGCGGCCGGGGCGTTCGGCAACGCGATCGGCAGCCTGTTCTGATGCACACTTCCCGCAGACTCATGCCGTAGTGAGGAGGGCCAGAGATGCCCACGACCCTGCCCGTACCGATCGAGTTCGAACTGCCGGAAGGCTGGCGCGCCGCACCGCCGGACAAGGTCGGCGCACCGGGCGCGGCGTTCGTCGCGCTGCATCCGCGACCGGATGCCGGATTCACCGCGAACATCACGATCGACGGTGAGTACCGCCCGGACGCGGCGACGCTGCCCGAGATCGCCCACGAGTCCGTGGAGCGTCTGAGGCAGGCCACCACGTCGGTCGTGGTCGCCGGAAGCCGTGAGGTCGGCTCCGCGGACGCGCCCGGGTTCACACAGACGCTGGCCGTCTCGGCCGTCGTCAACGGCGTACCCCAGGAACTCGTCCAGTCCCAGGTGTATCTGTCCATGCTGGACGTCACGGATCCGCACAAGCGGGCGGTGATCCGGCTGGTTCTGACGGCCACCGTGTCCCAACACCCCTCCGTGGTGGAAGACTTCCAGGACTTCGTGCGCACCGTCCGCCCGGACACCGGCGTGGCCTCATAGCGCGTCGGACGGAAGCGGCGGATCGCGCGGCGGCAGACCTCGCACAGGCGGGCCCGCACCGGCAGACCTTGCACCGGCAAACCGACTCCTCATAGGTTGATCTCATGGGACTCTTCGACAAGCTGACCGGAACCAAGCGCCCCGCCGACGGTGTCGCCCCGCGATCCGCCGCCGAGGTCCACGCGGCTCTGCTCGGCCTCAACCGCCCTGACGTCCCGTACGTCATCCGGGACGGCCGCGAGGAGGGCGCCGACCTGGTGGCCGAGTGGCGCATCCTGGACCCGGCCTGGCAGACCTTCTTCGTCCGCACCCAGGTGAGCCGGGTGTTCCAGGTCCGTATGCGCCTGGTCGGGGAGAAGAACGAAGTCCGCTCCCTCGACCAGCAGTACGAGGTCACGTGGAACGGCGACACCCCCAGGCTGGCCGTCTCGGCGGAGGCCCAACGTGGCCAGGTGCAGACGGTCTCGAAGCGCTGGACGCTCGGCGGGCGCGAAGACGGCTCCGGAACGACCGAGACGTTCAGCTTCGACAGCTCCGACCTGAAGACCCCCTTGCAGGACACCGTCCTGGGCGCGGGGTGGACCTGGCGCGGAGTCATCACCGGCAAGCTCTGAGGCCGACGGGCGGGGTGCTCGCTCTCTCCCTTCCGGTGAGAGTGAGCACCCCGCCCTTCTGCGTTCCGGTGTTCAGCGCGTGGTGCCGCTGTTGAAGAGCGACCGCGACCAGAGGTAGCCGACGAGGGCGATCCCGGCGCACCAGGCCAGCGAGATCCAGCCGTTGCCGCCGATCTCCGAGCCGGAGAGCAGGCCGCGCAGTGTCTCGGTCATCGGCGTGAACGGCTGGTACTCGGCGAACCAGCGCAGGCCCGGCGACATCGACTCGGCCGGCACGAACGCCGAGCCGAGGAACGGCAGGAACTGGATCAGCAGCGGCTTGTTGCTCGCGGACTCGACGGTCTTGGAGATCAGTCCGAGCGCCACCGACAGCCAGGTCACCGCGAAGGCGATGGCCGCGAGGAGACCGGCCGCGGCCAGCCACTCCAGCGGGGTCGCCCCGGACCGGAAGCCGACGGCGAGCGCGACGCCCACGACCAGGACCATGCACAGCATCGTCTGGATGACGCTGCCGACGACATGCCCCGTCATGAACGACGAGCGCGTGATGGGCATGGTGCGGAAGCGGTTGATGATGCCCTCGGTCATGTCGGAGCAGACCGCGATCGAGGTCGACATCGAGCCGGCGGCCACCCCCATGATGATGATGCCGGGCGTCAGATAGTTCAGATACGCGTCCCGGCCGCCGCCCATCCCGGCGCCGATCGAGTCACCGAAGGCGTACACGAACAGCAGCAGCATCAGGATCGGCATCATGGCGCTGCCGAGCCCCACGGCCGGGTAGCGGATCGCGTGCTTCAGGTTGCGCCGCAGCATCGTCGTCGAGTCGTGCACGGCGTGGGCGAGGGTGCTCATCGCAGGGTCTCCTTCACATGGAGCGCGGTGTTGGTGCTGCCGTCGCCGGTCAGGGCGAGGAACACGTCGTCGAGGTCGGGGGTGTGCACGGAGAAGTCGGCGGCGCTGACACCGGCGGCGTCGAGCCGGTCGAACAGGGCGCGCAGCGCGTCGAGGCCGGCGTCGCCCGCGACGCGCAGGGCGAGTTCCTCGTCGTCGCGGGCCGCGCCGGGGAAGGCGGCGGCCGCGCGCTCGTACTCGGCGGGGTCGGTGAACCGCAGGCGTACATGGCTGCCGGGGATCTGCGCCTTGAGCTGGTCGGCGGTGCCCTCGGCGACGATCCGGCCGCCGTCGAGCACCGCGATCCGGTCCGCCAACTGGTCGGCCTCCTCCAGGTATTGCGTGGTGAGGAAGACGGTGACGCCGCCGGCGACCAGCGAACGCACGGTGTCCCACATGGTGCGGCGGCTGCGCGGGTCCAGTCCGGTCGTCGGCTCGTCGAGGAAGATCACCCGCGGGTCGCCGACCAGAGTCATGGCGAGGTCGAGCCGGCGCCGCATACCGCCGGAGAAGAACGCGGCGCGCTTGTGCGCGACATCCGCGATGTCGAACCGTTCCAGCAACTCCTTGGTCCGCTCGCGGCCTTCGCGCTTGCCGAGCCGCAGCAGGTCGGCCATGAGGAGCAGGTTCTCCTCCGCGGTGAGCAGGTCGTCGAGCGCGGCGAACTGCCCGGTGACGCCGATCGCGGCGCGTACCTCGTCCGGTGCTCTCGCGACGTCGTGCCCCGCGACCTGGGCCTGCCCGCCGTCGGCGGAGATGAGCGTGGACAGGATCTGCACGGTGGTGGTCTTGCCGGCGCCGTTCGGCCCGAGCAGCGCGAAGACGGTGCCGGTCGGGATCCGCAGATCGATGCCGTCGAGGACGGTCTTGTCGCCGTACGACTTGCGCAGATCGGCGGTGGAGACGGCGGCGGGCGGCTGCTGGCCGTTGGACTGCCTGGGCGTGGGCATGACAGAAGAAGGCATGGGGCCCTCCCATTCGAAGGCTTCGAAGGCGTGGTGAGCGGTGAAGTGAGGTGAAGTGAGCGGTGAAGTGGCGTTGCCGCTGAGGAGATCGGCCCGGTCAGGCTCGGGCGCGGCGGATGTCGATGTTGCCGTAGCGGGTACGGGCCCTGACCTCGACCGTGTCCTCGGATCCGGCCGGGCGCTCGGACGCGGTGAGCGCGTTGTGCACCTGGCCTGCGCCCGAGCTGATGTCGAGCCAGGCGGCGGTGCCCTCGCGGATGCCGATCTCGATGGCGCCGTAGGAGGTCTCCAACTGGACCTTGCCGCGGGCGACATCGTCGACGCGCAGGGTGCCGTGGGCGGTGGTGGCGGTGACCGAGCCCTCGGCGTGCTCGATGATGATGTCGCCGTTGGCGCCGCTCACGCGCAGATCGCCCAGGACATCGCTGATGGTGGTGGTGCCGTGCGAGTTCTTCAGGACGGCCGTGCCGTCGACGGTGCCGACGCGCAGGCTGCCGGAGCTGGTGGTGATCTCGGCGGCACCCTCGACGCGGTCCACGGTGATGCTGCCGTGGGACGCGGTCAGATGCAGCGGCCCGGTGGTGTCGAAGCGGGCGTCGCCGGACGTGGTCTTCACCCGGACCTCGCCGAGCCGGCCCTCGCCGTACACCTGGACCCAGGCGCCGGTCATGTCCACCCGCGAGCCCGTGGGCAGCTCGACCGTCACGTCGACGGTGCCGGTGCGCCCGACGAGATAGCGCTGCTTGGGCGTCCTGATGGTCAACAGGCCGTTCGCGTACCGCACTTCGGTCTGTTCGGTGGCCCGTACGTCCTGGTCCTTCTTCGGGTCGCGGGGCCGCACCTCGACGAGGGTGTCGAGCCGGTCGGCGGCGACGAACCGGATGGATCCGGCTTCCACATGGGCGGTGGCCGAGATCGTCGTGGGAGTGTCGAAAGAAGGCATGGCTGTCCCGTCCTCTTGGGTCTTCGTGGCGTCCCTGCTGGTGGGACGTGGTGTGAGTGACGTGCTGTGAGTGAAGTGGGGTGGGTGCGGCGCGGCGCGGCGCGGTCAGCGCACCCAGCCCGTGAAGCTCTGTCCGACGGTGCCGGCGGTGCGGGTGATGCGGGCCTTCTCCGGCGTACGTGACGGGGGGCCGCCGTCGACCGCGGCCGACACGGCTCGTACCAGCCACGCGTTGACCGACAGGCCCTCGCGGCTCGCGGCCTCCTCGGCGCGGGCCTTGAGATGGGCGGGCAGTCGCAGGTTGACGCGGGCGGTGCCGCCGTCGTCGCCGTCGGCGGGCGCCGGGGCCGGTGCCCTGAGCGGCTCGGTGGGCCCGCTCCTGTCCTCGTACGCCTCGTCGCCCGCCGGCCGCGTCACCACGAAGTCGGGGTCGAGCCCGCGCAGTCGTACGTCGACCGAGCCCGGGGCGAGTTCGCGGGTGATCTCGTCCATCGCGGCGGAGAGCACGTTGAGCATCGTCAGGCGGGTCGCCGACTCCAGGGGAGCGGTGAGCCGCTCGGCCAGCTCGCGGGCTTCTTCGCCGCCGGCTTCGGCGGCCACCGCGAGTTCGCGGCGGAGGTTGTCGACATACGGCGTGAGGTCCATAACGCCATAGTGGCACCACTATGGCGCCATGCGCAACCCCGGGTGGGGAGTGATGCTGGGGCGGGGCTTGTCTAGCGCGTCTGACCTGCGAAGATGTTCCGGTGCCGAGTTGTGTCAATGTGGTGCCACGTGGAGGGCTCGGTCGCTCTGGTGCCGCTAGTGGTGCCACGTGGTGCCACTATGGCCCACTCCCCGCAGCCATTCCTCCAGGCCCGTCGCGTCGTCGCCCGCCCACCCCACGTAGCCGTCCGGGCGGACCAGGAACAGGCCCGTGCCGTACGGGGCGTACGCGTCCAGCTTCCGGATCCGGACCAGTTCCGGGTCCAGCGGCGGGAGTTCGGGGTCCGTGTCCACCGCGAGCAGGGTGAAGTGCGGGCCGCGCAGGGTGTCGAAGAGGGTCGTGCCGTCGGGCAGGGGGCCGTCGGGGGCGCGGTCGCCGGAGCGCAGGGCGCCCGCCGCGCCGGTGGACAGCGGGCCTTCGCGGTAGCCGAGGCCCAGTTGACGGGTGGCCGCGCCACGGCGCTCTTCGCCGCGGTGGATGCGGGTCGACAGGCCGAGCATGTCGGCGGCCACCGGCCGGCGCTCCTGTTCGTATGTGCCGAGCAGCGCGGCCGGGGCGCCGTGGCGGAGCACCTGACCGAGCTTCCAGCCCAGGTTGTAGGCGTCCTGGACGCTGGTGTTCAGGCCCTGGCCGCCCGCGGGGGAGTGGAGGTGGGCCGCGTCGCCCGCGAGGAAGACCCGGCCGTCCTGGAAGCGGTCGGCCAGCGCCGCGCGCGGACGGAAGTCCGAGGACCACGGCACGTCGGTGACCTCGGACGCGGCGAGATGCGTGCGGGCGGCGATCAGCGCGCGTACGCCCGCCGCCGAGGTGTCGGGCGCGGAGCCGTCCTCGAACCGGGCGGTCAGCTGGAAGTCGGCCGTGCCGGGCAGCGGGCACAGCGTCAGGAACGAGCCGTCCTCGGCCGGGAACATATGCCAGTTCAGCCGGTCCAGCGCGGGGATCCGGACGTCCGCGACCAGCATCGGCGCCGGGTCGACGGTCTCGCCGGTCATGGAGATGCCGAGGAGGCCCCGTACGGTGCCGCGGCCCCCGTCGGCGGCCACGGCGTACCGCGCGCGGACGGTCCGGGGGTGGACGGTCCGGGGGTGGACGGTCCGGGCCGCTGTCGTGCCGGCCTGCCCGATCCCGGTCGACAGCTCCGCCGTCACCCCGTCCGCGTCCTGTGCGAGCCCGGTCAGCGCGGTCCCGAAGGTGACGCCGCCGCCCAGCTCCCGCAGGCGCGCGTGCAGGATCTCCTGCGTGCGCCACTGTGGCACCAGCCACGGGCCCGTGTACGGCTCCGCCGCCGTCGGCCGCGTCTCCTCGAACATCCGGTGCTCGCCCCGCCGTTCGCCGTCCAGCCAGACCATGCCGACGGGCGCGGGCCCGCCGTACGCGAGCATCTGCCGCACCACGCCCAGATCGTCCAGCACCTCCAGCGTGCGCGGCTGGACGCCCTTGCCCCGCGATCCGGGGAAGAGTCGTGGCTCCCGCTCCACGACCTGTACGGAGACGCCGCGCCGCCGCAGGTCGCACGCGAGGGCGAGCCCGGTCGGGCCGGCGCCGACGATCAGTACGTCGGCCACCGCACCGGCGGCGGGCTCCTTAACGCTGTTAAGTCCCATGAGGCGAGCGTGCGCTTAACGCTGTTAGATTGTCAAGGTGGCTACGACACGACTGGACCGCGCGCTGGTCGCCCGCACCGCGCTGCGGCTGCTGAACGAGGTGGGCCTCGAAGGGCTGACCCTGCGCGCCATCGCCGCGGAACTCGACGTCAAGGCGCCCGCCCTCTACTGGCACTTCAAGGACAAGCAGGCGCTGCTGGACGAGATGGCGACCGAGATGTTCCGGCGGATGGCGGCCGATCTGCCCGCGATCTCCGCCCCCGACTGGCGGGACGGGCTCACCGCGGCGATGCGCGGGCTGCGCGGCCATCTGCTGCGGTACCGCGACGGCGCCAAGGTCTACAGCGGTACGCACTTCACGGACACCGGCTACGCGGCCACCATGGACGCCCAGCTGCGCGGACTCACGGAGTCCGGATTCACCCCGCGGACGGCGGCGCGGGCCTGGTTCACCGCGTACAGCTACACGATCGGTTACGTCATCGAGGAACAGACGATGGGCCCCGCCCCGGCGAAGGACACCGGCACGGGGGCGGGGACGGGGACGGAGGGGATCGACCTCGCCGCCCGCGCCGAACGGCTGGCCGCGTACCCGCTGGCCGCCGGCGCGGGCGAGGAGATCTTCGGCAACCACGAGGCGGGCTTCGAAAGCGGCCTCGCGGCGATCGTGGCAGGCATCGCCATGACGATGCTGCCGTCCGAGGGCTAGAGGGGGGTGCCGGCAAGAGTGCCGGCGCCTACCAGCTCCCGGTGTCCGAAGCGTTTCGTTCCTCTTACCGATGGTGTGAGTTCACCTCCGGGGCGGAGAGATTTCCTACCCTGTCACCCACTCACCATCTGTCCGTGGGGCAGTAGACGCCAGGAGCAGCATGACGAAGGCCCGCAGACTGTGGCCGAGATGGCTCGGCGGCAAGAACGCCGAGAGCGGAACGAGGGGTAACGCCGGCCGCGCCGCCACCGCGCCACCAGCTGCTTCGAAAGAACTGGGGGAGTGTCTGCGCGCGTGCGCGCGGCACAGCGACCGGCTCGCGGCCGCCGGTGCCGACAACGACCGCAAACGCACCGAGCTGGCCGCCAAGCTGCGCCGCCTCCAGACCGTCCACGCCACGGCCGACCCCACCGAGGCGGCCTCCGACGAGCTGTTCGACGCACTGCTCGCCGCCGGAACCGCCGCCCTGGAGTGCGGCAACGGCGGCAACGGCGGCGACGGCGAGCCGGCGCTCGCCCTCCTCATCAGCGCCACCGTCCTGGCCGAGCGCGGAAGCTCCCGCGCCGGCTGGCGGCTGCGGGCCAGGGTGCTGGAGGCCGCCGGTGACGAGATCGCGGCCGTCGCGGCGTACGAGCGCTATCTCGCGCTCACCGACGACGACTGGTACGGCGTCGCCCCCCGCCTCGCCGGGCTGCGGATCGCCGCGCGGCAGCAGGAGGACATGCTCCGGCTGCTCGCCCATGAGTGCCCCCGCGCCGAGGAGTTCGCCGCCGCCCCCGCCTCCGCCTCCGAGGTACGGGACGTCTGGGACGAGGGCGTACGGCTGCACGGCGAGGGCGACCACGCGCGGGCCGAGCCGCGCCTCGTCGGCGCGCTGCTGGCCATGGGCCGCGACCGCCACCCGGTCGGGGAGCTCCAGAACGCCGTCGGCCAGTACCTCGACCTGCGTATCGCCGCCGCCGACGGCGACGCCTCGCGGCTGCGCGAACTCATCGGCCACTACGCGGAACAGCGCAGGAACCGGATGCGGCCGCCGCTCACCGATCCCACCCTCGGCGGCGCCGACTGGATCGGCGTCGGGGAGCTGCGCAATCTGATCGCGGGCAAGTCCGTCTGTCTGGTGGCCAACTCCGAGAGCCTCGGGCGCGGTTCGCTGGGGCCGGAGATCGACGCGTACGACCTGGTCGTACGGTTCAGCTCGTACCGTATCGACGCGCCGGCCACCGGTACGCGCACCGACCTCCACGCCACCGCCCACGAGCACGGCTTCAACTGGGACCGGCCGGTGACCACGCGGATGGTGTTCGGCGGGTCCGCGGAGAAGTGGGGCTACTCGCTGCGCGAGCGGCTGGTGCCCGGCGCCCAGCGGTATGTGACCGACGAGTCGGTGCGCTGGCCGCTGCGGCATCTCGGCGGGGTCGACTGGGACGCCTGGCCGTCCGTCCCGACCAGCGGGTTCAACACCCTGTGGCTCCTTGATTTCCTGGATGTCACCCCGGCGCTCGATCTGTTCGGCTTCGACTTCTACGAGAGCGGCGTCCACCGACTGCCCGGAGCGATGCGCGTCCCCGTCACCTCCGAGCGCGAGCGGGCGAGCGAGAAGGCATGGGTCATGGAACGCGCCCAGAGCGTCAACGACATGAGGATTTCCCTGAGATGACCCCGAGCCCCATGACTCCGAGCCCCATGCTCACGAGCCCCATGACCGCGCAGTCCCTCACCGGCAAGCGCCGTATCGCCTTCGCCGCGCTCGTCGGGGACGACGACGTGCCCGGCCTCCTGACGCTGCTGCGCAGTCTCGCCCTGTCCAACCCGGACCTGTGCGAGGACTTCATCGTCCTGCACGACGGTCCCGGTCTGCCGCCCGGCTCCGTCGCCCGTATCCACGCGCTCCACCCGCGCGTCGAGCTGCGCCCGGCCGAGACCGGTTCGCGCGGCGATGTGTTCCGAATGATCCGTGCCGGCGACTACGACACCGTGATCGTCCTCGACCCGCGTACGGTCGTACAGGGCGATCTCGGCGCGCTCCTGCGGCTGCGCGAGGGCGTGGTCGCCTTCACGCCGGGCGACACCCTCGTCATCCAGCGGGACCACTCGGCGACGGAACCGGAACCCGGCGGCGAGGCGCCGGTCAGCGACTCCGAGGACGACCGGAGCCCCTACGAACTCTCCGACGCCGAGCTGCACGCCGCGTATCTCGCGCTCAACGGCACCACCCACCACGATCTGATCGTGCACTACGGGACCCCGCACGTCGCCCGCACCGGGGACGTCGAGAGCGCCCGCCGCGTCGCGCTCGCCCATATCGGCGCGGGCGAGTTCCAGGAGGCCGCCGACCTGCTGGGATCGGTCCGCATCCCGGTGAACGAAGCCTGGCCGCACGAGGTGTACGGGCACGCTCTGATGAGCCTGTCCCGCTACGAGGAGGCCGAGGCCCAGCTGCTGCTGGCCACCGCCGCCCCCAAGCGCGCCGCCACCGCCTTCGCCCGGCTGGCCCAGATCGCCTGGATCCACGGCGACGACACCACGGCCCAGCGCCACGCCATGAACGGCCTCTCCGCCGACCCCACGCACCGGGGCGCGCGGCAGATGCAGCGCCGTACGACGAGCGCGCCCGGCGGGGCGCCGGGCCCGCGCGAGGGCGCGGCGGAGGACCAGCTCGCGCATGTCGCGTACTACATGCCGCAGCAGGGCAACGCCGGGGACAAGCTGCTGCCCGAGTCCGTACGGCTGACCTTCGGCCCCGACACCGGGCCCCGCCGCTGGCACTCGATCCACGCCCACCGGCTCTTCGACGAGGCCGCGCTGGAGCGGGTCAACGCCCGGCGCGGGCTGGTGATCGGGGGCGGCGGGCTGTTCATCCCGGACACCGCGCCCAACGGCAACAGCGCCTGGCAGTGGAACGTCCCCGACGCGCTGCTGGACCGGATCGACGTGCCCGTGATGGTGTACGCGGTCGGTTTCAACGCCTTCGACGGACAGTCCTACCGGCGCGAGCGCTTCCACGCGAGCCTGCGCAGGCTCGTCGAGAAGTCGGCCTTCTTCGGACTGCGCAACCACGGCTCGATCGAGAAGGTCCGCGCGCTGCTCCCCGCCGAACTGCACGAGAAGGTGCGCTTCCAGCCCTGCCCGACCACCGTCACCCGGCAGCTGGTCGAGGGCTGGACCGACCCCGCCCACCGGGAGAACACCGTCCTGATCAACGCCGCGTACGACCGGGCCGGGCTGCGCTTCGGCCATGACTACGGGCACTTCCTCGCCGAACTGGCCAAGGCGATAAGGGTGTTGGGCGGCCACGCCGAGGTGAAGTGCGTGGCGCACTCGCTGGACGACGAGCGGATCGCCTTCGATCTGCGGCGCGAGCACGGCATCTCGCTGCCGGTGATCCCGATGTACGACTCCGGGAACGACGAGATCCGGGACGTCTACGCCCGTACGAAGCTGGTCATCGGGATGCGCGGGCACGCGGGAATGATCCCGTTCGGCTGTGGGACGCCGGTCATCAGCCTGATCTCGCACCCGAAGATGGCGTACTTCCTGGCCGACATCGAGCGCCCGGAGTGGGGCGTCTCCGTCCATGACAAGAACCTCGGGGCGGTCCTGACGGAACGGGCGCTCGGGCTGCTGGACGATCACGCCGCGTCCGTCGCCGACGTACACGGCAGGCAGCGGGAGCTGTGGAAGATCACCCAGGCGAACGCGGCGGAGCTGCGGTCGATCCTGGGGACCACCACGGGGACCTCCGGGACCAGCACGGAGACCCCGGCCGGCAGTCCGGCCGGCTGAGCCGGTCGTACGGTTCGGCCCTCGCCGGACGGGCGGCACGTATTCTGCCCGTCCGGCGACCAGGGGCCGCGCGGTCCTACCGCAGCACCGCCCGCCGCAGCTTCCGCGCCCGGCGCACCATGCGTCGCGCCGTCGCGTTGCGCGGGATACGGGCCAGCTGCGCCGGGACCGCGCCGGGCAGCGCCAGCGCCGTGAGCCGGCGCCGCTTGAAGTAGCGCCAGGTGTGCGCGTCGAGATGCTCCGAGAGGTACTTCTCGGCCGTGGGCCGCAGCCCCGGGTAGATCTGGTGCTGCATCGCGTAGCCGACGGTCGCGACCAGCTCCGCGATCAGCGGGTCCGGCCGGTGCGCGTCGGCGTCGCCGCCGTTGGCGTCACCGTCGCCGTCGTCCAGTGACGGCAGCAGCGCGTCCACGATCGTCACCGGCACGCGGTTGCTGTTCTGGTACGGGGCGAGCCGCTCCAGCAGCAGTTCCGTGCCCGTGTGCGCCACCGGAATGCCGTAGAACGCGGACGCCGTGAACAGCGCCGTCGAGAAGCAGCCGACCACCAGCGCCGGCTTCAGCCGCCGGTAGAGCACCTCGGCGAGCACCGGGCTGTCCAGGATGGTCAGGTCGGCGCCGAGCTTCTTCGCCTCCTGCTCCAGCCGCCGCGACCAGGCGGCCGGCGCCGTGGGATGCGGCTTGAACACCACCTGGGTGTGGCCCTTGGCGACCGCGCCCCGCACCATCCTGATGTGCAGCTCCTCCTCCTCGCGCTCGGTGAGGATCCCGAGCGCGGAGAGGTACTGGCCGAGGAGCAGCGCCGGGGGCTCCGACGGCGTGTCGAAGTTCCGCTCGGCGTCGGTGAGTTCGTCCAGTACGCGCAGGAACGCGTCCGTCGGCACCAGCTCGGGGGCGACGCCGAACTCGGTGAGGAGCAGCGGCTTGAGCCCCGGCACGAGATCGAGATGCAGCAGTCTGCGCACCCGCTCGCCGACCAGCGGCTCTATCTTCGAGCGGGTGGGCCCGTAGCTCATCAGCCCGTCCGCGTACACCTCGACCGGCGCGCCCGTGAAGATCTGCGCGATCGCGAGCGCCGGGTTGACCTGGATCGACTCGACGACCAGCCGCACGTCGTCGTCTCCGAGCCGCCAGGCCAGCCGCAGATGACGCTCCCAGAGAGGGATGTCGTCGGCGCGCGGGGACCAGCTGCCCGGGTGGAACGGCGCGATCGTCTCGTTCCACGACACGAGGTCGTCGAACCGGTCGCGCAGCTGCTCGAAGCCCGGCATCTCGTCGACCGAGGGCGTCAGCTCGGGCGAGCCCGCGTTGTTGCAGACGACCAGCAGCCGGCGGCCGGCCGCGGGGAAGAGCCCGGCGTCGATCGCGGCGGCCAGGGTGGCGGCTCCGTAGAGCGTGGAGGCGCAGAAGACCTGCGTCGTACGCCCACCCGCGGACGCACTCGGAAAGAGGGACGACGACGCCATCACGCTGCCGCCTTCCCGGCGGACGAGGGCCGCCTTCGCAGGCGGCGCAGCCGGGCCGAGCGGTCCAGGTCCATCGAATCCAGCGCTTCCTTCAAGACGTCCTGAGGCAGTCGTTTCAGAGCGGCGGCGCTCATCGCGCGCAATTGCCGCGCCACGGCCGGTTCGAATCGCTCTTTCGACGCCAGATGGTGGGAAATGATCGCGCAGTAGGTGCGCACGGCCTTCAGCAGAAAACGGTCCGCTTCCGCGTCTTTCGCGGTCTCCTCGATGACCTGGTCGAAGGCGCGGATGAAATCGAGCTGCCGAACGTCGCCGATCTGGGTGAGCGACGAGGCGACCCCGCGCCGGTAGAAGATCCCGAGCAGTCCGATCACGGCGAAGGACTCCGCCTCGCGGTGCAGCCGCCAGATCCAGGGCCGGTCCTCGGCGGTCCGCAGCCCGTCCGTGAAGTGCACCAGGCCGCGGTCGACGAGCCGGCGGTGGTACATGCCCGCCCAGGCGTACGGATAGTCGACCGAGGTCGAGCGGTCGGCGGGCAGGATCGCGTCCCTGGGCGACAGCACCTCGTCGCGCCGGCCGACCGGGACGCGGTGGATCGTCCGGGCCCTGGCCGTGAACTGCACGTGGTCGGTACGGACGAAATCGCAGCCCAGCGCCTCCATGGAGGCGAGCAGCCGCTCGTAGTAGCCCGGCGCCACCCAGTCGTCGCCGTCGAGGAAGGTGACGTACTCCCCGTCCGCGGCGTCCAGGCCGGTGTTGCGGGCGGTGGCCAGCCCTCCGTTCTGTTCATGTCTGAGGAGGACCGCCCCCGGAAGGTCGCGCGCCGCCTGTTCGAGGATCTCCGGGGTCCCGTCGGTCGAACAGTCGTCGACAAGAAGGAACTGGAAGTCCTCGCGGCTGTTCGCGCGCAGGCTTCTAAGGGTTTCGAGGGCGTATGTCTGCACGTTGTAGAACGGCACGACAACAGAGAGCTTGACCACCTGCGTGACGCTAGGCGGCGGCACGTCATGCAGCCTGACATCCGGGCACATGGAAGGTGAACGAAGAATGGCGGAATGGTGAAGCGGTTCGCTTCCCGGTCGTTTTCCGGCTGTTCCGGGCCCGCGTCGCCATTCGTAGACGTGCTGTTAACCCTTTATTGCCATTGAGTTGGGGCGACAAACGGAATGGCTTTCTAACGTCCTCGTCGTGCCATCACGTACCAGCGGTCAAGCGGTCCGGGTCGCCGTGCTCGCGGACTCCGACACCCGGTGGAAGTGGGGCGCGCTCACCGCGCGCCGCATCACGCCGGACGACCGCTCCATAGAGCTCAGCGGCTTCCTCCTGCGCGGACGGGCCACGCCCACCGCGAGACAGCTGGCCGAGGTCGGCGCGGAGGCGGACGCCCTGCGTGAGCTGACCGGCACCGACTTCCTGCGGACGCTGCGCGAGGAGTCGTACGACATCGTCGTCCTCGCCCTCGTCGGCGGAGCCGTCCAGGCGATGCTGCACGGAATATCCGCCCTGAAGCTGGCCGACCGGCCCGTGATCGTCACCGGCTATGTCGGAGTCGTCTACGAGAAGCTCTCGGACGGGCTGCTGCTGCGGCACGGCGCGGATGTCGTCCTCGCCAATTCGCGGTACGACGCGCAGCGGTTCCGCGCCGTGTACGAGGGCGTGGGCGCCGACGCCTCCTCGGTCACCGAGGCCGCGCTGCCCTTCCTCGGCGGGGAGCGGTACGTCCCCGAGGAGGGCCGCGACACCGTCGTCTTCGCCGCCCAGCCCTCCGTACCGGCGAGCCGCGCCGACCGTACGTATCTGCTGCGGCGCCTCGTCGAGCACGCCAGGCTCCACCCGCGCCGCGAGGTGCTGCTGAAGCTGCGCAGCAAGCCCGGCGAGCACACCACGCATGTGGAGGAGTTCCCCTACCAGCGGCTCGCCGAGAAGGTGCCCGGCGGTCTGCCGCCCAACTTCCGGCTCGTGTACGGGAACATGGGCGAGGTCCTCGACCGTACGGACCTGCTGGTCACCGTCTCCTCGACGGCCGCGCTCGAGGCCCTGCACCGGCGCATCCCGACCGCGATCCTCACCGACTTCGGTATCCGCGAGCCGCTCGGCAACCACCACTTCATCGGCTCGGGCTGTCTGGCCTCCTGGGACCAGCTGGACGGCGGCGGACGCCCGCGCCCCGACGCGGTCTGGGCGGACCGGCAGGGCGTCGCCGCCGACGGATCGTACGCGTCGGCCTTCGACACGGCCCGCGCGCGGGTGGCGGAGCTGCTCGACGGGCCCGAACTGCCCGAGATCAGTCCGTACTACACGGCCACCACCGCGCCGGGATACCTGCCGCCGCTGCTGGCCCGCTACCACCTGGCCGTGGACGGGACTCCACTGCCGTCGCGGGCCTCCGAGAGCGATGTCCGGGGGGTCCGGCGCGTGGTGCGCGAGGCCGTACGGGGCGCGGCGCGCGGCGCCTACCGCCACGGCGTGCAGCGCGTGGCGCCCGTCATCCGCCGCATGGGCGAGCTGTGACCGGGCCGTCGTCGGCACCCGACCCGGCCACCCCACCCACCGCGGACGAACGGGCCGCGCATGACCGAGCCGCAGATGACCGAGCCGCGGGAGACCGACCCGCGGACCAAGGAGTACAGATGACCGTCCTCGCGGTGATCCCCGCACGCGGCGGATCCAAGGGCGTACCCGCCAAGAACCTCGCCCCCGTCGGCGGCGTACCGCTCGTCGTGCGCGCCGTCCGCGCCTGTCTGGCGGCCCGGCGCGTGACCGATGTCGTCGTCTCGACCGACGACGCGGCCATCGCCGACGCGGCACGCTCCGCCGGCGCCGAGGTCGTCCTGCGCCCGGCCGCGATCGCGGGGGACACCGCGACCAGCGAGGCCGCGGTGCTGCACGCGATGGACGCCTACGGCGCGATGCGCGGTAAGACCGCCGAGGTCGTCCTGCTCGTGCAGTGCACCAGCCCGTTCATCACGGCCGAGGACCTGGACGGCGTCGCGGGCGCGGTCACCGAGGACGGCGCGGACAGCGCGCTGACCGTCGCGCCGACCCACGGCTTCATCTGGCGCCAGGACAGCGAGGGCAGCGCCGACGCCGGGGCCTCGGGCGGCTACGGCGTCAACCACGACAAGTCGAACCGGCCGCGCCGCCAGGACCGCCCCCAGGAGTACCTGGAGACCGGCGCCGCCTACGCGATGCGCGCCGAGGGCTTCCGCGAGGCCAGGCACCGCTTCTTCGGCCACACCGCGCTCGTCGCCACCGACCCCGCCCGGGTCCTGGAGATCGACGACCCGCACGACCTGGCCCGCGCCCGCGCGCTGGCCCCGCTCCTGGACCCGGCCGTCCTGCCGACGTACGACGACATCGACGCGGTCGTACTCGACTTCGACGGCACCCAGACCGACGACAAGGTCTTCGTCGACTCCGACGGCCGCGAGATGGTCGCCGTGCACCGCGGCGACGGGCTCGGGATCGCCGCGCTGCGCCGTAGCGAACTGAAGCTGCTCATCCTCTCCACCGAGCAGAACCCGGTCGTCGCCGCCCGCGCCCGCAAGCTCCAGGTGCCGGTGCTGCACGGCATCGACCGCAAGGATCTCGCACTCAAGCAGTGGTGCGACGAGCACGGGATCGCGCCCGAGCGGGTGCTGTACGTCGGCAACGACGTCAACGACCTCCCGTGCTTCGGACTCGTCGGCTGGCCGGTGGCCGTCGCGAGCGCCCATGACGCCGTACGCGCCGCCGCGCGTGCCGTCACCACGACCCCCGGAGGCGAGGGAGCGATCCGCGAGATCGCCGCCTGGATCCTCGGGCCGGGTCTCCGGACCCCCCACACCCCCACCCTCAACAAGTAAGGACGCTCCATGAGCACCAACTCCATCTCGCGCCTGCGCACCTTCGGCACGCGGACCGCCGGACCCGGCCAGCCGGTCTACGTCACGGGTGAGATCGGCATCAACCACAACGGCGAGCTGGACAACGCCCTGGCCCTGATCGACGCCGCCGCCGACGCCGGCTGCGACGCGGTCAAGTTCCAGAAGCGCACCCCGGAGATCTGCACCCCCCGCGACCAGTGGGACATCGAGCGGGACACCCCCTGGGGCCGGATGACGTACATCGACTACCGTCACCGCGTCGAGTTCGGCGAGGACGAGTACCGCGCCATCGACGAGCACTGCAAGAAGCGCGGCATCGACTGGTTCGCCTCCCCGTGGGACACCGAGGCCGTCGCCTTCCTGGAGAAGTTCGACCTGCCCGCCCACAAGGTGGCCTCCGCCTCCCTCACCGACGACGAGCTGCTGCGCGCCCTGCGCGCCACCGGCCGTACGGTCATCCTCTCCACCGGCATGTCGACGCCGAAGCAGATCCGGCACGCGGTCGAGGTCCTGGGCAGCGACAACATCCTGCTCTGCCACGCCACGTCCACGTACCCGGCCAAGGCCGAGGAGCTGAACCTGCGCGTGATCAACACGCTCCAGGCCGAGTTCCCGAACGTCCCGATCGGCTACAGCGGCCACGAGACCGGTCTCCAGACCACCCTCGCCGCCGTCGCCCTCGGCGCCACCTTCGTCGAGCGTCACATCACCCTCGACCGCGCCATGTGGGGCTCGGACCAGGCCGCGTCCGTGGAGCCGCAGGGCCTCCAGCGCCTCGTCCGCGACATCCGCACCATCGAGGCGTCCCTCGGTGACGGCGTCAAGAAGGTCTACGAGTCGGAGCTGGGCCCGATGAAGAAGCTCCGCCGGGTCGCGGGCGTCGTCGCCGAGGCCGCGGAGTCCGCCGAGCCGGTGGCGGTCTGACGCCATGACCGGTGCCGGCGGGGGCCGCTCCCCGCACCCTCGTGCGACCGCGGGCGGGAACGCCGGCGGGAACGCCGACGCGATCGCTTTCGTGGAGAGCCCGGTCCAGCTGCTCAATGTGCTGGAGTGGGCGCGAGCCAGCGCGACCGGTGACGCGCTCACCGTCATCGTGCTGTCGCCCACCGATCCCATGTCGCGCGGCCAGCTCCGCCGGATGGCCGAGCTGGCCCGCGACGAGGGTTTCACCGTGCGCTGGCAAGAGGCGCGCGGTGGCGCGGGGGCGCCCCTGCGGACGTTGCGGGAACTGACCCCGCTGCTCCGCAAGGCCGGCCGGATAGTCATCGGGGACCCGTTCTCCCGCTACGTACAGCTGCTGCTGACCCTGGTCAGCGGCAAGGAGCTGACGGTGGTGGACGACGGCACGGCCACGCTGGAGTTCATCGGACAGATCGCCCGCGGCGAGCGGCTGGTGCGCTGGCACCGGCGCGGCAGCCGCGGGCCGCGGGAACTGGTCCTCGCGCCCGTCACCGCGGCCGCGCGGCGCCGGCTCTCCCCGTCGGACGGCCGTACGGTCGAGGTCTTCACCTCGATGCCCGTCGAGGAGGCCCCGGCCGGCATCACCGTCACCGCCAACCGCTTCGAGTGGACCCGGGAGACGTTCGGGCCGCCCCGGATAGCCACGGGTGCCGACATGGTCGGTACGTCGCTGGTCGAGACGGGCGTGGTCGACGCGGACCAGTACCTTGAGGCGGTCACGGCCCTCGCCCGCACCCACGGCGCCACCCGCTACTTCGCGCACCGCCGCGAGGACGTGGACAAGCTGCACCGCCTGCACACGGTCACGGGCCTGGAGATCGTCCGCCCGGACCTCCCCCTGGAAGTGATCGCGCGCCGGGGCCCGATCGGGCAGACGGTCCTGAGCTTTCCCTCCACGGTGGTCCACACCCTGCCCCTGGCCCTGGCGGGCACGGGCGTACGCGTCGCGGTCTGTGACATCGCCCCGGAGTGGCTGAAGGAGACGGCCAGCCCGCGCGCCCAGGGCTTCCTGTCGGGCGTCACGGGCACGGCCCGCGACATCCACCGCCTCCCGAGACTGCCGTCCCCGGCCTGAGCCGGGTACGTCCACGCGGTCGGGCGTTGAGCCGTTCACCCGTTTGGCCCAAAGTGGGCATGGGCGGTGCTGGCTTCCGTACCACAGGTCACCTCCGCACGCGCGCGAGCCTCCGAACAGTCGCACGGTGAAAGGAGACAAGGAGGCGACCGATCATGACCGCTCACCATGCCCACCCGGCACCCCCGCTCACCCTGGAAGACCTGGCGCGCCTGGACGACCTCGCCGCGGAGCAGAAGGCCCCGGACGAGGTCAGGGAAGGACTCGCCACCGCGCGGGCCCCGGTCACCATGCCGCCGGGCAAGAAGCTCCGGCCGAAGGACGACGGCACGGTCATCCTGCCCGAGGGCTCCTTCTACGGCCGGGCGATGACCGAGACCGAGCTGCACGAGATGGGGACGCTGCGGGCCCCGGACACACCCCCGCGCCCGCACCGACCGCTCTGGCAGCCGCTGCTCCACTACCCCCGCCCCACCGGGCCCTCGCTCAGAGCGATGCGCCGCATGAACGGCACGACCGTCATCCCGCTCACCACCGGGGTCTACGGCGAGTACACGCCCCGGCAGACCTTCTTCCCGTCCGGCTACCCCTGGTCGTGCATCGGACGGATCTTCATCCGGAACGACGCCGGTTCCCCCAACTGGGACGCGTCGGGCACCGCGGTGCTCGTCGGCAAGCGCGCCGTACTGACCGCCTCGCACGCGGTCCCGTGGGGCGCGCCGAACGCCTCCATCCAGTTCGTCGCCGGCTACTTCGACGGCACCTCCAGCGCCGGCGCGGGCGGCCAGTCGTGGGCGACGGCCGCCCACGGGTACGCCGGCCAGCATGTGTCGGCGCACGACATGGCCGTGCTGCGGCTCGCCGACCCGCTCGGGGACTGGCTGGGCGGCATGGGCGCGCGGCCCTTCGACGACAGCTGGAGGGGCGGCGCCTACTGGACGTCGGTCGGCTACCCGGGCGACGTGGACAACGCCGAGCGGCCGAGCTTCCAGTCCGGCATCCATGTCATCGACGACGACGAGGACGGGGACGCGCAGGAACTGGAGCACCACGCCGACGAGACGCCCGGCGACTCGGGCGGGGCGTTCTTCGCCACCTGGAGCGACGGCCCGTACGCGGTGGGCACCGTCAGCGGGTTCGAAAAGGTCAGCAGCCCACTCGGCATCGGAGACGAGGACAACAACATCTCGGCGGGCGGGAAGGCCCTGACGGGACTCGTCAACTTCGCCCGCACCACCTGGACGTGACGTCATGGGAAGCCGGCAAGCACCCGGCGGGCACCTCGCAGACGACCTACCCGGCGAAGGCGGCGACGGCGGCGGCGAATTCCCGGGCTTCCCGCGCGAGCCGCTCCCGGAGTGACGTCCGGCCTGGGCCGATACCCGCCCCCTACGGTGCGGTGGGGGCGGGTGAGCCGTTCTCGCCCCGGCACGGCTGCTGCTTCTCGTACGCCGTTGTGTACGAAGCGATGAAGCTCTTCATGAAGGCCAGACCGGCGGTAACGGTTGAGGGGACCCGGTGGCATACCCGTGCACGGCCGAGTGATGCGTACCCCTGCGCGCTACGAAGCATCCTCGCAGGGGAGTTTCTTGGCCAGAGCCTTGCTGTAAGGCGCGATGAACTTCTTCAGGGCTTCCTCGTTCGCCTTACGCCCGTCCCGCTCAATAGACTGGGCGACGGTTGAGTAAGCCCCCCAATCCTTGTTACGACACGAGAAAGCGGTCGCCGCTCCCCGGTACCACGAAGCGATGTCGCCGTCGGGTGTCGTGTTGAACCCGCCGCCGCCGACCACCTGATCCTTGGCGGCGTCGAGAGCGGTGAAGTCGGCCTTCCGCCACTCGCCGTACAGGGACAGCCACACATCGCCGTCGATGAGGACGCTGCAGCGCTCGCGTGGGACCCCCTTCGCGTAATGGCCTTCCTCCACGAAGATCTTCTTGCCCGGAGGCAAGAGCGGGTCGAGGAGCTGCGGATCGACCGGGACCCCGCAGAGCGAGGTGGGGATCGCATAGTCCTTCTTCTCTCCGTCGCCGCAGCCGGAGAGCCCGATGGACAGGACGACCGCCAGAGCCGCAAGCCCTGCCGGCCGCCTCATGAGGGATCAGTGGCGCGCTGCCAACTTGCTCCCGCGTCATGGCTGTTGCCGGCCTCGGTTTTCGCGGCTCTCCGTAGATCGTCGTAGGTGTCGACATGGATGTCGCTGTTCATCAACGCCCGGTTGACGGCATCCTCGGAGGAGAGGATGGCTGCCTCCCGGCCACCGGTATATGACCTGCCGGCTTCCTTCTGGGCCTCTGCGGCAGAGTCCTGCTCGATGCTCTTCAACACACTCTCCGTGATGTCCTCGCTGACCCAGCCAAGAAGCTCGCCCGCGATGGGCACACGCTCTCCCACCGCGCCCGTTCCCATCCCGACGATTCGGTTCACCCACTTCGCGTTGTCCGCCGCCGCGTCGTTGAACTCCTGGTCCGACGCGGAGTGGTAGTCGATCACGGCATCGGCGCGGGATTCGCTCATGATGCCCGCGATCACAGCACCCGGTGCCACGGCCCCGCGGACGCGGCCGTCAATGGAAGCCTCCGACTGTGTCGGTGTGTTGATGGCCGCGTCCACCTGCTGAGAGGTGTAGGCCTGCTGGGAACTCGTGATGGCCGCGTACGCGTCCGGATCCTGGCCGACGACGGAAAGGAACGAGCGAGCTTGGTCCATATCGAGACTCGCAGGAGCACCGAATGTCGGGAAATCGTCCCCCGACTCCGCGTAGACCACGCGCTGGAAGTCACCCATGTACTCGGCGGTGATGTCGCCCAGACTGTCCCGCATCGCGTAGAGCGGGCCGGTCTCCGCGTCTTCGAGATCGCCATTCTCATTGTGCTGAAGCAGCCCCGGATTCTCACCGAACAGCTCCACGATCTGCGATGTGAGCGCTGCGGCCTTCTCCGAGTGCGGGATGGCGTCAGCGGTGTCGTCACTGTCGTACGGACGCCCCGTCGTGGCCGCCTCCAGCGCGTGCCCCAGCGCGTTCGGGCCGTCGTTCAGGGCATCCGCGGTGTTCTCCTCGTCCGCCATCACATTGGCGGCGTTCGTGTCAATGTTCCACTGGAAGTCTTCCTTGGTGAACTCCTCCAAGTATGAGGAGAAGCCGGCCGAGTTGTTCTTGTCGACCGTGCCGTCCTCGTTGTACTTGGTCGGTGTATCCGAGAAGAACTTCTCCGAAGCCTCCGGGCTGTGCCCCAGCGCCTCAAGGACGCTGTTCAACGGGTCGTTCCCGGAGCCCAGCTTCCCGGACGGGTTGAAGCCGTAGATGTCATCGCTGCCCATCGGCGCGTTGAGCATGAACCGGGTCGGATCGTCGCGATGCAGCTGAGTGACATGCTCGGCGATGGGGTTGAGGAATTCCGGGTCGTAGTCGCCGTAGCGGAGGAGTCCGCCGAGCACCTGGTAACCGTAGGGGGAGTTCATCGCCCCCGGTTCGAGCTCGATGGGCTGCGTGCCGAGTTTCCGGAACTCCGCGCCCCAGCTCGCCGGCAGATGGGGCTTGTTGTCGGGGTCGGTGGCGGTGGCCAGTGCGGTGCCCATGGTGCGCTGGAGCTCCTGGGTGAGGGCCAGGCGCGCCTTGTCGTCCCCGCCGGTGCCGTCGATCGACATGCGGCCGTAGAACTCAAGGGTCGCTTCCGGGCCGCCCAGCCCCTGGTAGAACGCCGTGGTGAAATCGGGGTCCTTGGCGTTGTACTTCATGTGCGAGTTGAACTCGGCCAGCTGCGCGTCGGTCATCTTCGGCCCCAGCGCCGCGAGTTCCAGCTGCCGCTCCACCTGGGCGTCGTCCAGAGACGTGTAGTTCGAGTGCCCGAAGTTGTGGACGTCGCCGCCATGGGCCTTGCCGAGTGCCCGGGTCACCGAGCTGTCGATCTCCGTGGCGTGCGCGATCAGGCCGGCGATCCGGTCGGCCAGCGCCTGCGCCGCGTCGCGCTGCTCCTGCGTCCGCTCGTCGGTGTCACCCCGGACATGGGGGAAGAACCACCGGACCGCACCACCGCCGATGTCCTCGATCCTGACCCCCATCGCGGGGGCGTCCACCTCGACGGCGGTCTTCATGCTCTTCTGGATCTTGAGGAGTTCCGAATGGGCGTCGTCGAGAAGCTTCCAGATGCTCTCGGCCTGCGCGTGGGCGTCGGTGAACTCCTTCACCGTCTTTCCGACGAATTCCCGGGTCACGGTCGCGTTGACGCCGGCCCAGCGGGCGGAGTCCGACTTCGCGAGCAGACCGGACTTGGCGTTTCCCGCAAGCGTCTTGAGGTTGCCGACGGCTGTCTTCCAGTCCGAGACGGCTGATCCGAGCTTGCCGAGATCGACCTCGGCGACATCCATGAAGGTGAGACTGGCCACCGCTGTCTTCCTTCTTCCCTACTTGAAGTACTCATCGAGCCGTGACACGGGCAGGGTGGAGCCGTCGCGGTTGCGGATCGACGCCTCGATGGCGAGGTCGTCCTTGGCGTGCGACGCCTTGGTGTAGTCCAGGTGGTTGGAGATATGGGCGCATGCCTGGAGCAGCGACTTCACCTGGCTGGTCCAGGTCGACACCGTCGTCTCCAGGGCCGACCCGAGGGTGAAGTTGTGGCTCTTGAGGGAGGCTGCGGCCTGCATGCTGGAACCCGAGCCGCTCTTGTCCGCGCCCGCGCCCGCGATGTCCGCCTGCTTGCCCAGGTCGCTGTGGAGGACGAAGGCTTCATGGCCCACGGCGCCCAGATCGTCCTGCTGGACCACCAGATCGTCCCGGCCCCCGCTCCCGGGCCCGCCGGGCAGCTGATTGAGCCGCATCCCGGTGGCCTGCCCGGTGGCTTGCCTCCCGGCGGCGTCCGATTTCAGCTGCTCCCACTCGTCCCACGGCATCTGCGGGCCCCTCCCCCGAACGCGCCCTTGTGCTGAGCAATCCGGCTCAACTTAGCGATCGTAAAGGGCCGGTCGCAAGGGGTGTCGGCGTCTCCGTCGGCGTCCGCAGAGAGGGTCCGTCTCACGGAAAGGTCACGGTGGTACATAACCTGTACCATGAGATCATGGCTCTGAAGCGCACCAATGTCTACGCCGACGACAGTGACCTCGCATTGATCAAGGAGGCCGCCGCCCGCCTGGGCGTGTCCGAGGCCGAGATAATCCGTGAGGGCATTCACCGCATCGCGCTGGCTCACCGCGCGTGGGACGAGCCGTTCGTCACCGACGACGAGACCTTCGATCTCGGAGGGCCCGTTACCGCGGAGGACATCCGTGCGGCGGTGACCGATGGTTATGAGGCACGTGAGCGACGGAACACGGGGGACGCGGCGTGATCGTCATCGCCGATACCTCCGGGCTGCTCACCCTGTTCAATCGCTCCGATCCCGACCACCAGAGGGCCAGAAAAGCGGCGGACGACTGCGGGCTCCTCGTTGCCGCCCCTCTCGCGATCAACGAGGTGCACCAGGTCGCCACCAGCCGGGCCGGCCGGGCCGCCGCCGACGGAATCGTGCGCTCGCTGACGGCGCGGATGCGGCAGATGCGGCTGGTTCTCGCTTCTTCCACGCCGGAACTCCTCGACGCGGCCCTTTCGGTACGGGCTCGCTATCACGCGCTCGATCTCGACCTCGTCGACGCCGTGAACGTCGCCCTGGCAGCCGAGTACGACACGGACGCCGTCCTGACCCGGGACCTCCGTGACTTCCGGACCGTCCGGCCGCTCGGTGGCCGGTACACCCATTTCCGGATCCTGCCCGACGACCTCTGACGATCGGCGGCCGCCCGACCCCCTCCCCATCGCGAGGATGCGCCGGTATACCCGCTGTGTCCGTACGTCATGCACGCCGGGACCAAGTTTCTTGGCCTGTGTGGCTGAAATTTTCTTGATCGAGGGCTGGTTGATCAGTGAAGGGGCCTAGTCTTCAACAGGTGAGCCAGTTGATGTCCTGCGAGTCCGAGAACGACCTGCCCGCGGAAGCCGAAGCCGCACTCCCCGGCACGTTGCCCGAAACACTGCGTGCCGAGCTGATCGCCTTCCGCCGGGACGTGCATATGCATCCCGAGCTGGGCAACCAGGAATTCCGTACCACCGCCGCGCTCAAGCACCGGCTTGAGCAGGCCGGACTCGCGCCGCGGGTGCTCAACACCGGCACCGGGCTCATGTGTGACATCGGGACGCCCGACCCCGCGCGCCCCATGCTGGCCCTGCGCGCCGATATCGACGCGCTGCCCATCCCGGACACCAAGACCGGCGTCCCGTACCGCTCCACCGTGCCCGACCGGGCGCACGCCTGTGGGCATGACGTCCATACCACCGCCGTGCTCGGCGCGGGGCTGGTTCTGGCCGAACTCGATCGGCAGGGGCAGCTGCCCAACGCCGTACGGCTGATCTTCCAGCCCGCCGAGGAAGTGCTGCCCGGCGGCGCCGTCGACGCCATCGAGTCCGGGGTGCTCGACGGCGTCGGCGGCATCATCGCCGTCCACTGCGACCCCAAGGTCGACGCCGGGCTCATCGGGCTGCGCTCCGGCCCCATCACCTCCGCCTGCGACCGGCTGGAGATCAGCCTCGACGGCCCCGGCGGCCACACCGCGCGTCCCCACCTCACCACCGACATGGTCACCGCCGTCGCCAGGGTGGCCGCCGACGTCCCCGCGCTGCTCGCCCGCCGGGTCGACGCCCGCTCCGGGCTCTCCGTCACCTGGGGACGTATCGCGTCCGGCCACACCTGCAACGTCATCCCGCAGCACGCCGAACTCTCCGGCACCGTCCGCTGCCTGGACCTGCCCGCCTGGCGCGAGGCCCCGGACATGGTGCACGCCGCGATCGACGAGATCGCCACGCTCCATCACGCCAAGTCGCAGATCGAGTACGTCCGCGGCGTGCCGCCGGTCGTCAACGACCCGGTCGTCACCGAACTGCTGCGCGCCGCGCAGACCGCGCGCCGTGGTTCGTATGCAATCGAGGACACCGAGCAGAGCCTCGGCGGAGAGGACTTCTCCTGGTATCTGGAACAGGTGCCCGGCGCGATGGCGCGGCTCGGCGTACGGGCGCCCGGCAGCCAGGCCCGGTACGACCTGCATCGTGGTGATTTCGACGTCGACGAACACGCGATTCAGGTCGGCGTGGAGCTTTTCACGGCCGCCGCGTTGATCGACGGCAACCGTTTGTAACCGGCCATGACACCTTTGGCTCGCCCTCCGTTCGCGACGATCCGATAACAGCTTCCGTACGGGTCTTTATCTGACATCTACGCGCGTTACGATCGCCGCGAAACCAGCGCCAGCCGAGGCGCTTCGGTCAGGTTGAAGGAGCCTCCCTTGCGCCGGATCACCAGGATCGCCACCGTGGGTGTCGCGTCAGCGGCACTCGCGCTCACCGCCACCGCGTGTGGCAACAAGTCGTCGTCGGACGCCGGTTCCGGCTCCAAGGAAGCCGGCGCCGCCATCGCGTACGACATCGGTGGGCGCGGCGACCAGTCGTTCAACGACGCCGCCTACGCCGGTCTGTCCAAGGCCGAGACCGACCTCAAGATAAAGGGCAGCGCCGCCGAGCCCTCCGAGGGTGAGTCGGACGCCGACAAGGTCCAGCGGCTGACCGAGCTGGCCCGCTCCGGCAACAACCCGGTGATCGGTGTCGGGTTCGCGTACGCGCCCGCCATCAAGAAGGTCGCGCCGAAGTTCCCGAAGACCACCTTCGGCATCATCGACGACTCCTCGGTGACCGGCAAGAACATCGCCAACATGGTCTTCAACGAGGAGCAGGGCTCGTACCTCGCCGGCGTCGCCGCCGCCAAGGTCACCAAGTCCAAGACGGTCGGCTTCATCGGCGGTGTCGAGACCCCGCTGATCAAGAAGTTCGAGGCCGGCTTCGCGCAGGGCGTCAAGGAGACCGACCCGTCGGTCAAGGTCCTGTCGCAGTACCTGACCCAGCCCCCGAACTTCGACGGCTTCTCCAAGCCCGACCTCGGCAAGGCCGCCGCGCAGGGACAGCTCGACAAGAAGGCCGACGTGGTCTACGCCGCCGCCGGTCTGGCCGGCTCCGGCTCGATCGAGGCCACCGCGCAGGCCGGCAAGTGGGCCATCGGCGTCGACTCCGACCAGTACAGCCAGAAGGGCCTGGCCGCCTACAAGGACCAGATCCTGACCTCGGTGACCAAGGATGTCGCGGACTCGGTCTACAACCTGATCAAGTCGGTCCAGGACGGCACGCCGCAGACCGGTGAGGTCCGCTACGGCCTGGACAAGGACGGCGTCGGCCTGGCCGACTCCAACCCGGCCTACACCAAGATGACTGATGTGGTCGCCGCGGTGGAGAAGGCGAAGAAGGACATCGTCGACGGCAAGATCACCGTCAAGACCACGCCGTAACAGCCCTGTCCGGCCGCGCGGTTACCTCCCGCGGGCCCGGAGCGACGGTGCACGCCGTCGCCCCGGGCCCCGGGCGCACCGGCCCGGCGTGCGCCCCGGCATACGGCCTGGCGCACAAGCCGGCACCCGGTCCGGCGTACGACCCGGCACCCGGTCCGGCGTACGACCCGGCACCCGGTCCGGCGTACGACCCGGCACCAGGTCCGGCGTACCACCGGCCGAACGGCCCGGCGTACGCCCGACGTGCGCCCGGTGTACGACCCGGCGCACTGGCCGGCGCACGCACACCCGGTGACCGCCCGGTCACCCCCCGGCCGCCCGCGGCCCCCCGCCTTACGATTCGGCTGCGCTACGCGTGTAGACGACCCTTTGGCGCGATAACTTCACCCCCGCCTGCCACTGTCACCCCCGCCTTTACTCCTTTCCCGCCAAGGAGAGTGCGTCATCAACGCGTCCAGCAGCCCGCCCAGCGGTCCGTCCAGCAGTCCCCCCGCAGTCGAACTACGCGGTATCACCAAGAGATTCCCCGGCGTTGTCGCCAACCACGACATCGACATCACCATCCGCAAGGGCACGGTCCACGCCCTGGTCGGTGAGAACGGCGCGGGCAAGTCGACCCTGATGAAGATCCTCTACGGCATGCAGAAGCCGGACGAGGGCACCATCACCGTCGACGGCGCGGACGCCGCGTTCACCAGCCCCGCCGACGCCATCGCGCGCGGCATCGGCATGGTGCACCAGCACTTCATGCTCGCCGACAACTTCACCGTCCTGGAGAACGTCGTCCTCGGCGGCGAGAGCCTGTACGGTATCGGCGCGAAGGCCCGCAAGAAGATCAAGGAGATCTCGGACGCGTACGGCCTCGGCGTACGCCCCGACGCGCTCGTCGAGGACCTCGGGGTCGCCGACCGCCAGCGCGTGGAGATCCTCAAGGTCCTCTACCGCGGCGCCCGCATCCTGATCCTGGACGAGCCCACCGCCGTGCTGGTGCCGCAGGAGGTCGAGGCGCTCTTCGACAATCTGCGCGAGCTCAAGGCCGAGGGCCTGACCGTCATCTTCATCTCGCACAAGCTGGGCGAGGTCCTGTCGGTCGCCGACGACATCACCGTCATACGGCGCGGTACGACCGTGGGCACCGCCGACCCCGCGCACACCACCACCAAGCAGCTCGCCGAGCTGATGGTCGGCAGTGAGCTGCCCTCGCCGGAGACCCGAGAGTCGACGGTGACGGACATACCGATGCTCACGGTGGACGGGCTGCGGCTGACCGCGACCGACCCCGACGGCGCGGTACGCGAGGTGCTCGACGGGATCACCTTCACCATCCACCAGGGCGAGGTCCTGGGCATCGCGGGCGTCGAGGGCAACGGCCAGACCGAGCTGATCGAGGCGCTGATGGGGCTGCGCGACCCCGACGGCGGGGTGATCACCCTCGACGCCGCCGACATCTCGCACGCGCCCACCCGCAAGCGCCGCGAGGACGGCATCGGCTACATCCCGGAGGACCGGCACCGCCACGGCCTGCTGCTGGAGGCCCCGCTCTGGGAGAACCGCATCCTCGGCCATGTCACCGAGAGGCCCAACAGCCGCGGCGGACTGCTCGACCCGAAGGCCGCCCGCGCCGACACCACCCGGATCGTGCGCGAGTACGACGTCCGTACGCCCGGTATCGAGGTCACCGCGGCCTCGCTCTCCGGCGGCAACCAGCAGAAGCTGATCGTCGGCCGCGAGATGAGCCACAGTCCCAAGCTGCTGATCGCCGCCCACCCGACCCGCGGTGTGGACGTCGGCGCGCAGGCCCAGATCTGGGACCAGATCCGGGAGGCCCGCCGCGAGGGGCTGGCCGTCCTGCTGGTCTCCGCGGACCTGGACGAACTGATCGGGCTCTCGGACACCCTGCGGGTGATGTACCGCGGCCGGCTCGTCGCCGACGCGGACCCCGCCACCATCACTCCGGAGGAACTGGGCTCGGCCATGACCGGCGCCGCCACCGGTCACCTGGAGGCAGAGCCCGTACCGGCGGCGCAGTCCGTGCCGGCGACGCGGGCCGAGCCCACGGCAGAGGCACCACAGGCCGCAGCGGCACCGGAGGACGACGCCCGATGAAGAAGTTCGACAAGGACCGGCTGATCCTGGGCTTCGCGGGCCCGGTGCTCGCGCTGGTCGTCGCCATAGTCCTGACCACCGTGGTGCTGCTCATCTCGGGCAGCGACCCCTTCGAGCCGTACCGCATCATGTTCGAGTCCGCCTCGTACGTCGATGTCCAGGTACTGATCGTCAACCAGGCCGGCACGTACTATCTGGCCGCGCTCGCGGTCGCCGTCGGCTTCCGGATGAACCTCTTCAACATCGGGGTCGACGGGCAGTACCGGCTCGCCGCGATGATGGCGGCGCTCGTCGGCGCCAGCGTCGATCTGCCGGGACCGCTCCAGATCGCGCTGATCGTGATCGTCGCGATGCTGGTCGGCGCCTTCTGGTCCGGTATCGCGGGCATCCTCAAGACCACCCGCGGGGTGAGCGAGGTCGTCTCCACGATCATGCTCAACTCGATCGCCACCAGCCTCGTCGCCTGGCTGATCCTGCCCAAGAACTTCGGCGTCCAGCCGGCCGGCTCCAACAACCTGACCACCGGCGAGATCCCGGAGTCCGGCTGGTTCCCCGGCCTCTCCATGGGCGCCGAGGCCGGTGAGATCTACGGCTTCACCTTCGTGGCCGCCGCCTGCGGCCTCGTCTACTGGTTCGTCCTCGGCCGTACCCGCTTCGGCTTCGACCTGCGCGCCACCGGCGCCAGCGAGACCGCCGCGCAGGCCTCCGGCGTCGACGCCAAGAAGATGATCCTCACCTCGATGCTGATCTCGGGCGCGGTCGCCGGCCTCGCCGGGATGCCGACACTCCTCGGCGACACCCACACGTACAGCCTCGACTTCCCGACCGGCATCGGCTTCACCGGTATCACCATCGCGCTGCTCGGCCGGAACAACCCGCTCGGCATCGCCTTCAGCGCCCTGCTCATCGCCTTCCTGGACAAGGCGTCGGCCTCCCTCGACCAGTACGGGTACGAGAAGGAGATCGCCACGATCATGCAGGGCCTGATCGTGATCTCGGTCGTCGTCAGCTACGAGCTCGTCCGCCGCTACGGAATCCGCCGCCAGCAGCAGAAGGTCGGCGCGGAACTCGCCGCCGGAGGAGCCCTCACGACCGAGGCCCGCCCCGAGAAGGACCAGACCCAGAAGGAGGGGGCCGCGCTGTGAGTACGAGCACGAGCACCGTCTCAGCCACCAGCGCCGCCCCCAAGAAGGGCGGTGGCCGCCGCACACTCTCGCTGCCCGTCATCCTGCTGATCGTCGCGGGGGCGCTGGCCCTCGTCTCGCTCGTACGGCTGATCAGCGGCGCCGACGACATCACCTCCGTCGGCCAGGTCGCCGGCGCCCTCGAACTCGCCATCCCCATCGGCCTGGCCGGACTCGGCGGACTGTGGGCCGAGCGCGCGGGCGTCGTCAACATCGGCCTCGAAGGCATGATGATCCTCGGCACCTGGTTCGGCGCCTGGGCCGGCTTCCAGTGGGGACCGTGGGCCGGTGTCCTCTTCGGCATACTCGGCGGCTGCCTCGGCGGTCTGCTGCACGCCATCGTCACCGTCACCTTCGGCGTGAACCACATCGTCTCCGGTGTGGCCATCAACATCCTCGCCGTCGGCGCCACCCGCTATCTCTCCAACTTCGCCTTCGACGGGGTCGACGGCGGTTCCTCCAAGCAGTCCCCGCGGATCGACGCCATCACCGAGATCACCATCCCGGGGCTCTCCGACTGGATGCAGGACCTCCAGGCCAGACACTGGTTCCTGGTCTCCGACATCGCGGGCGTCGTCGGCGGTCTGGTGACCAATCTGTCGCTGCTCACCGTCGTCGCGCTGCTGCTGATCCCCGGCACCTGGTGGGTGCTGTGGCGTACGGCGTTCGGCCTGCGGCTGCGCTCCTGCGGTGAGAACCCGGTCGCCGCGGAGTCGCTGGGCGTCAACGTCTACAAGTACAAGTACATCGCCGTCACCGTCTCCGGCGGTCTCGCCGGTCTCGCCGGAGCCTTCCTCGCGATCGTCGCCACCGGCATCTACCAGGAGGGCCAGACCGGTGGCCGCGGCTATATCGGTCTCGCCGCGATGATCTTCGGTAACTGGATGCCGGGCGGCATGGCCCTCGGCGCCGGGCTCTTCGGCTTCACCGACAGCCTCAAGCTGCGCGGCGGCGCGGAGAACGTCCACGCCATGCTGCTGCTTCTCGCGATCCTGCTCGTGCTGGTCGTAGCGTGGCAGCTGTACAAGAAGAAGTACGTCTCCGCGGTGATCTCGGCGGCCGTCTCGGCGCTGCTCTTCGCCTGGTACGGGCTGACCGACCAGGTGCCGAGCCAGTTCGTGGACGCCGCCCCGTACGTCACGACGCTGCTGGTCCTCGCGCTCTCGGCGCAACGGCTCAGGATGCCCAAGGCGGACGGGATGCCGTACCGGAAGGGGCAAGGAAAATGACCGCACCGGCCGGACCGGCGGTGGACTGGGAAGCGCTGCGGGCCTCCGCCCGCGCCGCCATGACGCACGCGTACGCCCCGTACTCGAAGTATCCGGTCGGGGTGGCGGCCCTGGTGGACGACGGCCGTACGATCACCGGCTGCAATGTCGAGAACGCCTCCTACGGCATCGGGCTGTGCGCCGAATGCGGTCTGGTCTCGGCGCTCCAGCTGAGCGGCGGCGGCCGGCTCACCCACTTCACCTGCGTCGACGGCTCGGGCGAGGTGCTGGTGCCGTGCGGGCGCTGCCGCCAGCTGCTGTACGAGTTCGGCGGCCCGGAGCTGGTCCTGGAGACCCCGGACGGCTTCCGCACGCTGGACGAGATGCTGCCGCAGGCGTTCGGCCCCGGTCACCTGAACTGACCACGGCCGCTGCCCGCTGAACGGGCTTCCCGAGCCCGGCCCCTCCTGAACCCGGCCCCTCCGCCGCCGCGACCGACCCGGCGGCGGAGGGGCCGTACAACCTCCTCGGAACTCCTCGGATACACGAGGCGTGTCTATGCGCGTAGAGACTCCGGGATACTCTCGCCCACGTACGGCAGTCATCGAAAGGATCACCATGGACGTCATCTCCGTCATCCGCACCAAGCGGGACCGGGGCGAGCTGAGCCCCGAGCAGATCGACTGGGTGATCGACGCCTATACGCGGGGCGAGGTCGCCGATGAGCAGATGTCGGCGCTGGCGATGGCGATCCTGCTCAACGGCATGAACCGCACGGAGATCGCGCGCTGGACCGCCGCCATGATCGCCTCCGGCGAGCGCATGGACTTCTCCGCGCTCTCGCGCCCCACGGCCGACAAGCACTCCACGGGCGGCGTGGGCGACAAGATCACGCTGCCGCTGGCTCCGCTGGTCGCCGCGTGCGGCGCCGCCGTACCGCAGCTCAGCGGCCGGGGCCTCGGCCACACCGGCGGCACGCTCGACAAGCTGGAGTCCATCCCCGGCTGGCGGGCGCTGCTCTCCAACGCCGAGATGCTGAACGTCCTGGAGACCACCGGCGCGGTCATCTGCGCGGCGGGCGACGGACTGGCCCCCGCCGACAAGAAGCTGTACGCGCTGCGCGATGTGACCGGCACCGTTGAGGCCATCCCGCTGATCGCCTCCTCGATCATGTCCAAGAAGATCGCCGAGGGCACCGGCTCGCTGGTGCTGGACGTCAAGGTCGGCTCCGGCGCCTTCATGAAGACGATCGAGGACGCCCGCGAACTCGCCTCCACCATGGTGGGCCTGGGCACCGACCACGGCGTACGGACCGTCGCGCTGCTCACCGACATGGACACCCCGCTCGGCCTCACCGCGGGCAACGCCCTGGAGGTACGCGAGTCCGTCGAGGTCCTGGCGGGCGGCGGCCCGGCCGATGTCGTCGAACTGACCCTCGCCCTGGCGCGCGAGATGCTCGACGCGGCGGGCCTGAAGGACGCGGATCCGGCGAAGGCGCTGGCCGACGGCTCGGCGATGGACGTCTGGCGCCGCATGGTCGCCGCGCAGGGCGGCGACCCGGACGCGGCGCTCCCGGTCGCGCGCGAGACCCAGGTGGTCGTGGCCCCCGCCACCGGCGTCCTGACCCGCCTGGACGCGTACGGCGTCGGCGTCGCCGCCTGGCGCCTGGGCGCGGGCCGCGCCCGTAAGGAGGACCCGGTCCAGGCGGGCGCGGGCGTCGAACTCCACGCCAAGCCGGGCGACCAGGTCACGGCGGGCCAGCCCCTGCTGACGCTGCACACGGACACCCCGGAGAAGTTCGACTACGCGCTGGGCGCGCTGGCGGACGCGTACGACATCGAGGCGCCGGACACGGCGTTCAAGGCGACGCCGGTGGTGCGGGAACGTATCGCCTGACCTGCGCCCGCGGCCGGAGGCCGCTGATGCACACGCCTCGTATGGGTGAACGGGATCGGTGGACGGCCACCGGTCCCGTTCGGCATGCTGGGATCGCTGGTGAAACGGATGGAGACCGCCATGACCGCACTCACTGTCGACCACGAGCCCCATCAGGGCTGGGACGACCTCGTCCGTGCCTGGGAGCAGACGGACGCGCCCGAGGGCTACAAGGTGGAGATCATTGAGGGGCTCATCACCTTGTCACCAGCGCCCGCCAACTACCACAACAGCATCGCGGCCAAGGTCCAGCGGCGTCTGTACAACGTGATTCCCGAGGACTGGAACATCTACCAGACCCAGGCCATCGCCATCCCCTCACGTCTGGGTCTGTACATTCCGGACCTGCTTGTGGCACCCGACGACGTTTCGAGTGAATCGGGCAACTACATTCCCGCCGCCGGAGCCGAATTGGTCGTAGAGGTCACCTCGAAGTCCAACGCGAGTCACGACCGCATCACCAAGGCCGCCAACTATGCGCAAGCGGGCATCCCGCTCTATCTGCTGATCGACAGGTGGGCCCCCGGCGGCCCCACCGTCACCCTCTACGGCGAGCCCAAAGGGGATGTGTACCGGGTCCTCCATGCCGTGAAGTTCGGCGAAGAGATCACCCTGCCCGACCCCTTTGACCTGACCATCGACACGAGCACGTTCCCAGTCGGCTGACCACCCCCCCCCACGCCGTACGGACTGTGCCCGGAGCGCTGCGATGAGTTCCGGGCGCCGCAGCGGTCTCCCCCGTGTGGATGCCACGAAACCGATCGTTCTCGTCATCGCCGGTCACCTCACACCGGCCGAGGTGCCCCAGTTCTACGAGGAGCTGTACGAGCGGCTGCGCGGGGAACTGGCCGCGCGGCCGGACGACTTGGGCGTGGCCGAGGTGATCTGTGAGGTCGGCGGTCTCGTCCGGCCGAATCTGGCGGCGGTCGAGGTGCTCGCCCGGCTCCGGCTCGACGCCCGCAGGCGGGGCTGCCGGGTCCGGTTGCGGGGCGTCGCGCGGGAGTTGCGGCTGCTGCTGGATCTCGTCGGTCTGGGCGACATGGCGCGCTAGGCACCTAGGTGCGCCGTGCACCGGGCGATCAGGTGGTTCGCGGTGTGGTCCGTGGCGAGACGCGCGGCGGCGGGAAAGTGACCAGTCCGGGGCGCGGGTCGCGTGCCCCAAGGAGGAAAGGTGCTCGACATGCGAGCCTTCACGCGTGCCGCGCTGGTCGTCGTCTGCGCGGCAGGTGCCGCCCTCACCGTCGTACCCGTGGCCCAGGCCGCGCCCAACGCGGCGGCGCAGAAGTGTCGTTACTACTACACCACCTGGGGCCAGGGCCCGAACGGCGAGACCACCGGCTTCGGGGACTACGCCGAGGGAGCCACCGACCCCGAGGGCCGGACCTGCCAGAACGGCTGGTGGGTGGACGCGCGCGAGGACGAAGAGGGCGTCCGCCGCTGATGCCCCGGCGCTGACGAGCCCAAGGCTGACAACCCGCCGCTGACGAGCGCGGCGCTGACAGCCCGGCGCTGACAGCCCGGCCTGAACCCCGGCGCTGACAGCCCGGCCATGCACGCCCGGGTCCCGCCGCTCACAGCGCACCGCCGTCCGTCCGGCCCGTCGACGCGATCCCCGCACCGGCGGGCCGGTACCCGTAGCACGGGGACCTACGCGTTCTCCAGCCGCGCCGGCAGACCGAACAGCGGGAACCACCGCTCCGTGTCCAGGAAGCAGTGCATCGTGACGATCTCGCCGTCCTCGATCTCGATGACCTGAAGCGCCCACGGGGTGAAGCCGTCACCCGACTCCGCCGGCTTGTAGTGCGCGAAGGCCGGGGTGCCGTTGGCCACCGTCGGCAGAAGCCGTGAGCCCCGGCAGCCCGCGCCGATGGTGAGCATGAAACCGGTGATGTCGTCGTGGCCCTGGAGCCACAGGTCGTACGGCGGCATGGTGAACTTCGCGTCGTCATGGAGCAGCGCGGTCAGCGCCTTCATGTCGTAACCCTCGAAGGCCCTCACATACCGCTCCAGCAGCTCCTTCTGCTCCTCGTCGAGCGGATCCGCCGTATCCGTCGCGGCCGGTTCCGACTGGGCGATCGTCGCCCGCGCCCGCTGGAGCGCGCTGTTGACGGAGGCGACCGTCGTATCCAGCAGCTCGGCGACCTCGCTCGCCTTCCATGCCAGCACCTCGCGCAGGATCAGCACGGCCCGCTGCTTCGGCGGCAGATGCTGGAGCGCCGCGACGAACGCCAGCCGGATCGTCTCCCGTGACACCGCCGTCTCGGCCGGGTCGGCCACCGACGGCAGCACCCGGCCGTCCGGCACCGGCTCCAGCCAGACGTTCTCCGGAAGCGCGGAGAGCTGGGCCTGGGCCACCGGCGTCGGGCCCGACAGATCCATCGGCCGGGCCCGGCGGTTGCCCGCGTTGAGCATGTCCAGGCAGACGTTCGTCGCGATGCGGTAGAGCCATGACCGCAGCGAGGAGCGGCCCTCGAACTTCTCGAAGCTCTTCCACGCGCGCACCATCGTGTCCTGTACGGCGTCCTCGGCCTCGAAGGCCGACCCCAGCATCCGGTAGCAGTAGCCCGTCAGCTCCGTGCGGTGCTTCTCCAGCCGGGAGTCCAGGTCCTCTGTTGCTGCAAGATCACTCATCGCGTCACCCCAGTCGCCCCTTGAGACCGGTCTGTGAGACCGGTCTCATGGAAGCTACCGGAGCGCACTGACAATCCGCTCAGGTTCCGGGTTTACGGCCGTAAACGTAGACATCGTCGCCGTTCTTCAGCAGCGACCAGTACTTCACGGCGGCCGTCTTGGTCATGTTCACGCAGCCGTGCGAGCCGGGCGGGTTCCACATACTGAGGTTCGCCTGGTGGAAGGCCTGCCCGCCGTCGAAGAACTGGCTGTAGGGCATGGGCACGTCGTAGATCGTGGAGACGTGGTGCTTGTTCCGCCAGTAGATCTTCTTGAGCCCGGTCCTGGTCTCGTAGCCGTCACGCCCGGTGCGCACCGGCACCGGCCCGTACACCAGCTTCTTGCCGTCCTGGATCCAGCTCAGCTGGCGGGAGAGGTCGACGCAGGCGATACGGCCCTTGTTGGTCGGGCACTTGCCGGCCTTGTTGGGTGTCTTGCCCGCCGCCTTCTGCTTGTTCATCACATCCATCACGCCCCAGGTGATGGGCCCGGCGTAGCCGATCGTCGGTGTGATGCCGTGCTTCGACTGGAAGGCGCGGGTGGCCTTGCAGTCCGTGGACGACTGCCTTCCGTCCACCGGCCGGCCCAGGAACTTCTCGACCTGCTTCTGGTACGGCCCCGTGCTGGTGGTGCATGAGGCCGCCTGCGCGGGCGAGGCCCCGCCCAGCACCACGGTCAGCGGGACCACCAGCGCGGCAACCCCCGCCGCCACGGCCCCGTTACGGGTTATGTGTGCGTGTCTCATCCCGTTCCGTTCCCCCCATCCGTCCCTCGGCCGCGCCACTGGGAGGGCGCGTTCTGTGGGCTAGACGGGTGAAACGTGGGCTTAGTTGCGCGGAGGGGACGGAATGGCGCGACTCAGTCGGTGACGAGCCCCCCGGCTCGCGCCCGCGCCCCCGCGAGCGACCGCCGTCGCTCCCTTCGCGCCGCGTGCGTTCCGTACAGCGTGAGGGAGACGACACCGAGCACTGCCAGCAGACCCAGCGTCACCGTCGCCGCCCAGCCGCCCGCGTGGAACGCGATCGCGCCCAGCGTGCCGCCCGCGCTGCTGCCGAGGTAGTACGCCGACTGGTAGAGCGCCGACGCCTGCGCGCGGCCGGTTTTCGCCGTACGGCTCACCGACGACGAGGCGACCGCGTGGCCCGCGAAGAAGCCCGCCGTGATCAGCACCAGTCCGAGCAGTATCGCGGCGAGCGAGTCGGCCAGCGACAGCAGCAGACCCGCCGCCGTCGTGCCCACCGCCAGATACAGCGCGCCGCGCCGGCCGAGCCGCTCGACGAGCCGCCCGGCCGCCGCCGAGGAGACCGTACCGACCAGATAGACCAGGAAGATCGAGCCGATGACGCCCTGCGGGAGATTGAACGGCGCTCCCACCAGCCGGTAGCCGATCACGGTGTAGACCGCGCCGAACACCGTCATGAAGAGCGCGCCTATCGCGTACAGCCGGCGCAGCAGCGGATCGGTCAGATGCCCGCCCACCGTCTTCGCCAGCGCGCGCGGACTCAGCGACCGCGAGGTGAAGTTCCGTGCCTTCGGGAGCAGGGCGCGGAACACCAGCGCGCACACCACCGCGAGCAGCCCGACCGCGCCGAGCGCCGCCCGCCAGCCCCACAGCTGGGCGACCCAGCCGGTGAGGATACGGCCGCTCATCCCGCCGACGCTGTTGCCCGCGACGAACAGCCCGATCGCGGCGACCAGCGCCTTCGGCCGTACCTCCTCCGCCAGGAACGCCATCGCCGAGGCGGGCAGACCGGCCAGCGCCGCGCCCTGTACGGCGCGCAGCGCCACCAGCCACTCCACGTTCGGCGCGAACGGCACCAGCAGCCCCACCACCACCGCGACCGCCAGCGAGACGGTCATCAGCGTGCGCCGGCCGAACCGCTCCGACAGCGCGCTCAGCGGCAGGACGAAGAGCGCCAGCGCGCCCGTCGCGGCCGAGACCGTCCAGCTGGCCTGGCTCGCCGTCACACCGAGCCCGGCGGAGATGGCGGGCAGCAGGGCCTGTGTGGAGTAGAGGAGGGCGAAGGTCGCGACTCCGGCGGCGAAGAGCGCGAAGCTCATCCGGCGGTAGCCGGGGCGGCCGGGGGAGAGCAGTGAATCGTCGGTGTCGGCGGACGGCGCGGCGGAGGCACCCGGGGTGACGGGTGCCTCGGTACTGACAGAAGGCATGCTTCGAAGGTAGGCACCGCGGCTTCATGCGTCCAATGCACAGAACGGCGATAATCGTTCCCATGGTGCATGAACCCAGCTCACGCCCGCGGCTGTCACGGAACAGTTACGAACACGACATGGATCACATCGGCCCCATGGACCGCACGGCACCCGTGGCCGGGCTGGACCCCGACTCCTGGTCCGCGGTCCTCGCGCCCCGGCTCGCCCACTTCGCGGGGGTGGCCCGCCATGAGCATGTGACCCGCGCGGCCCAGGACATGGCCGTCCCGCAGTCCACGCTCTCCCGGGCGATGGTCAGGCTCGAACGGGACCTGGGCGTCGCCCTGTTCGCCCGCAAGGGCCGTACGGTCTCCCTCACCCCCGCCGGCCGGACGTTCCTCACCTCGGTCGAACGGGCCCTCGCGGAGGTCGAGCGGGCCGCCGAGTCCGTACGCGCCGACGCCGACCCGGCGTCCGGCAAGGTCGCCTTCGGCTTTCTGCACACCATGGGCTCCGAGACCGTACCGGCGCTGATCAGGGCCTTCCGCGCCGACCATCCCCGGGTACGGTTCCAGCTCGTCCAGAACTACGGCGAGGCGATGCTGGAGCGGCTGCGCGCGGGCGAGCTGGACCTCTGTCTCACCTCACCCGTGCCGGACGCCCCCGATCTGGTCGCCCGCAGGGTGGACGAACAGCGGCTCCGGCTGGTCGTGCCCGACGACCACCGGCTGGCGGGACGACGGCGCGTACGGCTCGCCGAGGCGGCCGACGAAACGTTCGTCACCCTCGAACCGGGGTACGGGCTGCGCCGGATCACCGACGACCTGTGCGCCGAGGCGGGCTTCCGGCCGCGCGTCGCCTTCGAGGGCGAGGAGGCCGAGACGCTGCGCGGCCTGGTGGCGGCCGGCCTGGGCGTCGCCCTGCTGCCGCCGCCCGCCGTGGCCCGTCCTGGGGTGGTCGAGCTGACCGTCACGGCGCCCCGCGCGGCCCGCGAGATCGGTGTCGCCTGGCTCGACGGCCACCCGGACACCCCGCCCGTGGCGGCCTTCAAGCGCTTCCTGCTCTCCCGCCGCGGCCAACTGCTCCCGGACTGAGGCGAGTACGTCTCACGGCCGCAGCGACCGGCCGAACCCGGCCGCCAGCGGCATCCGCAGCCCCAGCGGCGGCGGCGCCGCCAGCGCGTCCGCGACCGGCCGGGAGTACGTGCGCGGCAGCAGCGCGCCCAGGACGAAGTCCGCGGCCAGCGCCAGGACTTCCTGGTGGTGCTGGCGCAGCGCGTGCCCGTCGGAGTGGACCTCGAAGCGGCAGGTGTCCCGGTTGACCTTCTTCACGCGCTCGGCCAGCCGGTAGGAGAGCTCGGGGTCGGTGCGCGCGTCGGTGGTGCCGTGCATGATCAGGACTTGACGCCCCGTCAGTTGCCGTACCGGCTCCGGCTCGGCGGCCCGGTCGTCCTCCGGCAGCCAAGGGGCCATCGCCAGCACGGAGTTGACGGCGGGATGGCCCGCCGCGTGCAGCGCCGCCCGGCCGCCCATCCCGTGTCCCGCCAGGCACACCGGCACATCGCCATAGCGCCGTACGGCCTCGTCCGCCGCCCACTCGGCGTCCGCCGCGAGCCGCGCCTGCGCGCCGTTCCAGCCGCGCCCGCCGTAGTGCACCACATGCGCGACCAGCCCCTCGGCGGCCCCCACCCTGGCGAGATGGCGCAGGAGCGGCACCATGCGCGCGTACGCGACGGGGGAGGGGCCCCGGGCGGAGACGGGCTCGCCCTCGGGGAGCACCAGGATCACGCCCCCCACCGCCGCCCCGGCTCCCGCTCCCGCGACAGGTGCGCCGAACGCCCGGCCCAACCGTGCCCGTGGCTCCGCGCGCCGCGCGCGCGCCGAACCGTCCCGGCCTGCCGTACGTCCCCCCGGCCCGGGAACCGCTTGCTGTCCCATAGCAGAACAGTCTCAGAAGGAGAGGTGTACTCCACCCGTCCGCCCGATCACTGTTACATATCGACCCCTCATGCTCTACGCGCGTAGGCGTTAGAGTGCGGAGATGACGAGCCAGACCTACCGTCCGCCCAGCGCCGACCAGATCCGCCGCGCCCCCAAGGCCCTTCTCCATGACCACCTGGACGGCGGACTCCGTCCCGGCACGATCATCGATCTCGCCCATGAGATCGGCTACGAGAGCCTGCCCGAGCACGAGTCCGACAAACTCGGTCTCTGGTTCCGTGAGGCCGCCGACTCCGGCTCGCTGGAACGCTATCTGGAGACCTTCGCCCACACCTGCGCCGTCATGCAGACCCCTGACGCGCTCTTCCGGGTCGCCGCGGAGTGCGCGGAGGACCTGGCGCAGGACGGTGTCGTCTACGCCGAGGTGCGGTACGCGCCCGAGCAGCACCTGGAGCGCGGACTCACCCTCGAAGAGGTCGTGGAGGCCGTCAACGACGGCTTCCGGGAAGGCGAGCGGCGGGCGCTGGCCGACGGCCACCGCATCCGCGTCGGCGCCCTGCTCACCGCCATGCGGCACGCGGCCCGCGCCCTGGAGATCGCCGAACTCGCCAACCGCTACCGCGACTCGGGCGTGGTCGGCTTCGACATCGCGGGCGCCGAGGCCGGCTTCCCGCCCACCCGCCACCTCGACGCCTTCGAGTATCTGAAGCGCGAGAACAACCACTTCACCATCCACGCGGGCGAGGCCTTCGGGCTGCCCTCGATCTGGCAGGCGCTCCAGTGGTGCGGCGCCGACCGGCTCGGCCACGGCGTGCGCATCATCGACGACATCGAGGTCGCCGAGGACGGCACGGTGAAGCTGGGCCGGCTCGCGGCGTACGTACGCGACAAGCGCGTCCCGCTGGAGCTCTGCCCCAGCTCCAACCTCCAGACGGGCGCCGCCGCCTCGATCGCCGAGCACCCCATCGGGCTGCTGCGCAAGCTGCACTTCAGGGCGACGGTGAACACCGACAACCGGCTGATGAGCGGCACGAGCATGAGCCGGGAATTCGAGCTGCTGGTCGACGCCTTCGACTACACACTCGACGACATGCAGTGGTTCACGGTCAATGCGATGAAATCAGCATTCATTCCTTTCGATGAACGACTGGCCATGATCAATGACGTGATCAAGCCGGGATATGCCGAGCTGAAATCCGAATGGCTGTTCAGGCAGACCGCTGTGACCAGCTAGTTCTTGCTGGCAGCAGGGTGATCGCCGGGACAGGGAAGCGGCCGGGAACACGGAATCCCGGCCGCTGACGGGTGTTTGCGGGCCATACGCGCGGCTGGCTAGTTTGGAAAGCCGCTCGCATTTTCCCCGTTTTCACCTTTCCCTTCACCAGTCCCATCCCGCTCACCTTCCCCAAGGATGAAATCCCAGATGAAGCAGTCCGCCATCAAGACCCTCGGCACTGTCGCCCTCGGCGCCGCCTTCGCCGCCACCGCCGCGGGCAGTGCCAGTGCCGCGCCCGCCGCCCCCGAGGCCGGTGCCGCGCAGGACCTCGTCACCAGGACGCTGCCGGTGCAGGACCTCACCAGCCAGCTCCCCGCGCCGCTTCCCGACGTGCTGACGGCGACCGGGCTGGCGCTCGGCACCGTCCAGCAGACCACGCCGTACGCGGTCGACGCCGTCAAGACGGCCAACCCCGTGCAGCAGCTGGTGGGCGGGCTGCCGGTGAACGGTCTGGGCAAGGGGCTGCCGGTCAACGGAATCCCGCTCGGCGGCTGAGCACGAGCCCGCACGGCGCACACGGCGCACACAGCGGTGGGGGCGTACACCCGGATCCGGGTGTACGCCCCACTGTCGTCCTTACGGGTAAGCCGCTGTACGGGTAAGCCGGCCGCTACCAGGCGGTCGTGGCGCTCTTCTCGCCCGGCACCAGCAGCCACAGCGCCAGATAGAGCAGGAACTGCGGGCCCGGCAGCAGACACGAGACGAGGAAGATCACCCGCATCGTGTTCGCGGACGTACCGAAGCGCTGGGCCAGCGCCGCGCACACTCCACCGAGCATCCGTCCGTGTCGAGGGCGGACCAGACTGGCCATGATGGGCTCCTTCGCGGGACTGTTCGGGAGCCTCTCTCGTCGTGCTCCCTGATGTCTCCATGGTGCGCCGGGAGCAGGGGGCGGGGCGTCGCTCTACGGAGCGATGCCGACCCTGGGAATCGTCGGGGTCGATCCCTGAAGAGCCTCATCCCGCACGACGGTTCCCGACTCGTTCTCAGGTCTGCCCGGGTGCGCCCCGCGGGGGACGCGGCGGGGGACCGTACGGATACGACGCGCGCGGCGCAGCCGGGCCCGGCCCGCGGGAACCACCGCCAGATGCGCCAGGGCCACCCCGGCCGTGTTGAGCAGCAGCGCGTCCACGTCCACCACGCGGCCCGGCACCCCGGTCTGGAGCAGCTCGATGCCGAGCGAGATCATCGCGCCTGCCGTGACCGTACGGGCCATCGAGGCCCACCCGGCGACGAAGAGCCGGCCGTCGACCATCGGAAGCAGCACACCGAGCGGGGCCAGCAGCAGAAGCCCCTCGCCGATGCGCCGGGCGGCCTGGACGGGCCCCAGCGCCAGATCGGCCTTGATACCCGCGAAGGGCGTCAGATTGGCGGCGTGCACCCACATGACGTCCAACGGGCGGAGCGTCAGCCATCCCACCAGCATCAGATGCAGCAGGAGGAGAACGAACCCCGCCATACGGAAGCGGATGACGGCACTGCCGTCCAGACCTTGACGCACGCACCCCAAGACGCGGTGGCCGGCGGGAACGGTTCCGCCGGCCGCGGAAGAAGGGGTTCATGAGACGGGCATCACCCGTCCGGCCCGCCCAGGGTCGCGTCCGGGCCCCGGGTGGGCCCCGGACTACGAACCGGACGGGGAGGCGGACGCCGTCGAGACCGGGCCGAGCGTCGGCACCGGCGCGTCCGGATGGGCCTTCGTCGCGGGGGTGCAGCCATAGGCGCGCGCCGGATAGTCGCCGGGCCCGCCCAGCACGACCTGCCCGTCCGTCGCCTCGCTCTCCGCGAACGTACAGACGATCTGCGCCAGCGCCGTCGTGGGCAGATCCTCCGGCTGGCGGCTGAGCCGCAGCGCCCCGGCGGGGTCGCCGTCGCGCGAGGCCGAGATGACCAGCGGTCCCCGCACGGCCGTGCTGAACCCCGCCGCCCGCTCATCGGCGGAGGGCTGGGCCTGAAGTTCGTCGAGCAGCCCCTGTGCGATCCGCACCCGGTCGTCGGGGCCCTTGCCCTGCTGGATTCGCGCCGCGCGCTCCACCGCCGCGAGCCCGGAGGAGCAGGCCAGATAGATCCGCACGGGAACGCCGGGCCGCGCCTGCGTGATGACGTCCTTGCCGGAGATCTCGCACGGCTTCCGGGAGGGCGCGGGTCCGGCGTCCACCGGTACCGAGGTGGTCCTGATGCCGCACCCCGCGACGAGCGCGGTGAGCGCGAGCGCACCCGCGAGCGCACCGGCGAACCGTCCGAAGGCGGCCACGCCGGGCCGCGTTCCGCTCGTGCCCGTACGACACATGCCTGTGCGAGTCGTGCTCCAGCGCGTCACCGGGCGTCGCCCTCCTCTCCCGGATCCTGATCGCGGTCACCCTCCGCGGCCTCCGCGCCGTCCCTGGGCAGCCGCAGTACGAACATCGCGCCGCCGTCCGGCACATTGGCCGCGGTGATGTCACCGCCGTGGATATGCGCGTTCTCCCGCGCGATCGACAGCCCGAGTCCGCTGCCCTCGGAGCGCGGCCGGGAGGCGCTCGCCTTGTAGAAGCGGTCGAAGACATGCGGCAGGACGTCCTCGGGGATACCGGGGCCGTGGTCCCGTACCTCGATGACCAGCCAGTCGTCCTCCGTACGCACCGCCACCCGCACCGGCGACCCACCGTGCTTGAGCGCGTTGCCGATCAGATTCGCCATGATCACATCGAGCCGGCGCGGATCGAGCCGCGCCATGATGCCGCGCTCGGCGTCCAGATCCACTGCGTCCAGCCAGGCCCGCGCGTCGATACAGGCCGTGACCTGGTCGGCGACATCGACATCGTCCAGGACGAGCCGGGCCGTACCCGCGTCGAAGCGGGTGACCTCCATCAGATTCTCCACCAGCACATTGAGCCTGCGGGTCTCACTCACCACCAGCGTCACGGCGGGCGCGATCATCGGATCGAGGCTGTCGGCCTCCTCCTCCAGGACCTCCGTCACCGCCGTCAGCGCCGTCAGCGGGGTACGCAGCTCATGCGACATGTCGGCGACGAAGCGGCGGCTGGACTCCTCCCGCGCGCTCATGTCCTCGACCTTCTTCTGGAGCGACTCCGCCGCCTTGTTGAACGTACGGGAGAGATCGGCCAGTTCGTCCCCGCCCGACACCCGCAGCCGGGTGCCGAACTTGCCCTCGCCGAGCTGCCGCGCCGCCTCGCCCAGCCGCTGCACGGGCTTGAGGACGGTCGTCGCCGCCGCGTGCGCCAGCAGGGCGGAGCCGACGAGCGCGAGCGCCGTGGCGATCCCCAGCGACCAGGCGAGCGAGTTGAGATCGGTGCGTTCCTGGTGGAGCGACTTGAACAGATACCCGGTCGGCCCGCCGCCGATGATCCGCGTACCGCCGACCAGATAGGGCGTGCCGCCGCGCTCCACGCGCTGCCAGAAGACGTGGTACGGGTACTTGTTCCCGGAGGTGACCTTCTGCTTGTCGTTCACCGCGTTCTGGAGGGACGCCGGTACGTCGTCCATGGTGAAGGCGTCCGGATCGGAGACCCCCACGATGGGCTTCCCCCCGTCACGCGTGCCTATCAGCAGCACGCTGTAACCGGGGCTGTCGCCCGCCATCAGCTCGGCCGTGCTCTGCAACTCCGCCTGGCTCGGCCGCAGGGGCAGCTCCGCGGCCCGGTTCTGCATCTCCTGCTGGAAGTCCTCCAGCGTCGCGTCCTGGGTACGGGTCAGCACGGCCTCGCGGTTGAGCCAGTACGCGATCCCCGAGGCGGAGACCGCGGCGGTCAGCGCGACGGCCGCGAAGACGACCACGAGCCGCAGCCGCAGACTGGTCCAGCGCAGCCCCGCGAGAACCAGCCGCTTCGCCGCGCTCGGCCTCGCCCCACCGCCCGCGCGGCGGCGCGGGTTGCGGTACGGGTCGATGCCCTCGTGCGGGGAGGCGCCCCCGTACCGGTCGGCGTCCTGGCCGCGGCGCGCGCCGTGCGCGTCGTGCGCGCCGTTCTCCGCCGGGCCGCCGTCCGGCCCGGCGCCCCTGGGTACGTCACTCACGAAGGCGCGTCCAGCCGGTATCCCACGCCGCGCACCGTACGGATCAGGGTCGGCGAGGACGGCACGTCCTCCACCTTCGCGCGCAGCCGCTGCACACACGCGTCCACCAGCCGCGAGTCACCGAGGTAGTCGTGCTCCCACACCAGCCGCAGCAGCTGCTGGCGGGACAGCGCCTGGCCGGGCCGGCGGCTCAGTTCGAGCAGCAGCCGCAGCTCGGTCGGCGTGAGCTGGAGGTCCTCCCCGTTCTTGGTGACCGTCATCGCGGAACGGTCGATGACCAGGCTGCCGTACGTCGCGGAGTCCGTGGACTCACGCTCCCCGCGCCGCAGCACCGCGCGGATCCTGGCGTCGAGCACCCGCCCCTGGACAGGCTTCACCACATAGTCGTCGGCCCCGGACTCCAGACCGACCACTACATCGATGTCATCACTGCGCGCGGTCAGCAGGATGATCGGCAACTGGTCGGTGCGCCTGATACGCCGGCACACCTCGAAGCCGTCGATCCCGGGCAGCATCACATCCAGCACGATCAGATCCGGCCGCTGCTCCCGGAGCAGTTTCAGGCCGTCCTCGCCCGTCGCCGCGGTGGCCACTCGGTGGCCCTGGCGTGACAGCGAGAGTTCGAGGGCCGTGCGGATGGCGTCGTCGTCCTCGATCAGCAACAGGAAAGGCACGGAGGTCATTGTGTCCCATGGGGGGACCGGAGTTCGACCGTTGGAGCGCTCCCACTGTCATTCCCCACGCGTTTCACAAGCCCCGAAGTCCCCTGTGACAGGGCTGTGACAGACGGCGGACAGGGCCATGAAACTGCCCCGGCAAGCTCATTGGCACACGGAACGAAGCAGACTCCAACCGACGGGGGGCGCGGGATGAACGCACTGCACGGCATGACCTCAAGCGCAGTGGTCACGCGTCTTCATGACGTCACGCGGAGCAACGAGAAGTCCGGCGGCGTGAACGGGCGGGGGTGCGTTCGCGGCGCCGGGCGTCAGCACAAGCCGTCGTACATGACGGTGGTTGACGCGGACCGCACGGAGCGCACGGACCGGGCGGGCAACGGGGGACATCCGGGCGACGGGGGTATCAGCGGGGGTAACAGGGCAGCCGCGTTCGGGGAGACCCCGGGGGAACGGACGGTCCTGGCGGAGCGGACGGACGCCGAAGCGGCGTTCACCGCGTACGTCCAGGAGCGCCGCGCCTCCCTGTACGCGACGGCCTACCACCTGACCGGCGACCGGTTCGAGGCCGAGGATCTGCTGCAGAGCGCCCTCTTCTCGACGTACCGGGCGTGGGACAGGATCAGCGACAAGGCCGCGGTCGGCGGCTATCTGCGCCGCACCATGACCAATCTGCACATCAGCGCCTGGCGCAGGCGCAAGCTCAATGAGTACCCGACGGAGGAGCTGCCGGAGACGGCGGGCGACACCGACGCGATGCGCGGTACGGAACTGCGCGCGGTGCTCTGGCAGGCGCTCTCCCGCCTGCCGGAACTCCAGCGCACGATGCTCGTACTGCGCTACTACGAGGGCCGCACCGACCCGGAGATCGCGGACATCCTCGACATCAGTGTCGGCACGGTGAAGTCGAGCATCTGGCGGTCGCTCCGCCGGCTGCGCGAGGACGAGGTCCTCAGCTTCGGCCGTGACGAGGAGGAGTCCTTCGGCGAGCTGGTCGCCTGAAGGCTGGGGGGAAGCGCGGGGGAAACACGGGGGAAGCGGGACCCGTCGTCTCGGGGGAGGCGGCGGGAGCACGGAAACAGGGGGAACCGGGGAAACCGGGGGCTGGGGGGCCTCCGGAACCACGGGGGAACACGGGGCAGGAAGCGGGATCGCACGGGCCTGGGGGGCTCGTGCGGTCCCGCTTCCGTATGTGGCCGCGCTGACGGATGCCGGCCAAGCCCTCGGAGTTACTCATTCAGTCCGAGGGTGCGTCAGCCCGCCCAGACCTCGGCCTCGTCGGCCGGGACGGTGGTGGCCAGGCCCAGTTCCTTACGGGCGGCGACCGACTTGTTCGGGTCGATGTCGGTGAACGCCGGGTCGTAGGCGAGGTAGAACGCGTCGGCGTCGGCGGCGTTCGCGGCCTTCTTCCAGTTCCCCGCCGCCTTCGTCAGCGTCGCGCGGAGCTTGCCGGCCTCGGTGCCCTCGATGCCGTCCAGGCCCGTGACATGTGCGTCGAGGGCGGCCGAAACAGCCTTGGCCTGCGCCTTGTAGCCGGCCAGGTCGTCCTCGACGGCGTCCTTCTCGGGCTGATTCGCCCACAGGGCGTCGTAGACCGCGTTCGAACCCTTGAGGAACGTGATCTGCTCGGGCTTGAGGGACTTCGCGGTGTTCAGCGAGCCGCTGAACGTGCCCTTCTCCGCGGTGTAGGTGCAGCTCACCGCGCGGTCACCCGTCGCCCAGCTCTCCTTGGTCGGGCTGTAGTAGAAGAGGGTGACGCCCTTGGGGAGCGCCCAGGTGTCCGGGGCGTACTTCTGCGCCTCGACCGGGCAGCGTTCGTCCGCGATCGTCGTGACCCCTTCGTCGCCGGGGTACTCCTTGCCCTCGTCGATCGCGAACTCGCCGACGACCTGGCCCTCGTGCGCCTCGGCGCAGGGCACTATCTCGACGGCGTACTCCGTCCCCTCGGCCTTGCCGGACGGGTTGTAGCAGTCGCCGATGTCCAGCGAGAACACCGAGCGCTGGCGAGCGACCTTCTTCGCGCCGTCCTTGGCGCTGTCGACGGCGTCGGAGACCTCTGAGCATCCCACCGCGCCGATCGCGAGCAGGGCGACAACGGTAGATATGCCGCGAAGTGAACGATACCGGGCACGGACTGTCATGACGTGAACATCCTCTTATGTGATCTTTATGAGGGGCGGCGTGCGCATCGTATGCCATTCCTGTGGCCTGGCTGTGCGACGGCTGTGCGAGGGCGCTCGCCACATCCGGCCTCTCTGACTCGCGACGGGCCGCGAGGGTTGTATCCCGGCTGCTCGCGGAGGGGAGCCGGGGGGCGCAGTGACACTTCTGTGGAGCCGCGCGCTGTGGAGGGACGTGTGCACGCAGGAGCGCACCGACAGCCCCGTTGTGCGCGTCGGCGTTCGAAACGGTGCGGGAACGCGGTACCCCGAACGCGGTACCTCGCACGGAAATTACTCGTCTACGTGTGGCTGGTCGCGGCCGGGGAGGATGCCGGGGACGGTGACGGTTCGGTGCGCGGGGTGTTCGCCGTCCGGGCGGTACGCGGCTTGGCGCATCGCCCGGCCGCCGCTGCCGCGATCCGGCCCAGCGCCTCCTTCTTCGCGCACGGGTACGCGCCCAGCGCCGTCTGCCGCCCCACGATCGCCCGTTCCGCCCGCATCAGCCGCCAGCCGCGCCGCAGCAGGAACGCCACCGACTTGCGCCCCTCGCGCAGATCCCGCACCAGCCGGCGCCGGAACGTCGTCGACGGACGCCCGCGCAGACAGAGCGCGTCCGCCAGCACACCCAGCTCCTGGCAGCGCGCGACGATATCGGCGGCGAAGATGCCCTCCGCGAGGAACAGCGGTGTGCGCTGGATGTCGAGGGCCTCGGTGTCCACGCGCGAGCTGGTCGCGATCGAGTAGACGGGGACGGTCGTACGTCCCGTACGGCACAGCTCCTCGACCGCCGCGACCGCGGCGTCCGCGTCCCAGGACCGCACCGAGTCCCAGTCGACGTCCGAACTGCCCGCGACCAGCGGCAGCGTGGGGTCGTCGCCCTCTTTGTAGAAGTCGTCCAGGCGCAGCACGGGCAGGCCGGTCCGGGCGGCGAGGGACGACTTGCCCGAGCCGGAGGGACCCGCGAGCAGAACGACTCGGGTCGGAACAGTTGGTGAACTCACGGGACACCAGTGTGAGGCATGTACCTGCCCAGGGAACCCCCGGGGACCGATCGGGCGGGATCGGCCGGCCGGTTCGGCCGGTTTGGCGGGTTTATTGGTATCGGTGACCCTGCCTCAACTACTCTGCGTGGCAGTCCGATTACTCATCAACCCGGCCAGGCAGGAAAATCCATGGCACGTCACGCAGCTTCCCTCTCTCCCCGGCGCACTCTGCTCCGCGCCGGTCTGACCCTCACCGCGGCGGGTGTGGCCCTCGGTCTCGGCGGTACGGCGGCCCAGGCGGCGGACCCGGCCGCCCCGACGCCCGCGACGGGCACCGGCCAGCAGCTCGCCGAGTCCTCCTCGGCGGCGGGCCAGGCCCTGACCGGCTCTGTCGGATACGTGCTGGGCCCCCTCACGGATCTGAAGCTCTACCCGCTGGCCAAGACGGGCGTCGATCCCCTGGACAACGCGGTGGGCACGCAGATCGCCGATTTCAAGCCGGTATCCACCGCCCAGCTGACGGCCCCGGTCACCCAGGGAGCGGCGCTGAAGGACGTACCGGTGCTCGGCCCGACGCTGGGCGGGGCGGTGGGCCTGCTGACGGGGTGACCGCCGCCGACACCGGACGGCGCGGGCTCGGCCGAGGTGTGTCAGGGCGTACGGCCGAGATGGGTGACGAGGATCCGGATGACGTCGTCATCGATCACGTAGAAGACGCGGTAGTCGCCGATGTGCAGGCGTCGCACACCCAGATGATCTCGTACGTCATTTACCGGAGCCCCAGCTTTCGGCCGACTTCGGCGTGCGGGATGCCCGGCTTCAGGGTTCCGCGCTCCTTCTCCAACTGGTACTCGGCCAGTGCGAGCGCGTCTTCCAGATCCGCCAGATCCTGCGGGTTGATCAGTATGGCCGCCACGTGCCCGTGGTCCGTGATGGCGATCCGTTCGCGGGAGTGGGCGGTCCGGCGGACAAGTGTGCCGAAGTTGGCTCGGGCCTCGGTCATGGCGTAGGTGTCAGTCATGTGCAGAACTGTACGGTTCTGCAAAGTGCGGTGCACTAAGTAAGCCCCGTTTCCCCTCGAACGAGGGAAAACGGGGCTTCCGTACGAGGGTTCAGTACGCCGAGCCCGACGCGCCCAGGCTGCCCGTGGGGTGCCAGACCGTCTTCGTCTCCAGGAACGCCGTCAGCCGGCGGGTGCCGGGATCCGCCGACCAGGCCGTACGCTCCGCATGCTCCGCGCGCAGCACCCGCTTCAGATTGTCCGCCGCCGCGATCTCCAGCTCCTTGGCGAGAGCCTCGTCCGCGCCCGTCAGGTCGATCCCGTTGACGTCCTGGTGCGCCGCGAGCGGGGCCGCGATCTCGGCGGTCCTGCCGGAGAGGACGTTGACCACGCCGCCCGGCAGGTCGGAGGTGGCCAGCACCTCACCGAGGGAGAGCGCCGGGAGCGGGGACTTCTCGCTCGCGACGACCACCACCGTATTGCCCGTGGCGATCACCGGCGCGATGACCGAGACCAGCCCCAGGAACGACGACTCCTGCGGCGCCAGTACGGTCACGACCCCGGTCGGCTCGGGGGTGGAGAGGTTGAAGAACGGCCCGGCGACCGGGTTCGCCCCGCCCACCACCTGGCCGATCTTGTCCGTCCAGCCCGCGTACCAGACCCACCGGTCGATCGCCGCGTCGACGGCCACGGCCGCCTTCGCCTTCGACAGGCCCTCGGCGTCCGCGACTTCCCGTACGAACTGGTCCCTGCGGCCCTCCAGCATCTCGGCGACGCGGTAGAGGACCTGGCCCCGGTTGTACGCCGTCGCGCCCGACCAGCCGCCGAACGCCTTGCGCGCCGCGACGACCGCGTCGCGGGCGTCCTTGCGGGAGGACAGCGGGGCGTTGGCCAGCCAGTTGCCCTTCGAGTCCGTCACTTCGTACACCCGGCCGCTCTCGCTGCGGGGGAACTTGCCCCCGACGTACAGCTTGTAGGTCTTGAAGACACTCAGTCGCGTCACATCAACGGTGTTCTTCATCGCTCCCCCTCCGGGCTCGACGGGGTGAGATACGCCTCCAGGCCGTGGCGACCGCCCTCGCGACCGTAGCCCGATTCCTTGTAGCCGCCGAACGGTGAGGTCGGGTCGAACTTGTTGAACGTATTGGCCCAGACGACACCCGCCCGGAGCTTGCCGGCGACCGCGAGGATACGGGAGCCCTTCTCCGTCCAGATGCCGGCCGACAGGCCGTACTGCGTGTTGTTGGCCTTGGCCACGGCTTCCTCGGGCGTACGGAACGTCAGCACCGACAGCACCGGGCCGAAGATCTCGTCGCGGGCGATGGTGTGCGCCTGCGTGACGTTCGTGAAGAGCGTCGGGGCGAACCAGTAGCCGGACGACGGCAGTTCGCACGCGGGCGACCAGCGCTCGGCGCCCTCCGCCTCGCCCGCGTCGGCCAGCGCCGTGATACGGGCCAGCTGTTCGGCGGAGTTGATCGCGCCGAGGTCGGTGTTCTTGTCCAGCGGATCGCCGACGCGCAGAGTGGACAGCCGGCGCTTGAGCGAGTCCAGCAGCTCGTCCTGGACGGACTCCTGTACGAGCAGCCGCGAGCCCGCGCAGCAGACCTGGCCCTGGTTGAAGAAGATGCCGGTGACGATGCCCTCGACCGCCTGGTCGATGGGGGCGTCGTCGAAGACGATGTTGGCGCCCTTGCCGCCCAGTTCGAGCGTGACCTTCTTGTCCGTGCCCGCCACGGAACGGGCGATGGCCTTGCCGACCGCCGTCGAGCCGGTGAAGGCGACCTTGTTGACGTCCGGGTGCTCGACGAGGGCCGCGCCCGCGTCGCCGTACCCGGGGAGGATGTTGACGACGCCCTTGGGCAGGCCCGCCTGGCGGCAGATGTCCGCGAAGAAGAGCGCGGAGAGCGGGGTCGTCTCGGCGGGCTTCAGGACGACCGTATTGCCGGTCGCGAGCGCCGGGGCGATCTTCCACGCGAGCATGAGCAGCGGGAAGTTCCAGGGGATGACCTGGCCGGCGACACCGAGCGGGCGCGGGTCCGCCCCATAGCCGGCGTGGTCCAGCTTGTCGGCCCAGCCCGCGTAGTAGAAGAAGTGCGCGGCGACCAGCGGGAGGTCCGCGTCGCGGGTCTCCCTGATCGGCTTGCCGTTGTCGAGGGTCTCCAGGACGGCCAGTTCGCGGCTGCGCTCCTGGATGATGCGGGCAATACGGAAGAGGTACTTGGCGCGCTCGGAGCCGGGCAGCGCGGACCACTTCTCGAACGCCTTGCGGGCGGCCCTGACGGCGCGGTCGACGTCGTCGGCGCCGGCCCGCGCGACCTCGGAGAGGACCTCCTCGGTGGACGGGCTGACGGTCTTGAAGACCCTGCCGTCGGACGCCTCGGTGAACTCGCCGTCGATGAACAGCCCGTAGGAGGGCGCGATGTCGACGATGGCGCGGGACTCGGGCGCCGGCGCGTACTGGAACGCGGAACCGGGTGCGGAGCCGGATGCGGGTGCGGAACCGGATACGGAACCGGATGCGGGTGCGGATGCCATGGTGATCAGTCCACCGTCACGTAGTCGGGGCCGGAGTAGCGGCCGGTGCTGAGCTTCTGACGCTGCATCAGCAGATCGTTCAGCAGGCTGGAGGCGCCGAACCGGAACCACCGGTTGTCCAGCCAGTCCTCGCCCACGGTCTCATTGACCAGCACGAGGAACTTGACCGCGTCCTTGCTGGTACGGATGCCGCCCGCCGGCTTCACGCCGATCTGCACCCCGGTCTGCGCGCGGAAGTCGCGTACGGCCTCCAGCATCAGCAGGGTGTTCGCCGGGGTGGCGTTGACCCCGACCTTGCCGGTCGACGTCTTGATGAAGTCCGCGCCCGCGATCATGCCGAGCCAGGAGGCGCGGCGGATGTTGTCGTACGTGGACAGCTCGCCGGTCTCGAAGATCACCTTGAGCCGCGCGGCTCCCGCGGCCTCCTTCACGGCGCGGATCTCCTCGTACACCTTGAGGTAGTGACCCGCGAGGAACGCGCCGCGATCGATGACCATGTCGATCTCGTCGGCGCCGGCGGCCACGGCGTCGCGGGTGTCCGCGAGCTTGACGGCCAGCGAGGCGCGGCCGGCCGGGAAGGCGGTGGCGACGGAGGCGACCTTGACGTCCGAGCCGGCCAGCGCGGCGGCCGCCGTCTCCGCCATGTCCGGATAGACGCAGACCGCGGCGGTGGCGGGCGTCGTACGGTCGGTGGGGTCGGGCCGGAGGGCCTTGGCGGCGAGCGCCCGGACCTTGCCCGGGGTGTCCGCGCCCTCAAGCGTCGTCAGGTCGATCATGGAGATGGCCAGATCGATGGCGTACGCCTTGGCCGTGGTCTTGATCGAGCGCGTACCGAGCGACGCGGCGCGGGCCTCCAGGCCGACGGCGTCGACGCCGGGGAGCCCGTGGAGGAATCGGCGCAGTGTGCTGTCGGACGCGGTCACGTCAGCGAATGCGGGGGTAATGGTGGGCATGGTCACCAGATGAGCATATCTACGCGCGTAGCAGCCTGTACAGGGGGTGTGGGGGTACGAGGGGGAGCTGTTCCCTAGATGTGACCCTGTCTGTGGCTGGGCTCGTTCCTGGTGCTGGTGCGCCTGTGTTGGTGCTTGTGTTTGTGTGCCTGCGCTTGTCCCTGCCCGGGGGCGTGGAGGTGTGTTCTGGCCATGCGGCAGAATCGGAGGTATGACGAGCCCGAGCCCCGAGCAGCCCACCGAGCCGACCCACGCCGACCGCGTCTTCCGGTCGGCCGGCGGGATTGTCGGCGGCGCCCTGGTGCTCGTGATCGTCCTCTGGATCGGCGGCGACGCGCTCTTCCGCGGGACGGGGCGCACGCCGTGGCTGGCGCTCGCCGCGTTGCTGTTCGTCGTGCCGCTCGTGGTCGCGTTCAGCCTGCGTCCGGCGGTCTACGCGAACGCCGACCGGCTGCGGATCAGGAACCCGTTCCGGACGATCACGCTGCCGTGGGCGGCGGTCTCGACCGTGCGGGCCCAGTTCTCGTGCGAGGCGCTGACGGAGGACGGCCGGAAGTTCCAGCTGTGGGCGGTCCCGGTCTCACTGCGCCAGCGCAAGCGGGCGAATCGGGTGCGGGGCGCGTCCGCGGGCGCCCGGGGCGTGGATGCGGGTGCGGGTGCCGGTGCGGCCGAGGTGCAGATGGCCCAGGCGGACCGTACGGTCGCGGAACTGCGCGAGTTGTCGGAGGGGGCGGAGTCGCGGCCGTCGGCGCAGGGGGAACCGAGGGTGCGGTGGGCGTTTGAGGTGCTGGGGCCGGCGGGGGCGGGTTTGATCGTGCTGATTGTGCTGCTGCTGGTGGGGTGACTTTCGCCTCCCGGCGGTGGGTCGTCCGGCGGGGGCGTGGGTCCGGGGTGCGGGTGCGCCTCCCGGCGGGGGGTCGTGGTGCGGGTGCGCCGTTGTGGTGCCGGGGGCCGGGGCCTCCGGAGGGGCGTGTCCGGACTGCGCTGCGATCGATATGCGACTCCGTCGCGTGGTCACCGCGCTTCGCGCGAGCTGCGACGCTTTACGTCCGGACACGCACCTCCTCCGACCCCGACCCCCTCCCCCCGGTGGACGCCGCGCGGCCCCGCTCGGTGGGCCGTCACCGCACGGAGTTGCTCGGTTCTCGCTGCTAGATTCGTCCGCGATGCGATCACGTGAGTACGACCTCGACTTCCGGGACAGAGCCGCTCGAATACGCGCGTGGGGTATCGGGTTGCTGGCTGTGGCGGCGCTCCAGTGGGCATGGTGTGCCCTGTTGCTGCTCACGCCCTACACGGTCGATGAGGAGCCCGAAGACCGTTACCCCGCGGAGTGCGAGTCGCGCTTGCTGACCGAACGTGGTACGGCCAACGACGGCCTGCAAAGGGGTGATTGGTGCCAGAACGAACGCGACTGGCCTGAAGTCGTGGCTGTGCTCGGGCTGTCCGTGCCGGTGTCGGTTGTGGGTGTGGCGCTCTTCACGAGCGGCAGTGTGAGCATCCGGATGAGCGCCCACGCCGAGGCGATGCGCGAACTCGACAAGCCCGCCGACGCGCGGAACGCGTAGCTCGCGCGCAGGCGCTACAGCTCACTCACCAGATCTTGGTGACGGGCTCGCCCCAGATCAGGTAGGCCGTGCGGCCGGTGAGCCATGCCTCGTGGGCGGAGTGGATGCGGTCGCGCTCCGGCCCGAGGCAGAGGGCGTCTGTCTCCTTGAGCGTTGCCCATCGGTACGCGGACGTCGCGGGGTGTGGGTTGTACGGGATGACGTCGGCGCCCTTGAAGACGACGTCGAGCCCTTCGGCCTCCGTCACGCCTCTGGGGACGTGGTCCACGACGAGGATTTCCTCCGGTGGGGCGGGGGAGAGGCCGGTCCTCTCTGCGATCTCGCGTACGTACGCCTCGTGCATGAACTCGTCGGACTCGGTGTCACCGCCGGGCAGTTGCCAGGAGACCCCGGTGCTGGCGGGCATGAGGAGTACGTTCAGTTCGTCGCCGATCCGCCGGGTGAAGAATCCGGCGACGCCGGTTCGGCGGCGGGGTGGTTCGGGCCGGCCGAGTTCGAAGTACATGTCCTCACCTCTCGTTGAGCGTCACGGGGTACGGGGCCGCGTTCACCGTGAAGATGAGGCCCTTCCCGGTCTCGCTGACCAGCAGCTTGACGGTGTCGCGGTCCACCCAGGGATACGGCGCGTAGGCGCGGGCGGCTATGGCGCGGGCCTCGGGCACGGCAACTGCCGTACAGGGATAGCGCTCCACTGCCAGGACGTAACCACGCTGATCCATTGCCCACACCTTTCAGGCGCGCGGAGGTAGGGATACGCGCGGCGGTTGTGAGTGCTCGCGGCGCGATCGCCTCAGTGTGAGTCACGCGACCCTGCTCTCGCAACTGAGAGTGTGGATGCCAGTCCGGAGAGTCATAGGGTGTGCAACTGACCGATACTCTGGCGGTGTCGGGGGACCATGTCGCTGGAAGCGAGGAAGGGAGAACCGTGACGGTCAGCGTCAACGCGAACGCCATCTTCGCCATGCGCCGTGTGGGCGAGGAACTTCAGCGCCTGCGCACGGAGGCGGGCCTCAAGCAGACGGCAGCCGGAGAAGTGCTCGGTGTATCGCGGTTCACCGTGAGCAAGATCGAGCGCGGCCAGGCGTTTCCCACCGAGGAGCAACTCCCCAAACTGCTCAAGCTCTACAAGGCGACGCCCGAGGAACGAGCCGGGATCGTCGCGACGATTGAGCAGGGCAGGTCGTACGGTCGCGCGTGGTACGAACGGCCAGAGGTCCAGGCTGTGTTCAGCGGCGACTCGTACCGCTACTTCTCCCTCGAAGATGCCGCGGACCGGATGTCGGTGCACTCCGGGACGTACGTACCGGGGCTGCTCCAGACCCGCGAGTACGTTGAAGCCCTCGCCGCGTTCGGCCAGAAGCAGGAGAGCGCGGAGCGCCGTGAAGCCTTCGTCGAGGCCCGGTTGAAGCGGCAGGATGTCCTCGCGCGCCGTAACCCGCTCACCATTGAAGCTCTCTGCCTGGAGTCGGCTCTTCGCTCAACTGTGGGAGGGCCAGACGTCATGGGCGCGCAACTCCGGCACTTGAAGTCGTGGGCCGGCCGCCCGAACGTCACGTTGAGAGTCATTCCGTTCGCTGCGGGAGCGGCAAGCACTACGGGTGCGCCGTTTACCATCCTTGACTTCCCCGGCTCCGGCAACCGTAGCGTCGTATCTCTGGAACGGGTACGAGGCGACACCCTTCAGGACGATCCCGTGGAAGTGCGGATTGCTCGCCGGAAGTTCACTGACCTGGCCAGCTACGCGCTGGACGAGGAAGCGACCGTCCAGTGCATCGAGGCAATCGAAAAGGAACTCACATGAGCGACCAGAAGGACGCCCTCTACGCGGCCTCACTCGACGGTGAGTGGGAGAAGTCCTCCTTCAGTAACGGCTCGGGCAGTGACTGCGTACAGATCATGCCCATCGACGGCGGCGTTGCCTTCGGTGACTCCAAGCGCCGTGACCTGGATGGTGCGTTGCGGTTCACCGACAAGGAGATGCTGGCTCACATCCTGGCCGTCAAGGCGGGGCAGTACGACCACCTCATCCCCGACGGCACCGAGCTCTGAGAAGGCGATCCCGGGGCCTTGCGCTCCCAGGCATCGCTGGGAGCGCAACGCCTTATCGCAGGGTGAGCGGGGTCTCGGAGTCGACGCGGGACAGTTTCTCGGGGTTGCGGACGTAGTAGAGGCCCGTGATGCGGGCGTCCTCGACGCGGATGGCCATGACGCCGTCGAGTTCGTCGTCCAGGTGTACGACGAGTGCCGGGGCGCCGTTGACCACGGTGATGCCTACGGTGATCGGGAGTTCGTACTTGCCGAGGCCGCCGAGCATGAAGCGGGCCACCTTGTCGGCGCCGGTGATCGGCCGGACCGCGGCCTGTTTGATGCCGCCGCCGTCGCTCACCAGGACGACCTCGGGCGCGAGCACATCGAGGAGGCCCTGTAGGTCCCCGCCGTCGAGCGCGCGCCGGAACGACTCCAGGACTGCCCGCGTCTCGCTCGGGGAGACCGCCTCGCGGGGGCGGCGGGCGTCGACGTGGCGGCGGGCGCGGTGTGCGATCTGGCGGACGGCCGCGGGGGTCTTGTCGACGGCGCTCGCGATCTCGTCGTAGCCGAAGTCGAAGACCTCGCGCAGCACGAAGACGGCGCGCTCGGTCGGTGACAGCGTTTCGAGGACGAGCATGACCGCCATCGACACGCTCTCGGCGAGCTCGACGTCCTGGGCCACGTCCGGCGTGGTGAGCAGCGGCTCGGGCAGCCACTGTCCGACGTACGCCTCCTTGCGGCGCGACAGGGCGCGCAGCCGGTTGAGCGCCTGGCGGGTCGTGATCCGGACCAGGTAGGCGCGCTGGTCACGCACCTGCTCCAGGTCGACGTCGACCCACCGCAGCCAGGTCTCCTGGAGGACGTCCTCGGCGTCGGCCGCCGAGCCGAGCATCTCGTAGGCGACGGTGAAGAGCAGGTTGCGGTGGGCGACGAAGGTCTCGGTCGCCGGGTCGGTGGCGTGGTCGCTCATCTCTCGGTCCCTTTCGTACTCGTCTAGGCCGCTGCTCGTTCCGCCGTGGCCGGGGCCTCGTCGCGCTTGGCGCGCAGCCGCTGTTGGCGCTTGGCGCCTCCTGAGACGCGGTGCAGGCCGTACGAGCCGGGCTTGCGTGCCTCGCCGGCCAGATGCTTGACGATGTTCTGGCAGATGAACTCCTTGAGCCTCGCGCCAGGACCACCGTCGATGTGGAACCACAGCGCGACGTCGTACCTGTGGGCGAACTGGAAGATGCCGGCGCGTCGGCCCAGGCTGATGCACTGGCCGGCGAACGCCTGGTTGAGGGGCGAGGGCCGCTCACCCGCGAGCCGGCTGAGCACCGTGTCGGCGGCCCGCGCGCCCAGGGGGATCGCGGCCTGGCAGCTCATCCGCAGCGGCAGGTCCGACGGTGCCGCCGAGTCGCCGGCCGCGAGGACGCGCACGTCGTCCACGCTGGTCAACGTCTCGTCCGTGAGCAGGCGGCCCAGGGCGTCGGTGCTCAGCCCGCTGCGCGCGGCCAGGTCCGGGACGCCGAATCCGGCGGTCCAGATGGTCACCGCGCTCGGCAGTTCGCGGCCGCCGCTGAGGCGCACGGCATCGCGTGTCACGGCCGTCACCGTCGTGCCGGGGCCTTCGAGTACGGTCACCCCGAGCGCGGCCAGCCGTTTGGCGACCGAGCGCCGGCCCCGGGGATGCAGGTACGGGCCGAGCACCCCGCCGCAGACCAGGGTCACGGCGCGGCCCTCCTCCGCCAGTTCGGCGGCGGTCTCGATGCCGGTCGGACCGGCTCCGACCACCGTCACCGCGGCCGTCGCGGGCGCGGCGTCGAGGGCCGGACGCAGCCGCTCCGCCTCCTCGAAGGTGGCGATCGGGTAGGCGAACTCCGCGGCTCCGGGCACGGCCGGGTCGGCGCTGCCGCTGCCCACCGCGTAGATCAGGTAGCCGTAGCCGACCGTGCCGCCCGACGCCAGCGTCACGTGGCGCCCGGCCATGTCGATCCGGGTCACGGTGTCGGTCACGAGCCGGACGCGCTCGCCCAGCACCTCTCGGTAGTCGACGACCGCGTCGTCGGACCCGCCCACCAGTTGGTGCAGACGGATCCGCTCGACGAAGGTCCGGCGCGGGTTGATCAGCGTCACGGTCACATCGTCGCGCCGCGTCAGGCGATTGGCCGCCATGACGCCGGCGTATCCGCCGCCGATCACGACCACATCGGTGTTCTCAGCCATGGTGTCTCCTCCGCTTCAAGGGCTTCGGCATCAAGACACCGGGTGATGTGTCGCTGTGACAGCATGTGACGCACGTCACTCCATGGCTGGGGTCTATACCGCTATCGCGTAGAGGGTCCCGGCGGCGTCGCTCACGTAGGCCGTGGCGCCCGACAGCACGGGGCCCGTGCGGAGTTCTCCGGCGGCCGGGAAGTCCCATTTCTTCTCGCCGGTGGCCGCGTGGAGCGCGTGCAGGGTGGTGCCGGAGGCCACGCAGACCGTGCCGTCGCCGGCGCTCGCGGTGGTGTGGATCGGGGCGGTGAAGGGGGTGCTCCACTTCGGGGCGCCGGTCTTCGCATGGAAGGCGTACAGGGTGGTCCGGCCGCAGACGTAGACCGTGTCGTCGTCCACGGCCGGAGGGCCCTGGAACGAGCCCCCGTCCTCGGCGGCGGCGAACCACTTCTCCGTGCCGCTCGTGGACACCGCCGACACGGAGGTGCCGTTCTCGCCGAATACGGTGAAGAAGACGGTGTCACCGGCCACGGCCACGTCCGAGATCCGGACGGCCGGGATCAGATGCTTCCATTTCCGCTTCCCGGTGGCCGGGTCGTACGCGTAGAGGGCGCCCCCGCTGCTGGTGTAGACGGTGCCGTCGGCTATACGGGCGGATTCGGCGTATTCGAGGCCGTCGGACGTCTCCAGCTGGATCTTCTCGGTCGCCGTGGACACCGCGTACAACACGGTGGAAGTGCCGCTGCCACCGAGGAAACAGACGGTGTCGCCGGCCGCCGACGGGGCCGCGTCGGCGACGTCCAGTTCGGAGGACGCCCACTTCCGCTCGCCGTTGTCCGCGCGCAGCGCGCGCAGGATGTCGCCGACGATGACGCAGACGGTGTCGTCGGTCACGGCCGGGGCGGGCACCAGCGGGCCGTCCGTGGCGGTGGTGGTGTGGGTCCATCGTTCCGTGCCCTTGTCCGCCGAGACCGCGTACAGGCTCTTGCGGCCGGGGAAGTAGACCGTGCCATGGGCCACGGCCAGCGCCCCGCCGGCGTCGTCGCGGCCGTCGCCGGCGGCGATCGCGGACTTCCAGCGCGGGGTGCCGGGCCGCTGGGGGACCGTCGGGCTCTGCCGCGGGGCGGGGGCGGCGTCCTTCGAGCCGTCGTTGTCGGTGGCGAGCCGCCAGGCGCCGTAACCGGTCCCCGCCGCGGCGGAGAGCCCCGCGAGGCCGAACAGCGCCCGGCGGCGGGTGATGCCGGACGGCGGAAGTGCCGTGGACAGGGGCGCGTTGGTGGACTGGGCCGTGGGGGCGTGGAGTTGTACGGTCCTGGCGACCGGTTCGGGCAGCCAGCCGTCGGCCGGAGGAGGCGCGGCGTAGTCGCCGGGGCCGGACAGCTGGTGCATCAGGGCGGCCACGGTGGGGCGTTGGCCGGGTTCCTTGGCCAGGCACTGGTTCACCAGGGCCCGCAGGCCGTCGGGAAGGCGGTCGAGGCGGGGCGGCTCGTGCACCGTCCGGTAGTGGAGCACGTGCGCCGAGCCCGTGCCGAACGGCCCCGCTCCCGTGGCGGCGTACGCGAGGACCGCTCCCAGGGAGAACACATCGCCCGCCGGGCTGATCCGATCACCCGTCAGCTGCTCGGGGGACATGAAGCCCGGGGTCCCCACCATCATCCCGGTCTGGGTCAGCGCGCTGGCGCCGCTGACGACCGAGATCCCGAAGTCGATCACGCGCGGGCCGTCGTGGGCCAGCAGGATGTTCGAGGGCTTCAGGTCACGGTGGACCACCCCCGCCGCGTGAATCGCGCCCAGCGCCTCGGCCAGCCCCGAGCCGAGCGTCAGGACCGGCCCCGGCGGCCACGGGCCGTGCGCGGCGACGGCCTCGCCCAGCGCCATTCCCGGTACGTAGACCGTCGCCAGCCACGGGGCCGCGGCCTCCGGGTCGGCGTCGACCACACCCGCGGTGAAGGCGCTGTTCACCCGCCGGATCGCGGTGACCTCCCGGACGAACCGGCGGCGGAACTGCGGATCCTCGGCCAGATCCGGGCGTACCACCTTGACGGCCACCGTGCGCCCGCCCCGTGAGCGCCCCAGGAATACGCTGCCCATGCCGCCGGAGCCGAGCCTGCCCACGAGCCGGTAGGGCCCCACCTGCCTGGGGTCCCCGGCGCGTAACGCCTTCAACGCCTCCATCACGTACCCCCGCCGGACCTACGGACCGTCTGTCGGATTCCTGCGAAGTCCGTCACCTTACTGGTGGTACGCCCGCACACGTGGCGGTGGGTCAGATGCCGGCCGCCGCCGCCAGGTCCCGCTTCATCGCGGCCAGCGTCGCCGTCGCCGTGGTCCGTGCCGTCGCCAGGGCCGTCGCGTCCTCGACCGGGATCACGACCTCCAGGTAGCACTTGAGCTTGGGCTCGGTGCCGCTCGGCCGGACGATGACACGGGCACGGTACGCGCCTTCCAGGTGGTAGCGGAGGCCGTCCGTCGGGGGGAGCGTGTCCGTACCGCGCGTCAGGTCCTCGGTGGAGACGACGGTCAGACCGGCCAGTTCCTTCGGCGGATTCTCGCGCAGGCGGCGCATCGCGTCGGTGATCAGGGACAGGACCTGGACGCGGACCGAGAGCTGGTCCGTGGCGTGCAGGCCGTGGGTGACGGCCAGATCGTCCAGGAGGTCGGCGAGCGTGCGGTCCTTGGCCTTGAGCTCGGAGGCCAGTTCCGCCACCAGCAGCGCGGCCGTGATGCCGTCCTTGTCGCGGACGCCGTCGGGGTCGACGCAGTAGCCGAGCGCCTCCTCGTAGCCGTACCGCAGGCCCTCGACGCGGGCGATCCACTTGAAGCCGGTCAGCGTCTCCTCGTACCCGAGCTCCGCCGCCCCGGCGATCCGGCCGAGCAGCGAGGACGAGACGATCGACTCGGCGAAGGTGCCGGTCGCGCCCTTGTGGACGAGATGGGCCGCGAGCAGCGCGCCGACCTCGTCGCCGGTCAGCATCCGCCAGCCGCTGACGGCCGTGTCGTCGGGGACGGCGACGGCGCAGCGGTCCGCGTCCGGGTCGTTCGCGATGATCAGGTCGGGCCGTACGCGCCGGGCGGTGGCGAAGGCCAGATCCATCGCGCCCGGCTCCTCCGGATTCGGGAACGCGACGGTCGGGAAGGCCGGATCGGGCTCGGCCTGCTCCGCCACGAGCGCGGGCTCGGGGAAACCGGCCCGCGCGAAGGCCGCCAGGAGGGTTTCCGTACCGACGCCGTGCAGCGCCGTGTGGACGACGCGCGCGGTGCGGGGGGTGCCGGGGGTCAGGACCGCGTCCGTACGTGCCAGATACGCCGTCAGGACCTCGTCGCCGAGGATCTCCCAGCCGTCGTCGGGCCGGGCCACCCCGGCCAGCGGGCCGACGGCGGCGATCCGGGCCGCGATCTCGCCGTCGGCGGGCGGCACGATCTGGGAGCCGCCGCTGAGATAGACCTTGTAGCCGTTGTCCTGGGGCGGGTTGTGGCTGGCGGTGACCTCCACGCCCGCGACGGCGCCGAGATGCCGTACGGCGAAGGCCAGTACGGGCGTCGGCAGCGGCCGGGGCAGTACGGCGGCGCGCAGCCCGGCGCCGGTCATCACGGCCGCGGTGTCCCGGGCGAAGTCGGCGGACTTGTAGCGGGCGTCGTATCCGATGACGACCAGGCCGTCACCGTGGCCCTGGGCGATGAGGTACGCGGCGAGACCGGCCGCGGCGCGGATGACCACCGCGCGGTTCATCCGCATGGGCCCGGCGCCCAGCTCGCCGCGCAGCCCGGCGGTGCCGAACTGGAGCGTGCCGGCGAACCGCTCCGCCAGTGTGCCGGTGTCCCCGGCCTCGATGATCTTGCCGAGCTCTTCACGGGTGTCGCTGTCGGGGTCCTCGGCCTGCCAGGCCTTGGCCCGCGCGATGAGGTCCTGAGACGTGGAGTCCTGCTGCACGGTGGGGGCACCTCCTGGTAGCTGTGACGCCGGGGCCGACCGCGTGTGGCCCCGGCGGGATGTCATTCCCGGCTCGGACGGGAGCTAGTGCCGCGACCGGCAATGTCTGCCCGGTCGGGGCGCACGCGCTGGGCGTCGCTACGGGGCGAACACTGCCGGGAGGGGCACTCTAGGGCCTGTCTTCAAAGTCCCGCCTGCCCGGCGGCGTCCGGGCGGACGGCGCTACTTTGAAGACGGGCCCTAGACGCGTTCGAGCACTTGGGCGAGCAGCGCGCCCATCTGGGTGGCCGAGTCGCGTCCCGCCTGGAGGACCTCTTCGTGGTTGAGCGGCTCGCCCGAGATGCCCGCGGCCAGGTTCGTGACCAGCGAGATGCCGAGCACCTCGGCGCCCGCCTCGCGGGCCGCGATGGCCTCCAGGACGGTGGACATGCCGACGAGGTCGCCGCCCATGGCGCGGACCATGTTGATCTCGGCCGGCGTCTCGTAGTGCGGGCCGGGGAACTGCACGTACACCCCCTCTTCGAGGGCCGGGTCGATCTCCTTGCACAGCGCGCGCAGCCGCGGCGAGTACAGGTCCGTGAGGTCCACGAAGTTGGCGCCGACGATCGGGGAGACGGCCGTCAGATTGATGTGGTCGCTGATCAGCACCGGCTGGCCGGGACGCATGCCCTCGCGCAGTCCGCCGCAGCCGTTGGTCAGGACGACGGTCTTGCAGCCCGCGGCGACCGCGGTACGTACGCCGTGTGCGACGGCGGCGACCCCGCGGCCCTCGTAGTAGTGCGTACGCCCCAGGAAGACCAGCGCGCGCTTCTCTGCGATCCGGTACGAGCGGATTCTGCCGCCGTGGCCGGCCACGACCGGCGGGGGGAAGCCGGGCAGTTCGGTTACGGGGAACTCCGCCTCGGGTGCGCCGAGCGCGTCGACGGCCGGTGCCCAGCCGGAGCCCATCACCAGGGCGACGTCATGGGTCTCGGCGCCGGTCAGCTCGCGCAGGCGGGTGGCGGCGGCGTCGGCGGCGGCCAGGGGGTCGGATCCGTCGGCGTTGGCCGGGATAACAGATGCGTTCACGCGGATGAGGGTAGCCGGTCATGCCCTACGCGCGTAGATGCAGGCGCCGCAGTCATGACATCGTTGTGTTGTCGTTTCAAACGAAAATGGCGGCGCCGCGCCGCTTCCCCGGTTCCGGACCGGTTCTTCCGGGGTTTGTCGCGCGGTTCGCCGCCGGGGTCGGTTCCTCGTCAGCAGGGGCGCTTGCGCAGCTCCATCACATAGTCGTGCGGGGCGCCCGCCGACTCCGCGGCGTCGGCCAGCTCGCCCAGATAGCGCGCCGAGGGGAGACCGCCCTCGTAGCCGTTCAGGACATACATCCAGGTCGGCTCCTCGCCGTCCAGGGTGTGCACCCGTACCCGCATACGGCGGTAGATGTCGAGCCCCACGCCTTCCCAGCGGTCCATGGAGTCCTCGTCCATCGGGGCGATGTCGTACAGCGCGACGAAGACCTGGGAACGCGGCGCCTCCACGACCGTGGCCAGCGCGCCCTCCCAGCCCATCTGCTCGCCGCCGAAGGTCAGCCGCCAGCCGTTGAGCCAGCCGGTGCCGCGCAGCGGGGAGTGCGGGGCGCGGCGGGTCATCAGCCGCGCGTCGAGGTTGCCGGCGTACGCGGCGTAGAGCGACATGGGGTCGAGGGTACGGGAGGTACGGACGTGGCCTGTTTTTTTGGGGTGCACCCCGGAGAGGCGTTACTTGAAGCGTGCGGGACAATGGAGTACGTACTGCATCCCCCGGGGCTCCCCCGGAACCCCGGCCGGGGTGGCAGACGGGCCGGGTTGACAACGCGAGGCGGACTTTTTCGTGACCCGGATCGTGATCATCGGTGGCGGCCCCGGCGGCTACGAGGCGGCTCTGGTAGGGGCCCAGCTCGGCGCGGAAGTGACCGTCGTCGACTGTGACGGACTCGGCGGCGCGTCGGTGCTGACCGACTGCGTACCGTCGAAGACCCTCATCGCGACGGCCGAGGTGATGACCACCTTCGACTCCTCGTACGAGGAACTGGGCATCATCGTCGCCGACACGACAGCCGCGGGTCCCTCCGAGCGGGCCGCCCGTGTCGTCGGGGTCGATCTCGGCAAGGTCAACCGACGCGTGAAGCGGCTCGCGCTCGCCCAGTCGCACGACATCACCGCCTCCGTCACCCGGGCCGGCGCGCGGGTCATGCGCGGGCGCGGGCGGCTCGACGGACGGCAGGCCGTGGACGGTTCGCGCCAGGTGATCGTGACCGCGGCCGACGGCAGCGAGGAGTCGCTCACCGCCGACGCCGTACTGATCGCCACCGGCGCGCACCCCCGCGAGATCCCGGACGCGCAGCCCGACGGCGAGCGCATCCTCAACTGGACGCAGGTGTACGACCTCGACGAGCTGCCCGAGGAACTGATCGTGGTCGGCTCCGGTGTCACCGGCGCCGAGTTCGCCGGCGCGTACCAGGCGCTCGGCTCGCGGGTGACGCTCGTCTCCTCCCGTGACCGGGTGCTGCCCGGCGAGGACCCGGACGCCGCGGGCGTGCTGGAGGACGTCTTCCGGCGCCGCGGCATGAACGTGATGTCCCGCTCCCGCGCCGAGGCCGCCAAGCGGGTCGGCGACCGGGTCGAGGTGGCCCTCTCCGACGGCCGCGTCATCTCCGGTACGCACTGTCTGATGGCCGTCGGCGCCATCCCGAACACCGCGGGGATGGGCCTGGAGGAGGCCGGCGTCCTGGTCAAGGAGTCGGGCCACATCAAGACCGACCGGGTCTCCCGTACCTCCGCGCCCGGTGTCTACGCCGCCGGTGACGTCACCGGGATCTTCGCCCTCGCCTCGGTCGCGGCCATGCAGGGCCGGATCGCGATGTACCACTTCCTGGGCGACGCGGTCGCCCCGCTCAACCTCAAGACCGTCTCGTCGAACGTCTTCACCGACCCGGAGATCGCCACCGTCGGTTACAGCCAGGCCGACGTCGACGCCGGCCGGATCGACGCGCGCGTCGTCAAGCTGCCGCTGCTGCGCAATCCGCGCGCCAAGATGCAGGGCATCAGGGACGGCTTCGTCAAGATCTTCGCCCGTCCCGGCACCGGGATCGTGGTCGGCGGGGTCGTCGTATCGCCGCGCGCCAGCGAGCTGATCCACCCCATCGCGCTCGCCGTCGACAACAACCTGACCGTGGAGCAGATCGCGAACGCCTTCACGGTCTACCCGTCCCTGTCGGGTTCGATCGCCGAGGTGGCGCGGCAGCTGCACACCGTGAAGACGGGCGAGGAGGGCTGACCGGTCCGCGGGACCGAACCAGCCGGTCGCGGCGGGGTGTTCATCGGCTCGTAGGGCTGGGTAAGCCCGTTCCACGGTGGCCTGTTCGAAGAGCGGGATCGCTTTATACCACTGTGCGCGCTCGTCTGTGTACAACTTCTGTTATTCGGCGCAAACTGCTGAAAGCAGACGGTCGTTGGGGTTACTGTCAGTTTCGTGTTCGCTGCAGAACGTCGCCAATTGATCCTCGAAATGGTGCGCGCCAACGGGGCCGTGTCGCTCCGTGAGCTCGCCCGCGTCGTCCAGACCTCCGAAGTGACCGTACGGCGGGACGTGCGGGCGCTGGAGGCCGAAGGACTCCTCGACCGCCGGCACGGCGGTGCGGTATTGCCGGGCGGATTCACGCGAGAATCCGGCTTTCCGCAAAAGTCCCATCTCGCAACGGCAGAAAAGACGGCCATCGCCGATCTCGCCGCGAGTCTCGTCGAAGAGGGCGAGGCCGTGGTCGTCGGCGCCGGTACGACCACGCAGGAGCTGGCCCGCCGGCTCGCGCGGATCCCCGGCCTGACGGTCGTCACCAACTCGCTGCTGGTCGCGCAGGCCCTCGCGCATGCCAACCGGGTCGAGGTCGTCATGACCGGCGGCACGCTGCGCGGCTCCAACTACGCGCTGGTCGGCAGCGGGGCGGAGCAGTCCCTCCAGGGCCTGCGGGTCACCCGCGCGTTCCTGTCCGGGAGCGGACTGACCGCCGAGCGCGGGCTGTCCACGTCCAACATGCTCTCGGCGAGCGTGGACCGGGCGCTGGTGCAGGCCGCGGCGGAGGTCGTGGTGCTGGCCGACCATACGAAGCTGGGTACCGACACGATGTTCCAGACGGTGCCGACGGATCTGATCAGCAGGCTGGTGACCGACGAGCCGCCGGCGCATGACGATCGCGCGGCGACGGAGCTTCAGGCGCTGGCGGATCAGGGGGTACAGATCGCGGTGGCGGGCGGGGCGGGGGCTGGCGTGGCCGGTGCTGCCGGGTCTGTCGGTGGGGCTTCGGGCGGGGCGGGTGCGGGGTCCGGTTCCGTGGGCGGGGCCGGTGGCTCGGGCGGTGAGGTGCATCAGGCGGGGCGTCAGTCGCGTCGTGACGTACCGCTGCCGGGGCAGCGCCGTACGCATGCGGCGGGGCCGGGACAGGGGCCGGGGAACGGGGGGCCGGGGTCGCAACTGCGGAGTGCGGGGGCGACGCTGGCGTCGCAGGAACCGGGGGAGAGGGCGCGGGTGGCGGACTTGCGCCGCCGGTAGCCGTGCTCGCGGTGCGCCGTCCGGCGGGGGGTCGTGGTGCGGTGCGCCTCCCGGCGGGGGGTCGTTGCGCGGGGTGCGTCGCTGGTGCCGGGTGCCGGGGGTCGTGGTGCGGTGCGCCGTTGTGGTGCCGGGGGCCGGGGCCTCCGGAGGTACGTATCCGGACTGCTTTCCTCACCGCGCTTCGCGCGAGCTGCGACGCTTTACGTCCGGACACGCACCTCCTCCGACCCCGGCCCCCTCCCCCCGGTGGGCCTCACCAGCGTGCGCCCCGGCCGGGGTTGGGGGCGAGTGCGGCCCGGTGGGCCGGGCTCGGGACGGTGCCGCCGCCTCCCCCGCCCGCCCCGCGCACGACCGGGTTGCTTGTGCGGGCGGTGAAGGGGGGCGCGCAGGGGTCGTGTCCGGGACACTAAAGCGTGATTTGTGGCGCGCGAACGCCCGTGTCCTGACTGTGGCCAGAGTCGCGCCGTAAATCATGCCGTCCCGGGCGCGAGCCCCGGAGCGCCCCCCGGCGACAACCCGCACCCCGACCACCGGCCCCGGCCAGAGACAAAAACACTCAGGGCCGCAGGCCCGTCAGCGTCAGTTTCAGGAGGCGTTCCGCCAAGGCCGGGTCCGACGGGGACTGTTCCGCCGCCAGCGCGATCGCGTTCGTGAGTTGCAGCAGGTCGTCGATCGAGACCTCCGGCCGCACATGGCCGGCCCGTTGTGCCCGTTCCAGGAGGCGTCCGCCCGCCTCGCGCATCGGCACGCTGCACTGCGACAGCGCCGAACTCTCGTCGTGGGACGCCGACATGAGCGCCTGCGCGAGCCCGCGGTACTCACCCGCGTGAGTGATGAGCGCGCCCAGCCATTCGACCAGCGCGCCGCACGGCTGCTCCGCCTCGGCGAGTTCGCGGGAGCGCTCGATCAGGGAGGTGACCGCCTCCTGGAAGACCGCGTTCATCAGCGCGTGGCGGTTCGGGAAGTGCCGGTAGAGCGTGCCGATGCCGACGCCCGCGTGGCGCGCGATGTCCTCCAGGGAGGCGTCCGTGCCGTGTTCCGCGAAGCTGCGGCGGGCCTCCGTGAGCAGGCGCTCGTAGTTGCGGCGCGCGTCCGCGCGCATGGGCCGGGGCAGCGCGTGTGCCGTACCGCTCGCCATTGGGGGTCCTCTCTGTCTCCACCCGTGGCGTCAAGGATGCCACCGCATACGCCGAGACCCCGCCCGATGTGCTCGGGCGGGGTCTCGGCGGTGGGTCAGTCCTTGATCTCGCAGATGGTGGCGCCGGAGGTGAGGGACGCGCCGACTTCGGCGGTGAGGCCCTTGATCGTGCCGGAGCGGTGCGCGTTGAGGGGCTGCTCCATCTTCATGGCTTCGAGGACGACGACGAGGTCGCCTTCCTTGACCTCCTGGCCCTCTTCGACGGCGACCTTGACGATGGTGCCCTGCATCGGGGAGGCCAGGGTGTCGCCGGAGGCCGCGGAGGCGGACTTCTTGGCGGCGCGGCGCTTGGGCTTGGCGCCGGCGGCGAGGCCGGTGCGGGCCAGGGTCATGCCCAGGCTGGAGGGCAGGGAGACTTCGAGGCGCTTGCCGCCGACCTCGACGACGACGGTCTCGCGGCCGGGCTCGTCGTCGGTCTCGGCGTCGGAGGGGGCCGCGAAGGGCGGGATGTCGTTGGTGAACTCCGTTTCCATCCAGCGGGTGTGGACGGTGAACGGGTCGGAGGTGAAGGCGGGGTCGGTGACGACCTTGCGGTGGAAGGGGATGGCGGTGGCCATGCCCTCGACGGTGAACTCGTTGAGGGCGCGGGAGGCGCGCTGGAGGGCCTGTTCGCGGGTGGCGCCGGTGATGATCAGCTTGGCGAGCAGGGAGTCCCAGGCCGGGCCGATGACGGAGCCGGACTCGACGCCCGCGTCCAGGCGGACGCCGGGGCCGGTGGGCGGGGCGAAGGTGGTGACGGTGCCGGGGGCGGGCAGGAAGCCGCGCCCCGGGTCCTCGCCGTTGATACGGAACTCGAAGGAGTGCCCGCGCACGGCCGGGTCGTCGTAGCCGAGGGCCTCGCCGTCGGCGATGCGGAACATCTCGCGGACCAGGTCGATGCCGGTGACCTCTTCGGTGACCGGGTGTTCCACCTGGAGGCGGGTGTTGACCTCCAGGAAGGAGATCGTGCCGTCGGTGCCGACGAGGAACTCGACGGTGCCCGCGCCGACGTAGCCGGCCTCCTTGAGGATCGCCTTGGACGCGGCGTACAGCTCGGCGTTCTGGGCGTCGGAGAGGAAGGGGGCGGGGGCTTCCTCGACGAGCTTCTGGTGGCGGCGCTGGAGGGAGCAGTCGCGGGTGGAGACGACGACGACGTTGCCGTGGGTGTCGGCCAGGCACTGGGTCTCGACGTGGCGCGGCTTGTCGAGGTAGCGCTCGACGAAGCACTCGCCGCGGCCGAAGGCGGCGACGGCCTCGCGGACGGCCGAGTCGTACAGCTCCGGGACCTCTTCGAGCGTACGGGCGACCTTGAGGCCGCGTCCGCCGCCGCCGAAGGCCGCCTTGATGGCGATCGGCAGGCCGTGCTCCTGGGCGAACGCGACGACCTCGTCCGCGCCGGAGACCGGGTCGGGGGTGCCGGCGACCAGGGGGGCGCCGGCGCGCTGGGCGATATGGCGGGCGGCGACCTTGTCGCCGAGGTCGCGGATGGCCTGCGGCGGCGGGCCGATCCAGGTGAGCCCGGCGTCCAGTACGGCCTGGGCGAATTCGGCGTTCTCGGACAGGAATCCGTAGCCGGGGTGGATCGCGTCCGCGCCGGAGTCCTTGGCCGCCTGGAGCACCTTGGCCATGTCCAGATAGCTGGCTGCCGGGGTGTCACCGCCCAGGGCGAAGGCCTCGTCGGCCGCGCGGACGTGCAGGGCGTCCCGGTCCGGGTCGGCGTAGACGGCTACGCTCTGGATCCCGGCATCCCGGCAGGCACGGGCAACGCGGACAGCGATTTCGCCACGGTTGGCGATGAGCACCTTGCGCACGATGGCTCCCTCCTTGAAAACAAGCTGAGTTTAGGGACTGCCGACACGCCCCATGGATCCGTCCCCAGTGGTGACCTTGCCCACACGGAGCGTGGTCCGAGGCTCGTTCAGGAGGCGAAATCCCTTGTGGCACCACGGTACGCCGGGATCCCCCGTCGCACAGTAGCGCTCGGATGTGGTCCAGCTCTCTGTCCGAGTGCCCCTCGGCGGATCACGATTCTTTGTGGAGTCCCTACGAATGGCGGAATGAATCTTTGCCCTTGTTCGGACCCTTGTCCGGAGGTTTACCGGTTAGTAGCGTGCGCGATGTCGTACGTACTACCGGTAACAGGGGAAGAGGGTGGCGTCGTGGCGCGCAGACCGGTGGCCTGGCTGGCCGCGATCGTGCTGTTGCTCGAAGCGGTCGGCATCGTGTTCGTCAACGGGGTGCTGGCGACGGTTGTCGACAATCAGCAGATGTCCCTGGCCGGACTCGATCCGTCCGCCATGTCTCTCGGTACGTGGGTGATGGGCGGTGTCTTCGGCGCCTATCTCGTGCTCGTCGCGGCGATTCTGGTGCGTACGGCTCTCAGGAACCGCGCTCCGGGGCGTTTCGGCAGGATCGCTCTCATCATCTGCGCGGTTGTGCACGGGGTGCTCGGCGCGGTGACGGTGGGGCTGGTGGGGTGGAGCGCCTTCGCGTTCATGATGGTCGTGCTGGGGCTGATCGTGCTGGTGCTGGTGGCGTACGAGCCCGAGCGGGCGGGCGCGGCCGAGGCGCCCGCCGAGGGGCCGGCCGCCGCCTGAGCGCAAGTGCCGTGGTTGCGGGGCCGGTTCAGGCCCACAGGTCGGTGATCGTGACGCCGTGCTCGGCGAGCAGCCGGCGCAGCAGGGGCAGCGACAGGCCGATGACATTGCCGTGGTTGCCGTCGATCGAGTCGACGAAGGGCGCGGAGCGGCCGTCCAGGGTGAAGGCGCCCGCGACCTGGAGGGGTTCGCCGGAGGCGACGTACGCGGCGATCTCGGCGTCCGTCGGGTTCCCGAAGCGCACGGTGGTCGAGGCGGTCTCGGCGGCGTGGCGGCCGGTCGTCGTGTCGATCACACAGTGCCCGGTCCGCAGGATTCCGGCGCGTCCGCGCATCGACTTCCAGCGGGCGGTGGCCTCCTCGGCGTCGGCGGGCTTGCCGTACGCCTCGCCGTCCAGTTCGAGGACGGAGTCGCAGCCGATGACCAGAGCGCCGGCCGTCTCGGGCAGCGCGGCCACGACGGTGGCCTTGGCCTCGGCGAGAACGAGCGCGAGTTCGGCGGGGGTCGGGGCGGAGAGGGCGTCCTCGTCGACGCCGCTGACGATCACCTCGGGGGCGAGCCCGGCCTGCCGGAGCAGTCCGAGACGGGCGGGGGAGGCGGAGGCGAGAACGAGCCGGCGGCGCTGATCGGTCATGCGGGCTATCGTAGGTCGCGGCGTCCGGCCGGTACGGGGGAGGTCCACGGGAGGTGATCAGTGGAGCCCGAGCACGGTCATCGCCAGCACCACCGCCAGCGCCAGCAGCACACCGGCGCGGCGCAGCATGAGCTGCGCGTCGCGCATCTCCCTGGGCGGCTCGTTCTCCGGGTCGGACCACAGCATGAGACCGATACTCCGGCCGCCCGGACCGGAGCGCCTGAGTACACATACTCAGGCGCTCCGCACCCGGCGGACTATCCGGGCCAGTACGTACGCGCCCACGCCCGCGGACCCGGCTGGGGGAGGCGGCGTCGGGCGATCCGCGTGGGGGCGGACCACTCGGCCGCGGGCTCGGGCGAGCCCGGCGGGGCGTCCGCCACCGCCGCGGCGCGGGCCTGTACCACCGCGAGTGCGGCGGCCAGCTCCTCCCGGGTGGGATTTCCTCGTACAACCTTGATCACTGTCGGCGGCCTTCCCGGAGTCCTAGAGGGGGATGTTGCCGTGCTTCTTCGGAGGCAGGCTTTCCCGTTTCGTCCGCAGCTGACGCAGGCCCCGGACGATGTGCGCCCGGGTCTCGGACGGCATGATGACCGCGTCGACATAGCCGCGCTCGGCCGCCACATACGGATTGAGCAGCGTGTCCTCGTACTCCTGGATCAGTTCGGCGCGCGTCTCCTCCTGCGCCGTCACATCACCGGCCGCCGCGATCGTGCGGCGGTGCAGGATGTTCACCGCGCCCTGCGCGCCCATCACCGCGATCTGCGCGGTCGGCCAGGCCACATTGAGGTCGGCGCCCAGATGCTTGGAGCCCATGACGTCGTACGCGCCGCCGAAGGCCTTGCGGGTGATCACCGTGATCAGCGGGACGGTGGCCTCGGCGTACGCGTAGATCAGCTTGGCGCCGCGCCGGATGATGCCGCCGTACTCCTGGTCGACCCCCGGCAGGAAGCCGGGGACGTCCACGAACGTCAGCACCGGGACGTTGAAGGCGTCGCACGTACGGACGAAACGCGCGGCCTTCTCCGAGGCGTTGATGTCCAGACAGCCCGCGTACTGCAACGGCTGGTTCGCGACGATCCCGACCGGGAAGCCCTCGACCCGGCCGAAGCCCGTGATGATGTTCGGCGCGAACAGCGCCTGGGTCTCCAGGAATTCGGCGTCGTCCAGTACGTGCTCGATGGCCGCGTGCATGTCGTACGGCTGGTTCGCGGAGTCCGGGATCAGCGTGTCCAGCTCGCGGTCCTCGTCCGTCGGCTCCAGCGACGCCTCCTCGGGGAAGGCGGGCGGCTCGGACAGATTGTTCGAGGGGAGGTACGAGAGCAGGGACTTGACGTACTCGATGGCGTCCTTCTCGTCGCCCGCCATGTGGTGCGCGACGCCGGAGGTCGTGTTGTGCGTACGGGCGCCGCCCAACTCCTCGAAGCCCACATCCTCGCCGGTCACCGTCTTGATCACATCGGGACCCGTGATGAACATGTGCGAGGTCTGGTCGACCATCACCGTGAAGTCGGTGATCGCGGGCGAGTAGACCGCGCCGCCCGCGCACGGGCCGACGATCAGACTGATCTGCGGTACGACGCCCGAGGCGTGCACATTGCGGCGGAAGATCTCGGCGAAGAGACCGAGGGCGGCCACCCCCTCCTGGATCCGGGCGCCGCCGCCGTCGTTGATGCCGATGACCGGACAGCCGGTCTTCAGCGCGAAGTCCATGACCTTCACGATCTTCTCGCCGTAGACCTCGCCGAGCGAGCCGCCGAAGATCGTGAAGTCCTGTGAGTAGACACAGACCGGACGGCCGTCGACCGTGCCGTACCCGGTGACGACCCCGTCCCCGTACGGGCGGTTCTTCTCGATGCCGAAATTGGTGGAGCGGTGCCGGGCGAACTCGTCCAGCTCGACGAAGGACCCCTCGTCCAGCAGCAGACCGACCCGCTCGCGGGCCGTCAGCTTGCCTTTGGCGTGCTGCTTCTCCACGGCGCGCGCGGAACCCGCGTGCGTGGCTTCGTCGATACGCCGCTGGAGATCCGCGATCTTGCCCGCGGTGGTGTGGGCGGCGGTTCCGTGGGGGATTCCTCGGGCGTTTTCCGGCTCGGACATCGGGATGCGGCTCCCTGCGGGGTCACGGATGCGGGTGTTCCGGTGCTACTGATCCGTAGGGTATCGGCGCGGATACCGTTCGGCAGTGCGGTGTTTGCCACACCTAGGGTGGCTTGCATGACGGATCCCCATGCACCAGAGAGCCGCTGGTCCGACCTCGAACGCCCCCCGCTGAACGAGCGCGCGCTGCGCCGCGGGCTGATCCGGCCCGGCGGGCTGTGGAGCTCGCTCGACGTGGTCACCGCCACCGGATCCACCAACTCCGATCTGGCCGCGCGGGCCGGGGCGGGGGCGGACGGCACACCGGGAGCGCCGGAGGGCACCGTACTGATCGCCGAGGAGCAGACGGCGGGCCGCGGCCGGCTGGACCGGCGGTGGTCCGCGCCCGCGCGCTCCGGGCTCTTCTTCTCCGTACTGCTCAGACCGGGCCCCGGCGTCCCCGTCCACCGCTACGGCTGGCTGCCGCTGCTGACCGGAGTGGCCGTCGCGACCGGGCTGGCGCGGGCCGCGGGGGTGGACACGGCACTCAAATGGCCCAATGACCTGCTGGTGACCGTGGACGGCGAGGAACGGAAGGCCGGCGGGATCCTCGCGGAGCGGGCCGGGGACGACGCCGTGGTGGTGGGCGTCGGCGTGAACGTCTCGCTGCACCCGGCGGAACTGCCCGTTCCGGCGGCCGGTTCGCTGGCCCTGGCGAACGCGGTGTCCCTCGACCGCGACACCCTGCTACGCGGGGTCCTGCGGTCCCTGGAGCGGTGGTACGGGGAATGGCGCGAAGCCGACGGCGACCCGGCGGTGTCCCGGCTCCAGGAGGCGTACGCGGCGGGGTGCGCGACGCTGGGCCGCACCGTACGGGCGGTCCTGCCGGGCGACCGCGAGCTGGTGGGCGAGGCGGTGGCCGTGGACGGCGACGGACGGCTGGTGGTCGCGACGGCGGACGGCGCCAGACATCCGGTCGGGGCGGGCGACATCGTCCATCTGCGGCCCGTCGCCTGAGCGGCGCGCGCTGCCCGTCGGGGGGCCTTTTCCGGCTTGGGCATATGCAGGATGCACATGACGCCGTCGCCGGTCCGGCCGCCGGCGACGGCCCGTGACCGGACCGTCGCCCCCCGATCCGGTTGCCCCCGCGATACGTGAGCCAGCGCACATCTGCCGTATCGTTGAGGCGGTCCACGACAGATCGGCAGGGCAGTGCGCAGGGAACGGGCAGGAGGCGGCTGGTGACCGTCGACGATTCGACTTCCGGCGAGGACGCGCAGCCGCCGTCGGAGTCTTCGGCACACCCCAACCCCCACCATGTCGTCGACCACACGGCGGAGCCGTCCGACGACCCGCTGGCCATCCGCCTCGAACAGCTGATCCTCGGCGCGGACCGCCGCTACACCGCCTTCCAGGCGGCCCGTACCGCCGGCGTCTCGATGGACCTCGCCTCCCGCTTCTGGCGCGCCATGGGCTTCGCCGACATCGGCCAGGCCAAGGCGCTCACGGAAGCGGACGTCCTGGCCCTGCGGCGGCTCGCCGGTCTGGTGGAGGCGGGGCTGCTCAGCGAGCCGATGGCGATCCAGGTCGCCCGCTCGACCGGGCAGACCACCGCCCGGCTGGCGGAGTGGCAGATCGATTCCTTCCTGGAGGGCCTGACCGAGCCGCCCGAGCCCGGCATGACCCGTACGGAAGTCACGTACCCCCTGGTGGAACTGCTCCTGCCGGAGCTGGAGGAGTTCCTCGTGTACGTGTGGCGGCGCCAGCTCGCCGCCGCCACCGGCCGGGTCGTCCAGGCCGCCGACGACGACGAGATGGTGGACCGGCGGCTCGCCGTCGGGTTCGCCGACCTGGTCGGGTTCACCCGGCTGACCCGGCGGCTGGAGGAGGAGGAGCTGGGCGAACTGGTCGAGGCGTTCGAGACGACCGCCGCCGACCTCGTCGCCGCGCACGGCGGCCGGCTGATCAAGACCCTCGGCGACGAGGTCCTGTTCGCGGCGGACGACGCGGGAACGGCCGCGGAGATAGCGCTGCGACTGATAGAGACCATGACCCACGACGAGTCGATGCCGGCGCTGCGCGTCGGGATCGCGTTCGGGACGGTCACGACGCGCATGGGCGACGTGTTCGGTACGACGGTGAACCTCGCGAGCCGGCTGACGTCGATAGCGCCGAAGGACACGGTGCTGGTCGACGGCGCGTTCGCGGAGGAGCTGATCCGCACCGGCGACGCCCCGGCCTCCGAGGCGCAGGCCGCGGAGGTCGCGGCGAAGGCCAAGAAGGAGGGCGTGGCGCTGCCCTCCTACCGCTTCGGGCTCCAGCCGATGTGGCAGCGGCCGGTGCGGGGACTGGGTGTGGTGGAGCCCTGGCTGATGGGGCGGCGGAACAGGTAGGTCCCGCGTCCGCCCGCTGTGCTCAGCGCGGCTTCTCCGCCACCGCGAGGACATGATCGAGAAGGTCGAGTTCCCTCTTGATCTGCTCGACGTCGGCCCAGTCCCGCTCGATCACCGCCGCGGACTTTTCATTGAGGTCGTTCCGGGCGGCGGCGTCCCGCTTCAACCGGGACCAGTGCCGGAACCACGCCACCCAGGTGAATTCCCGGATGGATTCCACCGTGCTGTTGAGATAACCGGCGGCGGCGAGCCGCCGTGCGTATTCCTCGCGGTCGTGCCAGTTCTCCGCCGGAACGCTGAACCGGTAGAAGTTGAACTTCGGGCTGCGGAACTCCTTCAACTGCGTGGACCTGTCCAGCGGTACGGTGTCGATGACCGCGAGGATTCCGCCCGGCCGCAGTACGCGGAACGCCTCCCTGAAGAACGCGTCCCGCGTATGGAAATGAAAGGGCGCGTCCAGGGCGACCACCCGGTCGAAGGTGCCGTCCGCGAACCGCAGGGCGGTGGCGGAGCCCACATGGAAGGCGAGCTTTCCGGTGAGGGATTCGGCGGACGCCCGTCGCCGCGCGCCCTCGATCTGGCCGGGGACGATGTCGACGGCGTGGATGTGCTCCGGGTTCCTCTCCCGGACCCAGAGGAAGTCCTGGTCGCCGTAGCCGCAGCCGACGTCGAGGATCTGCTGGCCGGCCGCGAACCCGGCGGCGTCGGCCAGTTTCATGGCGAGGGCGTCACCGGCCTCGTCGACGGTGGTCCCGTCGGTCGGCCAGTAGCCGATATTGATGTAGCGGGTATCGCGGTCCGCGAATTGCACGGCGGGGTCGGAGAGTTGATAAAGTCGGCTGACCCGCAGATCCGGATCGCGGGTGGCTGCTGCGCGCACAGCCCGGAAGACAGTCTTCAGGTTATTGCCCATGGCTGAGCGATCCTCCGGCTCGGTTGCACGGTCCCTCTCACGGGATTCTCTGGTCTCCGGCCTCTGCCGTCTGACATCTCAAGAATCCCAGTGCTGCCGGGAGATGGCGCGTTCTGCCCGCCAGTACTTCACCTTTGTGCAAGAGCCACGGCCGAACGTGCAGAAGGCCGCGGGGCCGGTTTGCCGGGCCGTCAGATAATTCCCTCGCGCACTCCATAGACCACCGCATGAGTGCGGTTCCGCAGTCCGAGCCGCTTCACCACATCATGAATGACCCCTTTGATGGTGCGTTCCGAATAGCTGAGCCGGCCGGCGATCTCGCCCGTGCCCAGCCCGTCCGCGAGCAGCCGGAGCACCTCGATCTCGCGGGCTTCGAGGCCGGTGCGCGCGGTGATGTCGTCGAGACCCGACTGCCGGGCATGGGTGTGCCGTACGAGATGGCGCACGAGCGATCCGGGCATCCGGGAGCCGCCCCGTCCGCTCTCGACCAGGGTCTCCACGATGTGCGGGAAACCGGCACCGCCCCGGATCAGCACGCTGACCAGTCCGTACTCGATGGCCTGCGTCAACTGCCGCTCCCCGATCGCCTCCGCCACGAGCACCACGGGCAGGACGTCGCCGTCCGGACGCGCGGTCGCCCGGCGCAGCAGCGGGAGGGTGCGGTCGCCGACCCGTCCGGCCAGGAAGAGCAGCACATCGGCCCGTTCGCGCTCCTCGAAGGGGAGCCAGTGGAGATCCGGGCAGGTCCGGAGGTAGGCGTTCGCGCCGTCCTCCGTCACGCGGTCGGTGGCCCGTACGGCGACGGTGACGGTGGCGCAGGAGCCCTCGCGACACGGGGCGGTGCCCTTCGCGGCTCCGTCGGCTCTCCCGTCCGACGGCGGCGTCGTACCACCGTCGCGCCGGGGGCGGGGGCAGGACCGTACGGCCGTACCGGCTTCCGAGGTCATCTCGCTCACGTCGCCACACTCTCCCGTGCGTCCGCTCGGAGTTCGGGTGTCGCGTCAATGTATCTGGTGGCGCGTGCCCCCAGATAGGGCGCCGGGCGGACCCTAGTGATGTACCGGCGAATTCAGTGCTGGGGCGGCGGGCCCAGGGTCGAACGCAGGGCGTGGTCGACGAGTTGGTCCCGGGAGATGTCGAGCGAGCCCGTCAGCCAGTCGAGCAGTACGCCGTTCACGCCCGCCACCAGCGCCATGGAGAGCTGCCGGGGGTCCATCTTCATCTCGGGTGGCAGGGGCGGCAGTTCCGCCTCGATCAGGGCCGCGTACGCCTGCATGCCGAGCTGTCTGTGCCGCTCCGCCAGCGGCCCCGCGCCCACCACTTCGACCAGTTTGACCCGCGCCGCCCGGGGGTCGTCGGCGAGCCAGCGCGCGACGGCGTCCACCATCAGGCGCAGCCGCTCCTCCGGCGACTCGCCCCGGGCCATCTCGGCGACGGCGAAGGCGTAGCCCCGGTCGTGCACATCGTCATGGACGGCCGCCAGCAGCCCTTCCAGGCCGGTGAAGCTCTCCGCGAAGTAGCGCTCCTGGAGCCCGGCCTCCCGCAGGACGGCCCGTACGGACGTGGCCGCGTACCCCTGCGTACCGAACAGTTCGAGACCGGCGGCGATCAGGCGTATCCGCCTCGAATCACGGCGCTGCTCGGCGGTTTGGCCGTCGTAGTTCCTCATCGCGCGCCGAGTCTAACGCCGGCGGGGGCTGCCATTGATGGCGGTGGACCGCACCGGAAGCGTGACGCTTCCGCGAACGCTTCTCCCCGGACAGCATCAGGCAGCGGACCCACCCTCATGGCTTCAGGGAAGCGGTTGTTCGGTCCAGATGCACTTCCCGGTGGAGGTGTAGCGGGTGCCCCAACGCTGGGAGAAGGCGGCGACCAACTGCAGCCCGCGCCCGCCTTCGTCGGTGTCCGCGGCCTGGCGGATACGCGGCGTGGTCGCACTGGCGTCCGTGACCTCGCAGATCAGCGCATCACTGCGCAGCAGACGCAGCCCGATGGGGGTCTTGCCATGCCGGACGGCGTTCCCGACCAGCTCGCTGACCAGCAGCTCCGTGGTCGTCGCGAGTGGGCTCAGGCCCCAGTGGAGCAGCTGCTTCTGGACGTGATCGCGTGCCTCGCCCGCGGCGATCGGCCCGTCGGGGAGCGACCAGGCGACCACGTCGCCGGGAGCCGCTGCGCGGGTACGCGCGACGAGGAGCGCGGCGTCGTCGGTGAGCGGCTCTTTTGCCAGCAGAGAGGCCAGTACGTCGTCGCACACTCGCTCCAGTGATTCGCTCTCGCCTTCCACCCCGCCCCGCCGGGCGGTCGCACCATGGCCGCGTCCAGGGTTCGAGGCCGCGGTGCGCAACGCGCTCGCCAGGTGTGTCATGCCGCGGTCGAGGTCCTGGGCAGCGGATTCGACCAACCCGTCCGTGTACAGGACCAGTAGGCCGCCCTCAGGGACGGGGACATCGATGGCCTCGAACGGCAAACGCGCGGAGCCGAGCGGCGGGTCGGGTACCAGGTCGATGAAGTGCGCGGTGCCTCCCGGGTGCACCAACACCGGCGGGGGATGCCCGGCGCAAGCAATGGTGCATATGGAGAGAACCGGGTCGTACACGGCGTACAGGCATGTGGCGTAGAAGTCGTCTCCCAGGCCGCTGACCAGGTCATTGAGACGGGTGAGCAGCTCGGCGGGCGGGTACTCCAGATCGGCGAGCGTGCGCACGGCGGTGCGTAGCTGCCCCATGGTGGCGGCCTCGGGCAATCCATGCCCCATCACATCGCCGATGACCAGCGCCACCCGGGTCCCGGACAGGGGAATGACGTCATACCAGTCGCCACCGACGTTGATGCCTCCAGCGGCCGGCAGGTAGCGCGCGACGGCGCTGACGGCGCGGGTTGACGGCAGTGCCTGTGGCAGCAGTCCCTGTTGGAGTTCCTGTGCCCGGGTATGTTCGGTGTCGTAAAGGCGGGCGCGCTCGATGGACTGCGCGATAAGCCCGCTGAGCGCGTTGAGGAGAGCCAGCTCCTCGCCCAGCAGGTGACGTGACTCGCCGAAGGAGATGACGCAGCACCCAATGGCGCGGCCCGAGACAATCAGCGGCAGGAAAGCCCAGGCGTGCTTGTCCGCTGCGCCCGGAAGTCCGGCCATCTTGGGGTAGCGCGCGATGTATTCCTCGACCGAGTCGATGACGACCGGTGTCATGCTGCGAAACACCTCATCGACCGGTGAGATGTTTTTGACGGGGGTACCGTCGAGGCGCTTGAGGAAGGCCTGCGGGTATCCAACGGCCCCTGCGACTCGTATCGTCTCCCCCTCGATGAACTGGACGACGAGGCCGGTGGCGTCGAACGGTGGCAGGATCCGTTCGGCGGCGGCGTTCACGACGTCGCGCACCGTCAGAGCCTCCGCGAGTGCGCTGGTCAGCTCGGTGATCCGGGCGCTGCGCTCGGTGGCGGCGTGTTCGGCGGCGGCGCGATCCGCCTCCCGCGCCCGTTTCTCGGTTACGTCGGTGGCATAGACCGTCAGGCCGTCCGGCACCGGGACAAGCCGCATGTGGTACAAGCGCTGGTTGGCGGGCCATTGCACATCGAACCCGACAGGAGTGCCTCTTTCGGCGGCATGCCGGTAGCGCGACTCCAGACCGAGTGCCACGGCATCGACACCTATGTCCGTCAACGACTCCCACAGAGTCCGGCCGAGCACCGCGTTCGAGGTTCCGAACAGCCGTTCCGCCTCCACATTCACGAAGGTGATGTGCCACTCACTGTCGACCGCGAAGAACGCGTCGCTCATATGCCGCAGAGCGCGGCCGACCCAGTCCCGGGTGATGCGGCTTTCGGTGATATCCCACACCGTGCCCACCATGCGTTCGGGTTCTCCGTCCCTGCCGGGCAAAACCCGGGCCCGCGCGCTGATCCAGACCACTGTCCCGTCCGGTCGGCAGACCCGGTACTCCAGGCTCAATACCCTGCGGTTGCGGATCGCCTGCTCGACCTCGACCAGAACCCACGGCAGATCATCGCGGTGGACCAAACCGGTCCAGGTCTCGAAACGTGGCCCGGGAGACGCCGGGTCCATTCCGAGGATCGAGCGGGTTCGCTCGTCCCAGACCTGCTCCCCGGTGGCCAGGTCCCACTCCCAGGAACCCACCCTGACGGCCTCCATCGCCTGCCGTAGTGGCGTGGCGGGCGGACGCTCCCCCAGCTCACCCGAATCGACCTGCCCCAACGTCGCCGAGTGCTCCCGCAGGCGTACGGCGACCCAGGCGGCGAGAGCTTCCACCGCGGCCGTCTGCCGCCGCGTGGGTTCATCGCCGGCGACGGTCAACACGGACAGCGCGCCCGCCACTCCGCCCGGCGTGAGAAGCGGAACCGCCAGCAAACCGTTCCCACACTGAAGCGCTCGGGCCCTTGCCCGCGGTGCCGCGTCTTCGCCTGACTCCCAGACCCGCGCTCCGCCGGCCACCGCACGGGCCGGGGCCGTGGGCCCGCTCTCCTCGATTTCCTCCCAATCGCGGAGGGCTGTTCGTGCCAGCCCATTCACGGCCATGAGGAGCAGTCCCCGACCGCCGGGACCGCGAAGATGCACCATGCCGCCCAGCCCACCGGTCGCCGTCACCGCATGGTCGAGCGCGTAGCCCACGAGATCCATCCCTCGTAGCTCGTCACCCGCGCCGGCGATCATGCGCAACCACGCGTCACCGGTCTCGTCCGCCGGGGTCCGCTCGGCCATGTGCACCTCCTGGCCGCGAGGGCCGGGCAAGTCAAAGTCGGACGGCAGCCTTATGAGCCCTGATGAATGAATACGAAAGTTCCGGTTTCCGTTTTCAGTTGCCCGAGGATTCTCTCGGCTGGGAACTATCGCCACAGGAGCGCATTCCGCCCATGCTCCGCCGCACATTCTAATTTCGTTATTTTACGCTACTGCGGGTATTCACGGGATTCGTACGCCCAATAGTAGATGTCCGTGCCGTACAGGGCGGGCCGGCTGCGCGGGATGGTGATCCACGGGCCGGCGTCAGGGGCGCGCCCCTTAGGATCGGCCCCGGTGAAGGTGAACCGTCGTTAACCGGGAGGGTGCGGTCATGGCTGAGACTGAGCAGAGGTTCGGGGAGTTCGTCGTCGTACGGCGGCACGGTCGGGGCGGCCATGTCGCGGAACTGGTCCTGGACCGGCCCCAGGCCATGAACGCCGTCTCCACCGAACTGGCCCGGTCCCTCGGGGCCGCGTGCGCCGCGCTCGGCGCCGACCGGGACGTACGGGTCACGGTGCTGACCTCCACCCACGCGCGGGCCTTCTGCGTCGGCGCGGACCTCAAGGAGCGCAACTCGTTCAGCGACGCCGAACTCGTGCGCCAGCGGCCGACCGCGCGGGCCGCGTACACCGGCGTGCTGGAACTGCCCATGCCGACGATCGCGGCGGTGCACGGCTACGCGCTGGGCGGCGGCTTCGAGCTGGCGCTCGCCTGCGATCTGATCGTCGCCGACTCCACGGCGGTCGTGGGCCTGCCCGAGGTGTCGGTCGGGGTGATCCCCGGCGGCGGTGGTACGCAGCTGCTGCCGCGCCGGGTAGGCGCCGCGCGCGCCGCCGAACTGGTCTTCACGGCACGGCGGGTGGCCGCGGCCGAGGCGGCGGCGCTGGGTCTGGTCGACCAGCTGGTGGACGAGGGCGCCGACCGGGACGAGGCGCTGGCCCTGGCCGGCCGTATCGCCGCCCACTCACCCGTCGGCCTGCGCGCCGCCAAGCGCGCGCTGCGGCTCGGGCACGGGCTCGATCTGCGGGCGGGCCTTGAGGTCGAGGACGCCGCGTGGCGGTCCGTCGCGTTCTCCGGGGACCGGGCGGAAGGCGTCGCCGCGTTCAACGAGAAGCGGAAGCCGCAGTGGCCGGGTGAGTGAGCCCGTACGGCGCCCCGGGGCGCCGTACCTTCCCTGCGGGTGAACGCGTCATGATCACCGAACGGTCCAGATGATCAAATCCCGTCAAACCATCTTAAGCTGGGGCGATGGGAGTGGATGGGCGACTGCGCGCCATAGTGGAACTGTCTCAGGCGATGGCGGCGGCCCCAACGGCGATCGAGTCCTGGCGGGCCGCCGCGCAGGGCGCGCTGGAGGCGCTCGGGGGGAGCTTCGGAGCCCTGTCGGTCTGGGAACGGGATCTCGGCCGGCTCAAGGTGCTGGTGAACGCGGGGGCGCGGGTGGACGGGGAGGAGGAGTTCCCCGGGGACGAGACGTACCCCGTGCATGAGTTCCCCGAGATCGCGGAGTTCCTGCACGAGCGGTGGGCGGGGGGCGGCGGGCCGCAGGCATGGGTCGAAACGGCGGCGGGGCCCGCGGCGGCGGGTACGGGGGTTTCGGGCAGCCCCGGCTACAACCACCAGCGCGTGGCCGCGCTGCGCAGGCGCGGCCGTGGCTGCTGTGTCGTCGCGCCGATCGTGCTGCACGGGCGGGCATGGGGCGAGCTGTATGTGGCCAGACCCCCGGAAGCGCCGCTGTTCGACGCGGCCGACGCGGATTTCGCGACCGTCATCGCGTCGGTGGTGGCGGCGGGGATCGCCCAGACGGAGCGGCTCGAAGAGGTCCGCAGACTCGCCTTCACCGACCCGCTGACCGGGCTCGCGAACCGGCGGGCGGTCGACGCGCGGCTCGACGAGGCGATCGAACGCAACCGGGGGGAGGGGGCCGTCGTCAGCCTGGTCGTCTGCGATCTCAACGGCCTCAAGAAGGTCAACGACACCCAGGGCCACGAGGTCGGTGACCGTCTGCTGGAACGGTTCGCCACGCTGCTGTCCGTATGCGGCGCGCGGCTTCAGGGCGCGCTGGTGGCGCGGCTGGGCGGCGACGAGTTCTGTCTGCTGACGGTGGGGCCGACGTCGGACGAGGTGCTCGCGGTGGCGACGGAGCTGTGCGAGCGGGCGGCCGGGCTGGATCTGGGCGAGGGCGTGGCGTGCGGGATCGCGTCGACGGGGGATCCGATCGGGGAGGTGCGGTCGGCACGCCGGCTGTTCCGGCTGGCGGACGCGGCGCAGTACCGGGCGAAGGCGGCGCGGGCGGGGGGGCCGGTGGTGGCGGGGCGGGACGGGGCGGTGCTGCGACTGGCGGACGCGCCTGTGCCGACGAGGGGGGCGAGGGACCGCCGCCGCTTCCGCGATGCGCCTCCCGGCGGGGGGGCGTAGTCGGGGGGCGTCTTTGGCCCGGGGCCGGTTTCCGGGTGCGGTGCGCTGTCCGGGTGCGTTTCGGCTGGGGCCGGTGGGGGTGTGCGGGTTGTTGCCGGGGTGCGCTCCGGGGCTCGCGCCCGGGACGGCATGATTTACGGCGCGCAGCAGCCCAAGGTCTAGACACTGGCGGTCGCGCGCCACAAATCACGCTTTAGTGTCCCGGACACGACCCCTGCGCGCCCCCCTTCACCGCCCGTCACCGACAGGCCCGGTGGCGGCAAGCCGTTGGAACCTGTCGGTAATGCCTCTGGGGGGCGAACGCACGCGTGTCTAGCGTGGTGAGCCGCCGTCACACCTCAAGAAGAGGCACGCATGCACTACGTCATACCGATCGGCATCGGCGTTCTCTACGCGCTGCTGATGTCCCTCATCCGTGAACCGCACCGGCGGCGCTTCAACGCCGTCATGGTCGCCGGAGCGGGCGCCGCGTACCTCAGCGGCGGCGGCCTGGGTGGCTGGGAGTTCGCGTTCACCGCGCTCGTCACGTACGTCGCCTACCGCGGCCTGGACTCGTGGACCTTCATCGGTATCGGCTGGCTGCTGCACACCGCGTGGGACATCGTTCACCACATCAAGGGCAGTCCCTTGATCCCGTTCGTCCACGACTCGTCGCTGGGCTGCGCCATCTGCGATCCGGTCATCGCGCTCTGGTGCCTGCGAGGGGGTCCGACGCTGCGTGATCTCTTCCGCGGCAAGCGGCCCGGCCGTGTGCGAGGCGAGCGGGCCCGCCGGGGGGAGGGGGTCGGGGTCGGAGGAGGTGCGTGTCCGGACGTAAAGCGTCGCAGCTCGCGCGAAGCGCGGTGACCACGCGACGGAGTCGCATATCGATCGCAGCGCAGTCCGGACACGCACCTCCGGAGGCCCCGGCCCCCGGCACCACAACGGCGCACCCGCACCACGACCCCCGCCGGACGGTGCACCCGCACCACGGCCCCCGCCGGACGGTGCACCCGCACCACGGCCCCCGCCGGACGGTGCACCCGCACCCCGGCCCCCGCCGGGAGGCGCACCGCACCACGGCCCCCCGCCGGGAGGCGCACCGCCGGGAGGCGCTTCGTGTAGTGACACCCTGCGATTCAGTCCGTACGCTCCTGAATATGGATATGCACACTGTCGTGGTGGGGACGTCCGGGACCACCGCCGAGGACGTGGTCGCCGTGGCCCGCGGTCACGCTCGGGTCGAGCTCTCCGGCGAGGCCCTCGACGCGCTGGCCGCCGCTCGGGAAGTCGTGGACGCGCTGGCCGCCAAGCCCGAGCCCGTGTACGGGGTCTCCACCGGGTTCGGGGCGCTGGCCACCCGCTGGATCGGCCAGGATCTCCGGGCTCAGCTCCAGCGCAATATCGTGCGGTCGCACGCCGCCGGAATGGGCCCCCGCGTCGAGCGGGAGGTCGTACGGGCGCTGATGTTCCTGCGGCTCAAGACCGTGGCCTCCGGGCGCACCGGCGTGCGCCCGCGCGTGGCGCTGGCCATGGCCGACGTGCTGAACGCGGGGATCACGCCCGTGGTGCACGAGTTCGGCTCGCTCGGCTGCTCCGGGGATCTCGCGCCGCTCTCCCACTGCGCGCTGACCCTGATGGGCGAGGGCGACGCGGAGGGCCCCGACGGCGTCGTACGGCCCGCGGGGGAGCTGCTCGCCGCGCATGGGATCGAGCCGGTGGAGCTGCGGGAGAAGGAAGGGCTCGCCCTGCTCAACGGGACCGACGGCATGCTCGGCATGCTGGTCATGGCCATCGCCGATCTGCGGCGGCTCTACACCTCCGCCGACATCACCGCCGCGCTGAGCCTGGAGGCCCTGCTCGGTACCGCCAAGGTTCTCGCCCCCGAGCTGCACGCCATCCGCCCGCACCCGGGCCAGGGCGCCAGCGCCGCCAATATGCTGCGGGTGCTCGCCGGGTCCGGGCTGACCGGGCACTTCCAGCAGGACGAGGCCCCGCGGGTCCAGGACGCCTACTCCGTGCGCTGCGCCCCGCAGGTCGCGGGCGCGGGCCGGGACACGCTGGCGTACGCGGGCGTCGTGGCCGACCGGGAGCTGGCGTCGGCGGTCGACAACCCCGTGGTGCTGCCGGACGGCCGGGTGGAGTCCAACGGCAACTTCCACGGCGCCCCGGTGGCGTACGTACTGGACTTCCTGGCGATCGCCGCCGCCGACCTCGGTTCCATCGCCGAGCGCCGTACGGACCGGCTGCTGGACAAGAACCGCTCGCACGGTCTGCCGCCCTTCCTCGCCGATGACGCGGGCGTCGACTCGGGGCTGATGATCGCCCAGTACACCCAGGCCGCCCTGGTCAGCGAGATGAAGCGGCTCGCGGTGCCGGCGTCGGTCGATTCGATCCCCTCGTCCGCGATGCAGGAGGACCATGTCTCCATGGGCTGGTCGGCCGCGCGCAAGCTCCGTACCGCCGTCGACAACCTGACCCGTGTGATCGCCGTGGAGCTGTACGCCGCGACGCGCGCGATCGAGCTGCGTACGGGCCTCACGCCCGCGCCCGCCTCGCAGGCGGCCATCGACGGGCTGCGCGCCGCGGGCGTCCAGGGGCCGGGACCCGACCGCTTCCTCGCGCCCGATCTCGCCGGGGCCGACGCGTTCGTGCGCGGGGGCGGGCTGGTCGACGCGGTGGAGCCGGTGACCGGGCCGCTGGCCTGAGCCGCGGAGGGGCCGCCCGGACGCCGGGCGGCCCCTCCGCGCGTACGCGTCTCAGAACGACGCGCGGGCACCTCTGCGTACGGAGTACGCGACGAACCCCGCGCCGATCCCGAGACAGAGGCTCCCGCCGACCAGATACGGCGTGGTGTCCACGCCGCCCGTGTCGGCGAGGGCCAGTTGCCCGGATTCCCCGGTGGTGAGGCTCTGAGCGGATACCGCTGACTGCTCCCGCGGACCGCTCTGCTCCTCGGTGGCCTTCGCTGAGGGCACGAACCACAGAGCGCAGAGCAGGGTGCCGGCGGCGGTAGCTGTCAGGAGCGGTCGGCGCGCGACGGACACGTGATCGATCCCCCTTGTGACAACGCCGAATTGGCTGGGTGCGGTGATGTTAATGACAGCAGCGGGTCGCGGGAAAGTCGTGGCGCCGGGCGCTTACCCTCCGTCGTATGAGCGATTCTGAAACATCACGGTATGTTCGGGTACAGGTGGAATTGGTGCTGGAGGTCGATGACCCCGAGCGACTGAGCGCCGCCGCCCTCGACCGCATCGCCGCGGACGAGGCCATGCCGGACGACGAGCGGGCGCATGCCCGGTCCGCGGTCCGGGAAGACGAGGCGGAGGCCCTCGCGTATCTGGTGGAACCCTTCGACCTCGTCAAGGAGGTCCCCGGGGTCGAGCTGGCCCAGGCATCCTGGACCAGCGAGATGATCGACTACGACCCCGACGCGGTGGAGTGGGGCCTCGACGAGGACGACGAGGACGACGAGGACGACGGCGAAGAGGCAGGGGTCGACAGGGGGGTCGGGGCTGGTCGGGTGTAACGCGCGCGTGTCACTCTGGTGAGCCCCGGTCCGCCGCAGCCGACGGCCGGGGCTCACCGCATTTCCCCGGAGCGAGTGGTGTTCACCACATCTTCGGCTGATGTGGAACCGGACGAACCGGTACAGGTGTTCTTAGGTGTTACCGGCAGGGAAAGCGGCGATGATGGAGAAGCGTGTGATGAGGGACAGCAAGCGGCGCAAGGGCCTCATGGCCGCGTCCGCGGTGCTCGGCGGCGTTCTGGTGCTCGCGGCGTGCAGCCAGGGGGCGGACAAGGCCCCTTCGGAGAGCTCGGCCTCGGCCCAGGCCAAGGCGGACGAGGTGGCCGCCAAGGAGACCTCACAGGCCCAGATAACCATCGCGCCCAAGAACGGCGCGACGAATGTGGGTATCAACAACGACGCCAAGGTCACCGTCACCAAGGGCACCCTCACCAGCGTGGAGATGACCACCGCGGACGGCACCGCCGTCAAGGGCACCCTGGCCGCCGATGCCAAGAGCTGGAAGCCGGACGCCCAGCTGGAGCGCTCCACCGCGTACAAGATCACCGCGACGGCGAAGGACGCCAACGGCCGCGAGGCCCATGAGAACTCCTCCTTCACCACCGTCTCGCCGAGCAACAGCTTCATCGGGAACTTCACGCCCGAGGACGGCTCCACGGTCGGCGTCGGTATGCCGGTCTCGATCAACTTCGACAAGGCGATCACCGACAAGAAGGCCGTCCAGGACGGCATCACCGTCACGTCGAGCAGCGGCCAGCAGGTCGTCGGCCACTGGTTCAACCAGCAGCGCCTCGACTTCCGCCCCGAGCAGTACTGGACGGGCGGCTCCACGATCACCCTCAAGCTGAACCTGGACGGGGTCGAGGGCGCCAACGGTGTCTTCGGCGTCCAGCAGAAGACGGTCACCTTCCAGATCGGCCGCAGCCAGGTCAGCACCGTCGACGTCAAGAGCAAGATGATGACCGTCGTACGCGACGGCAAGACGCTCAAGACCATCCCGATCTCGGCCGGCTCGCCCGAGAACACGACCTACAACGGCCAGATGGTGATCTCCGAGAAGTTCAAGGAGACCCGGATGAACGGTGCCACGGTCGGCTTCACGGACGACGACGGCAAGGGCGAGTACGACATCAAGGACGTCCCGCACGCCATGCGGCTCTCCACGTCCGGGACCTTCATCCACGGCAGCTACTGGGGCGGCGACGCGTTCGGCAACGTCAACACGAGCCACGGCTGTGTGGGCCTGAAGGACGTGAAGGGCGCCAACGACCCCAGCATGCCGGGCGCGTGGTTCTTCGACAACTCGCTCATCGGTGACGTGGTCGTCGTCAAGAACTCCGCCGACAAGACCATCGCGCCGGACAACGGCCTCAACGGCTGGAACATGAGCTGGTCCGAGTGGCAGGCCGGTTCGGCCGCCTGATCCACCCGGGTCGTCAGGCCCTGACCCGACTCGCCCGGCCGGTCCGAGTCACTACGCGAACGGCGGCGGCACCTCCCCCAGGTGTCGCCGCCGTTCGCGTTCTCATCCCGCTCTCACCCGGCCCTTAACTCCTCATCACACCGGGCACTTAGCTTCGCGCCCATGTTCTTCACCTACCTCAGGCGCGAGTTGCGCCGTCGCAGAAAGGCGGCGCTCGTCGTCGCCTCGGGGCTCGCCCTGGGCATCGCGCTGGTGATCGTCGTCAGCTCCGTCTCCTCGGGCATGAGCCAGGCCCAGGACAAGGTCCTTCAGTCGCTGTACGGGCTCGGCACCGACATGACCGTCACCAAGGCCGCGGCCCCGCCCGGCGAGGGCGACACCAACCGCCGGCGCTTCGAGTTCGACGCCAAGGGCGACACCGACGCCGAACAGAGCAGTGACCGCGTGATGGTGCAGGGCTTCCAGACCCTGGCCTCCTCGACCGTCACCGACGTCGGCGGCCAGGACGGGGTCGCACAGGCCGTCGGCGGGCTCAGCCTGACCGTGCTCAAGGTCAACGGGGAGTTCAAGCCCGGCGAGTTCACCCCGCCGCAGGGCGGTGGCAGGACCGGCCAGGGCGGTACGGGCGGCGGCGAAGTCCGGGGCGGCGGCGCCGCGTTCGACGTCAACTCCTACTCCGTGTTCGGCACCGATGTCGCCGCGCCCGCGCTCGGCCCGCTGACCTCGTCCAAGGTCACCACGGGGCGTACGTTCCAGAGCACCGAGACGGACGCGGCGGTCGCGGTCGTCGACAGCGCGTACGCCAAGGAGAAGAGCCTCGCCGTCGGCAAGACCGTCACCATCTCCGGCACGAAGTTCTCGATCATCGGCGTCGCGACCGCCGACAGCGGGGACTCCGCGGCCAACCTCTACATCCCGCTGAAGAAGGCCCAGACCCTGGCCGACTCCAAGGACAAGGTCACCACGGTCTACGTCAAGGCCGCCGACTCGCAGCAGATCGAAAGCGTCAAGTCCGCCATCCAGAAGAACATCCCGGACACGACGGTCACCACCTCCGCCGATCTCGCCAGCACCGTCTCCGGCTCCCTGTCCACCGCCTCCGACCTCGCCACCACGGTCGGCACGTGGCTCTCCGTCGCCGTGCTGATCGCGGCCTTCCTGGTGGCGGGGCTGCTCACCTCCTCGGCCGTCAGCCGCCGGGTACGGGAGTTCGGCACGCTCAAGGCGCTCGGCTGGAAGAGCGGCCGGGTCACCCGCCAGGTGGTCGGCGAGGCGCTCGTCAATGGACTGCTCGGCGGGGTGCTCGGCATCGCCCTCGGCCTCGGCGGCGCCTATCTCGTCACCGCCATCAGCCCCACCCTCACGGCGCAGTTCGGCGCCACGGGCGGGGGCGGCGGCTTCGCCGCCGTCGGCGGCGGTCCCATGGGCGGCGGCCCCGCGCGGCAGACCGCGTCCAAGGCCCTCGACATCGCCCTGACCGCACCCGTCTCCGTCTCCACCATCGGCCTCGCCGTGGGACTGGCCGTCGCGGGCGGACTGATCGCCGGCGGCTTCGGCGGCTGGCGCGCCTCCCGGCTGCGGCCCGCGGACGCCCTGCGCCGCGTCGAGTAGTCCCGAACCCCCGCCAACAGGATTCCGTACAGCAGGAGTTGAACGTGTACCAGCTCAGAGGCGTCACCAAGCGCTACTCGCGCGGCAAGAAGACCGTCGACGCGCTCGCCGGCGTCGATCTGACCATCGAGGACGGCGGCCGGCTCGTCATCCAGGGCCCGACCGGCGGCGGAAAGTCCACGCTTCTCCAGATGCTCGGCGGCCTCGACCGGCCGACGCGGGGCAGCGTCGAATTCGACGGGGTGGACCTGGCCCAGCTGCCCGAGTCCCGGCTCACCAAGGTACGGGCGGAGAGCATCGGCTTCGTCTTCCAGAGCTTCAACCTCATCCCCACGCTGACCGCGCAGGAGAACGTCGAAACCGCTCTGGTGCCGCTCGGCCTCAAGGGTGCGGCCCGGCGCGAACGCGCAGCGGAGGCGCTCGGTTCCGTCGGCCTCGGCGAACGGCTCGGCCATGTGCCCGGCGAACTCTCCGGCGGCCAGCAGCAGCGCGTCGCGATCGCCCGCGCCCTTGTCAAGCGGCCGAAGGTGCTGCTCGCCGATGAACCCACGGGAAATCTCGACGAGTCCATGCGTGACGAGATCATGGAGCTGCTGGAGGGCCTCTGGAAAGAGCACGGTCTGACCTTCATCATGGTCACTCACGACAGCTCGATCGCCCGCCGCGCTCCACGGCTCGCCACGATCCGCAAGGGACGGGTCACGATCACCGAGAACGCCGCGGCCTGAGTCCGCGAGCGGCGCGTTCGCCGGGCCGTACCGGCGCCGACATCCGGGCGTCGACGTACGGCCCGGTTCCGCCCGGACGTCTCCGGTAACCCGGGGGCGTCGCCATCCTCGTACGCGTAGGTTCGACCCATGCTGATCACTCTGGGAAGCCCGCCCTCGGACGCCGAGACAACCGCCTGGCACGCGGTGATCAGCGCGGCCCATGTCCGCGATCTGCCGGCCTCCGCGCCGGAGCCGAGCAGGACGGAGACGGCGGGAAAACTGCGGGTCCCGCCGGTGAGCGGGCGAAACGTTCATCTCGCGGCGGTGGGGCAGGACGGCACGTACGAGGGCGTCGCCTCGCTGCTGCTGTTCACCGACGAGACCAACCGGCACACGGCCTTCCTGGACGCCCTGGTGGTACGCCCCGACGCCCGCCGGCGCGGCATCGGCGCGACGCTCTGGACGGCGATCCGCGCCGAACTCGCCGCCCAGGGGCGCTCCTCGGTCTCGACCGTCCTCGAACTCGGCGGCGCGGGCGAGGCGTTCGTCGACAGCCTGGGCTTCACGAACGTGCTGCGGCTCGGCTGGTACGTGCAGCGCGTCGACCGGGCGCTGGAGGAGATCCCGCCACCGGTCCTGCCCGAGGGGCTGCGCTTCGCGGGCTGGTCGGGCGTCGTGCCCGACGGGACGGCCGAGGCGTTCGCCCGCGCGCATGACGCCAGACGTGACGTGTCGGGGCCGAGCAGACAGCTGGACGAACCCACCCCGAGCTGGGACGTGGAGCGCGTACGGACCGCGGCCCGGCTGATCGAACAGCGCGGCGGGGTCGTCCTCACCTCGGCCGTCCTCGACACCGGGCGGGACGACGCCGTCGTGGCCTACACCGAACTCGTCCTGACCGCGCCGTCGGACACCCGCGCGCTCCAGTACGACACAGTGGTCGTGCCGACGCACCGGGGGCGGGGTCTGGGGCTCGCGGTCAAACGGCATTTGCTGGGGCGGCTGAGTGAACTGCATCCGGGTGTACGGGAGATCCGTACCACCGTGTCCGACGACAACGAGTCGATGCTGGCGATGAATGAGGCGCTGGGGTACAGGCGGGAGAGGCCGGCGGGGGTTTTCCAGGCGAAGCTCTGACGTTGCGCGGGTGCGTTTGGCTGGGGCCGGGCGGTTTTCGTCTGCGGGTGCGTTTGGCTGGGGCCGGTTTTCGTCTGCGGGTGCGCGGGGGTGCCGGGGGCCGGGGCCTCCGGAGGTACATGTCCGGACGGCATGATTTACGGCGCGTACTGGGCCACAGTCAGGATGCGGGCGGACGCGCGCCACAAATCACGCTTTAGTGTCCGGACACGCACCTCCTACGACCCCGACCCCCTCCTGCCACGTCCCACGCGGCCGTGCGCGGCCCCAGACGCTCAGCCGGTCGGATACGTCAGCCCACCACGACACCCGCCCGCAGTTCCAGGCGCCCGCCCATGAACCGGTCCCGGAACCCGCGGTCGTGGGAGACCACCACCACCGCCCCCTCGTACACCCTCAGCGCCTCCTCCAGCTCCTCCACCAGGCTCAGCGCCACATGGTTCGTCGGTTCGTCGAGGATCAGCAGATCGGCGGGGCGCGTCACCAGCCGGGCCAGGTCCAGCCTGCGCCGCTGGCCGACCGAGAGCGACGCGACCGGTACGCCGAGGTCGTCCGGCCGGAACAGTCCGAGGTTCAGCAGCTCGTCCGCGTATTCGTCGGGCGGCCCGGGACGGCCCGACGCGAACGCGTGGAGCAGGGGGAGCCGGGACGGGACGGCGGGCAGGTCCTGGGGAAGGTAGCCGATCCGGCCGGAGTGGCGCACCGTGCCGCTGTCCGGGGGCAGTTCACCGGCCAGGACCCGGAGCAGCGTGGTCTTGCCCGCGCCGTTGGGGCCGGTCACCAGCAGCCGTTCGCCCGCCTTCACCCGGAGCCCGGGCACCGCCAGCCGGTCGCCGACCAGCACGTCGTCCAGCTCGGCGATCACCCCGTCCCCGCCGCCGGACAAGGGCGTCGCCGTGAATCGCAGCGGCTGGGGCGGCGCGGGCACGGGGTTCTCCCTGAGCCGCCACAGCCGCTGCCGCGCCGCCCTGACCTGCCCGGACAGCTTCGCCTCGTGCGAGCGGCGGTGCTTGCCGAAGCCCTGGCGCGGGTCCTTGCCGGTGGCCGCGAGCCGTTGGCCGGCCGCCGTGACCAGCTCCTCCGTACGGGCCAGTTCGGCCAGATACTCCAGATGGTCCTGCTCCCAGCGGCGCCGGGCCGCCGCCTTCGCCGTCCGGTAGCCGTGCCAGCCGTCGCCGTACCGGGTCACCGCGCGGGTGTCCCGGTCGACCTCCAGGATCGTCGTGGCGATCCGTTCCAGGAACGCCCGGTCGTGGGTGACGGCCAGTACCGTCCCGCGATGCGCCCTGAGCTGGTCCTCCAGCCAGGTGCTCGCGCGGAGGTCGAGATGGTTGGTGGGCTCGTCGAGCAGCAGCAGTTCGGGCGCGGGCGCCAGGACGCAGGCCAGTGCCAGCCGGGACTGCTCGCCGCCGGAGAGGGAGCCGAGGGTACGGTCCCGGGCCACCCGGGCGAGCCCGAGGCCATGGAGCGCGGCGTCGACGCGGGCATCGGCGCGGTAGCCGTCGCGTTCTTCGTACGCCGCCAACAGCTCCCCGTAGGCGGCCAGTTCGTCCGGACCGGCCTCGCCGAGTGCCGCTTCGGCCGCCGCGATCCGGCGCTCCAGCGCGCGCAGTTCGGCCAGGGCCGCGTCCACGGCGTCCTGGACGGTGTGGCCGGGATCGAGGGCGAGGGTCTGGGCGAGATGGCCGACGCCGCCGGGGAAACGGACGGTGATCTCACCGTCGTCGGGCCGTTCGGCCCCGGCCAGCAGCCGCAGCAGCGTCGACTTGCCGGAGCCGTTCTCCCCGATGACTCCGGCCTTCTCGCCGGGCCGTACGGTCAGTGACACCTGGTCGAGAACCGACCGGTCGCCGTACGCCTTGGACACGTCTTTCATCGCCAATTGGGCGCGTTCGCGCATGCTTCTTCCTGGATTGTCACGCCCTTGTGCAGGGCTGAGCAGTGTCGGACCTGGGGAGCGGGTCCGGAATCACAGGAAGAAGTAGTGCTTGAACATGCCGTCCACTGTAGCCGCGCCTTTCGGCGCGGCCCAGGGGATTTCGTGTCTCAGGCGTTGCCGACCAGCTGGAGCGGTCCGCTGAGGGTGTTCGGGGTGCAGCCGGTGCCCGACAGGGTCAGCCGCTGCTCGGTGTTGACGATGGAGAGGGGGCCGGTCAGCGAGGTGCCGCAGAGCTGCACGGTGTGGGCGCCGACCGCCTGGACGGGCCCGGTGATGTCCGCGCCCTTCACCACCAGGCTCGCGCCCGCGGCGACCACGACGGGGCCGGTCTGCCGCGTGCCGTTCAGGCAGAGGACGCCCGAGGAGACGACCAGCGGGCCGGTGTGCTCGCCGGTCAGCGTCTTGGTGCAGGCGGGGCTGGCCGGGATCCGGCCGCGGAAGTCCAGCGCGTACGCGAGCTTGCCGGGCTTCGGGTCGGAGATCGGGGCGCTCAGCTTGCCGAACTCGCCGCCGGTGGGCTTCTTCCCGGCGTTCCACTCCGGCATCCGGCCCAGCTCGTCGGCGGTGCGGCCGTCGGCGATGACGGTGTCACCGGCCGTGCCCGACATGGCCTCGGAGGCGGCGCGGATCGCGGTCAGGTAGGAGGCGGGGGAGTCGAGGTCGTACGAGTCGAGGTTCACGCGCTCGCGCAGCCAGGTGCCCCACAGGAACTCCAGGTACTCCGCCGCGTCGGCGGGGGCCTGGTAGCCGATGTCGCGCGTGAAGTAGACGAGGCTGCGGTAGCGGTCGTCCTGGAAGCGGGCCAGACCGAGGCGCTGGGGGAGCTGGTCCGTGGTGATGGGGCTGTTGTTCGCGTCGCGCAGCCAGACCCACTTCTTCTCCTGCATGGCCTGCCAGAAGGCGGCGGGCGACAGAGCGCTCAGATTGCCGGTGACGCGCAGCCGGATGTGCATCTTCGGGCCGCCGTCGGGCGTCTCCAGGAAGGACGTCAGGGTGTGGTGTCCGTCGGTGAGATACAGCTCGCCGCCGGGGCCGATGACGACCGTCTTCATCGCGGCGCGCGTCTCGTCCGTCTCCTGGCCGACCGGGACGGTGCAGGTGAAGCTGGAGGGGTCGGTGAGCCTGGCGTCCGGCGACACCGTGGCCGCCTGCTCCTGGCCGTTGGTCTCGCACCAGTCGTCGAACCGCTTGTTGAAGTCGCCGTTCTGCTCGTCCTTGGCGCTGCCGTAGCGGCCGAGCTTGTAGTAGATCTGGTCGAAGCCCACGGAGGGCTGGGTGGGGCGCAGTTGGTCGAGCGTGACATCGAGGAGGTCACCGGCCTCGGCCTGGAGCGCGGCGCCCTTGGCTCCGGTCGTACCCGTCGGGGCCGCGCCGGCGGGGGAGCCGCCCGCGACGACACCGCCCAACGCGAGTGCTCCCGCGGCCAGTCCGGCGGCCAGACCGCGCGCCGCGCCGCCGGGGCGCCTGGCGGCCCGTGCGGGGCGAGGGCTGTCAGGCCGGTGCTGCGTACGGGCTGAGCCGGTCATACGGTCTCCAGTTGGTGTGGTCGCGGGACCGCGCCCCCGGCGGGAGGCGCGGTGGGTCGCGCATATCCACTCACCTCTCCGGGCACCGGCCGGTGGCTTTCGGCCGTCGGGAGGGTGGCGGCCGGGTGAACGGTCGCGTCGGGACGGGGAGTTGTCCGGCTCGTGCGGTGCTGTGGTGCGGTACGGGGCCCGGTGTCGCCGTCATCCCGCCCGCCGTCTCACCGTCTCACCGAGCGCCGTCCTTCAGTACGTCCAGCAGGTCGCCCTCGCAGGAGAGCGCGGCCGTCCGCAGGGCCGTGATCCGCTCGCGCTGTACGTCCGGCGGCAGGGCGCGCAGCGCGTCCCAGGCGGGTCCGGCCAGTTCGCCGGCGTCGGCGCGCAGCGAGGCGGTACCGCGCAGGGGCTTCAGTTCACCGGTGAACCAGCCGGCGGCCACCGTCCGCGCGGCCAGCTCGCGGACGACCTTGGTCTCGTCGTACGCCTGCCGTTGCTCCTTGGTCGCGCCGCTCAAGTCCGCGTCGAGACACGGTGCCGTCCCGGCGCCCGCCACCAGGGCGCGGATGTACTCGTCCTTCGTCGCGCCGTCGAGGCCCTGGGCATCGAAGTCGACGGGTACGACTCCGGAGGGCCGGGACACCTCGCTGTCCCTGGGCCACGGATCGACGCTCTCGCGTACCGCCGACGGAGGGCCTGGCAGCCGTCCCAGCAGCCGCAGGGCCTCCTCGCCGGGTCCCTTGAGCGCAGCCAGCCGGGGTTCGTGCAGCTTCGTCACGCAGACGCGGCCCTCGCACACCAGCGCCGTCGCCGCCTTGTCGAGCGCGTAGTTACGCGCGGAATCGGCCGGCAGGAGCGGTACCGCGACGGCCGCGCCCAGCGCCACGGGCAGCAGCGCGAGCAGCCGGGCGCGCGGCGCGCGGGCCACGAGCAGGAGGAAGCCGGTGGCCGCCAGCCCGAGCAGCCAGACGGTCTGTCCGGCGTGGACGCGCCAGGTGACGGTCAGGAACGCGCTGTACACCTGGGAGAGCGCGGGTGAGAGCAGCATGATGCGGTTCGGCACCATGTCGGGGGTGACCGTCTCGTGCACGGCCACCACGGCCGTCAGGGACCCCAGCGCGAGCACCGGCGGAGTCAGCGCGGAGGGTACGGTCCTGGCGACGCCCATGCCCAGCAGCGCCCCCGCGACCTGCGCCAGCGCCCCGACCGCCAGGATCGGCAGCCAGCCGAGATCGGCGTAACCGTCGTTGGCGAGCACCCGCACCCCGCCGTAGAGGAACACCAGCGCGTACGCGGCGCTCAGCGTGAGCGCGAACGCACCGGCGGCCGTGACGGCGCGGTGCCATCCGGGGCGCGGTGTCGTCGCGAGGAGTTCGGACGTACCGGAGCGCCGGTCGCGTATCCCGTGCACGGCCCCGGCGGCCACCGCCAGGGGCCACATGAACACCATCGCGAACCGTTCCCACCAGGCGGTGGAGGTCCACTGCCGCGTCCAGCCCTCGGCGCCCTGCGACCACGGTCCGCCGCCCAGCCGGAGGAAGGCGAGCGTGACGAGCAGGAGCAGGACGCCCGCCAACGGGGCGGCCGAGCGCCGGAGTTCGATCCGCAGGATCCGGCCTCCGCGAGGCGCGCGTACCTGAGGTACGGGGGCTTCCTGGCTCACCACGTGTCCCCTCCCGGCTCGGAGCGCATGAGCAGCGCCGCGTAACCACGCTCGATGGGGCTGTCGCCCGGGTGTTCGGCGCCGCCCGCGCCGGCGAGCTGGTCCGGGGTGCCCCGGAACACCAGCGCGCCGTCCGCGATGAGCACCACGTCCGTACAGGCCGCCGCGACGTCCTCGACCAGATGCGTGGAGACGACCACGCAGCTGTCCGTGCCGAGTTGGTGCAGCAGTTCGCGGAAGCGCAGCCGCTGCGCCGGGTCGAGCCCGGCCGTCGGCTCGTCGAGCAGCAGGATCCGCGGATCGTTGACGATCGCCTGCGCGATCCCCGCGCGCCGCACCATGCCGCCGGAGAGGGTCTTCATCCGGTCGTCGGCGCGGTCCGCGAGCCCCACGCGCTCCACCGCCCGCTGGACGGCCCCGGGGATCTCCTGGCGGGGCATCTCCTTCAGCCACGCCATGTACTCGACGAACTCGCGGACGGTGAAGCGCCGGTAGTACCCGAACTCCTGCGGCAGATAGCCGATACGGCGGCGCAGCTCCCGCCGGCCGCCGGTCTGTGTGCCGGCGGGGGTGCCGAGCAGTTCGAGGCTGCCCCCGGCGGGCCGGAGGACGGTGGCGAGCGCGCGGATGAGGGTGGTCTTGCCGGCGCCGTTGGGCCCGAGCAGGCCGTGGACTCCGGTACCGAGGTTCAGATCGAGGCCGTTGACGGCCATCCTCCGGGCGCCGGCCCGTACCCGCAGCCCTTCGGCCCGGATCTCCCAGGCGTAGGTCTTCGGCGCCACTTCGGCGGCGGTCACACCGCGCGTCATGTCGTCACCACATCGGTCATGGAAGGGTCCTTTCGCGTATGTGCGGCGGTCTCAGCCGTGTCAGCGGCGGAAGCCGAGGAGGGTGTACGCGCCTTTGCGGGCGATCACGACCACCACGCCGAGCGCGAAGGCGGCGCCCCATACGGGCAGGGCGTCCGCCTGGAGGGCGACGGGCATACGGCCCACGGCCACCGTCGGCGCCACGATCACCGCGGCCCAGGCCGCCACCAGCCCGATCGCGGCCCGGGTCACGCCGATCAGCCCGCCGAGCGCGAGCGCGCCGGTGGTGAACGCCAGACAGGGCAGCAGCCACTGCGCGACGGCGGTACCGGTCACCCAGCCGGCCACCAGCAGCGCGGAGATCACCACGACGAGTACGGATGTCGTGCGCCGGAGCACCAGTTGGAGCCCGGCGCGCGGGGTGCCCGCGATGACCTCGTACGCCGGATCGAGGCCGCGCGCCCAGGAGGCGACGACACCGAACACGGGCAGTACGGGGGCCAGCAGCAGGACGAAGGAGAACGCCCGGCCGCTCAGGCTGTCCAGGATCACGGCGATCAGGGTGACGAGGACGGTCATGCACAGCCACGGCACCATCACCGGTGAGGCCCAGGCCGAGAGCGGCGGCGCCCAGCGGCGGCGCCGTGGCACCGGCGCGAGGGCCGGGAGCTGTGGTGCCAGCCCGTCCCAGACGCCGTCGACGAGCGCGGTCACGGCCGGGGTGGTGTGGCGGGTGGCGGCGGCGAGGCGGGCGCGGCACCGTGCGCAGGACTCCAGATGGGCTTCGAGCGCCCACACTTCGTCGTGCGCGATGCGGGTGCGGGTGCCGGTGCGGGTGCCCCCCTGGTCGGCTTCCGCACCATCCGTATCTTCCGTATCGCCTCGCGCGTACCGGCCGATGAGCCGATCCGAGGGGTGTTCCACGTGGTCCTTCGCACTCATGACAGCGCCTCCCGCATCGCTCTCCGTGCCCGCCGCGCCCGGGTCTTGACGGTTCCTTCCGGCACCCCGAGCAGTACGGAGGTCTCCCGTACGGACATCCCGTCGAGCACCATGGCCCGCAGTACGTCGCGCAGTTCGGGCGCGAGCCGCCGCAGCGCGTCGCCGACCTCCCCGCCGACCGCCGTCGCCAGCGCCTCGTCCTCGGCGGCGGGCGCGACGGCCGGCATGGTGGCGTCGGCGGTCACGGCGGCGGGCAGCCGGGCCTGGTGCGCGCGCCGGCGGAAGGCGTCGACGAGCCGGCGCGCCGCGATCGTCCACAGCCACCCGACGGCGGTACCGCCGACCGCGGCCCCCGCGAACGCGCCCGCGGCGCGCCATACCGCCAGATACGTCTCCTGCATGACCTCGGCGACGATCTGCTCATCGGCACACCGCCGCCGCAACCGCACCGCCAGCCACGGCGCCGTGCGCCGGTAGAGCTCCTCGAACGCGGCGCGGTCGCCCTTGGCGACGAGCTTGACGAGCCTCTCCTCGTCAAGCTCCGCTGGTGTCTTCCCGCTGGATCTCACACCGGCTAGACGTGCGGGTCCGCCGTCAGGTTTTCCCTTCGGTGTGCCCTGTGTCACATCCCTGACTCAGGCGCGGGGCCGGAGCCGGTGTATGCGGTCCAGGTCCCCGGCGAGCAGATCGTCGTGCGTGATGGCGAAGTCGCCGTTGGGGAGGGAACGGTCGCCGAAATAGGACCCCATGACGGTGTCCGGCAGATACTGCCGCAGCTTGTGGCGCAACCCGGGCGGATAGTCCACGGTCTCCCCCCAGCCCTCCGGCGCCTCGTCGGTGCCGAACAACACCCAGTGGTCCACGGGCACATCGGCGTCGAGATCGGGCGGCTCGCCCGTATGACAGTCCAGCGCGGGCAGCGTCAGCCGGTCGGGGGCCGTCGGCTGGTACCACATCAGCAGCGGCTTCGCCTGCTCGGCCTCGGCGTTGTCGAAGCAGCACACGGCGATGGAATGGCCGGGGTAGTGGGCGGCGTAGAACTCCAGCAGGAGCGGATTGAGGCGCGGCCGTTTGCGTAACGGCACCTGTATCAGGGCGGATTCGAGGAGCGTCGGATCGCTGGCGAGCAGCACGGTGTAGATGTCGTGATCGAAGACCTCGACCCGCTCCCCGGAATCCCACCCCATCCACGCCATCCCGCCCCACGCCGCCGCGGGAACCGGCCGTACGGCGTCGACCATCCGGCTGAGCACATCCGGACTGCGTCCCGCCGAGATGAAGTTCTCCCGGGACATCTGCCGCGCGGGCAGATGCAGCAGCATGGCGTTGGGCCCGACGGCGAGATTGACCGCCGTGTTCTGGTACCCGAGGACATGAATCAGCCCGTGCGCCGCGTGATGCAGCCGCCCGGCGTACAGGGTGGTGCCTGAGAACTCCGCCTGGTCCATCGAGACGCACATGGGCTCAAGCTATCCGGCGGGATGGGGGGCGTGAAGTGGGCGTGTTCCGGCGGCGATTGGCGCGGCGCGCCGGTCTCCGCCGGACAGCTCGTCTAGGCCGAGGCCACGCCGATCGGGCAGGAGACGCCCGTGCCGCCGAGGCCGCAGTAGCCTGCCGGGTTCTTGTCCAGGTACTGCTGGTGTTCGGGCTCCGCCGGATAGAAGGGACGGCCTTCCGCCGGGAGGATTTCCGTGGTGATCGTGCCGTAGCCGTTGCCCGTCAGGACCTTCTGGTAGGCCGCGCGGGAGGATTCCGCGGCCTCGGACTGGGCCGGGGTGTGCGGGTAGATCGCCGAGCGGTACTGGGTGCCGACGTCGTTGCCCTGGCGGAAGCCCTGGGTCGGGTTGTGGGACTCCCAGAAGAGCTTCAGCAGGTCGGCGTACGAGACGACCTTGGGGTCGTAGACGACCCGGACCGCCTCCGTGTGGCCCGTCAGGCCGGAGCAGACCTCTTCGTAGGTGGGGTTCGGCGTGGAGCCGCCCTGGTAGCCGACCAGAGTGGTCCAGACGCCTTTCTTCTGCCAGAACGTACGCTCCGCGCCCCAGAAACAGCCCAGGCCGAAGTCGGCGATCTCCAGACCCTCCGGGTACGGGCCCAGCAGGGGGTTGCCGAGGACCGTGTGGCGGGAGGGGACCGCGAACGTCGGCTCCGGGCGGCCGCGCAGGGCCTGCTCGGGGGTGGGGAGCTCGGGGGTGCGGCGCAGGAACATGGCTCTCCTCAGATCTGGGGTCCTGCCCAAAAGAACGTACGAGGGGGCCCGGACATTCCGGGGGCCCGGGGGTCAGCGCGGCAGCGTCGCCGGGCTGCCGCCGTTCGCCTCGTACCCCGCCACCGCCAGCGCCCGGTACACCGTGTACTCCGCCGCCGGGTCGCCGTCGTGCGTCCAGGGCAGCGCCCCGACATGGCCGTCGACCCGTACCAGCTGGTTCATCGCCTCCGCCCACCGCTCGGACCGTACGAGGAAGAGGACCAGCAGATGGCGTACGTGCGGGAGCATGGGGTCGTCATGCCGGGCCGCGTGGACCGCGAAGAGCGCGCCCTCCACCGCCTTCGTGACCACCGCGCTCCGGTAGAAGCCCTGCACCAGATTGACCTCGGGAAGGTGCTCGTACACCGCGAACAGCGGCAGCGCCGCCAGCAGCGAGCCCCCCGGCGCGCGCGCCGCCGCCGCGGTCGCGAACCAGTCGGCCTCGTCACGGGAGCCGTGCCACTTCTCGCACTTGTAGTGCAGCGCCGCCAGATGCGCCCCCATGTGCGCCGGAGCGCGGTCGATCACCTTCGCCCAGAGCTGGTCGAACTGCTCGGGCGAGTAACCGAGTCCACGGGCCACGGCCAGTTCGATGATGTACGGCACGGGGTCACCGGGCGCCAGCAGCGCCGCCTCGCCGCACACCGTACGGGCCTCCTCCAGGATGATCCGGAACTCATCGGTCCCGGCCGCCGAGGACCGCCACGCCTGCTGCACCAGGAACTCCGCGTGCACCGCCGCCCCGCCCGCGTCCTTCGGCGACTCCGCGCGCCAGGCCCGCAGCCATGCCCCGCCCGCGGGCCGCTGCCCGTCCTCGCCGGGCGCGCCCGCCGACGCCTGGAGCTCCAGCGAGGCCGCCCCGGCGAACGCCTGCACGCGCTGCCAGCGCACCTCGCCCTCCTTGGCGGTGCCCGCGAGCAGCTGCGCGGCGGCCCGCCAGTCCTGGGTGCGCTGTACGACATCGAGTACGTCGAGGAGGTCCTGATCGGGCCCCGGCAGCCGGACGTCCAGCGCCTCCTGCCGTACGAAGCCGTACGCGGCCGGATCGGCGGCATCGGGCGACCCGGGGGCGACCTGGCGGATACCGCCCCTGCGGCGCCGTACGTACGGAACGATGACCGCGGCCAGCAGACCCATCGCGATCAGGAACCAGAGAATCTCCATGGCCCCATTGTCCCGGATCCCCAAACCCCGCTACCCGCCCGGGCTGCACTCGCCCCCAACCCCGAGCCGGGCGGTGAGTCGCCGGGCCCACCGGGGGGAGGGGGTCGGGGTCGGAGGAGGTGCGTGTCCGGACGTAAAGCGTCGCAGCTCGCGCGAAGCGCGGTGAGGAA
>NZ_JBHTZS010000005.1:0-437100 GCF_042790125.1 Streptomyces scopuliridis
GGCCGAGCGTCTTGCCCCTTGCGGTAGCAGGTGGAGCGAACTCGAAGCGGAGTACGAGCCGGGCGGAGTCAGGGAGGGGGCCGCGTTGTCCGAGGCTGGACGACGCACGTGGTGCCGGAACCAACTCACCGCCGGATCACCCGCACCGCCCCCTCACGGGGCGGTCCCCGCAAGACGGAACTCCATGACGGTGGCTCCCCCCGGCAGGCGGCCGGACGCGCGCAGGCCCAGCCCGGCCCGCCCGGCGAGCCGGGCGTAGTCCGCCACCGAACGCTTCCTGCCGCCCAGCAGGACGAGCATGCGCAGATCGTGCGAGGTCAGCCGACGGGTCTCGGCCACGTCCTCGGCGGTTTCCGGCGTACCGGGCGCAGGCTCGCGCGGGAGCACCCGCTCGGCGACCAGTACCCGGCCACCGTCGGGGACAGCCGCGGCGCAGGTGCGCAGGATCCGCACGGCACTCTCGTCGTCCCAGTCGGCGAGGACACGGGAGAGGAGATACGCGTCCGCACCGGCCGGGAGGTAGTCGAACATGTCGTGGACCTGCGCGTCCGCGCGATCGCCGAGGCCGTGCGTGGCGAGGTAGCGGCGTGCCTCGGTCACGGAACCTGCCTGGTCGGCCACGGTGCCGCGCAGATGCGGATGAGCCTGGAGAATCTCCCGGAGCAGGGCGCCGCTGCCTCCGCCGACGTCGATGACGTAGTGGACTCCTGACCAGCCGTAAGCGGTGCCGATTCCCCGGGTGGACTGGGAGACCTGGGCCATCAGCCGGTCGAACGAGGCGGTCCGCGCGGACGACGCGCCCAGGTCCGCCCAGAACGGGGCGCCGTGGACCTTCTCGTGGACGGGGGCTCCGGACCGGACCGCGTCCACCAGAGAGGGGAAGGTGGAGTCGAGCCGGCCGGCCACCTCGTCGGCGTCCAGCCACTGACGCAGATTGGCCGGGTGGTCCGCGAGGAGTTCCCGGGCCAGTCCGGTGAGCGCGTACGTGCCGGGTTCCGGCTCGGCGAAGATGTCGCGGCAGGTGAGGAAGCGCAGCAGTCTGGCGAGGGCCTGGGCGTCGGCGCCGGCCGCCTCGGCCAGCTCGGGCAGCCGGGTGTGTCCGGCGGCGATGTGGTCGGCGAGGCGGAGGGTGGCCGCCGCCCGTACGGCGAAGGGGGTGACGATGTCGGCGATCTCGGCGAGGCCGCGGGACGGCCCGGGAGGTCGGGACGACCCGGAGCCGAGGCGGATGCGGTGGTCATGTGCTCCTCCAGAGGGACGTCGCGGGAGCGGAGGCCGGGCAGGTGCAGGGGCTGATGGTGAGCGTTGGGGACGGGCCGCCCCGCTGAGGGGCTGCCGGCTGGGGGCGTGCCGACTGAGGGGTTGCCTGCTGACGGTCGCGCGGCTCAGGGCCGAGCAACAGTCCGCCGTCCACGGAGCCGGCGCCGCGCGTCTCCCCCGGCGCCGCCGACGGGCACGGGCCCGGCCCGCCGAGGTCGGCGAGCAGGGCCGCCGCCTGGCGCCGGGTGCGGCAGCGACGGACGGGGGTGCCGGTGCGCCCCAGCACACCATGGATGACGACCAGATCCCGGCGCCGGAAGAACAGCGCCTTGCGGAGCAGCGCGGTCACGCTGAGCACCGGGGGGTCGCCGGATTCCCGGAGCCCGCGCGGTACGTACTCCGGTCCGCGAGCCTCGCGCGGCCGGCGCCGTCCGCGCCCGCCGTCCGGCGGTGTCCCCCGAACGCCCTCCGGAGCGCGGGCCGAGCGCCGTAGCCGCAGACTGCGGCGCACCAGGGCCACCGCGCACAGGAGCGGATGACGGTCGAGGAGCACGACGAGATCGGCGGCGCGGACGCGGGGTTCGGTGCTGTCGGCGTAGTTGCCGTCGGCGATCCACCGCGGGAGGTCGCACAGGGCGCGGACACGGTGGGCCCATTCCTCCTCACCCGGCCGGGACCAGCCCGGGGACCAGTAGAGGTCGTCGAGGTGGTAGAGCGGCAGGGCGGTCGTGACGGCGAGCAGATGGCAGAAGGCGGTCTTGCCGCTGCCGGGGCTGCCGAGGACGACGACCCGCCGGAGCGGTCGCCCGTGCGGCGCGTCACAGGACGGGGATGCCATGGAGCTCCCCGAAGCGGTCCGCGTCCTCGGTGGTGTTGACCAGGGGCTCGCCCTTGATGTTGAGGCTGGTGTTGAGCAGCATCGGGCAGCCCGTCTCCTCGTGGAAACGCCGCAGCAGAGTGTGGAGGAACGGGTTCTGCCGCGCGTTGACGGTCTGAACCCGGCTGCTGAGCCCCGGCCGTGTCGCTGTCCGCCCTCCTCGTACTCCCCCTCGTCCAGAGACGGCAACGGCACCCGCTGGTGGACCCGTGGTTGTTCCGTGACCGGCGCCGCGCGATGGCGCTGCTGGCCGCCTTCCTGAGGGCGATGTCGTACTTCTCCGTCGTCCTGGTGATGTCCCTGTACCTCCAGACAGTTGAGCATCTGGACGTCCTGTCCGCCGGGTTCCAGGTCATGCTGATGTCCGTCGGAGCCATGCTCGCCTCGCCGGCGGCCGGACGGCTGGCCACCCGTCATCCGGCGCGGCTGCTGGCCAGCGCGGGCACGGCATTGTCCGCGCTGGGGATCGCGCTGCTGGTACTGGCCCTGTCGCTCGGGCCGCCGGCACCGGCCGGCCTCATCGGGCTGGGGCTGTTCCTGACCGGCGTCGGCGCCGGCCTGTTCGGAGTGCCGAACACCGGCGAACTGATGTCGCTGGTACCGGCGCACCGGCGCGGCATCGCCAACGGCGTACGGTCCATACTCCAGAACGCCGGTTATCTGATCAGTTCGGTCGTGGCCCTGGCGCTGGTCGCCGGTCACGGGACGTCCGGCCCCGGCGGGCCGGACGGCCTCGGCTCGCCGCTTCCCGCGGCGACCGGCGGCCCGGCCGCTCTCGTCGGGCACCATCGCATGGCGCTGCTGGTTCTGCTCGGCCTGTGTCTGGCCGCCACCGCGTCGTCACTGCTGCGTGGCGGCGCACACCGGCCCGTACCACCACCGGCCCTCACCACCCCACCATCTGCCCCGCACCGCCCCGGTCCGGGCGGATCAGGCGGGACGAAAGGAACGGAGTGACTGTGGAGCACCCCATTCTCAAGGCTCGCGACACCGACTTCGTGGTCCAGGAGAGCATGGTCCTGCCCGTACGGGACGACGAGGACGGCCCTTTCCAGTATCTGCGGCTGCGCAAGCGCGGATTCACCACCTTCGAGGCGGTCGAACGGATCGCCGCGGTCTGCGGTGTCCCCGCCTCCGATCTCTCGACGGCGGGGCTGAAGGACGAGGACGCCGTCACCGAGCAGCATCTCGCGTGCCGGGGCGGACTCTCGCCTGACGGCATAGCCGAGTTCAACCACCGCCATGCCTCCGGCGAACGCACCATGCGACTCTCCCACCACGGGTACGGTGACCGGGGCCTGCGCGTCGGGCATCTGGAGGGCAACGGCTTCCGGATCATCGTGCGCGGGCTGAGCGCCGGGTTCGTGAGGACGGTCGCCGCGCTCGGCGAGCGCGCCGGGGACCTGTTCTTCGTCAACTACTACGACACCCAGCGATTCGGTGTGGCGGGGGGTCCGAGGACCACCCACCAGATCGGCCGCGCCCTGCTGAAGAAGGACCACGGGACCGCGCTCGGCCTCGTCCGGGAGTCGAAGTCCCCGGAGGCGGAACGCGCCCGGCGCTTCACCGGACCGGCGTCCGGCTTCTTCGACCGGATCGACCCCCGGGTCCTGGCCTTCTACCTGTGCGCGCACGCCTCGTACGTCTGGAACAACCAACTGACCGCGCTTCTGCGGAAGATCAGCCGCCACCCGCTCGACGAGACCGTTCGTGAGGGCATCCCCTACGCCTTCGCCACTCACCGGGACGATGTGCTGGCCCTGCTCAGGGAGGCCACGGCGCTGCCCTACGAGCGCCACCGCTGGTCCGACGGGGAGATCCGCCGCACCCAGGGCCTGCGCCCGACGGTGGTGCAGACCCGGGTGCGGGTGGACCGTACGGGCGAGGACACCGTCACACCGGGCCGCTACGCCTGCGAACTCGCCCTCTTCCTGCCCTCCGGCTGCTACGCCACCAACGCGGTGGCGCAGTGGGTGGCCTGGACCGCTTCGTACGGTGGTGGGCCGGACCAGCCGTGAAGGGGCACGGCCGGACGGCGGGGGTCAACGGGGACCCCGAGGGCCGGGGCCCCGAGGTCAGACCCGGCGGGAGCCCGGCCTGCCGCCATCGTCGTGGACGGCCGCCAGCCCGTCTCCCGCGCCCAGGGTTCGGCGACGGCGACGACGAGATCGACGACGGGATCCTTGACATCGGCGTAGGTGGCGAGGTCGGGGACGGCCCCGGCGAGCACCTGTTTGAAGCGCGCGTAGGCCGGAACCGCCTCGGGGTGGGCGCGCAGCCAGTCGCGGAAGAGAAGAGCCAGCCGTTCGTTGGGCGAACCGGCCACCCGGACATGGAGGTTGACATCCGGTTCCTGGTGGCCGCGCCGGACCCACAGCCGCTTGGTCCAGCGCGCCGGATCGTCATCGCTGCCGGCCGGGACGTGATCCTGACGGTACGGCGCGAGCTCGAACCCCTGGCCGGCCAGCGGCCCGTCGAACGCGCCCTGCGCCTCCTGGAGATCGCGGACGCTGACCTGTACGTCGAACACGGGCTTGGCCGCCATGCCGGGAACCGAGGTACTGCCGATGTGTTCGACGTGCAGCGCGAGCGGTGCGAGCAGTTCGTGCAGTCTGTCGGTGAGCGCCTTGCCGCGGGTGGCCCAGGCAGGGTCCGAGTCGGCCACGAGAAGGTCGGGAGAGATGTCCTTGGGCACCGGACGATTCTGGACGAGCCGTTGCGAAGTCCCGCTGGCGACCGCCTTCCGAGGCCCCCGACGAGGCTTCGTCCGGACTGTCGAGGCAAACAAGTGAGGCTCCATCGCTCACGTGTGACGAGCAGTCAGGAGCGCTCCCCCAACCCGCCGTCCGGGCGTGGCAAGCGACATCTCCCGCAGCCGCACACCGTTGCTGACCTGCGAGAACAGCGCTGGATAACGCTTGCGTCCACCCTGATCCAACATGTCGACACACTTGCTTCACGAAACGGTTCACGAACGTCCACAACTGTGATCGCCGGACGAACGCGATTAGATTCCACGACGACCTGGGAGGGCTCTCCGCTCATCGAGTCATCGATCAGCCGGCGGACGACGACGTCGCCGCTTCCGCGGCCGGTAACCGGTGGTCGACGCGCCCCCCATCAGACGACATGGCCTTGAGAACGGATTGTCAGACACATGCCCCGTCACGGCTTACCCCGCCGCAGTGCGTCCTCGCCCCTGGCGCCGACGACGCTCACCGCTGAGCCGGCCGTCGCCGACCGCGCCACCGGATACGGGGACATGCGCTACGTGGCTCTCCTATCCCGCGAGTTCGAGCGCGTCAGCAGCACCGCCGTGTGTCTCCGGGGCGGTGCCGCGTGATCGTCTCACTGGTGGGCTCCGACGGCGCCGGCAAGTCGACCGTTTCCCGGCTCGCCGCCGAGCGGCTGTTCGCGGCCGGTACGAGGGTCGAGCGGGTGGACCGTTGGGACATCATCGACAACCCCGGCTACCCGACGACCCTGTTCATGGGACCCGACGTACACCACACCCGGCACTGTGTCGCGGAGATGCCGAGCACGTCCCGCTTCCTCTTCTTGATCTGGTCCATCTCCCATGCGCTCCTGGGCCGTTCGCCGGAGGCGGTTCGGCCCGACGCGATCACGCTGCTCGACGGGTACTGGATGAAACACGCCGCCAGCGAGATCGTCTACGGCCTGGACAGCGCCTGGGTCGAAGGTGTCATCTCCGGCCTCCCCCGGTCCGAACAGGTCATCTACCTGCGGCTCGACCCCAAGCACGCCTGGGAGCGGAAGGCCGGGCGTGATGTCGTCCCGTACGAGTGCGGGATGGACCCGGAGTGCTCGCAGGACAGATTTCTGACCCACCAGAACCGCATACCCACTGTGCTCGACCACTGGTCCGAGCGGTTCGGATGGCTGACCGTCGATGCCGGGGAACCTCTCGACGATGTGGTCGACCGGGTCGTCTCCACCGTGCCCCGGCTGTCCACACCGGCGGGGCGCGGAGGCCTCCTGTCCCGGTCGTCGCCTTGACAGCGTCGGCGTCGCGGGCTTCCTCGCTCCCCACTGCGGCCGAGTGGTCGCCACGTACGCCGGCCTGAACGTCTGACCGGGGCGATCCGGGATGCCCCCACTCACTCTGCTCAAGGAGACCCACCGTATGCGTGCCAACCGACTCGCCATCGTGGGCGGCGGCCCCAGTTGCACCTATGTGCTGGACCGACTCGCCGCTACGGCGAAGGCGGCCGCGGGGCCGGTGCCCCTCGACATCCATATCTTCGACCGAGCAGGGCAGTTCGGCGCCGGTCAGGTCCACAGTCCCGGCCAGCCGGCCACCAGCGTCCTCAACCGGATCGCCGGGCAAGTGGCGTTCGCGGCCGACGAGAGCGTCGTGGGCGCCGGACCGCTGTTGCCACGGGAGGACCGCCCCACTCTGCACGAATGGTGTCGCGCCAGGTACGAGGAGACCGGCGACCCCGTCTTCGACCTGGCCGCAGAGGACTCGCCGAAACGTTATGGCGGGCGGCAGACTCGGGGTGCTCTGCGGCGACGGCGAGCGCGTCATCGACGCCGACCATGTGCTCATGCTGACCGGGCACTCCTCCAGCGACCCGGCTCGATACCCGCGGCAGGCCGAGTGGTCCCGGTTCGCCGAGCGCCACCAGGCTGCCTTCGTCCCCTCCGTCTATCCGTTGGAGAACGCCTTCGCGCCCGGCCAGGCCGGTCCCGGCAGCACCGTCGGCTGTGCCGGTATGGGTCTCACCGGCATCGATGTCATCCTGCACCTGACCGAGGGCAGGGGCGGGGTCTTCACGGAGCAGCCGGACGGCACCCTCGCGTACCGGGCGTCCGGCCGGGAACCCGACTCCATCGTCATGTTCAGCCGTTCCGGATTGTTCACCTTCACCCGCCCGTTCAACGCCAAGGAGCGCGACACCGGGAAACTCGAACACCGGGGCGTCTTCCTCACCGAGGACGCGGTCCACCGGCTGCGCCGGACCGCGGGCCGGCCCGTCACGATCGGCGACCGCGAGCAGCGCCAGCTCGACTTCCGTGATCATGTCTTCCCGGTGATGACGCTGGAAATGGCGCAGGTGTACTACACCACCTTGCTGGGTGAGGACTTCGGCCGCCGCCTCGAAAGGGCGGCCCGGCCCGAGTACGAGACCTTCCTCGCCGACGGCGGCGGTGGCGCCGCGTCCGACACATCCGTACAGCGCCTCCTCGCCCCGCTGGAGGTCCTCGTCGACCAAGCCGCGGAGACGCTCGACGCGGTCCTGTCCGGGGAGTTGAGACTCACCGACGCCAAGGAGCGCGACTGGGACGTGGAAGGGGCGCTGCACCGTGTCCTGGAGGTGATCTTCGGCCCCGAGCAGGCCGTTGCCGTCGCCGCGTGGTCCGACGACCCCGTGGGATTCGCGGCAGCCGTGGCAGCCGCGGAGTCCCCGTGGCTCCACCCGAAGAGCATCGCCGGCCAGCGCTTCTCCTGGGAGCGATTGATCCGTCCGATCGAGCGCGGTTCCTTCGCCACGCCCGGGGAGTACCGGGCGGCGATGCTCGACTTCCTCGACCTGGACCGCCGCTGGGCCGTCCAGGGCAATCTGTCCAACCCGGCGAAGGCGACGGCCGACGGCGTCTGGCGCGACCTGCGGCACGTCATAGCCGTCGCGGTCGACTTCGGCGGACTGCGTGCCGCGTCGCACCGTGACTTCCTCGACGTTTTCATGCGCCACCTGAACCGGCTGTGCAACGGATCCGCGCTTGAGGTCATGGAGAAGATCCGCGCCCTGATCCGGCACGGCCTCGTCGACGTATCGGCCGGCCCGCAGGCCTCCGTGGCGCCGGACGAGGAGAGCGGGCGCTTCGTGGTGCGCGGCGGCGTCACGGGCGCCGTGCTCCCCGTCGACATCCTGGTCGACTCCCGCGTCCATCCCTTCGACGCCGCGAACGACGTCCTTCCGCTCTACCCGAATCTGCTGAGGCGCGGACTCGTCCGTACGTGGCTCAACCCCGGTGTCGACGCACCGGACTTCGCCCCCGGCGGCCTCGACCTGACCGAGGACTTCCACCCTGTGCGCGGCGACGGCGAGGTGGAGAGGCGGCTCACGATGCTCGGCTGGCCGAGCGAGGGCGTCATGTTCTTCCAGTACGGCGCGCTGCGCCCGAACCAGAACCACCACATCATGCGGGACATCCTGTGCTGGATGCGGGAGTTCTGGGGGCAGGACGACACCGCGGACGAATCCGGGAAACCGCTCATGGGAGACACCATCTGGCCTCGCGTGGAACAATTGCGGCGCTGGCTGGACGCGAACGCCAACCCGGAACTGACGGGGGATGTACGGCTGTGGCGCGTACTGAAGATCAGCGAGGAAGTCGGCGAGGTCGCCGAGGCGATGCACGGCGCGACAGGGGCCAATCCGCGCAAGGGCGCATCGCACACCTGGGACGATGTCCACAAGGAGCTGTGCGATGTCGTCGTGGCGAGCATGATCGCGCTCGCCACGTGCGCTCCGGACCCAGCGAAGCTGCTCGACGAACGGCTGCGGCACCTTGTCCACCGCGTGACAGCATCCTGAATCGCCAGGTGGCGGCTCCGCCCCGGGCCGCGCAGACGGTATGTCGCGCGTCCGGGGTCCGCAACGCGCGGCCCGGCACACATCCTCACCGACGACATCACCTCACCTTCGAGCCGACGAGGAATCAATCACGCCCATGTCCGGCACCCGGCCCCCCGTGCTCCTCGACGAGTCCTTCCAGGCTGATCCCCACGCCTCGTACGCCGCCCTGCGCCGCACAGCCGCATCCCTGCGGGCTCTTGCCCCGGACGGAGCGCCGGTCTGGCTGGTCACCAGCTACCAGGACGTACGCGCGTCGGCAGCGGACCCGGGGCTCTCTGTCAACAAGGACCACGCGCGGACCGCCGGCCGCCACGGTGACTCGATGCCGCCCGAGTTGGACGCGCACCTGCTCAACACCGACCCCCCTGCCCACACCCGGCTCCGCCATCTGGTCAACAGCGCGTTCACTCAACGGCGAACCGAGCGGCTCAGGAAGTCCGTTCAGACAGCCACTGACCACCTGCTGGACCAACTGGCCGCACGCGGCGGCCACGCCGACATCGTGACCGACCTGGCCATGCCTCTGTCACTCACGGTGATCAGCGACCTGCTGGGCATCCCGGAGAACGACCGCCCGGATTTCCGCGGCTGGACAGACACACTGCTCAGCCCGGCACCCGACGCCGCCGTGCAGTCACGTAAAGCCATGAGGGAGATGCACCGTTTCCTCGCCGGACTCATCGACCGCAAACGCGACGCTCCCGGCGACGACCTGCTGTCCGCGCTCATCAACGAACACACCCACCAAGACGGCCCCCGCCTGAGCAGCGCCGAACTGGTGGCCATGGCCTTCCTGCTCCTCTTCGGCGGCTACCACAACTCCGCCGCCCTGATCTCCACCACCGTACTGGCCCTCCTCTCCCACCCGGCTCACCTCGCCGCTGTGCGCGGCGGAAAGCTGGCCATGGACCGGGTCACGGAAGAGGCGCTGCGCTGGAACTCCCCGGCGATGCTGGCCGTCCGGCGGTTCGCCACCCAGGACATGCGGATCGGCGACGCGTCCGTCTGCAAGGGGGAACGTGTCTGGCTGGCCTGGGCCTCGGCCAATCGCGATCCAGACCGGTTCGCCGCAGCCGAGACCTTCGACCCCGGGCGCGACCCTCGTGGGCACCTCGCCTTCGGCCACGGCCCCCACTACTGCCCTGGTGCGTCCCTCGCCCGCCTGGAGAACGAGATCGCTGTGACCAGTCTGGTGTGCCGGTTTCCAAAGCTGTCGCTGGCCGGCCCTGTCAGCAAGTTGCAGTGGACTACATCACTGCGCAACAGGAGCCTGCGCGCATTGCCTGTCTCCATGTGACATGACACCAACAGCAGTGTCCTCAGCGGCGCCACGGAGGAACTGGGTCTCCAGTCCGGGCGGGTCGACGGCACGCCGCGTGATCCGGTGACCAGGTAGGGCGTCCGTGCAGGTGACCACCTGTACGTCCGGTCGGTCGAGGGCACGGCGGCTCTGTGGTATTGCGGAACCCAGTCCTGCTTACTCCCGCGCGGGCATTCGCCGCTGGGCGAAGAAGAACGAGGTCGTACTGTGCTTCTCCCCGGCGTACTCGCCGCCCAGCGCAATAAACACGCTCGCATCCGCGGCGAGAAGGGCATCCGCTGGGGACGACGCCTCCTCAAGACCGCAGTGTGACCACACCTCCCGGCCAGGGCACAGCCCATCATGAAAGACTGGGCAGCATGGGCGAACCGTCTCAAAACCCGGAGCTCTGGGCGTTCCTGGAATCACTGCATTGCGGCGAGATCCTTTCCGGCACCGTCACAGCGATCGAACGGTTCGGGGTGTTCGTGGCTCTGGACGACGGCCCCCTACGAGAGCCCACAGGGACGTCCGTGGACGCTCGGCCGGATGTCGTCCAGGTCGGCGAGGAGGTCACGGTCGTCGTCGTAGTCGACCGAGAGCGACGCAGGCTGGTCCTCTCCCGACGACAGGTCTCATCCGACCGCCGGTAACTCCTCTGTCCTCCCCATGACACGGTTCCGTGTGCGGGCTTGGACAGCGCCCGTAGTCGACACGAGACGTCCCCCGGGCGGTCCGTCAGGCACCCCGATCCTGAGCACGGACTCGCTCAGCGTGCTGCGACATGCACGGTGAAACGGACTTCGGTGGAGCCGAGTGTCTCGGTCACCTGCCAGCAGCCGGGCTCGGGGAAGTCGATGGCCGTCGGCCACCACTGCCGGTCGCCGTCGCCGGTGGCAAATCCACCGGTACTGCCGCGCGCGGTGCCGGATCGGTTCAGGCGTTCGGCCTCGACACGCGGGGCGCCCTTCTGGTCAGTCACCCGCCCCTGAGCGTCGAGCGTTATCGACGCGTACTTCGCGCGGTACCTCGCTTCGCGTTCGTCCGTGTGATCCAGGAGGCGGGGTTTGGCCACCCACAGGTCATCAGTGCCGTACCACTCGCTCTTCTTGTCGAAGTCATCCACGGCGGCGGGTAGGGAGTCGGGAGGGACCGGCGCGGTGTCGGGGCAGGCCACGTTCGTCGTGTCAGAAGTGTCCGGCCAACTTGCCGAGGACGATGGCGAATCCGGCTGGGGTGAGGTCGACGTCGAGCAGCCGACGGCCAGCAGCACCAACGGGCCCACCCAGGATGCTGCTCCTCGTGCGTTCCACCTTCGCATACGCCTCAGTCTTCCACGGCTGTGAGTTCCTGCGGGTGCGTCTTCACCTTGTGATGGAGCTGGTGTGGTGCAGGGTGAGGACGGCGTGGACGAGGTTGGTGATGCGGGTCGTCGGGCAGCGGATCTTGCGCAGGAGCCGCCAGGTCTTCAGGGGTGCCATGGCCTGCTCGGCGAAGGCTCGGATCTTTGCGTGGGATCGGTTCGCCGCTTGCTGGCCTGCGGAGAGCGTCTCCCGTGGACCGCACCGGGCAACGCGGTTGATGCTCACAGCAGTCGACCGAACGGGTCTGCCAGGACCTGCACGTTCATCCCGTACTTGCGCCATTGGACGGGTTCCACAGGCTCTCGTTGTCAACGCTCGTCTGGCGCGGCACCGAAGAGCGAACCACGCCATATTCCTCGCACTCTCCGAGGGCTTCACCGCCACCGTTCCCGTTCTTGCCGAGCGCGCCGGAATCAGGGTCGATTGGCCACGGCTCGAAGCCACCCCGGAAGGCCCGTTCGAAGACGTGCAGGTTTCCGCCGTCTTAGGGATGTCCGCCCCGGTCGACGGCGGAGCCTGGGGTGTGGGACTACGTGACAGGGCACGGGGGAGTCAGTGCCTCCAGGCGGTCCAGGTCGGCCTGGGACAGGCGCAGCGCGCCGGCGGCGATGTTCTCTGCCAGGTGGGCGGGGTCGGAGGTGCCCGGGATCGCCAGCACGTTCGGCCCGCGATGCAGCGTCCAGGCCAGTCGAACCTGCGCGGGTGTCGCGCCCTGTGCGCGCGCAACCTCATGAAGCGGGTCGTCGTCGCGGCTGGCGTCGGCGGGTGCCTCGCGTCGCTGGCCCGAGATCGCGAAGAACGGCACGAAGGCGATGTCCTGCCGGCGGCAGCTGTCCAACAGACCGTTGGCGTCCGCGAGTCGCCGGTCCAGGCCATATGCGTTCTGCACGCAGACCACGGGCGCGATGGTCTGGGCCTCGGCGAGATGTTCGGGCGTGACATCGGACAAGCCCAGGTGGCGGATAAGCCCGGCCTCCCGCAGCTCAGCCAACGCGCCGAAGTGCTCGGCGATCGACACGCCGCCGGTCCAGCGCAGGTTGACGACGTCGAGGTGGTCCCGGCCGAGCTGACGCAGGTTCTCCTCAACCTGCCCGCGCAGTTGCTCCGGCCCGGCCATGGGCAGCCATTCACCTGATGGATCTCGGCCCGGTCCGACCTTGGTGACGATGACCAGATCGTCGGGGTACGGCGCCAACGCCCGGTTGATCAATTCGTTGGCGGAGCGCAATGGTGAGAAGTAGAACGCGGCGGTATCGATGTGGTTCACACCCTGCTCGACCGCGCTCCGTAGAATCCCGACCGCGAGTTCGCGGTCGATCGGGGCGCCGTCGGAATTCCCTCTCATCCCGTTACCGGTCAGCCGCATCGCGCCGAACCCGAGCCGGTTCACCTCCAGATCGCCGAGCTTCCAGGTGCCCGCAGCCGCCGCGGTGACTGTCGCTGATTCCACCGTGCCCCACTCCCATGTTGATTGTCGATCGCCTAGCACTGGTTCTTGCCCTCCGGTCGGCCGTTACGGCCACCACCGGGTTCGATCCGGGAGTATGGGGTGGCGACCGCCACGGTGAGAAGACGTACACGGTCGGCGAAAGGTCACACTGAGGTCGGGAACTCGACGCCATGACAAAACCGTTGAAGGAGACGTTGGGACCGGTTTCTTGGCCGAGGTTCTCGACGGGCCGGTGATCTGTCACCCTGGCGCCTGGTACTACACATTGGTCCCGCCAGGACCTGCGAGACGTGGCATTCGGCGGAAGCGCTGGTCCGTGGCCGGGGCCCTGGCTCGGCATCCCCCGAACCGACCGCACGAAACCCACACCGGTCACACCATACTGGGCCGTCTCGGTAAAGCAGACCGGGAAGCTGTGCACTCCCGAGGCGGCGGCCCGGTTGCTCCGGTCGGCCGGACGCGACTCGAAGGTACAGTCTGGTGACCGTGACCTGCACAAGACGCCTGCCTCGACTGGCTGACGGGACACCCCGTGCTCCCGCGCGGCGGCCGTCGTCCTCGACGCGGTACGGATGCACCCGCGGCTTGTCCACGCCGCGGCGTCCGGCAGCTGGCGAGTCAACATCTGTCACGGTGAGATCGCAGTCCAGTCCAGCGGCTCAACCTCCGCCCTTGCCCCTCGGCCCAGTCACCCGTGGCTCTCACGATTCGTCATGGAAGCTCCTGTACTCGCCATTCATCAGGTCCCAGAAGGATTGGTAGCGGACGGCGCCGGGCAGCCAGTGGGCGAGATACCAGGCTTCCCACTCCCCATCTGCGGTGACCACGCAGGGGTTGAGAAGGTACACATCAGTGGCATTCGGGGTGTGACTGATCTTCAGGGTGTGTGGCAGGTATTCGGGGCGGAGTGAGGTCGGGTCCTGGGGCTCGTCGTAGAGGAAGTACTCCTCGTCACCCACTTGAATCCCTGCGTCCCTGTATCCGTCCATCCAGCCGGAAACGAGTTGCGGGTCAAGGTCCCGGGTCCATCCAACCTCCTCGAACGGCAGGATCCGTTCGATGTCATGGGTTGTGTTGAGCCAGCCGTTGCTGGTCAGCAGGAACTGCCGGTAACTCGTCGGCAGAGCCGTGCCCAGGCGCTGTTCGAGCGCGTCGAGTTCCTCGCTGGTGGCTCCGGCGGCACCCAGCCATCGAGCCCTGCGCACTTCCTCGGAGAACGGCTCCGCCCGCTCCTGTTCATGCAGCACGGGGTCGAGCCACTCGTCACTCCACTGCTGCAACAAAGCCTGCCATGCGTAGCAGCGTCCACTGTCCTGACCTGGTGCGTTTCCCATGGCGGAAGAGTAAGGGCAAGCACTGACACACCCGTTCGGACTGCTGTGGCGGACCGGGTTCGAGCTTGTCCCTTTGTGGCCAGGGGAACGGCGAGGGCCGACGTGTCTCCAGGGAATCCGCTGGGGGAAGACTCCTACCCAGCGCAGCCTGAGCCCGTCACCGGCGCCAACACCCGGACCGTTTATAGGCTCGGGCGTATGCCGATTACCATCCGACCGGCAGCTGAGACCGACCTGCACGCACTGCTGGCGCTTTACGCAGAGCTGAACCCAGACGACGCGCCGTTGCCGGCAGAGTCCGCGAGAAGCATCTGGGCGGCTGTTCGCCATCAGCAAGGCCGGACCGTGCTGGTCGCGGACCTGGACGGCACACCGGTCGGCACCGCGGACTGCGTGGTCCTGCCGAACCTAACTCGCGGCGGACGTTCAATCCTGGTCGTGGAGAATGTCGTGGTCGCCAACACCCATCGTCGGCGCGGTGTCGGCCGGCAATTGATGGACGCCACCGCGCGGCTCGCCGGGTCCACCGGCTGCTACAAGATCCAGCTCCTGGCAGCCGACGGACAGGAAGCGCACACGTTCTACCGAGCCTGCGGCTTCCGGCCACTTGCCCAGGGATTTCGCCGCTACCTCGACCGAGACCAGCCCGCCTCTCAACCCGCTGAACCATCCCGGTCAGTGCACTAGATTGAGCGAGTGTTCGAACGAGTGAGTGCTGAAGAGGCCGCGTCCCTGGAGTCGCTCGCCTGGAAGGTCCGCAACGAGCTGGCCGCCGCGGGCCTGCCCGTGTTCGCGTCGGGGCTCATGCCCGTCCTGGCCGGCGGCGCCGAGGTGGACATCGACGAGGGAGCCGACGCGGCGGGCGGCGTATTCGTGGCCTGGCAGGCGAGCCCTCGCCTGCGGGACTGCGCGGTCCGCGCGTTCGGACTGAAGCAACTGGACGACCCGGTCCTGTGGCATTCCAGCGCGGTCAGGGCCGCGATGATGCAGGCGATGGCCGCGATCCTTGCCTCGGCGGGCTTCAGCATCGAGGACGCGCGCGACGAATATCGCCCGCAGCAGCTGAGGGTCCTCGCCTCACCGCCGTCCGGGCAGCGGCCAGTGTGGCTGCATCGCGACGACGATCTGGCCATGCCCGGCTGGTCGCACGACGATCCCGCTCTCTGAACCCAGGGTCGGATCACGGCGTCGTGAACCCGTACCAGGCGCAGGTACCCGGCCGCAGGCTGCGGGGCTCACTGGGGCGGACCGGACCGGCTCGGCCGGGCTCGCCCTGGTGGTGGTCCATCCTGGAACAGATCCGTCTACGGCCCGGATTGTGGTTGCCCGGCGGCTCACTCCACCACTTGCAGAGCATGCTCATCGGCTACGAGGCGGCGCTCGGCGTACATGCGATCGACGAACCCTTCGACCTCGCGCCCGGAGGCGCTTTCACCAACTGGCTTCACGAGCAACGCGGGATCGCCAGCTCCCTCAACTGGGCCGCTGAGATCGAACGCACCACGCCTGACGGCGAGTCGCCGATTGAGGAGTTCTTCCGGCTGCTGGACAACTACCGGCGTGAGACAAGGAGCGCATCGACGTCGAGGGCCGGAAAAGCTGATCCTCCCGGAATCGAGTTCATGCAGAACACGTTCGTGGCCTGATCCTTTCCTTCACCGACTACGACCGGTTTGCCGTCGCGTGCCCCGAGGCTGCTCAGAGCGTCCTTGACATCATCGCCAGGCAGGCCCGCCACGCCCCGCCCGTCCTCCTGTGAGCACCTGACACAGCCCCTCGGACCGACATGGGAAGCGATCACTGCCGATGTGGGAATCGATCTCCACCCCTCGGCAACCCTGCTGGTCAGCCGCCAGCAGCTCTGCGACCCCCTCCGCCGACAGCGGCGAAAGCGACAGTTCCTCCGCCAGCGGCTCCGACTCGGGCGTCGCCTGCACCCGCATCAGCCCCAAGACCACCGACAACAACTCCGGCACAGAGTTCGAGAACGTCATCATCGCCACCACCGAGGACGACCGGACTCGATCCTCCGGCGGGCGTAGGTGCGGCGGCGCCGGCACCCCTCGCATAGGCTGGTCGTCTCATCCCACGCACCGCGACGAGGATCAGCCCATGCGCAGCGGCACCAGGATCCGCCTGATCGAGCCCACCGACGCCGCCCCGATAGCCGCGCATCGGGTGCGGGACTTCGAGGCTTTCCGGGCGTGGGAACCGGCCCAGCCGGCCGACTTCTTCACCCCGGAGGGCCAGGCGGAGCGGATCGACAAGCTGCTGGCCGGCTATCGGGCCGGCTCGGTCTGGCCGGGCGTGGTGCTCGCCGACGACCAGGTGATCGGGCAGGTCACCGTCGGAGGCATCGTGCCGCAGCCGCACCTGCGCCGCGGCTCCCTCGGATACTGGATCGCCAGCGTCGCCCAGAATCAGGGGCACGCCGGGCACGCCGTCGGGCTTGTACTGCGGGTGATGACGGACGAACTCGGATTGCACCGCGCCGAGGCGTCCACCAATCTGGAGAATCTGCCGTCGCAGCGGGTACTGCGCCGCAACGGGTTCAGCCCGTACGGTGTCGCGCACTCCTCGATCTTTCTGGACGGGAGCTGGCGGGACGCGCTGCTGTGGGAGCGGGTCCTCGGCGACTGACCTGAGTCGGAGATTCGTCGTTGGTTCGGTATGAGTCGTCCCGGGCCGAAGACCTTCCCCCGCCGTTGTCTGTGACCGATGCCCGACGAGCTGTGTTGGGGGGCCGGCTGCGTCGCCGCATCACGCACGGAGGTGTCGCGTCGGCTTCCGCGCCTCGCCTCCCCGCATGCCCGCGGCCCGGCCGCCGGCCTCATCGGGCGGCGGCCGGGCCGTCGTTGTGCGGAGAGGGCAGAATTCGAACCTGCGAGGGCTTTCACCCGATCCGGGTTTCCCCAGAACCCCGTTGGGCCGCTTCGGGTACCTCTCCCCACCTCCGGGGCGGGGTCTCCCCCGTTCCCTTCGGTACTGATGATTCTGCCGAACCGGCCTGAGATTTCGCTGACATGATGCTGAGATGCCTCAGGCGGCGCCGCGGTCCGCGAAGGGTCCGGGGGACGCGAAGACCAGTCGGGCGAAGCGCTCACCGATGAGGTGGTGGGTGGCGGCGTCCGGGTGGAGTTGGTCGGGCAGCGGCAACTCGGCGGCGTCGGCCTCGCCGTAGAGGTCGCGGCCGTCCAGGTAGTGCAGGTTCGGGTCCTCGGCCGCCCGCTGCCGCACGACGCGGGCCAGTTCGTCCCGGATGACGGTGAGCGTCAGCTTCCCGGCGGCCCGTTCCTCGGGGTCGCCCGTGGCCCGGAACCGGAGCTTCCCCTCGCTGAGGGCGCTGAAGTCCGGCGCGCTGGGGCCCGGGGTGTCCTCATGGATGGGGCACAGGATGGACGAGACGACCAGCAGCGGCGCGGCGGGGTGGCCTTCTCTGATGGTGTCGAGGAAGCCGTGGACGGCGGGTGTGAAGGCGCGCAGGCGCATCAGGTCGCTGTTGACCAGGTTGATACCGATCTTGACGCTGATGAAGTCGGCCGGGGTGTCCCGCAGGGCGCGCGCGGTGAACGGGTCCAGCAGGGCGCTGCCGCCCAGACCCAGATTGATCAGCTCCACACCGCCGAGGGAGGAGGCCAGCGCCGGCCACGTCGTGGTGGGGCTCGCGGCGTCGGAGCCGTGGCTGATCGAACTGCCGTGGTGCAGCCATACCTTGCGGCCCCGGTCCGGTGCGGGCTCGACTGGCGCGTCGGTGCGCAGGGCGACGAGTTCGGTGGTCTCGTTGTGCGGCAACCAGATCTCGATGTCCTTGATGCCGCCGGACAGGCCGTCGAAGCGGAGGGTACCGACGGGGCCGGGCCGGTGCTCGGCGGTCCCCGTGGCCATGTCGATGGTCAGGGTGCTGCCGCCGGTCACACTGGCCCGGCCGGCCGGGCGGCCGTCGACCAGCAGGTCGTAGGCGCCGTCGGGGCGGGGCGGGGCGCCCACGTAGACCCGCTTGGTGGGCAGCACGTCCAGTTCTATGACGGTGGCGCCGGTACGGAAGGCCAGGCGGACGCCGGAGGGCTGGGACTCGACCATGTCGAGCTGTGCGTCGGAGTACTGGGCGCGGGCCCGCGCGGGCAGCCGGTGCGGCAGTACGCCATGCGCGGTGTGTTCCAGGTCGAGGGCACCGCGCAGGATGTCCGCGGTGATGGGCGTGCTGATGGACGGGGTGATCCCGGTGTGTTCTGTGGTCATTTCTCCGCCTGTTGATCCGGTGGTCCGAGGGGTGTCCGACGAGTGCGTCCGCGGCCCGTGGCTGCCGTGACGGGCGGGTTCATGGTGCGGGCCAGTTCCGGAGCAGGGCGTCGAGCGCGTCCAGTACCCGTGACCAGGATTCCCCCGAGTCGGGGGCGCTGTGGCTGAAGCCTCCGGCCATCTCCAGGCTGACGTAGCCGTGGAAGACGCTGCCCAGCAGCCGGACCGCGTGGGTCTGGTCCGGCTCCGTCAGGTCGTAGCCGCGCAGGATCGCCCGCGTCATCTGCGCGTGTCTGCCGCCGGCGCTGGCGGCCGCCGTCTCCGGGTCGAGCCTGAGCCGCGCCGCTTCGTAGCGGCCGGGATGCTCCCGGGCATAGTCGCGGTAGGCGTTCGCGAAGGCCGCCAAGGCGTCCTTGCCCGCCCGTCCCGCCAGGGCGGCGGCGACCCGGTCGGCGAGTTCCGCCAGGGCCAGCAGAGCGATCCGGGTCTTGAGGTCCTGGGAGTTCTTCAGGTGCGAGTACAGACTCGCGTCCTTGACACCGAACCGCCGGGCGAGCGCCGAGACGGTCACTTTCTCGAAACCGACCTGGTCGGCCAGTTCCGCGCCGGCCAGTGTCAGACGTTCCGCTGTCAGCCCAGCTCTCACCATGACCATCCCTCCATAAGCCTGAATCGATTATGCGACTACCTAGGCTCTCTAGGCAAATGGCATTGCCTGCTAGGGAGCCGTCGCGCATCCGACCGCCGTTTAGGGTGAGGGAATGCGACGGCGATCCCGCTCTCCCCGACCACTCGCGGGCGGCCACCGAGGTGCTGGTGCTCGACGTGCTCGCACCGTCGCCGCGCGAACTGCTCCTGCACGTACCCACGTCCGCCCTGCTGCGCCCGGTCGCCGAGGCGGTACGCGACGATCCGGGTGACCCACGGACGCTCGCGGACTGGGCGTCCGCGCTCGGCGTGAGCCCCCGCACGATCACCCGCGCGTTCAATGCCGAGACGGGCATGAGCTTCGCACGCTGGGTGGCGGCGGTCCGCGCGCAGCACGCGATCGCCCTGCTCACCCGGGGCTGGGACGTCGAGGCCGTCGCGGAGCAGGTGGGCTACCGGTCGGCGAGCGCGTTCGGCGCGGCCTTCCGGCGCACGACCGGGCTCACCCCGGGAATCTTCCGGGCGCGCTGAGCGTCCGGCGCCGACGACGCCGGACGCGTGTCCCGATCGCTACAACAGGTGTCTCATATGGTCGATTGCGACACAGGACGACCTCTTCTAAAGTACAAAGGCAAGCCTTACCTAACCGACTTGCGTACGGTGCACCACTCCACGACGGCATCCCGGGCCCCGGGCGTGCGAGGACCGGCACCCCTGGTATCCGGAAGTGGAGTAAGAATCGATGCGTTCACATCGCCTGCGCCTGCTCACCCTGGCGGCCGCCCTGCTGGGACTCGCGGCCTGCGGTGGTCCGCCCGCCGCCGAGGACGGGGCCGAGAAGAGCCCTTCGGGCGCCTTCCCCCTGACGGTCGAGCACGCCCTCGGCACGACGACCATCCCGTCGAAGCCGAAGCGCGTCGCCACGGTGAACTGGGCCAATCACGAGGTGCCGCTGGCGCTCGGCGTCGTACCCGTCGGCATGGCGGCGGCGAACTTCGGCGATGACGACGGCGACGGGGTCCTGCCCTGGGTCGAGAAGCGGCTCGACGAACTCCACGCCGATACGCCGGTGCTGTTCAACGAGACCGACGGGATCGACTTCGAGGCCGTGGCCGACACGAAGCCGGATGTGATCCTGGCCGCCTACTCGGGTCTGACGAAGCAGGACTTCGAGACACTGAGCGGCATCGCCCCCGTGGTGGCGTATCCGGACGCCGCCTGGGCGACGCCGTGGCGCGAGATCATCCGGACGAACAGCAAGGCGATCGGACTCGCCGACGAGGGCGAGAAACTGATCACCGATCTTGAGGCGGACATCGAGAAGACCGTCGCGAAGTACCCCCAGATCAAGGGGAAGTCGGCGATGTTCATGACGCATGTCGACCCCAACGACGTCAGCGAGGTCGGCTTCTACACGGCACACGACACACGGACGCTCTTCTTCGAGGACCTCGGGCTGAAGATCCCGGACAGCATCGCGAAAGCCTCCAAGGGCACGGACAAGTTCGCCCTGACGCAGAGCGCCGAACAGATCGACGTGTTCGACGACGTCGACATCATCACCGGCTACGGCGATGAGAAGGGCGATCTGATCAAGACGCTCAAGAAGGACCCCCTGCTGTCGAAGATCCCCGCCGTCGAGCGCGACTCGACGTACCTCCTGCCCGGCAGCTCCCCCCTGGGAACCGCGGCGAACCCGACACCTCTGTCGATCTCGTGGGTGCTCGACGACTACGTCGCGGCGCTCGCGGAGGCCGCGGACAAGGTCAAGTGACGACGGCCGGCACCCGACGCCTGCCGGACGCCGCCGTGGTGCGGCGTCCGGCGCGCGTCCGGACGCTGTGGTTCCTGGTCGCGATTCCGGCGCTGGCCGTGATCATGATGGCTTCCATCGCCCTGGGCTCACGGGATGTCGCCTGGTCCGATGTCTGGGCGGCGCTCGGGGGCGCGGACGCGACCCTGGAGCAGGCGGCGGCCACCAAGCGGATACCCCGTACGGTGCTCGCGGCCGTGATCGGTGCGGCGCTCGGCCTGGCCGGCGGCGTCATGCAGGGCGTGACCCGCAACGCGCTGGCCGACCCGGGCATCCTGGGCGTGAACATGGGGGCGTCGCTCGCCGTTGTCGCGGGGGTCGCGTTCTTCGGGCTCACCTCGCCGGCCGGCTATGTCTGGGTCGCGATGGGAGGTGCCGCGCTCTCGGCCGTGTTCGTGTACACGGTCGGGACGATCGGGCGCGGAGGTGCCACGCCCCTCAAACTCGCGCTGGCCGGCGCCGCCACATCGGCCGCGTTCGCCTCACTCGTCAGCGCCGTCGTCCTGCCTCGCAACGACATCGCCGGAAGCTTCCGGCTCTGGCAGATCGGCGGCGTGGGCGGAGCGTCCTTCGACCGGATCGCGCAGGTGTTGCCCTTTCTCGTCGTGGGTTTCGCCATCTGCCTGCTGTCGGCGCGCGCGCTGAACTCGCTCGCGCTGGGCGACGAGCTGGCGGCCGGACTCGGCGAACGCGTCGCCGTGGCACGGGCCATGGCCGCGCTCGGCGCCGTCGTGCTGTGCGGCGCGTCGACCGCGGTGGCCGGGCCGATCGGATTCGTCGGTCTCGTCGTTCCGCACACCTGTCGACTGCTGGTCGGCGTGGACCACCGCTGGCTGCTGCCGTACTCGGTGCTGCTGGGCGCGGCGCTGCTCACCGCCGCCGATGTGGTCGGCCGGGTTGTGGCGCGCCCCGCGGAGATCGACGTGGGGATCGTGACGGCTCTGATCGGCGCCCCGTTCTTCATCTACATCGTCCGCCGGCAGAAGGTGCGTGCCCTGTGAGCGCCCATGTCCTCACCCGGCCGGCGACCCGCGACGACCTCGCCCGGGGCCGGAGGCGCCGGGTGTCCCGGCGACGCCTCGTCGTCCTGGTGCTGGCCGTGCTGGTCGTCGGCGTGTTCGCCGTGACCCTGATGGCCGGGCAGACGTTCTACCCGCCCGGCGACGTGGTCCGGGTGATCCTCGGCGAGCAGGTGCCGGGGGCGTCCTTCACGGTCGGGCGGCTGCGGCTGCCGCGGGCGGTCCTCGCCGTGACCACGGGGTTCAGCTTCGGTCTGGCCGGTGTCACCTTCCAGACCATGCTCCGCAACCCGCTCGCCAGCCCGGACATCATCGGCATCAGCTCCGGCGCGAGCGCCGCGGCGGCCATCGCGATCGTCACACTGTCCCTCGGTGAGACCGCGGTGTCGGCCCTCGCGATCGTCGCCGCTCTCGCCGTGGCGATGCTGGTGTACGCCCTGGCGTTCAGGGACGGAGTCGTCGGGACCCGGCTCATTCTGATCGGCATCGGGATCTCCGCGATGCTCGACAGCGTCATCTCCTACGTCCTGTCCCAGGCCGCCGAGTGGGACCTCCAAGAGGCGACGCGCTGGCTGACCGGCAGTCTCAACGGGACGACGTGGGAACAGACCGTCCCCACCCTCGCGGCCCTGGCCGTGCTCTGTCCCGTACTGCTGTCACGGTCGCGCAGCCTCTCCGCGATGCGGCTCGGCGACGACACCGCCTCCGCCCTCGGGGTGCGTGTCGAACGCACTCGCGTCACCGTGATCATCGCCGCCGTCGGCCTGATCGCCTTCGCGACGGCGGCGGCCGGGCCCATCGCGTTCGTGGCGTTCCTCTCCGGCCCCATCGCGGCCAGGATCGCCGGGCCGGGTGGTTCCCCGCTGATACCCGCCGGACTCGTCGGCTCCCTCCTCGTACTCAGCGCCGACTTCACCGGCCAGTTCGCCTTCGACTCCCGTTATCCGGTCGGCGTGGTCACCGGCATTCTCGGCGCGCCCTATCTCGTCTATCTGATCATCCGTACCAACCGGGCCGGAGGCTCGCTGTGACCACGCCCCACTCGCTGTCGGCCGAGCGCCTCACCCTCGGCTACGGCGACCGCACCGTCATCGAGTCCCTCGACCTCGTCGTCCCGCCCAACGGGATCACGGCGATCGTCGGCGCCAACGCCTGTGGAAAGTCGACGCTTCTGCGCTCGATGTCCCGTCTGCTCGCGCCCCGCGAGGGCCGCGTCGTCCTGGACGGCAAAGAAGTCCACCGTCTGCCCGCGAAAGAACTGGCGCGCACTCTCGGGCTGTTGCCGCAGTCACCGGTCGCCCCCGAGGGCATCACCGTCGCCGACCTCGTCGGCCGAGGGCGCCATCCGCATCAGGGTGTCTTCTCCCGCTGGAACGAGAAGGACGACGACGCCGTGGCATCGGCGCTGGAAGCCACGCGGACGATGACGCTCGCCGACCGGTCCATGGACGAGCTGTCCGGGGGCCAGCGCCAGCGCGTGTGGATCGCGATGGCCCTCGCGCAGCAGACCGACCTGTTGCTGCTCGACGAGCCGACCACGTTCCTCGACGCCAGCCATCAGATCGAGGTGCTCGACCTGTTGACCGACCTGAACCACACCCGCGGCACCACCATCGTCATGGTCCTGCACGATCTCAACCTCGCCGCCCGCTACGCGGACCATCTCATCGCCCTCGCGAACGGACGGCTCCACGCGGCCGGTTCCCCGGCCGAGGTGCTGACGGAGGAGAACGTCCGCGTCGCGTTCGGTCTCGACAGCCACATCATCGAGGACCCTGTCTCGGGCAGCCCCCTGATGCTTCCGATCGGCCGACACCACACCAGGCCGCCGGTCAGCACACCGCCGGAACCCGGGCCCGTACCGAACGCGCACCGCTGACCCGCCCCGCGGTGTCACTCCTCCGGGGCGCGGCCGCCGACGGCCGGGGCGTCAGCAGATCTTGCCCGCACCAGTGAGAGAGCATTTACGGGACAGCCCTTGGCCCCGGAGGCGCGCTCCCATCAGCCAATTCAAGGACTGTCCAAGGTTTCCCCGAGGCCGGCCGAGCACAGTGATGTCCATCCCGGTGCATCGCTCAAGCAGAGGCCCTGCCAGTCGGTGGCAACACTGCACTGAGATGCATCAAGGCTCGAATTGCTGATCTTCACTCACAGGAGGAACAGAGAATGGCTGGACGAATGGCCAAGGTCATGGCCGCCGGGGCGGCGACCGTCGCGATGAGTGGCGCACTGCTGGTAGGCACCGGCAGCGCACCCGCCTACGCCGCCGTGTCAGGCTGCAGTTGGTCCAAGTCAGATCACGTGGCCACCGGCGGCTGCAGCAGCGTCACCAATGGCAGCAAATGGCGCCTCGGAGTGATCTGCAGTGGCACGTACAACTGGTCCCCGGCGCAGTACCGACCCGGAACGGTGACCGCGCGTTGCCCCGTCGGCATCATCTCCCACGTCTGGATCGACCGCGACAACTTCTAGTGCCACGACCGGCACAGCGACGGGGGTCGGCCCGGATCGGGCCGACCCCATTGCACCCTCATGTTCGCGCGTGCCTCTCCTGGCACGGTGGGCCCCCGTCGCGGGTCATTGTCCGGGGCGGGCCAGGGAGATTGACTGACCATCAAGTGGAAAGTTGGAGACTGGCAACCGTCAACTGACCATGTGGGAGACGGCCTTAGGCACGCGGCGCTCCCAAGGTCGCGGGCGTGGGGCCGTCGGGGCGGACGGTGATGCCGTACGCCGCCTTCGTGGGGGTGGAGCAGAAGGTCAGGGTGTGGGCCGGCAGCAGGTGTTCGAGGAGGACGGTCGATTCCCGGAGCGCGAATTGCAGACCGAGGCAGGCTCGGGGACCCATGCCGAAGGGGAGGTAGGAGCCCGGGTGGGCAGGTCGGCCGTCCGGGGGGATGAAGCGCATGGGGTCGAAGTGCTCCGGATCCGGCCACAGTTCGGGGTCGCGGTGCGTGAGGTACGGGCAGACGAGAATGTCGGTGCCCGCTTTGATGGAGTAGCCGGCGAGGGTGTCGTCCTCGGTGGCGTGGCGGGGAAGGATCCAGGCGGACGGGTAGAGCCGGAGCGTCTCGTGGACCAGAGCCTGGATGGCCTGGCGGCGTTGCGCCGAGTCCTCGCCGCCGGCGGCGAGGGCTTGTTCGCGGGTGGCGGGGTGCTGGTCGAGGAGCAGGTAGAGCCAGGTCAGGGTGGTCGCGGTGGTCTCGTGCCCGGCCGCGAGCAGCGTGACCAGCTCGTCGCGGATCAGCCGGTCGGTGTACTCGGGCTGCTCGGTGGAGGCGTTGATCAGGACGTGCAGCAGGCCGGGGCCGTGGGCCCCCGACCGCCCGTCGCGGGCGGCCTCGATGGCGTGCCGGGCGACCGCGTCGATCCGGGCGAGATCGGCGGCGACGGCGTTCTGGGCGTCGGTGACATCGGCGGGCAGAGTCGGAAGGGCGGCTGCCACGGCGGCTACGGCGTCCAGTTCGCGCTCGGTCCCGTCATCGAGGGCGTTCCCGGTGAGAGAGCGCCAGATGGCGTCCAGGGCGAAGCGGCGCATCTCCTGCCCGACATCGAGGCTCTGCCCGGTACGGGCGCACCGGGCCCAGCGCTCGGCGGTGGTCCGGGCGGCCTCGGTGATCCGCTGTTCGTAGCGGCGCATGCCGGGGCCGGTGAACTGGGATTGTAACAAGCGGCGTTGGCGCTTCCACGCCGCGCCGGTGGCGGCGAGGACTCCGTCACCGATCAGCAGTCGGGCGCGGTGGGAGCGCTTGACGTACCGCTCCGGATGCCGGGCGAGTACGTGCTGGACGGCCTGCGGGTCGGTGACGAGAACGGTAGGGGCCGGTCCGAGGCGGAACGCGGCGATGCCGCCGGACCGCCGGCGCACCTGGGACAGCAGCTCGACCAGTTCGCCTCCCCCGGACCGCCATCGCTGCACGAGTCCGGGCTCGGCTTCGGGCACCGGCCGTCCCGTTCCGGGAACATGCGAAAGAGAGCCGAGACTGGCTTCGGGGTCCATGATTCTTCTCCTGGTCAACCGCTGGGTCTGGCCGTATCGGAGCACCGGCACCACAGACTGTACGAGAGCAAACGCGCCCGGTGACAGCCTGCCCCGCCATGGCCCGCAACACCGGCGGGTGAGAGTGCCGGACAACAGCCTCCGACGGGCGGACCAGGGCGCTCGGCCTGATGGCTCGCCAGAGTGACACCATGCTGTCGTCATGCCAGGGCGAGCCGCCTGTCAGTCAAAGCCCGGCGGCAGTGCGCCTCTTCCCAGTAGCGTTTGCAGGCGAGACTTCGGGCTACGGGGGGAATCGGTATGAGTTCTGAGGCGTCAGTTCATGGCACGGTGCGGGTGCGCGATGTGGTGCGCGACGTGGTGGCCGAGGTTGCTCCGGAGGAGTTGTCCGTGATCGCGGGGCTGGCGCAGTTCGATGACGCGGCTGTCGTACGGATGCTGAAGCGGCAAGGCAACGGCCGCCGCGAGCCGCTCGGTTTCGGTCTCGGTGAGATCGCGGTGATGGCCACGCCGGTGGTGTGGCTGGTGGTGGACCAGGCGGCCCGCCAGATCGGGACCGTCGCCGCGGACAGCGCGACCGTCGGCGCGCGCTCGCTGGTGCGCCGGATCCTGCGCCGTCGGAGTGCCGAGGTGACAGTTCCCTCGCTGGCCCCGGAGCAACTTGCCGAGGTGCATCGCCACATCGTGGAGACGGCTGCGCGGCGCGGCCTTGAGCGTGAGCGCGCGGAAGCCCTCGCGGACTCGGTGGTGGCCCGGCTGACGCTCTCCGCAACGCGGGCGCAGACGGACGAGTCCGGCGAGTCCGCGGACGGGCGCGGAAGTGGCGATGCGTCGTCCGGAGCCGGCGGCCCGGCGGCGGAGTAGCGGGTGATGGCCGCGGTGGGGTCGTCGACTGCCGCGGGAGGCCGGCCGGTTGGCGCCGGGACGACCGTGCGGTTCGTGCTGCTGGCGCTTCTGGTCCTGGTGACCAGCGCTCTGATGCTGACGTACATGGCGTATTGGTGGGTGTCGGAGGCCGACTCGTACAGCTGCAATCTCGCGGCCGGGGTGGACTTCGACCAGATGTCCGATCTGGAGCTGCTGGTCACGCGCACCAGTCAGTCGGTGGCGTATACGAACTGCCAGCTCCGTTATGCCCAGCCGCCGCCGTGGTGGGTTCCCGCCTCGTGGCTGGCCCTGCTGGCCGTCGCGGCCGTCGCGCTGTTCTTCTGGCTGCCGGTATGGAAGGCACGGCGCGGCAAGGTGGTCCCGCTGGCGTCGATCGATCACGACCGTGGCATCCAGACCGTGCTGGAGGAGGTCGTGGCGGTGGCCGGGCTGGCGCGGATGCCGCGCGTCGTGGTCGATCCCGCCGCGTCGACCGTCGGTGCTGTGCTCTTCGGCCGTAACGGCCGGCCTGTCCTGTGCCTGCACGGAGGGCTGCTCGCTCTCAGGAGCCGTGATGCCGCGGGCTTCAGGGCAGTGCTGTTGCACGAGTTCGCCCATGTCCGCAACGGGGACATCACTCTCGTCTACGCGACAGTCGCGCTGTGGCGAGTGTTCCTCTTCCTGGTCGCACCGCCCTACCTGGTGGGTGTGGTCATGTACCTGGTCGGCCAGGTGGAGTCGGGCGGCTCTCTGTGGGCGGTTCCGTCCCGGAGCATTCTGCAGGTGCTCTTCCTTGTGGCGCTGGTGTACCTGGCGCGCTCGGACGTGCTGCGCAGTCGCGAGATCCATGCTGATCGTGCCGCGGTGCGCTGGGGTGCGGACTCCCGTGGCTGGCATGTGCCCGCGTCGCCGGCTCCCGAGGGCTTGCTGCGGCGCAGGCTCGCTTCGTTCGCCGAATTGTGGCGCTCTCATCCGAGGTGGGAGCTGCGCCGGGGCGCGCTGACCGATCCCGGCCCGGTGTACGCGGTTCCCGCGCTGCCCATGTTTCTGACCGGGGCCGCTGCCGTTCTCATCAACTCCCAGCTGGCGCTGGCTCTGCAGCCGTACACCCCGCAGATGATCGGTGCGCTGACGTCGCAGGTGGCGGCTCTGGCCGCGGCGGGAACGGTCGCCGGGGTGGTCGGTATCACGCTCTGGCGTGCCGTGATCCACGCGGTGCTGACCGGGAGGCGCCCGCCTTCCGGTCTGCGGGCAGGGCTGTGGCTGGGGACCGGGGTGGGCGTCGGCACGCTGATCATGGGGCATGGCACGATCGAGCAGCTCTTTCCCAGCCGGAACGCGTTGCTCTTGCTGTTCCTGCTCGGCGCGCCTGCCTTCACCTGGTGGACCGCGCAGGTCGCCCGGTTGTGGGTCACGGTCTGGCGGGGGCGGACGCTTCGTCCGGCTCTGGCGGCGAGTCTGGCGGCGGGGTGGCTGGCGCTGGCACAGTGGTTTGGGTGGTGGCACGGCAGGGCCGCGGTGATCGGGACCGGCTGGTGGTACGAAACCGAGGGGATGCGGAAGCGGCTGGAGCAGTTGTATCCCGGTCCGGCCGGCGACCACGAGACGATGTTGTCGGGGATCAGTGTTGTCTTTCCCGTGGTCCTGAATACGAACGCGCTGCCGCTCGCCGCGGCCGCTGTTGCTGCTTTGTGGGTCGTGCCGTTGGCCGCCTGGGTGCCGCGGCCGGCCGCCGCGGCGCGGCCGTGGACGCACCGCGCCATGCTCGACATCGAGGGTGCGGTGGAGCCCGCCTTGCAGAGCCCGCCGCGGCTGCGAGGCGTGCTGCTGACGGGCGTGTTGTGTGGTGTGGGGTGCTGGGTCGCGGTCATGGCCGTTGTGGCTCATCCCGGTACCGGTCTGACGGGGCCGCCCGCGCAGGGCACCAGTCTTCGGGGGCTGCTTTTCCTCGCCTGGATGTACGTCGCCCTGACCGTGTCAGCGGTGGTGGCCGGCGCGATCGCGGCGGCGCGTGCCCGACGGTACCGGCTGCTCATGACCCTTGTCGCGGCGCAGGTCGCGACGTTGGTGGGCACGATCGGCGTTGTGGTGTTGCTGCTCTTCGACGGCTGCGTCGACGAGCTGAGTGTGTTCAGCTCGTCCTGCGTTCGGCGGCCCGCATGGCTCAGGGACTGGCTCGATCTGCATATCGTGCTGGACTTCGCGCTGATGACCATCACCGTCGCCTCCTTCGCAGTCGCCGCGGCTGTGTCGGCCGTCCGCAGGGCGCGTGCGTCCCATCGGCCGCGGCCGGTCACAACGGCTCCGCCGCGACGGGACAGGCCCACCGGTCGGCGCGGCCTTGTGGCGGTGGTGTGCGTCGCGGCGCTGGCTGTGTCGGCGGCCGAGGCGGCATACCGGCAGAACCGGACGCCGCAGAAGGTCGCGGACGTCCGCGCTGCCCAGGAAGAGGCCCAGCAGGTGTCCACCCGGCTCAAGGCCCGCGTGGTCGCTCCTCGGACCAAAGCGCGGCAAGTGGATGCCTGGAACGATCTCGGAGGGGAGGAGCTTCTGGCCCGCTTCCGCCGGGAGCACGGCAAGCTCATCGAAATCCAGCGGGCCTTCGTCGAGGGCAAGGAGCAGCCCGGCTATCTGTTGCGCCTGCGTCCTGTCTGCGAGCGTTTCGGCCGCACGGCCATTGACGCCTACGCCTACTTCCGCGTTCCTGATGCGCGTGGTCAGGCGCTGTGGCAGCGGTTGATCCTCGACGCCGCGGAATCCACCCTTCAGTGCCGTAAGGCCCTTGACCATCTGAGTGCGAACCGTTTGAAGCAAGCGGGTTCCACTCTTGCCTCGTCATTCAAGAAGGCCAACACGGCAGACAAGAACAGCGATGCGATCGCTTCTCGGATAGAGGACGTCAAGCGCGCGGGCGGTCTGTGAAGGAAGTGGGCCTGGTGTCCGGGGCGGCGGAAGGCGTCAATTCCCAGGAAAGCGCTTCAGGATGACGCTCCATAACGGGTGGCGACCGCGACGGCGCGGTCGTGCAGGGAGGTACGCAGCGCCTGCGGGGCCAGGACTTCCGCGTGCGTGGCGTGCTGCCACAGGGCCCATTCGGCGTGCCGCGCATCCTGGAAGATCACGTTCAGCCGCAGCCAGCCGTCCGCGTCGGATTCTTCGGCGCGGACGGCCAGCGCGGTGCCCACCAGATGATCCCGCCGTGCCGGGTCCACCCGTACCAGTACGGCGAATTGGTCGCCTCCGGTCCGGAACTCCGCGTTGCGTTCCTGCCAGGCCCGGTCCAGGTCGACCGTGTCCGGTCGCTGCGCGGGTTCGTCGAGCGCCTCGGCCGCCAGCACCCGGGACAGCCGGTACGTGCGGTCCGCGCCGCCCCTCGTGGCCAGCAGATAGCCCTGCTCGCGTACGGTGACCAGACCGATCGGGTCCACCGTGCGCCACTTCGGGGCCTGGTCCACGGCCGCGTACTGGATGCGCAGCTTGTGTCCGGCGAACACCGCGCGCCGGACCTCGGCCGCTATGGTGTCGGCCACCTCGTCCGCGGCCACGCGGCGCGAGAGGAGGTCGGTCTCCGGGTCGATGAGTAATCGCTGCGCCGCGCCGGCCGCGGTGTCGCGAAGGCTCTCGGGCAGTGCGTCGACCACTTTGAGCATGGCCGAGGCGAGCGCCGAGCTGAGGCCGAACAGCTGCGCGCCGCGCCGTGATCCGGCGACCAGCAGGGCGAGCGCCTCGTCGTGGTTCAGTCCGGTGAGCGCTGTCTGGAAACCGGGCAACAACGCGAAACCGCCGTGCCGGCCGCGTTCGGCGTAGACCGGCACACCCGCTGCGGACAACGCCTCGATGTCGCGCAACACCGTGCGAGTGGACACCTCCAGCTCACGGGCCAGCGTATCCGCGGTCATCCGACCACGCTGGCGCAGGAGCAGCACCAAGGAAACCAATCGGTCGGCGCGCATATGAAAACTTTAACAAAAATACATGACGAAGGATGTCACGTTTTATTGGAAGGCTCCTTCACACGACGTCAAAGCTTGGCGGATGCCGAGCCGATGGACGTACGTACCGTCGGTGAATCGAATGGAGCGAGTGCTGCAATGGAACGAAACGCGGTCAACCCGGTGTCGTGGTCGGTGGAGATGGGCTTCAACCAGGGTGAGGTCGTCTCCGGGCATTCGCGCACCCTGTACATCTCGGGGCAGACCTCGATGAGCAGCGAAGGCAAGCCCGAGCACGACGGCGACATGGCGGCTCAGCTCGCGCTGAGCATCGACAACATCGAGGCCGTGCTCGCCGAGGCCGGCATGTCCCTCTCGAATCTCGTGCGGCTCAACGTCTACACGACCGACGTCGACCTGCTCTTCCAGCACTACGGCGTGCTGGCGGGACGGCTGGGCGCCGCCCGGGTCGCGCCGACCACCACGATGCTCGGCGTGACACGTCTGGCGATCCCCGGCCAGATGGTCGAGTTGGAGGGCACCGCCGTCGCGTGATGTGATCTCGTCTCCCCCGCTGCTCGTGCCCGTCACATCAGCACGAGCGGCGGGCCGGCGGGGGATTTCCGGTGCAGGTGGTGTGGGCGTGGGCCGTGGGCCACGCGATCGCGACACTGCCTCTACTCGCCGCGGACGGCACGGCGGAGCTTCGTGAGGCGCTCGTGCAGGACGCGCTCCCCGCCGTGCTGTGTGGGACGGTAGTAGTCCTTCCCCACGAGGTCGTCCGGCGGGTACTGCTGCTCCAGGACTCCGTCGGAGGCGGCGTGGGGGTACCGGTAGCCGATCGCGTTGCCCAGCTCCCTGGCGCCCGCGTAGCGGCCGTACCGCAGGTGTGCCGGAATCTCACCGACGGCGCCCGCTCGGACGTCGGCCATGGCCTCGTCGATTCCGGTGATCACCGTGTTCGACTTCGGCGCCATGGCCAGATGCACGGTGGCCTGCGCCAGCGCGAGGCGGGCCTCGGGCATGCCGATCAGCTGGACCGTCTGCGCCGCCGCGACAGCGGCCTGCAGCGCTGTGGGGTCGGCCAGCCCGACGTCCTCACTGGCATGCACCACCAACCGCCGTGCGACGAACCGCGGATCCTCCCCGGCCACGAGCATGCGGGCCAGGTAGTGCAGCGCGGCGTCGGGGTCCGAGCCGCGGATCGACTTGATGAACGCGCTGATGACGTCGTAGTGCTGGTCGCCCTGCCGGTCGTAGCGCACGGTCGTCTCGGCGACGGCCCGCTCCACGGCCGGCACGTCGATCACCGTACGGCCGGTGTCGGTCACCCCGTCGGCACTCGCCTCCAGCGCGGTCAGCGCGCTACGGGCGTCGCCCGCCGCGAGGCGTACCAGGGCGTCCTCGGCCTCGGGGGACAGCGAGACCGAACCGTCGAGGCCGCGCTCGTCCTTCGCCGCCCGCCGCAGCAGCTCGCGGACCTCGTCCTCGTTCAGGGACCGGAGCTGCAGCACCAACAGCCGTGAGAGCAACGGCGCCACCACCGAGAACGACGGGTTCTCCGTGGTGGCGGCGACCAGCAGCACGAGCCGGTCCTCGACGGCCCCGAGCAGGGCGTCCTGCTGGGTCTTGGAGAAGCGGTGCACCTCGTCGATGAACAGCACGGTCTGCCGGTTCTGGCGGTCGCGGCGACGGCGCGCGTCGTTCATCACCTCGCGCAGTTCCTTGACTCCGCTGGACAGCGCCGAAAGCGCGATGAAGTGCCGGGTGGCGACGGTGGCGAGCAAGCGCGCGATCGTGGTCTTACCCGTGCCGGGAGGGCCGTAGAGCAACACCGAGGCCGCCTCCCCGCCCTCCGCCAGCCGCCGCAGCGGCGCGCCGGGACGCAGCAAGTGCGCCTGGCCGACGACTTCCGCGAGCGTACGCGGCCGCATCCGCACCGCCAGCGGCGCGTTGGCCCGCACGGGCTCGGCGGGCGGGGTGTCGTCGGACGTCGGTAACGCGAACAGCCCCTCATCCGTCACGCGCGGCGGCCCTTCCTCTGCGAGTTGGTCACTCATACGTTCTCGGCGACTACGCGTACAGCGTTCCCCGGGCGACGACCACGGCCGACCCCGCCACCTGGACCGACTCGATCCGTTCCGGCGTCCCCATGGCCCGGGCGCGCATCGTCGAAGGACGGCCGATCTCCACCCCCTGGCGGATCTCGATCCACTCACCGAAAGGGATCAGACCATGCCGGGCCAAGTGTACCGCGAGCGCGCCGGCGGCCGAGCCGGTGGCCGCGTCCTCCACCACACCATAGGCGGGTGAGAACATCCGCAGTCTCCATCGAGTGCCCGCGCCCGCGAAGCAGTTGGCGGCCATGTCGGGCAGCCGCGCGAGAATCCTCTGGTCCGGCTCCACGTCGGAGAGCGCGGCCACGCTGCCGAGGCCGACGAACACGTGCCGCGGCCCGTTGCGGTAGACCTCGACCGGCAGGGTGCTGCCGGAGGCCACCAGATCGAGACCGGTGAGCAACTCGTCCGCGCGGTCGTAGGGTTCCCACGTCGGGACGGGTTGCCACATGCCGGCCGCGCCGGCCCGGCCGTCGCCGTCGCGTTCGAGTTCGAACGCCACGGTGCCCATGGCGGTCTCCATCCGGAGCTCCTTCGCCGAGCCCGACTCGCCGAGCACCACGGCCGTACCGAGGGTCGGATGTCCGGCGAACGGCAGCTCGTTCACCGGGGTGAAGATGCGGACCCGCACATCACCGTCGTCTTCGGCGGGGAGGACGAAGACGGTCTCCGACAGGTGCATCTCCTGCGCGATCCGCTGCATGCGCTCGGGGGAAAGGCCGGAGGAATCCAGGAAGACCGCGGTCGGGTTTCCTTCCAGCGGGACGTCGGTGAAGACGTCGGCTACCACGTACTCGTACGTACCCATGGGTTCCGTTCTCGAAGTGGGGACATCGGGGCTCATGCCGTGGTGGGCACATCGGGGGCTCATGCGTCGAACGCCCGGGGGAGGATCGCGCCGGCCTCGCCGCCGACGCGGCGTGCCGCGGGTCAGTGGGTGTCGAACAGGGTCTGGTACCGGGCGACCGCCTGTTCTGTGGCCGCGCGCTCGACAGGGGTCGGGTGGAAGGGATCCAAGGCCGGAGGCAGGGCACCGAGTTTGAGCAGCGCGGCCATGAGGAGCATGCGCGCCTTGGTGGCCGTGAGGTTGTTGCCCGAGATGAACGTCGGGTCGGTCCGGTACGCCATGCCTCCGGTGTTGCCGCGGCCCGTGCGGACGACCGGCATGCCGGCGAAGATGGCGACGCTCAGTGCCGCGTTTCTCGTCGGGTCGGCCATCCCGAACGGTGACATGCCCTCGCAGACGAAGCCGGCCAGTGGTGTGCCGGCGAGGTTGGCGTCGATCCGTGCGAGGATCTCGACCTCTTCGTCGGCGACGCGCGGACTGTCGGTGCCGGCCCCCGTTGCGGCGTACCGGCTGTACTTGGTGATCGAGACGTGCGGCATCGCGGCGGGTACGAGCCCGTCGGCGTCCTTCGTCACGACGTCGACCACGGACACACCCGTGCGCAACGTGCCGGCGACGCCGGCCACCCGCCCGGGGAGCACGGTGAGGCGGAGTTCCGAGTGATGGGTGTGCCTGCGGGCGGGGAGGTAGGTGAGCTGCGGAGGGCCGTAGCCACCCAGGTCGGCCACCACTCCCCCATGGCCGCCGGTGACCTCGTAGCCCCCCGGTCGGGCGTCGACCTTGGTCACGTCCCGGGCCGCGTAGACGAGTTCGTCGACGATCAGGCACGCCCCGACGCGGTCCTCGCCCCGCTCGTCCAGGGCGACGCCCGACGCGATGAACTTCACGCCGTCCACCACGTTGCGGTCCCCGTCCGCGCTCAAGGACTGGTGGCGCCGTTGAGCGGCGTGTCCGACGAGGGGCACCGTCGTGTCGACCATCAGTCCGAGCCAGTACAGGGTCTCGTCGACGGTCGGACTCCCTTCGAGCCACTGGACGCCGGCGTAGTCTCCCGTGGCCAGGACGGCCTGGACCTGGTTGGTCGCCTGGGCGAGGTTCGCCAGGCCCGGTTCGCTCTGGAGGTGGTAGGGGTAGTAGACGAAGAAGTCCTGCCCGAGGCGTTCGGATTCGGGACCCGTGGTGTATCCGCCCGACGGTGCGGCGCGGAAGAAGTCGAAGTCGGCGACGGACCCCAGCTCGACGGGGGTGCCGTGGTCGCCGAGGCCGAACCGATCGATCTCCTCGTAGAGGCGGCGGGCGTCGGGGTAGAACGTCTGACGAGCGGCTCCTGGTGGTGCGAACGGTGCCGTCGAGGTCTCCTCCCAGGCTGATCCGTCCGCCTGCCTGCCCATGTAAGGGAGGGGATAGAGACCGTCGGCGGGATCGAGTTCGACGACGTACACCGGCGTGGCGTCGTCGAAAGGCCGCTCGTCGTGGAACGTGCCGTCCTTGTCGAGCCAGCCGTCCGGAGGGGCGTACAAGCCGGCCGCGTCTCGTTCCAGCGGGTGCGCGCTGAACGCCTCGATGTACAACGTCGCGGGCGCCGCGAGCCGTTGGGGACGCAGGACGTCGAGGTGAGTGGGGCGCGGCGGCAGACCGTGGCGTACGCGTGCCTTGTTCGACGTGACCAGGTCCGGCGTGTTCAGAATCGTCGCCGTCGGTCCGGCGAACACCGCGATCCTGGGTCGCGGCGCGCCGCCCGGGAGGTGGTGACCCGTCACAACGGCCGCAGGTGTTCGACGGTGATGTGGTGCTCCTCGGCCAGCCGCCGGGAGACCAGCGACCGGTGGCAGGCCTCGGGGTCGCGCTCGACGCAGAACAGCGCCGCGGTCCCGCTGCTCGGCAGCGTCGACACGATCGGTCCGAGGTCGGCTACGTCGAGGATCTCGGCGGTGTAGCGGCGGGTGTACTCGGCGGCGAGCTCTCGGCGTGAGCGCTTGCCGACCCCCTGGCGGTCGTCCTCGGCGTACTGGAGGTGACGCAACTCGGTGGTCGGGGCGAGTTCACGGTGGTGCTCGTAGGCGATCCCGGCCTCGGCGAGAGCCGCCTGCAGCCGGAGTGAGTTCGCCCAGGCGTAGTCCGGTCCGCGGACACCGCGGCGCTGGCGTACGTCGAGCAGCACGCGCACGTTCGTCTGTTGCAGTCGTTGCAGGAAGGAATCGCCGTCGAAGCCGTAGACGCCGATCGTTGCCAACTTGAGCACCGGAGATCTCCTGTTCGAGCCATTACTCGTGCACCCACCCGACGGTTCTGTCCCGCCCTTGCGCCATGACGCCGCCCGGGTCGGATTCAGCGCGTACTCCTGGTGTTACGGCGCGGTGCGCGGCGCGGCGATCAGAGCGGTCGTCTCCATGGGCAGTTCCGCGGTCCCGGCGATGTCCAGGCCGGCCCGGTTCAGCAGCCGCGTGATCCTGTCGAGGGTGCGGTGTTCGCCGCCCGTCGTCACCAGGAGGTGCAGATCCCACAGAGCGGGCAGCACGGTGGAGTTCTCGTCCTCGACGAAACGGTCGAGGATCAGCAGCCGCGACGAGGAGTCCGCCATGGCGCGGCGGCAGTTCTCGAAGACGCCGATGACGGCTTCGTCGTCCCAGCCGGCCAGCACGCGGCAGAGGATGTAGACGTCCCCGCCCGCCGGGACGTCCTTGAACATGTCGCCCCCGACCAACTCGGCACGGTCCAGGCCGACGGTGGCGGACAAGTGCTCACGCGCCTTCGGCATCATGTGCTCGCGGTCGAAGAGCGTGCCTCTGGCATCCGGTGTGGCGCCGAGGATCGTGGCGAGCAGGTGCCCGCCCCCTCCGCCCACGTCCACGACCGTCTTGCCGCCCGAGAAGTCGAAGATCTCGGGCACCTGGTGGAAGAACATGCTCGCCGCGTTCATGGTGTGCTGGAATCGCCTGGCCATGGCCGCGTCCTGGCCGAGATACGCGTAGAACGGCCGGCCGTAGGCGACTTCGAATCCCGAGCTCTCCGTGCTGATGGCGTGGTGGGCGTGGCCCCACGCGGAGTAGAACTCCTCGCCGTACAGCAGGCACATGTCGCGCAGGGACTGAGGGCCGTCGAGCAAGGCCGCGCTCAACCGGGTGCCGCGGTAGCCGGTGGGCTCGTTGCCCTCGAATATGCCCATGGCCACCAGGAGGCGCATCAGGCGGTGAATGCCCTGCTCCTTCGCTCCGGTCGCCTTGGCGAGTTCGGCGTCGGTGTCACGGCCGGCCGCGATGTGGTCGGGCAGTCCGAGTTTGACCGCGGTGTAGAGCGCCTGTGCCCTCCATCCGCCGGTGATGATGTCGACCACGTCCCGAGTGGCCTGCACGTCGACTGTCATTGAGACCTCACCATCCCAACCTGCCAACCGATGCCGGTCGACCCACTTCGCCGCGGTCTCTCCACGGCATGACACAGAGCTTTGTGATACGACGTGCCCCTGCTCCCTCACGAGGAGCCGGCCCGCTGCCGGTCCGGGGCCGCTTCGAACGCTGTGGCCCCGTGGTCGATCAGGACCGCTGCTGGGTGATGTTGAACATCCAGGTGATCCCGAACTTGTCCACGAGCGTGCCGGCCTCGTCGCCCCAGATCTGCTTCTTGAGAGGCATCGCCACGGTGCCACCGGCGGACAGCTTCTCGAAGTACTCGCGGAGCGTGGCGTCGTCGCCGCCGAGGTAGAGCGCGACATTGGTGCCCGGGTTGAAGGGAACCCGCTCCGGGACGTCCCACGCCATCACCGTGAAGCCGTCCGAGGTGCTGAGAGTGGCGTGCATGATCCTGTCGGCGTCGGGCGATTCCGGCGAGCCGAAGTCGCCGAACGTGCCCAGCTCCAGCTTGCCGCCGAGGACTTCGTGGTAGAACTCCATCGCCTGCCGCGCGTCCCCGTCGAAGGCGATGTACGGGTTGAGCTGAGATCCCACCTGATGCTCCTTGCTGTGTGTGCGAATGACGGTGTGACGGTGAACCTGGCGGCGGGCGCCAACGGACCGTCCGGGCCCGGCGGCGCGCTCCCCTACGTGGGGATTCCCCCGCGATTGACCTTCGGCACCTCGATACCCAGCGCGCGCAGCTGCTGGAACGGGTTCATGAACTCGCGGTTCTGCTTGATCCTGCCGTCTTCGAGCAGGAACGAATGTATGAAGTGGTTCCTGTAGTAGCCGGGCGGGTAGTCCGGGTAAAGAATCTGCCCCTCTCCGTCACACTCGACCCAGAACCTGTTGGGGTCTTGTGTCTCGAAGATCTCGACGTTCTTCCATTCCCAGTCGGGGAACATGCGCAGCGACCACTCGCCGTGCGCCTTGAGCTTCTCGTGCCCCTGCGAGGTGATCGGTTCGCCGGTGTCGCTGGTCCACAGGCCGGCGCTGCCGTCCTCGGTGAAGAGCAGGTAGCGCGTGAGTCGGTTCTCGCCTTTGCGGCTCATGTAGTCCGCGACGACGGCACGGTGCCGGTCGCGCAGGTCCAGGTCGCTCTTGAGCCCCTCGGGCCCAGTGCTGTCCGTTCCCATCTCGAATCCCTCAATCCATGATGTGGGCGTGGATAGTGACGCACCGACGGGAGCTCTGCGTCAGAGCCGGAGCTCGGGACGGTAGATGTCCAGCCAGGTGCTCAGGTCGAGCACGCGCTCCATGCCGTTGCGGACGTCGATCGGCATGGTGGCCGAGTCCCGCCGCGTGATGTCTTCCAGCCAGCTGCGGTCGACCAGATCGAACACCGGGTCGTCGGTCGTGAGCAGTTCCTTGGACTGCTGCAGCAGTGCGCCGGTGTAGTGCGGGTCCAGAGTGGCGGGGTAGGGAGCCTTCACCCGGTTCAGCACCGACGCGGGCAGCAGGTCGGCGGTCGCGGCGCGGAGCAGGCTCTTCTCCCTGCCGTCGAAGGTCTTCAACGACCACGGGGTGTTGTAGACGTACTCCACGAGTCGGTGGTCGCAGAAGGGGACCCGGACCTCCAGACCGACGGCCATGCTGATCCGGTCCTTGCGTTCCAGGAGCATCCGGACGAAGCGCGTCAGGTGCAGGTGGCACATCACCCGCATCCGCATCTCGTGATCGCTCTCCCCCTCGGCCCGCTCGACCTCGGCGACCGCGTCGGAGTAGCGGTCGCGGATGTAGGCGGGCAGGTCGAGGGAGGCGGTGATGTCGGCGTTGAACCGGTCGGACACCTGGGCCCGTGCGCCGCTGACGAAGACGGCCATCCAGGGGAAGGTCTGCGCGGCCTGGACCTCCGGTTGGTGGAACCACCTGTACCCGCCGAAGACCTCGTCGGCGGACTCGCCGGACAGGGCGACCGTGGACTGCTCGCGGATGGCCTGGAACAGCAGGTAGAGCGAGGCGTCCATGTCACCGAGGCTGAGCGGACTGTCGCGCGCGGTGATGACGGCCCGGCGCACCGCCGGGTCGGCGATCGCGGCATGGTCGAGCACGATGGGCTCATGCCGCGAGCCGACATGTGCGGCCACTTCGAGCGCGTACGGGGCGTCCGACGTGGCACGCAGTTCGTCGGCGACGAAGTCGTCCTCCCGCCCGGCGAAGTCCACCGCGAAGCTGCGTACCCTTTCGCCGGGCTCGCCGTGCTCCCCGGGCCGGCCGAGCTTGGCGGCAGCCAGTGCGGTGATCACACTGGAGTCCAGACCGCCGGAGAGGAGGGTGCAGCGCGGCACGTCGGAGACCAGCTGACGGCCCACGATGTCCTCGAGCAGTTCGCGCACGGTGGCGACGGTGGTCTCCCGGTCGTCGGTGTGCGGACGGGTGGGCAGCGTCCAGTAACGGCGCTCACGCAGGCCGGAGCGGTCGACGGTGACCACGCCGCCCGGGACCACCTCGCCCATCCCGCACCACACCGCGCTCCCCGGCGTCTGGGTGAAGCTGACCAGCTCCCGCACTCCGGCGAGGTCGACCGCGCGGTCGGCCAGCGGGTTGGCGAGGATCGCCTTCGGCTCGGAGCCGAACAGCACTCCGTCGTCGGTGCTGGAGAAGTAGAGCGGCTTGACGCCCATCCGGTCGCGGATCAGCACGAGCCTCTCGGCCCTGGAATCCCAGACGGCGAACGCGAACATGCCGTTGAGCCGTTCGGCGACCGCTTCGCCCCACTCCAGGTAGCCGTGGAGCACCACCTCGGTGTCGCTGCGCGTCTGGAACCGATGGCCCCGCCGGAGCAGCTCGCTCCTGAGCTCGGTGTAGTTGTAGACCTCACCGCTGTAGGTGATCGCCACCGGACCGTCGTCGGTGGGCACCACCATGGGCTGGGTGCCGCCTTCGATGTCGATGACCGCCAGCCTCCGATGACCGAGCGCCGCGTGCCGGTCGAGCCAGGCGCCCGCGGCGTCCGGTCCCCGGCAGGCCATGGTCTCCGTCATCGCGTCCAGTCGCACGCGCTGCTGAGTCAGATCCCGGTCGAACGAGACCCAGCCCGTAATTCCACACATCGGCTTGCCTTTCTTCCTCTCACGTCCACGATCCGGAGCACGGTCAGGGTTGGAGCCGGCCCGTGGACCAGCCGGAACCGTCGCGCTCGTAACGCAGCCTCCGGTGCAACCGGTCCTGCGGGTCGGCCTGCCAGAACTCCACCGACGCCGGCTCCAGCAGATAGCCCAGCCAGCGGTCCGGGCGAGGCAGCGCCGAGCCGCCCCGGCCCAGTTCCCGGGCCCGCTCCCGCAGCGCGGCCTCGTCCAGCAGCGGCGCGCTCTGATGCGACACCACCGACATCGGGTGCGTGCCGGCCGGCCGGGCGGCCCACAGGGCGTCGGACTCCTCGTCGGGCAACGGACGGGCCGGGCCGCTCACGCTCACCTGGCGGCCGGCCTCGCGCCAGTAGAACACGCCCGATGCCCAGCCGGTCTCGGCCAGGTCCCGGCCCTTGCGGCTGTCGGCGTGGCTGGCGAACACCAGCCCCGTACCGCGAACCGCGAGCACCTGCACGATCCGGTTGGAGACATGGCCGCGGGCGTCGGCGGAGGCCAGCGCCAGCGCGCCCGGTTCGCGGACGGCGTTCTCGACAGCACTGTCGAACCAGGCCTGGAGCAGGTCCATCGGTTCGGCGGGCGGGGTGGAGAACTCCTCGGCCACCCGGGGTTGGGTCGATGCGCTCACGATGACTTCCTGATCGGTTCGAAGGCCAGGCCGCGATCGGCCAGTTGGCCGGAGTGGACACCTTCGACGATGGCCTCGATGTCGGTCATCATGCGGACGGCCGGCGGGAATCCGATGAGCTCGGTGGCCCGGTTCGGCGGCATCGGTGCCGTCAGGTCGGCCGTGGAATCCCACAGCATCACCGCGCCCCAGCGGTTGGTCCGCCGGTCGGAGATCCAGAACTTCAACCGCAGCCCGTGAATCCCCGCCCACGGATCCACGCCCTCGTCACGCAGGTAGCCGCGTAAGGAGTCGATGGTCTGGTCGGACCCGGAGAGGTCCCACCAGGAGATGGTGGCTTTCATACGTTCAGTACCTCCGCGGTCTCCATCAGCGGTACGAGCAGCCCGGCCAGGACGCGTTCGCTGTCCTGGGTGAGCACGGATTCAAGGTGGAACTGCACCGAGCCGAAGTGCGGCCCGCGCAGGGCGTGCACCTCGCTGGTGCCGGCGTCGAGGCTGACCTTCACCTCGCCGACGCCGGGACACTCCAGCCGCTCGGCTCGCGCGCGGGCCACATAGGAGTTGTAGAACCCCACCCGCTCCCGCGAGCCGAACAGGTCGATCTCGCGCTGGGTGCCCTGGTTCGGGACTTCCCGGCGCCTCAGCTCAAGCCCGAGGTGCCGGCACAGCAACTGATGGCTCAGGCACACGGCCAGAAAGGGGATGCGCCGGGACAGCAACTGCTCGATCGCCGAGGTGAGGTGGGCCATCCTGGGGTGGCCGGTCTCCCGTGGGTCGCCGGGTCCGGGGCCCATGATGACGAGATCGTGGTCGTCGAAGCGGTGGGACGCGTCGAAGCGGCTGAGTTCCACGGTCAGTCCGATGGCGCGCAGTTGGTGGGCCAGCATCGAGCTGAAGGTGTCCTCGGCGTCGATGATCAGCGCCCGGCGGCCCTCCAGCACCGGATGCGGCTGTGCTCGTGACGCGGCGTCGCTGAGCCAGAAGCGCGCGATCGTCTCGTTGCGCGTCCCCAGAGCCTCCCGGATCAGTGGGCGCTCGTCGAGCCGCTGGTTGGCCTCCAACGCCTTGAGCAGGCCCGCGGCCTTGGTGCGGGTCTCGGCGACCTCGGTGCCGGGGTCGGAGTGCCGGACCAGGGTCGCGCCCACCCCGACCTCGAGGTGACCGCTGTCGTCGACGTCCGAGGTACGGATGTCGGCGGTACGGATGAGGATGGCCGAGTCCAGGGTGCGCGCGCCGCCGGCGTCCCGGCCGATGAGGGCCGCGACGCCCCCGTAGTACCCACGGCCGCGCGGCTCGTAGCGGGCGATCACCCGGCAGGCGTTCTCGAGCGGACTGCCGGTCACGGTGGGGGCGAACATCGTCTCCCGCAGGATGTCCCGGGGATCGAGGTCGCTGCGCCCCTCGATGACGTACTCGGTGTGCGCGAGCCAGGCCATCTCCCGCAGGAACGGCCCCCGCACGCGGCCACCGCCCTGGCAGACCCGGGCCATCATCTTCAGTTCCTCGTCCAGAACCATGTACAGCTCGTCGGTCTCTTTGCCGTCGGTGAGGAAATCCATGACCTCCGACAGGACCGGTCCCGTGGGCGGGTAGCGGTAGGTGCCGCTGATCGGGGTCATCGCCGCGATGCCGTCTCGCAGGCTGACATGGCGCTCCGGTGTGGCGCCGACGAAGGTGCGGGTGCCGGTGTGAACGATGAAGGTCCAGTAGGCGCCGCTCTCCCGGGTGAGCAGCCGGCGGAACAGGCTCAGTGCGCTGCGCGTCGAGTACCCGGTGATGGTGGTGACGAACGAGCGCTTGATGACGAAGTTCGAGCCCTCTCCGGTGCCAATCTCGTTGTCGAGCACCGCGCGGACCGTCTCGGCGTACGCCTCGTCATCGGCGTCGAAGTGCCCACCGGTCAGGGCGATCGGGTCGTCCGGCAGGGATCTCAGCGCCTCGGACGTGGTGATCTGCCCCTGGTCGGTCACCGACATCGCGAGCAGCGGTGAACCGTCCTCGACGGCGGCGAAGCCGCGCTCGGTGATCTGCTGGTGGGGCACCAGGACCAGCGTCTCGTGACGGGCCTCGCCGGGCCGCCCGCCCTGGCCGGCCGACGGGATGTCGGCGAGCAGGGCCGGGGTGCCGACCTGGCCCAGCAGGATCTCCACGCGGTCCGGGCCCAGGGTCTCGGGGCGGTGCAGCAGGGCGAAGGCACCCGGAGTGGGGCCCAGCACGTGCTCGAACAACTGCGTCGAGTTCATCGGAAGACCTCCTCGGTGGTGGTGACCACCGAGCAGCGGGCGGCCGCGTAGTCGAGGGCCAGCCGGTGGTACTCGGCGGAGAAGTCGCCGACGGCGTCGGCGACCAGGAACGGCTGGATGTCATTCGTGAACGCCTCAAGCGCCGTCGCCAGTACCCCCACATGCGCGTACACCCCGCAGACGATCAGCTGATCGCGGCCCTGGGCGCGCAGTTGCGCCAGCAGGTCCGAGCGGAAGAACGCGCTGTAGCGCCACTTGGTGAGCACCTGGTCCGCCGGCCGGGGTGCGAGCGCGGTGACGATCTGGCGATCGACGGGGTCCACTCTCATGCCCGGACCCCAGAAGTCCTTGAGCAGGCCGCGTTCCTCGTCGGTCATGCCACCGGGTTGCGCGGTGTAGAACACCGGGACCCCGAGCGCGGCACAACGCTCACGCAGCAGCGCGCAGTGGCGCACCAACGGTTCGCGTATCTCTGAGGGAAACGGCGCGAGGAAGTAACGCTGCATGTCGTGTACGAGCAGTGCCGCGCGGCTCGGGTCGGGTGTCCACCGCGCCGTGCTGATGGGCAGTTCCGCCGCCGTGGGCAGCGGGTAGGCTGGGATCGGCGCTATGCCCGGCACGGTTCTCCCTCGGCTCGGTTCGTCATCATCCGCGTCTGCCAGGCCGAGACCACCGCCACCGCCTGGCGAGGGTTGAGTCGCGGGTCGCACAACGTCGTGTACTTCTCACCGATCCGGTCGGTGCCGTTCGGGACGTCGGCGCATTCGGTCACCGCGTCGGGGGTGGTCTCCAGATGTATCCCGCCCGGTATTCCGCCGGCGGTGTGAACAGCGGCCTGGAAGGCCGTGACCTCCCGGACGATTGTCTCCACGACCCGGGTCTTGCGCCCTTCCGCGGTGGTCACGGTGTTGCCGTGCATGGGGTCGACCAGCCAGATCACCGGGTGTCCGGCGGCGCGCACCGCCCGGACCAACGGCGGCAGCAGATCCATGGTCGCGTCGGCACCCATCCGGGCGATCAGGGTGAGCCGGCCCGGCTCCTTCTCCGGGTCGAGCCGCTCGCACAACCCGAGCAGCTCGGCGACGGTCATCCGCGGCCCGACCTTGCACGCGACCGGGTTCACCACATCCGCCAGCAGCGCGACGTGGGCGCCCTCCAGCTGGCGGGTTCGCTCGCCGACCCACGGCCAGTGCGTGGAAGTGAGCGCGACCCGGCCCTCCCGGTCCCGGCGCAGCATCGGGATTTCGTAGTCGAGCAGCAGAGCCTCGTGGCTGGTCCAGAGGGCGGGGTCGAGGCGCGCCTGCGGCGTCGGACAGAGGTTGGCCATGAGATGGCTCGCCGCCCGGTAGCCGGCCAGCAGCCGTCGGGGGTCGGGCCGTCGTGCTTCCGGGTCCGGCTCGGGACCGTTCACCATGTGCCCTCGGTACACCGGGATCTCGACGCCGCCGGCCAACTCGGTCAGCGCCGACCGGGGCTTGGCGTACTGGCCCGCGATCCGGCCCACCCGTACCACCGGCTGATGAGTGATCGCGTTCATGACGCCGGCGAGCACGTTGAGGAGTCCCGCCTTGCGCTCGACGTCACTCGCGGTGCATTCCGCGGGGTCCTCCGCGCAGTCACCCGCCTGCACGACCTGCGCCTGCCCGGCGGCGACTCCGGCGAGCAGACCGCGGAGCCTGCCCAGCGATTCGGTCTCCACGAGCGGGGGGAGAGCTGCCAGCATGTCCCGGACCTGCTCGACCTCCGCCGGGTCTCCCCACTGAGGCTGCTGCCGCGCGACCGGGGCCTGTAAAACTTCGAGCGAGGTGGCGTTCAAGTTTGCTCCAAACCTCCGACGTGTCGGCACATCACTATCCGCGCATTGATTGACCGATGGCCGGCCACCCATGGTCGATGGTGAAATTCCATGGGGGGCAGGAGTTTCCTCGGAATACTTGATTTTCGGCACGACGGATCAAACTCCCGTTTGCACGGCAAAGGGCTGTCCCGAAACTTCTGAGCGCCCGAGTGAGCGGCGGCTTGTTTCAACCAGGTTGACAGCGCGGCTGGGCACCTGAAGATAGGGACGCAATAGGTCATGCCAACGTGCTGATGACAGCAGTCGGTGTCTCATCCGTGAGTTACGGGACAGCCCTTGGTCGGCCGACCGGCCGACTGCGCGGAAAGCGGACGAGGCCGCCCGGGTGGTCGGATCAGTGGTGGGCGGCCGCAGGCGCCGGCCCACCGTGGGGCGGGTACGGGTTGTCCTGAACGTACAGCCACGTGCCGTCCAGCTGCTCCTGCACGGTGTCGCAGAAATTGCCGGTGAAGCTCTCGCGGGTACCGTCCGCCGCGTTCTGCTCCAGGCTGTAATCGCCCATGATGGCCGCCGTGCGGCTACGCACCTTGCCGTCCAGCCCGCGCCACCCGCCCGCCACCACAGTCTGGCGAGGGTTGACGGTGAGCACCGGATCCGACGTGAACCAGTCGATGTAGAACGCCCGGATTGCCTGGCGGCCCCTGATAATCGATCCGTCGTAATTGACGATCGCCGCTTCGGGCTCATGGAGAGCGATGATTCCGTCGATGTCCTTGGCCTTGATCCTCTCGCCCAGGAGTTGCAGCAACTGGGCGGGGGTCGTCGCGACCGTCCGCGTACCGATGATCCCCGACGGGGCCTCGGTGGTCGGCGACGTCTCGGTGGTCCCCGGAGTCTCGGTGGCAGTTGATGTGCTCGCGGCCACCGACTCGGCCTGGATAAAGCCGGGGCCGGCGATGCTTCCAGCCGTCAGCACAATGGCTGCGGCAGCGATCGGAAGCGTGTGCTTAATCTTGCTCATGACATCCCCCCAAACTGGGGATGGCAACAGGTTAATACCACGCGTCTGCCGACGTTGAACCCGCCGGCTGGCCCCCCATTTGCCATCCCGCCCCCCTGATGACAGTCATACAACAGCCCGGAACTGGACCCTGTCAACGCTTTTGGAAATGCAGAGGATGCCGGTACGTTATTCCGCTCATCCGGGAGTTGAAGCGGAATAACGACTGCATCGTTATGACCTGTGGCTATCACTGTTCTCGGAACCCGTCTGGCAGGGATTCAGGTGACGAGGCAGGGGCAGCCGACGGCCAGGAACCTCCCATTCCAACGGCCAACACCCTCTATTTACACCGGTTTTGTGACGATATCTCCCCCAACAGAAAGGCCCATCAGTGACGTGGGTCACATCAATCACATCAGCCCGAAGGCACGGTCACTGTCCGTGAATAGAAAGCCCGGCACAGGTCACCGCTGCGTAAAGAAAGAGGACAGCGGGATTCCGGCCACGCCGGGTTGATGACGCAGACCACGGCTCGCCGTCGGGGGAATCCGTCGCCTGGTGTCCCGCGTCGGGAACTCGTTGCATATGCAGGCCGCTTTCATCGCGAAGATGGGCCGGCCGATGGCCGAGTTGGTGCGGTCCGAGGAGGAGCGGGCGACGCTGGTGCGGTGGTCACGGCGGGCGAAGTCCTCGCATGTGCCGGCTCAGCGGGTGCCGGGTCGTGCAGGGGCCGTACGTTGCCCAACTCGGGCGGCCACGGGCTTCCCGCCGGCGCCATACCCGTGTACCGGAACGGCCCAGGCCGCGGACCCGCAGCTGGATTCCTGAACGGCGCAGGACGGCCCAGCCGCCGATCGAGCACTGCGCGGGAATACCCTCTCGCGCGTCCGCCAACTCGTCACGACGCGCGACCACCGTCATCCGCCGGCCCGGAACGCGTACGGCCAGGAGCCCGGTTGAGATCACTGTGAGCGCGGAGCCGCCGGTGGCGGCCGTCGGCCGCCACCAGTTCGCGCACTCTCGGCCGAGTGCCGTCTGTATCGAGCGGCCCGGTGCCCGACGCAATGCGGCGGCGTTCGCGCGGCGGCGTGACGATGGGCGGGCGACTGCGGGAAACCCCGTCGCTGACCGGCTGATGGTCGAGCACGACGATCAGGCCCCATGCCGGGCACCGCGCGATGAGACCTTCGAAGCGGCTGAGACAGAAGCCGCTGTCGAGGTGAGAGTCCTCGTCCGTGGGAGTTGGCCGGCGCGGACAGTCCGGCCGCCGACGGCCAGGTGATCGTGGACATCGACGGCGTGCTGGTCCTCGCACGCGTAGCCAACGGCCGATGCCGAATGCTCGCCGGTCTCGTCGCGGATCTAGCCGAGGAAGGAGCGCAGGGCTGAATTGACCTCATCTGCGTGCGTCCAGAGCAACCCGTGCGGGGCACCCTCGATCTCCACATACTGCGCCTCGGGCAGGTCCCGTCGAAAGCGGCGGGCGGTAGCGTCGATGGGGAGGATCTTGTCGGCTGTGCCGTGCAATATCAGGGCCGGCTTGCCGCTGTCGCGGACCGCTTCGACGTCGGTGCGGAAGTCTTCGATCCACGCGGGAACGACCGCGTACGCCGCCACGGGGGCACTTGACGTCGCCACGTTCCAGCTCGCGGTGACGGCCTCCTGGCTGATCCGGCTACCAAGGTTCTCCTCAAGGTTGTAGAAGTCCGAGAAGAATTGCGTGTACCAGGCGTACCGATCACCTTTCGCCGCTGCCTCGATCCCGTCGAAGACCTCCTGCGGCACACCCTCGGGGTTGTCGTCCCGGGCGACGAGGAAAGGCTCCAGCGAGGCCAGGAACGCAAGCTTGGCGACCCTTTCATGCCCGAATTGTGAGACGTAACGGGCGACCTCGCCCGTACCCATCGAGAAGCCCACCAGCACGACGTCGCGAAGGTCGAGCGTCTCCAGCACGGTGTTGAGGTCCGCGGCGAAGGTGTCGTAGTCGTACCCGGAGTTCACCTTTGACGACTTGCCGAAGCCCCGACGGTCGTAGGTGATGACGCGGTATCCGGCGGCCAGGAGACTTCGCGTCTGGCGCTCCCAGCTGTGACCGTTCAGTGGATATCCGTGGATGAGGACGACGGGCTGGCCCGCGCCCTGATCCTCGTAGTAGAGCTCGACCGGCGTGCTGTTCTCATTCCCTACGGTGATGTACCCCATTTACTCTTCCCTTCTGAGTCGCTGTGGATGTCGAGGCACGGAAGGTCAGATCCCCTGTGTTCCGTGCCTGCTCTTAAGACGGGCGTGAAGGCGCACATCTGCTTTCGAGGCTTCGCCGGCCGACACCATGACGCATGGTGAGCGGCCGGGCCTCCAGACTTGGTGTCAGACCATCGGGTTGCCGCTGACAGTCGCGTCGGGGCTGGTCAGGTCCTGGATGACGTCCCAGTGTTCGACGATACGACCGTTGTCCAGCCGGAAGATGTCGACGATGACGACAGGATTCGGCGCCCAGCCGTGGACGATGCTGTGGGTGAAGACGAGGTCGCCCTGCGCGGCGATCCGCTTCGGCTCCCACGAGAAGCCCTCCAGGCCCGGCACCACGGCACGGAGCGTGTCCAGACCACTGGGCATCTGGGGACTGTGCTGCACGTAGGGCTCACCCCAGTACCGGTCAAGCGCGGTGATGTCTTTCTCCTTGAAGAGCTCTCGCATGGCGGTAAGCACCGTTTCGGTGTTGCGCTGAGCCTGGTCGGCCGCGGTACTGCCAGTCATGGTCATGTCTCCTCGATTAGTCCCGACAAAGTCGCAGAGAGCGCCGCCCACAGTCACGTTGGAATGCGGCGTCCCGTTGGCGAAGTCCTCGACGTGGGTGACGGTGGCGCCAAAGCGCGGGGACGACGATCGACCACAACCCCGACCACGCAGGTGTCGCCGGCCACGTCATCGACGCGAGCCCGAAGACCGAGGCCGGCGGCCGCGTCGCAGTGTGAGGGGCGGGTCAGCCCGGCGCTGTCTGAACGCAGAGCCATGCGTGGTCGCGGAACAGGCCGAAAACGGCTCTGCCCGCAGCCACACACGGCTCTGGTCTCGGCGCGCGGGCCTCCCGGCGTGTGACACGCTCAACTCGCCGCGTACGATCGGCTGTCCGATGACGTCGCGCGCAGTTACGCGGACCGGTCCGGGGTCTCCGACCCGCCGTCCGCGAGTTCGTACTGCAGCGCACCCGAGGGGCAGCGCCGCACCACTTCGGCCAGGCGCTCGGCGTCGGCACCGTCGGGGCGGATCCACGGGCGCGCGGCCGTGTCGAAGACCTCCGGCAGGCCGTTGACGCATTCGGCGGCGTGCAAGCAGCGCCTGGCCTCAAAGGTCACGGTGATCGACTGGCCCTGGTAGGCCTTCTTCTCGGTTCCGCCGCTCATACCGGCCTCCCTCGCTTCCGTGCCCGGCTGTTCAGTCGCTGACCTTGCTGCGGGACTGGTACAGCAGGTCCTCGTACTCGGGGTGCCGGGCGATCCACCCCGCGAAGAACGGGCAGGTGGCGAGCACCCGCAGGTTCGCGGCGCGCGCGTCGTCGAGGGCGGTGCGGGCCAGTGCCGACCCGACTCCCCTGCCCTCGTACTCCGGCGAGACCTCGGTGTGTACGAACGCGACGAGTTCCGTCGTACGGATGTACTCCGCGACGCCCGCGACCTTGGACTCTCCGTCGACCCGGGCCTCGTACCGCCGGACTTCGGGAACGTCACTCACTTCGACTGCCATGTGTCCTCCATACGTACTCTGCGTGGGCCTCGTTCCACATTAACCTCATCTGGTTGATGCATCAACTTGCCTATCGCTGGACAGGGTTGCGGCCGTCCGGATCACCGAGCAGCCGGCCCCAGTACTGGAGCGCGGCCATCACGGCCGTCGTCAACGCCTGATCGAATCGAGGACGGGTCGCCAGGATGTCCGGCGGCCCGTCCCGAAAAGCTACGGCTGGCCTCCGTCACTCGGCAGCGAGAGCTTCCGTGTAGGGGAAGACGAGTCCTCCGGAAGTGGATTCCGGTGGGGACACCACGACTTGTCTCGATCCGTTCTGGAACTGACCGACCTCATGGCCGGAAATTCCTTGGAACTGGACCTGCAGGACACGCGGCTCCGACCACTCGCCCTTGACTCCGAACCTGACATCGCCCATGACGGTCGGGAAGGTCTCCTCCCGCGCATACGCCGCGAGGCTCGCGTCGTCGACACCACCAGTCGCTTCGACAGCCTGGGCGACCACCTGCATCTGGGCGTAGGCGAGCGGCACCATGTAGTGCCCCAGGAGGTCGACACCGGCTTCGCCGGCCCGTGCCTGGTAGGTGCTCAGCAGTTCCTGAACACCCGGGAACATCATTGTGGGCACCGGCGCCCAGTACTCGTAGTTCACGAAGCCGTTGAGCAACGGGCCGAGCGACCGGGCGGCCGAGCAGGCCGCCCCGGCTGTTGATGTCTTCCCGCCAGATCTCATGAGCGAGACGGGCCGACCGGCTGTTGTCCGCGAGCGGACCGGTCAGCGACACGCAATACCCGATACGGATCGGTGCCGGGGCGGTAGCGATGTCAGGCCTCGCTTCCGGTGGGCGTGGCCAGGAGCTGCATCTCCCAGGCGAAGGCCACACCGCTGGCACCGCCGTGCTGCGACTGGACCTCGGCGGCGCCCGGCACGGTCTTCTCACGGGCCCAGTCGCGCTGCCACTCGCCCATCACGGCCATCCAGGTGATCGGCACCACGCCCGCCTGGACCATGCGCAGCACCGCCATGTCGTGGGCCTCCTTCGAGACACCGCCCGACGCGTCGGTGACGACGTAGACCTCGAAGCCCTCGCCCGCCGCCTGTATCGCCGGCATCGCGACACATATCTCCGTCCAGAGGCCGGCGATGATCAGCTTCTTTCGTCCTGTCGCCTTGACGGCGTTCACGACACGCTCGTCCTGCCAGGTGTTGATGAAGGTCCTGTTGATCGGCTTCTGCTCCGGGAACACATCCTGCAGCCCCTGGAGAAGAAGGCCACCGCGCTCCTCCAGGACGGTGGTCAGAATGGTCGGAACGTCGTACACCTTGGCGGCCTTGGCGAGCCCGACGGCGTTGTTGATGACCATCGTCGGTTCGTGGCTGTGCAGGTTGGCGACCTGGAACGGCTGGTGGTCGATAAGGGCGAGCACGCTCTCCTCGGGCGTCAGCAGTGCCTGCAGTCCGGACTTCGCTGCGTTGCTCATGGGATCCCTCTCCGGGTGCTTCGTGTCTGCGGGGTCGAACGGGACACCGTCGATCTCGACGCCGACGATGCAGCCGCACGTGTCCTCGGCGGCGCCCGCAAGGCCGAGTCGGCCGGACATCGCGCCGAATCGGTTGACGCAGCCCCACGATCTGGCGCGGCCTCCGCATCAGTGGCGGTCCGCAGTACCGGTAGAGGCCCACCCCAACCCGACTGGATGACGTGTCACCTATGTTAAGCGCGACCTGTTGACGTGTCAACTAGATGCCGAGGTAGGCCCGTACACGTTCGAGCCCGCGGGGGTGGCCCGGGAACAGAAGTTGACGCACCACCCACCCCTGAGGGTGCATCAACAGCGGCGAGGGCCGGGCGCCCACAAGGGATGCGAGCCGCCGGGACATCACCGGTCGCCGCGATGGGTGCGCCAGGGACCGGCGAGACCGCCATCACCACCCCCTGACTGCCGCCCGACTGGAGCGCGCCTCCTTGATGGGTTGGCCAGTTGATCGATATGTCCGTCCGGTTAGTGATCACTCACGCAATGCGGGGCCGGACCGAGCCGTTGATGCCGGCCGCTCCTGTCCGTGGACAACGCCGAACCGACCACCGCCGAACTCTCGAAGCCGTCGCACGGTCAGATGAGGCCCACAATCAAGGAGCCGCCTACCCTCAGCAGGCAAACCAGCAAGGGCCCCCTTGACGAACGGGCCGATTCGACGCCACCCGACCACTCAGCGCTCGCAGCACCCCGGACATTCCGGGCATCGCGCGGAATTGGCCACGTCAACGGGATAGATGAGCTGTCAACGTTTTCGTTACACTCCCTCAATGAACGCAACGCCTCGCTGGCTGACCTCGCAGCAGAAGGCCGCCTGGGACAGTTTCATCCGCATGCAGGAGACGCTCATCGGACGACTCTCCCGCCGGGTCCAAGCCGACTCCGACATGTCCGCCTCCGACTACATCGTGTTGGCGAGTCTCACGGAAAGGGGCGGCGGACGGATGCGCTTCCTCGACCTGGCCAATCTGGTGGAGTGGGAGAAGAGCCGGATGTCCCACCAGGTCAGGCGGATGGCGAAGCGCGGACTGGTGGCCAGGGAGGAATGTCCCGACGACGGACGCGGAGCGTTCATCGTCGCCACCCCGGCCGGCTACAAGGCGATTGAAGACGCCGCGCCCATGCACGTTGCACACGTCCGACGACTGTTCATCGATGCCCTCACCCAGGAAGAGCTCGATACGCTCGCCCGGATCTCGAGCCGCGTCCTCGAACACATGAAGAAGCAGCCTGACTGACCGATCCGCTTCCTCACGCTACCCACGCCCACACGGGGACGGCGCACAGTCAGCTGATTGATCAACGGTCACCGTAGGGATCACCACATCGTCAACCGTCGGCTTCACGGTGGCGCCGCGGCAGGAATGCCCACGCCTGGCATCATGTTCACCCGAGAGTTGATACATCAACCATACAGGGAGTCCCGCCTGGCCTGCGGGCGGACGGCGCTACTTTCACAACACGCCCCACCCCTCGTTCGGCAAGGGCATCCGCCAGGGCATCAACACCCTGACCTGCATGACAAGGAGTTCCGATCGTGAATCCCGCATTGCCCGAGCCGCTCGGTGGAGGCGAACCCGACGACGCGGCAGGGCCAGCCCAGCAAGGTGGCCCCTCGCTGGCCGAGGACCTCCTGCTACTGCTGTTCCAGCCCGAGTCCGGAACGATCGCCGGAGAGAACACACTCTTCTACACCCTCGCCGGCGCCGTGCTCAGCGACCTGGCACTGGCCGGTCGGCTCACATACGACGGGACTCACGCGAGCGCCGCGCGAGCCGAGGCCCTTGGCGAACTCCCGCCTTCCGACGAGATCCACCGCTCCGCCCTGACCTATGTCGCCGAGAAGCCCCGAAGCGTCCAGACCGTCCTCGCCGCGATCGGACCGCGGCTTCGGGCACCGCTGCTGGACAGGCTGATCGCACGCGGCGATATCAAGCAGGTGAGAAGGAAGGCGCTCGGCCTGTTCAACACCACCGCACTGGTCGAGGGAGCAACCGGTCGCCGGCCGGCGCTGCTGGAGAGCGTGCGCGCCGTCCTCGTCGACGGCGGGGAGCCGAGTGCGCGCGTCGGCGCCCTCGCGGCCCTGCTGTCGGCGAGCGGAACCCTGCCTCAGTTCGACCCGCAAATCCCCTGGACAAGCCCGGTGATCACCCGCGCGAAGCAACTGGAGCAGGGCGACTGGGGAGCCGGCGCCGCGGCTGAGGCCGTGACCCGCACGATGACCGCGGTCATCGTGAACACCATCGTTGCGACAACCACCCAGTCACCGAGCCAGTAGAGGTAACGCCTCGTGCGTGACGGGCGCCGACACAGCGCCCGAAGACGGCGCGGGGCCCAGTGGAAACCGACCAGCAGCAGCGCCCGACCCAGGACCACGGAGGAACCTCCACGTCGACGTCCCTCAGGTTGCTCGCGCGGGCACCGACCACCGCAAGGCCGGTCAGCGGAGCCGACCCGGTGTTCGCGAGGTCGTCCAGCCCCACTGTGTGCACCCGATACGCGCAGAGTGGGCCGGGATCAGCCGCAGTGACCCCAATCGCTTGTCCAGCTCACCTTGCTGTACCCGCCGCCCCACATGACACAGGTGCCGGCCGCCGAGATGTAGACGGGGCCCGCGTACGACGTGTACTGCCCGGTGTCGATGACCCGTTTGCCATCGGTCTTCGTGACCCAGGCTTCCATGAAGTTGGCGGTGCCCGCGGTGTCGCGGATGGTCACGACGCAGTTCTTGCCAGTACCGGCGCTGTACAACAGGTAGATGGTGGCCGGTGTCGCCAGGCTGTGCGAGTCGATAACGCTGTACCCAGAACCGCATACGGCGGTCGGCGACGCGGCGGCAGCGCTGGCGGGAGCTGCCGTCCCCAGCAGGCCCGCAGCGGCAACGACGGCGACGACGGCCGCAGATCGCAGCCGTCGCTTCCCACTTGTCCAGTTCTTCCAGTTCTTCGGGCTCGTTCCGTTCCTGCTGGTCCTCTGCATGGACACTCCAATCGTGATCAGCTCATAGAGGAGGTGACCACCGATTGGTGGATTTCGTAAAGACTCACGCGCTGTCAAGCGTGGCTTTTCAGATAAGGCGTTGCTACCGGACCGGAAGCCCAGGCGGGCTGGTCGTTGGCGGGCCCGTCGGCGACGTCATCCCAGGCTGCGCCGCACAATGGGCTCATGACGGACACCGAGGACGCGGCCACCGCGCACGCCTGGGCGGCCCTGGAGGGCCGGGGCCAACTGGTTCAGAGCGTGCGCTTCGAGGGGGCGGGGGCTGTCCTGCCGTCGCGTCTGCCGGTGAGGGAACTGGCGCGGGCCTGCGTGGGAGTGTCCTCGCTGGCCGCGGCGGAACTGCTGGCGCTGCGCAACCGCGTGCCGGTGCCCGCGGTACGGGTGAACGAGGCGGCGGTGGCCACCGCGTTCGTCAGTGAACGCCACCTGCGGATCGACGGCCGGGCCCCGACGTCCTTCGCCCCGCTGTCAGGGTTCTGGCAGGCAGCCGACGGATGGGTACGCACCCATGCCAACTACCCGCACCACCGGGCCCGGCTGCTCAGCGCCCTGGGTATCGAGGACACGGGACAGGACCAGGCGCTGGTAGGTGTGCTTTCGAAGGAGCTGGCATCGCGCCCGGCCCGGGAAGTCCAGGAGACCGTCTACGCGGCAGGCGGCCTCGCCGTCGCCGTGGCTTCCGCACCCGCTGCGGCCAGACTCCCTCTGGTCGAGACGCGGCGCGTGGGCCGGGGCAGCCCCCGCCCGCTGGCACCCGCATCCGTGCCGGCCCAAGGAGTGCGGGTCCTGGACCTGACCCGCGTCATCGCCGGCCCCGTCGGCACACGCACACTGGCGCTGCTGGGCGCCGACGTGCTGCGCGTGGACGCACCTCAGCTCCCCGAGGACGCGGATGCCCACGCCGACACCGGGACGGGCAAACGCTCCACGCTGCTGGACCTCACCAGCCCTGGCGACCGACGCACCTTCGAGGGCCTCCTCAGCCGGGCAGACGTCGTGGTGACCGGCTACCGCCCCGGTGCCCTGGACCGGCACGGACTGACCCCCGACGCGCTCCTGGCCCGGTATCCCGACCTGATCGTCGCCCAACTGTGCGCCTGGGGCTGGTCCGGCCCCTGGGCCGAGCGCCGAGGCTTCGACAGCCTGGTCCAGGCCGGTACCGGTATCGCCGCGATCGAGGCCACGGCCGACGGCCGCCCCGGTGTACTGCCCGCCCAGGCGCTGGACCACGGAACCGGGTATCTGCTCGCCGCCGCCGTCCTCCGCGCACTGAGCGACCGCCAGCCCACCGGCGGCGGCCGGCGTCTCCGCCTCTCTCTGGCAGGCACCGCCTCCTGGCTGCTGCATGACATCCACCCCACCCCCGCACACGGCGACGCCGACCGCTACGACCCCGAACCCTGGCTCACCGAGACGGAATCGCCCTACGGTCTGCTCCGTCATGCCCTGCCCCCGGTCCACTATGACGGCGCACCCGCGAACTGGAACCGTGCACCGACCCAGCGGGGTACGGATCTGCCGAACTGGGCCTGAACGGGAGCGGGAGGCACGGCCGAGCCGTTGTGGCTTCTGCCCTCACCTTGGCGGGACCCCCTTCACTCTGGAGCAGGGCACGCACAGTTGAGAACCCGATCCTCCACATGGTGCTACGGCCGTCGCCGAGGCCGGCTTACGGAGGTGGAGCGCAAGGGCTCCTTGGGTTGATCTGCAGAAGTCGCTATCGTCTGCGTATTAACGGGGGAGGGGATCATGGCAGGTGCATCCGGGGACGATTCCACCAGCAGGTTTTGGGCATGGCTCGGAGGAATCGCATCCCTGCTGGCGATCCTGACCTGGTTAGGTGTGAGCAACGCGCAGGAGATGAAAGAGCTACTGGCCGAGTCGTCCCCGCCCAGTTCCAGCTCAACCCCCTATGAGCCTTCAGAGACTGTCGACACACCAGACACCCCTGAGACCAGCGATGCGGACACAAGCGATTCGGATTCGTACGACGACTCCAGCGGCGGATCCGACGAACCCGAGTCCGAAACATCGTCACCCACTCCGGATCCCACCGAAGAGTCATTCACGGCTGTCTCGGCGGGCGACTGCCTGGAGATCTACGACACCGGCCGCCGCGCCGACAGCATCGAATGGAGCGCCGACGTTCCGCCGGACCCCGTGCCGTGCAACAGCCAGCGGGCGGGCCTCGTCCAAGTCACAAGCACCACGGACACCAACTGTCCCAGCGGTGCGGGGAAGGCATCGTGGATGTACACGTCTGCCGTCTCGGGCAGAACCACGAAGCTCTGTGTCACCCGCATCTACCAGAAATACTACTGTGTGCTCGGCAAGCAGGTTGGCGACAAGACCGAGTTGGGATCGATGACGGCCGTGGACTGCAAGGCGCGGCAGATTCCCGCCGCGTACAACCGGATCATCCACATCATCGGCGTCTATCAGGCCCCGGCGAACGCGAGCTCCCGCAACTGTGTGGAGGGGCCGGACGACAGGACGCAGTACCTGGCCTGGTTGATGAACGACGACAGGACACTGCTCTGCGGGACGATCTATAACGGCGGCTGACAGCCGGCAAAGCGCGAAGGCGCCGGGGTCGGGGCCCGAGGAACGCGCGGGTCACAACGTGCGCCTGCGTCGAGGGCCGACGCCATGCCCCCGAGCACGGCGAACGGAACGGTCGCGTTCCCCGCGTTACTCTCGGCGCGCATCGAGCGCATCGGCCGGGACGCGCTGGCCGGTATCGCCGACCGCATCACCTGCCCGACATTCGTCCTCGACGCCGAGAACGACCAGTTCTTCAAGGGCCAGCCGCAGCGCCTGATCGGCGAGCTGACCTGCCAGAAGGAACTGATCCTCTTCCGTGAGGACGAAGGTGCCGGCGAATACTGCCACGAGGGCGCGCTCTCCCTGTTCCACCAGCGCACCTTCGACTGGCTCGACACCCTGCCGGCCACCCGGAACTCGACTCTGGAGAGGCCCCGTTGGGACGCGTCCGTCGGGCGGGCGCTGGCCGCGAACCGCGGCTCGCGTCACTCACGTCGGCTCCGGACGAAGCCTCACACTACGCGGCCGCCCTCACGCCCTAACACGACTCCTCCAAGTAGGTACGCACCAGCGCCCCGGCGCGTGTGAGCCAGTCGGTGAGTACGGCGATCTCGTCCGGCGAGTATTCCGTGCAGAGCTCGGTGAGCAACGTGTAGTACGGCCCGTATGCGGCCTGCACACGCTCGGCGGCGGCCGGGACCGCGGTGACGCGCACCCGGCGCCGGTCGGCGGGGTCCGGGCGACGGACCACGAAGCCGCCGCGCTCCAGGCGGTTGAGGATGCCGGTCACCGCACCCGTCGTGACGTGCACGCGCCCGGCCAGCTCCCCTGCGGTGACCGGGGCGCCCTCGGCCTTCAGGACGTGCGCGAGACAGACGAGGTCCTTGACGCTCAGCCCCAGAATCCGGGCGAACTCCTGACGGCCGACGAGGTTCGTCGCGACGAGATCGTCCAACGCGTCGATCGCCTCCGCAGCGGAGGCGGTGGGGCGTGGTGTGCCCTCCATGGACATTCCTTAGTACATAAGATAAATTCCTCACTTGCTAAGACATCATAACGCCGTAGGTGTGAGGGGGCAGGTACGTGAGTGGAAGCCACGACGAGGGGCACACCATCGCGGGATGGGTCGGCTCCGCCGTCACCATGGTCGGGTCCCTGGCCGTCGGCCTGGGCGTCATCGGCTGGCGCCCGGGAATATGGTTGGGGCTGATAACCGTGGTGGCGGCGGCGCTGATCACGTGGGGCCTGCATCTCGCGGGCTGGGGCAAGCCGCCCAACCCGCGAAGCGCCGATCAGCAGCGACTCACGGTACGGGACCACTCCGCGCGTGAGGGGCACACGAACTGCCGCGGGTGCCGACTGGCAGGACGGCGCGGCGGGCGGCCGTTGGACATGCATGGTGATTCCTGAGCACGGACGTCATGACGCTACGTCACCGAGACCGGACCCCACAGAGCGTCTTCACGGAATGCGCGCCTGATCCCCTCATGGGTCCTGGCTGGCCATCTCTGGAGCGCACAGTGTGAGTGCCTTCAGGCGTGGCAGTGGAGCCGGACGAGGATGGTGTCGCCGGGAAGGCCCGCGAGGTACGCCTCGCTGCCTGGCCACACGGTGGGCCTCGGAGGGTCGTGACGGCAGAGGTCAGGCTCGCAGAAGGCGTGGACGGCGTTGGTGCCGCCCTCCAACCACCAGCCGTCCAGGGTGAGCACATCCGTATCCGGCGGGTTTGACCACGTGAGATCACGGATGTACGCGGCACGGGTTCCGTCGTAGCTGATGACGGGGTGTTCCTCGGGATCGCGAGGGCCCAGGAAGCCCAGATACCCCCTGTCGAGGCTGAAGGGGTGGTCGAGGTATGCCCCGATCAGCGGCTGGGCCCGGTAGGCGGAGAGCATCTCGTCTCCCCACCGGTCACCGGGAAACGCGTCCGGATCGTTTCGCCAACGGTCCACGAAGTCCGCCAGGGGAATGGCCGGAGGGTGCACGGCGGACAGGCTGTGCCACAGGTCCCAGGAAGCGGCGACCGCACGCTCGGAAGCAAGGTGCGGCTGCGAGAAATCGAGCAGGGCGCGCGGTCCGCCGGCGCAGACGCCCGGCGCGCTGGGGCATGGCGCGCCGCCGTATCCAGGGTCGTCGTGGATGAGTCTCGGATCGTCCGTGTATCCGGGGGCGACCGCAAAACCCATGCCGTTACTGCCGCCATGGATGCGGCGTTTGTCCCACATGCCACGGTCCACGGGGTTGTCACCCGTGTCCAGGCAGAAAGGCGCGAGGGCCTCCGCAAGCGCCCCTTCGATATCACCCGCGGCCTCGGCCGGCAGACAGACCGTCACCCATACGCCGGCCATCCACCCCTCCCTTGCCGTGTCGGCGAACAGCATGATCGCACGCGCGCGGTTACGCGCCACAGGTCAGCCTGGAGTTCTCCTCTGTCATCAGCGTGGACTTCACCGCGTGCGGGGCGCACCAGCCAGGCGGCGTCCAGACGGCGCCGGCCGACTACTGGCTCGGCCGCTCGCGCGGCGGGCCGACCACCAAGCCGCACCTGGCCGTCGGGCAGCCGGGACTTCGGACTTACTCGTCCAGGACGGCGCCTGAGCGTCAGGAGTTCGTGCCGGCTCGGTCGGACTCACTGCGCAGGACGCAGAACTCGTTGCCTTCGGGATCGGCGAGAATCGCCCAGCCTGAGCCATCGGGATTCCGGTGATCGGCGACAAAGGTGGCACCGAGACCCAGCAGCCTGTCCACCTCCTGATCGCGCGAGGTCTCAGGGCGCAGACACAGATGGATCCGGTTCTTGACCGTCTTGCCCTCGGGCACCTGGTTGAAGTACAGCACTGGGCCTTCCGCCAGCAGCACCTGAGCCTCCCGGGCGCCCGGTCCGTCCTCCGGATCCAGCGGACGGCCGGTCACACCGCTCCAGAACCGAGCGAGCTCGTAGGCATCCGCACAGTCGATCGCCACATTCTGCAATACCGAGACCATGCGCACGAGCCTTCCTGATCTCCACGCCAAACGCCACCGGGTTACGCTCATTCCTCGCGCGCAGAGCCAAGGCTCCTGGGAGCACTTTCGATCCACGCCCCGGCTTGATCTTCAAGGAACACACACGTCCAGCATGAAGGCCGTGAGGATGCGTCTGCTGCGTCACGGTGTCCGGCGAGAGCCGTTGGCGGAACCATCACGCAAAGCCCAGCAACCCCCGTCCCCGGTCGGCCGTACTCGGTCCACCTCCCCTTCCTGCTGAAGGACTTGCTGCGCTACCCCGGCCCGGACACCACGGTGAAGAACTACAAGAGCGAACCGGCGGGCGACGGACAGTCGCGGCAAGGTGTTCGGGGGCTGAGCCAAGCACCCGGCCGATGCGTCCCTGGGGGCTCCCTGTGAGGTCGATCCCGAGAGAGTTATCGCCTTGGCGACGTAGATGCCGCGGTGGCGTTCTGGTCGGCCAGGAGCAGGGCCATTGGTCCGGCTGGCAGGAGGAAGCGGCCGTCTTCCGCGGCCGTGAGCGCATCGCCGATGGGCCACCACGTGAGCCTGAAGTCGGCTTCGGTGGGGGTGAGTTCCTGGGATCCGCAGGTGAGATCGCGGGCCTCGAACAGGTGGATGCGGGCGGTGGAGCCCAGAGTCATGGCATACGAGCCGAGCAAATGCCACGTCTCGGCGGTGACGCCGGCTTCCTCACGCAGTTCACGGTGTGCGCACTCCAAGGGGGTTTCGCCGTCTTCGCGGCGTCCGCCGGGCAGGAAAGGTACTCGCCTCCGTGGGCGGGAAGGTGGGCGCTCAGCAGGGCGACCAGACCGTCCGCGTCACACGCCACGACCACGGAGGCATCGCGCATCACTCCATCGCTCATGGGAGCGATGTTAGCGGCCAGCCCTGCGCCCAGGACCCGTATGGCACGTTGCACACGGCGGCGTGGGCGGTGCCCCGGCGGCCTACGAGGCCGTGGCGTGCGTGCTGCTGTCGAGGTAGTGCCCGTGCGGCACGTGGTAGTCCAAGGGCTCGCCGACGCGTACGACTCCGTGACAGCGGGGCAGCTCCGACAAGAACAACCGCAACCCACCCCTGGCGACCTGGACGAACGTGCGAAGCCACGACAGGGCGAACGTTGCTTGATGCGGCGCTAGCCACAACCCGGTCACGGGCGGGAGACAGAGCACGACAACCGGACTCACCCTTCACCGGGCTGCCGCGGCCTCCGCCCGAGAGCAGGTCCGGGCGCGCTCGGCCGAGCCGTAACACGGCGGGACATCGGCAGTGATGCGCACCGGGCGCCTCGACCGTTCGGATGGGCCACCCGGCCGAAGAACTCCCCCGTAGTGGCGACGGAAGCACTGCGCCGGGGAAGAGTGACGCATGCCCGAGCTGCCCGATGTCGAAGCGTTTCGCTCCTGTCTCGCGTCCTGTGCCCAGGGGCGGACGATCGAGCGCGTCGAAGTGTACGACGCCGGTGTACTGCACGGTGTGAGTGCGCGGCGGCTCCGTCGCGAACTGGAGGGGCGGAGCTTCGCCGAGCCCGAGCGGCGGGGGAAGTGGCTGCTCGCCCGGACCGACGGGCCCACCGTGCTTCTGCACTTCGGCATGACCGGACTGCTCGTGTGCTGCCGCCCGGCCGAAGAACTCCACACGCATGACCGCGTCGCGTTCACAGTGGGACACGACCGGCAGCTGCGCTTTCGCGACCAGCGCAAACTCAAGGGCCTCTGGCTGGCGGAGGAGTCCGGCGTCGCCCGGATTCTGAGCGGTCAGGGGCCGGACGCGACAGAGATCGCCCGTGGAGACTTCGACAAACTCCTCAGCGGACGGCGCGGAAGCGTCAAACCGCTCCTCATCGACCAGTCCCTGCTGGCAGGGCTCGGCAATCTGCTGGCCGACGAAATTCTGTGGCGGGCCCGGCTGAATCCGGCTCACCGTGCCGACACGCTCACGGAAGAGCAGCGTGGCCGGCTCTACTCGGACATGCGGCGCACTCTCCGGTCCGCGGCGCGCGCCGGCCGTGTACCACCGCGCGATTCCTGGCTCACCGGGCATCGGGACCGTACCGGCGCATCGTGCCCGCGCTGCGGCGAGTCCCTGCGCCGGGGGCGCGTCGCGGGGCGGGGAACGGTGTGGTGCCCCCGGTGCCAGCCGGACTGATCACGGGGCTGGTGCGTCGCGGCCCGTGGATGGCCAACGCGGGAGACCGGCCGGGCTCGGCCCGTCACGACCGACTGGGCCGCGTGGCTGCCGCCCGTACGGCCCTCCGCTCTCGCGGAAGAGGGCCACCGGACGTCCAGTAGAACCCGGGAAGCGATGACCGGCGGTCGAGGCGAGGGCGGTGGTTCTGTTGGTACGCGATTCCACGACCTCGTCATGGGAATGCCGGACGCGGCTACAGCCGCCTCGGACACCTGCCGATCCGGACCGTATGCCCGTGACAACGCGGCCCGGACGCGCGCACGGCATATGGCGCGAGCCCGGGCCGCCAAATCGTCCATATGGTGCTTTCATCGACGTACGGCGGCTCACGCACCCCGCCCGAAGGGTTTCCGCCTTCCGGGACTCGGACCCGCACTCATCACAGCTCACAGCTCACAGCGATTCGCCAGGGAGGGCACATGGCCGTACGGCACCAGCTCATCGCCCGTGAACCGGCCGCTGTCTGGAGGGTCCTCTCGGACCCGGCGCGATATGCCGACTGGGTGGTCGGCACGGCACGCTCCTTCCCCGGGGAGGGGAGCTGGCCCGAGGTCGGCTCCTCCCTCACGTACACGGTGCGGCTGGGCACCAAGGAGTTCCGGGGGCGTACCGTCGTCCGACGTCATGAGCCCCCGCAGTGGCTGGAGTTGGAGGCGCACAGCGGGCCGCTCGGCACCGCGCGCATCGCCTTCGACATCCGGTCCTGGGGTGACGAAACGCTGGTGATCGTCGACGAGCACCCACTGCGCGGCTTCGCCGGTGCGGCCCACAACCTTGTTCTGGACGCGTTCCTCCAGATCCGGCACCGCGACATGCTCGGCCGGCTCGCGAAGGCGGTGGAACACAACAGCCCCGCGTCGCCCGGCTCTTCCGAGGCCGCCACGTCCGCCCCGCACGGAGGAAGCACGGCAGCAGGAGAGGGGACGGAGCGATGACCGACGCCGTGGTGATCGGAGCGGGGCCCAACGGCCTCGTGGCGGCCAACCTGCTCGCCGATGCCGGCTGGAGTGTCGAGGTACTGGAGGCACAGAACGTGCCCGGCGGCGCCGTACGCAGCGACCGCGGAGTCCATCCCGACTACGTGAGCGATGTGTTCAGCGCCTTCTACCCGATGGCCGCGGCCTCACCCGTACTGGCCGGGCTCGACCTGTGCGCGGAGGGGCTGCGCTGGAGCCATGCCCCTCATGTCGTGGCGCACCCCCTGCGGGACGGCCGCTGCGCGCTTCTCGACCGCGACCGCCGGGTGACGGCGGCCGCACTGGACACGTTCGCGCCTGGCGACGGCCGGGCCTGGAGCGACCTCTGCCGGATCTGGGACCGGCTGCGGGAGGACCTCCTGCGCGCGCTCTTCACCCCCTTCCCACCCGTACGGGCAACGGTCGGGCTCGCAGCCCGGCTGCGCGGGGCGGGCGGGCTGCGGTTCGCACGCAGCATGCTCCTGCCGGTGCGGCGCCTCGGCGAGGAGGAGTTCGCCGGCGAGGGCGGCCGACTGCTGCTCGCGGGCAACGCGCTGCACGCCGACCTGGCGCCGGAGTCCGCGGTCAGCGGCGGGTTCGGCTGGCTGATGTCCATGCTCGGCCAGACGTACGGGTTTCCGGTGCCGGTCGGTGGATCGGGTGAGCTGACGGCGGCGCTGGTAAGCCGCCTGCGCCGGCGCGGTGTCGTCGTCCGCTGTGGGGAGCGGGTGACGCGGGTCGTCGTACGGGGTGGCCGGGCGGTGGGGGTGCACACTGCCACGGGCGAGGCCGTCCCCGTACGCAGAGCCGTCCTGGCGGACGTATCGGCGCCGGATCTGTACCGCGAACTCGTCGGCGCCGACCATCTGCCGTCCCGGGTCTGGGACGATCTGCGCCGCTTCCAATGGGACTGGGCCACCTTCAAGGTCGACTGGGCCCTTGGCGGTGCCGTGCCCTGGACGGCGCTGGAGGCGGCCTCGGCCGGTACGGTGCATCTCGCCGACGGGGTGGACGACCTCACCCGGTTCGCGGCGCAGCTCGCCATGGGCCGGATCCCCGACCGTCCGTTCACACTCCTGGGCCAGATGACGACGTCCGACGCGACCCGCTCACCCGCCGGCACCGAGTCGGCGTGGGCGTACACCCATGTCCCGCACAGCGTCAGGGGAGATGCCGGTCCCGACGGCCTGAAGGGACGGTGGGACCGCGGCGAACGGGAAGCCATGGCCGACCGTATCGAGGAACAGGTCGAGCGGTACGCCCCCGGGTTCCGCCAACGCATCCTGGCCCGCCGCGTCCTCGCGCCGCCCACACTCCAGGCCGCCGACAGCAATCTGCGCGACGGAGCGGTCAACGGCGGTACGACCGCACTCCACCAGCAGGCGGTGTTCCGGCCGCTCCCCGGGACGGGTCGTCCCGAGACGCCCGTGCGCGGCCTCTACCTCGCCTCCGCATCCGCCCACCCCGGCGGCTCGGTGCACGGCGCGCCCGGTGCCAACGCGGCCCGCGCCGCACTCCGCGCCCATGGCGCAGGCCGGCCGCTCACCATGGCACAGCGTGCACTGGCACGCCGGGGCCGCGGAGGCGAGACCGACGGCGACGGCGCGTAACGCCGCGCACCGCGCCGAACGAGTAGAGCCAGTGGGGATGGCTCCGAGGCCGTCTTCGCTATGCCGTAGACGTGGCAGAACAGCCGCGCCGACGAGCGCGGCGCGTCCGCCCCGCTCCCCCGCATCGCCGGTATCGGCCAGGACTTCTCCGTGTTCGCTGCGGCGCTTGAGCAATTCCGCGGTGGAGCCGCGGGCAGCGGCGGCCGGCGCGAGGGACCGACCCGCGGCCGCGTGGCCCCGCGCTTCGCCACCTCCCGCGTTGCCCGCCGCATGCCACGAGTGCTTCACTGGACATATCGCGGCTTTTTTGGACAAGAGTCTCAAATTGCGCAAATTGCACATGAATGATGTGGAGCGGGAACAACATGGCCGGCAGCGAGCGGAGGGACATCGACGGCACGGGACGTCCGAAGACATCCGACAGCCGCCGCAGGGCAGCGCGTGCGGGCCGGGGCGGGGGGGAGGAGAAGAGGGATCGCCAGTTCCGCCCCTTGGCGATGGGCGGGGCGATGCACGAGGCCACGGAGCAGCTCGCGGGGCTTCTGGGGAAGCAGCCCGAATCGGTGTCGGCGGTCAAGCGCACGGAGGACGGGTGGCAGGCCGATGTGGAGGTGCTCGAAATCTCGCGGGTGCCGGACACCACGAGTGTGATGGCGAGCTACCGGGTGCGGCTGGACGAAGAAGGCCGGCTCACGGAATACGAGCGCCGTCGGCGATACGCACGGGGTCAGATCGATCGCAGGTGACCGTCGGCAGCGGCGGGGTCACTGAAGGGAGTCGTTGTGACTGTAGTGCCGCAGCAAAGCGGTCAGATCGCCGCAGGTGGCGGTGGAAACCTCTATGACGTCCTGGAGCTGATCCTGGATCGCGGCCTCGTCATCGACGCCTTCGTCCGCGTATCCCTGGTCGGTATCGAGCTTCTCAAGATCGACGCGCGCATTGTCGTCGCGAGCGTCGATACGTATCTCCGCTTCGCCGAGGAGTGCAACCGCCTCGACCTGGAGGCCGGTCGCAAAGCACCTGAAACGCTGACGGACATGGTCGGTGAAGTGACCGAGGGCGGAGCGCGGGGCAAGAGCAAAGGTGCCCTGACCGGGGCGGTCGAAGCGATCACCGACTCCTTCCAGGGTGACAGGACCGACGAGACCGCTGAGGACGAGGAAGAACCGGAGCCGGAACCGAGGCGGCACAGTGCGAGGAAGCACCCGGTCAGACACCGTGAGGAGGAGTAGCCGATGTCCGTATACGTCTACGCCATCACCTCCTCCGAGTGCCATCCACAGCTGGATGACCTGCACGGTGTGGGAGAAGAGACTCCTCCGCTGCGTACCGTCACCGAAGGAGCACTGCAGGCGGTCGTCAGTGACGCCCCCGAGGATTTGCGGGCCAAGCGCAGGGATCTCAGCGCCCATCACGAGGTGCAGGAGCGGCTGTTGTCCGAGCGTGCGGTTCTGCCCATGCGCTTCGGTCTCACCGCCGCGGACGACGACGCGGTCCGAGCGGCGCTCAGCGAGCATGCGGATTTGTACAGCGAGCGGCTCGCGGAGCTGGAGGGGCGGGTGGAGTTCAATCTCAAGGCGTCGGAGGACGAGGGAGCGCTGCTGCGGCAGGTGATCGAGGAGTCCGACGAGGTACGCCGGCTGAACGAGGCCACGCGGGGCGGCGGCGGAACGTACGAGGAGCGGCTGGCGCTGGGCGAGTTGGTCGCCCAGGAGGTGGGGGCGCGGCAGGACAGCCTGGCGGCGGAGGTGACCGAGGCACTGCGCCCGTGCGCCAGTGCCGAGTCGGAGGGCGGCGCGACGTCCGAGTACTTCCTCAACGTGTCGTTTCTCGTGGAACGGGGCCGGGTGCTGGAGTTCACCTCGGCCGCGGAAAAACTGGCCGAGCGCTACGGGCCGGACATCGGACTGCGCCTCAGAGGGCCGTTGCCGCCCTACAGCTTCGTATGACGTGAGGAGCCCGCGATGGGCCTGCTGACTCAGATCCTGACCGTTCCGCTGGCACCGGTACGAGGCGTCGGATGGGTGGTGAAGCGGGTGGCCGAGGTCGCCGAGCAAGAGGCGTACGACACCACTCCCATCGAGCACAAGCTCGCGGAACTGGAGCGGGAACTGCTGGAAGGCCGCATCAGCGAGCGGGAGTTCGACCGGCGAGAGGACGAACTCCTCGACCGGCTCGAAGCCATCCAGCGTGCGCGCGTCGGCGACGCCCCAGAGCCGCGGGGAGAGGAACGAACCGGGGAAGCAGAGGAAGGAGCGGGACATGACGGCCAATAGCAGGATCTGCGCGGCGATGTTGGGCGGTTACGCACTCGGCCGGGCGAAGAAGGGCAAGCTCGCCATCGGCCTCGGCCTGTGGCTGATGGGGAAGAGGATCGGCATCGATCCGAAGCAACTCGGTACGACAATCGCACGCTCCCCCGTCCTCGGCGGGTTGAGTGGACAGGCCCGGGAGAACCTGCTTGAGGCGGGCAAGGCTGCGGCCGGCACGGTGCTGGCCGCGCGTGCGGACAGCCTCGCCGACACCCTCCACGAACGCACACGCGAGCTGGAGAGGCTCGACGAGCAGGACACGGATGACGAAGAAGCGCCCGGCGCGGGGGACGTCGAGGACACGGAGGAGGGCGAGGGGCGACGCCGTCAGGCACGCAGGAAGGCGCCCGCTCCGGCCCGGAGCAAGGCGACCTCGAGTCCGGGCCGCGGGTCGAAGGCGAAGGCACCGAAATCCAGCGCGTCCGCCGCCAGGAGGTCCGCCGTGCGTGACAAGGCCAGGAAGACGGGAAGCGGTAGCAGGAGGTCGGAGAATGACTGACAGCGCATCGTCCAAGGAAAGCGCCGACCGTCTGGTGGAGGAACTCCAGAACTATCTGCGGGTCCGCGCCGAACATGCCCTGGTGGACGTGGGCGAGCGGCTCGGTGATACGGCCGCACGCCTGGCCGAGCCGGGCACGGGTCTCGGTTCGATGTTGGGGAGCGCGGCCAAGGGCGGTGTCTCCTCGGGCGGGGCACTCGTCAAGGACCTCCTGAAGCAGCAGTTCAAGAAGGTCACCGGCAAGCTCACCGGCGGAAGCGAGGACGGCAAGAAGAGCGGCGGCAAGGGGAAGACCACGACCGTGGTCGAAGACATCGACATCGGGGTACCGGTGAGCGATGTCTACAACCAGTGGACGCGGTTCAACGAATTCGAATCCTTCACCAAGGGCGTCACGGGCGTCGACCAGCGCGACGAGACGACCAGCGACTGGCATGTGAAGGTGGCCAGGTCGCACCGGAGCTGGAAGGCCCACGTGGAGGAGCAGGTTCCGGACGAGCGCATCGTCTGGACATCCGAGGCTCCCAAGGGCTCGACCCGTGGCGTTGTCACTTTCCACCCACTCGGCGACAGCCTCACCAAAGTCCTGCTGGTTCTCGAATACACCCCGCAGGGTCCGGTGGAGAAGATCGGCAACCTCTGGCGGGCGCAGGGACGCCGGGCGCGGCTCGACCTGAAGCTGTTCCGCGCGTACATGATGACCCAGGGCGAACAGCCCGAAGGCTGGCGCGGCGAGATCCGTGAAGGCGAGGTCGTCAGCGAACAGCCGGAGGACGAGGAGTACGAAGCAGAGGAGGAGGACGAGGCGGAGGACGGCGCAGAGAACGAAGCAGAGGAAGGCGAGGAGTACGAGGACGAACAGTACGAGGAGGACGAGGAAGAAGGAGAGGACACCCGGGAGCGCGGGCGGCGCCACCGTACCCCCGCCGCGCACTGAGCGAAAAGGATGGAGGCCTGATGCATCGTGACGGATCCGGCATTCGCCCGACGGCCCGTCCCGCGGCCCGCGCAGACCGTGTCGCCGTACGGGCAGGGATCGTCCGCGAACCTCGCCGACATTCTTGAGCGGGTTCTCGACAAGGGCATCGTCATCGCCGGGGATATCCAGATCAACCTCCTCGACATCGAACTGCTCACCATCAAGCTCCGGCTGCTCGTGGCCTCCGTCGACAAGGCCAAGGAGATGGGCATTGACTGGTGGGAACACGACCCGTCGCTCTCGTCCCGGGCCAGAGAGGACAGCGGAAGGCCGTCCCTGGCGGAGGAGAACCGCCGGTTGCGCGCCGAGGTGGAAAACCTGCGCAGACGCTCTCTGGCCCCCGCCGACAGCCCTGCTTCCCGGGACGAGGAGGCTGTGCGGCGCGAGGAGAGCGACCCGGATCAGGGCACTCGCCGACGCGGGAGCGATGACCGATGAGCGTGTATATGAGCTATAGCTACGCGGTGGCCCGCGCGGACGCCTCGCTGGAGGAAAGCCTGTCCCGGACGCGAGGAGTGGCGGGAGGACCGGTTCGCCTGGTGCGCGCGCAGGGGCTGGCCGTGGTGGTGTCCTCCGTACCGGAGAGCGACTTCGGGGAAACCGCGTTGAAGGCCCGGCTTGAGGATCTGGACTGGCTGGAGTCGGTGGCACGAGCCCATCACGCCGTCGTCGAGACCCTCTTCGCCCATACCGCCGTGCTCCCCCTACGGCTGGCCACGCTCCACCTCGATGACAACCGCGTACACGACATGCTGGGCCGGCGCGCGGACGAGTTCGCCTGGTTGCTGGATCAGCTCGCCGGCCATGTGGAGTGGGGAGTCAAGGTCTACGCGCTGCCCCCCGCTCCCGGATCACCGGCCCCGGCCGCCGTGCCGGGCTCGGCCGACACGAGTCCGGGCCGCGACTACCTGCGCAGCCGTCAGCGCCAGCGCAGGTCTGGCGAGGACGCTTGGCGGGCGGCTCAAGACGCGGTCCTGAGCATCGACGCCGCCGCCCGTGGCCTTGCCGTCGACCGGGTTCAGCACCGCCCCCAGGAGGGGGAGCTCGCCACGGGCCCGGGCTTCAACGTTTCCAACAACGCCTATCTCCTGCCCCGGGAAAGCGGCGAGGAGTTCCAGGCACGGCTCCTTGGCGCCGCCGAGGGTCTGCACGGCATCCGTGTGGACATCACCGGACCGTGGGCTCCCTACTCGTTCACCGCCTCGGACGAGACCGACGAGGCCGAGGAGACCCACCGCGAAGGTGGCGCCGAAGCCGAAGCGACGGAACGGAAGGCGGGAACCCAGTGACCCACAGCGCCCGCCCCGCGGCACCGCCTGTCGATGGTCCGCCATGGGCCGACGACGACGCACACCCTCTTGCCGGCCGGCAGATCGCGCTGATCGATCTCCTCGACCGGCTGCTCACCGGAGGTGTGGTGCTGACGGGCGACCTGACGCTCTCCATCGCGGACGTCGATCTCGTACGGATCTCTCTGCGCGCCCTCATTGTCTCCATCCGCGCGGAACAGCGATCGCTGGAGACCTCCACTGCGGGCCGTCGTCCCGGGCAGATGACGGGGGGAGCGCCATGAACCGCCGCGATCGGGAGCACGAATCGCCGATTCATGACCTGGATGAGGTCACCCAGGCGGCCTCCGACGTCTTCCGCCTGCTGCCCGCGAGCCCGGACGATCTCCCTGCCCCCGAGGAGCGGGCCCAACGGCTGTCCCGGCGACTTCATACCGACCGGGACACCGTCGAACGTGACCTGGTGAAACTGGTGCTCACCATCGTCGAGTTGCTACGGCAGTTGATGGAGCGGCAAGCCCTTCACCGGGTCGACCAAGGTGACCTGACCGAGGCTCAGGAAGAGCGCATCGGGATGACTCTCATGCTGCTCCATGACCGCATGACGGAACTGTGTGAACGCTACGACCTCACGATGGAAGACCTCAATCTGGACCTCGGCCCGCTGGGCACCCTGCTGCCCCCGCCATGAACCGGGCCGTCGCGGCCTTTGTGATCCTCGCTGCGTCGTTTGCCCGGCCCCGCCGAGGTGTATTTGAAGTGCTTCACCGCGTTGGTGAGGTACGTCTCTCTACGGTCTGCGTCGCGCCCGCGTAGAGCGGGCAGCCTTCGCAGCTGGCCGCGCTCGAAGCAGAGGCCGGATCGAGCGGCTCGCTCGTTGTGCTCTCCGGCCGCTCATCAGACCACCGATGGCAAGGGCCCAGACAGACCCTTGCCATCGGTCATCGCATCTCACGGGTGCGGGGTGCCCCGATCAGAGGGTCCAGTGAAACAGCGTACGCTCGTCCTCATGCTGAGGCTCGGAATCCCTGTCATCGGTGTCACGGACGTTCCCCGCGCAGTGGCCTTCTGGACCGCGGCGTTGAACCTGGTTGCTACTGAGGAGCGGAAGAGCGAAACGTGGCGGACGCTCAATCACCCCGATGGCTCCGGCCGGGCCCTTGGCCTGCTGCACAGTACATCCCCGGCCGAGCCGCGCCCCCGTCTCCACCTGGACCTCTTCACCGATACGGCCGAGGAACAACAGGCGGAGGTGCGGCGACTGGTCGGTCTCGGTGCGCGAACAGTCGACTGGGACCTCTACCCGCCTGAACCCGACTTTGTTGTTCTCGCCGACCCGGACGGCAACCTCTTCTGCGTTGTGGACCTGAGCCATGCGCCCAGCGACGGTTACGAGTCGGCACCCTGACAGGCCGTGCGTTCCCCCGCCGAATCGCGGCGCTTCCCGACCTCGCACCCGGAAGCGAGCTGATTCTGGCCCAGCTGGGGGCCCTGGTGTTGTCGTCTGTTGTGCTGTCCGAACCTTCACCGCATGCGTGTATGCCCTCCTCGGCCTGCCACACGGATCCGTCTGGCTCTGGGTGTCCTGCTGATGGCGCAAGGCTACGTCGGACCACTGATGGCCGCCGCCGTGCCCAGCGGTGTCCGGGCCGGCCACCGCAGTGGACGCGACGCTGCGCTGAACGGCTTGCAGGCGCGCATACCCGCGGGGCCGGACGGCACTGGACCGCCGCCCTTAATGCACGGCTGCTCACACGGGGCTGACGGGCGTCCCCGTCGGTGTTACGGGCCGGTGGTCCCAGGGTTGGAGTGACGGGCGGTGTCCGGTGATACGTGTGACGGTAACGACGACGATTACGGGTTCCGGTACGCCGTCACGGGTTACCTGTGAACCGACCGCCGAACGGACGCTGTCGCGGACATCGCGTGCGGTGTCCAGAGCGCGGCGGTCGTCGGTGAGTACGCAACGGACTTCGACGTGCCAGGCACGGGTTCCGGGGGTGTGTTCGACGTGGATGCCGGCCTCGGTGGACAGCGCCGGGGAGCCGATGGCCTCCCGGACTCGGGTGGCGGCGCCGGCCAGGGCCTGGCGGAGGCTGGGCTGTAGTTCGGCCACGCCGGGGACCGCCAGCGCCGCCCGGGCGGCGGTGCGCGCGATGCGTGTTGTGTTTCCGGTAGTCACGGTCCGCTCCTCCTCCGTTCCGCGGGTTCGGCAGAGGCTGTGGGCGTCAGGGGTTCCAGTACGGACACGATTCTCAGGTCGATGCCACTGACGGCGAGACCGAGCCCTTGTGCAGCGGCGTAGGCGACGGCCCGGCGCACCGCGGTGGCCCGCCCGGGGAGGGGCTGGTCGAGGGTCATGGCGAGGGTCATGGTGATGGTCACCTTTGTGCCGCTGTCGTCGGGGCTGAGGCGACAGCTCGCTGCGCGCACTCCGGGGATCCGGTCGGCGGCCCCGCGCAAGGCCTGCGCCGCCGCCGTCTCCGCGATCCGCAGTTCTTGTGCGGGATCGTCCAAGGGCAGCAGTCGACCGAGCCGCACCTCTGCGCGTACCGCGCGCATGACCCGCCGCGCGACGGTGTGAACGCTGAGGTGTTCAGCACGGAGTGTGCGGGTGGTGTGGTCCAGGGCTGTCAGCCCCTCGACCGCCTGTCGGCAGAACACGCAGTCGGCCGTGTGGGGGTCGTTCTGGTCGATGGGGGCGCGGGCCTGCCGCCAGACGTGGCTTACCAGTCGCCCGCAGGGCAGCCGCTCGTCCCCGACGAGATTCGCGGCGTCGACGTCCTGGCGCAAGGCGGTCGACTTGTCGCACGGGCGTGTGGCACGCGGGTCGTCTAGCGCCATGAGGACATCTCCTTCATGAGGGTGCGGCGTGCCCGGAAGAGCCTGCCGCGCACGGTCTGTTCGCTCTCGCCCAGGACTTGTGCGACCTCCTCGTACGACAGTCCGTGCAGTTCCCGCAGGATCCAGCAGGCGCGCTGGCCGGGCTGGAGGTCATGGAGCGCCTGGGCCAACGCGGCCGTGGCAGCCGCGTTTTCGGCGGCACGGGCGGGTTCACCACCGGCGTCATGAGCCGTCGGTTCGGGAACGGCGTCCAAGGACACAGAAGGGGCTTGCTCGCGCAGGACGTTGAGACATCGGTTGGTGACGATCCGATACATCCACGTGCGGAAGGTGGCGTCTCCCCGGAACTCCGGGAGGCGCCGCCACGCACTGATGAAGGCGTCCTGCACGGCCTCTTCGGCGTCCGAGAGGTTACCCAGCATGTGGTACGCCAGTGCCAGCAGCGGTGCGCTGTGGCGGTGGACCAGGACGGCGAACGCGTCGTCGTCGCCTTCCGCGGCCCGGGTGACCAAGAGTCCGTTGTCCAGGCCGCCGAGGTCGTCGCCGGGATCACCGATCCGCTCGGTCGCAGGCGCATCCGGTCCGGTGGCCGGGCTCGGGGCCGCACGCCGGGGTAGTGAGAGTTTTCCCTGCTTCGCATCCACTGTTCGCTTCTCAGGCGATTGCGATCGTGGGCCGCGTGACCGCCTTATGTTTTGAGCTTACGCGATACACGACACAGAAAAGTGTGACGATTTCGTTTTTTATGTGTCCAACCTTATGACGGGCACTGACCGAGTGTCCGTATCCCCCAGGAGAATGCCATGACGGACACGACACACCGCCCGGCCGCTGAGGCGCGCTGGGCTGCCGACGAGGCATCGACACAACAAGGCCCGAAGGGCAGCCTCCGCCCGCCGGAGAGCCGCGGGCGGACCACGATCGCGGACAGCGTCGCGGAGAAGATCGTCGGGATGGCGACCCGCGAGGTTACGGGCATTCACAACCTCGGTTCCGGAATGGCGCGGACCATCGGGGGCGTCCGTGAGCGGGTGCCCGGCGCGCAGCCCAGCGTTACCCGCGGTGTGCACGTAGAGGTGGGCGAGCGCCAGGCGGCTGTGGACGTTGACGTGGTCGTCGACTACGGCTTCCCCATCGTCGACGTCGCCGCGGATGTCCGCGTCAATGTCATCTCGGCCATGGAACGCATGACCGGACTGGAGGTCGTCGAGGTGAACGTCGCCGTCGACGACATTGATCTGCCCGGGGCCGAGGACGAACGAGACGACCGGTTGGAGTGATCCACAGATCCGCCCTCTCCCCCTGGCGTGCGGCCGGGAGCTGTGCGCGGGAAGAGGTCCCGAGTGAGAAGGGTGCATACGATGAACACGACTGTGGTGGGGCTCATGACCGGCCTGGCACTGGGTTTCGCCGGCTACTTCGGCGGCTTCGGGGCTTTCATTGTGGTGGCGGTCCTGGGCCTGGTGGGCCTGATCGTCGGCTACCTGGCGCGAGGCGACGTGCATGTCGCCGACTACGTACCCACCCGAAGCGGTGATGGACGCCGGGAGACAAGCGGTGAGAGACGCCGCGAGACCTTCGAACATCGTCGGTCCGCATACGGAACCGCCCCCGGCACCGAGTACAGGACGCGGGTGCGGTGAGCGACCGGGCCCCGTCGCCTCCCCTCCTGGGCGGTCCGGGGGGCACAAGCAGGGAGACTCCGTCCCTCCCGGCTCCCGCCCTGCGCGGTGCGACCCTGATACCCGGCACCGTGGTGGCCCGTATCGCGGTCCAAGCGGCGCGTGAAGCTCTCAGACACCAAGGAGGCAGTGAGCCTCCCGCCCGCGTCGGCCTGGGAACCCCCCGTTCCACAGTCGCCGTCCACGACGGCTCGGCCCGTCTCGGAATCTTCCTGGACCTGCCCTATCCCATCGATATCGCCCGCGCCTGCGGCGAGATCCGCCGCTATGTCGCCGAACGGGTGGCTCATCTGACCGGCATGCGTATCGATGACATCAGAGTGTCCGTCCAGCGACTTGTCCCCGGCGAGAGCCTGCGGCGACGAAGGGTCCAATGACCTGACGGCACATGACGCCGACGACAGGATGATCATGATTTCCCGTAACCCGAGCGCCCCACCGGAGCGCGGCAGACAGCCACCGCGACCGCGTCCGTACACCACCGCGGCAGCGGCAGGGAACACACCGAAACACGATTCGTCACCCGTTGAAACGCCGCGTCGACACATGCCGGCGCAAGTACGCACCCGCCGTCCTTGGGGAGAACGCAGGTTGCCGGCCGCCGCAGCCGCTTCGCTGATCCTGCTCGCAGCGGGCGCGCTGCTCTTCGAAGCCGTCTGGGTACGCACCGGACATCCCGCCACGGCATGGTGGACCCGGCTGGCCGACGAACTCGCCACCCGTCCGGTAGACGATGTCTGGATCCTTACCGGCGCCGCCGTCGCAGCCGCTCTGGGTATATGGCTGATTGTCCTTGCCCTCACCCCCGGTCTGCGACGCCAACTGCCGTTGCGGGTCCCCGCCGACAGTCCTGGAAGGATGTGCGCGGTGCTTGACCGCAAGAGCGCGGGCCTGCTCCTGCGCGACGCGGCCATGCGGGTCCCAGGGGTCAGCGCAGCTCGAGTCCGGGTGCGTCGACGCAAGGTCACGGTCCGTGCCGACGCGCGGTTCCGCGACACAGCCGACGTCAAGGACGAACTCGTCGACACCATCCGGCGCGAAGAACGCGAACAACTCACCCTGGCCCGCCCACCGCAGCCCAAGGTCCTCGTACGCCGGAGCCCGACCTGATGGTCCAAGGACCGGGTACCCGGACAAGCACGGGAGAAGACGATGAGGGAATACACCAAGACCAACCGCGTTCTTTTGGCCCTGGTCGGACTGGTGCTCCTGGGCGGCGGACTCCTGACACTCGCCGCCGGCGCAGACCTCTACCGGCGCTGGGGCCTCACACCGCCCGCCGACTGGCCGTTGACCACTCCGCAAAACGTTCTCATCCCTCGTGCCGACCAGGCGCGGTGGTCCGGTCAGGGCTGGTGGTGGCCGACCGTCATCGCGGCCCTGGCCCTGCTCATGCTGCTCGCACTGACGTGGCTGCTGTCCCAGCACCGACGGTGGCGCCCCCGACAACTGCCCGTCCCAGACACCCCCCGGAAAGCCGTGTCGGTCAAGGACCACGCGCTGAACGACGCCCTCACCACAGACCTCACCACGCTGCCCGGCGCCCGGCGCACCAGGGCACGCGTCTCCGGGCCGCCCGCTCACCCCCAGGCCCTCATCGCTCTCACGCTCGCCCCCGGCACCACACCGGGGCACGTACTCGAAGACGTGAGCACCGCCGTGGACCAGGTCCGCCAGTCCGCCGGCTGGGACCAACTGCCCTCGCGTGTCCGCCTGGACGTCGCCCGCCACGGCCCACACCGAGCCGAATGACATCGGCATCACGGTCGCGGAGATCGCGTCCCAGGTCCGGGGAGGATGTGGTGCGTGCCGTGTGACCTACCACCGCCCCCGTACTGCTGGCACATCAGGTCCCCGTCGATCGTCTTGGCCGACGGCACCGGCGCCAGGTGCGGCCAGGTGTCGTCCTCCACGGCCATCGACCAGCACCACGTGGCTGAAGCCCACATTCTTCAGCCTGGGGAGCAGGTTGAAGCCCGCGCGTGGGCGAAACACCAACCCAACGATGGACGGACGCGCCCGTGAAGGCCGGTGACGGTGATCACCGTCGACTGGCGACCGCGCATCCGGCCCGCAGAGAACGGACACACCGATGAGCGACGCCGATGGGAACGGCGGATGCGATCCGGCTCACCGTTCGTGAGCAGATGTCGGGTCCACGGGACCAGCGCGGCACGCGCGGCGGGAGCACTGCACAGAGGAAGTGGCCCCGGGCAGGCCCTCCCTCAGCCGGCCCGACCTTCAAGGCGAGGAACCTCGTGACGACATCGACAGATGCCGAATGAGCGTCCGCGCCGCCGGTGGTGCCTGCCGAGCCCGACGCGTCGGGGGACGGGACCATCCGCGGGGAGATGAGGCTGCTCTTCCGGTCGTGGGGGCGGGAGTTCCCTCGCACGGATTCGGCGTCCCCAGACGAAGGGGGCGACAAGCACGGCAGCCGCAACAACTCCGACCAGGAGCATGGGCATGGCCGAGACAGGTGAGGCAGAGAGCTGCCATCTCAAAGCTTCCATTCGACTCGCGTACCCGCAGGTCAAGCTTCCGTACCACCGCATAAGGAATTCATGGCCACAGTGGGCGCCGACGTCAGCGAAAGGGCGGCGGAATGTTCCGCCGCCCTTTCTGACCGGCCGTTATCGCTACGTCTACCACCGGTACCAGCGTGACCTGCCCCCGCTGGGGCCGGTGCCGCGTGCGATAAAACCGAGTAGCCACAGAACGAGCGCGGCCAGGGCGATCCACCAGAGAATCTTCACCGCGAAACCCGCCCCGAAAAGAATCAGGACGATAAGCAGTACCAAGAGCAGCGGGACCATTTCAGTACCTCCTGATGAATCGGCTTCCCCTGATTCCCGGTGCTACACGGATCGGTTTCCCGGTCAGGTGCCGGAACGCCCCTGCCGCCTCGCCGATCACAGCTTGTTCCGGGGCCGTACGACTGCCCGCCCGGGTCAGACCGGGGGGATCCGGCCGCGCCAGGCACCGCTCTCGCCGCCGCGCTCCTCGATGAACTGCTTGAAGCGCCGCAGGTCGCCCTTGGCTCGGTGATCGATGATGCCGACCATGTCGGCGGCTTTCTCCGCCATACCCGTGGGCTCGACAATCATTGCGAGATGGACCCGTGTGTGGGTGTCGTCCAGCCGTTGGAAGGTGACGACGCCCTCCTGCTTCACCTCCCCGGACACGGTGCGCCAGGCGACCCGTTCGTCCGGGAGTTGATCGACGATTTCCGTGTCGAACTCCCTGCGGGCACCCGCGACACTTGTGATCCAGTGGTTGTGGCGGCTGTCGATCTGAGTGATCTGCTCCACGCCCTCCATAAAATTCGGGAATTCCTCGAATTGCGTCCACTGATTGTACGCGGTATGGACCGGGACCTCGACGTCCACAGAATCCGTGATCGTGCTCATCAGATGTCTCCTTTCGAGAGAAGGGTGCGTGAATCGGCTTTCCGTTCTGCGGGGGATAAAACACCGGCCGTCGGGCGCAGGTCAGCGCCCCCAGCGTCCACGGCGACGGCCCCGCGTCGGCGCGCCACCGCCCTCACCGTGAGCCACGCCGTGTAGTCCCACCGAACGCCTCCGCGACCGGGGCCAGGAGCACCGTGAGGATGGTGGTGGCCAGGCTGAGGGCCGCCAGGCGGCCAGGGAAGCACATGAGCCACGATGACGTGACCGGCGTCCGTTTCCCGCCCGCGGACCTGGAGCCCGGCGGGCTCCGTGCGTCCCACAGGCGGTGAGCACGGCGCCGGCCGCGCCGACGGCGGACTCCGACCCGCGTCGCCGGCAGTCCGCCAGGAGCGTCGCGACGACCGGCCGTGCGGCCGGCACCCACAGCCTTCGAAGCCCATTGCGCGCCATTTGCGCGTCCGTTCGCAACGGGAGGTTTCCGAACCGAGAAGGTCGGCTAAACGCCCCGCATGGCGCAATTCGGGTACACGACGATGACGGAGCAGGCGGGCCCGCGCGCTTGTGGAGCATGTGGCCGGTGCCGAGCGAGCCGGGTTCGATTTCTCCGTGGCCTCGGACCACTACTCACCCTGGCTCGGCTCCAAGGGCACTCCCCCTACGCCTGGAGTGTCCCGGGAGCAGCGGCCTACGCCACCTCGCGCATCCCGCTGATGACGTACGTGACCTGCCCGGCGGTACCACCCGGCGATGATCGCGCAGAAGGCCGCGACGATGCAGTTGCTGGTCGAAGGCCGGTTCCGCCTTGGGCTGGGCTCGGGTGAACAGCTCAACGAGCATGTGGTCGGCGGTGGCTGGCCCTCCGCGCGGACCAGGATCGGGATGCTCGAAGAAGCCGTCGAGATCATCCGTGCCCTGTTCGCCGGCGGCGCCGTGAACCACCGGGGCACCCACTTCCAGGTGGACAACGCCAAACTGTGGGACCTCCCGGACGAGCCGCCGCCCCTCGGCATCGCGGTCTCGGGGAAACGCTCCTGCTCACTCGCCGGACGGCTGGCCGATCTGGTGATCGCCACCGAGCCCAAGGCGAACTGCTCAACGCGTTCGACGCACACGGCGGTACGGGAAAACCGAAGATCGGCCAGTTACCGGTCTGCTACGACACCGACGAAGCGGCGGCCGCCGCCCGCGCCCACGACCAGTTCCGCGGGTCCGTGGGGCCGTGGCCGGTGAACTCGGAGCTGCCGAACCCTGCGGCGTTCGCCGGAGCCACCGGCCATGTGCGCCTGGAGGACATCGCCGAGGCCATTCCGTGCGGCAGCGATCCGAATGTGTTCGCCGAGGCGGTGAGGCCGTACATCGAGGCGGACTTCACGGAGATCGCTCTGATCCAGATCGGCGGCGAGCACCAGGAACCGTTCCTCGACTGGTCACAGAAGACACTGCTGCCCGCCCTGCGCGAACTCTGACGGTGGACGGTGGCGTCCGCTCCGAAGGCCACGCCCGACTCCAGGCGCGGCTCGTCGGCGAGTAGGGCCCCGATCACCTCCCGGCGTGCGACCTGCTCGTGTACGGCGTCCGCCTCGACGTACTCCGCATGGAAACCCTCGGCCGCAGGGCCGGCGCCGGTGACACTGCTCAAAGGGCGAAGATGCGGGTGCTACGCCTGGCCGCCCTGCTCCCGGTCGGTTGGCGTCCCCGTCGTACGCCGACACGCGGATGGTCCGGCAGGTGACGCCGGCCCTGGCGGGCCGGGAAGGGCCCCCAGTGCCGGTCGTCGCGAGCCGGTGCACCTTTCCGGTCACATCATGAGCAGTTGCCGTTCGACACCTGCAGTCCCTTTCCGGCGCCCGCCGTCCGGCTGACGATGTCCGGCACGCAGCCGGCCCCGTCGAGGCTGTAGGAGTAAGGGATACTGACGGTGGTGTTGGACTGCGGGTTGGGCCCGGCGGGGTTGTTCTCGCCACTGGGGCTGGACCAGGTCACGTTGTCGAACGTGTTGCCGCTGACCTGCCAGTACCCGGCCGCGTCGGTGTAGAAGGTGCCGAGAACGTCCTTGGAGTCCTTGAAGTAGTTGTTGTCCACTTTGGCCCGGGCCCCGGCTCGGGAGTTGATGCCGGACTCGTTGAGCTTCACGTAGTAGTTGTTGTAGATGTGCGCTATGCCGCCCCGCAGCAAGGGCGCCCGGGAGTCGATGTTCTCGTACAGGTTGTGGTGGTACGTGATGAAGCCGTTCGAGAGATCGCTCTCACTGGACCCGACGAGTCCCCCACGGCCGGAGTTGCGCAGAATGCTGTAGGAGAGCGTGACGTACTGGGTGTTGTCCTTCATGTCGAAGAGGCCGTCGAACCCTTCCGACTCCCCGCCCGACGCCTCCAGGGTGGTGTGATCGACCCATACGTTGCGGACGTCCCGCTCCATGCCGATGGCGTCGCCCCCGTTGGACGTGGGCGAGCCGGACTTCTTGACGTTCCGGACAGTCACGTTCTGGATGATGATGTTGCTGGACTCGCGGATGTGGATGCCCAGTTGATCGAAGACGGCTCCGCTGCCGACGCCTAAGATCGTGACGTTGCTGATCTGCTTCAGCTCGATCACTCCGGCGGCGGTGTTGCAGCTGTCCCCGACACCTTGCTGGTGTTGCCGTGGTTGATGGTCCCCTCGACCTCAATGGTGATCGGCGTGCTGCTACTGGCACGGCCGCACAGGGCCGCATGGATCGCGGTCCCGGTAGTGGCGCGCACGGTCTGGCCGCCCGCCCCGCCGGTGGTCCCACCGTTCTGGGTCGCGTAGCCGGTGGCACTACCGGCTGCGGCCGATGCCGAGGGCGTGGACACCATCGCACCGGTCGCGGCCGCGAGGGCCGCCGTGGCCAGCGCCGCGTAGAGTCGCAGAGCGACAGGTTTCTTCATGTCCGTTTCTCCTCATTCGTCATTCGTCATTCGTCTTCGAATACCGGGAGCGACATGGCGTGACCATGTCATTTCGCGTACTGGAGCCCGCCAACTCGCGCCAGGCAAGCCTTGATTGGCTGGGCGAGGGATGCTCTCCCTTGGTGCGGTCGGACCGGCCGTTCAACTGGAGCCCGGACCCGGGCGACCGGAACGAGGTCCACAGAGAGGGAAAGCGCTTTCTGGCCGTTCTGGTCGTGAGAATAGGGCGGCTCCTGCTGGGCTGGCAAGGTCTCGGATGTGGCTGCACTGGACGCAGCTGATATCAGCCCCCGGTACAGCGAACACGTCGGTGAGCCCCGCGGGCCGCACGTTCTCGCCGAACCCGTGGCCGGTGCGGTACGGACATGGTCAGCCGGATGAAGCCGGTCGGGCCGGCACGGGATTCCGGGCCGGAGCAGATGCGCGTCAGCCGACCGGATCGGTCGGTTCCGGCGGCGGGTTGGGCGAGGGCGGCGGAATCACGGGCGACGGTGCCGTCGGGGCCGGGAGAGTCGGCTGCTGAATCGTCGGTGCCGTGCCCGTCGGCGGCTGGGCCGCAGGCAGGGGAGACGCCTGATACGTCGGCGCCGGGACGCCCACCGGCGCCTGCTGCTCGGCCAGGATCAGGGCGCTGGACGGGACGGCGAGCCGCAGTTCGTGCAGGCCCAGGAGGGCGGTGTGCAGATGCTGGGGGCTCTCGTAGGCGTCGTAGGCCAGGACGAGCCGGGCGCGCGTCTCCAGATTCTGCCAGGCGTACCGTCGGCGAAGGTTCGTCATGTGGCGGGCGTCCGCCCGCAGGAAGGTCGAGCCGGCCGAGAACCCGGCGGCCAGGAGGGCCAGGATGGCCGCGGGCACCCGCGCCCCGGCGGAGGCCAGACCCGCCGCGCCGGAGATGCCGGCGAGGACCGCCGCGGGGAAACCCAGGCTGAGATAGGCCGCGTGCCAGAGCTTGGCGCGGCGCTGCGCCCGCCGCGCACCGATCCGGGCCTCGGCGATGAGCTTCTCGACTTCGGCACGCAGCGCGAGCAGCCGTGCGTCGCCGGCGGCACCTTGCGCGGCTCCGGCGGAGGTGCTGTCGGGCACGAATCCCCCTGATCGGAAAGGGAGTTGGAGATCTCAAACCGGAGTGTAGGGGCTGCGCCCGGATTGGCGACAGGGAACGCACCCGTGTCACCCGTACGGAATCAGCAGTCAACGGTGGCGCACGGACAACGCCAGAATCCGGTCGTCGTCGATCCGCACCGTCTTCGCGTCCGCGTCCACCGCTGTCACCCAGCCGCGCACGAAGCGCGCACTCGTACCGTCCAGCAGTTGCGGGATGCTCAGCTCGGCGGACTGCTGCCCGGTCGCCGTCATGTGCAGCCGCAGCCGCTCGGTGAGCCGCTCCCGCGCGGTCCCACGCCTCGATGTCCAGGTGAGCGGTCTGGTTCGAGGCGCGGTTCGACTCACCGATAACCTCGTCATCATGACGCGCGCCTGGATATTGCCGATGCTGGTTCTGCTCTGCGGCTCAGTCGTTGCGACTGGGCTGGTCTTCCAGGGGCGCCCGTACGCAGCCGCAATACTCCTGCTGGTGTTTGTGCTGCTGGCGGCCTCCAACTCGCGGCTGATCTTCCCGAGGTCAGTCGGTGCACTGGAGGCACAACGCCGCAGCGCGGCCGATGGCCGGCCGATCGTCTTCTGGCGGCCGGGGTGCACGTACTGCTTGCGACTGCGCATCCGGTTGGGCCGCAGCGCCCACACGTTGCATTGGGTCGACATCTGGCGTGACCCGGCTAGAGCAGCAGCGGTGAGAGCGGTCAACGATGGCAATGAGACCGTGCCGACTGTCTTCTTGGCGGGTCAGCCACACGTCAACCCAGATCCTGAATGGGTGCGCGAGCAGCTCTCCCGTTCCGCGTGATCGGCGCGATGCCACATCAGAAGGGCGCCCGCAGGTCCGACACATAGTTCAGTCAGGTTGCCAGGCACCCCGACATCGTCCGTCTCCTCCAGGACCCGGTCACCGAGAGCATCCCGCGCTATCGAAGGCGGGCTCCCATCCTGCACACGAACCACGCGTAAGCGATGAGTTCGGGCGGCGCATCGAGTCTGCCCCTCATGAATCGAATCATCGCTGACATCTCGGTGTCCCTCGACGGCTTCGTCACCGGGCCCAACCCCGGCCCGGACAACGGTCTGGGCACCGGCGGCGAGGCCCTGCACACCTGGGCGTTTTCCGACGACCCCGAGGACCGCGGGGTCCTGCGGGAAGCGACCGCCCGCTCGGGCGCCGTCGTCCTCGGCCGTCGGCTCTTCGACGTGGTCGACGGACCGCACGGCTGGGGCGAGACGTCCGGCTACGGCGCCGGTGAGGTCGGCAGGCCCGCGTTCGTCGTCGTGACGAGTTCGCCGCCGGAGTCGGTGCGGCTCACCGACCTCGACTGGACGTTCGTCACCACCGGTCTGCCCGACGCCGTCGCTGCCGCACGCGAGCGCGCCGAGGCGGCGGCGTCGGGCAGCGGCAAGGACCTCGACGTCGTCCTCATGGGCGGCGGCGCCACGATCGGCTCGGCGCTCGCCGCCGGACTGGTCGACACGCTGACGCTGCACCTCGCGCCGGTCGTGCTGGGTGCCGGGACGCCATTGTTCACCGGCGGAGCGCCGCGCACGCTGGTGCGTCGGAGCGTGACGCCGACATCCACCTCGACGCACCTGACCTACGACGTCCTCTGACGACCTCGTTGCGGACCAAGGCCACGGTCCGGGACGACGGTCCACACGGCCTCGTTGACACCGTAACTGTGCGCGCCGAGGCGGCTCGGTCAGCTCGCCCGGTCAATCACATCCTGGAGGTACCGCATGGCGAGCTTTTCGGCGTGGTGATGGCGTGCGATCTCCGCTTGGGCTTCGTCGCGCCACCGGCGGTAGAGCTGGACGGTGGCGAGGAGCGCCTGACCGGCGTCGTGGCGGTCGTAGCCGCACAGGGTTGCCTGCAGGTCGTGCGCCTCATTCGGTGCGATGGATTCGAGGTGGCGCACGCCTCGGGGGGCTGCGCCGGCCCGGCGAGCGGCCAGCGGGCCCAGCACGGTCTCGCGCAGGTAGTTGAGAAAGGCGATGGTCTCGAACAGTTCACCGCGGCCGAGTTTCGTCGCACCGTAGTGGACCCAGATCCAGAACCGGTCCTCGATCCACTGGAGGTCGAGCGACGGAGCCGTCGGCGGATGCCCCGCGAGCGTTGTGGCCAGTCGGCCGTCTCGGTCCCACAAGATCTCCGGGTCCTCAGCACGCTCGGCGAAGTCGGAGGTACGCACGAACTTGAAGTCGACATGCAGGAGGGGCGGCCCGACGAGCGTGATGATCAGACGGGGCTCGCCGACGTGCTCGCCGGTGAACCCCGCCACCAGAGCGGCCCATGTGCCGATCAGCGTGAGCCGATCCTTCATGACCGCGTCGAACGCCTCGTCGTCGACGACAACGATCAGGTCCACGTCCGAGTAGATATCGGGGTGTCCCCCCGCGATCGATCCCGTGACGGCAACACCGGCCACTCGCGCGTCCTGCCGGATACGGGGAAGCACACTGCTGAGGAACTGGCTGTGCGGCGAGGGGGCATCCACGGCATTCCTTCCGATGGGAACAAAGTCCGGCAACGTAACACGCCGCCAGGCCGGATGCACAAGGAATTACTGCGCGCTGGTGCCATATCGCCAGTGCTGTGCTGTGCTGTGCTGTGCTGTGCTGTCAGAGGCTGATGACGCCGGTCCGCAGATCGGTCATGGCCAGCAGGGTGTGTTTTCCGCCGATCCGGCCCCAGCCGGTGGACCGGCCGCCGGCGCCGCCGAAGGGCATGTTGATGTCCCAGAAGCAGGTGGAGTCGTTGACAACGACCTGGCCGACGGCCATCTCCTCGACGAAGCGGTGCGCTGCCGTCATGTTCTGGGTGAACACCGCGCCCTGCAGGCCGAGTTTGTCGTCGTTGGCGATGCGCAGGAGGTCGTCGTCATCGGTCCCGGTGATGATGGGCACGACCGGTCCGAAGGACTCCTCACGGGACAGGAGACTGTCCTCGGGTACGGCGTCGACGACGGTGAACTCGTAGTAGAGATCGGTCGGCGCGTCCTTGCGGCGGTGTCCGCCGAGCAGGATCTCGGCGCCTCGCTCACGCGCGTCGGCCATGTGCCGGTCCATCTTCGCCGCGACACCCTCGTTGTTGACGGGACCGAGGTTGGTGGTGTCGGCGAAGGGGTCACCGAGCACGACGTCCTGGGCAGCACGGAGGACCGCGGCGACGAAGTCGTCGTGGACGTCCCGGTGGACGATCGCCCGCTCCGTGGCGCAGCACACCTGCCCCGCGCACAAGTACGCCCCGTAGACGGCGGCTTGGGCCGCCGCCTCCAGGTCGGCGTCGGCGAGGACGACAAGGGGGCCGTTGCCGGAGCACTCCATGACCGAGCGCTTCAGACCCGCCGCAGACTGGATCTTCGCGCCGGTGACGGAGGACCCGATGAAACCGATCGCGTCGGTACCGGCGTGACGTACGAGCGCGTCACCGGTGGCGCCCTCCCCCGGCAGGATGTTGACCAGCCCGCCGGGAACTCCGGCCGCGGCGAAGGCTTCCATCGCCTTGAGTACCGTCAGTGGGGTGTTGGCCGGGGGCTTGACGACATGGGCGTTACCGGTGGCCAGGCCGGGGGCGACGAACTCGGCGAGCATCAGCAGCGGGAAGTTCCAGGGGGTGATGATCGCCCATGTGCCCACCGGGCGGTAGAAGGTCCACATCCGCTTTCGGCTGTCGTTCGAGGGGAACGTCTCGCCGTGGAGGCGTATGGCGTCCTCCGCGTGCAGATGGAAGAGCTGGGCGGCCTCCTCGACGTCGGCGACCGACTCGGCGAGCGGCTTGCCCTGCTCCAGGGTCTGCAGCCGGGCCAGTTCATCGACCCGCTTGGTGAGTTCGTCCCCGACACGGTGACAGATCTGCGCGCGCTGCCAGACGTTGACGCCCGCCCATGCCCGTTGGGCGGCGTTCGCGGCGGCGACAGCGGCATCGACGTCGGCCGAGGCGGGCAGCGGAATGGTGCCGACCAGTTTTCCGGTGGCGGGGCTGATCACGTCGTAGGTGTCGGGGCCTGCCGCGTCGACGTACTGACCATTGACGAAGAACTGCTGGCGGATGGGACTGACGGTGCTCACGAGAGACCCCTTCTGTCCTGGACCACTGACGAAGGCTCATGCTCCACTCGGCAAGAATTCACTGTCAAGACGCCCAAATCGACAAGAATGATCGTTTTGATCCTGCGCATTCGACAGATTGTCAAGTGCAGAAGCGCAGGATGCGCCGGCTGAGTTCCGGCCGGAAACGGAACGACGATTTCGCGGTTCGGCTCAGCCGTGAGGATTGACAGCCCCTCGTCGGCGCTTCTATAACCAGTCGGCAGCACCGCTGCTGTGAGCGACACCCTGTCCGGAACTGCCGCACGGCGCCGCCTCCCCCACCTCAGCCAGGAACCGAGGGGACAGCCATGTCCAGCACTCCCGTACCCCAAGCCGACAGCTCTCCGGTTCTCGCCAGGAAGATGCGCTGGTACGACGGCCTCGCGATGTCGCTGACCATGCCGGCCGCACTCATCGCCAGCCTCGGCGCCTCCATCGGCGGGCTCGGCGCCTGGGGCGCCATCGCCCTGTGGGCCGCCTCCATGGTGCTCGCCACCGTCACCAACTGGATCTACACCGAACTGGCCGCGATGTTCCCCGACTCCTCCGGGGGCATAGCCCATTACGCGGCCGAGGGCTGGAAGAGCCGCGCTCCCGTCGTCGGGCCGCTCGCCGCGATCGGCTACTGGTTCCCGTGGACCACGGCGCTGGCGGTCTACGCGGGAATCATCGGCTCCCTCGTACAGGCGCAGTGGTTCCCCGGCCAGGACTGGACCCTGTCCCTGGGCCCCGGCGAACTGTCCTTCCCCATCGTCGTCGGCCTCGCGGTCATCGTGCTGCTCTTCGCCGCCGCCATGATCGGTCTGCGCGTCGCCATGTGGGTCGTCTACGTCACCGGTGGTCTGCTGCTGATCCCCCTCGTCATCTTCATGACGGTGCCGTTCTTCAGCGGGGACTGGAGCGCGAGCGGACTGCACTGGAACCTGCACGGCATCGGCGGCCTGCGCGAAGCCCTGGTGTGGATCTACATCATGGCCTGGACGTCGTTCGGCGTCGAAGTCTGCGCCACCTTCGCCCCCGAGTACAAGGACACCGTCAAGGACACGTCCCGCGCCCTGCGTGCCGGGGTGCTGTTCTGCCTGGGCGTGTTCATCGTCCTGCCGCTCGCCCTGTCCGGATACCTGGGCGAGAAGCGGATCGGACAGGACCCGACCACCTTCTACGTCGGAGCCTTCCAGGACCTGGTGGGCGGCGCCGCCGACCTCATGATCCTCTTCATCATCGCCTCGCTCCTGCTCATCATGATCACCGGGCTCGCGGACGGTTCCCGTGTGCTGTACGCCATGGGACAGGAGCGCCTGACCATCCGTCAGGTCGGTGTGCTCAACCGGCGCGGCGTCCCCGCTCGCGCGCTGGTGGTGGCCCTCGTCATCAACGTCCTGGTGCTGGTCTTCCTCAAGACGCCGCTGGCCATCATCGTCACGGGAAACCTGGGGTACATCCTCACCCATGTACTCGCCCTCTCGGCGTTCGCGCTGCTGCGCAAGGACCGGCCGGACCTTCCGCGCCCGATCCGCCTCCCGGACTTCTTCGTCCCCCTGTCCTGGGGCGTGGCCGCGTTCATCACCGTGGTGCTGGTGGTCGGAGCCACCGGCTTCTCCATCACCGGGTACGGCGGCTACAAGGAGCTGGCCGTCGCGGCCGTCGTGCTGCTCGTGGCGGTACTGCTGTGGCTGTACCGGCACCGGGTCCAGGACAGGAACACCGCCCCGGCCGAGCCGCCGGCCCCCGCGCCCGAACGCCCCGCCTGAAGGTTCTCCTCGCCGTAGATGGGGTGCGGGCAGGAGCTGCGCGGGATTGCCGGTGACGTCCTGGTCGTCCCAGCCATCGGCGGAGAGGTGGGCTTGGACCGGGTCGTGGGCCGGCGCGTGGTCGACAGTGTGCTACAGCGGCCCGTACCGCGGTCGCGTCTTCAGGGCGACGACGACGGCCAAGACGACGGCGAGTCTGTCCCCTGTCTCGGAATCGAGCTGGGCAAGGGCACCGGCGGGGACTTCGATCGGCGCGGCAACGTGACGTGTAAGAAGCTCTCTTATTCCTGCCGACTACAAAATCCTCACGCGTATCGTCACGTCACCGCTCCAGGGCCGCCGCGGCGGGCATCGTCCGGGGCAACCTCGTGGAGACACCGAAGCGTACAAGCAGCGCAACGCGGTGGAACACTGCATCAGTCGGCTCAAGCGGTGGCGCGGCCTGGCCAGGAGAACCGGCAAGCTCGCCATCGCCTGCCAGGCCGCACTCCATCTTGCTGCCATCCTCATCTGGGGCCGCAGATGACCGAGGGTCCAGACTTCGGTCCACCACCTGCGCCTCGTCGGCATGCAGACCTCCGCCCCCTTGGACGGCCGGCGGGGCCGCGTGCCCTCCTACCGGTTGAGGATCTGCTCGACCTTGTCGGCCACCTGCTTGGCCTGGATGTCGCGGCCCTTGTCATTGGGGTGCGCGTACCAGGGGAGCTTGGCGCCGAGATCGAGCTGGGAGTCTTCCAGCAGGCCGCCGATGCCCCGGCCGGCGCCGTCACATGCCGTGTTGCCGCCGGTGTGGGCGTAGAGGTCGACGAAGTCGGCGCCGCCTTCGGCGTCAGCGACGGCCTTCTTCATGGTGTCGTTCAGCCGCTTCTGGATCTGGTCCAGGACCGGAAGGGCGTCCTTGGGAATGTCGGCGAACGGCAGCTGCGTCTGACCGGGCGCCGCGGTCAGGCACTTGGTGGTGTCCTCGGGCACGAGCCGGGGGTAGCCGACCAGGACGCGCTTCGCGTCGGGAGCGAAGTAGCCGATGCGGTCGAGCAGCTCCTCCAGGTCCCACCCGACCTGCTCGAACTGACCGTCCAGCCACTTCTTTCCGTCCCCGGTCTCGAAGAACTCACCGCACTTGGAGGCGGGCTCATCCCCGTCCACCGGCTCTCCCGGCAGCAGAGGGTGGCCCCGGAGTTCGCCGGAACACTGCTTCAGGATGCGGTTGAAGCCCAGCGTGTTGCCGCCCAGGCTTCCCACGGTCAGCTGGGTGTCCTGCTTGAGCGCGTCCTGCTGCGGCGGGACCTTCATGCCGGGCAGCAGCAGCTCCTGTTCTTGCCAGAAGTGGTGGACGAGGGCGCCACCGCAGGAGACGTCCGACTGGACGTCGAGTGTGATGCCCTTGTCCGCGAGGCGCTGGGTGGCGACGGTGGGATAGTTCTCCTTCGCCTGGAAGCAGAAGTCCCTCTTGCCGTCCTGGTTGAAGGGAGCGATGCCGTAGTTGGCGGTGTAGGAGTCGCCGAAGAAGACGGTCGGTACGGGGTCGGCGGGCGCCGCACCGGCGCTTCCCGCCGGCCCGACGAGCGCCAGGCAGCTGCCCAGCGCGACGGCTGCGGCAGCCAGCCGCCGCACCACCGGAGATTTCGTCGTCCTACGCATGGCCGAAGACATGGATGTGCCCTGTCGTCAAGGCCCACGAGAAGGGGCCAGTCAGCTGGAACGGTAAGTGATCATTCATGCGCGAAGGGTGACTAGTCAAATGAGCGGTGCGGCACCCGGCGTTTCCGGCAGCCCCTCACATGCGTCCATCCCTTCCTGGTCAGCGGGGCGTCAAGGAGGCACGGCCTGGAGCCGGTGTGTGCGGCCGGCTGCGTCAGAAGGTTCTCCAGCTCCTGGACGAACAGGACTTGATCGACCTGTCCCGGGCAGTCCTGGACTCCGTGCACGTCCGCGCTAAAAAAGAGGCGAACTTGCAGGTCCGAGCCCCGTGGACCGGGGTAAGCCAGAATCCAGGATGCACATCCTGTCCGACGCGGACGGACTGCCTATGCGGGTCGACTCCGCCGGCCTGGTTCTCGGCTCGGAGTCCGCCGGCGGCTGGGCCAACCAGGGACTCGCCTTCGACCACGGCTCCGGCACCCCGGTGGCCGACGGGTACTGGGGCGCGCAGACGGACAAGGAGACATGGGGCGGCTACGTCTCCGCCAACGCACCGGCCCTCTTCTTCAAGCCCGCCAAGCTCCCCGAGAACGTGGCCAAGGCCAGTACGACCGGGCCTACCGCGTCCCGCTGTACGAGACCGCCCTCCACGACTTGCTGGTCAACACCGAACGCTGGGAACTGCCCTACGACAAGCTGCCCGAGCAGAAGACCGCCGACGCCCTGCTCGCCATGCTCTACAACACACCGCTCCCCTTCGTCCTCGACGGAACGTCGCTCAAGGAACGCGGCGACGAGCTCGCCACGCTCCAGAAGTACTTCGCACCGCTGCACCGCCCGGCCGGCACAGTACTCAAGGACGCCCCGAAGCCTCGCCGCCTCTGCCCCGGCACGCGGGATGACAGAGTCTGTCGCCTACCGTCGGCGCCATCCTGAAAGCCGGTCCCCGGCCCCTGGGACCGCTGTCAAGGGAATGTTCGGCAGTTCCTGCACCGGCACCCCGACCGCGTCCGCGATCTCCATCGCCGGATACCGCTCAGGCTCACCCGCGTCCGCCGCATCCGCCACCACCTCGGCCTCACTGCCCACCAGGAGCAGCACCCTCACATTCACGCGCTCATCCACCGTCGTCTCCCTTCGAAGCGTCTTATCGTTCTCATCGGTCTCATGCGTGCCGCGCACGCCTTCGCCGTCAGCGGTTCACCCGTTCCAGGTCCGGAGCTTCTCCGGGTTGCGTACGGCCCAGATGTGCGTGATCAGGTCGTTCGCGACGCCGAAGGCGGCCACCGTCACGGTGCTGCCACCATGCTGGGCCACCAGGCCGGGCCGGCCGTTGACCGAACGCTCCAGGAGTGTCAGGCCGGGCGCCCTGTCGCCGATTTCGAGGATGTAGCGGGCGATCCGCTCCGCGCCCGCGACCGGGCGGAGCGCCGCACCGGCCCGGCCGCCGCCATCGGCGGTCATCGTGGCGCCCGGGTTGAGCAGGCCGACGAGGGCGGCGATGTCCTTGTCCTCCCACGCCTGCTTGAAGTTCCTGATGACGCGGGCCTGCTGGGCCGTCGGGGCCTCCGGAGCCCGCGCCTCGCGGAGCCGGCGGCGGGCCGACGACGCCAGCTGCCGGCATGCCGCCGGCGTACGCCCGACGATCGTGGCCACTTCGGCGAAGGGGTACCGGAAGACGTCGTGCAGGATGAACGCGACCCGTTCGGCCGGGGTCATCGATTCGAGCACGACGAGGAAGGCCATGTCGACCGACTCGTCCAGGGTGACCTGGTCGGCCGGGTCACCCCCGCCGTCGCCCGGCCGTCCGTTCATCCACTCCGTACCGTCGGGCAGCGGCTCCGGGATCCATTCGCCCACGTAGCTCTCGCGCCGCGCCCGCGCCGAGCCGAGTATGTCGAGACAGATGCGACTGGCCACTGTCGTCAGCCAGGCGCCGGGGGACTCGATGGCCTCCCGCTGCTGCCGGGACATGGCGTACCAGCGGGCGTAGGTCTCCTGTACGGCATCCTCGGCCTCGGCCAGGGAGCCGAGGAGCCGGTAGGCGAGATTGACCAACTGCCGGCGCTCGCTCGTGATCGCACTGAGGCTCGGACCGGGCCGGCCGTGTCCGGTCTCGGATCGGATGGTCATGGTCGTGACGGCTCCCTCGTTCATGTCTGCCCTCCCATGATCGACGGGACCGCGTACGGGCGGCGAGGCGGGTGCGCCGTCTCACATTTCCGGTGGCTGCGTCGTCGGAGTGGTGAGAGGCCGGGGCGCCGGCCGTGAACCCCTGCCGAGAAGCAGAGTTGAGATCAGAAGGGAAGGGTCGCCATGCCCTCACGGACGACGGCACAGCAGCGCAGCCCCAGGTTCTTGGTGTTCCTGCGGGCCGCGATCGCCTTGCAGACCGTGGCCATCTTCTTCCAGGCGGCCACCGCCGGACTGTTGTTGTCCTCGCGGTACGGAGAGACGCTGCACAGTGCCGGTGCCCGCGGGATGTACGCCGCGTCCATGGTGTACGTGCTCGCCGCCATCCTGGTGTGGCGACCGGGCGGCGGCTCGCCCAGGCCCATCCTGTACGCGAGCGGGTTCCTGGTTCTCGCGTCGGTGCAGGTGGTCCTGGGCATCGCGCATGTGACGAGCCTGCACGTTCCCCTGGGCACCCTGATGTTCGGCCTGAGCACCCTTCAGCTGGGCCTGGCGCTGGCCGGCCGCCGCGTACGCGCGGGTGCCGTGGCATGACGTTCGGCGCCTCGCGGGGACGATCAGCGGACGACACACCTCCCGTGCTCACACCGACTGGAGCGAATACGGCGAAAATCCCCTCATGGACACCACGCAGAAGGTCGCCGTCGTCACGGGAGCCTCACGGGGAATCGGGGCAGCCGTGGTCAGGGCCTACCGCGGGCTCGGTTACGCGGTCACCGCGACCGCCCGCTCCATCCAGCCGTCGAGCGACCCTGAGGTACTGGCCGTGCCGGGCGATGTCGCCGAGCCGGGTACCGGCGCGCGGATCGCCGAGGCGACCATGGACCGGTTCGGCCGCATCGACACACTGGTCAACTCCGCCGGGGTCTTCGTCGCCAAACCGTTCATCGAATACACGGACGGCGACTACGAGTTGGCGGCCGGAGCGAATCTGTACGGCACCTTCAGCGTGTCGCGCAGTGTGATCAGCGCGATGCTCTCCCGCGACGGCGGTGGGCACGTTGTGAACATCTCCACCAGCCTGGTCGACAACGCCGACGCCCGGGTGACCGGGGCGCTGGCGTCCCTGACCAAGGGCGGACTGAACGCGCTCACCAAGTCGCTGGCGATCGAGTACGCCACCCGCGGGATCCGGGTGAACACCGTCGCTCTCGGTGTCATCCGGTCCTCGATGCACCCGACGGACCCGGGCGGCGCCCAGGCCGCGCTCCACCCGGTCAACCGGATGGGCGAGGTCGACGACGTCGTGCGGGCCATCCTCTACCTGGAGCAGGCCCCGTTCGTCACCGGCGAGATCTCGCACGTCGACGGCGGCCAGAGCGCGGGGCACTGACCGTGCGCCTGTTTCCGGGCTCCCCCGGAGCCACTGGGCGTGGACCCCGGCGCAGAGACCGCATCCGACCGGCAGGAGAAGCGTGATGACCAGCACGACAGACAGCGAAGCGATCCTGCGCGGCGTCCTCGACCGGTGGAAGGCAGCCGTCGACGCCCACGAACCCGAGCGGGTCGCCGCCTGTTTCACCGAGGACGCGATCTTCCAGGGGCTGCGCCCTTACAGCGTGGGACGCCAGGGTGTCGCGGAGTATTACGAGTCCCAGCCTTTGGGGTTGACCGCGCGGTACGAGATCCTGGAGACGCGCGGGCTCGCCGACGACCTCGTACTCGGCTATCACCGTGTCGAGTTCGACTTCACCGACCGGCCGCCGCGGACGGTCAATCTCAGCCTCCTGGTGAAGCGCTCGGCGAGCGGCTGGTACATCGCCCTCTACCAGGTCTCGCTCCTGCCCGACGCCCACCGTCGCACTCCGGAGAATCCCGAACCGCGACCGCGCTGAACCGGCGGGGGAAGACCCGCTGGGGAATCACGCGAGGATCTCCAGCAGCCGATTCGCCAGAACCGCGGCGGAAGCGGGATTCTGCCCGGTGATGAGGTTGCGCTCCTCCACCATGTACGGCTTCCAGGTCTCGCCGCGACTGTAGGCGACGCCTACCTTGTCCTTCAGTTCGTCCTCCAGCAGCCACGTCACCCTGGAGGCCAGCCCCACACCCGCCTCCTCGTCGTTGGTGAAGCCCGTGACCTCGCAGCCTCTGAAGGGCGACTCACCGTGAATCCTGGTGGCCAGCATCGCCGCGGGCGCGTGACAGACGATCGCCAGCGGCTTGCCCGAGGCGAGTTGCGCCGTCAGCAGCCGGCCCGCGTCGGCATCGAACGCCAGGTCCGCCATCGGACCGTGCCCGCCCGGCAGATACACCGCGTCGTAGTCTTCGAGGCGGACGTCCGACAGCTTGAGCGGCCGCCGCATCACCTCCGCGTCACGGATGATGGCCTCCAGTTCGAGGGCTCCCTGTTCTCCGCCTGCCATGGCCGGGCGCAGGCTCATCATGTCGACGTTCGGGGTCACACCGCCGGGTGTCGCGACCACGACCTCATGACCGGCGTCCGTGATCGCCTTGTACGGCTTCGCGAACTCCTCGGCCCAGTAGCCTGTCGCGTACCTCGTGCCGTCCTTGAGCACCCAGTACGTCGCTCCGCTCACTATGAACAGCACCTTCGCCATCACACATCTCCTCATCACATACGAGGAAATCCCGTCATTCCACCCTAAACACGCGTGCGATCAGACGCATACGGACGGCGGCGCAGCCAAGCCGCAGGCCGCCGGGTGGTGCCTTCGGACGCGTGCACGCCCTGAACGTACGACGCGGCCGGCTCGCTGGTGATGAAGCCGGTCAGGCAGGCGGTGGCCGGGCCGCTCACGGTCGTCGCGGAGGCCGTGCCGCTGCTGTCCGTGTCCGCGGCCATGGCGCCCGTCGCCTGCCTGCGACCTGCTGCTGGAGATCCCGGCCGTGCGCGGCCTGAAGAGCGTGGAGCGGCAGAACACCCGTGCCGCGACCGGGTCTCGCGCACAGCCGGGGTGACGGTGGGGCGGCTGACCTGGTACAGCGCGGCGAGCACCGCGTGCGGCTGCCGCGGACGCGACACGGCGAGAGCGGCCGGAACCCGGTCGGTGAAGACCGGCTGGTGGTCCGGCCCTGCCCCGGCGGCCCGCTCGCGCTCCGCACCGAGCCGCGCGCGCAGAGCTGGGCGCGGCCCGGGTCGGCGCGACGGTCACCGACGACCAGGGGGCCTTCCAGTCCATGCTCGATCCCGAAGGCAACGAGTTCTGCTTCGTCAGCGCCTGACCACGCGAACCTCCCGCATGGCCGTCGCCGTGCGTGACGCGTCGTAGTCGGCCGGTACGCCCTCCACGAAGACCAGTTCGCCGGGGATGTGGTCGGCGCGCAGCGGCAGGATCTCCTGATAGGCGGGGGACGCGTACCAGTCGTGGGCGTGCGCCAGGTCGGGGAACTCGGCCACGACCACGTCGCCGAGCCTCTCCCCCTCCATCCACTCGCCGGGCTTGCCGTGCGAGAGGAAGCGCCCACCATACGGCTCGAAGGTGCCCTGCACGCGCTCGATGTACTCCAGGACGTCGGCGTGCACCGGGAGCGTGGGACGCAGAACGGCGATGACGTAGGCGGTCATGGGCAAGCCCTCCTCGGGATCCGGTGGATGTGGTCGATCCTGCCGGAGCCCGGGGAGGGCGTCGATTACCCGCTCGGTAATGCCGTACGGCTCAGATCGTCGCCGTGTCGATCACGAAGCGGTAGCGCACGTCCGAGGCAAGCACACGCTCGTACGCCTCGTTGATCCGGCTCGCCTCGATCAGCTCGATCTCGGCGCCGAGGCCGTGCTCGGCACAGAAGTCGAGCATCTCCTGCGTCTCGGCGATGCCGCCGATCGCCGAACCGGCGAGGGTCTTGTTGCCGCCGATCAAGGAGAACAAGTTCAGGGCGACGGGCTCCTCGGGGGCGCCGACGTTCACCAGGGCGCCGCCCGTCTTCAGCAGGTTCAGGTACGCGCCGAAGTCCAGGGGCGCCGACACCGTGGAGAGGATGATGTCGAAGGTGCCGGCCAGGTTCTCGAAGGTGGCCGGGTCGCTGGTGGCGTAGTAGTGGTCGGCACCCAGCTTCAGGCCGTCGTCCTTCTTGCGCAGCGACTGGGAAAGGACCGTGACCTCGGCACCGAGGGCGTGCGCGATCTTGACAGCCATGTGGCCGAGGCCGCCCAGGCCGATCACGGCGACCTTCTTGCCGGGGGCCGCGCCCCAGTGCCTGAGCGGGGAGTACGTGGTGATGCCGGCGCAGAGCAGCGGCGCGGCCACGTCCAGAGACAGCCCGTCCGGGATGCGGACGGTGAAGTTCTCGTCGACGACGACCTTCTGCGAGTAGCCGCCGTAGGTGGGCTCGCCGTCGTGGCCGATGCCGTTGTACGTGGCGACGTTCCCGCGCACGCAGTGCTGCTCCTGCCCGGCCTTGCAGTTCTCGCACTCACGGCAGGAGTCGACCATGCAGCCGACGCCGACCCGGTCGCCGGCCTTGAACTTCGTCACGCCGGAGCCGACCTCGGCGACGACACCGGCGATCTCGTGACCGGGCACCATCGGGAAGATGGCCTCGCCCCAGCCCTCGCTGGCCTGGTGGATGTCGGAGTGGCAGATGCCGGCGAACTTGATATCGATCAGAACGTCGAACTCGCCGACCGTACGGCGTTCAATGGTGGTGCGCTCCAGCGGGGCCTTGGCGCTGGGGGCGGCGTATGCGGCAACAGTCGTGGTCATGTCCCCAGAGTGCCTCCCCACAGCGTGTTCACCCAGGTCACCGCTTTGCGTACGTCCAGTGGTCCTACTACTGACGGGGTCAGGCTCCTGGTCGTACGACCGGGAATACTGGAAGACATGAACGACACCCCCGCCACGGACGACGGACAGGCAGCCCTCCCCGACGGCCTCGACCGCAGGGCCGAGCTCAGCGAATTCCTGCGCACCCGGCGGGCTCGGCTCAAGCCGGAGGACGTGGGAATCCCCTCGCACGGGCGGCACCGGCGGGTGCCGGGACTGCGGCGCGAGGAGCTGGCACAGCTGGCCGGGGTCTCGGTGGCGTACTTCACGCGCCTGGAGCAGGGAAACGGGCGCAATGTGTCGGCGGAGGTGCTCGACTCGATCGCGCGCGCTCTGCGTCTGACCGACGTCGAGCATGCGCACCTCATCCACCTCGCCAGGCCGAAGCAGCAGCGCAGGAAGTACCGGGCGCCCAGGCGCCAGCAGGTGCGAGTGGCGCTGCAGCAGCTGCTCGACTCGATGGAGGGCGTGCCCGCGTATGTCGGCGGGGCGCGCTCGGAGATCCTCGGCTGGAACCGGATGGCGGCGGCGCTGTTCGGCGACTGGGGCAAGCTGCCGCCCGCGGAGCGCAACTGGGCGCGGCTGACCTTCCTCTCCCCCGACTACCGCGAGCTGTTCCTGGACTGGGACTCCAAGGCGTCCGACATGGTCAGCTATCTGCGGCTGTACGCGGGCCAGCACCCGCAGGACCCGGACCTGTCGGCGCTCGTGGGTGAACTCTCCGTCAAGAGCGAGGAGTTCAGGCGGCTGTGGGCCACGCACGACGTGAAGGAGAAGGGTCACGGCGTGAAGCGGATGCGGCATCCGCTGGTCGGTGACCTCACCCTCGCGTACGAGACGCTGCATCTCCCGGACGACGACGAGCAGTTTCTGTGCGTGTACCACGCGGAGCCGGGCTCCGCGTCGGCGGAGGCTCTGCGCCTCCTGGCGAGCTGGGGCACGGACACGGTCCGGGCGGGCAGCCGGACGCCACACCACTGAAGCCCGGCGGCAACGACGGGGGTTGCCCGTAACCACCGCCGGGTGCGTCCGTCCCTGCGTCTCGATGGGGCTACCTGGTGTGTGTGACGACTTTGTCGATCCAGTCCCGGTAGCCGGCCACGTCGACGAAGTTGCTGAGCATGTGGTCCTCACGCGTTCCGTTGGTCGAGGTAACGCCGGCGAGCCGCCATTTCCCCTTCTTCTTGACCACGAGCGGACCTCCGGAATCTCCCGGGCCCACCCCCCGGAACTCGCGGTCCTTGAGAACGAGCAGATTGTCCTTCTTCTCGCTCACCGGAAGGGTGATCTCCTGGAGGTGTTCCGGCACACACATTGCGTCCCGGCATGTGTTTCCCCAGCCCAGGGCGCGCACGGCGGTACCGGTCCGCGGGCTGACGGTGTTCAGGCGAACGGGCTTGTGACGGACCGGCCGGTCGAGCTTGAGCAGCACCAGATCGGGCCCGGAGAACTGTCCATCGGTGAACGAGGCATCCGGGTGCTTGACCATCTCCTTGACCTTGGCAAGGGTCCCGCCCTCACTGGTACTGCGGCTGCCGATCCGTATCCGCAGGTCCTTGATATCCCTCTTGCCACTCCCCACGCAGTGGAAGGCCGTCAGGACCCACTTCCTGTCGATCAGGGTGCCGCCGCAGAACGCCGAGCCGTCCACCTGCACGGATGCCATCCAGGACTCGGCGGTGGGCGCCGGGCTTCCGCCGATCACGGCGTGCCCCGGAGTCGCTGTCGCGACGATTCCCGCGAGCGCCGCGAAACTGCCGACCACTGCTCTCCGGCGGATGCGGGAACCGCGGGCCGATGGCGCGATAAATGGCATGAATGCCTCCTGTGGCTGTTCGATGGAGACTCGCGCGGTCACTGTGGCACCAGTCGGTGTTTCACTTCTGTTACAGCCCCCGACCCCTCCCGTTCGTTGAGTTCGCGGCCTCGCGGGCCGGGGCCGGCGCCGGGCGCGGGCGAGGCCGACGGGGCTAAAGTTGTGGTCGAGAGAGAACGATGGCGCTGGTCGTAACATGAGGGGGTTGTCGCCTTGACGCCGCAAGCCCCCCGGAGGACTGTCGCTCCGCTCCGCGACGCCGGGCTCGTCAGGTGGTGGTCTCCGGAATGAAGCTACCGGTCACGGCCCGTGTCCCTGCCGCTTACGTGTGTCATCCTCCCGGCCGGGGATGCGTACGATGACGGCCACCGCGGGCGACACCGCGTTCGTGGGACGCACCGCTGAGCTGGACCGCATGGATCAGTGTCTGCGGACAGCACGGTCCGGCAAGGCGTCGAGTGTGCTTGTCCAAGGGGCTGCGGGTATCGGAAAGAGCGCACTGGTTCGCCGCTGGCTGGCAGGGCTTTCGTCCGAGAACCTCCCCGTGCTCCGGGCCGCCTGCGACACATCAGAGGAGGACCTGGCATTCGGTGTGATCCGGCAGCTGACTTCCCGCGTACCAGCGGCTCTCCTCAACCGGTTTCCGCTGCTCGCGGGAGCGGTGCCGACGGCGGAACCCTTCCAGGTGGGTAGCGAACTGCTGGAACTGCTCGGCGAGTTGCAGAGCGACGGGCCGGTGCTGATCGTCGTCGACGACGTCCAGTGGGCCGATCGGCCCTCGGCGCAGGTTCTGGGCTTCGTACTGCGCCGCCTGGAAGCCGATGCGGTGCTCACCGTCCTGCTCTCGCGCAGCGGCACGGAGCCCGGCGAGGCCGGAGGTCTGGACCTGCATCGTCTGGTCGCGGGCATGCCGCACAGCTGCGAGCTGACCCTGACCGGGCTCGGGGTCACCGAAGTGGGCGAACTGGCCACGCTGGTATACGGCCGTCCCGTCGGCCGCGGAACGGCCGAGCGGCTCCGGAACCACACCGACGGCCACGCCCTGTACCTCCGGACGCTGCTCGCAGAGGTCGCGTGGGATTCGGTGGCTCACGGGCGGGACGCCCTGCCGGTACCGACGTCCCTGGTGCAGGCCCTACGGCGCCAGCTGGACGGTCTGCCCGGTCCGGCGCGGAGCCTGGTCGAGGGCATCGCCGTACTGGGCGGCCCGGCGCCCCTCGCCACGGCTGCCCGCGTCGCCTCCGTAACAGAATCCGACGCGGCGCTCGAACCCCTGCTGGCGCAAGGAATCGTGCGGTGGTGGCCCAACCAGCCGTACACCCCGGTCGCGATAGCCCACGAGCTCCAGCGCGAGGCGATCGTGACCGCCACCTCGCCCCGCCGGCTGCGGGCACTGCACGCCGCCGCGGCCACCCTCGTCGACCGTGCCGCCTCCTGGTCGCACAGGGTCGCGGCCACGCAGGGTACGGATACCCAGCTCGCCCGGGAACTCGAACTGGCCGCCGACGGGTACCACGCGACCGGAGAGCCCGTACGGGCCGCCACCCTTCTGTTGTGGGCATCGGAGGTGGCGCTCCCGCGCAGCGAGCGGGAACGCCTGCTGCTCACGGCGGCCGCACGCCTTCTGTGGGCTCAGCGGTACGTGCGCGTGGAGCCGCTCCTGGCCAGGATAGAAGCCGCCGAACCGTGCCCGCTGCGAAGCCTGGTACTGGGCGGCTACGGAACGCCCCGAGGCGCTCCTGAGGCCACGGGCCTGCTCACCGAGGCGCTGGAGGACCGCCGGGCCGAGGCCGGAGCGCGGTTCGTACCGGCCATGGCCGGCACCTGGCTCGGTATCCAGCACATCGTGGGCGGCCACAGCGCGAAGGCCGTACCACTGCTCCGGGACGTGCTGGCGATCGACGATCTGGAGCCACAGCTCGCGCCATGGGCGGCCGGCAGCCTGGGGCTGGCCCGCAGTTACTGCGCCGGCGCACGCGCGGCCTTGCGCGAGTACGACACCCTCGCCCCCGCGGGCAGTCCGCGCTCTGTCGCGGAGCAGGCCATCCAGCGCGCCTACCGCGGGATGCTCCAGATGTGGGCCGGGGATCTCACCGACGCGGAGAACGAACTCGCCGTCGCCCTGGACACGGCCCGCACCAACGGCTGCCCCGTGACCGCGGAGTTCACCTACGCCAACCTCGCGGCCTCACAGTACTTCCTGGGCCGCTGGGACGAGGCCGCGATCAGCGCCGACCACGCTCTGGTCATCGCCGAGGCCGAGGAGAAGCCCTGGGCGTTCTCCTACGCCTGTTCCATCGCGTCATGGGTGCGGGCGGGCCGCGGACAGTGGCAGCGAGCCCAGGAACTGGTCCAGCAGTCCTACCAATGGTCCGGCGCGATCTCGCCGGCCCACGGCCTGCCGCCCGCGGCCGTCGGGGCGGCGGTGCTGGCACAGGCTCGGGGCGACTATCCCGCCATGCTCGGCGCGCTGCGGACCATTCTTCGGGCCCGCCCCGACTCGGGACCACTGGCCTTCCAGACGTGGTGGCGCCCCCTGTACGTCGAGGCCTTGATCGCCGACGGTGACCTGGACGGCGCCGATACGGCCTTGGCCCACCTGATGGCCCTGAGGGAGGACGCTCCCTTTCTCCGCATGGCCGTGATGTGGCTCTCGGGTCGGCTGTCGCAGGCACGCGGAGAGGGCAAGCGAGCCCGTGACCTGTTCGAAGAGGGCCTCAGCCTTCCCGCCTCCGCCGACGATCCGCCGCTGCACCTGGCGATGCTCGCGCACAGCCACGGCAGGCTGCTGGCCCAGGCAGGAGAGCACCACCGGGCAGCCGCACACTTCACCCGGGCCCGCGACCTCTTCGCGGCACTGGGAGCCCAGCCGTTCCTCACGCGCTACCGCGACGACTTCGCGGACCGGCCCTCCGGCCGCCCGGCCGGGCTGCCTCTCTCGGAGCTGACCGACCGCGAGCGCGACATATCCCTGCTCATCGGCCGCGGACTCACGAACAGGGAGATCGCCGCCAGGCTGTTCATCAGCAGCAAGACGGTCGAGTACCACCTCAGCCACGTCTACCAGAAGCTGTCGCTCTCCGGGCGCCGCCAGCTCCGGAACATGGTGCAGCAGGACAGCCCGCTGAGCAGCACCTGAACCCGGAGCCGGGGCCGCCTGCCCCCGCCGCCGCATCGCCGCCGCCGCCCACATGTCACCGCCCCATCGGAAGCGTCACCCGTATCGTCTTGCCCCGGGCGCTGGTCACCACCGCCCAGTCGTCGATCAGTTCCGCGACGAGGCCGAGCCCGAACCCGCCGGAGGCCCCCCGATGCTCGGGCGGCACCAGGTGCGGGACCCGCCTGCTCCTGTCCCCCACTTCGAGCAGAAGACATCCGCCTTTGAGGGCCATCCCCAGAAAACGAGGGCCCGCCGTGTGCCGGCAGGCGTTGGTCACCAGCTCGGACACCACCAGCAGGGCGTCCTCCGCCTGCTCGCGCGGTTCTCCGTCCGGTCCCTTCAGGAGCCCTCGGTGGCCGAGGAACTGTGTCAGGACACGGCGGGCGCAGCGGGCAGCCTGGCGGCGGCCGGCCAGAGAGATGGTGCGGCCGGTGACCGTACGGACAGATTCCACTGTCGTGCAATTCGCCATCATTGCCTTGACTCGCTTCCTCAAGCAGCGGTTGGTGGCCGTGGGTGGCCGATCAATCCTCGGAGGAGCGCTCGCTTTCCACAGTGGCAGGACGCGGTCGGATGGTCTTCAGGGAATTTCCCTATGATGAACCCCAAACCCTCCCATTACGGTACGAAATCACGCCGTGACTCTGCGCGGCAGCCGCGCGAAACCGCCGCACCGGCCCCCTGTGCGACAGGGGCGGGCATGCCGCGTGTCATGGGGTGGTCAGGCGTCAGTCACAAGGACTGCGGCGATGCCGAGCCGGGCGAGAACCAGCACGACGGTAATCACGCCGTCCACCGCCTCGTCGGGATCCCCGCACCCTCAGCGAGGTCGGCGCAAACGGCCGCGCTCCGGGAGCCGTTGCGGATGAACGCCAGGCACATGTCGGCGCCGAGCCGGACCATCAGCCGATTGCGCATCGGTCCTGCCGCGCGACCGTGGGTCTTCCAGTCGGCCGGATGCTGCTCCTCGGTGGCCAGGCCTATCTGCGTGACGGCGACGTCGTCGACCCAGCCGCCGGCGATCCAGTCGGCGCCGGTCGGGCGCGCGCCGTGGACAACGACGAACGGTCGGTTGACAAGCAGCCAGATACGGGTGATCTGGTGGCGGATCAGTTCTTCGTCTTCCCAGTTGCGGGAGCCGGTGACGAGGACTCGGTAGGGGTTCACGGTGGGGGGACTCTTCCCGTTCGTTGGGGCGGGTGATCGTTAGGCGTGCTGGGCGGCTTTGTGGTTCCGCTGAATTTGGCGGGGTGGCGTGGCCGTCCCGCGAGAGCACGACGACAACGCGGAGAGTCAGCGGTGGCGGTTCGTCCCGGTCGAGCCGAAAGGCCCTAGACGTTCCGGTACTGGTCCCTGACCTCGGGGCGTCGCCGGAAGCCGGCTGACTCGTACGTGGCGACGGCGCCGACGTTGGAGCTCGGGGTGCAGACGATCGCGCTCGACGAGCCCAGCTCCTGGAGTGCGGCCGCCGCGGCGACGGTGATCGCCTTGCCGTAACCGTGGCGGCGATGTTCCCGATGTACGCCCATCGGTTCGAGCAAACCGGGCCTACCCGGACCGGCCGACCACACCGTCACCGCCGCCACCGCGGTGCCGTGGTCGTCGTACGCGACCAGACACCGGGCGTCGGCGTACGGCAACCCGGCCGCCATCGCGTGCCAGCGCTCGTCCGTGAACCTCGACCCGTCCCACGCTGCCCGATGTACGGCGGCGAACACGTGCGCCCGCCCCGGCCCGACCACCTCGATCCGTACGCCTGGGTCCTTCACCGGCTCCGCGAGGTCGCGGCGCAGCGGTGTCCACGGGTCGTCGGTCTTCCAGCCGTCCTCGGACAGCAGATCTTGGACCAGTGCGCCCATCGGCGCCTCGATGTTCACCTTCCCCCGGGGCAGTACGCCGCGCTCCGGCTCGGTCACGTCCTCGGCCAATCGCCGCGCCAACTCCTCGTCCCGATGAGCGTCCGGCGCGATCGTCAGGCGCAACAGCCCGGGACCGTCCAGCAGACCGACGGCGAGAATCTGTCCGTACCGGTTCCACGTCCTGACCGCCGCGGCGGTCGCTTCCGTGCCCGACCGCCAGAACCAGCCCAGGTCCCCCGGATGCAGTTGCATCGGCGCCCCGTCGTTCTGCCACTCCCGCAGCACGCTCACGGCCCTGCTCAGCCCGTCGACTCCCGGCCGGCCCAACGCAATCGTCATGCCTTCGATCACACACCAGCGCGCCGACAGGCCGCACCCGGATTTCGACCGGCCGGCATGGTGCGGGTTTGGGACAGGCCCTAAATCACCAGTGTCAGCGGCAGTCGTCCCGCCGGAGGCAATGGCGGGATGGCCGGCTCGGCCCGCATGCCCTGGATCAGCGGCGCGGCGAAACGCCGGGAGGCGGCCACCGCCGCGGCCGGCGATGGGGTCCGGATGCCACCGTTGGCCATGAGCACCATGACCAGGTCTTCCAGGACGAACACGTAGCTCGGGCTGGACAATCGGGGCTGGACGTAATGAGCAGACCGACCAGGGATAAACCCTAGGGACAAATCAGGTCACATCTGGAAGTTTGAGGGCGAGGATTCCTCAGCACCGTCAGGGAGACCACCAATGACCCAGGGCCGCGTAGCGCAGCAGTCCCGGCCGTCGCGCTCCCCCCTCCGGCACCGCACCCTCCGCGATCGCACCCGGCGCCCCTGGCTGGAACGGGCGAGTGAGGGAGGGAAGGCCCGAGGAGCGATGCGTGTGCTGCCCACGCTGCTGATCGTCTTCGGGCTGGCCGTCGACCTGGCGATGCCGCCCGGCTACAGCGCGGCCCCCCTCTTCGCGGCCGCCGCGCTGGTCGCCGCACCCCTGTCCTCACTGCGCGTGACCATCTGGACGGGTGTGGCCGCCTGCCTGGCCATGCTCCCGGTCCAAGTGCTCCAGGGCTCCGGTGGCCCGATCGAGGCTGCCACCGAGAAGGCCACGGTACTGACCGTCGCCGGGCTGGCGGTGCTGATCAACCGGGTCGTCGTGCTCGGGGACAGGCGGCTCGCGTCGGCACGCGGCATCGCGGAGGCCGCCCAGCGGGCGGTGCTGCCCTTCCCGGCGCCACGGGCCGGCAGGCTCGGGGTCGCGGCACGGTACATGGCGGCGCAGGCCGATGCCCGCATCGGCGGGGACCTCTTCGCCGTTCAGAACACCCCTTACGGTGTGCGGTTGGTGATCGGTGACGTACGTGGCAAGGGGACGGATGCCATCGATTCGGTCGTGGTGGTCCTCGGGGCGTTCCGGGAGGCCGCCGAGCAGGAACCGGATCTCGAAGGCGTCGCGCGGCGACTCGACCGCGCGCTGTCGAGGGAGGGGGCACGGCGCGGCATCGACGCCGTCGAGGGGTTCGCCACGGCCGTGCTCGCCGAGATCTCCGACGGGGGAGAGAAGCTGCGGCTGGTCAACCGGGGCCATCCGGATCCCCTGTTGCTGTGCCCCGGGCAGTCGCCGCGCCTGCTGGAGCCCGGCGGGCGCGCTCTGCCCCTGGGGCTGATCCGGCTCCATCCCGGGGATTCCGGGGATTCCGGGCCGCCGGACGAGTCGGGCCGGTCCTACGCGGCGGAGTTCCCGCCCGGGGCGACGCTCCTCTTCTACACGGACGGTCTGTCGGAAGCCCGCGACGCGTACGGAGTCTTCCTCGACCCGGTGGAGCAGCTGCGTGACCGTCCGTTCACAGGCCCCGACGATCTCCTGGACCTCGTGATCGACACCATCGGCCGGCACACGGGGAGCGAGACGGCGGACGACACCGCGCTCCTGGCGGTCACCAGGCCAGTGTGACCCCGGGCGGGCCTGTGTGAACGCCGGGCGCCCGGGACGGCGGACAGACGTCGGGACACCTTCGGTTCCGGGCCGCTGGCCTGCCGAGCCGGTCGCCCGGGACGGCGGACGGTCAGATATTGATTCAAGAGTCAGCAATTACGGGGGACTCTATTGACTCTCGAATCAGTAGCAACCTACCGTTCGGAACCAGCCAAGCGCGGCTGCCCCGGCGGCCCCGCCACGCTGTCGTCCACCGAATCCCCAGTCGCCCTTGAGGAGCACGACCATGGGTCATCCGGTCACCCACATCACCAGGAGCCGCCTCGACACGGAACGCTCGCACTTCCGAGTGGGCGGCGCGTGGCAGGCCCCCTTCGGCGGGCTCGGCGGGCCGCACACCGTCGTGACCGATCCCACCGGCCGCGGTGCGGTCGGCCAGGTGCCGAAGGGGACGCGGGAGGATGTGTCCCTCGCGGTGGCCGCGGCCCGCGCCGCGTTCCCTGCCTGGGCCGCGGCGGACATCGCCACCCGCCGGGCGCTGCTCGCGGCGGTCTCCGCCGGAATCCTGGTACGCGAGGCGGACTTCGCCGAGGTGATCAGCGCGGAGATGGGCGCCCCGCTCGACAACGCCCTTCATATGCAGACACGGCTCGCGGCCGAGGTGTTCCGTTCCTACGCCGACATCCTGGCCGGCCACGAATGGGAGGAGCGCGTCGGGTCCTCCCAGATCGTCCAGGAGCCGGTGGGCGTCGTCGCCGCCATCACACCGTGGAACTACCCCCTCTACCTGGCCGCGGCCAAGGTCGCCGCGGCACTCGCCGCGGGCTGCACGGTCGTCCTCAAACCGAGCTGCGACGCGCCGCTGAACGCGTTCCTGCTGGCCGAGGTCTTCGCCGACGCGTGCCCCGCGGTCGGCGCGCCCGGCGGGGTGTTCAACCTCATCACGGGATCGGGCGCGGTGGTCGGCGATGCCCTCGCCTCCCATCCCGACGTCGACGCGGTCTCCTTCACCGGGTCCACCGCGGCGGGCCGCTCCGTCGCCGCGGCGGCCGCCGGAACCGTCAAGCGCGTGGGACTGGAACTCGGCGGGAAGTCCGCCCGGGTAATCCTCGCCGACGAACAGGACGGCGGGACGGTCAAGGACCTGGACCGGGCCGTACGGGTGGCACTCGCCGACGCCTTCTACAACTCCGGGCAGACGTGCACCGCGTGCACCCGCGTACTGCTGCCCGACGCGGTGTACGACGAGGCGGTCGCGCTGGCCGCCGAGGAGGCCCGCCGCTGGCGGCTCGGCGACCCGGCCGTGGCCGGAGAGCACATCGGCCCCGTCGCCACGGCCCGGCAGTACGTCGGCGTGCTGTCCCACATCCAGCAGGGGGTGGCGGAAGGCGCGCGGCTGGTCGCCGGCGGCGGCGCTCCGGAGGACCGGATTCCCGACGGCCTGGACACGGGCCACTGGATCCTCCCGACGGTCTTCGCCGACGTCACCGCCGACATGGCGATAGCGCGGGAGGAGATCTTCGGCCCCGTGGTGTGCCTCATGCGCTACCGGGACGAGGAGGAGGCGGTCCGGATAGCCAACGACTCGATCTACGGGCTCGCGGGCGCGGTGTGGTGTGCCGATCCGCTCCGCGCGGAGCGGATCGCCCGGCGGATCCGGGCCGGACTGGTCACCGTGAACAGCGGTGAGTTCAACGTTCTCGCCCCCACCGGCGGATACAAGCAGTCCGGGATCGGACGGGAACTCGGCGTGCACGGCCTCCTCGAATACACGGAAACCAAAACCATCCAATGGTGACAACGCCGCCCCGGGCGGGGTGGGACGGACCCGGCCGACGCCGGGACCGGTGCCACACGGATCACACCGCCGCCCGGGGAGGCCCGTCGCCAGCCCTCCACGCATCCCCATGCTCCCGATGGCGTGCCCACAGGTGACACGCCCTACCTCACATCCGAGGCCAGGACTTGCCCCGCCGTCCGGTCATTCCGCGCAGCGGCAGCTCCAGGAGAGGACACTCATGGCCGGACCACACCACCATCCGTCCCGACGACAGGTTCTGACCACAGGGGCCGCGGGAGCCGCCGGCGTGCTGCTGAGCGGCTGCGACGCCGGCCCGCCGCACGCGCGCGTCGGCCCCGCGGCCGATGTCGTGGAATGGGCGCCGGGGCCGGGAGACCCGGTCGGCGCGCGGCGCACGGGCAGGGTGATCACGGCCTGGTCGAACGAGGCGCAGTCCTACGACCCGGCCATCGGCTGGGATCTGCACAGCTGGGAGGCCATCTCGACGGTCCTGTACGCCCCGCTGTACCAGTACGCGCGCCAGTACGACGGACCCGCCCCGCACGCGGCGGCCGCCATGCCGCGGATATCCGCGGACCGGACGGTGTACACCGTCCCCCTGCGACGGGACGTACGCTTCCACAACGGCCGGCCGGTGACCGCGCAGGACTACATCTACACATGGACGCGGCTGCTGGATCCCGAACTGGCGTCCTGGGCGGCGAGTTATCTCTTCGGGATCGAAGGGGCCGAGGCGGTCAACCAGCAGAAGGCGGCGAAGGTGAGCGGCCTGCGCGCGCCGGACCCGTACACGCTGCGGATCCAGCTCACCGAGCCGGACGTCCTCCTGCCCGCGCTGCTGTGCCAGCCCTATACCGCCGCCCTGCCCCAGGAGGAGATCCGCCGGCTCGGCTCGGGCTTCGGCCGTACTCCGGTCGGCAACGGCCCGTTCCGTATCACCCGGTACGACAGCAAGGGCCAGCGAGCGCTCTTCACGGCGTTCGACCGGTACTTCTGGCGCGGCACCCCCCTCATCGACACCCTGGAATACCGCTGGGGCATCGGCTATCCCCTTCAGACACTCCAGCTCAGCGGGGGCAGGGTGGATGTGCTCGGCGAAGGACTGGTGGCCAGCCAGGCCGCCAGGTTCACCGCCGACCCCGCCATGCGCGAGCGGTACGTGCAGACCGTCCCGGTGCGCGGAAGCCAGTGGATCTCGGCCAACACCAAGCGCCCGGAACTCCGTGATCCGCGGGTGCGGCAGGCCCTGAACTGGGCGGTCGACCGGGAACAGCTCATGCGTCTCTCCTTCGGCCTGTCGGATCCCTGGGGATGCCCCTTCCCCAAGCAGCTCAGCCGGTACCGGCGTACGGCGAAGCCCTACACCCACGCACCGGAGAGGGCCCGCGGGCTCCTCGAACAAGCGGGGGTACGCAACCTCCGCCTGGACTTCCTGCACGGCACCCGCGATCCCTGGCCGCTGCTGGCGCAGGTCCTCCAACAGCAGCTCAAGGCGGTGGGGGTGGAGATCACCCTGAACGCCATGAGCCAGTCCGCGTTCGAGCTGGCCACGTCGAAGGGCGAGGGGGATCTCTACGGCTCGCAGATGTACATCACGCTGGACAGCGCCCTCGAACTCACGTCGTCCTGCTTCACTTCGTCCGCCGCCCAGAACTACACCGGGTACGCGAACGCGCGGGTGGACGCGCTGACGGCCAGGGCGCGCAAGGCGCCCACCACGGAAGCGGCCAACTCGCTCCTCGCGGAGGCCGAGGAGGAGCTCGTCCGCGACGCCGCCGGGGTCTTCATCGGCAGCATGAACTTCCTCGCCGCACGCGCACCGGGGGTCCGTAACTACCAGATGCGCGGAGAAACCGGCACGTACTACGACCGGTTGTGGGTGAAACGATGAGTGCCGTTCCCGTCACCACACAGACGTCCGCCTCCACCGCGGCGACATCCACCCGGGGGAACGGTCTCCCCGGACCGGCCACCGCCGGGTCCCGGTCCGCGCGGGACAAGGGGTCCCGTCTGTGGCTCGCCGGGCTCTGCCTGCTCGGTGTGCTGGCCCTGCTGGCCCTGCTGGCGCCCCTGGCCGGATCGCCGTACACGATTCACACCGACAGCCTCACCGCCAACGGCCTGCCCGCCGGGATCGGCGCGGACGGCCACCCGCTCGGGACCGACTCCATCGGCCGTGACCTGCTAGCCCGTTCGCTCCACGGACTGCGGGCCACGCTGATCATCGCGCTCGTCGCCAACATCACCTCCGTCGGCCTGGGCGCCGTGGTGGGACTCGTGGCGGGTTTCTACCAGGGCTGGATCGAGCAGTGTCTGATGCGTCTGGTCGATGTGTTCCTGTCCATCCCCACCGTGCTGTCGGGTCTCGCGCTGGCGAGCATCGTGGGCCGTGGCACCACCGGCATCATCGTCGTCGTCACCGCCCTGTACTGGGCCTGGACCGCGCGGCTGGTGCACGGTGAGACGCTGCGGCTGCGCGGCCGCGGATACGTCGAGGCGGCCCTCGCGCACGGTGTGCGCCGCCACACCGCACTGCGCCGCCATGTGCTGCCCCACCTGTCCACCGTCCTGCTCAATGTCGCGGCCCTCAACGGCGCCGCCGTCGTGGTGGTCGGGGCCGGCCTGTCGTACCTCGGGGCGGGGATCCAGCCGCCCACCCCGGAGATCGGCAACATGCTCGCGGACGGTTCCGGCAGCATGACCTATGCCCCGCACACCCTGTTCGTCCCCCTCGTCCTCGTCATCGCGACCGTCCTGGCCTTCGTTCTGATCGCCGAAGGGCTGAACCGCCGCAACCCACTCTCGGAGCGACGCTCATGGCTCGACGCATAGGCATACGCATCCTGCTGGGCCTGTTCACCGTCACCGCGGTGGTCCTGCTCACCTTCGTCCTTCAGTACGTCGTCCCCGGCGACCCGGCCCGCAGCATCGCCGGCCCCAAGGCCACTCCGGAGGTCCTCGCCGAGATCCGCGCGCGGCTCCGCCTCGACGACCCGCTCTGGTCGCAGCTCGGCCACTATCTGAGCTCCGTGGCCTCCGGGGACCTCGGCACCTCCTACTCCCACGACCGTCCCGTGCTCTCGCTGATCCTCGAACGGCTTCCCGCCACCGCCGTCCTCGCGGCGGCCGCCCTCACGGTCGAGGTCGTCCTCGGCGGTCTGTGGGGGCTCTGGGAGGCGCTGCGGCCCAAGCGGAACTGGCTGCTGGCGACCATCAACGTGGGCCTGCTGTCGATGCCCGTGTTCTCGCTCGGCTTCCTCCTGCTGCTCTTCTTCGGATACCAGCTCCCGATCTTCCCGATCGACGGCGGAACCGGCCCGGCACAGATCGTGCTGCCGGCGCTGACGCTCGGAATCCTCGGCGCCCCGTACTACGCGAACGTCGTCCGGGACAGCGTGCGCGAGGCGCTGTCCTCGGCCTATGTGCGGACGGCGGTCGCCAAGGGCCTCAGCCGCCGGCGGATCGTGACCCGGCATGTGCTGCGCAATACCGCCTCCCCGGTGACGACCCTGCTCGGTATGGATGTGGCGGTGTTCCTCTCCGGGGTCGTCTTCGTCGAGACGATCTTCGGCTGGCCCGGCATCGGCCAGCTGCAGACGGCGGCGTTCGCCGCCCTCGACCGTCCGCTGCTCACCGGCACGGTCATCATCGCGGCGACCCTCGTCGTGACGGCCAACCTGCTGGTGGACCTGATCAGGACCGCCATCGACCCCCGTGCCGCATCGGAGACACCATGACCACCGCTCCGGAGTCAACCACCGTGCGCCGCCTCGGCAGTGATGTCGCGATCGACGGCCTCAGCGTCGCCTACGGCGACTATCCCGCCCTGCGGGACGTCACGCTCCACGTACCCGCGGGCACCACCACGGCCCTCGTCGGCGAGTCCGGTTCCGGCAAGTCCACACTCGCCCTGGCCGCGGGCCGCATTCTCCCGGCGGGCGCGCGGATCACCGCCGGCTCGGTCCGGGTCGGGGACGTGGAACTGACCGCACTCGGCGGAAAGGCCCTCCGCGAGGCACGGGGCCGTACCGCGGCCTACCTCGCGCAGGACGCCTCCGCCGCCCTCAACCCCGTGATCCGCGTGGGCAAGCAGATCGCGGAGGTCCACCGGGTCCGCAACGGAGCGGGCAGGACCGAGTCCGATCTGCTGGCCCGTCAGGCCCTCGCCGACGTCGGTATCCCGGACCCCGATCGCGTCGCCCGGCTCTACCCCCACGCGCTCTCCGGCGGCATGCGGCAGCGCGTGATCATCGCGATGGCGCTCGCCTTCCATCCCCAACTGCTCATCGCCGACGAGCCGACGACCGCGCTGGACGTGACCGTGCAGGCCGAGATCCTCGGACTGATCAGCCGGCTCCAGCAGGAGTACGGGCTCACCGTCGTCTGGATCACCCACGACATGTCGGTCGTCGCGGAGATCGCGGACCATGTCGCGGTGCTCTACGGCGGCCGGCTGGTCGAGCACACCGATGTGCTCACCCTCTTCGAGGGCGCCAGGCACCCGTACACCCAGGCCCTGCTCAGGTGCTTCCAGAGCGGTCGCAGCGCCGGGCCGAAGGCCCCCTTCACCACGATCTCGGGGAGCCCGCCCGTCGGTGGTGTCCCCGGGGGCTGTCCCTTCCACACCAGGTGTCCGCACGCCGAAGTCCGCTGCGGGACCGATCTCCCCCAGCCGCTCCGGCTCGCGGAGGACCACATCGCGGCCTGTCACCGTCTGGAGGATGTCCGATGAACGAGGCCGAGCGCGCCACCGCCGGAGCGGCGCCCCTGCTGGAGGCGACCGGCATCACCAAGCGCTACGGGCGCTACACCGCGCTCGACGCGGTGGACCTGCGCATCGAGGCGGGCCGCACGGTCAGCATCGTGGGCGAGTCCGGCTCGGGCAAGTCCACCCTGGCGCGGGTCCTCGTCGGTCTGGAGCGCGCCGACAGCGGCACCGTACGCTTCCGCGGCGAGCCGGTCCGTGGCCGTCGGGCAAGGCAGGTGTTCCACCGGAGTGTCGGAATGGTCTTCCAGGACCCCTATGAGTCGATCGATCCACGGCTGACGATCGGCGAGGTGGTCGCGGAGCCGCTGCGCGCCCACAGGCTGCACCGGCACGACGAAGGGGAGCGTGTCCGCGAACTGCTCGACGCCGTAGGGATGGAGGGTGTCGAGCCCGATGCCTACCCGCACCGGTTCTCCGGGGGCCAGCGGCAACGCGTCTGCATCGCACGGGCCTTGGCCACCGACCCCGACCTGGTCATCTGCGACGAGCCCACGTCGGCGCTCGACGTCTCCGTCCAGGCGCAGATCCTCAACCTGCTCCTTGACCTCCAACGGCGGTGCGGACTGGCGTACTTGTTCATCACGCACGATCTGGATGTGGTGCGCCGGATCAGCGACGAAGTCGATGTGCTCCTGCGCGGCACGGTCGTGGAACGCGGCAGCGCGGACCAGGTCACCCACCGTCCCCGGCATGAGTACACCCGCCGGCTGCTCGGCGCGGTCCCGGCCGTCTCGCCCCGCGACCGGCGCATCGGCGCGCCGCTGGCGCCCGGAACCCCGACCGCTCCGAAGGGCGCGGAGCAATCGCCCGTATGACCCTGGATGTCCAGGAGACACGAAAGGAACGGAATATTACCGTCATGGCAGCACAAGCGGAATTCACCAGGGACGTCTACGACGTCGTCATTGTCGGTGGTGGGCACAACGGGCTGGTCGCCGCCGCCTATCTCGCTCGGGCAGGGCGCTCCGTACTCGTCCTCGAACGTCTGGACGTCACGGGCGGCGCCGCCGTCTCGACGCGGGCCTTCGCGGGCGTGGACGCGCGCCTGTCCCGCTACTCGTATCTCGTCTCCCTGCTGCCGTCGAAGGTCGTCGACGACCTCGGCCTGAGCTTCGCCGTGCGGAAACGCACGGTGGCCTCCTATACGCCCACGGCGCGCGACGGCCGTGCCACCGGACTGTTCATCGGTGGCGGTGAGGAGCGCACCCGCGCGTCCTTCCGCGCCCTCACGGGATCCGACGCGGAGTACGAGGCGTGGCAGGACTTCTACGCCACGACCGGACGCGTCGCCCGGAGCGTCTTCCCCACGCTGACCGAGCCGTTGCCCACCCGCGAGGCGCTTCGCGCACGGATCGGCGACGACGCCGCCTGGCACATGCTGTTCGAGCAGCCGCTGGGTGTCACGATCGAGGAGCGGTTCCGGGACGACCTGGTGCGCGGCGTCGTTCTCACCGACGGCATCATCGGCACCTTCAGCGATGCGCACGACGCCTCGCTGGCGCAGAACATCTGCTTCCTGTACCACGTGATCGGCGGGGGCACGGGAGACTGGGACGTTCCCATCGGCGGCATGGGCGCCTTCACCGACGCGCTGGCCCAGGCGGCCCGCGCGGCCGGGACCGAGATCGTCACCGGCCACGAAGTGCTCCGCATCGACCCGGACGATCCCCACTCCGTCGTCACGTACCGCACCCGGGCGGGAGAGGGCTCCGTCGCGGCTCGCAAGGTCCTGGTGAACGCCTCCCCCGAGGCCCTCGCCCAACTCGTCGGCGACGAGGCTCCGGCCGAGCGCGCCGAGGGAGCCCAGCTCAAGGTCAATATGCTGCTGCGCCGGCTGCCGCGGCTGCGTGACACCTCCGTCGACCCGCGCGAGGCGTTCTCCGGTACGTTCCACATCGCGGAGGGCTACGGACAACTGGCCAGGGCCTACCGGGAGGCCGCCGGGGGCGCTCTGCCGTCGTCACCTCCCTCGGAGATCTACTGCCACTCGCTCACCGATCCCACGATCCTCGCCCCCGAGCTGGTCGCCCGCGGCTACCAGACGCTGACGATGTTCGGAGTCCACACACCGGCCCGGCTGTTCGAGCAGGACAACGCCGCGAAGCGGGACGCCCTGCTCAAGGCGGCTCTCGCCGAACTCGACGCGGTGCTGGACGAGCCCATCGCCGACTGTCTGGCACTGGACGAGAACGGCAGGCCGTGCATCGAGGCGAAGACCCCCCTCGACCTGGAGGAGGAACTGCGGCTGCCACGGGGGAACATCTTCCACCGCTCGCTGGCGTTCCCGTTCGCCGACGAGGAGAAGGGCACCGGCCGCTGGGGAGTCGAGACCTCGCACCGCAATGTGCTGCTCTGCGGCGCGGGCGCGGTGCGCGGCGGCGGTGTGAGCGGTGTTCCCGGACACAACGCGGCCATGGCCGTCCTGGAGCAGTGAGTTCGTCACCGCCTTCACGCGGAGGCCGGGACGGTCCCGGCCTCCGCGTTCAACTCGTCAAGGAGGACTGATGGCCCTCGCGTTGCGATGCGCGCGCCTGATCGATGTCGAGGCCGGTGAGGTGCTGACCGACCGGACCGTGCTGGTGGAAGGGGAACGGATCCGCGCGGTGCGGCCGGGCTCGGCGCCTGTTCCGGAAGGTGTCGAGGTCATCGATCTGGGCGAGGCCACGCTCGGTCCCGGACTGATCGACCTGCACACCCATCTGGTCGGCATCGCCGCCTGCGGAGACCCGCTGCAGGAGCTCAGGCAGAGCGCCGCGCAGCAGGCCTTCGAATCGATCAGCCACGCGCGCGACACCCTGCTCGCCGGCTTCACCACGGTCCGGGACGTGGGCACCTTCCGCGCGTTCGTCGATACGGCCCTGCGGGACGCGATCGACGGCGGCATCGTCATCGGGCCCCGCATGGCCGTCGCCGGGGCCTATGTGACGGTCTCCACCGGGGGCGGGATGATCACCGGTCTGGCCCCTGACATCGAACTGCCCAGAGAGTTCCGCTTCGGTTCCGTGCGCGGTGTGGACGACGTGCGCGAGCGTGTCCGGCAGATCCTGCACGGCGGCGCCGACCTGATCAAGCTGATCGGCACCGGCGCGGTCATGGCGGCGGGTACCGTACCCGGCGCGCCGGAGCTCACCGAGGCGCAGATGCGGGCCGCGGTGGAGGAGGCGGCCCTCTACGGTGCGTACGTGGCGGTCCACGCCCACGGCAGCGAGGGCATCAGAAGGGCGGCGGCGGCCGGCGTCCGTTCCATCGAGCACGGCTGCTACCTCGACGACGAGGGCATCGAGCTGATGCTGGAGCACGGCACCTATCTCTCGGCCGACCTCTGGTGGAGCGACTGGCTGGCCGAGAACGCGGACGCCGCCGGGTTCGACGCCGAGTCACAGGCCAAGAACGACCACGCCACCGAAGCGCAGCGCCAGGCGTTCACGAAGGCCGTACGGGCCGGTGTGAAGATCGGCTTCGGTACGGACGCCGGCGGGTTCCCGCACGGCCTGCAGGCCCGTCAGCTCGCGACCCTGTGCGCGTACGGCATGACGCCGATGCAGGCGCTGCGTACGGCCACGCTCACCAGCGCCGAGTGCATGGGCTGGGAGGACAGGGTCGGTTCGATCGCCCCGGGCAAGTACGCCGACCTCATCGCCGTCCCCGGCACGTCCGGCGAACTGTCGGCGTTCACGGACGTCCGCTTCGTCATGAAGGGCGGACAGATCATCAAGAACGAGCTGACGACGCGGGGTTGAGGCCGGGAACCCAACGGTTCCTGTCATTCTCCCCGCGCGGACGCGCCCGAAGCCCGCGGTCCTTCCGGACCGCGGGCTTCCGGAGTCTGACCCCGCGCTTCCGGGCCGGGGACGGCGAGCGGATCCGCGAGCGGCGGTGCGACCGAGCGGTCGGCGGTGATGACGAGGTACATCGCCAGCAGGATCAGCAGGCCGCCGACGATCGTCCGGTTCGACAGCGACGCCCCGACGAGCAGGCTGAAGAGGGCCACGAACAGCGGTTCGCAGGCCATGACGACCGCGGCGCTCGCGGCGGTGAGCCGGGACTGTGCCCAGGTCTGCACCACGTACATGCCGAGTGTCGCCAGCAGGGTCGAGTAGGCGAGCCAGCCCCAGCCGGCCGGGGTGTCCGGCAGATCGATCCCGTTCGGTACGGCCCAGAACGAGGCGATCACACCGGTGCCGAGGATCTGCAGTGTGGCCAGGCCGTAGACCTTCTCGGCCGACGAGTACGCGGACAGGAACGCCATCTGCACCGCGTACGCGAGTGCGGCGGCCAGGGTCAGCCACGTGCCGAAGCTGAAGGAGACCCCGTTGAAGGCGATGACGCCCAGACCCGCCATCGCCGCGATCGCACCGGCCCATACGCCCCTCGTCACCTTCGTCTTGAAGAGGATCCGTGCCACCAGCGGTGTCAGGATCACGAAGAGCGAGGTCAGGAAGCCGGATTGGGAGGCGGGAATGTAGTGCTGCCCCTGGACCTGGAGGAGCGTTCCGGAGCCGAGGAAACAGGCGAGCCCCAGTCCGGCGAGTGTGTGCCGGCGGCCGAGCGCCGCGATCGCGCGGGGCCGGACGGCCACCATGATCAGCCCGGCGAGGAGGAAGCGGACGGCGACCAGACTCGCCGTACCCATCTCCGGGAGGAGCCAGACCGTCGCCAGGTAACTCCAGCCCCAGACCGCGGTGGCGCACGTCAGCGCCACGAAGGCGATGCGGCGGCCCGGGTCCGTGGGGCCGGAGAGCGGTGTCGTCCGACGCGTGGGCACCATTGAGTCCCCCTCGCTGTGCGCGGCCATGGGTGAACCGGGTTGAGTGTTCACCGAGAGCAGCGTATTTATTGACTGATTCGTCAGTCAATAGCGTTTCAGGAGATGTCCGCCGGCCGCCCGGCGGCGCGGCGCGGCCCGAGCGCCGCCGGATCGATCCCGAGCTGCCCGGCCACATGCTCGCGCACCCACTGCGCGGCTTCCGCCTTCTCCAGGGCTCCACGCCGGGCGACGAGCTGCACGGCGAGGCCGTCGAGGAAGAGCGTGATCCGCCATGCCACGACCCGCGCGTCGGCGCAGTGGAACTCCCCGTTGTCCATTCCCTCTTGGACCAGGGACACGATGGAGGACTTCCACTCCTCGTCCATCTTCCGCATCACGTCATGCAGACCCTTGTCCCGCATGCCCGCGGACCAGCCGTCGATCCACAGCCGCCAGCCGGGCGCCTGTCCGGTCGGCGCGTACAGCCGGATCAGCGCCTTCATCCGGGTCACCACGGACCCGGACCGCGCGATCGTCGTCCGCAGCGCCTCCATCTCCCGCCGCGCCGCGTACGCGAAGGCTTCCTCGACGAGCAGTTCCTTGGTCGCGAAGTGGTAGTGGACCAGGCCACTGCTCACCTTCAGCGCCCCGGCGACATCGGCGACGCGCGTGGTCGCGATGCCCCGCTGCTTGATCTGCTCCACTGTCGCTTCGAGGATTTCCTCACGCCTCAGGACAACCTTTTTGCGTGCCACGGAGGACACCTTACCCGGGCGTCCTGACTCGTATGTCAGGACGCCCGGGGCGGTCGGCGGGCGCCGGTCAGCGGGAACCCCCGGCGCCGAGGACATGAGCGGCGAGCCGGAAACGCTCGGGCGGTCCCCCGGCGCCGGTCGCCAGGTCCGCCGTGAGTTCGCCGATGAGCGGCGCGAACTTCGCCCCGTGCCCCGAGCAGGGCGAACAGACGACGAACGGTCCGACGCGGTCGAGCAGGAAGTCCTCGCTCGGCGTGAAGGTGAACAGGCAGCTGGTCTCGGACCGGGGTGTGGGATCCAGACCGGGCAGCCACCGCTTCACGTACTCGGTGACCCGGGCCCGTGACCGCGCGGTGATCACACCGTCCCGGTCGGTGGCGGTCGTCTTCCGGCCGCTGTAGTGCTCGCCGATCTTACGGTCGTCGTCCGGACCGCCGTCGCGGCCGCCCGCCAGGTGGTAGATCCCGTCCCCCCGCTCGTGGAGGACGCTGGGCCACGCGGGGGCCGCCGGGTCCAGCCGCGGGAAATGGAAGGTGTCCTGCTGGGTGACGGTCAGCGGGGGCAGGGCGAGGTGCTCGCCGAGCAGCCCCGCCGTCCACGCTCCGGCGGCGACGACGACCCGCTCGGCCAGGAGTGTGTCGCCGTCGGCGAGCACCACGCGGGCCCCGGCCGGCGTCGCGTCGAGCGACCGGACCGCGGTGCCGTACCGGACGATCGCGCCCCTGCGGACGGCGCAGTCCAGGAACGCGGTCACCGCCGAGGCGGCGTCGACGGTCCCGCCCTGCGTGTGATGGACGACCGGGCCCTCGAAGCGCATGCCCGGCCAGCGGCGTTCCGCCTCCCGCGCGTCCAGCACCTCGTGGTCCACCGCCGCGGCGGCGAGTCGCGCGGCGACCGCGCCAGCGTACTGGTCCGTTCCGAAGTCCAGGCTGCCGAGCATCCGCAGCAACGACACGTCCGCGTCGGACTCCAGCTCCCGCCAGAGTTCGAACGACCTTCCGGTCAGCTGTGTGTACAGCGCGTCCTCGTAGCCGCGCCGGACGATGCGCGCGCTGCCGTGCGAACTGCCCCGGTGGTGTCCGGGGTCGAACTGCTCCAGCAGGAGCACCGACAGGCCGCGGCGCGAGGCGGCCCACGCGGTGGCGGCGCCCATCAACCCGCCGCCGATCACGACGAGTTCAGCTCGGGTCGACATGGCCGCCTCCGGTGGGGTGTGTGCCGGCGGGCCCGGTCTGCCGGCCGAACCTGGCCTCGATGTCAGTGATCTTGCGGTCGACCACCCCGAGCGCCGCCTCACGCGGCGTGACGCCGTACTTCTCGGCGTCCGCGAGCATGTCGGTGGTGAGACGGCGCATGGCCTCCCTGACCTTGGCGTGTGCCTGGGCGGAGTCGGCGCCGATGTCGCCGAAGAGCGTCCACCACCACCACGCGTTCGTCGCCGAGTTGGCCACGAAGTCCGGCAGGACCAGGGTGCCGCGCGCGTGCAGCGCGGCCTCCGCCTCGGGGAGCGTGGGCATGTTGGCGGCCTCGGCGATGACACGGGCCTTGATCCGCGCCTGGTCGGTCGCGTCGATGCAGTAGGAGACCGCCGCCGGGACGAGGATCTCGCAGTCGATGTCGAGCCACGCGTCACCCGTGGTCTGGGCGTCGCCGGGGCTCAGCAGTGCGCGGTCGATGCCGCCCAGGCCGTCGCGGGTGAGCAGCAGCCGCTCGACGTCGAGGCCCTCGGGGTTGACGATCACGCCCCGGGCGTCGGCCAGGCCCACCACGGTGACGCCCGCGCGGGCGAGATAGCGGGCGGTCGCGCCCCCCATGGACCCGAATCCCTGGACGACGGCCCGCGCCGACGTACGGGCGATGCCGAGGTGGTCCAGGGCGGTGAGGGCCGATTCGGCGACACCGAGGCCGCCGACGAGTTCGGAGAGCGGGATGCCGTCGACGTCGACGTCGAACGCGTCGGCCAGTCGTGCGCGCGCCCCCGCGGCGTCGTCCAGCAGCGGGTAGATGGCCTCGATGGAGCTGTCCAGGCCCAGTTCGGCGAGGACTTCGTCGATGGTGTCCTGGCGCAGCCCCAGGTCTTCGCCGGTGGTCCAGTGGTACTTCAGGACGGACCGTACGGCGTCGAGGAAGCGGCCGAGGACGGCGCGCGCCTCCGGATCGTGCGGACTGCAGTCGATGCCGCCCTTCGCGCCACCGAGCGGGATGTACCGGTTGGCCGGGTCGTAGTGGAGCGCTTCCTTACGGGTCATTCCGGCGGCCAGGCCGCGTACTTCGTCGAGTGTGCACCCCTCGCGCATGCGGAGTCCTCCGCTGGCGACGCCTCTGACCAGCCGGTCGATGACGACGAATCCCTGTCGTCCGGTGACCGGGTCGGTCCAGATCATCTGCAGGTGCGGCGGTGCGGCGACGGTGGTGGCGGTGCGGGGTGTGCTCAGTGGGCTGGCTGTCATGGCTTCCGTCCGGTGCGGGCACTCGTCACAGACGGTGCGTTCTCAAGGGGGACATGAGGGGGTCGGCCGTCTGTTCCGGTGGACGCGGTGCGCCGCGGGAGAAACGGGACGCCCTGTTCGGTCAGGTCATCCAGTTGACCGGGTGGTCGCGGTCGGTCAGCGCGGGCCGGTCGAGCCGGAACGTGGTGTAGGGCTCGGTCGTCGCGAGCGCCGGGTCCCGGGCGAGCTCGGCCAGCATCCGGCCGAGTGTGGGTGCGAACTTGAAGGCGTGCGCGGCGCCGAGGCCGACCAGCACCCGCTCCGCGCCCGGCACCGGACCGAGCACGAAATCGCGGTCCGGTGTGAGGGTGTACAGACAGCGCTTGGACCGGATCGGCCTGCCGCTCTGGGGGAATCGTTCGCTCATGAAGCGGGACAGCACGTTCAGCATGTCCGGGTCGGTCGTGCCGGACCGCTTGTCCGGTTGGACCTGCGGCCCGCCGCAGTCCTGGCCCGCCTTCACCGTTGCCTCGCCGTAGGCCGGGAAGCCGTAGAAACTCGGGTCGTCGAGCCAGATCCAGACGGGGAAGACCCCGGGCGCGAAGGGGGCCGCGTCCGCCGGCTCGAAGTAGGTGACCTGTTCCTCCAGCACCACCAGCGGGATGTCCCGTCCCAGCGGCCCCAGAAGGGTGTTGGCCCACGCGTCCGTGCACAGCACGACCTTGTCGGCGGAGTAGCGCGCGTGCGGTGTGGTGACCTCGACCCCGTGGGCACCGTGCCGGATCCCGGTGACCGGTGTGTTGTCACGGAGCTGGGCGCCCGCCGCCACGGCCAGCCGCTGCATCGCGGCCGTGGACCGCGCCGCGGGCACGATGGACGTACGCTCCTGGTACATCGCCGTCGTCCCGTCGGGGACGACGATCTGGGGCCAGCGACCGCGCACCTGGTCCGCGTCGAGAAGTTCGTAGGCGATCCCTTCGGCGTCGAGACTGCGCCAGTAGTCGTCGAGCGGGAGGCCGGAGTTCTCCGGGCACAGATCGACGCCGCCCGTGCGCGTGACGAACGGCTCACCGGCGGCCTGCTCCAGATGGGCCCAGTCGTCGTACGCGTGCTTGGTCAGGCGGACGTAGTCGGGCCGGTGGTAGCTGTGCCGGAGGATGCGTGAGGTGTCGTGCGACGCGCCGCGCTCGTGACCGAGCTCGAACTGTTCCAGTCCGAGCACGCGCCGTCCCGAACCGGCGAGATGCCACGCCGCCGCGGAGCCGAGTCCTCCCAGACCCACGACGATGACATCGAACGACTCGGTCCCTGTGTGCACGTTCATAGATGGCCTCTCGACGTGGAGCTCGTGTCACGCGCCCCCGGCTCGGCCAGGCGGGACGGCGACGACGGAAAGGGCTTGGGAACCACTGACGGTGATCGGTACGGAGCCCCGGAGCGGGGCCGACGCGTGGGATGGCCCGCGCCGGGCGATTTACTGAACGACGATGCAGTAGCGGATTCGCACCTGTCAATACCGGATCGTCGGCGTTCTTGTCCGGTCAGGGCCCGGGGAACGGCACCGCCGGATCAGCCGCGCTCCAGATCGGCCGCCCGCAGTCCCAGCTCGCGGGCGACGATCTGCCGGGACCACGCCTCGGTCTGCTCACGGTCCTGCGCCCCGCGGTGGACCACCGCCTGCACGGCCACCCCGTCCAGCAGGGCGGTGATCCGCCACGCGGCGCCGCGCGGGTCGTCCGTCGTGAACTCCCCGGCGGCCACACCGTCCTGGATGATCGCGGTGAGCGCGTCCTTCCAGCGCAGGTCGAGTTCTCTGCCCACCTTCCGCAGAGCGGGCTCACGCAGCGCGGCGGCCCAGCCCTCGATCCATAGCGTCCAGCCCTTGGCTCCCCCGGTGGGGGCGTACCAGTCGAGGGCGGTGGTCAGCCGTGCCAGCACGGTGGAGCAGCCCGCGGTCAGGCTCCCGAGGCGGTCCAGATCGCGCTGCACGGCCCAGGTGAAGGCTTCGCCGATCAGCGCCTCCTTGGTCCGGAAGTGGTAGATCACGAGTGCGGGGCTGACCCCGAGATCGCGGGCCACATCGGAGATCCGCAGCGGGTGAATGCCCTGCTTCTCGATCTGGGCGACGGCGGCGGAAAGAATCTCACCGCGGCGCAGACCAGCGTCCTTGCGGCTTCGTGTCACGCCCCGAGGATAGGTCACCGCGCTCGCACGGCGGACCCGTGGCCGAGATGGGGCGCCCGCCCGTAACTGATTCGTCAGTCAGGAATCGCGCCGGAGGCATTGACAACGTCCGAGCGACGACCACATGCTTCCAACCACTTAACTGTACCGCCAGTCAGTAGTGGGTTCGGGAGCACCGACGGAAGCCGCGCCGGCCGCACGCCCCCAGGGCCCGCCCGACCATCCCCGCCCCAACCACTCCTGAACAGAGGGGAGTTGCCGCCACGATGCACCCGATCCCGTCCGCCCGCGGAACCCGAGACAGCGGCCTGTCCGTCTTCCGTGACCCGGCCTCCGTCGCCGTCGTCGGTGCGTCCGCCAACCCGGCGAAGTGGGGGTACTGGCTGGCCCGCGGCGCCCTGACGGGCTCGGCCCGGCGCGCGGTGCACCTGGTCACACGCGGCGGTGGCGACATCCTCGGAACAGCCACCGCCAGTTCGTTGAGCGATCTCCCCGAAGTGCCCGAGCTGGTCGCGTTCTGCGTACCCGCCCCGGAAGTACCGGCGGTGGTCGACGAGGCCCTGGCGCTAGGGGTCCGAGGACTGCTGGGCATCACCGCCGGGGTGCCGGACGAATCCGCTCTCGCCGCCAAGGTCGTCGCGTCGGGTGCCAGGATGATCGGTCCCAGCAGCCTCGGACTGTTCGACGCCGCCTCCTCCCTGCGGATCGCGTGGGGCGATTTCCCGGCCGGCGCGCTGGCCGTGGTGTCGCAGAGCGGACAGGTGGGCAGCGAGATCGCGCTGCTCGCGCGGCAGGCCGGTCTCGGGATATCCCGGTTCGTCTCCGTGGGCAGTCAGGCCGACGTCACGGTGGCGGATCTGCTGGAGGACCTCGTCGACCACGGCCACACCCGTGCCGTGGGCGTCTACCTCGAAAGCTTCCGGGACGGCCGACGGATCTTCGACGCGATACGAACCCTGCGGGCCGCCGGCAAGCCCGTCGTACTGCTGGCCGCCGGCGGCAGCGAGGCCGGGGCCCGCGCCGCGCGCTCCCACACCAGCGCGCTCACCTCGCCGATGGAACTCGTCGACGCCGCGTGCCGGGCAGCGGGCGCGCTGCGGGTGACGACGCCGTCCGCGCTGGTCGACGCGTCCACGTGCCTGCTGGCGGACAGCCTGCCCGCCGGGCCGCGGGCCGGGATCGTCAGCGACAGCGGTGGACAGGCGGCGCTCGCCGCCGACCGTGCGAGCCGGCGGGGACTGTCGGTCCCGGAGCTGAGCGAACCGGTCGCCTCGGCGCTCGCCCGTACCCTGCCCGACGGCGCGGCGGCCGCCAACCCGGTCGACCTCGCGGGCGCCGGTGAACGGGACCTCGGCACCTATCGCGAGGTCACGGCCGCCCTGCTGCGCTCCGGAGAGGTCGACAGCGTCATCCTGTCCGGGTACTTCGGCAGATACGGTCTCGACAGCCCGGCGCTCGCCGAGGCGGAGCAGCGCGTCGCGGGTGAGCTGGCGGAAGCGGCGCGGGCCGCCGGGCGGCCGCTCCTCCTGCACTCCATGGGCGCCGACGGCGATACGGCCCGCGTCCTGCGGGAAGCGGGTGTCCCGGTCTTCGCCACCATCGAAGCCGCCACCGGCGCGCTGGCCGGTGCGGTCGCGCTCCAGGCGCACCGGGGCCGTCACCCCATGGCGACCGGATCCGTCCAGGCGCCGGAAGCGCCCGGATACTGGGCGGCACGTGCCCTGCTGAGCGAGGCCGGTATCGCGTTCCCCGCGGCACGCGAGGTGCGCGACGCCCAGGAAGTGACCCGTGCCACGGGCGAACTCCGCGCGCCGTATGTCCTCAAGGCCGGCTGGCTGGAGCACAAGAGCGAAGCGGGCGGGGTGCGGATCGGTCTCGACGACGCCCCCAGCGCCCTCCGCGCGTTCACCGCCATGCACGCGCGGCTGGGCGACGGACCCTACGTCCTTGAGGAGCAGGACATACGGCCGGATGTGGCCGAAGTGATCGTCGGCGGACGACGGGACGCCTTCCTCGGGCCGATGGTGACGGTCGGCGCCGGCGGTACCGAAGCCGAGGTGCACCGGGACACCGTCACGGAATGCGCACCGGTCGACCTGGACCTGGCGAGAGCGATGGTCCGCGGACTGCGCTGCGCGCCGCTCCTCGACGGATGGCGCGGACGTCCCGCGGTGGACGTGGAGTCGCTGGCCAGGGCCGTCGTCGCGGTGTCCGAGCTGGTGGCGCGGCTCGCCGGCGACCGCGTCGAACTGGAGATCAACCCCCTGCGCGCCGGTCCCGACGGTGTGATCGCCGTCGACGCGCTGCTGGTCACGGACCGGGACGAAACCGCCCTCGATGCCAAGGAAGAGTCATGAACCACCGGATACAGCCCGACGAATTCAGCGGACGGGTGGCACTGGTCACCGGCGGAGGATCAGGGATCGGCCGGGCCGTCGCGCGGCGCTGGGCGGCGGGTGGCGGTCATGTGACGGTCCTCGGCCGGCGCGAGGAGGCGCTGCGCGGAACCGTCGAGCTGATCGAGGCCGCGGGCGGCAGCGCGGACGCCGTGTCGTGCGACGTACGCGACGCCGATGCCGTGGACGCGGCCGTGGACCAGGTGGCCGAACGGCATGGCCGGCTGGACGTGCTGGTCAACAACGCCGCCGGCAACTTCGTACTGCCCGGCGAGCAGCTGTCGCCGAACGGCTGGAAGGCCGTCATCGACATCGTCCTCAACGGCACCTTCCACTGCACCCGGGCCGCCGCGCGGCACATGCTGCCGAAGGGCCGCGGCGCGGTCCTCAGCGTGATCGCCGGCTACGCCTGGCACGGACACCCCGGCACCGTCCACAGCGCCGCGGCCAAGGCGGGCGTGCTCGCCATGACGCGGACACTGGCCGTGGAGTGGGCGGCCCGCGGTGTCCGGCTCAACTGCATCGCCCCGGGCCCGACCGAGACCGAGGGAGCCGCCGCCGCTCTCTGGCCGACCCGGGCCGCCCGCGCCCAGGTGCTCAGCAGTGTCCCCGCCGCACGCTTCACCACCCCGGAGGAAGTGGCGGAATCCGCGGCGTTCCTGGTCAGCGACCGCGCCGCCTACATCACGGGCGACGTGCTCGTCGCCGACGGCGGCCAGTGGCTCGGCAAGTCCATCTACACCGCCCAGCAGGACACACCATGACGGGCACCCTGACCGGTGGCGAGGCGCTTGTCGCCGCACTGTACGAGCACGAGGTCCGCACCGTCTTCGGAATCCCCGGCACACACAACCTGCCGGTCTACACCGCTCTCGCGCGCTATGGCATCCGGCATGTCTCACCCCGGCACGAACAGGGCGGCGCCTTCGCGGCCGACGGCTGGGCCCGCGCCGGCGGACAGCCCGGCGTCTGCGTGACCACGACCGGACCGGCCGTGCTCAACGCCGCGACGGCGGCCGCCCAGGCCTACTCCGACTCGGTGCCGATGCTGCTCGTGTCACCGGGCCTGCCCCTGCGCCACCCCGGCCGCGGCAACGGCCACCTCCACGAGGTGAAGGACCAGAGCGCCGCGATGAACGCCGTCGTGGCGTACAGCCACCGGGTCACCAGCGTGGCGGAGATCCCTCTCGCCGTGGCCCAGGCGTACGCCGCGATGGCGACCGGACGGCCGCGTCCGGTGCACCTGGAGATCCCGCTCGACCTGCTCGACGAGCGGGCCCCGGTCCACGTGCCCGCACGGGTGCCGGTTCCTCCGGCCGCCCCGTCCGCCGAACAGGCCGCCGCGGCCGCACGGGCGCTGGCCGCCGCCGAACGGCCCGTGATCATCGCGGGAGGCGGGAGCAGCGGCGCGGCGCCCGAACTGCGGGAGCTGGCCGAACGGCTCGGCGCGCCGGTCGTCACCACCGCGAACGGCAAGGGGACTCTGGCCGACGGCCACCCGCTCGCCGTCGGTTCCGGACCGCACCACGACGCGGTGCGCGCCCTCGTGGCCGACAGCGATGTGGTACTCGCCGTGGGCACCGAACTCGCGCCCGCCGACCTGTGGAGCGGTCCGCTCGACATCACCGGACGGCTGGTGCGCGTCGACATCGACGCGCAGGCCGTCGTGACCAACGCCCGCGCCGACATCGCCGTCGTCGCCGACGCCGCCCTCGCCCTGCGTGCCATCGGCGACCGGCTGCCGCCCGCCGGGCCGTGCGATCTCGGCAACGCCCGCGCGGCGGAGGCCCGTGCGGCCTTCACCGCCCAGGCGCGGGCCGAGGGCGCCCGCTATCTCGGACTCACGGGAGCCCTGGCCCAGGCACTGGGCCGGGAGGGGTTCCTCGTCGGAGACTCCGCCATGGCCTGCTACTACGGCGCGCTGTCGAACCTGCCCGCCCATCACCCGCGGTCCTTCCTGTACCCGTCCGGTCTCGGCACCCTCGGCTACGGACTGCCGGCCGCCATCGGCGCGAAACTCGCCCGCCCCGACGCGCCGGTGGTCGCGCTGCACGGCGACGGCGGGATCATGTTCACCATCCAGGAACTCGCCTCGGCCGCCCAGTTGGGGCTCCCGCTCCCGGTCATCGTCTCGGACAACGGCGGCTACGGCGAGATCCGTAACGAGATGGCGGACCGCGGGGACCCGGTCCACGCCGTCGACCTGCCGGGTCCCGATTTCGTCGGGATCGCCCGCGCCATGGGCTGTCGCGGCGTACGCATCGACGGCTCCGCGCAGCTCGCCCGGGAACTGGAGAGCGCGCTCGCCGCCGACCGTCCCACGCTGATCCATCTGCCCGAGGACGCCGCCCGATGACACGCGGCGGACCGGGACCGTACGCCCGTACGTCCGGACCGCCGACGTACGGCCCGCACCACCCCACCGGAGGAAACCATGAACACACCCACTGAACCGTGGCCGCTCACCGACGAGCAGCGGGCGGTCGTCCAGCTCTGCCGCGACTTCGCACAGAACGAGATCCGCCCGCGTGCCCGCGAGGTGGACGAGGCCGATGTCGTCACCCCCGTCGACATCTGGCGCAAGGCCGCGCAGGTCGGTATCACCGACTTCATGCTCCCGACCGAGGTCGGCGGCGGAGGATTCACCGATGTGTTCACGCAGTGCCTCGTCCAGGAGGAGCTCTGCTTCGGCGACCCGGGCATCGGCAACCTCGTGTGTTCCAACGGCTTCTTCGCCGACCCCGTGCTCGAACTGGGCACCGACGACCAGAAGAAGCGCTGGCTCGGCCCGCTCGTCGGCCCGGACGCGCCGATGACCGCGCTGGCGACCACCGAGCCCGGCTCGGGTTCCGACGCCGCGTCGATCAAGACCGTGGCCCGGCGTGTCGACGGCGGATACGTACTGAGCGGCCAGAAGGCGTGGATCTCCAACGCCGGGGCCGCGCGGTCCTATGTCGTCTTCGCCAAGACGGATCCCAGCCAGCGGTCCAGGGGGGTCACGGCCTTTCTCGTGGGCGCGGACACCGACGGGCTCACCGTCGGCGAGCCGATGCGGAAAATGGGCCAGCGTGCCATCGTCTGCCGGGAGTTGTTCCTCTCGGACGTCTTCGTTCCCGAGGAGGACCGGCTCGGTGCCGAGGGGCAGGGCTTCCACGGCCTGATGCGGACGTTCGACATCTCCCGTGTCATCCTCGGCGCGGCCGCCGTCGGCGCCGCGCGGGCCGCGTACGAATACGCCCGGGACTACGCACGTACACGCGTCCAGTTCGACCGTCCCATCATCGAGCACCAGGCCGTCGCGTTCCGGCTGGCCGACATGGCCAACCGGATCGAGGGGGCACGACTGCTGGTCCTGCGCGCCGCACGTGCGGTGGACGCCGGAGCGGATGTGACCGGCTTGGCGGCGATGGCCAAGCTGACCGCCTCGGAGACCGCCATGTTCTGCACATGGGCCGCCGTGCAGACCCTCGGCGGCTGGGGTTACTCACGCGAATACCCGGTGGAGCAGTGGATGCGTGACGCCAAGCTGGAGGAGATCGAAGAGGGCACGTCGGACATCATGCGCATCGTGATCTCCCGTCACCTTCCCTGACGCCGACGAGGCGTCGCCGAGCACGACAACGGCGCGCCCCTGCCGTGACTGGCGGCAGGGCGCTCCGGACAAGACACGAGACCAAGCACGAGACAAGACATGAGAAAGGCCGTGAGAATGGCACAGCGGGTACGAGGTGTGGTGGCGCGGGCGAAAGGCGAACCGGTCCGGCTGGAGACGATCGTGGTCCCGGACCCGGGTCCCGGTGAAGCCGTGGTGAAGATCCAGGCGTGCGGGGTGTGCCACACCGACCTGCACTACCGGGAGGGCGGGATCAGCAACGACTTCCCGTTCCTGCTGGGCCACGAGGCGGCCGGCACGGTGGAGTCCGTGGGCGAGGGTGTGACGGAGGTCGCCCCGGGGGACTTCGTCGTCCTCAACTGGCGTGCGGTGTGCGGCCGGTGCCGCGCCTGTCGCCGGGGGCGGCCGTGGTACTGCTTCGACACCCACAACGCGCGGCAGCGCATGAGCCTGACGGACGGCACGGAACTCTCCCCCGCCCTCGGCATCGGCGCCTTCGCCGAGAAGACTCTGGTGGCCGCCGGTCAGTGCACCAAGGTCGACCCGGCCGCCTCACCGGCCGCGGCGGGTCTCCTCGGCTGCGGTGTGATGGCCGGTATCGGCGCCGCGATCAATACGGGAGGCGTGGGCCGGGGCGATTCGGTGGCGGTGATCGGCTGCGGCGGTGTCGGGGCGGCGGCGATCGCGGGCTCCGCGCTGGCCGGTGCGGCGTGCGTCATCGCCGTCGACATCGACGACCGCAAGCTGGAGACGGCCCGCGGGCTCGGTGCCACGCACACCGTCAACTCCCGCTCACAGGACGCGGTGGAGGCGATCCGCGCGCTCACCGGCGGCCACGGCGCCGATGTCGTCATCGAGGCGGTCGGCCGCCCGGAGACGTACGAACAGGCCTTCTACGCCCGCGACCTGGCCGGCACCGTCGTCCTGGTCGGGGTCCCCACTCCCGACATGCGTGTGGACCTGCCGCTCCTGGATGTGTTCGGGCGCGGTGGCGCCCTGAAGTCATCCTGGTACGGCGACTGTCTGCCGTCCCGGGACTTCCCGCTGCTGATCGACCTGTACCGGCGGGGACGGCTGGACCTGGACGCCTTCGTCACCGAGACCATCGCACTGGACGGAGTGGAGGAGGCGTTCGCGCGCATGCACAAGGGCGATGTGCTCCGCTCGGTGGTGGTGCTGTGAGCGAACGGCACGTGTGCGGCCCCGACACGGCACGAACTGATCATTCTGGCCGAGTGTTTCCGACGCGCCGCTCCCACGCGCGGACCCAAACCGGCTGATCACGCCGTGGATGACGTCCCGGACAGGCCGCGATGTCATTTGGCCGGCGTGCCCGGCTGTGGAAGGCTGACCGCCTGTGACAACGAATGCGGAATTGGCCCAGGTCCTGGGCGGCGAACGACTGTTGTACGGGTGCATGGGGCTCGGCGGGAGCTGGGACACCACACCGTACGGCGCGGCGGACATCGCGGAGGCCGAGGCCGCGGTCGAGGCGGCACTCGACAGTGGGATCACGGTGTTCGACCTCGCCGACATCTACCGGCACGGGAAGTCGGAGGCGGTGTTCGGTGAGGTTCTCGCGCGGACACCCGGGCTGCGCGAGCGCATCGTGCTGCAGACCAAGTGCGGAATCCGGCTGGCCGACGGCGACCGGCCGGGTATGTACGACCTGCGGGGTGCGTCCATCGTCGCCCGGGTCGAGGAGAGCCTTGGCCGCCTGCGCACGGACGTCATCGACGTGCTGCTGCTGCACCGGCCGGATCCACTGGCCGATCCCGAGGACGTGGCCCGCGCGCTGAACTCGCTGCACCGGCAGAAGCTGGTGCGCGGGTTCGGCGTGTCCAACATGAGCGCCGCGCAGATCGCGCTGCTTCAGGCACACCTGGACTTTCCCCTGGTGGCGAACCAGCTGGAGATGAGCCTGCACCGCAGGGACTGGCTGGAGGGCGGTGTGCTGGTGAACACGCCGGATGCGGTGTCCGTCGGCTTCCCCCATGGAACCGTGGAGCACTGCCAGGCCAACGGGATCCGTCTCCAGGCCTGGGGCGCTCTCGCGCGGGGCCGCTTCACCGGTCTGCAGGAGACCCCCGCGGAGCAGGCGACGGCGCGGCACGTCGCCGCACTCGCCGAGTCGAAGGGCACGACGCCGGAAACGATTCTGCTGTGGTGGCTGCGGAGGCACCCGGCCCGGATCGCACCGGTCGTCGGCAGCGCACGGCCCGAGCGCATCCGCGCGTGCGGCGACGCGGCGCGGCGGGACCCCGAGCTCACCCACGAGGAGTGGTACGAGCTGTGGATCACCGCACGCGGCGCCGCCCTGCCGTAGGCAGTGACCGACGACGTCGGCCCTGCTCCGGAGCAACCGCGCGGAACAGGGCCGACGGGCTTGCCCGGCAGTGGGACACCGGTGGCGGGCCGGTTTCCGGTCCGTACCGGCTTCCTAGGACGGACGCGGCCGGTGGGCGTCGATCAGCTCGTCCATGAGCGCGTCGAGCCGCGCGTCGACCACGCGCCGGGCCGGGTCCTCGTCATGCCACGCGATGATCTCCCGCGCGCCCTCGGCGAACGGTATGGACGCCGTGAACTCCGGCACCACCCGGCGGATCTTGCCGTTGTCGAACACCATGGAGTGCGCCTTGTCACCGAGCAGGTTCTCGCCCCATCGCGGGTCGGCCGCGGCGATCGCGTCCGAGGGCACGTGCACGAGGCGCGGTTCCACGCCGGCGGCCTCGGCGACGGTCCGGTAGATCCGGTCCCAGCTCAGCACTTCGTCGCTGGTGATGTGGAAGGTCTCGCCGAGTGCTTCGGGGTGCCCGAGGAGTCCGGCGAAGCCGCGGGCGAAGTCGGTGTGGTGCGTGAGGGTCCACAGCGAGGTCCCGTCGCCGTGGACGAGCACCTCCTGCCCCCGGCGCATGCGCTCCACCGCTGTCCAGCCCCCGTCGAAGGGCACGGCGGTACGGTCGTAGGTGTGCGAGGGCCGCACGACGGTGACCGGGAACCGCCGCTCGTCGTGGCTCCTGGCGAGCAGTTCCTCGCAGGCGATCTTGTCGCGGGCGTAGGCGGAGTGGGGGTTGCGCAGCGGCGCGGTCTCGGCGAGGGGCAACTGTCCCGGGGGCCGCTGGTAGGCGGCCGCCGAGCCGATGAAGACGTACTGGCCGGTGCGTCCGCCGAACAGCTCGACGGCGCGGGCGACATGGTCGGTCGTGAAGCCCAGGAAGTCGACGACGACATCGAACTCCTGGCCCTTCAACGCGGCGCGCGTCCCGTCGGTGTCGCGGACGTCGGCCGTGATCACGGTGGCGCCGTCGGGAACCGGACGTACCGAGGAGACGCTGCGGTTGAGCAGGTGGAGATCGGCGCCGAGTTCGGCGGCCCGCCCGGCGCAGGCCGAGCTGATCACTCCGGTGCCACCGATGAACAGGACCTTCCGGCGTTCAAGACGACTCGGGGTCATGAGGTTCGTACTCCTGGGGGATGCGGCGGATGGAACCTCCGGCGCCGTGCGGCACCGGAGGGGCGAAATACGTGTCTCACTCGCCGGGGAAGGCGACGCCCAGCTCGCGGCGGATCCCGTCGAGGGCGCGCATGACCCGCAGGGTCTCGTCGAGCGGCATCAGGTCGGACTCCAGCCGTCCGGCGGCGACGCACCGGGCCGCTTCGGCGGCCTCGTAACACAGCCCGCCCTCGCGCAGCGCGGGGACGTACGAGCCGAGCAGTTCGCGCTCGCGGCTGATCAGACGGACCGTGGCGGGTGCGTAGAAGTCGCCCTCGATCTCCAGACGGGCGTGCGTGCCCGAAATCGACGCCGTGGTCGGGGTGCGGGCGAAGAGGGTGGTGTTCAGGACGCCGTGCGCGCCTGATCCGTTGGTGACGACGATCGACGCCTGTCCGTCGACGCCGGTGAATGCCTTCTCCCCCACGGCGGTGAGCGACACGAACGGCCCCAGCACCATCGACGCGAAAGAGACCGGGTAGACGCCGAGGTCCAGCAGCGCTCCGCCCGCCAGTTCGGGGGCGAAGAGCCGGTGGGCCGCGTCCGGACGCATGAACTGTCCGTGGTCGGCGGCGACCGTGTGCACCTCGCCGAGCAGTCCGGAGTCGAGCGCCTGGCGGACCACGTCGATGTGCGGCAGGAAGCGCGTCCACATCGCCTCCATGAGGAACACCCCGCGTCCCCGGGCGGCCTCGATCAGCTGCTCCGCCTCGCGGGCGTTGCGCGTGAACGCCTTCTCCACGAGCACATGCCGGCCGCCCTCGATCGCCCGCAGGGCGTGCTCGAAGTGGGCGGAGTGCGGTGACGCGACATAGACGATGTCCACGCGCGGGTCGTCGATCACCTCGGCGTAGCTGCCGTAGGCCGCCGGTATCCCGAACCGGTCCGCGAAGGCGCGCGCCCTCCGGGAGTCACGGGACCCGACCGCCACCACACGCTGCTCGGTGTGTGTGCGCAACGCGTCGGCGAAGGAGGCCGCGATGCCGCCCGGGGCGATGACACCCCAGTTCAGAGGTGGCGCGTCGCGGGGCGAGGGCGTCCGCGGCGCGGGCAGCGTCCCGCGTACCGCCTGCTGCGCGTGTCCGTCGGCCTGGCGGGGCTGCGACATGGTGCTCCTGTCCGAATCTGGGTGCGGCGGTGGGGTGTACGGCACCGGAGTCACGTCGTCGGGATGCTCCGGTGGGCGACGCGTCGGTGCGTCGGACGGGCTTGAGGACCGGGCGGGACGGCGTACGGACCGGGGCCGGGGCACCCGCCCCTCCGGGCGAGGGGGTGCCGTCATGCAAGCGGATCACGGTACGGCGGCGCAAGTTGCCGCCGGAGCGGGGCCGTCGGCGGGGCGGGACCGGGGAAAAGCCCCAGGGGCACGCGGCTTCACTCCTGACATCGTGGACAGGCACGGCACGCCGGGCCCGCTGCCCCCGGTCACTCGGTGTGCCGTGCCGCGTCCGGCTCGGCGGAGTGCCGATGAAATGCTCAGGCCACATGAGCGTTGTGACGGGGCGACTGGTCCGAGGCAACCACACACGGTGAGTGAGCGGTTCCGGCCGGGCGACGCCACGGGAGAACCGCCGACCTCATACTGGTCCTGTCCGACCGGACTCCCGGAAGGGGAACACATGGCCGGCGCTGGTCCGGACGACGAACTCATCGACATACGGCTCCTCAAGACCTTCATGGCCGTCGCACAAGAACTGAGTTTCACCCGGGCCGGCGCACGGCTCTATCTCACGCAACAGGCGGTGTCGTCCCAGGTGCGGTCGCTCGAAACCTGCCTGAACGTACAGCTGTTCCGGCGGACCACACGCAATGTCCACCTCACCCGAGCCGGCAAGCTGCTCCAGGAGCGCATGCGGCCGGTCCTTCAGGCCATGGAAGAAGCGATCATCGACGCGCGGGAGGTGTCCGCCCACCATGGGTCGATCCTCGTCGTCGGTCACACCGCGTCCGCCGGGCACCGGCTGCTTCCCCGTGCCGCGGGCCTGTTGAACCGCGTCGCCCCGGAGCTCCAGCTCCGCAGCGAACAGCACACGGAACTCGGTCTCCGGTCCGCCGTCGCCGAGGGGCGTGTGCATCTGGGCGTGGGGCTGGAACTCACCTTCAGCGGAAGCCGGATCGCCAGCCAGGAGGTGGGGCGCGAACCGTGGTGCGCCGTGGTCGGGCCACAGCATCCGCTGGCCGCCCGTGGGCGGGTGGCCGGCGCGGAGCTGGCCGGTTACGAGTGGCTCAGCTGGCCGCGCTCCAGCCATCCCGGGCACTGGCGCGCGGTCCACCGGCTCGCCTCCACGGCGGTACCGGCCCCGGCCGTGACGGAGACCTGGCTCAGCATCGCGCATGTCCGCCTCACCACGACCGAAGCGGTGATGCTCCAGCCCCTGTCGTATACGGCGCACGCGCCGCAGGGCCTGGTGCCGCTCGAACTGGAGGACGCACCGGCGGGCCAGTTCTCGGCGGTCTGGAGCACACTGACCACACCGCCCTGTCTGAACCAGGTGCTTTCCGCTCTCGCCAAGGCGGCCGAGTACCCACGGGCGCCCGGTGCGCCGGGGCGGAGAGCGCAGAAACCGGTGCCGGCGCATTGGTGAGGGCTCCGGCCACCGGTGTCATGCGAGGGATTCCCACTGCCTTCCCAGCCGGCCCGCGGAGTGCACGGACCGCGGGCTCTACGAGCAGTACATGCCGCGCTCTTCCACCGTCATCGGCCTCTCCCGCTGCGTCTTGACGCTGGGTTCGTCCGTGGCCGGACCCGTGGCTTCGAAGGGGACGTACCAGTAACGCTTCCCTTCGAACCGGTCCTTGAAGATCAACTCGTAAGTCCCCTTGACCTTCTGAACCTTCGGAGCCCGGGTCACCCAGCCGACATACCCCGGTGGAACATTGATGAACGTCGTCTGGCTCTCCGTGTGCGACGAGGCCCAGGTCCGCTTGTAGGACTGCTCGAAGGCCAGCTTGAAGACCGGACCGAAGGGGAACTTGTTCTCCAGCTCCTGGCGGAAGGACACGCCGGCGGTGTTGGACTCACCCGTGGTGTCCTCCCACGCCCGCGCGGAGGTCTGGGGGTCCTCCGTGCAGTTGTAGGCGAGGTCACCGACCTGGTGGTCCTCCCCCGGCACGATGGACAGGTCGCCGGACGGGTGGAAGACACACTTCTTGGTGCCGTTGTTGCACTTCGCCAGCAGCTCGGCATCGGACGGCCGGGTGTCGGCGGCCTGTGCCGACGGGACGGTCAGCAGACTGCCCCCGGCGACCAGCAGTGCCAGGACACCGGCCCAGCGGGCACGGTTTCGCGAATGCGACATGGTTCAGGATCTCCTTCTACGGGCCGTCATGGCACGTGTCCTCAGCAGTGGTTCGCCTTCTCGTCTTCCGTCATGGGCCTGGTCCTCTGAGCCATGCTGCTGGTGTCCAGCGGTCCGTCGGCCTCGAAGGGGACGTACCAGTAACGCTTTCCGTGGAACCGGTCCTTGAAGATCAGCTCGTAGGTCCCCTTCACCTTCTGCATGTCGGGGGTACGCGTCACCCAGCCGACCTGACCGGGACGCACATCGATGAACGTGGTGGCGCTCTCGGTCTTCGCCTTCCGCCAGGACGTCTCGAACGACGTGGTGATGCTGGTGCTGAAAACCCCTTCCCACCCGAGACCGACGGTCATGGACAGGCCGACACTGTTGGACTCCTCCACCGTGTCCGACCACGAGATGCCCGAACGCTGCGTCAGAGAGGTGCAGTTGTAGTCCTCGTCGCCCACTTTGCGCGCCGAGCCGGCGAACTTGACCGGTGGACCACTGGGGTGGAAGACACACTTCTTGGTGCCGTTGTCGCACTTCGCCAGCAGCTCGGCATCGGACGGCCGGGTGTCGTCGGCCTGCGCCGAAGGAACGGTCACCAGACTGCCCCCGGCGACCAGCACCGCGAGCACACCCGCCCAGCGGGCACGGTTGCGTGACATTCTCGGCGAGCTCCCGGAGCGACGGTTGGTCTTCGAACGCGATATCTCGGACATGGACTTCACCGTCACCTGAACTCGATGGACTCGGCGAGGTCGTTCCAGGTCCCGTCGATCACCGGTGTCAGGTCCTTGAAGCGGGGCGAGGACACGCCCTCCAGGTAGGACCGCGTGTACAGGGTGACCTCACACTCGGCCCAGCCCTGAACCGAGGAGACCCGGCCCTTCCACTCCTCCGGAAGATTGAAGTAGAAGGAGGTCTTGCGCTCGGAGGTGCAGGGGCGACTGCCCCACAGGGTGATCGAGTCACCGCCGTAGCGCCAGTGCTCGAAGAGGGTGCCGATCACCACGTCGGTGGGCTTCTCGACACGGGTCTGCGCCCCGCCGGGGTTGCCCTTGATCCTCACGTTGGCGTACTGCTGGGCCTCTTCAAGGGTGCTGAAGCACTTCTTCTCCCCGTTGCCGACGTTGGAGGTGCAGTGATTCCCGTTCTCGTCGGGCGCGGCGCCCGCCGAGCCCACGGTGACGGACACCGCGCAGACCACTCCCAGAACGCCGGCGCCCGTGATGACCGCCAGCTTGGTACGACGTTTTCTGTTGCCCATTCGCCGCGAATCCTCTCGTGAAATGACCGCCCGACCGGGTCGTTCCGGCCCGCGACATGGATGCTCGGCCCGGCGTGACCCACGCCCCCACCGGACACTCGCCATCTTGCGGTCATCGCGGGACGGGCTTCAACAACTACCGGCGCACGCACGGGAGTTGTTGTGAATGCCAGGACCGACGTCGCACTATGTCCGGTTCCTGTCTTTTATTACGGGCGGCTCGCTTGTGAACAGGATCAAGACGCCTCCGACATGGCGGCGGATGCCCGGGAGAGGAACACACGATGCCCGGAGAGACGCACAACACTCACGGGATATGAGCAGTTCGGGGCGGCCGGGAGTCTTGCTCGGGCCCCATACCGGCAGTTGGCCCGGCCTCCCACGTGCGGCGTTATGACGGCGGCCGCCGGAACCGGCGCCGAGAGCCGAGCCGATGACACCTCCCGGGCAACTTCACCGTATGGTCACCCCAGTTGACACGGTCTTTTCATTTATTTCATGATCTGGCCGAGCTTGGGAGCGCTCCCACACCCTCATCCGTCGGTGTGAACGAGTCGGCCCAGGTCCACTTCCTACACCTCAGAAGAGTAAGGAAACGGCCATGAACTCAGCTGGCAGAGTGGCGCGGCGAGGGATGACGCTGGGGGCGTTATCGGTCGCTCTCGGGGCGCTGACGGCCGGTACCTCGGCCGCGGGGACCGCCACGGCCGGGCAGGACTCCGCCGCCCTTTCGGCGCGGGTCGCGTCCGCTCCGGAGAACATCGAGCTGGGCTCGTGGATGTCCCAGCTGGGCAGCGCCATCGGCGACCGGCCCCTGAATCAGATCGTGATGCCGGGCAGCCATGACGCCGGCAGCGCGGGCATCACGAAGAACAGCGGCATGTGCGATGCCGGTGACACGGTCGACACCGCGCGGAAGTGGCCGGAACTGGCCTCCAGCCTGTCGCGCACACAGAGCGGTTCGCTCGTGGAGCAGCTCGAAGCCGGATCCCGCTACCTGGACCTGCGCCTGTGCAAGCAGGGCGACAGGTGGTACAGCTACCACGGCGGTCCGCTGGGGCGGCAGTTCTTCGACTCGTTCAACGGGAACCAAGGGGGGATCATCCCGGGAGAGGCACGCGAGCTCGCCGACTGGATCAACCGGCACCCCAAGGAGATCGTCATCCTCCGGGTGAAGACCACCGGCCCCGCCGCGACCCTCAAGGAGGACAGCCGCGCGGCCATCGCCGAGCTGGGCGGCATGGTGGGCGGCGACCGGCTGGACAACCCGGCGATCGCGGACGGATCACTCAAGCCCACGTCGACGTACAACGACTTCATGGCCGCGGGCAAGCACGTGGTCGTCGTCGACGACACGGACAGCAACACGTACCCGTGGGCCTGGCGGCAGCCGGACGTACAGGACTACCGGGGCAGTTACGTCGGTGTCAGCAGCAAGTGGGAGGACATCGCCCTGGCCGCACTGGACCCGAACCTGGAGCAGAAGACGTACGACGTGGTGCTCAAGCGCGGCGACGATGTGCTGGGCAAGACGCCGGAGCCGGGGAGCGAGAAGAAGCTCTTCGTCCAGCAGGCCATCATCGACCCCTCCAACTCCATACCCAACGCCGCGGTCGTCCAGATCCTGGACAAGCTCAAACTCGTGTCGTCCTGGAAGGCCGAGAACTTCCTGCTCAGCATGGAAAACGAGCTGAACAGGCAAGTGCTGGCGAAACTGCGCACGTCCTGGAACAACACCAACGTCACCGACAACATGAACATCGTCATGACCGACGATGTGAACCAGAACCGCAACGGGGTGGCCTCCGGGGAGCTCCAGCGGGAGATCATCTCCAAGAACCTTCCGCAGCGGATCACCTCGCACACGTTCTACAACTCCACGCGCAACGCCGACGGTACGTGGACCGGGCCAAGCGCACTGAGCGGAGCCGGCAAGGCGTTCCGCTACGTCGGGGACCGGCAGGCCGTGAGCGCGACGCATGACGGCGGCATTCAGGTGCTCGGCGTCGGCGTGGACGGCAATATCTGGCACAACATCCGCCGGGCGAACGGCAGTTGGCAGGGCTGGAACGCCCTTCTGGCCGCCGACAACAAGACGACCGGCTTCGCCGCCAAGGACATCGCCATCACGACCGCGCCCAACGGCGACGCCCAGGTGGTGGGCGTGGGCAAGGACGGGTACGCCTACCACAACATCCGTTACGCCGACGGCAACTGGCAGGGCTGGGCCCCCATGCCCGGCCCCGACGGAGGTCTGCTGAAGGCGACCAGGGCCGCCGCGGCCCTCATGCCCGACGGCTCCGCCCAGGTGCTCGTCTTCGGCGGCGACGGCAAGATGCGTCTGGGCACCCGTGCCGCCGACCGTAGTTGGAGCTCCTGGCAGACCGTCGCGGGCGTCAACGCGCCGGACTTCCAGGGATCGTCCCTGTCGATCACGGCCCTGCCCAACGGCGACAGCCAGATCGCGGCGATCGGCAACGACGGCAACGTCTGGCACACCACCCACCGCGCCGACGGTGGCTGGTCGGACTGGGGTCTTCCGGCCGGGGTGTCGGGGGGTGCGATGGGGGCCTCCGCGGTCTCCCTCACCGGGATGTCCGACGGCTCCGTCCAGGTGGCCGCCGTCGGACGCGACGGCGATGCCTACCACGCCATACGCCTCTCGAACGGCGAATGGACCCCGTTCCAGCGCGTAGGCGGCATCAGGGGCGCCGCGGCGTTCGCCGGTGACCAGGTCGGCATCACCGGCCTGCCCGACGGCTCCAGCCAGCTCATCCTCACCACCCGCTGACCGTCCGGCGGCGTCCCCACGGCCTCCCCGCCGCGACGCCGCCGGACAGGCGCCGAGGGCCTCGACGGCGAGGCCCTCGGCGTTGCCGTGTGTGACCATTCCGGTCCCGGGGCAGTGTGTGCGGACGCGGGAGGTGGACCGGGCGTGATCGCGCAGGACACCGGTTCCGCCTCCGCGAGTGGCACACCGAGATCAGTAGACTGCGACGCACTGCCGGGCTGTTTGAGCCTCGGCGTCGAGAGGGTGCGCATGAAAGAGTCTCCCGGCCGCCGGTTCATCGGGCGCGCCGATGAGTTGAGAATCCTGCGGGCGGCGGCCCGGGACGCCGCCCGGGAGAATCCCCGGGTCGTCATCCTCTCGGGAGCCGCGGGTATGGGCAAGACGGCGCTCGTCGACCGCTTCACGGAAGAGGCCGGCGGAGAACTCACGGTCGTCAGAGCACGGGACGTTCCGCCGAAAACCGATCTCCCCTTCTACACGGTCACCGGACTCCTCGCCGACGCCGGAGCGGGGAACTCGGCGCGGCGGCGGTACGATCCCTCCCGGACCCAGCCTTCGGTGCTCAGCATGGGCGGAGCGGTCATCGATCTGCTCGGCTCGTCGCAGGAGACCGGTCCGGTGCTCTTCGTGCTGGACGACGCCCACCGGACCGATCCCGAGTCCTTGCAGGCGATCGGTTTCGCCCTGCTGCGCCAAGGCGCGGACCGTGTTCTGACCGTCATCTGCACCCAGCACGCCACCAGGACCGTGCGGGACATGGGCATGACGGATCTGGTAGCGGAATCCGACCGCGTCAAGCTCACGGGATTCACCTCGTCCGAGACGCGGGAATTCGTCGAGGACCGGACCGCCCGGCCGCACTCCGGCGAGAGACTGGGCGCACTCGCCGTGTGGAGCCATGGCAATCCGCTGTTCCTGGAGGCCGCTCTCGGGGCCTTCGGCGGTAACCTGCCCGAGGATCCGGCGACCATCCTGGTGCCCTCGTCCCTGAGCGAAGCAGTCGGCGCGTGGTCCCGTTCCCTCCCTCCGGCGGGCCTGGCGATCCTCAACATGCTCGCCGTCCTCGACACTCCGGCCAGCGTTCCGCTGCTCGGCCAGCTGCTCTGCTCGGACAGCGTCGGTGCCGACGCCGAGGTCCTGGTGGAACAGCACGCCGCGGTGTGGGTACCGGACGGTGTACCGACGCTGCGGCTGGTGCACATCGGGCAGCGGGACGCGCTGTACGCGGCCATCGCCAGGCCGGAGCGCAACCGTATGCATCTCCGGGCCGCCGCGTCGCTGGAGCCGCCGGCCCGCTGGCGCCATCAGGTGGCGGCGACGGAGACCTACGACGCCTCCCTGGCGGCGGAGTTGCGCGACGCGGCACTGCGGGAGACGCGGGCCGGGCGCGCGGCACTCGCCGCCGAGTACCTGCTGGCCTCGTCCGAGGTCGACCCGGACAGCGAGCGCCGGCGGGACGATCTGGTCTCGGCCGTGCGGCTCCAGGTCACCGGGGGTCAGCACCGTACGGCGCTGCGCCACGAGGGGGCGGTGCTCCGGTCCTCCACGGGGCCGCAGCGGGACGAGGCCCTGGGCCTGCTCAGCCTCGCGAAGGGCCAGGATTCCTCTGCCCGCTCGCACCTGCGCCGCGCCCTCGACGCCTCCGCCGCACGCGGAGGCATGTCCGAGGCGGCCTGCGTCGCGTCCGAACTCGGTGTCGCGGAAGGCTCCCTGGGACTGGGACAGCAGTCGCTGAGCACATCGGAGTACGCGCTGCGATACGCCTCGGACGAGGCCGTACGGGGTCTGGCCCAGGCCAACCTCGCGTACGGACACGCGCTCATCGGCGGCCCCGCCCGGGGGCTGCGGCATGTCGGTCATCTCCCGAAGGTGCCCTCGCGCGTACCGGCCACCCGCACCGACGCCCTCATCTACCGCGGGGTGTTCCGCGGCCTGTCGGGCGACCTGACCGGTGCGGTCACCGATCTCACGGCGGCGGCGCGGCGACGCAACCTGGGGGTGTCCAGGATCAGCAGTGTGTCGGCGCTGACCCACAGCATCTGGTGTCACTTCGCGCTGGGCGACTGGCACCAGGCGCGCCGCAACCTCTCCGTCGCCCTCGACATCGCGCACACCTCGGGGCGCCCGTCCGACTTCTTCGCCCTCCGCTCCTTCAGCGCCGTCCTGCACGCCTTCAGCGGCCGGTTCGACGAGGCCAGGGCCGCGCTGCGGGAGGTGGTGGCACTGGAGGCCTCGGCGGATTTCGCGGGGCCGGACTTCCATCTCGCGACCACCCAGGCGACGGTGGACTTCGCCGCGGGTGATCACGAGGCGGTGGTCGCGTACATCGGTTCCGCGGTGGAGCTGCCCGTCAACGAGAGCCGTTCACGTCTGTACGCGCTCCGGCACATGCCCCTCCTCGGGGTGGCGTACGCCCGTACGGGCGACACCGGCCGGGCACGGTCGGTCCTGCGGGGCCTGGAGGCGGCGGAACCCCACGGCGCGCTCGCCCCGGTCGTGGTCCAGTGGCTCAGGGGCGCCATCGCCGCCGCCGAAGGAGACCTTGAGGCCGCGGCGGATGCCTACAGGGCCGGACTGGCCGTGGTTCCGGAAGGAGGAGACCCCGTGGTGCACAAGGCCCTCACGGAGGAGGACCTGGGCACCGTGCTGCTGGCGGCCGGAGACACCGAAGGGGCCCGCCGGCACCTGAGCGCGGCCGAGAGGGTGTTCGCCCGGCTGGGAGCCGAGCCGTTCCAGCTGCGCTGCCGCACCCTGCTGGACGGACTCGACGTCTCGACGGCACCGTCGGCGGCCGGCGCGGGCTTCGGCGACACCCTGTCGGACCGGGAACGGGACATCGCCGACCTGGTCGCCCGCGGCTGGACGAACCGTGAGATCGCCGCGCAGCTGTACCTCAGTGTCAAGACGGTGGAATACCACCTCGGAAACATCTACGCGAAGAACGACATCAAGGGCAGGCGGCAACTCCGCGACCTGATGCAGTCCCGCCGGATGTGAGCGACGCGGGCCCCGGTCGCCTCCCGGGACCCGGACCCGCGTCATGGACCTTCCTCGGCGGATTCCGGGCTCAGGACCCTAGGCGAGCCGGCCGTTGTAGTCCGGGAGCTTGAAGGCACGTTCGGCGTGACCGCCGACGATGTCGGTGGTGTTGTTGCCGATGTTGGCGGTGATCGTATAGCCCTTCGCCTCGATCTCGGCCCGCTTCGCCGTCTTGTAGGCGCTGACCTCGTCGAAGAGGTCGGGCAGGTCGCGTACGTAGAGCCCGTCGACGGGGTAGCCGGCTTCCTTCAGATTCCACTCCGTGAGTGAGTGGATGATGCCGGGACGGGCCGTGACGAAGAAGACGGCGACGCCGCGGGAGTCGGCATAGCGGGCCAGCTCCCGGACGGCCGCGACGGCGGGGGTGGGAAGTTCCCAGAGATCGTGGAAGTACGTCTCCAGCGCGGTGTTGTCGATGTCGAGGACGATCGCCTGCTTCTGGGTGCCGGCGTTCGCGCTGCGGGCCTCGATCCAGGGGCGTGCCTGGGCGACGACGGCGGCGACGTCCCGCTGCCAGACGGTGTAGTCGACGCCCTTGACGGAGGCGTCGGCCGAGGTGGTGGGGGCCGCGGCCGTCTCCGCGGCGGTGGCCGAAGTGACGGGCACCGCGACGAGGACGAAGGTGGCGGCGAGTGCCGCAGCGGCGCGCGAGAAGGGGGTGCGTGCATGCATCGGGGCTCTCCTGAACGTGGGGGGGTGAAGCTGCCAACGGCTCGTGCATGGTGACCGGACGAACGAGTTGTCATGCTCGCGTCTCATCATGAAGCCCCGGCGACCTTCTTACTACCGGCCGGTAGCGCCTTGCTCCGAAACGCTCATCGGCGGTGAGCGGTCCGGCCGCCGGCATCCGTCACCGGCCGGTCCTCCCGGAGCTGCCGGAGCAGCAGCGCGGCACGCGCGGTGTCCCAGCGGATGACGTTGCCCTTGGAGGTGGGCAGCCCCACCGCGTCCACCGGCATGACAACCCGTCTGGCCTTCCCGCCGGAGCCCTGCAACGAGCGGAACATCCGGGCCAGTTGCCGCAGATCCATCTCCCGGTCCACGACCAGCGCGTCCAGGCCCGCGTCCAGCAACGGATACAGCTGGGTGGGGTCCAGCAGGGTCCTCGACGTGGCGGCCTCCCGCGCCAGCGCCGAGAGGAACCGCTGCTGGTTCGCCGAACGCCCCAGGTCGCCCTCGGCCTCCTGATGACGCTGGCGGACGAAGGCGAGCGCCTCCCGGCCGTGCAGTGTCCGGCAGCCCCGACGGAGATCCGCCCCGGACTTCTCGTCCTTGATGTCCCGGTCGAGGCAGAAACGCACACCGCCGATGGCGTCGACGGCCTTCACGAAGCCGGCGAAACCGATCTCCGCGTAGTGGTCCATGCGCAGACCGGTGTTGTACTCCACGGTGTGGGCCAGCAACTCCGGTCCGCCGTAGGCGAAAGCGGCCTTCAGCTTGTCCTTGGCGGGCGGGACGTCCTTACCGGTCGCCGGATCGTGGAACCCCGGGATCGTCACCCAGGAGTCGCGCGGCAGGCTGACCATCACCGTGCCGCCGGCCCCGGTGTGCAGCACGATGATCGAGTCCGTCCGGCGGCCTCCCCCGCCGCCCGCGCGCAGATCACGCACATCGGCGTCCGAGAGCCCGTCGCGGCTGTCGGAGCCGACGATCAGGTAGTTGGTGCCCTTCCCCGCCGTCGGGCCGTCACCGTACGCGTTGAGGTCCACACCCCGGTTCAGCTCCGCCTCCGCCCAGGCGTACGTACCACACACGGCCAGCGCCAGGGTGGTCAGCAGCGCGACCACGATCCGTACCATGCGGCGCCCGCGGCGCGGCCTGGCGCGCCTCCCGCCGCGCCGCCGGGGCGTGGTTCCGCGCCAGCCGTACGCCGCACGCCGCGCCGTCGCCGCCGGGCCCGGTGGGCTCGCGTCGCCCGTACCGAGCGGATCGGTCATCATCGCGGCTCTCCCTTCGGACTGTGGAGCCCCGGGCCGCGATCGTTCACGGCCGGTCCGACGAACCGGTAGGGGTCGGCGGTCCCGGTGCGGTGCATGCGGTGCCACGTGAGCCGGGTACCGAGCAGCGCCGTCATCACCGAGTGGAGGACGACCAGGTACAGCAACTGCCGGTAGACGAAGAGCTGGAGCGGCAGCGACCACAGGGCGCGCAGCCGCTCACCGTCCAGCCACAGCGCGTAGCCCGCCGTGGCCAGTTGTACGCCGAGGAAGCCGAGCCAGACGGCGATCGCTTCGACCGGGTCGCGGAAGCAGACGGCGTACAGCGCGAAGACGTCCACCACGGGCGCGAACAGCGGCAGCGCGACCTGGAAGAGCGCCAGATAGCTCAGCCCCCGTCGCCCGAACCGGCCCGCCGTGCCGGACTCGCGCACGGCGTGCCGGTGCTTCCACATCGACTGAAGCGTGCCGTAGCACCAGCGGTACCGCTGTCGCCACAACTGCCCCAGAGTGTCCGGCACTTCGGTCCACGCGACGGCCGATTCCTCGTACACGACCCGCCAGCCGCCCCGCCACAGGGCCATCGTCAGATCGGTGTCCTCGGCGAGGGTCTCGTCGCTGACGCCTCCGATGCCCAGCAGTGCTTCCCTGCGGAAGGCACCGATGGCACCCGGGACCGTGGGCATGCACTCCAGCACCTCGAACATGCGCCGGTCCAGATTGAAGCCGAGTACGTACTCCAAGTGCTGCCACTTGCCCAGCAGATGACGGCGGTTACCCACCTTCGTGTTGCCGCTGACCGCTCCGATCGATGGGTCGGCCATCGGCTGGACGAGATGGTGGATGGCGTCGGGCTCCAGCACGGTGTCCGCGTCGACCATCACCACGATGGCGTGCCGCGCCTCCATGAGACCGGTGTTGAGGGCGCCCGGTTTGCCGGTGTTGTGCTGGCGCACCAGTGTCACCCGGGGGTCGGTGAGACGGGCGACAGCGGCCGCCGTCCCGTCCGTGGAGCCGTCGTCGACGACGACGATCTGAAGGTCCCGGCAGGTGGAGGCGAGCAGTGAGTGCACGGTGGCGACGATGCCCGCCTCCTCGTTGTGCGCGGGCACCAGCACCGTGACGGGCCGGGTCACCCCGTACACCTTCGCGCCGCCGGCCCGCCGTCCGCCGTGTCCGCGCGCGTGGATCCGCGCGAACCGGACGAGCATCACCAGCCGCAGCAGGCCGAGTACGCCGGCCACGACCAGCGCCCAGGCCATCGCCCCGGGAAGAGCCCGCCCCAGCTTCTGAGCGTGCAGGAGGCCGATGCCCTTCAGCCGCTCGGCGAGCGGGGCCCGGCTGGTGGCCCCGGGCTGCCCGAGGCCGGCCGAGACGGTCGTGAACCGCTCGGCCCGGGGATCGCGCAGCAGCGAACGTGCCTCGCGGAAACCGAGACCGGTGTGGCTGAACTGACGCACCACACCGTCGCCGGGCTTCCGGCCCTCGCGGTCCGAGGCGACGATGAGGTAGCCCTGACCGGCCGCGCGCCGTGCGGCCGGCCACTCGGCGCCGCACAGGGTGTCCGCCGTCGTGGTGTGCGGCAGCCGCAGCAGCCGGGTGTGCACACCGGTGACACCGGCCAGCACCGTCTGGGTCAGGCCCAGTTCCATCCGGGCGCGCGGACGGGAGGCCGCTCCCAGGTCGCCGCCGGTGTAGGTGTAGGAGCCGATCTCGTGTCCCTCGTCCTGGATACGTCTGACGAGCCCCGGATGGCGTGCCGCCTGCTTGCCGTAGACGAAGAACGTGGCTTTCGCGCCGTGGACCGCCAGCAGGTCGAGAAGGCGGGGTGTCCAGACCGGGTCGGGCCCCCCGTCGAAGGTGAGGGCCACCGTACGCGGGGGCATGGCGGCCGTCTCGACACCGGCGCCGGTGAAACTCAGAACAGGCTGCCCGGTGTCCGCGTCGCGCGGGATGGGGACGGCGCAGGGCTGTTTGGCGCGCGCGGAGTCGACTTCGTGTGTGGTCCAGCCTTCGAAGAGGAGGGTGACGGCGATGACGGTGAGGATGAGCGACAACAGCACCCAGTGCCCGCGTGGGGGACGGCGCAGTGCGTGCCGGGGGCTCATCCGCGAGTGGACTCGGCCGGACGAGGGGAGAAGGTGCCATCCGGTAGCTGCGACGGCGGTCGGTCCTGTTGGCTGCCCTGCCGGCCACCCCGTTGGTGGCCCTCTTCGTCGGCGCGCGGGCTCCGCTGGGTCTCGTGGTGTACCGGAGTGGCGGGAAGTGTGACGCCGGTGGTGGGGGTGTGCTGCCCGGCCGGCAGCCAGAGCCCGGCGATCACGATCGCGACGAATATCAGGTACGCCCCGCAGACACCGCCGAGGGCGATCGCCATGAGCCGCAGTATCTTCCTGCGTTTACCTGAACGCTCAATGAATATAGGCCGGTTGCCCAGCGCGTTCCGCGTCCTGCCGTGGGGGGTGACATACATGGGCGGAGTGTAACGAGATCATTCGCTCATTTGCACGAGCACTTCACCTCCGTGGTCGACCGGTCCACCACGGGTGTCTGAATGCGGGCACGGGAAGCCACCAAGTGCTCATAATGCGCGCGCACTTCCACGACGCGGCGCCGGGCCCTGGAGGAGTAAGAACTGCTCGATGCCCCGGCGGGCGATCAGCGGCTTCACACCGAGATCCCAGACCAAGCGGCGGTACCGCGGGAATCCGCCGGAAGATGACCGAGGCCGTGGATTACCACGCCGACCCGCACTCGGAGTGCGCAATCTTCTACCTGGCCGTGCTCCACATCGCGGACACTCCCCTCTGGTCAGACGAAAGCCCCTGGTACGTGCTGCGGAGGCATCTGCGTGAGAGGCTGCGCCCGCGGTCGCGGCCTGGCAGGTCGCTCTCAGGAGGTGAGGAGAACTGTGGACATCCGGCAGTTGGAGTACTTCTTGGCGGTCGTCGACCACGAGGGGTTCAACCGGGCAGCCTCGGCTCTGTACGTGTCGCAGCCGTCGTTGTCGCAGGCTGTTCGTGTGCTGGAGCGTGATCTGGGTACGGAGCTGTTCCATCGTGTCGGGCGTCGGGCGGTGCTGACGGAGGCGGGCAGGGCGTTGATCGAACCGGCCCGTAAGGCTGTGCGGAGTCTGGAGGTCGCCCGGGCCAGCGTCGCTGCGGTGCACGAGTTGCGGGAAGGGCGCCTGGACGTCGCGTCGATGCCGTCGCAGGCCGTCGAACCTCTCACGTCGTTGATCCGTTCGTTCACAGAGCGGTATCCCGGCGTGGCGGTGGCGGTCAAGGCGGTCTTCACGGCCCGCGACGTCATCGATGCGGTGCGGACCGGAGCTGTCGAGTTGGGCCTGCTGGCGTCGGCCAGTGCCGCGCCCGACAGGGAGGTCCGCGCCCATGTACTGGGCGTGCAGCGATTTGTGCTGGTTGCCGCGCCCGAGGGACCCTTCGCCGGCCGCCGGGTTGTGGGATGTGAGGAGTTGGCTGGTCAGCGGCTGATCGTAGGGCAGCCCGGCACCGGGATGCGGGCTTACGTCGACTCCCTGCGTGCACAGGGCATCGACTTCGCCGTGGCTGTCGAGACCGAGCACCGCGTAGCCTTGCTGCCTCTGGTGCTGGCCGGAGTCGGGCTGGCGGTCGTGACGGAGTCCTGGCGGGAGATCGCCCGGCAGGCGGGGGCCGTGGTTCTGGACATCGAACCCGCGACCGCCCTGCACGTCTCGCTGATCAGCCGCCGCGGCGTCCTGTCCCCGGCGGCGGCCGCGTTCTGGGCGGCGGCCGTCCCATCAAGCCGGTAGCTGATAGGCAACGCTTATAACGCAGATCCGTAATGCGTCTTGGACGAGTCCCGCCGCGCCTTGCTGGAATCGACGCCATGACGAACCACCGCATCGCTCTCATCCCTGGTGACGGCATTGGCGCCGAGGTGCTGCCGCCAGCGCAACAGGTACTCGATGTCCTCAGCCGCCGGCACGGCTTCAGCCTGTCCTACACCTCCTACGACGACTGGTCGTGTGAGCGGTACCTGCGCGAGGGCGCGATGATGCCCGAGGACGGCATCGACCAGCTCCGCGACAAGGACGCCATCCTGCTGGGCGCGGTGGGCTACCCAGGGGTGCCTGACCACGTCTCACTGTGGGGGCTGCTGATCCCGATCCGGCGCAGCTTCAGGCAGTACGTCAATCTCAGGCCCATCCGCGTCTTCGAAGGAATTGACAGCCCTCTGCGGCACGCGCGGCCCGGCGAGGTCGACTTCGTGGTGGTCCGCGAGAACGTGGAGGGTGAGTACAGCCAGGTCGGCGGTCGGCTCAACAGCGGCTTCCCGGACGAGATCGCAGTGCAGGAAGCCGTGTTCACGCGGGCTGGCGTCATACGCGTGCTGGACTACGCCTTCAAGCTGGCTTCCCGGCGCCAGGGCAGGCTGACCTCCGCGACGAAGTCGAACGGCATCGTGCACACCATGCCTTTCTGGGACGAGCTGGTCGCCGAACACGCCGCCACGTTCCCGCAAGTCAGCTGGGACCAGGAGCACATCGACGCGCTCGCGGCGAAGTTCGTCCTCCATCCCGCCCGGTTCGACGTCGTGGTCGCCTCCAATCTCTTCGGTGACATCCTCAGCGACCTCGCCGCCGCGGTGGCCGGATCCATTGGTATTGCCCCCGCGGCCAACCTCAACCCCGGGCGTGAGTACCCCTCGATGTTCGAGCCGGTGCACGGATCGGCCCCCGACATCGCCGGACAGGGCATCGCCAACCCGCTGGGCGCGATCTGGTCGGCGGCCATGATGCTCGACCATCTCGGCCATCCGGGCGCCGCCAAGGACATTACCGGCGCGATCGCCGCTGTTCTGGCCAAGACCGACGTGCGGACCCGTGACCTGGGCGGCACCGCCACCACGGCCGAATTCACCGACAAGCTCCTCGAAGTCCTCTGATTCTCCGGCCGTCAGCTCCTACGTGACGAGCAGGCTGCCCGTAAGGGACGTTCGAGCAGCCGCTGTGCACGTGATCAAAGCTGTCGGGGTGGCATGGACGATGCCACCTCACACCGGCACAGGCCGCCTCCGGCCGTGTTCCTCCGAGCCGCGCGTCCCCACCGGTTGTCCCTCTCGCCGAGGGCCGACCCGCGTCCCGGTTGCTCCACCCGTTCCTCAACGAGGAGAAACGTCATGGCAGCACCCGCAACGCCCACCTCACCCGAGGCCGAAGCAACGAAGAAGCCCTGGTACCGGCAGCTGTATTTCTGGGTACTCACCGCCATCGTCACCGGCATCCTCACCGGCTGGCTGTGGCCCTCTGCCGGTACCGCCCTGGAACCGGTCGGCACCACCTTCGTGGCCGCCATCAAGATGTTGATCACCCCGATCGTCTTCCTGACCATCGTGGCCGGCATCGGCAGCGTCGACAGTCTCGGCCGTGTCGGCCGCGTCGGCCTGAAATCCCTGCTCTACTTCCAGGCAGGCACCCTGGTCGCCCTGACCATCGGCCTTGTCGCCGTCAACGTCTTCCAGCCCGGCGCGGGCGTTCACGCCGACCCCGGCGCCCTCCGTCTGGAAGGAGACGCCGGCCAGTACGTCAAAGACGGCCAAGGGCAGGACTGGTGGCACTTCCTGACAGACCTCGTACCCAGCAGCGCTGTCGGCGCCTTCGCCGAAGGCAACATCCTTCAGGTCATCTTCTTCTCGGTGCTCTTCGGTATCGCCCTCAAAGCCGTCGGCCCCATCGGCGAACCCCTCGTCGAGGGTATCCACCGCCTCAGCGCCGTAGTCTTCAAGATCCTGCACTACATCATGCTGGCCGCTCCCGCGGGGGCCTTCGGTGCCATGGCCTACACCATCGGCACATACGGAGTCTCCACCCTCACCAGCCTCGGCGAGCTCATCGGGCTCTTCTACGGCACGTCCGCGTTCTTCGTGATCGTCGTCCTCGGCACGGTCACCGCCGCGCTCAGGATCAACATCTTCAGCCTGCTCGGCTACCTGCGCGAGGAGTTTCTCCTCGTTCTGGGCACTTCATCCTCAGAGAGCGCCCTACCCCGGCTGATGGCCAAACTCGAAGGACTCGGCATCCGCCGCGACATCGTCGGCCTCACTGTCCCCACCGGCTACTCCTTCAACCTCGACGGAAGCTCCATCTACCTCTCCCTCGCCGCCGTATACATCGCCCAGGCCACCGACACCCCCTTGAGCCTCGGACAGCAACTCGGCCTGCTTGCCGTCATGATTCTCACTTCGAAGGGATCGGGTGGTATCACCGGAGCCGGTTTCATCGCACTCGCCGCGACCCTTTCCACTGTCGGGACCGTCCCCGCCGCCGGGATCATGCTCATCTTCGGCATCGACAAGTTCATGTCCGAATGCCGTGCTCTGACCAACCTCGCCGGAAATGGCGTCGCCACCCTCGTGGTTGCCCGCTGGGAGAAAGCCCTCGACACCGCACACGTCAACAGAGTCCTGCGCAGCCGAACCCCACAACCTCACGACGGGCAAGAACAGCAGACCGCTCGCCCGGCACGGCTGCCGACAAAGGCCTGATTGCCCACCTCAACGTCCCGGGCCTTTCTGTCGCGCCAGGCCCGGGCAACGCGTACGCCGGATGCGTACGCCAGCTCGGTGCCCGGCCGCCCACGGCCGGGCACCGAGTCCTGGAACCGGGTCAGGCTGTGCCAGCGGGGCCGGCGGAGGCCAGGGCCGCGATCTCCGACGCGCTCATGGCCCGCTGGTAGGCGCGGACATCGTCCACGTATCCCTCGTACAGGTCGGACTTGTCCCCTTCCCACAGGCCGCGTCCGACGGTGAAGGACCCGTTGGCGCTCCAGGTGGAACGGTGCGCGGCGGTGCTCTGGAGCCGGCCGTCGACGTACAGCCGGATCTGCCGCTTCTCCGCGTCGAACACCCCCGTGAGGTGCTGCCAGGTGTTCATCGCCGGTGGGCCGGCCGACTCGGCCTCGTCCTCCCCCGCCTCCGCGGAGTCGGACCGTCCCATGGCGAGCCGCCAGCGGTTGTCGTCCTGGGCGTACTGGAGGAAGAACCCGCTGATGGCGCCGCCGTCCTGTGCGGCGACGGTGTAGAACTCACCGCTGGACGTCAGCCGCGCCCATGCCGAGACGGTGAAACTGCGGGTGGTGTCGACCACGGCACGCGAGGTCTCGACATAGCTTTCGCCGTTGAACCAGACCGAGCCGTTCCTGTCGTCACTCCACTCCACCCGCCCGTGGTAGCTGCCCTGGCGTCCGGCCGCCGAGGTGTCCACGGGACGTTCACCGGCGTTCTGGAAGTCCCAGCGCAGCCGGGCGCCCGCGCGCTTCCCGGGCCCGGGCGCCGGAGGGTTCTTCGAGAAGGAGGGCGAGCCGGCCGGTGACGTCGACGACGACGGTTCCGACGACGCCGACGCGGAAGGTGACACCGAGGGGGACGGCCCTTTCTCCTTCGGGGAGTTGGTACTTCCGCTCCACTGGTGGACGCTGTCATGGGAGTCCTTCAGTGTGGCCGCGGGATCCCTGGGCGCCTGGCCGGAGTCTCCGGGGAGAAGGAACAACACACCGACCACGACCCCGACGACGGCGGCCGAGAGGAGGGCCCGGCCGGACCGGGTCCGAAGCGCCCACGGCCGGAGGGGCGACGTCAGGGCGGCGCCCACGGCCCTCGCTCCGGCGGGCGGCTCCCCCGCACGGGCCGCCGCCCGGCCCGCGCAGTAGTCGCCCCCGCCCCAGATCAGCAGGCTCTCCGCCAGCAGCGGCCCCCACTCGTGCCCGTGCAGCCACGACAGATTACGGAACACCAGGCGGCAGTTCCCGCACATGGCCAAGTGCCCTTTGAGTCCGCCCGCGCCGCCGTTGCCGAGCGTCCGGGGGAAACCGATCCGGGCCGTCGTGAGCACCAGACGGCTGAAAGGACGACACTGCGCCGCCGCGGTCTCCTCGTACAACCGGCCGTACAGCGTGAGGAACTTGTCCTCCACTGTGTCCGCCCACGTACGGACCGAGTCCTGGCTGGTGCCGATACACCGTGTGACCCGCTCGATGTCCTCCTGGTCCACGAGCCTGTGCCAGAGAACGACTTGGAGGCGTTCCGGTAGCTGCTGGAACGCCTGGACGAGCAGGACGGAGCCGGTGGTGTCGTCCCGGCGGACCGGAGCCGCGGCCGCGCCGTCGGACTCGGCCAGCCAGGAGGACAGACCGGGGGCGAGATGGTGCCGCTTGTCCCCCGTGGCCCACTCGGCGGCGGTGCGCACGAGTGTGTTGAGCAGATAGGGCCGCCAGGCGGTGGAACCACCGTCGACGAGGTAGGTCCGCGCCGCCGTCAACTCCGCGGTGGTGAGCAGCAGAGCCGCGCCGGTCGCGGTGGTGGTGCACCGTTCCGCGTAGGCCGACGCCGCGGCACGGTGACGGTCGGACAGCTCCCGGGCGGCGGCTTCCGCCCCGGCGGACGCGCGGAGGGTTACCCGTATCAACTCGCGGTCGCTCAACCCCACCGCGCTCCGACGGGAGGGGCCTGCTGAAGCCGATGACGGGTCGGGAGAGAGGGGCAGATGGCGCCCGGGGTGCGGCACGTCGAGTCTCCTGGGAGTGTCGGCGTTCGTCGAGGGCCCCGCCACTTTCCGCGCGTCAGGGCACCCGGCCGGAACTGGTGAGGTCCGGGCCGCCCGGATCGCCCGGGGCGAGCGCGGTCCGTGTGCGGAGTGGGCACGGGACAGCGCGTTGCCGCTCCTCCACAGCACATCGTCCTGTGCCGGGTATGCCAGGGAGCGCGCTCGGACCGTCACGTCTGCTGTGGGGGGAGGCTTGGACCGCCACGGGGGGAAGCGGTCCAAGCACCTCAACGGTGCCACACCTGCGGGTCGCTCCACCACCGTCCGCGCGGGGCAACGCCCGTTGCTCCCGGCGGCATTGCTCTCCCAGGTCACCTGGGGTACAGCACACGGACCGGCGCCGTCGTACCGCGTGGTGACTGTCCGGTGGGATCGCACCGGGCCATCTGCCAGGGCACTTCGGGGGCCGCGTTCTCTCCGGCAACGCACCGAAGGCTGTGCACAACGCGCAGGCAGGCTGAGCAGTGTGCGTCGAGCGGATCACGGAGCCGGTCGCGCCCGGGCACCACGGCCCGGCACCCGTCCGAGGCCGCTGCCCCGGGGCCGATCCCCCATGTCCGGCGGCCGGAAGGGGTCTCGATTCCGGCGGCTCCGGTGGCCGTCTCCACGCCGGTCGGCCGCAGACGGAGGTGCGGGGTACCACGACGGAGGCCCGGGGTTGTCAGACGTGTGTGGTGTGATGTGGAACAGCACAGACGTTCGATCTTGTGAGCGAACGCCCGTGTTCCAGTGCGCTCTTCGCGGGACCGTCAACCCGGCCCGGTACGTGCCGTACCGGGCTTGTGGTCAACGGCCCCGGACACCTCGCGCACAGACCTTGGGGCGGCGCGGACCGCCGCCAAGGCGCACGCGGAGGCCGGTCGCTGTCGGCCTCCGCTCTCGAAGAACCTCACATCCATGAAGGAGTCAGAGTGATGACAAGGAAACACCGCGTACTGACCGCCGCGATAGCCGCCGTCGCCGTACTGGGCGTCACCGGGTGCGGCGAGGGCGACGACGGCGGGAAGTCCGGCGGCAAGAGCGGGAGCGGGAGCGCCGCGAAGGAGAAGAACGGTCAGGGTTCGGGCCAGGGGGACACAGGATCCTCCTCCGCCGACCGCAGAACTCCCTCGGGAGTGGAAAAGCTCGCTCCCGGGGACATCCTGGCGAAGAGCGCGAAGGCGAACACGTCGGCCAGAACGGTGCGCGTCTCGGTACCGGGTTCCGTCGACCTGACGGTGGACAAGGCGGGCAACTGCGCCGGTACGTTCACCAATGAGGGCTTCACCAACCACCTCATCCGGAAGGGCGACAAGGTCTGGCTCAAGCCGGAGGACGCGTACTGGAACGACCCTGCCACCAAGGCCATCCTCGCCAAGTTCCCCGATGCCAAGGGGAAGTACATGCACGGCACCACGGACAAGTCCATCGCGCTGATGATCGCTTCCGGGTACTGCGAGGTCGGGGGGCCGAAGAGCTCCGCGATGTTCTCCGGAGAGGGAGCGGTGCTCACCAAGGGGGCCGTGACCACTGTTGAGGGCACGAAGGTGGTGCCCGTGCACATGGATTCGAAGAAGGACGGTAAGTCAACCGTGTACGTCGCCACCGAGGGCCCGCCCTATGCGGTGAAGGCGGAGTCGGGGAAGCCGAAGATGACGCTGTTCCTGTCCGACTTCGGGAAGCCGTTCACGGTGCCTCCGTCCCCGCCGGCGAGCGACACCATCGACGCGGTCAAGATCGAGGAGCTCTCGATGAACACCGGCTGAGACATCGGCCCCTGCGCAGAGGGCCCCTCGCCCGGTCCGGAGCCGAGACGCGACGTTCTCGGCTCCGGACCGGGAGCCCGCGGAGCCCGCGGAGCCCGCGGAGCCCGTGAAACCCACCGAACCCACCGAACCCACCGAATCCGCTGAACCCACCAAGTCCGGCACCCACTGAGTCCGCGGCACCCGCAAGCAAGGACCCACAACCGGGAAGGAGGCTGCGGACGGACCGCCGTCACGGTGTTGTCATGCCGACGGCCGGCACGTCTGTCCGTTCACCCGGACGTCCGAGATCCACGCGCCCTTCGGGTAACCGCTCAGCACCATGCCGACGGTCACGGTCGCGCCTTCGGAGAACGTCCGGTTGTAGTCGACCGCCTTCACCGACACCCGACGGCCCTCGGTGGTGTAACTGCCGTGCCACAGCCGGTCGACGCGTGCGCCGGGTGCGAGGTCGAAGCTCGCCTCCCAGCCCTCGGGCACGGCCCGGCCCGGCTGGAACAGCAGATCCGCCTGCACTCCGTCCGGCCAGCTGTTCCGCGCCGCGAAGCGCATGGTGCAGCCGGATCCGCCGTCCGACGCACGGGACTTGCTGACCGGTGGCTTCTTCTGCTCGTGTCCGGCGGACGACGGCGAGCCGCTGCTGCCCGGGGACCCGGACGGCCGCTGCGACGCGCTCGCCGAGGGGGAGGTGCTGTGCTTGTCCTCCGGTAGCCCGGCGGTCGGCAGCGGGGCCGGCCCCTCCTGCCGGGGCGGGGCCGCACTGGACGGCGGCCCGACCTCGGCCGTCGGATCGTCGCGCAGCGCGTAGGCCGCCACCAGTATCAGCACGACGCCGCTGAGAATTCCCACCGGGCCGGACCGCCTGTGCCTGGTGCGTATCCTGCGACCACGGCCCCCGGAAGAGTGCGGCGGGCGGGCCCTGTCCGCGACTGCGGCCTCGGCGGCCGGAGCCACGGTCAGATGCTTCCGTCTCCGTGCGACATAGGCCGGGCCACGCCACCGCAGGGCGGCCTCGGCCAGCGCCATGGGAAGGGACGCGTTCTTCACACTCAGACACATGAGGGCTTCGGCGCACCTCGCGCAGGAGCCGAGGTGCTCCGGCAGGTCCGAGGGGGGCGAAGGGGCGCTCTCCCGGGCCATGGCGTCCAGCATGCCGGCGTACGAGCGGCAGGTCGGGTCCGCGAGTTCGAGCCGGTGCGTGCTCCAGCACCGCTCCCGGAACTCCGCCACCACACGGTCGGCCTCCGCCGACATGTCCTGCGGCGAACGTCCGAGCCGCCGCGCCAGTTCCGGCACGGGCACGGCCTCCACCCGGCTCCACCAGAACAACTCCCCGTCGGCGGGAGCGAGTCCTCTCAGAGCGCGCAGAGCGAGGGAATTCTCGTCGAAAGCGAGCCGCTGCCGCCCCTCTTGGGCACCGCTGTCCTCCAGCCACCGCAGCAGCGCGGGCGCGAGGTGCCCGCGCCGCGCCTCCGTTGTGCTCCACACGATCGCGGTGTCGAGAACCCACCGCAGGGCACGGGGAACGCTGGGCAGTTCGTCGGCCCATGAGACGGACTGCGGCAGTGTTGTCGCGCGACCGCATTCGACGGCCTGGGCGGCGAGTTCGGCCGCGGCGGCACGGCCGCGCGTACACATCCGCGCGTAGGCCATGACGGGACCGAGTTCGTCTTCCCAGAGTCTGAGGCCGAGGTCGGACACCGGATTCCCGCCATCGACGACCGACCGGCGCCTTGGCATCCTGGAAGCGAGCCACTGAGACAAGGGTCCCTCTTTCGTGGGCGGCGGTGTGGAGCGAGGTACCGCCCGACGCAGACGGCCCCGGCCACGGCACTTCGCGTCACGGAAAGCCGTATCGCCCTGTGCGTCGCGTGCCGCTCGAAGCGTGGCATGAGGGCATCTCCGAAACAACATCCACCAGGTGCCTCACAGGTGGTCCGCCATGGTCCCGGAGCCGGGATTCCCGCGCGCCCGGCCGGCCGGAACAGGGGCGGAGCACGCGCCGGACCGGAAATACCACGGAAGTGGCGCGGCCACGCGTTCAGATCGTTCACAGGGAACCGGGAACTCCGGGACAGAGTAAGCGCTCATGCGTGGTGAGCGTTTCCGTGCCGCATCCCCTCGGCGGCGAGAAGCATATGCCAATTGACCGGCCACCGGCGGAACTCGGCCTGTCCTGATCACCACTCATCACCGCAAAAGGAAGGTTCCGGCGGAGCCCCACTGTCATGGACAGATCCAAAGCACCGAGGGCATTGTCAGTGGCGTGTGTTTGAGTGGTGCGCATGAGTGTTTTCGATGTAGTCAAAGTGATGCCGGATGTTCCCGCTCTTCTTGACCGCTGTCGTGTTCTGGCGGTGGTCGACGAGATCCACGGGCGTCCCTTGGAAGAGGGATACTTCTTCGGATTGACGGAGGATCACGCCTGCCGCGTGATGACGTTGTATACGCGGGAGCGGCAGTTCGATGTGCATTTCTCCGACGCGGGCGTTCTCATCTACGGGAACGATACGGACGCGAGTTACTTCACCGGTAACGACTGGAACGAGGAGTGGCCGGGGATCCTGGCGCGGATCCCGGATGTCCTGAAGCCGTGTATGGGCAGGAGTCACGTGTGTGACTGGACGGATGGCGACATGGAGTTGCCGCTGCTGTCGGTCGTGATGTGGCGGCTCGCCGGGGAGGATTCCTGGCAGGCCCCCCGATTCAAGGACCCCACGCTTGTCGAGGATGACACGGGCGACTGCGCCGATGAGCTGTTCGCGGATCTGACGGACCCTTCCCCCGAAGTGCTCCTGCGAGCCGATGAGCCGGCCGCGCGGGGCAAGGCGGGTGCGGAGCCGTCGGGGACCGGGCGGAAGGCGGAGGCGGAGCCTCTCCAGGACGCCGCGGAGCCCGCTTGCGACGGAGAGACCCGTGCCGCGCTGGAACGGATACGGGACGAGGTGGAGTTCCTGCTCGACCCGGCGGGACGGGAGTATCCGGACGGGCGCGGTTCGGGAACGGGGAGGGCCATGACGGAGGAGCTGTTCCGCCGCACGGATTCGTCAGGGGCGATCACCACCGCCGTGTTCCGGTACCGGGCCGAGCATGACCAGGCACACTTCACGGACCTTCGGATCGAGGTCGACCCCGACATGGTGGTGATCGGCGGCGGGGCGACCGCGGTGGACACTCCTTACGGTGCGCTGCTGACGGCGTCGTATCCCAGCGCGGACGGTACGGCGTGGCTGGTGTCGTCCAAGGACCACGGCATGCCGCAGCCGCATCGCCTGACGGGGTTCGCGATCGGCATGAAGATCGCCGGGGTGAGCCGGGAACGGCTGGCGCGGGAGCTGCTCTTCATCGGCCGTGCGCGCGGCGACCGGGAGCCGCATCCGCATGCGTCCGCATCCGCTCCCGAGGGGTACACGCTGATCGGCGGGGGCTTCCGGGTGAACTGGAACGACGGCACGGACGAGCCGGGTCCCGGCAATCTGGCGACCGCCTCGTTCCCGCGAAGCGGTGATACCTGGACGGCGCGGTCCAAGGACCATCTGGAGAGTCACGCCTGCACCATCGACGCGTTCGCCGTCTGTCTGCGGTCCTCCTTCGTGGTGGACGATCTGCTCCGTACGGTCGACCGGCTGACGGACCGTGTCGAGTACAGGCGTGGCCCGATGCCCAATCCGGATGTCGCGTCCGTGTTCCCCGGGCAGGGACACGTCCTGACGGGGATCGGCGCCGAAGTCGTACAGGTCGAGCCGGGCTCGCTGCTGTGGCGTCTGGAGCCGGCCGTGGACGGGAGGACGCCGGGGGTGCACGCGGCCGGCAAGGAGCACGGGAGCTGGGGGCCGACCACGATGCGCGCCTGGACCCTCGGGATCCGGTTGATGCCGACGGAGCCGGCGCCCGTGCCGGAGGCGTCGGCGCTCGCGATGTCACCATCACGGCGGTCGGGGGAGAAACAGCCTGGAGCGCCCATGCGGCCCACCTTCGCGGACTTCGGCGACGGCCCGGTCCGGACGGGCAATGCGGAGGTGTCCCAGCAGGGCTGCCGCGACGCCCGCTCGCATCTGGCGATCGGGGCCGGAGGGTCCGTCGAGATGCGCTTCGTCGTGGAGCGGCCGGAGCACATCCAGCAGGCCACCCTCACCGTGACCGCTCTGGTGTCCAAGGCAGGACGCTCGGTCGGGTACGCGCCGATGGATGTACTGCTCGGTGGCGTCCCCCTGGCGGAGGCCCTTACCGTTCCCGGCGGTGGCGCCCTGCCGACCCCCGTTTCGTTCGCGGTACCGGGCCATCTGCTGCGCCCCGGCGGCAACACGCTGGTCCTGCGCGCCTCCGAGCGTTCACGGACGATGCTCTGGCTCTACGGAATCACCCTGGACCCTGTCCAGTCGCGGGGCCAGTCGGAGAGGGCCTTGGCCGCACTGACGGGACGTGAGTCCGTCGTCGCCTTCGACACGAGGCGGCGCGTGCTCGATCAGGAGGACTGGAAGCCGGGGAACCGCCTGCTCGTCCATATCGACCGCGGTGAGAACTCCTCCCTGGAACATCTCAGTTGGCGTGGAGCGGACGGTTCGGAGGGAGGGATCTGCTTCCGGGCGGACCTCTCCGCATTCACCGGATGGCATCGGGACGTCTCCGGAACGCTCTCCGAGCTGCGTGGGCACCGGCACGACCGGTGGATCTACCCCGGCGGTACGGAAGGGGCGCGCGTGCTGAGTTTCAGCACGGAGGAGGAGTGGGGCGGCGATTGGCACGGCTCACCCGACGTGCTGCGCCTGCTGCTCGACGACGGCGGTACGCCGGCCGAGCGCCTGACATGGCGTGACCAGCGGGGCAACTCCGGCTCGGTGGCCCTGCGCGAGCGGGAAGGCGATTTCATCGGCTACTACCAGCGCCGAGGTGAAGGCCCCATCGGCTACCGGGGCACCGCTCTGCCGGACGACGGCGCACTCACCGAGGTCACGGAGCCGGACGACGGCCCGACCGGCTGACGGAGCCGGCGCCCTCCGGGCTCCCGTCGCTGCCCGGTTCGCGTTTCCGGGCCACAGCCGACGCACAGTTGGTTCACAGCAGAAGTGCGCGTCTCTCCATTGCGGTGTCATTTGCGGAGCCGAAGGTTCCGAAACGCTCACCCCAAATGATCACTTCACCCGGGACGGCAGGAATTGCAGTGAGTGAGCATTACAGTTGCAATGAGAGCTAGCGCCTCCGGCGCTTCTTTCCGGGCGATGCGAGAGGGAATCCTGTCGGCGTACGACGAAGTGGCCGGCCCAGTCGGACGAACTGCCGATCGGTGAGTGCAGACGGCCGGACTACATCTATCGCTTCATCACGGAACACCCACCGGAACAGCCTCACGGAAAATCCATGAAATCGGATAACGAATATTCGCGCCCGATGCGTTCGGACATGTTCCCCGGCATCAGGGCTTCTGCGGGAGAATCTTCAGGAGTTCGTCCACATTTCTGTGCCTGGATTCGGAAGGGCCGCCGGTGAACGACAGGACGCGAGACGAACGCATTTCCAGGATCTTGACGCTTCTCGCTCAACGCGGAGAATTGCAGGTCCGTACTCTCCAGGACATCCTCGGCACGTCGGGGGCCACGGTGCGGCGGGATCTGGCCGGGATGGAGGGACAGGGGCTCATCCGTCGCTCCTACGGAAAGATCATGGCCGCACGGCCGGGGGCGGAACTGCCGGTGAGCCTGCGGAACTCCCAGAACACCGAGGCCAAGCGCCGTATCGGCGCCCTGGTCTCCTCGCTGATTCCGCACCGTCCGCTCACCATGGCACTGAGCGGCGGCAGCACCGCGGGTTTCGTCGCGCGGAGTCTCGTCGGCCGAGCGGATCTGAAGGTGGTGACGAACGGACTCGATACAGCGGCACATCTGATGACCCGACAGATAGTCCAGGTCGTCGTCACCGGGGGAACCGCCCGGCCGCTGTCGAACGATCTCGTGGGCAGGGAGGCGGAGAAGTCACTCCGCTCCTACCGCTTCGACTTCGCCGTCGTCGGCGTGGACGGCATCAACCCCAAGGCCGGGCTCACCGGGCACAGTTCCCGGGGCGCGGAGGTCGACCGGATCATGCTGGAGCAGGCAGACCACGCGATCGTCGTCGCCGACAGTTCGAAACTGGGCAGGGTTCATCGTGCGAAGATCGCCGACCTCGGCTCCGTCCACACCATCGTCACCGACTCGCATGCCAACGCCGCCATCGTCGCGGCGCTCCGGCAGACCGGTGTGACGACGACTCTGGTCGGGGTTCCTCCCGCTCGCACGGGCACCAGGACCCGGTTCACCTGAGTCCCGTGTATCGCGCCCGCGAGGTCTCTCCTCCGTCCCTCTAGGTCCTGTCCGGTCGATCTTCGCGGGCCCACGACGCCTGGCACCGCGCCTCGCCGCGTTGTCGGAGTCGCCCGAGTACGTCCAGTACACGGGCGATCCTCCGCCTTGCGATGCTCCCCCGTGGCCTGAACGGCACGGGGGTACCCCCTGCACCAGACTGCCGCGGTCTGATCCGCGAAGATCGACCGGACAGGACCTAGCCGACAGCACCGACCGTGTCCGCCGGTCGACGGCGGGCCGTCCGGGCGGCGGGAAGGAGGGCGAGAGAGACGGCGCCCAGTACCGCGGCGGTGGCGAGCAGTACGAGATGGAGCAGCGGGGGCGTCTGGGCGACTCCGGCGCCCATCCCGCTGGAGCGTGCCTCGGCGTCGATCAGCCAGTGGGCGAGAGGCACGCCGAGCGCCGTACCGGTCACCGCCGCGAGGAGGGCCGTGGAGCCGATGGCCGTCACGGTGACGGCCGTGATCTGCCCCGGGGAGAAGCCGATCGCCTTGAGGGCGAGCAGATCACGCTCCCCCGCCCGTACGCTGCCGCCGATCGCCGTCGACAGCTCGATGAGACCGATGAGTGCGAGCACGGCGATGACGCCCACGACGACGCCCAGCATCGGGGAGAGCCTGTCGCCCGGACTCGTCACCTCGCTGATGTCGAGGCGTCCTCGAGAGGCATCCGTCAGAGCCGTGCGGACCTCGTCGGGGTCGGCTCCGGCTCGCAGCCGGAGCTGGTAGAGCGTCGGGCTGAGACCGGGATCGTTCTGCCGGAGGGTGTCGAGCGAGGTGGAGATCACCCGGCCGCTGTTCTCGGGCTCGATGCTGCGGCCGACGATGTGCAGGATCTGCGGTCGCTCACCGACGGTCATCCTGACCCAGTCACCGATCCTCACGTCGAGAAGGTCGAGCAGCCCCTGGCCGGCGACGGCTTCGTCCGGCCCTTCGGCGGCTCTGCCCTCGGCGACCGTGAAGGGGTAGGGCTCGCTCCGCGTGCCGAGGCCACGCAGTGCGATGGTCCCGGTCTGCCCGGGTACGAGCGCCGCCACCTCGACGCCCGGGTGCGCCGCCACCACCTGGTCGCTCGCTTCGAGTATCGAGCGTGCCTCGCGGTCGCTCAGTCCCTGTTCCGCGCGAGCGGTGAGAGCGGCCGCCATGCCCATCTGCGCGGGCCTGCTCTCGAAGCGGCCGATGGTGGTCCAGGCGCTGAGAGCAACGGTGATCAGCAGGAGTGGCAGCGCCAGCCGGACGATCGTCGCCGGGGTGCGGTGACCGCGCACGAGGGCTCGGTGCCAGCCGAGCACCAGGGCCGCCGGCACACCAAGTGCCATTCCTCTTCCCGCTGTTCGGGAGAGCCGGCTGGAGGGTGCCGCGGCCGGTGGAAGCGCGGGTACGGACGGCACCCGTCCGGCCCGCCAGGCGGCGAGGCAGGTGGCCGCTCCGATGAAGAGGACGGCGCCGATCGGCACTGCGAGCAGCGCTGTGGAGTGGCCGGGCAACCGCTGCCAGACGTCGACCGCCTCGCCGAGCCTGCCGGGAATCCGGCCGCCGAGCGTTTCGGTCAGCACCGTCGCGATGAGCGCGCCCAGCAGGGCGAGGGCGAGGTGCTGCGCCAGGAAGACCCGGGTGACCTGGCCGGGGGTGAATCCGATCGCCTTCAGTACGGAGATGTCCCTCAGGTGTCCGCGTACCCGTGTGCTGATGGCCCCGAACACCGCCAGTGCGGCGGCGATCAGTGCCCCGAGCCCGAACAGCGCGAGCACTTGGCCGAGCAGCTGGGTGTCGTCCTGCGCCTCGGCGCGCGCCTGTTGCCAACTGGACACGTCCGTAACGGTTCCGGCGCCGAGTTCGGTGACGGCGCGCTGGATCGCGTAGTCGGTGTCGTCGGGCTCTGTCAGCAGCAGTCCGGTGATCTGCCCCGACCAGGTGGCGCCCGCGCTCCGCACGGCGGAGGGCAACGCCCATACGGTGCCCGTTCGCTCGCCGGGCCGGTAGCGGGGCTCAGGACTGTCGGCGACGCCGCGCACGGTCAGGGTCCGGCTGCTGCCGGGGACGGTGAGGGTGTCACCCGGTTCGGCCCACAGGGCGCGGGCCAGACTGCTCTCCAGGACCACACCGTCCGGGCTGTCGGCAGCGAGCCACTGGCCCGAGGTGAGGAGCGGCCGGCCGATGCCGGGTGGGTTCTCGTCGGCGCCGCGCATCTCCACGTCGGCTCGGGTGCCATGGGATTCGACGGTGGCGGAAGCGGTGCGGTAGGGGCCGGACAGGGCCCCGACACCGTCCAGGGAGGCGAGCCGGCCGGGGTCGGCGGCGGGGCCGGTGTGGATCCAGACATGAGCGCCCTGGGACTGGGTGAAGATCCGCTGCCAGGGGTTGGTGGCGTAACCGAACAGCGCCGCGGCGAGCAGCAGGGCGGTGACGATTCCGATGGTGGCGAAGACGATGAACAGCGCTTCGCCGCGGTGGGTGCGCAGATCGGTGTGCGCCCAGCGAAGGGTTGCCCGCACGTTCAGTCCTTCAGTTCGAGGACGCCGGACAGGCCGGCGCCCCGTGCGCGTGTGCCGCCCAGTTCGGCGTCGTCGGATATCCGGCCGTCGAAGAAGCTGATGACGCGGTCCGCGGTGCTGGCGAGCCGGGCGTCATGGGTGACCAGGAGGATCGTCTGACCGCGCTGGTGGAAGCGGGTGAGCAGCCGCATCACTTCCCGGGTCCCTTTGCTGTCCAGACTGCCGGTGGGCTCATCGGCGAGCAGGAGCCGCGGGTGGTTCACGAGGGCGCGGGCCAGGGCCACCCGCTGCTGCTCGCCGCCGGACAACTCGCCCGGCATACTGCGCGCTTTGCCTTCCAGGCCCAGTTCCGACAGCAGTTCCTCGCGCTTCGCGCGGGCCTTCTTCCAGGGGGTACCGGTCAGCAGTGCGGGCAGCTCGATGTTGTCCGCGACGGTCAGGTTGGAGACGAGGTTGAAGAACTGGAAGACGATGCCGATGCTGCGGCGGCGTTCGACGGCCCAGCGCCCTTCGCTGTAGGAGTCGGCGCACTCGCCGTCCAGCCAGATGCTGCCGCTGTCGGGGCGCTGCAGGCCGCCCAGCAGGTGGAGCAGGGTGGACTTGCCGGCGCCCGACGGTCCGCTGATGGCGACGAACTCTCCGCGCCTCACGGTCAGATCCACGCCGCGGACGGCATGGGCGGGGGCGCCTTCTCCCTGGTGGGTCTTGACCAGGGCTTCGGCGCGCAGCGCGACAGGGGCAGGGTCGGCCGGCCGGCTCATCGCGGCCCCTCCAGCTCTTCCTGGCAGCGCTCCAGCCAGTCGAGATCGGCCTGGAGATGCAGCATGGCTCCCTCGATGAGCAGTTGGGCGATGCGGTTGTCACTGTTCTCGCTGATCGACAGCTTCGACAGACCACGCATGATGGTGAGGTATTCGCGTCGCTGATTGTTGATCAGGCCGATCTGGTCGGCCAGGCCGGTGTGCGAAGCGAGGGCGAGTTTCATGAAGAAGTCGTCCCGGAGCCGGGGCTCCTCCGCCGTCTCCTCGAACCAGGCGCTCAGTGCTTCGGTTCCGGCGTCCGTCAGTCGGTAGATCTTCTTGTTGGGCCGGCTCGACTGGGCGATCTCCTCGCCCACGATCAGCCCCGACTTCTCCAGCCGGCTCAGAGTGACGTAGATCTGGCCGACGTTCAGCTGAGGGTACGCTGCGCCCAGCAGTTGCTCAAGGTCCTGCTTGAGTTCGTACCCATGGGCCGGGCCTCGGGACAACAGCGCCAGGAGAGGCATGCGCATGCGCGCTCCCTCCTCCCCGGATCGCCCTCGTCGTCTGACCGGGCCTAGTATCGCCCATGCCTAACGGGTATATATGCAGGAACCCGGAGGACGATGCCTGGAGGCCCTGCACAGGGAGGAACCTATGCGGTGGACGCGTGCCGCCGGCAGGGCGCTCTTGATCGCTGCCATGGTTCTGACCGGTCATGTGAGTGCCGGGGCCCGTGGCGGTGAAGCGGACGGCGTGGCGCGGGACGGCGCACGCGGGCCGATGACGCTGGCCACGGCCGGGGACCTCACCAATTATCTGGGGCCGCTGCTCGACGACTGGAACCGCGATCGTCCGCGGGAGAAGGTCACGCTTGTCGAACTGCCCGACTCCGCCGACGAGGCGCGGGCACAGATGATCACGGAACTGCGTTCCGGCGCCGGGCGCTACGACATCCTCAACATCGATGTCGCCTGGACCTCGGAGTTCGCCGAGGCCGGCTGGATAGCGCCGCTGGAACCCGACAGGTTTCCGCTGGAGTCCTTCCTTCCGCCGGTGGTCGAGACCGCGACCTACGCGGGGAAGCTGTATGCCGTCCCGTATGTGACCAACGCCGGGATGCTCTACTACCGCAAGGACCTCCTGGACCGGGAGGGCGAGCGGCCCCCGCGCACCTGGTCCGAACTGGAGCGTCAGGCGAGGACGATCGCCCCGAAGTACGGTCTCGGTGGCTACGCGGGGCAGTTCCTGCCGTACGAGGGCCTGACCGTCAACGCGGCCGAGATGGTCTATTCGGCGGGCGGCTCGATTCTCGGCGACGAGGGCGAGCGGGTGACGGTGGATTCGCCCGCTGCCCGTACCGGTATCGGTCTGCTGTCCCGCGGAGTGCGTGACGGCTGGATCCCCAAGGCCGCGCTGGCGTACAAGGAGGAAGAGTCCCGCCGGGCCTTCCAGCAGGGCAAGCTGCTCTTTCTGCGCAACTGGCCGTATGCCTTCGCCGGTGCGTCCGGCAAGGACTCGAAGGTCGCCGGGAAGTTCGGTGCCGTACCGCTGCCGGGCAGCGACGGCCCGGGGACGAGCGTGCTCGGCGGGTCGAATCTCGCGATCGGTACACAGGCGCGGCATCCCGCGTCCGCCAGGGATCTGATCGCCTATCTCACCAGCGACGGGACGCAGCGCAGGGTGCTCACCGAGGGCTCGCTGCCACCGGTCAGGGCGTCGGTCTATCAGGACCCCGAACTGATACGGCGGTTCCCGTACCTTCCGGCGCTGCGCGCGAGCGTGCTGGCCGCCGCTCCCCGGCCCAAGAGCCCGCGGTACGAGCAGGTGAGCCTTGCCGTGCAGGCCGTGGTGAACGACGCGATGGCGCAGCATCAGACGCCCGAGGCCGCCGTGCGCCGGCTGGCCGTCGAGCTGGCGGCCATAGCGCGCCGGGGCTGACTCTCTCCAGCTCCCTAGTTACCTGTTAGGCATCGATGATGCGCATTGTCGCGCGTCCGGGCTTACTAAATGGTGACATGGCGCCCAACTTGCTCCGTGTTGCACCACTCACCGTTGACACCGTCTGGAAATGCCTACTTAACATGTATGTATAGCCGCAGGGTTTCAGCTGCGGATGCCCTTCACGCAGAAACAAGGTCAACGGGTGAAGCTTCCAGCTCCGGTCGGCGACGGCCGCACACTCCCCGCAGCGCGTCCCTGGTGGCGCGACGCCGTGATCTATCAGGTCTATGTACGCAGCTTCCTGGACAGCACCGGAGACGGAATCGGCGATCTGGCCGGCGTCCGCGCCGGGTTGCCCTACCTCAAGAAGCTCGGCGTCGACGGCATCTGGCTGAGTCCCTTCTATCCCTCGCCCCAGCACGACCACGGCTATGACGTGGCCGACTACCGCGATGTCGACCCCGTCTTCGGCGACCTCGCCGAGTTCGGTCTGCTGGTCGGCGACGCACACCGGCTCGGTGTGAAGGTGCTGCTCGACATCGTCCCCAACCACTGCTCCCACGAGCACCCTTGGTTCACCGAAGCGCTCGCGTCCGCGCCCGGCAGTCCGGCACGCGCCCGGTTCCATTTCGCCGAGGGCAGGGGCCGTGACGGCGAGGAGCCGCCCAACAACTGGCACGCGATGTTCGGTGGCCCCGCGTGGACCCGGGTCACCGAGCCGGACGGCACCCCGGGCCAGTGGTACCTGCACATGTTCACGCCCGAGCAGCCCGATCTGAACTGGCGCAACGCCGAGGTCGGCGCCTACTTCGACGAAGTCCTGCGCTTCTGGCTCGACCGCGGTGTCGACGGTTTCCGTATCGACGTGGCGGCCGGCCTCTTCAAACACCCGGACCTGCCCGACTCCCCCGACCCCGAGGCCGACGCCCGCACCCGTGACTCGGTGAACCCGCTGGCGTGGAACCAGCCCGAGGTGCACGACGTATGGCGGCACTGGCGGTCCGTCTGCGAGGAGTTCACCGCCCGAGACGGCCATGAACGGCTGCTGGTCGGCGAGGTCTCCGTACCGACCGCGCGCGAGCACGCCCGGTACGTACGCCCCGACGAACTGCACCAGGCCTTCTTCTTCGACCTGCTCAGCGCGCCATGGGACGCCGACGCCTTCCGCAAGGTCATCTCGGAGGCCATGCAGGACATCGCGGGCACCGGCTCCACCGTCACCTGGGTCCTCAACAACCACGACCAGGTCCGGACGGTCACCCGTTACGGGGAGTGCGGCACCGAGAAGAGCGGGCTGGGCGCGGCACGCGCACGGGCCGCCGCCCTGCTGATGCTGGCCCTGCCCGGTGGGGCCTACATCTACCAGGGCGAGGAGCTGGGGCTGCCGGAGGTCGTCGACCTTCCCGACGACGTGCTCACCGACCCCATCTTCCGGCGCACCGGCAGCCGGGCCCGGATACGCGACGGCTGCCGGGTCCCGCTGCCGTGGTCGGGGCACGCGTCCCCGTTCGGTTTCACATCGGGCGCCGAGGGGGCCAAGCCCTGGCTGCCCCAGCCGGGCTGGTTCGCCGACCACGCCACCGACCGCGCGCTCGCCGACACCCGCTCCTTCTGGCACCTCTACCGCGACAGCCTGCAACTGCGCGCCGGACTGCCCCAGTTGGGCGAGGGCACACTGCGCTGGCTGGAGACCCAGCCCGGCGTGCTGGCCTTCGTCCGAGGCGACGGGCTCGTCTGCGCCGTCAATTTCGGCACCGCCCCCGTACCGGCCCCCGTCTCCGGTTCCCCGCTGCTCTCCAGCGGGCCCTGCCCCATCGGTGTGCTTCCAGGATCCACCGCTGCCTGGTGGATCAGCGACCACACCGCACTCTGAGAGCGCCGACACCCCTCAGCGCTGTCCCTTCCCGATTCTCCGTCCCAACCCCCTCCCCCCCCAAGGAAGCAGACCATGACGCGACGAAGCGCAATGCTCCTGAGCTGTACCGCACTGACCCTGGCACTCGGCGCCACCGCCTGCGGCGGTGGTCCCGTCACCACGGCGGGCGGCGGTGACAAGTCCCTCGGGGGGCAGACGATATCCGTCGCCGGGGTCTGGTCAGGGGCCGAGCAGAAGAACTTCCAGAAGGTGCTCGACGCCTTCTCCGAGAAGACCGGCGCCAAGACCGAGTACATCTCCACCGGTGACAACGTCTCGACCGTCGTCGGAAGCAAGATCGAGGGCGGCAACGCCCCCGACGTCGTGATGGTGCCTCAGGTGGGTGTGCTCCAGCAGTTCGCGAAGCAGGGCTGGCTCAAGCCCCTTTCCGCGACCGCACAACAGTCCGTGGACGCCAACTACGCGGCCGTGTGGAAGAAGTACGGCAGTGTCGACGGCTCGCTGTACGGTCTGTACTTCAAGGCGTCCCACAAGTCGACGGTCTGGTACAGCCCCGACGCCCTCGACCAGGCGGGAGTCGAGCCGCCGAAGACCTACGCGGAGATGCTCACCTCGGCACAGGCGGTCTCCGACTCCGGACTCTCCGCCTTCGCCGTCGCGGGCGAGGACGGCTGGACCCTCACCGACTGGTTCGAGAACATCTACCTCTCACAGGCCGGGCCCGAGAAGTACGACCAGCTCGCCGAGCACACCATCAAGTGGACCGACCCCACCGTGGTCAGGGCACTCACCACGCTCGGCGCCCTCTTCGCCGACAAGGAACTGATCGCGGGCGGTCAGAAGGGCGCCCTCGCCACCGACTTCCCCGGTTCGGTCGAGAAGGTCTTCGGCCCCGAACCGGAAGCGGGCATGGTCTACGAGGGCGACTTCGTGTCCGGGGTCGCCAAGGACCAGTTCGGCAAGAAGATCGGCGAGGACGCCACGTTCTTCCCCTTCCCCGCCGTCGACGGCGGACAGGCCCCCGTGGTCAGCGGCGGCGACGCCGCCGTGGTGCTGAAGGACGGCAAGAACCAGAAGGCGGCCATGGCCTTCATGGAGTACCTGGCGGGTCCCGAGGCGGCAGAGCTCTGGGCGGAGACCGGCGGCTTCATCTCCCCGAACAAGAAGGTCGACCTCGCGAAGTACGCCGACGACACCACGCGGCGGACCGCCGAATCGCTGGTCCAGGCAGGGGATTCGGTCCGCTTCGACATGTCCGACCAGGCGCCCGCCGCGTTCGGCGGGACCAAGGGCATGGGCGAGTGGAAGCTTCTCCAGGACTTCCTGCGCGACCCCTCCGACCCCAAGGCCACGGCGGGCCGCCTCGAAGCCGCCGCCGCCAAGGCGTACCAGGGCTGAGGTGGACACCATGACCACCACCGCCCCCAGCCCGGCCACACGTCCGGCAGGCTCCGCTCCCCCGGGGTCGAACGCCCAACAGCGCGCCAGGCGGCGCCGGCGAGTCATCGCCGTGGCCTTCGTCCTGCCGGCTCTGCTCCTTCTCGGCGCGCTCGTGGTCTACCCGGTGCTGTTCTCGGTCGGCCGGAGCCTCTTCGACGCGAGCGGCAACCGGTTCGTCGGCGGCGGGAACTACTCCGAGGTGTTCCGCGATCCGGCGACGCTGAAGGCCATTCGCAACAGCACCATCTGGATCGTCGTCGCCCCGACCGTGCTCACCGGGCTCGGGCTGATCCTCGCCGTCCTGGTGGAGAAGGTCCGTTGGGCCACCGCGTTCAAACTGCTGCTGTTCCTGCCGATGGCCGTGTCGTTCCTCGCCGCCGGAATCATCTTCCGCCTCGCCTACGAGGAGAACCCCGACAAGGGCGTGCTCAACGCCGCCGCCGTCGGAGTGCACGACACCTTCAAGGACTCCTCCTCCTATCCTTCCGCACGAGCCCGTGACGGCCAGGGCCTGACCAAGGCGTCCGACGGGTCGTACGCGACGTCCGGCACGGTGTCGCCCGGCGGGACAGCGGTCCTGGGGCTCGTCGGTGTGGCACCCAAGGACGTCCCGCCCCAGGCCGAACCCGCCTTCCCGGCGTCAGCCCGGCAGGCGGCCGGGACGGAGCTGCGCGGCGTGGTCTACCTGGACTTCGCTCCAGGCGGTGGCGGTGAGCGGGGCAAGGTCGACAAGACCGAGAGCGGGCTGCCGGACGTGGCCGTCGAGGCGGCACGGGACGGGAAGACCGTCGCCCGGTCCACCACAGCGGCCGACGGCTCCTTCAGCTTCCGGGATCTCGACCCCGGGGCGTACACACTGCGGCTTCCTGCGAAGAACTTCGCCCCGCCCTACGAAGGTGTCTCCTGGCTCGGACCCGCACTGGTCACCCCGGCCATCATCGGCGCGTACCTGTGGATCTGGACCGGTTTCGCCATGGTGCTGATCGGCGCGGGGCTGGCCTCGCTGCCACGTGACACGCTCGAAGCGGCCCGCATGGACGGCGCCACCGAGTGGCAGGTGTTCCGCAAGATCACCGTGCCACTGCTGGCTCCCATCCTGACCGTGGTCTTCGTCACGCTGGTGATCAATGTGATGAAGGTCTTCGACCTCGTCTACATCATCGCGCCCGGCCCGGTGCAGGAGGACGCCACCGTGCTGGCCACCCAGATGTGGCTGGTCTCGTTCGGCGGAGGCAACAATCAGGGGCTGGGCAGCGCGCTCGGCGTCCTGCTCCTGCTGCTGGTCATCCCCGCCATGGTCTTCAACGTCCGCCGCTTCCGCAGGAGTCAGTCATGAGCGCCACCGCACCCGCCCGGCCGGAGGCGGCGGTGAAGCAGCCGGCCGCCGTCCGGCCCGCGCGCCCCCGACGCACCGCGGGCAGCCGGCTCAGCCGCTGGCTGGGCAACAGCCTCGTCCAGGCGTTCCTCGTCGTGGTCAGTCTCATCTGGATCACCCCGCTCGCCGGCCTGCTCCTGTCCTCCCTCCGCACGGCACAGGACAACGCGGCGAGCGGCTGGTGGACCACCCTGACCAGTCCGGGCCAACTGTCCTTCGACAACTACTCCGCACTGCTCGGCAACACGGGGATCACCCGGGCCTTCTGGAACACCGTGTTCATCTCGGTGCCCGCCACCGCGCTGGTCGTCGTGATCGCGGCGCTGGCCGGATATGCCTTCGCCTGGCTGGAGTTCCCCGGCCGGGACTGGATCTTTCTGCTGGTCGTGGCCCTGCTCGTGGTCCCGGTCCAGATCGGCCTGCTGCCGGTGGCCAAGCTCTTCGGGCAGCTGGGCCTGTTCGGCACCATCCCGGGTGTGGTGCTCTTCCACGTCGCCTACGGGCTACCGTTCGCGATCTTCCTGCTGCGCAACTACTTCGCCGACATCCCGCGCGAGATGCTGGAAGCCGCTCGGATGGACGGCGGCAGCGAGTGGCGGATCTTCACCCGGCTGGTCATCCCGGTGGGACGTCCGGCCATCGCCAGCCTGGCGATCTTCCAGTTTCTGTGGGTGTGGAACGACATGCTGGTGGCACTGCTCTTCGCGGACACGTCATCGCAGCCGCTCACCGTCGAACTACAGTCCCAGGTACGGCAGTTCGGCAGCAACATCGACGTCCTGGCACCCGGGGCCTTCCTCTCGCTGATCGTCCCCGTGGTGGTCTTCTTCGCCTTCCAGCGGCACTTCGTGCAGGGGGTGATGGCCGGGTCCGTCAAGTGACGGGTGGCGATGCCCGGCCGCGGTCGTTTCGACAGCGGCCGGGCATCGCCGGTGGCACCGCCGGACGGGTCAGCCCGTGTTCACTTCGGAAGAGAAGGAGTTCACCTTGAGGCCGGCTCCGCCCTTCCATGGTTCGAAGCCCGCCTGGACGCTCGTGAGATACCACGAGGAGTCACCGAAGCCGCGGCTGTTGGCGTGGGCGACGAACTCCTTGACGTCGAAGCCGAGGTCCGCGACGGCGGACGGGGCCACATAGGAGATGACCCTGTTCTGGCCGTTACCGCCCTCCCACACCTGCCACGTCGTGCCCGCTATCGTCACGGTGGCGCCGGTATCGGAGCCGATGGGCTGGATGGAACCGACCTTGTTGGCCCAGATCATGATCTCGACCTGGGATACACCGTCCTTCTTGGGCTCCGGGTCGAGCCAGATGTCGTAGGTCGCGTTGTAGATCCCGTCAGCGGTGTAACCGTAGGACACGCTGGTCGGGGCGCTGGTGATGGAATTGATCCGCGCGGGCAGCTTGGTGCCGGGCGAGCACGCCGTGTAGTGGCAGCCGTTGAAGATGGACGGATAGGACTTGGGGGCACCGTTGGTGGGGACCTCGCCCTCGGCCTTCGTCACCTCAAGGCCCGAACCGGTGGGGCTGACGCACTGCTCGCCTCGCTGGTTCCAGGCGTTGTTCTGCACCGTGTAGGCGCCGACCGTGGCCCTGTCGTACTGACCGCACATCTCGCCGGCTTGCGCGGGGGCGCCCACGGTCATCAGCGCTGCCGATGCGGCGAGGGCGGGCAACAGGGTGTAGACGGCGGTTCGTGTGGAGAGTTTCATGCATTCTTCCGATCATGTGGGGATGACAAGGAATAGCGCGTGATCTGATAGGGGATGAGGTGCCTTCACAACAGACGTTGACCCACCAGGCCGTGGCGCGACAGGTCATGGCGATCCATGAGGGTGGGCGGAGTGTGAATCAGCGCCCGGCGGCACCGCCACCGGCGGCGCCGAGCTCGGAGTTCCAGTACGCGTCGGGGGGCAGAGTGTCCCAGGGGTTGTTGTCCACCATGGTGTCCGGGGTGACGTAGACATGCCCGGCATTGCGCTGGCGTGAGAGGTCCATGACCTCACGCATCGCGCTCTCGTCCTGGACGCCATAGACGAGGTGCCAGACCTTGTCCGGGGAAGCGCCGGCCTCCCATGCCTGCGGCTGGTGACCACGGTAGGAGTTCTCGTCTCCCTCGAAGGTGACCAGGGTGTCGGCGGCCTTGGTGTAACACTCCTCGACACCGGTCCCCGGGTTGTCGACGATGACCGCGTCGTCGCCATAACGGCCCTCGACATAGTCCTTCAGCTCGATGTACCGGTTGACGTCGGTGTTTCCGGAACCGCACCGCGCCAGGCCCTCGTCGAAGAAGATGCCGCCGAGTCCCGCGGCACCGTAGAGCTGATACCAGGCGTCGACATCCGCCTTGATCTGCCGCATCCACTCGTCGGGGTCCGAGGATCCGGACCGCGTGGTCATGCCGGTGGTGCCCAGGTAGCCGGTCGGCACATAGCCGATGACGGAGATCCCGGCGGCGTCGGCCTTCTTGATGGCGGCGGTGTACTGGTCGTCACCGTCACCGGGGCCGTTGGACGGGTTGGCGATGGCCAGCCCCACCCCTGTGCCGGCCTGGGTGAGCCGGTCCCACAGAGGGCCGGGATAGAAGTAGGCGGGTACGGAGACCTTCTGGGAGCCGGCCCGAGTGGCACTGGCCGCGGGCGCCTCCGGCGTGGCGATGGCCGGAACCGTGCTCAGGGCAAGGGCTCCCGCGGCGACGAACACCGCGCACATCAGGGAACGCGTCGAACGTGACGACATGGTGAACCTCTTTCGTGGGGGGATGCCGAATCGTCGAGTGTGCGTGTGTCGCGGGCACGATCGACGGCCGGCCGGTCTGTGGGGCTATGAGGCGCCGCCCGGTGAGACCCGTGGGGGGGGCGACGTCACGCGGGTAATAACCGGGGTGTGCACTGGATCCGCACGTCTGACAACCTCCTTCGGCAGAGCATGACTTCGGAAGGTCCACGAGCACGCGAGCTCTTGCGCCGCCCAACGACAGTGCGATCGGGAGCTCTTGCGCACACTGTAGGAGTCGCCTTTCGGACTCACAAGGTTCGTCTGTGACGCGCCGTCATAACCCGTGCCGGTATTGCTCACTGAGCGCGACACGAGGCTGAGCCGGGTGCCGGACGAACGGTGGTTCCCACTGCCGATCGAGCGCTCCAACACCGCGCGATCGCGCCGGACACACCACCTCGTCCGTACCGGAAACACCTCCCGCAGCAGCCTTTGACCTGCGATGACCCGGTACTCAGCAACACCGGACCGCCGCCTCGGGACTCGGCGGATACGCCGGTTCCCGACGGGGCGGCGCGCTGCACAACGAAGAATCGAGCAGCGTTCGACAATGCGCACTCCCAACGATCGTTGGCGTGTCGGCCGGGAAGGAGCAACTGTCCAGTAACGTAAGGAGACCAGGGGATCAGGTGAACCGAACGCGACCGTTGTGCACAGTGGGAGGAACGACCACCATGGTGGTCGTCACGCCGGTCTTCCGCAGCGCGGCGATGATGGCGGGATTCGCCTGCGAGTCGGTCACGATGGTGTGGACGGCACCGACGTCGACGACTTTCGCCTGATGCGTCTTACCCAGTTTGGAACTGTCGGCGACGATTATCTTGTGCTCCGCCTGCTCCAGCATGATGCGGTCGATCTCCGCTCCACGGGAGCTGTGGCGTGTGATCCCGGATTCCGGACTGATGCCGTCGGCGCCGACGATCGCGAAGTCGAAGTGGTACGAACGCAGCGATTCCTCGGCCTCCTTTCCGACGAGGTCATTGGAGAGCGACCTGGCGGTTCCCCCGGTGACAACGACGTGGACCAGCTGACGCGCCGTAAGTGACGTCGCCGTGTCCAGGCCGTTCGTCACGACCGTCAGATCCGACCGGCCGGCCAGGTTCTTGGCGACGAAGTCCATCGTGGTGCCGCCGCTCAGTACCAGGGTGAGCGGGCGATTAGGGATCAAGGACGAGGTCAGGGCCCCGATGCGGCGTTTCGCCTCGGTGTTCTGGGAGAGCCGCACACTCGCCGGCAACTCGGCGCCACGCCGGGCCGCGGTGACCTTGCCGTACGAGCGGCGGATGAGGCCCGTCTCCTCCATCATCGCCAGATCCCGCCGGACCGTGGCCCCGGAAACTCCGAGAACTTTGGGGAGAAAACGGACCTGCAGCTCTCCGCGCTGTGAGAGAAGCATGAGAACGATCGAGATGCGCTCGTCACGTTTCCTGTCGGTCATCGGCCGCTCCGCCGGATCCGCGAGCAGGAAATCCGGCCGGTTCCGCCAGAAATCCCGGTGGCGTGCTCGCCACCGTTTGAATCACCCGAACCGTCAAGGCTCGAATCCTGGTTACCAGATTTCATGGAATTTTCCGTGTGGCTGTACCGGCGACGGTGTCCCGCCGAGGAGCGACAGGCGTGAGCGACGGGCGTGATCGCACGCGCGCGCGGCGGTCTGACGGCAGCGAGCGGTGTGACTGCAACTCTCTCCTGCGCACTTCCTGAACGGACCAGGGAAAATCCCTAGTGCGCCACGCCGGAAACGCGGCATCGGCCCGAGTGCGGCGGCCCTGCTGACCGTCCCCAGCGCACGGGGCGTGCCGCATCGTCGCCCACTCGTCCGGCTCAATCCATGCCCCACCTCTGTTGCGCGGTCGAGCTGCCCGATGTTGGGTGAGAGAGGGACCCGCCGCTCCGTGAATTCATCCGTCGACGGGTCCGCCCGTCACCCTGGATTCCAGCGTCGAATCAAGGTGGTGCACCGTGGAAAAGCCCGAAGGGGTCGACCACAGCCGTCGACAATTCCTCGGTGCGGCGGCCGGAGCCGCTGTCGCCGCCCAGATCGGCATGTCAGGTTCCGCGCACGCCGATTCCGGCGGGAAGGAACCGACGGTTCCGTCAGCGGCACCTACATCCTTCGGCCCCCTGAAGCAGATCAATGCCGGCGTACTGAATGTCGGATACGTCGAGGCGGGGCCCGCCGACGGTCGCGCTGTCATCCTTCTGCACGGCTGGCCCTATGACATTCACAGTTATGTCGAGGTCGCGCCTCTCCTCGCGGCGCAGGGCTACCGGGTGGTCGTCCCCTATCTGCGCGGTCATGGCACCACGCGCTTTCTCTCGCGTACGACGTTCCGGAACGCCCAGCAGTCGGTGTTCGCCGTCGACACTCTCGACCTGATGAACGCCCTCAAGATCAAGAAGGCGATCCTCGCCGGTTATGACTTGGGATCACGGACGGCCGACATCATCGCGGCGCTCTGGCCGGAGCGCTGCAAGGCCCTCGTCTCCGTGACCGGCTATCTGATCACCAACCGTGAGGCCAACAAGCTGCCGTTGCCACCACGGGAAGAGTGGGCCTGGTGGTACCAGTACTACTTCACCACCGAAAGGGGCGTGCTCGGGCTCGACGAGTACCGGCACGATCTCGGGCAGCTCATCTGGAAGTTCAACTCCCCGACATGGGACTTCGACAACGCGACGTACGATCGCACCGCGCAGGCGTTCAACAACCCCGACTACGTCGCCATCGTGATCGACAACTACCGCTGGCGACTGAGCCTGGCCAAAGGCGATCCGCAGTATGACGGTCTCGAAAAGCGGCTCGCCGAGGCCCCGGTCATCGGAGTCCCCACGATCACCGTTGATGGTGCGTACGACCCGTTCACCCCCTCCGGGGACGGCGCGTCCTACCGTGACAAGTTCTCGGGTAAATACGCGCATCGGACGCTGAAGGTCGGTCACAACGTCCCGCAGGAGGCGCCCGAGGCCTTCGCCGAAGCCATCGTCGACGTCGACGGCTTCTGATCGCGGCCACGCCGACCGCCTACGGCCACCACCCCGACCAGGGTGTCAACCATGGGTTGACAGGCTTTCGGCTGTCAACCTAGGGTTGCCTCATGGTGGAACCGACTCAGATCAACAATCCCGTCCGCCTCGACGACCTCATCGAGGCGATCAAGAAGGTGCACGGCGACGCCCTCGATCAGCTCCAGAGCGCCGTCGTCGCCGCCGACCATCTCGGCGAAGTGGCCGACCACCTCATCGGCCACTTCGTCGACCAGGCCCGCCGCTCCGGCGCCTCATGGACCGAGATCGGCAAGTCCATGGGCGTCACGCGGCAGGCCGCCCAGAAACGGTTCGTGACGAAGGACGAGCCGGCGCCCGACGCGAACCAGGACTTCGGCAGGTTCACCCCGAGGGCCAGGAGCGTTGTCGTCGCGTCCCAGAACAAGGCCCGCGAAGGTGGTCACACGCAGATCGGCACAGGGCATCTCGTGCTCGGCCTGCTCGACGACCCGGAGGGGCTGGCCGCACAGGTGATCGTCGCCCAGGGCGTGCGGCTGAAGACGGTCGGGGAGGCCGTGGCCGAGGCGCTGCCGGAGCCCTCCGGTGAGCCCGTGCCCGACCTCGTGCCCTTCGACGCGCGGGCGAAGAAGGCCCTTGAGCTCACCTTCCGGGAGGCACTGCGGCTGGGCCACAACTACATCGGAACGGAGCACCTGTTGCTGGCGCTGCTGGAGCAGGAAGACGGCGAGGGCGTGCTCAGCGGGCTCGGCCTCGACAAGACGGGCACCGAGGAGCACGTGTCCGCCGCCATCAGGGCGATCAGGGAGAAGCTCCAGGAGTAGCAGCGGCGCACCGGCCCGCCCGTGCCCGGCGGGCGGGTCAGGCCCTGGCGATATTCCTGCCCGGCATCGGTTCCGCGAGCGCCGTCCGCCATTCAGGCGCGCCGAAGGTGTCCGCGAAGTACTGCGTCTCGTGCACCACTTGGCCCTGGGCGAATTCCATGATGCTCACCGAGTAGCTGGGCAACCGTCGTACGTGATGACACACTCGCTCACCCACAGATCCCCGCCGCCGACGATGCGGTGGACAGTGAAGTGCCGGCTGGCGGGGTGTCCGCCGCGTTGCGCCGAGATTGTCTCGCGGCCCCGGAATCGTTCACCCGACTGGGGGTAGTCGAGGATCGCGTCGGCAGCGTAGATGGCGTGCTCGGCCTCGGTGTCCCCACGTTCCGATGCCCGCCAGTGTTCTTCAAGCGCGGCCCTGGTCCGGATATCAGAATCCATCGCATTGTCCCTTCTGCGGCCGGCAACGGTGTCAGCGTAAACCGCCCACACCGCGGCCGCCGCGAGCGCGTACGCGATGAGCCGAGTACCGATGCCCCGACACTGGATCTCCGGCACCTCACCCAGCGGCGACAGGGACAGGACGTCCACGATCCGGCGCGGAGCGTCCAACCGCGTCGCGCTCAGCAGGACATGCCCCATGACCTGTGGCCCACCCCTCGTCGACCAGTCGCTCATGGATGGGATGCACGGTCCCGGACCCGAGGTCGGCTACCTGGCCGCAGCCGCTTTCGGTCGGCGGCGGGTCTCACCCGAACCAGACGACGAGGCGTACGTTCCCGTCCCCGTACTCGGCGGCGAAATCCCGCATCGTCGTCCAGACCCGCGCCCACCGCTCCTCGTCAGGCGGGGCCAGCATCCGGGCTGTGAGGACCACGGGCCGGTACACCACGCCCTCCAGCCGTACTTCGCCACCAGTCGGCCACTCCGACGGTGCGAGGAGAAGGTCCCCGCCAAAGGTATCGGCAGCCGCCTCGCCCAGGTCGGTCGTCGCCGGTACGACGTGGTGGAGGACGAGTTCGCCGTCCACATCTGGCAGCCACTGGCCGGCCCAGTGCCAGGCGGGTCTGTCGGCGAGCGGGGCGTCCCAGTCCACCGCGGCGACTTCGGCCCAGGTCGCGTACGTATGGCTGTGCTGGTAGTCCTCGACGCCGTTCTCCCGTACCGGCTCCGAGACGTCGTCCGGAAGCCCGCGACCGGCGAAGAGCGGGCGCTCCAGGCGCTCCGTCCCGCTGACGCCGAAGAGAGCGTTCCACGCGTCGTGGTCCCGCCCCAGCTGGAAGTGCGGCAGATCGATCGCGACCTCCCAGCCCCCGGCGGCCGGGCGGACCTCGATCGCGCCGTCCATGTCTGTCCCCATGAGAACGGACGCTACGGCAGCACGCTCGCCCGGTAGACGGTGGTGGTGCCTCAGTGCTGGATCAGGCCGCCGACCGGGACGGGAGCGACGTGGCCGGTCGCCGGGACGGTCCGCGCGAGGGCGAGGCCGATGTCGACCAGCGATGACCGGCGCAGGCGAGCGACGTCGGGGATCGGAGTCCAGACCGACTCGGCGATCTCGCCGTTCGGCTCGGGCCGGAGTTCGCCGCTGGTGATACGGACTCGGTAGAAGATGCCGACATTCTGGTGCTCGACCCCCATACGCGCGGCCTCCGCGGGGACCACTCTTGAGTCCACGCCAAGCAGGCTTGTGACCATCGCGTCGCAGCCGGTCTCCTCAGCGACCTCCCGGATCACCGCGTCGTACGGATCCTCCCCCTGCTCGACCCCACCGCCCGGAAGAGTCCAGTTGCTCTCACCGTTCGGTGATACGTGACGGGCGATCAGCACCCGCCCGTCCTCGATGCACACGGCGTACGCCGCCAGCCTGAAACTCATCCCCCCGCACCTCCTACCGAACCCTATACAACGTCCAAGATCCGCGTCGGAGGAGTGAGAGGTCAGTGCGTGGACGGTGCCAGATGCGCGCGCTCCCCCTGCGCGCCGAACAGGGCGAGCAGTTCCGCGGGCCGGCTGTCGGCGCTGCCGATCCAGTGCGGTACGCGGGTGTCGAACTCCGCGGCCTCACCGACGCCGAGCCGGAACTCCCGCTCGCCGAGCAGGAACCTGACCTGTCCGTTGAGGACGTAGAACCACTCGTATCCCTCGTGGGTCTGCAGGTTCGTCGTGGGTGCTCGGCCGGCGGGCGGATAGATCACCTTGTAGGCCTGGATACCGCCGGCCCGCCTGGTCAGTGGCACCATCACCAGCCCGGATCGCCGCACTGGCCGCAGGTGGACGCGCGGGTCGCCGGTGGGCGGCGCCGCGACGAGATCGTCGAGCGGGACGCCGTGCGCCCGGGCCAGGGGCAGTAGCTGCTCCAGCGTGGGGCGGAGCTTGCCGTTCTCAAGGCGGGACAGGGTGCTCGCCGTGAGGCCGGTTTCGTTTGCCAGCGCCGCCAGTGTGGCGCCGCGCGCCCGGCGCAGGGCACGCAGCCGCGGCCCGACTCCGGCCAGTACATCTTCTGAATCCGAAGGGTTGTCCATGTGGCGATGATGCGGATCCGCAACTTCTCTTGCAAGAGCGAAACGGCGATGGCGATGCTGTCGGTACCTCACCGGCGTCGAAGGCGTGTATCGGATCACGCCCGGCACGCCGGCCCACGAAGGGACAGCTCAGATGGATTCCACCCAGCACCGACGCCCCACCGCCGACAACCACGACATGGCGAGCGAGGACGCCGAGCGGTTCTGGGAGCGGCACTACCGCACCCGGCGCGCCTGGGACTCACGCGTCAACCCGCTGCTCGCCGAGACCGTCACACCGCTGCGCCCAGGCGCCGCTCTGGATCTGGGGTGCGGTGCCGGCGGCGACGCCCTCTGGCTCGCCCAGCGGGGCTGGCACGTCACCGCCGTGGACATCTCCACCACCGCCGTCGAACGGGTGCGGGAACGTACCCGCGATCTCGGCGTCGCGGACCGGGTCACCACCGAACAGCACGACCTGGCCAGAAGCTTCCCGGCCGACCAGTTCGATCTCGTCTCCGCCCAGTACTTCCACACCCCGTTCCCCTTGCTCCGCGCCCAAGTCCTGCGCACCGCCGCGCGGGCCCTGCGACCCGGCGGTCTCCTGCTGATCGTCGACCACGGCTCCACCGCGCCCTGGTCATGGAACCAGGACCCCGATATCCATTACCCCACACCCACCGAGATCGCCGCCGAACTTGATCTCGACCCCGCGCGCTGGCCCGTCCTGCGCGCCGAGACACCCCGCCGCCGGGCCACCGGACCCGCTGGTGAGACCGCGACCGTCATCGACAACGTCCTGCTCATCCAGTTCACCGCCGGATGACCGTCTGAACCACATCACGTTCACATCGGAACGGAGCGAATCGATGCCAGGACACCGGGCGCAGCGATCCCGGACTCGGGCGAAGGACACCGGACCTCCGGGGACCGGCGCCGACGAGAAGGCCACCCTGCGGGGCTTCCTCGACTATCTGCGGAACGCGGTCGCGGACAAGGTCGCGGGCGTGCCGGAACCGCACGTCCGAACGGGCGGAGTGCCCTCGGGCACCAGCCTTCTCGGGCTGCTCAAACATCTCGCGTTCGTCGAACGCTTCTACTTCCTCGGTGAGGATGCCGGCCACTGGTCCGCGACCATGCGGCCGTCCGCGGAGGACACCGTCGACGGTGTGCTCGCCGACTACCGGGAGACCGTCGCGCGAGCGAACGAGGTCATCGACGCCTGCCCGGATCTGGCCCTTCCCGCCCCACGCCCCCCGCGCCGGGGGCCGGCACCATCGATGCGCTGGGTCCTGGTGCACATGATCGAGGAGACCGGCCGGCATGCCGGCCACGCCGATATCCTCCGCGAGCAGATCGACGGATCCACCGGCCGCTGACGGGCGCATCTCCCGCCCCTGAACACCCCTGCCGCCGCTGGTGGGACCGGCCGGGGCGGTCCCACCAGCGGGCTGGGGCGGGTGCGTTGGGTCGGCGCTCGCTCTCACGTCATGGCGTGAACTCGGGCAGGGTGAGGGCCGAATGGGCCGGCCGTCCCTCCGCGGAGGGCATGGCGCTGAGATTGCGCAGCATGTCGTTGCGCTGTTCCAGCGCCCGCGCGGTGGTCGGGAAAAGCGTGGCATCGCCCTTGCCGACCTGGTCCTGGTTCACGGTCACAAACGCACGGGTGTTGTGTTCGTAGGCGGCGAAGCCGGCGGCGTGGTCCCGGTGGGCCAGGGAACCGGCGAGCATGTACGCGCCGACGAGCGCCAGGCTGGAGCCCTGTCCGGTGAGGAACGAGGGTGCGTACGCGGCGTCGCCCACCAGCGCGACCCGGCCACTGGACCAGCGGGGCATACGGATCTGGCTGACCACGTCGAAGAACAGGTCATCCGCGTCGCGCATGGCGGCGAGCATGCCCGGGACCTCCCATCCCGCGTCGGCGAAGACCCTGGCGACCAGGTCCCGTTGGGCTTCCGGGTTGCGGAACGCGTCGAACGGCGGTTCCGGGTGGGCGAAGTTCAGGAAGGCGTGCAGGTCGTCGTTGTCCCCCACGGCGTAGAGGGCCGCGGCCCTGCCCGGGGTGTTCCACATCATGGTCTCGTGGGAGAGTCCGAAGGTGTTGCGCATGGTGAATCCGGCGAAGCAGTAACCGAGGTACCGGTGGAACTGCTCTTCGGGGCCGAACAGGAACTCACGGGTGCGTGAGTGCAGACCGTCCGCGCCGAACACCATGTCGAACGTACGCCTGCTGCCGCTACGGAAGGTGACGTCGACCCCGTGGCCGGACTGGTCGAGGGTGTCGATGGAGTCGTTGAACAAGAACTCCACGTCGTCACGGACCGCCGTGTGGAGAGCCTCGGTCAGATCCCCGCGCCGCACCTCCAGGTCCCGTCCCGCGACACCGCCGGTGACGGTGTGCGGGTTGACCGAGGCGACCTCGCCGCCGTCACCGTCGAGGAAGGTCAGCCGGCGCAGATCGATGTGCGCGTCCCGCAGTCGCGGCAGGATGCCCATCCGCCGGACGACCTCCAGTGCGGTGCCGCGCACGTCGATGGGGTAGCCACCGTCACGAAGTGCGCCCGCCTTCTCGACCACCGTGACCGCGAATCCGCGGCGGTTCAGCCAGAACGCGAGGGCGGGCCCCGCGATACTGGCCCCGGATATCAGGACCTCGCGCCTCGGCGTGGTACGGGCATCCCCCAACAGACCTGTGTGGGTCATTCCTTGACTCCTTTGCTCATGGTGCGGGCGACAAGCAGGGACAGCGCCGTGACAACGCCTGCGATGACGAAGCCGGTGACGAAGGCCGATTCGGCCGGGACATCCGACCCGGAAGGGGTCCCGGCGGTGAGGATCGCACCGCTGACCTGCACACCCACGGCGAAGCCGACCACACGAGTGACCAGGACCAGGCTGGTGGCGATGCCGGTGTCGCTGTGATCGACGGAGGTGGCGGTGCTGGTCACCATCGCCGTGACGCACAGGCCGTTGGCCAGCGAGATCAGCGCCTTGCCGACGACGAGGTGCCAGACCTCGGTGTGCACGGCCGCCAGGGCGATCAGGGCGGCGGCCATGATGACGATCCCGGCGGTGACCACGGCACGCGAGCCGAAACGCCGCGCCCCGATCCCGCTGATCGGCCCGGCCAGCGACGCGGCCACGGCGCCGGGCAGCAGGAACAAGCCGATCTCGGTGGCGCCGGCCCCGAAGCCGTACGCGTCGGTGGGCACCGCGAACAACTGCGGGACGAGAAAGACCGGCACCGAGGTGCCGACGCAGATCACGAACGTCAGCACACACGACTTCCACACCGCGGGCCGTGCCAGCATGCGCGGATCGACCATCGGCGAGGCCGCACGGCGCTCGACGGCTGTCCATCCGATCACGAAGGCGGCCAGAAGCAGGATGAGGCCGCCGAGTACGAGTGGCTTCGAGACGAGGTCGGGCGCCTGCGCGAGCAGGAGCATGAGCGTGATCAGCGCCCCGCTCAGGAGAGCCAGGCCGGGCCAGTCGACCCCGGCGTCGTCCGACCGGCCCGGCGGATCGTTCGGCATCAGCCTGTGCACCAGGATGGTGGCCCCGATGACCGCGATCGTCGGCAGCGCGAACATCCAGTGCCGGGACAGCGCTTCCGCCACGGGGCCGGCCGACAGCGTTCCCGCCATCCCGCCCCCCACGAACAACCCGCTGACCACCCCGATGGCCACCTTCGACTCGCCCGCGGGGAGGTTCTTGCGCACCAGGATGAACGACAGGGGCAGCGCGCCCACCATCGCACCCTGCAGTACCTGACCGAGCAGCAGCAACGGCAGGTTCGGCGCCAGGGCGGACACCAGGCCACCGGCCGAGACCACCGCCATCAGCCGGATCAGGACCCGTTTCCCGCCGTAGCGGTCGCCGAACTTGCCTGCGACCGGTGTGACGAGCGCGCCGGTGATGAGGAGAACGATGCTGAGTAACGCCCCTTCGGACGGACTCATATCCAGCTCGCGTTGCAGGAGCGGGAGCGTCGGGGTCACCACCGACTCCAAGGCGCCGGTGGCGACGGCCAGCATGCCGAGGGCCCCGACAGCGGCCTTCCCGATGCGGACCGGGGGAGCCAGAGTTGCGGTCATGGACGTCCCTTCTGTCTTTGGTCTGAGTCAGAATTACACTACACCGTGCAGTGTAGTAGCGCTAAGATGTGCCCATGCCGACCACGAAGACACTGCGCGAGGGATCCACGCCGAAGCGGGCCGCCATCCTCTCGGCGGCCCGGGAACTGTTTCTCGCCGACGGCTTCGACCGGTCCAGCGTCGACGCGGTCGCCACGCGGGCCAAGGTGTCCAAGCGGACGGTCTACGACTACTTCGGCGACAAGCAGACGCTCCTGCGAGCGGTCGTCGACGCCGTCGGCCAGTCACTGATCACCACGATCCGGCGCACCCTCGACGACACCCTCACCGGCCTCACCGAGGTCGCCGACCTTGAGGACGCCCTGGTCACGTTCTCCATGCGCATCTCGACCGACATGCTCGGCTCGGCGGAGTACGCGACGCTGCAACGACTGGTCCGGGCGGAATCCGGCCATCTGCCGCACCGGGGCTACAACTCCATGGCCGACACCCCCGACGAGGCACTCGCCGAGCGGTTCGCCGCCTTCGGCGCGGCCGGGCTGCTCGACGTCCCCGACCCCCGGCTCGCGGCCGACCAGTTCATCGCGCTGACGTTCGGCGTCGCGCTGGACAGGCTCGGTTCCGCGAACGCCGCGGAGGACACCCGCGTCCGGCCACTCGTCGTCGAGGGGGTGCGGACCTTCCTCCGGGCGTACAGAGCCCGCGAGTAGTGTGCCGGTCATGACCGGTGAAAGTGATCTGCGAAAACTGCTGAGCGGCATGCGCCCACAACTCAACCCGGGCCGTTACGTGTTCACCACCGTCGATGGCGCCGGTGGCGTTCCGTCCGGTGTCACCCCCGTCGTCACGGTCTCCGAGCGGGAGGGCCTCACCATGGTGGTGCGGCTGGAGGAGGCCGATGCGGTGGGGCTGCCGTACGACTACGTGGCCGGATGGATCACACTGCGCGTCCACTCGGCCCTGGAGGCGGTCGGCCTCACCGCCGCCGTCGCACGGGAACTCGCCGACGGCGGCCTGAGCTGCAACGTGGTCGCCGGTTTCCATCACGACCATCTCTTTGTGCCGTACGAGCGTTCCGCCGAGGCGATGACCGCGCTGGAGGACCTCGCGCGCCGGTCCGCGTGACGCGGCCGCTGGGGCCTGTCCGGCCTTATCGACGTTCTGCCGGGCCGTCAGGGGCCTGCTCGAAGTGGAACGACTTGATGAAGCAGTCCCGGGGCTGCCCGAGAGCGAAGAACACGCACTCCGCGACGGAGTGGGCCGTCAGCATGTCGCCGGGGCCGCGCGGCGTCGTGTCCCACTGCGGGGACAGCGGGTCGGGGTTGCGGAAGTCCGGTGGGTAGAGCGAGATGACTCGCACGCCTTGGGGCCGCAGCCGCTTGGAGAGGATGTCGGCGAAGCCGGCTTGTGCGCTCTTCGCCGCGTAGAAGGCGTCATGCGCGTGGGAGCGCTGGTGGGCCGGAAGCCCGGCGGCCGAGATCATGTTGACCACGTCCGGTCTGTCGGATGCGAGGAGCAGGGGCAGGAGACTCTTCACCGTCAGGACCGTGCCGGTGGCTCCGGCGGCGATGGTGTCGATCACGTCCTCGTCACTGGCGGAGAGGAGATCCGGCCCCTCCAGCCAGCGGGCGCCGTTATTGACCAGCACGTCCACCCGGTCGGTACGCCGGGCCACTTCAGCGGCGAACCGCCGGATCGAGGCGGCGTCAGCCAGGTCGCACGCCAAGGCGTGCACCCGTTCGTGGCCGAGGTCGCGTATCTCGTCCGCCACGCGTCGCGATGCCTCCAGGCCGCGGGAGGACACATAGACCTCGGCACCCCGCTGGGCGAAACGGATGGCGAGAGTCCGGCCGAAGTCACGGGAGGCACCCGTGATGACGACACGTCGCTGTTCGAAGCTCATGTGAATCCGCCGCCTCTGGAGTCTCATCGGGGAGCGATCAGCTGGTGCGGTCCAGCACCGCGGCCTTCAGGCACGTCAACATCCTCGCGAGTCGACCGCGGAGGGGGAAGGAGACCTTGGGCCTAGGACTTCCGGCCCCAACACCCTTGTGTTTGCGTTCCTGTACCTTGGTCGCTACGGTCAGCTGGCCGCGACACGGCAGGCCCATCGACGAGGAGGAGGTGTGCAGCACATGCGCACGAATGTTGAGCTGTCGAGCCCCGTTCCGACGTTCGCCACCTCACGATGGAGTCATCCTGTCCATTCACCTCACCTCACTGATCGATCCTGAGCACAGTTCGTCCGGCCGCCGCCTGGTGTGGCTGGCGTCCGATGCCGATGGAATCCCTGTCGGGTCGGTGTTTCTGCGGCTGTTCACCACGCCCGAGAAGAAGCACTGTGCCGAGATGGACCTGCGCGTCCATCCGTCCGAGCGCGGACACGGTACGGGAACGCTGCTGCTGAACGCCGCCGCGCACGCCGCCCGCAAGGACGGCCGCCGCTCGCTCGTGGGGCAGGCCGAACCCGGGTCCCCCGGTGCACGGTTCCTGTCGGCCAGAGGCTTCGACGAAGCCGTGACCTTCACGTTCGCTCGGCTGAACCTGGCCGGCACGAACCTGCCCGCGCTCACGGCACTCGTCGACCGGCCACATCCCGGCTATCGACTGTCCTCATGGGACGGGACCGTCCCGGACGGCCTCGCCGACACGTTCGCGCTGTCCCGCCGCGCCATGGACGACATGCCGATGGGCGACCTCGACTACGGCACGGTGGACTGGGACGTGGACCGGGTCCGCTCCGTGGCCGCGGCCGTCGCCCGACGCGGCGATGTGCTGCACACGGTCGTCGCCATCGACGAGGCCGACGGCGCGATCGCCGGATTCACCGAGTTGGTCGTCGCCGGCGACGGCACGGGCGACGGACAGCACTACGGTACCGGCGTCCTGCCCGAGCACCGCGGACACGGCCTCGGCCGGTGGATGAAGGCGGCCGCCATCCTGCAGGCCCGCGAGCGTCACCCGGACCTCGACGGTCTGCGCACGGACACCGTCGACGGCAATCTCCCCATGCGGGCGATCAACGACGGGCTCGGCTACACGCCAACCCATCAGAGCATCCACTTCAGGCTCGATCTCTCGACGTGACCGACCTGGCGATCACCGTGGACCGCGTCATCGCCGACGGGTGGACGCCGGTCCACGGGCGCATCAGTACACGCCGCGAACTGGACGCCTACGGGTGGGCGTGCCGGGGGTCGCCCGCCTCCTGACCGGCCCGGCCGGGCACCGGATGCCGCGCGCCCACGATGCGCAGCGCGATATCGCCGTACTGGTAGGCCAGTTGGTCAACGGAGTACTCGCCGTCCTCGTGGAACCAACTGGCCACACCGATCCCCATGTCCAGGATGGAGTACGAGGCGATTCTGGCCGACTGCACATGGAACGCGCCCTCGGCGGCGCCCCGTTCGATGAGTTCGCGGAAGCGGCGCTCGTAGACGCTGCGGCGCTGGAGCAACCGGTCCTGTTCGGGCTGGTCCAGGCTGGCGATTTCACGGTTGCCGACGAATGCCTCCAGGCGATGGCGCGCGTGATAGCGGATATGCGCCTCCACGGAGCGGCGCAACCGCTCCCCCACGCCGTCGGCACCGGCGACGGCCGCCGTGTTGTCCGCGATGAGCCGCTCCATCGTTCCCATCATGATCTCGGCCAGCAACTCGTGCTTGGACGCGACGTGTTTGTAGAGGCTCGGACCGCGGATGCCGACAGCGGCGCCGATGTCGGTCATCGTGGTGGCCCCGTATCCCCGCGTGGCGAACAGCCGTAGCGCCGCCTGCCGGATCGCCGACCTGCGGTCGGCCGTGGGCGCGCCCTCCGGCCGCGCGGGGCGGTGCGGCCGCTCGTACGGCCCGCCCTGTGCTCCGCTCACCTGAACTCCTGTGCTATCGGTGATTAGCCACTTCCATCGCACTATCTCCTTCACTATAGCCCGTGCTCTTGACATACCCACCTCCCCACCCCTGTGATGGCTAATGACCATTAGCCCAGCTGGGGAGCAAAGGTGTCCATCGGGTTCGAGATCGACGAGAGAGTCGCGGGCATCGCGCGGCGCACCCAGGAATTCGTACGTGATGTGGTGATACCCGAGGAGCAGGCGTGCGACGGGAACGTCCATACCGGGCCGGAGCCGCTACGGCGCCGGCTGCAGGACGCCGCACGGGCGGCAGGGGTGTTCGCGCCGCATGCCGGCACCGAGTGGGGCGGCCTCGGCTTGGATCTGTGCGGGCAGGCGGTGGTGTTCGAGGCGGCCGGGTACTCGTTGCTGGGGCCGCTGGCGCTCAACTGTGCGGCGCCCGACGAGGGCAACACGCACCTGCTTGAGGTGGTGGCCTCCGAAGAGCAGAAGGAGCGATACCTTCGCCCGCTGGCCGCAGGGGAGGTGCGCTCCTGTTTCGCGATGACCGAGCCGGCACCGGGTGCCGGCTCCGACCCGCGCGCGCTCGCCACGACCGCGACGAGGACCGACGGCGGCTGGCGGATCGACGGCCGCAAGTGGTTCATCAGCGGCGCCGCCGGGGCCGCCTTCGCCATCTGCATGGCCCGCACCAGCGGCGCCCCCGGCGACGCGGGCGGCGCGACGATGTTCCTCGTCGACGCCGACAACCCGGGCATGAGGATCGTCCGGAACATCGACACTCTGGACCAGGGCCTGTTCGGCGGGCACAGCGAGATCGTCTTCGAGGGCTGCGAGGTCGGCGACGGTGCCGTGCTGGGCGAGGTGGACCAGGGCTTCACCTATGCGCAGGTGCGCCTCGGGCCCGCACGCACGACCCACTGCATGCGCTGGCTCGGGGCGGCACGGCGGGCGCAGGACATCGCCCTTGACCGCGCGATGGACCGGTCGGCCTTCGGCGGTCCGCTGGCCGAACTGGGCATGGTGCAGCAGCTGCTGGCCGACTCCGAGATAGACATCGAGACCGGCCGGGCGGTGCTGTGGCGGGCCTGCTGGGAGCTGGACCAGGGCCGCCCGGCCGCCCAGCACACCTCGATCGCCAAGACGTACGTCTCCGAGGCGGTCAACCGGGTGGTCGACCGGGCCGTGCAAGTGTGCGGCGCGCTCGGTATCTCGGCGGACGCCCCGCTGTCGCGGCTGTACCGGGAGGTGCGTCCTTTCCGTATCTACGACGGTCCCTCCGAGACCCACCGCTGGGCCATCGCCAAGCGCGCGGTACGGGCGGCGCGGGAGCGGAGGCCGGCACCGTGACCACGCCCGGAACGGACGTGACCGGCATCGACGTCCCCGCGCTGCGGCGCTACCTGGAGCGTCATGTACCCGAGTGCGCGGGCCCGTTGAGAGTCGAACCGCTGCACGGCGGGCGCTCCAATCTCACCTACGTGGTGACCGGCGAAACACACCGTTGGGTCCTTCGCCGACCGCCGCTGGGGGTGCTGACGCCGACCGCGCACGACATGGACCGCGAATACCGTGTCGTCGCCGCGCTCGGCGGTACCGGCGTACCCGTCGCCGGGGCCGTGCTGTCGTGCACGGACCCGGAGGTGATCGGAGCGCCGTTCTGCGTGGTCGACTTCGTGGCGGGCGCTGTGCTGCGCGACGGCGACGAGGCCGCCGCTCTGGCACCGGCCGACGCGCGACGCGCAGCCGACGCGCTCGTGGACGCCCTGGTGGCCCTGCACTCGGTCGACGCCGCCGACGTCGGGCTCGGTGACTTCGGCCGCCCCGACGGCTATCTGGAACGTCAGGTGCGGCGGTGGCGCGGGCAGTGGGACAGGGTCGCCACCCGTACGCTGCCCGGCCTCCGGGAACTGCACGGCAGGCTCGTCCGCGCCCTGCCCGCGAGTGGCACCCCGGCGATCGTGCACGGCGACTACCGACTGGACAACACCATCCTGGCGCCCGGTGACTTCGGCCGGATCGCGGCGATCGTCGACTGGGAGATGGCCACGCTCGGTGATCCCCTCGCCGACCTCGGCATGCTGCTCATGTACTGGGATCCCGCCTGCGAAGCGGTCCTCGGGGCGCGCCACGTACCGACGGCCAACGCCGGTTTCCCCTCGGGCCGGGAGCTGGCCGAGCGTTACGCCGAGCAGTCCGGCCGGGACCTCACGTCCCTGGACTACTACCGGGCGCTGGGGTGTTTCAAGCTCGCCGTGATCGCGGAGGGCATCCACGCCCGCTATCTCGCGGGACAGACCGTCGGCGCCGGCTTCGAGCGGGTCGGCTCCGCGGTACCCGCCTTGCTGCGCTCGGGGTTGGAGCTGCTGCCGTGACCACACTGAAGCCGAGCGGAGGAGAGCCCGTGCGAGACCGACTGTCCGGACAGGTCGCACTGATCACCGGCGCGACGGGCGGCATAGGGGATGCCGTCACGCGCCGCCTGGCCGCCGAGGGCGCCACCGTGGTGGTGACCGACATGGACGCCGCCCGCTGCGACGGGCTGGCGAGAGAGCTGACGGCCGAGGGGGCGCGGGCGCTCGGCCTCGCACTGGACGTCCGCGACGAAGACGCGTGGCACGGCGCCATCGAGCGGGTGGTCGCCGAGCTGGGTGGCCTGTCCGTCCTCGTCAACAACGCGGGTATCGCCCGCATGCGCACCGTGGAGACGGAGACCCAGGAGTCCTGGGGCCAGGTCATCGCGGTCACCCAGACCGGTGTCTGGCTGGGTATGAAGCATGGCGGGCCCGCGATCGAACGCTTCGGCGGCGGCTCGATCGTCAACATCGCGTCGGTCTTCGGTACGGTCGGCGGCTTCGGAAGCCAGTTCTCGTACCACGCCGCGAAGGGCGCGGTGCGGCTGATGACGAAGAACGCCGCACTGCACTGGGCCACGCGCGGCGTACGCGTCAACTCGATCCACCCCGGCTTCATCGAGACGCCCCTGTCGCGCGAACTGTGGCACGGCACGCCCCGGCACACCGCCATGGTCGAGGGCACCCCCATGGGCCGGCTGGGAAGCCCCGGAGAGGTCGCGGGGGCGGTGGCGTTCCTCGCTTCACAGGACGCGAGCTTCGTCACCGGCTCCGAGCTGTACGTGGACGGCGGCTGGACGGCACGCTGACAGGGAAGGCACAGGGAAGGCACAGGGAAGGCAGGGGCGCGGCAACGGCCGCGCCCCTTCGTGCCGTATGTCCGTACGCGTGGTGTCACCGCACGCGTGTGTACTGATTCACCCCGCCCACGCACGCCACCGTGGCCCGCCCCCGCAGTACCAGGACGTCCAGGTGCGCCGCCGTCTCATTGACCGCGAGCATCTGGTTGAAGGCACTGAGCTCGCCGAACGGCACCTCCCGACGGGTCCAGCCCAGCGTGCGCGCCACCGCGTGGGCGTCGCGTGTGGCCTCGCCCAGCGCCGTGAGGCTCTTGGCCAGCCGGTTGTCGTGGTGTGTGAGCAGCTCGGCGACGCGGGTGTGGACGCTCTCGGCGACCGGCCCGTGCGCCGGCAGCAGACGGGTGTCGGCGTACCGCGTCATCAGCCGCAGCGAGTCCAGGTAGTCGGCGAGCGGGCGCCCGCCGGGTTCGGCCAGTTCGAAACCGATGGACGGGGTGATGTGCGGCAGGACGTGGTCCCCGGAGAACAACAGTCCGCGCTGTTCGTCCAGGTAGACGACGTGTCCCTTGGTGTGTCCGGGAGTGGGTACGACGCGCAGCTCGTGCTCGCCGAAGCGGAGGGTTTCCGCGCCGAGCCAGCGGTCGGGGCTCTCCCACACGCTCGGGTCGTAGCCTCCGTGGTCCAACGCCTGGATACGGTCGGCCAGTTCGCCCGCGCCCGCCCTGCGCAGCGTCTCCAGTGAGCCGGTGGGTTCGTCGCTGCGCAGCCGGTCGAGCATCTCCAGGCCCGGCCGTTCGCCCGCCCCCAGGTACACCCGCGAGCCCAGCAGCCGGCGCAGCTCCACGGCGTTCGTGTAGTGGTCTCGGTGGATGTGGGTGACCAGGATGTGGCTGATGTCGCCGAGGTCGCGGCCGATGTCCGCCAGGGCCTGCTCAAGCGCCTTGCGCGCCTCGGGGATCGCCCAGCCGCCGTCGATCATGACGAGGCCGTCGTCGTCCGCCAGGTCCTCCAGCAGATAGACATTGACGGCGTGCAGGCCGTCGTTGGGCAGCGGCAGGGGAACGCGGTGCACTCCGGGCCGCACGGTCTGGACTCCGGCCGCGGCCCACGGGCCCTGGTCGAACCGCGTTGTCATAACTCTCCCTCTGCTGGTGTGCCACTGTGGTTCAGGCCGGTGCGGGAGTGCGCGCGCAGCCGCTGGGCCAGTTCGCGGGCCCCGGACCGGTCGAGCTTGCCGACCTTGGTCTGGGGAAGCTCCTCGATGCCGTAGACGAACTCGGGCCACTTGGCCTTGGACAGTCCGACGCTTTCCAGATGCCCGGTCACCTCCGCCAGGTCGATGCCGCCACCGTCCTCGGTGACGACGAGCAGCGCGACACGTTCGCCGAGCACTTCGTCCGGGACGGCCGCGACACACGCCCTCGCCACGCGCGGGTAGCCGGCGACCGCCCGTTCTATCTCGGTGATGTCGATGTTGCGGCCGCCACGGATGATGACGTCCTTCTCGCGGCCCATGATGCTGATGGTGCCGTCCTCGTGGGTCATCAGCAGATCGCCGGTGGGGAAGTAGCCGTCCTCCGTCAGCGCCGGCGGCTCGACCCCGCCGTCGCGGGCGTAGCCGAGGAAGAGGGAGGGACCGCGTACCTGTGCCCGGCCGGACACGCCAGGTCCGGCCTCGGTTCCCTCGGGGGTGAGCGCGCGCAGGTCCGTGCCGGGGAAGGGGCGGCCGTCCCTGCCGAGCCGTATCTCCTCGGGGTCGTCGGGGCGGGGCGAGGTGTGGCCGAGGCACTCGGACATGCCGAAGACGCGGAGGATCCTCGTGCCCAGGGAGCGTTCGGCGCGCGCGAGGGCGCCTCGGTCCATCGGGCCGCCGCCCACGGTGATCGCGCGCACTCCCGCGAGGATGCCGGAGCCGGCCGCCTCAGCGCCCATCTGCAGCGCCATCGTCGGTACGCACATGGTCCAGCGGACCTCGGCGTCGGCCATCCGCCGCAGCGCGACGGCCCGGTCCCACTTCGCCGTCAGCACGAGCGGGCCGCCCAGCAGAAGCGAGAGACAGACGCCGAAGCAGTACGCGGCCGTCGACGACAGCGGCACGACCGCGGCCACCGCGTCGCCGCGGGTCAGGCCGTTGATCTCCATGGTGCTGGTACAGGCGTAGCGCAGTGCCTCCTCGGACTGTACGACGCCTTTCGGCCGGCCGGTCGAGCCGGAGGTCAGTCCGATGACGACGCCGCCCGACCAGCGCGACACATCACGCTGTCCGGGCGAGGCCCGGCAGGCCCAGCCGTCGAGTGCCGTGCCCGCCGGGCCCGGCAACAGCCCGGGTACCGCCCATTCCTCCATCGCCAGGGGCTCGGCGACCACGGCGTCCGGGCGGATGTCGTCCCAGACCGCGGCGAACTCGGCTCGGGTGGTGTGCCGGTTGACCAGCGCGAGGACCCCACCGCTCAGGCCCACGGCGAGTGTGCCGGCGACGGTACGCCACGAGTTGTCGGCCTGGAGCATGACGGTCCCCCCGGACCCGTCGGGCTCGCCGGGGAACATCACCCGGGCGAGCCGGGCCGCCTCGGCGAGCAACTCGCGCGCGGTATGGCTGCCCGCGTCGTCGATGACGGCGACGAAGTCCGCCTGCTCGGCCCTTCGTTGGAACTCCCGCACTACCTGTCGCATCCCGCTTCCTCGCTACGCTGTGCCGAACTCCGTCATGAACCCTGCTGTGACCGCCGTGCTGACGAACGGGGGAACGGTCGTTCCGGCGGTGCCTCAGCCGGTGAACAGCTCCGCCTCGTGTCCCGTCACCGCGATACGGCGGCCCTTCATGTCCCCGACCTGTGCGACCGCGTCCGCCCATTCCGGGCTCGCGAGGGCCTTCCTCAGGTCCTCCGGGGAGTCGAAGCCGAGCACGGAGATCCCGTCCCAGCCCTCGGAGCGCGGCTCCAGGGCGTTGTCGATCTCGGTGTGCCGCCAGGAGCGAAGCCCTGGCAGGCGGCGGGTCAGCTCCGCGTGGTCGCGTCGCCACCAGTCGATGAACTGTTCGTGTGTCCACTCCGGGGGCCGTGCCGCGAGCAGGACGAGGTTGTACATGGCTGTCCTCCGTACGTGTTCAGTCGAAGCGGATCTCGGACGACCGGCCGATCAGCAGACGCTGTAGCCGGCCGCTTTCGTCCACCCGCCCGGCGGCGACGAAACTCGCCTCGGGAACGCCCCCGCGCCGCACCTCGCCGAGGAAGAGCTCGTCCTGGCCGAGGGTGGTCGCGGACAGCAGATGGTGGGTACGCGTGCCCCTCTCGCGCTGTTCGAGGTAGCCGACCAGCGCGGCGCGGTCCCCGGCGAAGTCGGTCGCGTTGCCGTCGCCGGTGGAGAACAGGATGGAGAGGGAGAAGTCGTCGCTGATCAGGTCGAGGATCCTGGACGGCTCGTCACTGTCGAGGATCTCGAACCACGCGGTCAGGAATGGGGCGGGGCCGGGGGCCGCCGGGGCGGTGCCTGTGCCGGTGTCGGCGGTTGTGTCGGTGTCGGTCGTTGTGTCGGTGTCGGTCGTTGTGTCGGTGTTGGTGGTCGTGTCGGTCATGTCGGCTTCCTTGACGATGGTCCGGTGAGCGCGTGCGGCTCGCCTACGGTCGGTTCGCCACGGACGCCGGCGTTCCGCGCCGTGCCCGGTCCGCGGCCAGCCGGCCCGCCCGGCGGCCGGAGACGACGGCCAGGCACAGCCCGCCGCCGTATCCCTCGTGGTAGGCGTCCCCCATATCGGCGCCCGCGGCGTACAGTCCGCGGACCGGCCGGCCGGCCGCGTCCACGACGGCGCCTTCGCCGTCCACCTCGATGCCGCCGAAGGTGAAGGTGATCGCGGGGACGACGTCCGCGGCGAAGACTCGGCCAGGGCCGAGACGGGCTCGTGTCCCGTCGTCCAGATCGGGCTCGTCGTACCCCCATTCCCGCAGTACGGGCAGCAGCGCGCCGAGATCGTGGGCGACCGTGGCCCGGCCGCCGCGGTCCCGGCTGAACGCCCACCGGTCGAGGCGCGGGGTGCCGGGTACGAAGGGCGCCTGCGCGGCGTCCCGCTGGACCTGTTCCGACCACAGCAGCAGTCCTCGCCCGCCGTGTGCGGCCAGCGCCATCGCGTTGTTGTGGTCGCCCCGCCGCTCGTCGGTGAACCGGCGTCCGGACCGGTCGAGGAGAACGCCGAGACCGCTGTGGTAGAGCGCGAAGGTGATGAAGTCGATGTGCGAGAGCGACTGGACGCCGGACGCGAAGAGGTGACCGTAGAAGCCGGTGTTCGCGGTGTTGGCGGAGCCGCCGAGACGCTCGGCGAGGGCCATTCCGGTACCCCGCGAGTGCGGGTTTCCCCGCAGCGGTGGCACGAAGTCGCCGCCCACGAGCGAGGCCCGCACCCGTGGATCGGCCTGCCGCCCGCCGGTGGCCAGCACCACCGAGGTGCTGGTGATCCGCAGAACGCCGTCCGGGGTGGACGCGGTGGTCACATAACCGGTCCCGGTCCGTGTGATGTCCTCCGTCCGCGCCTCGGCGACGAGGCGCCCGCCGGCCGCCGTCACCGCCCGTACCAGATGCGCGATCACCACCGGCATGTCGAACTTGTGGCCACGGCCGGCGAGGGCCCGTTCCTCGCCGGTGAGCGGCGGGACCAGGCCGGTGAGCCAGTCGACGGCCTCGCGATAGCCGTCGACGACGAGCTGACCGTGACGCTGGAAGCGGCCCGGGTCCTCCTCGCGCAGCCGTTCGGCGCTCTCGATGGCCCAGACGTAACCGCCCGAGATCGCGGCGGATCCGCCGACCGTCGCCGCGGCCTCCAGCACCAGCACCGAGGCCCCTTCCGCCACGGCCGTGGCAGCCGCGCTCAGGCCCGCCAGCCCGGCGCCGAGCACGACGACGTCCACCTGCGTTTCTACCGTCATGGGTAACTCCTGTGGTGTGGAGAGCCGCGCGTGGGCGACACCTGTCGGGGCATGGCCGGCTACTCGGGACGGTCGATGAGGTCGTACGTCGTGGTGAAGTACGACTGGTAGCGCGCCATCCGCCCGTCGGGCGTGATCACGGCGGCCGACAGGAATGAGCCGACGGCCTTCCCGGACTCGGTCACCACTCCGTAGACGGTCTCCAGATCACCGTCGGAGCTGTGACGGAGGATTTCGTGCGACCTCTCGACGGCGTTGCGGCCCGCGAGGTAGTCGGCGAAGTCGTCCTTGGACCATCCCGTCGTCTCACGGCCCGGCAGGGCGATGCGGAAACGGAAGCCGGGCGCGAGCAGTTCGAGCGCCTGCTCGGGGTGGTCGCTGTCCATGCGTGCCATGTAGGCGCGCAACACGCTGGCCATACTTGGTCCTCTCGCTGCCTTGCGGCTGATCGGATGGATATCCGTCGGTGGCGGGCACGTGGCGTGACCTCAGTCTCGGACGGGCGGGGTGAAGAAGTCACCCCTCGACTCCCAGCGGCCGTTCCTGACGACGACCTTCTGTACGTCGCGGGTGCCGAGGTGGCGGCCGGCGGAGAAGCTGAGCACCGGCGCCACGCCCGTGTCGACGTGGCGGGCGTTCTCGTAGGCCCGGGTCAGTGACTCGGAGGTGACCGGCCCGTCGATGGTCCTGGCGATCTCGACGAACGCCTTCGCCGCGGCCCAGCCCCAGAGGGTGATGAAGTCGGCCGGCTGCCCCCGCTCGTACTTCGCCATCGCCGCGCGGAACTCCTTGATGGCGGGGTCGTCGTCATGCGGTGACTTGACCAGCTGCACCGCCCTGACCCCTTCGGCCGCCTTGCCCGCCAGCGTGAGCGTGGACTGGGCGGCCACCGGCGCGTAGCCGTACACGGGCGTGGACAGCCCCTGCAGCCTGGCCTCCTTGAGGTAGGACGCGGCCTCGGCGGATGCGAGGATCAGCACGACGGCGTCGGGTTTCTCGGCCTTCACCTTGCTGATCACCGGGCTGTAGTCGGTGGTCTGGAACTTCACCGGCAGTTGTTTCACCCGGACCGACGGATCGGTCTTGCGGGCAGCGGGACCGATCTCCTCGGCGACCTTGAGGAAAGCCGCCGGATCGCTGTGCACGACGAGCACCTTCTTCGCTCCGTCGCGCGCCACCCAGTCCCCGAGCGCGGCCGCCTGGTCCTCGTACAGGGTCTGCAGACCGAACAGCCCGTCGCGGGCCGGCCGGTACCAGGACGCGTCCCCGCCCAGCGTGTTGAGGACCGGCACCTTCGACTGCTCCAGGACGAAGGGGAAGGTGGCCTGGGACTGGGCGGTGCCGTTGGTGGCGACGATCGCCACGACCCTGTCCTGGTCCACGAGCCGGCGGGCGATCTGCACGGTCTGCTGGGGATCGTAGGCGTTGTCCTTGACGATCCAGTCGATCGTGCGACCGTTGATCCCGCCGCGTGCGTTGACCGACTTGAAGTACGCGTCCGCGCCCGCCCGCTCGGGGATGCCGAAGGAGGCCAGGGCGCCCGTGAGCGGGTACCACGCGCCGATCCTGATGGTTCTGTCGTCCCCCGCCGCCGAGGGGCCGCCGCTGCCGCAGGCGCTCGCCACCAGGGCGAGCATGGCGGCAAGTGCGGCGATGAGCGCGCGCGTCGTGCGTCGTCGCATGACCTCTCCCCAGATCAACCTGAGTTCAGTTCAATTCCCGGGGGGATTTTAATCCCGTGGAAACACGCCTGGCAATGGCTGGTCACGCACCCGGTCACCGGGGATCCGGGACGGCACAGCGGCGTGGCCCCCTGACGGACATCCGTCAGGGGGCCACGAGACGCACGGAAGCACTCAGCGCGTCAGGAGGCGACCATACGCACGCAGGCGCCCTCGATCAGCTCGCTGATCTCCGACAGCGGCGTGGGTCCTGACGGCCGGTACCACCGCCACACACTGACGATCAGGCCCAGCACACTCGCGCCCAGCAGTTGCGCGTCCCGCAGCGGGAAGGCGCCCTGGGACATGCCCTTCACCAGCAGGTTGGTCCAGTCCCTCTCGACGACCTGGACCAACTGGCGGGCCGCGACCCGCTCGGCCTCCTCACGCTTGGACCGGCGGGAACCGGACAGCAGGTCCATGTGGTTCTGCAGAATGCGCATCTGCAGGACCTCGTGAGCGGAGACGTCGTACGCCGCGCGGACCGCGGCCCGCAGCGCCTCGACAGGGTCCTCGCTGTCCTTGGTCGCCTCGACGAACAGATCGTGGGACCGCTGGAGTTCGAGCCGCATGATGGTGAGCAGACAGTGGGTCTTGGACTCGAAGTAGTGGTAGAGGGCGGTCTGTCCGATGCCCACCCGCTCGGCGACGGTCGACCACTTGGTGGCCTCGAAGCCGGTCTCGCCGAAGCAGTCCACGGCGGCCGTGAGAATGGCGGCGCGCTTGGACCTCGGTCCCGCCTCCGGTTCAACGATCCCTGTCATGACCTCTCTCCATGGCCGTCACCACCGTGTGCGTACCCGAGAGTAGACCCAAGTTGAACTCAGTTGCCAATCGGACGTATCACAGGGCTTCCAGCACGGTCGCGTTGGCCATGCCGCCACCCTCACACATCGTCTGCAGTCCGTAGCGCCCGCCGGTCCTGCGCAGCTGGTGGACGAGCGTGGTCATGAGCCGGGCGCCGGTGGCACCGAGCGGATGCCCGAGCGCGATCGCACCGCCGAAGGCGTTGACCCGCTCAGGGACGGCACCGGTCTCCTTCTGCCAGGCGAGCACGACGGAGGCGAAGGCCTCGTTGATCTCGACCAGGTCGATCCGGTCGATCGACAGACCCGCCCTGTCCAGGACCTTCTCGGTGGCGGGGATCGGCCCCGTCAGCATGAGCACCGGGTCGGAGCCCACCACGGCCATGGTGTGCACACGGGCCAGCGGGGTCAGACCGTGGCGGCGTACCGCTCGCTCGGAGGCGATCAGCAGGGCGGCGGCGCCGTCGGATATCTGGCTGGAAACGGCGGCGGTCAGCCGGCCGTCCTCGACGAGGGTCTTCAGCCGCGCCATCTTCTCCGGCGTGGTGTCGGCGCGCGGGCCCTCGTCGGCGGTGAGGCCGAGGACGGGGACGATCTCGTCGTCGAAGACTCCTCCCGCCTGGGCGGCGAGCGCCCGCCGGTGACTGGTGAGAGCGAACCGCTCCATGTCCGCGCGGGAGATCGCCCACTTCTCGGCGATCAGTTCGGCGCCACGGAACTGGGACACCTCCTCGTCGCCGAAGTGCTCGCGCCAGCCGTCCCCCGCGTAAGGGCTGCCCAGGCCGGCCTCCTCGCCGACGTACACCGGGCTGGCGATCGGCACCAGACTCATCACCTCCACGCCGCCGGCGACCACCAGGTCGGCGGCGCCGGACCCGACCGCCTGGGCGGCGAAGTGCACGGCCTGCTGAGAGGAGCCGCACTGACGGTCGATGGTGGTGCCGGGTACGTGCTGCGGCAGCCCGGCCGACAGCCACGCGGTGCGTGCGATGTTGCCGGTCTGCGCGCCGATCTGGCTGACGCAGCCGAAGAACACGTCATCGACCACGGCCGGGTCGACGCCCGTACGCTCCAGCAGCGCGCGCAGCACCTGGGCGCCGAGGTCGGCGGGGTGGACACCGCTCAGCGCGCCCTTGCGGCGGCCGACGGGGGTACGTACGGCTCCGACGATGAATGCTTCCGGCACGGTGGGCTCCATGGTTGAGGTGCGGGATCAGGGTCCGGGCGCGACGCGCGTGAAGTCGGGCGGCCGCTTGCCGAGGAAGGCGGCGACACCCTCGCGGCCCGCGTCGGAGACCGCCGCGGTGGCGAGCGCGCGAGCCTCCCGGTCCAGGTGCGGGCCGAGGTCCGAGGCCAGACCGGAGGCGACAAGCCGGCGGGTGGCTCCGAAGGCGGCGGTGGGACCGCGGCGCAGGGCCTCGGCCGTACGCGTGGCCTCGGCCGCCAGCCGGCCGGCGGTGACGACCCGGCTCACCAGTCCGATCGCGGCGGCTTCCGCCGCCGGTATCCGGCGGTTCGTCAGCAGCAGGTCCAGGGCTCGCTTGGGGCCGATGAGGCGGGGCAGCGACCAGCTCACTCCGGCGTCCGGCGCGTAGCCGACTCCGGTGTAGGCGGTGGTGAAGGAGGCGTTGTCGGCGGCGAGGGTCACATCGGCGGCCGCGGCCAGCCCGATGCCCGCGCCCGCGACGGCGCCCTGGACGGCGGCCACCATGGGCGCGTCGATCGCGGCGAACGTGCGCAGGGCGTCGTGCAGCGCGTCGGTGACCGCGACGAGGTGTTTCTCCAGCGCCTCGCCGGAGAGGCGGGAGAACTCCCTGAGGTCGCCGCCGACACAGAAGGACCTCCCCTCGCCGGTGAGCAGGACGGCTCGTACCGCCCGACGCTCGCAGGCCCGCGCCGCGTCGAGGAGGGCGCGCGCCGTCGCCAGGCCGATGGCGTTGCCCGCCTCGCCACGGCGCAGGGTGACGCGGGCGAGGCCGCCGTCCTCGATCTCGATGCCGACGCTCATCGCGCGGTCCATCCGCCGTCGACGGTCAGGACCTGCCCGGTGCAGTACGAGGAGGCGTCCGAGGCCAGGAAGAGCAGCGCACCGTCGAGTTCATGGCCGTCGCCGCCGCGGCGCAGCAGTGTGTTGCGCTCGACCCAGCGGCCGGAGCGCTCGTCGCCGAAGAGGTCCGCGGTCATCTCGGTGCGGAACCAGCCCGGAGCCAGTGCGTTGACGCGGACGCCGTCGCGGCCCCACTGACCGGCCAGCTCGCGGGTCAGGCCGATCAGCCCGGCCTTGGACGCCGCGTAGCCGGCACCGCCGAGCGGGGCGGCGGAGACCAGGCCGAGGATGGACGAGACGTTGATGACGCTCCTGCCCCCGACGGGCGCCTCCGCGTGGGCGGGGGCCTCGGCGGCGAGCCGGGCGAGGTGGAACGGCGCGGTGAGGTTCACACCGAGCACTTCGGCGAAGGTGTCCGGGGATTCGTCCTCGGCACGTCTCTCGCCCGAGGTGGCCGCGTTGTTGACCAGGACATCGACACGACCGGTGGTGGTCAGGGCCGTCTCGACCAGCCTCGCCCGGTCGGCGGCCAGCGAGACATCGCAGGCGACGGGGTGGATACGCGCGTCGGCGTCGGCGAGTTCCGTCAGCCGGCCGACGCGACGGGCGGCGGCGAACACGGTGGCGCCGGCCCCCGCGAGTACGGTGGCGAACCGTGCGCCGAGCCCCGCGGAGGCCCCGGTGACGATCGCCGTCCTGCCCGCCAGCGAGAACAGCTCGGACGCGGGTCGCGGTGCGCTCACTCGGCCACCCCGATCGGCAGGGCGGTCGCGCCGCCGTCGAGCACCAGCGTCTGGCCGGTCATCCAGGAGGAGGCGTCGGAGGCGAGGAACAGCGCCGCGTTCGCCACGTCCTCGACCGTGCCGAGCCGCCGCATCGGCAGTCTGGCGGTGAGGACGGGCTCGCGGACCTCCCACACCGCACGCGCCAGTTCCGTCTTGACCAGCCCGGGGGCGATGGCGTTCACCCGTGCCCGCGGCCCGAGTTCGTAGGCGAGCTGCCGGGTCATATGGAGCATGGCGGCCTTGGTGGCGTTGTAGTAGCCGATGTGCGGATCGACGATCAGCCCGCCGACGGAGGCGATGTTGACCACCGTTCCCCCGTGTTCGGCCATCCAGGCCCGCCAGGCGCAACGGGTCCAGGCGATCATCCCGTACTGGTTGACCCGTACGGTCTTCTCCGCGCGCGGCAGGTCCAGGTCGACCAGGTCGCCGTTGTACGGGTTGGTCGCCGCGTTGTTGACGAGAATGTCGACCCGGCCGAAACGGGTCATCGTCTCGTCGACGCAGGCCGCGGCCTGGTCGGGTTCGCCGGCGTTGGCCACGACCGTGTGCACGTCGCCGTCGCCGTCGACGCGCAGCAGTTCCTCGCGGGCCTCGGCGAGCCCTGCCGCCTTGCGGGCCGCGATCACCACCTGCGCGCCGGCGGCCCGGTAGGCGGCGGCGATACCGAGGCCGATGCCACGGGATCCACCGGTGATCACGGCCACGCGGCCGTCGAGGATTCCGGCGCTCACGCTGCCCCTGCCTTCGTGCCGCTCTTCTCGTACCGGGCGAGTTCCTGGCGTGCCACGGTGCGCAGATGGACCTCGTCGGGGCCGTCGGCGATGCGCAGCGCCCGGGTGATGGCGTACAGCCGGGCCAGTACGGTGTCGTCACTCACCCCTGCCGCTCCGTGCGTCTGGACCGCGCGGTCGACCACCTGGTGGGCGACCTCCAGCGCCGCCACCTTGATCGCGGCGACCTCCATACGGGCGCCGGCGTTGCCCACGGTGTCCATCAGCCAGGCGGACTTGAGGACGAGGAGGCGCAGTTGCTCGATCTCGATACGGCTGCGGGCGATCCATTCGCGCACCACGCCCCGGTCGGCGAGCGGTCCGCCGAAGGCGACGCGTTCGGTGGCGCGCTCGCACATCAGCCGCAGGGCACGCTCGGCGAAGCCGACGGCGCGCATCGCGTAGTGCATGCGCCCGGGGCCGAGCCGCCCCTGGGCGAGCGCGAAGCCCTCCCCCTCGCCCCTGAGGATGTTCTCCACCGGCACGCGGACGTTCTCGAAGAGCACGTCACCATGTCCGAGCCGGTCTCTGTAGCCGAACATCGGCAGGTCGCGCAGGACCGTGATGCCCGGCGTGTCACGGGGGATGAGCAGCATGCTCTGTTGCCGGTACGTGGGCGCGTCCGGGTCGGTCCTGCCCATCAGGATGATCAGCTCGCAGTCGGGGTCGAGAATCCCGGAGGTGTACCACTTGCGACCGTTGACGACGTAGCTGTCGCCCTCGCGCGTGACGCGGGTCCGGATGTTGCGGGCATCGGAGCTGGCGACCTCGGGTTCGGTCATCGCGAAGCAGGAGCGGATCTCGGCCTCCAGCAGGGGCCGCAGCCAGCGCTCCTGCTGCTCGGACGTGCCGTACAGGGCGAGCAGCTCCATGTTGCCCGTGTCGGGCGCCGAGCAGTTGAACACCTCGGGGCCGATGAGGGAGCGGCCCGCCAGTTCGGCGAGCGGCGCGTACTCCAGGTTGGTGAGTCCCGCCCCCCACTCGCCGTGCGCCATGAAGAGGTTCCACAGGCCCTCGGCGCGCGCCTTCTCCTTCAGCTCGGTCATCACCGGTGGCAGCGCGTGCGGGTCGGCCACCTCGGCCAGCTGCCTGTCGTAGACGGCTTCGGCGGGAAAGACGTGCTGTTCCATGAACGACCGCATGCGGTCCTGGAGTTCACTCGCCCGTGGCGAGAATCCGAAATCCACGATTGCTCCTCTTCGCCGGCGACGGGCCCGGCGTACGCCCAAGTGCTGTGGTGTGTGTGGTCGGCGCGGATCAGCCGAGGATGTCGCGCGCCGTGCGGATCATCGCGGCGATGGTGGGCGGCAGTCGCTCCTGGTCCGGGTCGTGGTGCTTGCCCTCGCGGTGCCGACGCAGGTTGTGGCCCATGATGGCGGCCATCTTCATGCGGGCGAGGGCCCGGAACCAGTCCATCCCGGGCAGCGCGGGACGGCCTTCGAGGTAGGTGTCCAGCAGTTCGCTCTCGGTGGGCAGGCCGGGCACGGCGCGACCGAGCCGGGGGAAGTTGCGGTGGTCGGCGAAGAGCAGGAACCAGCCGAGGTCGACGCGCGGGTCGCCGACGCTCCAGATCTCCCAGTCAACGACCGCCACCGCGCGCGTGCCGGAACACAGCACATTGCCGAGCCGGAAGTCGCCGTGCAGCAGCACCGGCGGGAGGCCCGCGGGCACGTCGGCGGCAAGGCGTCGCAGCAACTCCTCACCTCCCGGGCGCAGTTCGGCCGGTACCGCCCGCAGGGTGCGCTGCCACCGCGCCAGCTCGCCGGGCGCGTCGAGCGGTTCGGGCGCGTCGAGCCCCGGGGTACGGACACCGGTGCCGTGCAGCCGCCGCAGCACGGAGGCGATCTCCAACATCCGCGCCGACGCCGTCGCGGCGGGCACCTCCGGCTCGTCGAGTACCGGCTCGACGGCCTCCCCCTCGGCGAAGTCCATGGCGAACCAGGCGGGTTGTGCCTCGTCGACGGCCGCGACGCCCGGCACCGGCACCGCGGAGGCGGCCAGCGCGCCCAGCACCCGCGCATGACGCAGCACGTCGTTGCGGCCGATGGGGCGCTGCCCCGGGGGCACCGCCTTGATGACGTAGGCCGCGTCCCCCGCGGTGACCGCGTACGTCAGCCCCGAGTGGCCGCCCGGCAGAGGGGTCAGCTCACCGATGGACACCCCGGGACGCAGCGTGGCGAGCCGGGCCCGGACCCGTCCGGTCAGCTCCGGGACCGAGGTGGCCATGTTCATCGGGCGGGCTCCTTGGGCAGACCGAGCACACGCTCGGCGAGGATGGTGCGCTGGATCTCGTCGGTGCCGCCCGCGATGCTGTAGCCGGGCGCGCCGAGCAGGTGCTCCGTCCAGGCATAGGTGCCCCACTCCCCCGTGTCCGCGACGAGGCGCGGGCCGAGCAGTTCCGACACCAGATCGCTGGTGCGCCGCATGGTCTCCGTGGCGTACAGCTTGCCCACCGAGGCTTCGGCGCCCGGCTCGCGTCCGGCGACGAGGGCGCCGGTCACCCGCAGCCCGATGAGCCGTTGTACGAGGGCGCGGACGTAGAGGTCGGCGGCCTGCCGCTGTTCGCCGCCGGTGAGGGGAACGGACCGGTTCCGGGCCAGTCGCAGCGCCCGGTCGGCGTTGTCCAGGCCGAGGTTGCCGGAGTCGAGCCGTTCGGCGGCCAGCACGCTGAGTGTGACGCCCCAGCCCTCGCCGACCGGTCCGAGCCGGTCGGTGTCGGGTACGACGACACCGTCGAGGTAGACCTCGTTGAAGCTGGCGCCGCCGGTCATCTGCCGGATGGGCCGTACGGTCACGCCCGGGGCGTCCATGCGCACCAGAAAGACGGTGATGCCCGCGTGCTTGCGTACGTCGGGATCGGTGCGGCACACCGCGACCCCCCAGGTCGCGACCGGCGCGCCGGAGGTCCACACCTTGTGCCCCTGGAGCACCCAGTCGTCGCCGTCGCGCACCGCCTTCGTACGCACCGCGGCGAGGTCGGAGCCGGCCTCGGTCTCCGAGAAGAGCTGGCAGGCCAGCTCATCGGCGCGCAGCATGGGCCGCAGCCAGCGCCGCTTCTGTTCCTCGGTGCCCCAGATGCCGATCGCGGGGGCGACGAGCTGTTGCGTCACCGGGAAGATCTCGCTGCGGCGCGGCACGTCGAAGGCCGCTTCCTCGGCCCGGTAGAGCTGCTCGTAGTACCCGGGCAGGTCGCGCCCCCCGTATGTTTCCGGCCAGTTGAGCGCACCCCACCCCTGGTCGTAACGCGTGCGCTCCCACTCCTGGGTGCGGGCGGTGTGCTCACGCTCCTGCTGCCCGGTCCAGTTCTCGAACACGGCGACGGAGTCGGAGCCGCTGCCCCACTCCTCGTCGGCGGTACGAGGCCGGGCGACCGTGGCGAGCCACTGCCGGGCCCGCGCGCGGAACTCCTCGGGTTCCGGGATAGCGCTCATCTTCTTCCTGCACCTCGATTCGGCGGGGCGTTCAGCGGGACAGCACCGTGCAGGCGCTCACGCCCGGGGCGCCGTACACATGGGTGAAACCGACCCTGGGTTCGCCGGGGACCTGGCGTTCGCCGGCCCGGCCGCGCAGTTGCTGGACCACCTCATAGACCTGGCGCAGCCCTGAGGCTCCGATGGGTTCGCCGTTGGCGATGCAGCCGCCGTCGGTGTTGACCGGCAGCGCTCCGCCGATGTCCGTCGCACCTGAAGCGATCAGCCGCTCCTGTTCGCCGTCCTCGCAGAATCCGCACTCGGCCATGTGCATGACCTCGGCGCCGCTCTCGGTGTCCTGGAGCTGGCAGACGTCGACGTCGCCGGGGCCGGTTCCCGCCTCCTCGAAGGCGGCTGCCGAGGCATCGCGGCTGACACTGGTCAGCTCGCCCCCGGGTATCCAGGGGCTGAACACCTCGAACGAGCCGAAGCGCCGGGTGCGTACGGCCGCCGACCGCAGGGTGACCGTCGGGCCGTCCAGGGCGCGGGCGGCCTCGGGCGAGCAGAGGACCAGCGCGGCGGCGCCCGCCCCCGGGGAGCAGAACATGTAGCGGGTCAGCGGGTCACTGACCATGCCGGAGTCCAGGATCTCGGTGGCGGACACCGGCGTGCGGCGCCAGGCCTCGGGGGTGCGGGATCCGTTGCGGTACGCCTTCTCGGCGACCAGTGCGAGGGTCCCCGGCGTGATCCCGTGATCGTGCATATAGCGCTGGATCTTCATGCCGAAGAACTGTGTGGTCACCATCAGCCCGTCGCTGCCGTACTCCTCGCCCAGTCCCCAGTCCCCGGGCCGTGGGTCGAAGGCGCCGCGCGGGTGCTTGTCGAAGCCGACGGCGAGGACGACGTCCGCCATGCCGGAGCGGATCGCGTTCACGGCGGAGATCAGTGCGCTGCCGCCGGTCGCGCAGCCGTTCCTGACATTCACGAACGGCAGCCCGGTCAGGCCGAGTTGGGCCACCAGCGTATCGGCGAGCCCGGCGCTGTCGCTGCCGCCGAACGCGGCCCGCACCCGCGACCACTCGATCCCGGCGTCCGCCAGCGCGGCGTTCACCGCGCCGACCGCCAGCCGGCGGCCGGAGGCTTCCGTCCGGCCGAACGGGGTACGCCCGGCACCGCAGATCAGCACGTCAGTGCTCACGAGCCCTCCTCTCGGCCGGTGGTACGGCCGGTGGTGAGGCGGGCCCGGGGGACCCCGTCGCCCGCGGTCACCGTGAGGGGCATACCGATCCGGATCTCGTCCAGGTCGTCGACGTCGAGTACCGCCGCCACCCGTACGCCCTCCGCCAGCTCGACATAGCCGAGCGCGAACGGTACGAAGCCGCCCGACGGAGCCTGGTACGGCGGCGACTTGGGCGCGTACCGCTGCACCGTCCACGTCCACAGCGTGCCGCCGCCGGCCAGGGCCGCCGGGGAGGCGGGCCCTCCGCAGCGTGGGCACGCGTCGTCCGCGGGGTAGAACGCCACCGAGCAGCCGGTGCAACGCGAGCCCGGAAGCCCGGCGGCCGGACTCCGCGGATCCGTGGTCATCCGGATCAGCGCCCCTGCCACTTCGGTTCGCGCTTCTCCAGGAACGCCGAGACTCCCTCGTTCGCGTCCTCGGAGTTGAGCGCCACGCCGACGGCGAGGTGCTCCATCACCATCAGCGACTGGGTGTCGGCGTCCAGACTCCGGTCGATCGTCATCTTGGTGAGCCACATCGTGAACGGGCTCTTGTCGATGAGGTCGCCGATGAAGTCCTGGACCGTCTCGTCCAGTTCGCCGGCCGGGGCCGACCTGTTGATCAGGCCGAACTCGGCGGCCTCGGTGCCGGACAGCAGCTTGCCGGTGAGCATCAGTTCCTTGGTCTTGCGGATGCCGATCATGCGCGGCACCCGGTAGATCGGGCCGGCCCCGCCGAACAGCGCGCGGCGGATGTGGAAGTCACCGATCTTGGCGTCGTCCGCGGCGATGGCGAAGTCGCAGGAGATCATGATCTCGAAGCCGCCCGCGGTGACATGGCCCTCCAGGACCGCGACCGAGGGGGTCTTCATCGAGTAGAGGCGGTCGCACACCTTGGCGGACTTGACCGCGACGTCGATGGCGTTCGACTTGCCGACGTACTCCGCCTTCAGGCTGTCGAGGTCGAAGCCCGAGCAGAAGGTGCCGCCGCGACCGCGGACCACCAGAACCCGCAGCTCGGGGTCTTCGTCGACCTCGGTGATGATCTCGTCGAGCCGGTCCAGGATCGGCACCGTGACGCAGTTCTTCTTCCACGGGCGGTTGAGCCAGACCCGGGCGACATGGCCGTCACGCTCGAACTGGATCTCGTCTTCCACTGCCATCTCTGATCCTCCAAACTGAACTGAATTCACTACGAGTGTGAAGAGCGGGTGATCCACTGTCAACCCCCGCACCGAGATTGGCCCGGTGACGCCCCCCGGGCCCGCCGGATCAACCGCCGCCCGGCACCGGAATGTCGACGAGAACCTTGAGCCGCCGCCCGTCGCGGACGTCACGCAACCCCGCGCGGGCGTCGGCGAGCGGGATGTGGTCGAGCCAGCCGTCCATCGGGTAGTGCCCGGCGGCCATGTGCTCGATGACCCGCTCGAAGACGCCGTCGGGATACGCCTCGCAGCCCAGCAGGGCGAGCTCGGCCAGGCGCACCACGGAGGCGTCGATGGCGACCGGGCCCGAGTACAGAGCCACCATCACGACCGGCGACCGGGCGGCCACCGAGCGGATGGCGGTGTCCAGCGCCTCCGGCCGGCCCGCGCACTCGATGGCGGCGTCCACACCGCGGCCCCGGGTGTGCCGCATCACCCGCTCCACCACGTCGTCCGCGCCGGGATCGAGTACGCGGGCGCCATGCCGCCGCGCCGCCGCGCGCCGGGACGGCGAGGGCTCCACCACGACCACGTCGTGGACGCCGTGCGCCCTGAGCGCGAACAGCGCGCCCATGCCCACCGCGCCCGCCCCCGTCACCAGCGCGCTGCCCCCGGCGCGCACGCGGGCCCGCTCCACGGCGTTCAGGGCCACCGCCATGGGCTCGACCAGCGCGCCCTGTTCCAGCGAAAGGCTGTCGGGCAGCAGATGCACGGAGCCGGCCGGCGCGAGGACGTACTGGGCGAGTCCGCCGCCGGGAGAGGTCACCCCGATCGCCGCCAGCGCCGTGCACAGATGGGAGAGTCCGGATGTGCAGCGCGGGCACACCCCGCAGGTGCGGATCGGCCGGACGCAGACCCGGTCGCCCGGCGCGACCCGGCCGACGCCTTCGCCGCGGGCCACCACGGTCCCGGCGAACTCGTGCCCCAGCGTCTGCGGCAGGGTGGCACCGGTCAGCGGGTTGGGTTCGTGCGTGGCACGTGGCGTCTCGAAGTACTCGTGCACATCGGTGCCGCAGATCCCCGCGTACGCCACGCGGATCTTCACCTCGCCCGGCCCTGCCTCGGGCTCGGGCATCTCCTCGATCCGCAGGTCCTTGGCTCCGTACAGCCTGGCGGCCAGCATCGTTCCTCCTCGGGATCGCTTCCGTCCGGCACCCTGCCGTGCCATCGCACTGAATGAACGCGAACTGAATTGACTTCACTTTTTCAGCCGGCAGCCCCGGAGGCGAGACCGATGAGCCCGGCGAGCCGGGCGCGGTGCCCGCCCGCGGTGCCGAACAGGACTTCACCGCTGCGTGCCCGGCGTACGTACAGGTGCGCCGGGTGCTCCCAGGTGAAGCCGATCCCGCCGTGCAGCTGGACGTACTCGGCCGTCGCGAGGCGGAAGGTCTCGGAGCAGACCACGGCGGCGGCTCCGGCGGCCACCGGGAGCTGCGGCGACGCGACGGCGACACAGGCGGTCGCGTACGCGGACGCCGAGCGCGCCGCCTCAAGGGCGACCAGCACATCGGCCAGCCGGTGCTTGACCGCCTGGAAGGAGCCGATGGGGCGCCCGAACTGGCGGCGTTCCCGGACGAATTCGACCGTGGCGTCCAGTACGCGGCTGCTGCCGCCGACCTGCTCGGCGGCGAGCGCGGCCCGTCCGGTGTCGAGGGTCGCCGCCACCTCGCCCGACTCGCCGACGCGTGTGGCGGGCGCGCCATGGAACTCCACGAGTGCCTGGCGGCGCGTCTCGTCCAGGACGCGGCGCGGTGTCCGCGGGCAGCTGTCCGCGGTCGGCTCGCAGGCGAACAGCCGAGCACCGTCGGGTGTCCTGGCCCGCACCAGGATCAGATCCGCACCGGCGCCGTCGAGCACGAAGTCCGCCGCACCGCGCAGCACCCATCCCGAACTCCCCCGCTCGGCGCCGATGCTGGGCTCGTCGCCGTGGAAACCGGCCACGGTCGCGGTGAGCGCGCCGTTCGCGATCCGCGGCAGATAGCGCTCGCACGCCTGCCGGTCCCCGCTGTTCAGCAGGGTGTGCGCGGCGAGGACCACCGTGGGCAGCAGCGGGGCGCAGCACAGCGCGCGCCCGGACTCCTCCAGGGCCACGGCGAGTTCCGCGAAGGTGCAGCCGGACCCGCCGTACTCCTCGGGAATCGCCAGCCCGTGCACACCGATCTCGCCCGCCATCCGCGCCCACAGCGCTTCGTCGTGCCCGCGTGGGGTGGCCAGGTGCCCGCGGACATCCTCGGGCCCGCTCACCGAGGTGAAGAAGTCCCGCAGGACGGAGCGGAGTTCCCGTTGTTCCTCGGTCTCGGACAGCAGTTGGGGGTCGATCTCCGGGTGACGGGGGTGCATGGAGTCTCCATCGTGCTCGTGTCGTACCGGGGTGCTCGTGTCGTACCGAGGGGGGGAGGAGGGCAGGAACGGTCCTCAGCCCTGTGCGGCGGCCACCGGAGCGTCGTCCTGCCCGTCGAAGTAGGCCCGTTCGGCTCGGGCGAGGAACGTCGGGTCGGCGGGCTCGCCACTGACGGCGATGCCGCCCTCGTGCAGCACCACCACCTCGTGGCAGGCGGACGCCGCGCGGCCGAGCGACTGCTCCAGCAGGACGACGGTCATGCCCTCGCGGGCGAGCAGGCCGAGGCGGGCGTACACCTCGTCGACCATCGCCGGGGACAGGCCGAGCGCCGGTTCATCGACGATCAGCAGGCCGGGCCGCGCCATCAGGGCCCGCGCGATCGCCAGGATCTGCTGCTCGCCTCCGGAGAGTCCGGCGGCGGGCATGCCCATCCGCTCGCGCAGCCGCGGCGGCAGCCACCCGGCGGTCTCCTTGAGCCGCGCCCTCAACTCCGCTCCCCTGACGCCCGCGGCGTACGCGGCGACCTCCAGGTTCTCCCGCAGGGACAGGGTTTTGAACAGTGCGCGGCCTTCGGGCACCAGCGCCGTACTCAGGTCTCCCCGCACCGCGCGCCGGCCCCGGGTGGGCGCGAGCGTACCGTGCAGGATCCGGCCCAGCGTGCTCTTGCCCGCGCCGTTGGCCCCGACGACGCCGACCACGCTGCCCCGGGGAATGGTGAGGTCGAGCCCGCGCAGAGCGGTGATCCCGCCGTAGGCGTGGTGCACACCGTGGAGTTCCACGGCGGCGCCTTCGGTACCGTCCCGGCGTGGGAGTTCGCCCCGCGCACCGCTCTGGCCCAGGTAGGAGGAGCGCACCCGGGGATCGTCCAGGATCTTGCCGGGCTCTCCCTCGCCGATCGGGCGGCCGAAGTCGAGGGCGACCACGCGGTGGGCGACGGCGAACAGATCGTCGAGGACATGGTCGATGATCACAACAGCGGTGCCGCGCTCCTGCTGCCGTACGATCTGGCGCGCGAGCAGGGTGCGTTCACCGGCGTCGAGACCCCCGAACGGCTCGTCCAGGATGAGCAGTTCGGGCTCCTCGGCGAGCGCCCTGGCCAGGTCCAGGCGTTTGTGCAGGCCGAATGGCAGCTCGTCCGGGTAGCGGTCCGCGACGTGCGCGAGGCCCACACTGTCCAGCAGTTGGACGGCTCTGGCACGGTTGTGCGCGGTGATACGGCGGCGGGTGCAGAGCACGTTCTCCATGACGGTCAGCTCGCCGAACGTCTCCGCGTGCTGGAAAGTGCGCCCGATGCCGAGCCCGCGACGGGCGGTGGCGCGGGTCTTCAGCAGGAATCCGCCGTCGTACCGGGCGCTGCCCGCCACCCGTCCGCCGCCGACGAGCCCGGACAGCACGTTCAGCAGTGTCGTCTTGCCTGCGCCGTTGGGCCCGATGATCGCGAGGGTCTCACCGGCGCGTACGGACAGCGAGGCGCCTTCGAGTGCCCTGAGGCCGCCGAAAGTGACCGCCACCTCGTCAAGTCGCAGCAGTTCGGGAGCTGTTGCCGGGGGTGCGGGCACGGACCGCGGGGCCTCTTCGGGAGGCGCCGCCGGAGCCGGGGACCGCTGGGCGGAAGGCCGCCGCGACCGGCGGACGAGCCGCCCGAGGAAGGGCACCACTCCGCCCGGCAGGAACAGCAGCGCGCCGATGAGCACGACCCCTTGGAGGACGGGCTGCGCCACACCCACACTCTCGGCGGCCGCGGGCGCCCAGGTCAGGTACGCGCCACCGACGACCGCGCCCAGCACCTTGCCCGCACCGCCGAGCACGCACGCGGCGATCAGCGAGATCGCCAGTGTCAGCGAGAACGGGTCCGGGCTGACGAACCCGACGACCAGGGCCAGCAGCACTCCGGCCAGCGCGGCGAACGCGGCACTCACCGCGAAGGCGAGCGCCGACTGGGCCTCGGGCGCGATGCCGATCGAACGGGCCGCCATCGGATGGGACTTGGCCGCGACCAGCCGCATCCGCAAGGCGCTGGGACGGGCCAGCGCCGCCACCGCGAGCGCGATCCCGGCCACGCCCACGGCGATGTACTGCGCCTGCGTACCGGCGCTGGCCAGGGTGCCGAGGCCCAGTGCGCTGTCCAGCCTCTCCATCGCGATGCCCTGGTCACCGCCGGTCACGCTGGTCCACTGGCCCATCACCTCCAGGGACACCATGGTGAACGCGAGCGTCAGCAGGGCCACGTACAGCATCGAGAACCGCGCGCCCGCGGACCCCAGGAACGCCCCCAGTGCCGCGCCGCATCCGGTCGCGCCGAGCACCACGACCTCCAGCGACCAGCCGTGCGTGCTCCCGTACGCCGCGAAGTAGGCGCCCAGGGCGAAGAGCGCGGGATGTGCGATGGACCAGATGCCGGCCCACCCGGCGAGCAGATTGACCGAGAGGACGAGAACGGTGTAGACGGCCGCGAGCCCCACGGAGTACGCCTGGTACGGAGGGATGGCTCCGGCGTTCAGTACGACGATGAGCACGGCCGCGGCGAGCGGCCCGAGCGCCGCCTTGGCGAGGTTGGTACGGCTGACGACGGACATGGACCGCTCCCTCAGACCCGCTGGAACGTGCGTACGCCGAACAGCCCCTGGGGGCGGATCAGCAGCACGAGGATGGTGAACGAGAACACAAAGCTGTCGCGGTAGCCGGCCGAGACGTAGCTCGCGGCCAGGTTGTCCAGCACGCCGACCGTCAGCCCGCCGATGACAGCGCCGTACATGCTGGTCAGACCACCGAGGAAGATCCCGGCGAAGGCGCGGAACAGCGGTGCGCTGAGCACGGTCGGCACCAGTCCGGCCCGCGGCGCGTAGAGGAAGGCGGCGAGCGCGGCGAGACCGAGGCCGAGCGCCCAGGCGATCCGGGCGATGCGCTGCGAACCGAGCCCGAGGATCTGAGCGGTGTCGGCGGACTCCGCGACGGCGCGCATGGCGGAGCCGATGGTCGTGCGTCCGAAGAGATACGCCACCAGCGCCATGGCGACGGCCGCCACGGCGATGGTCAGCAGACTCTGCGTGGGTATCGCCGAGTCCCCGAGCGAGACGGATCCCTCCACCAGGCTCGGGAAGAGCCGTGGCTGGTCGTCCCAGATCGTGCTGATGACGCTCTCGGCGATGAGCGAGACACCCATGGTCATGACGAGCGCGGAGAGCAGTTCGCCCTGCGCGAGCCGTCTGATCACCGTCTCACGGGCGACCAGGCCGGTCGCCGCGGTCACGACGATCGCGGCCACCGCGGTCAGCAGCAGCGGCATGCCCCTGTCGTACAGCGTCAGCGCGGCGTACAGCCCCACGGTCGCCAAGCTGGCGAGCGCGAAGTTGACCACGTCCGTCGCGCGAAAAATGATCACTAGCCCGAGGCCCATGAGGCCGTACACCGCGCCACTGGCCAGACCACTCACCAGGACGAGCAGGAACTGATCCACGTCGACCGTCTCCTCGCGCCGGGCGCCCGCGCGCCCCGCCACCTCAGCGCTGTCTGAGCGCATTGCAAACTGAACTCAATTCGTGAACGGTAAGCATCGGGTCCCGGGCGGGCAATACCCCTGCACGAGTTGATTGGACAGGACAGGAGGGAACGGCCGTCCGAGCCCCCGCCCCCAGCCGCCGCACCGCGGACCCGGGGCTCAGACCGGGGGCCCGTACGAGCGGGCCCGCTCAGGCCGTGAAACGACCGCCGTTGGCGAGCAGTACCGCGCCGACCAGGTTCGCCGCGGCGTCACTCGCCAGGAACAGGGCGATGTCGGCGATCTCCTCGGGCGTCGCGTACGCGCGCACCCGCGGATCCGCGAAACCGGTGCGCAGCGCCTCGGGCGTACGCGCCGCCATCCCCGTCTCCGTCGGTCCGGGCGCGACCACGTTCACCCTGATCCCGGACGCGATGGCCTCCTTGGCCACGGCCTGGCTCAAAGCGTGCACACCCGCCTTGGACGCGGCGTAATGGGGATAGCCGACGGGGGTGTCGAAGGCCGACGAGGAGCCGACGACGACGATGGCACCCGCCCCGGCCTGGCGCATCGCCCGGATCCCGGCGCGCAGCACATGGAACGTGCCGTCCAGGTTGACCCGCAGGACGCGCCGCCAGGCCGCGTCGGTGAGCCGGTCGGTCACCTCGGGCGGGCGGCCCTCGACCAGCGCGTCCGCGATCCACCGCTTGGCCTCCGGGTCGTCGACCCCGGCGGCGTGCACCAGGACGTCGAGCCGGCCGTGTTCCCGCAGTACGTCCTCGACGGCGCCGTCGACCTCGGCCGCGTCCGCCACGTCGAGTGCGACCGCCCGGCCGGCGGGCAGCTTCTCCGCGACGGCCGCGGCGGCCTCATGGTTCACGTCGGCCAGCACAACCGCCCGCACCCCGTCGGCGGCCAGCTGCCCGGCGACAGCCGCACCCATGCCCGAGCCGGCTCCCGTCACCATCGCGATCTTCCCCGTGAACCGGCCCGGTCGCGTGTCCCCGCTCATCCCGGCACTCCCTCTCGACTGAATTCCGATACTGAACTGACTTCGTCTCTGTTATGGTCGCCGTCGTCGTCGAATTGACAAGACCCTGGACGGTGAGCGTGAAGGCGGTGCGGCTGACGGCCTGGGGACGGGAACCGGCGCTCGCCGACGTCGAACGGCCGGTCCCCCGCGAGGCCGAGGTGCTGGTACGGGTGGAAGCCGCCGGACTCTGCCACTCCGATGTGCATGTCGTGGACGCGGCGCCGGGCGCGCTCCCCTACCGGCCGCCGTTCACCCTGGGCCACGAGGTGGCCGGGCACGTCACGGCCGTCGGGCCTGACGCCTCCGGGCCGGCGGTGGGTGAACGCGTCGCGCTCTACGGTCCGTGGGGCTGCGGGGGCTGCGCCCGCTGCGCCTCCGGCCGGGACAACTACTGCGACCGACGCGGCGACCTCGGCTGGCACGGGGCCGGCCTCGGCCGCGACGGCGGGATGGCCGAGTACGTCCTCGTACCGTCCGTCCGCCATCTGGTGCCGATCGGCGACCTGGCGGCCCGGCAGGCGGCCCCGCTCACCGACGCGGGCCTGACCTCCTACCATGCCGTCGCCGGACTGCGGCACTCGCTCGGCGAGGGCACCACCGCGGCGGTCATCGGCATCGGCGGGCTCGGTCACCTCGCGGTCCAGATCCTGCGCGCGATCACCCCGAGCCGTGTCCTCGCGGTCGACATCCGCGAGGAGGCCCTGGCCCTCGCACACCGGTCCGGCGCGCATGCCGGCACCCTCCTACGGGCAGACACCGCCCGCACGCTGAGGGCGCGAACCGGCGGCGTGGGGGTGGACGCCGTGCTCGACTTCGTCGGCAACGGGGCGACCCTGGAACTCACGGCCGGCATCCTGCGCCCGGGTGGAGAGCTCGCGCTGGTCGGCAGCGGCGGCGGTCAGTTGACGGTACGCAAACCGGGCTTCCTGCCGCCGGGCTTCCGGCTCTCCCTGCCCTTCTGGGGCACCCGCCCCGAACTCACCGAGGTCATCGCACTGGCACGTGCAGGGGCGCTCCAGGTCGCGACGGAGGAGTACCCGCTGTCCGCGGCACCGGAGATCTTCGGTCGCCTGCGACGGGGCCGGGTACACGGGCGGGCCGTGCTGGACTGCTCGTAACGCCGACGGCTTCGTTCTCCGGGCTCCACCCGCGTCGCCGCGGTTCCGCGTCAGCGGCGCGCCGTGTAGGGCGGGAAAGCGGCCGGATCGGTGAAGTCCAGGTCCGCGTCGGGCCAGCGCCGGCGCAGCACGCCGGCTGTGCGGCGGGCCCAGCCGGCGAGGTGGGGGAGGGCGCGGTGGGAGTCGGCGGTGCGGGCCGCGGCCTCCAGCGTTTCGACGAGCTGGGGTCGGCTGTCGTCGCCGGGCGCGCGGGCGTCGAGCAGGGCGAACCGTTGCAGACGGGCGATCGCCCAGAAGACGCAGCCCGCCGCCAGACCGAATCCGTACCGCCGGTCGTCCTCGGCCTCGGGCACGCCGTCGGCCAGGGCGCGGCGGTAGTGGCCGGCCAGGCCGGTGGCGACGGGGTCGCCCACGGTCATCCACGCCGGACCGGGGACATGCAGGCAGACAGCGTCGGCCAGGGCGTGGGTGTAGCCGGCGGACTCGAAATCGATGAGGCGGGCGTCGGCGGGGCCGGACTCGTGGAGGAGGACGTTATTGGCCTCCGCGTCGCCGTTGCTGAGGGCCAGGAAGGGGCCGGGTTCGCTCAACTCGGCCAGTGCTGCGCCGAGTTCGCTCTCCACCGGTCCGGTGAGGGGTGCGCCGAGAGTCGTGGCGTGCCCGTATGCCTCGTGCCGGAACCGGGCGAACCGGCCCACATGGTCGGACGGCGGGTCGACCGGTCCGAGGGAGGTCCGCCGTGCCCGGTAGATGCCGGCGTGGCCGGCGGTGGCGGCGTTGAGTGCGCCGCGGGCGCGGGCGAACTCGGCCAGGCGGTCGGCGTGGGCTTCGGCGCCGTCACGACGGAGCAAGTGATCCAGGGCGGTGCGGGGCGCGAGGTCTTCCAGAACCAGGAGTCCCTTGGGCAGGTCGGCGGCGAGGACACGAGGGGCGAGGGACAGACCGAGGTCGTCGGAGAGGAACCGGAGCGCGGCCAGTTCGGCACGGAGTCGCCAGGGTTCGGTGCGGGTCCCGCCCGGACAGCTCCGCACCCACTTGACGACGACACTCCGGGGAACGGCCACCGCGCCGCGGAGCGTCGCACGCGCGACGGCCCAGGGTTCCAGGCGCCCCCAGGTGTCGACCCGCACGGGCGACGCGTACAGATCCGTCAGCAGGGCTTCGAGGATGGCGCGCTGGGGGTGCTGGGGGTGCGCTCCGGCGGCAGCCATCGTCGCAGTGTACGGCGTGTCCGGTAGGGGCGGGTCATGAGCGCTTTCAGGCCGGCTCCCTCACGAGACGGTCGCTGCCGCCGGAACGATCCCTCAGTCCAGCGTGATCCGGGCGGCGACCGGCAGGTGGTCGCTGCCGGTGGCGGGCAGGGTACGGATGTCGCGGACGGTGCCCGAGCGGGCCATGACCTGGTCGATCCGGGCCACCGGGAAGGCGGTGGGGAAGCTGAAGGCGAAGCCTCGTTCCGCCACGTTCATCTGTGAGGTCAGCGGGGCCAGTCCACGGTCGTCGACCGTGCTGTTGAGGTCGCCCAGCAGGATCACCGCTTCCGCCTTCTCGGCGGCGAGGGCCTTGCCCAGCAGGCCGGCGCTCTCGTCGCGCCAGGAGGACGCGAGGCCGCTCGCCCCGACGCGGACCGAGGGCAGGTGCGCGACATACACCGCGATCTCGCCGTACGGCGTGTGGACCACGGTCCGCAGCCCGCGACTCCAGTCCTCCGCGATCCCCCGGGGTTTGATGTCCAGCAGCCGGGTGCCGGTGAGCGGATGCTTCGACCAGAGTCCGACGGTGCCCCGGACCGCGCGGTACGGGTAGTCCGGGGCGAGGGTCGTCTCGTAGACCGTCAGCGCGGGAGGCACCAGTTCCTCCAGCGCGATGACATCGGGCCCGGCGTCGGCCAGAGCGCGCGCCGTGCCCGCCGGGTCGGCGTTCTCGTCGCTGACGTTGTGCTGCGCCACGAGCAGGTCGCGCGCGCCGGGCTCCGCCCCGCCCGGCAGGAGCAGCCCGCCGAAGAGATACGTCCAGGCAGCCACGGGGAGCAGCAGGGCCACCAGCGCGACGGCCGAACGGCGTAGCAGCGCCAGACCGAGCAGCACCACGACCACCAGGCCCAGCCAGGGCAGGAACGCTTCCAGCAAACTGCCCAGGCGGCCCACGGAGTTGGGCACAACCCGGTGAAACGCCAGCAGCCCGGCCGTCAGTACCGCGAGCGCGGCGAGCACCCGCCCGCGTGTCCGGACCGACCGGCCGCCCGCGTCCTCCTCCGCGTCCTCGCCCGGAGCCCACCGCCCGGCCCACCGGTGCGCCGCGCCCACCGTCGACGCCGCACCTCTGTCATCCCGCACCCGCTCCACCATGGCTTCCCATCCACTTGACCTTGCTCCCCAAGACGAGTCACCAGGTCAGTTCAGTTTCCGTTTTCCGGAAACCGTGTCCGGACCGGGCCGCGCGAGGTCTCTCGTCGGTACCATCGCGAGCGGATGCGCGGATGCGCCGTACTTGGGGGCGGTGGGTTCGTCCTCCCACTGTGAGAGGGGGTGTCGCCCGTGCCCGGTCCGGAGATCGAGGGTGTCGAGGTGTCGCTCCCGTTCACGGGACTGTGGCGCACGGAGAACAGTCCCGCCCGGCGGGTACCCAGCCATGGCACGGACCTCTTCGGCGGGCGGTACGCCATTGACTTCACGGCCGTGGACGAACGTCATCGGTCAGCCGCCGGCCGCGGCTGGCGGACCTTCCTCGCCACGGAACCGCCGGAACTCTTCCACGCCTTCGGCCGGCCCGTCCTGGCCCCCGTGGAAGGCGTTGTCGCCGCCGTGCACGACGGGGAACCCGATCACGAAGCCCGCCGGTCCCAGCCGGCGTTGGCGTCCTACGCGCTGAGCCAGGGCTCCCGGCTGCGCCGGGGAGTGGGCGCCGTCGCCGGCAACCACGTGATCATCTCCATGGCCGGGGGCGGGGTCCACCTCGCTCTGGCGCACTTCCGGAAAGGGACCCTCCGCGTATCCGTCGGGCAGCGGGTCGTGAGGGGGCAGCATCTCGCGGACTGCGGCAACTCCGGCAACTCGACCCAGCCGCACGTGCACATGCAGGCCATGGACAGTACCGACCTGTCCGTCGCCCGTGGTCTGCCCATGCTCTTCCGCCACTACCGCGAATGGGTATCCGGCCCCGGAACTCACCGGCTCGCCCACCGCGCCGTCCCGCGTGAACGCGCGGTGGTCGAACCCCTCCCCGGCAACTGAGCCCTGCCGGGACCGTGTGGCGTGTGCGGCGCGCGGGGTGAGAGTGCTGGGCGGGGCGGGAATCCGGGCGGCCGGTGTGGCTGTTTCCCGCGCGGTGGCAGCGGTGATACCTCACTATCGTGACCACCATGGAAGCGGACGACACACCCCAGAGCACTCAGACCGCCCCTACATCCGGAGAAGTCGGCGCCTCGTACGACGAGTTCGGCGACCTCTACGGAATGATCCTCGGCGACTCCGCCATCCACATCGGCATGTGGACACCCCCCGGCGGACCCGCCCGCGCCTCCACCCTCCTCGATCTGGCCAACCTGGCCATGGACCGGCAGACCGACCACTACATCGACGCGCTGGGCCTCGGCCCGCGGGACCACCTCCTCGACATCGGCTGCGGCACGGGCGGCCCCGCCGTGCGCCTCGCGCGCGCGACCGGCGCCCGGGTCACCGGAATCACCGTCAGCCACTCCCAGATCCCGCTGTGCGAAACACGGGCCGACGAGGCGGGACTGCGCGACCGGGTCGCCTTCGTCCACGGCGATGCCATGGAGCTGGGCGAAGAACACACCGACGCGTCGTACGACGCCGCCTGGGCCATCGACTCCTTCCCTCATATGTCCGACCGCCTCGCCGCACTGCGCCACGCCTGGCGGGTACTGCGCCCCGGCGGACAGCTGCTGTTCACCGAGTTCACCCGCCGCGGCGATCCCAGCCCCGAACACCTCGCCGTATACCGCGCGGTGTGGACCTCCCCACCGCCGCAGACCCCGGCCACGCTGCTGGAACGGACGGCGCGGGCCGGATTCGACCTCGTACGGGTGGAGGACCACACCCACAACATCATGGTGAGCGGCCAGCTCATGGACGTCCTCTACCGCGACCACCACGACGAGATCCTGGAACGTTACGGAGCCCGGACCACCGCGCAGATGGACGCCGCGATGCCACTGCTGCGCGAGTTCGTCAACGACCACCTCGGCTACTACGTCTTCCTGCTCCGCAAACCGCGGTGAGGCGGCGGACAGTCCGACCGCCGCCGCGTGTGCGCGGGCGCGCGCCCGGCCCGCTCCTCCCCCACGGCCGGGCCGGGGCCGTCTGCCGGAACACCGGCGGTCCCGGGATCAGCCGTGGGCGACGACTCCGGCGAAACGGCGGGTGAACGCGGCCCAGGCCGCGGACGAGACCGGTTCGTCGGCCACCGCACGCTCGTAGAGCCGGTCCGGATCGAAGCCTTGGGTCCGCAGCCAGTCCCGGTCCCAGCCGCGCACATCCGCCGCCACCGCCTCCGGATGGAACTGCACACCCCAGGCACACTCCCCCACACGGAACCCCTGATACCGGCAGCGCTCACTGTCCGCCAGCCACACCGCCCCCGGAGGCAGTTCGGCAATGGCGTCCACATGACGCTCGATAGCGGGCACCACCGCGGAGAGCCCGCCGAAAAGTGGATCCCGGCCCGCCTCGGCACGCAGCCGGACCGGCGTACTCCCGCACTCCGGCTCGCCGAACCGGCCCCTCACCCTGCCGCCCGCGACATGAGCGAGCAACTGACCGCCCAGACAGATGCCCAGCACCGGATTGCCGCCCTCCAGCGCCTGCCCGGTCAGCCGACGGACCGCCGGCAGCCACGGCGCACGCCCGTCCTCGTCCGGCAGGAAACCGCCACCGAGTACGACCAGAGCCCGGCTGCCCAGCGACACGGGCAGCGGCTCCCCCGCGTAGGCACGCACCACCTCCAGCCCCAGCCCGGCCTCCCGCAGCCAGCCACCCACACGACCGGGACCACCGCCCGGCGTGTTCTGCACCACCAGCACCTCCCGCCCCATGGGCGTGCTGTCCCCCGCACCGCGCCGCTCACCCCTCACGCCCGGCCCTCCTGTCCCGTGGCGGAACATGTGCCGGCCTCCCCGATGCCGACCGGCCGGCCCGGGGAGAAGTGGGTCAAGTCCTGCGGCACACCCCGGTGTTCGTTTCCCTCGTCGTCGCGGTAGTGCCACGCGAACGGCACACCCCGGGCCGTCATCACATCCGGGCCGTCCATCAACTGGAAGTGCAGATGCGGCTCCGACGAGTTCCCGGAGTTCCCGCACTCCGCGATCTCCTGCCCCGCCGTGACACGGTCGCCGACACCCACCCGGAGGGATCCGCGCCGCAGATGCGCGTACACCGCGTACACACCGTCACCGATGTCCAGCACGAGATGGTTCCCCAGCAGATGACACGGCCACCCCAGACTCCGGACAAAACTCTCCAGGTAGAGGAAGGCCAGGCCGGGCAGTGACATCCGGCCCAGGTGGTCGCGCTGTCGGCTCGCGGCCGCCACCACCACTCCGGCGGCCGGGGCGAGCAGGGGTCTGCCGAAGGACGGATAGGAACGCGGGCGCCGCACGACGGGCCACCACGAGTTGGCGGTCGGCGGTGTGTCCGCCTCGTCCTGGGGCGGGTCGTACTTCAGGTCGATGGCATACGTCTGGGCGTGGCTGTGCGTATGGCTCGGGACCTTCGTGGCCGGACCGTTGAGCGCCGTCCATCGCCCGGTGGCGGGCAGCAGGACCAGTACGGACTGCCGGTCGCGGGGCGGGCGCTGGGTGCGTACGAGGGCCCAGCGCAACAGCGTCCCCGCCGCGAGCAACGCGACACCCGTGTACCACAACGGCCCGATGCCCTGGGCATTCACCGCGACGCACAGCATCCCGGCACCGAACACCAGACCATGGCGCTTCCACAGCGTCACCGGCAGACACACCCCTCGCAACAGCCAGCCCCAGAAGCGGCGCCGCCTCCGGCAGACGGACGATCCGTCAGTTACGAGCCGAAATCGGCTCCACCGTCAGCAATACCATTCAATGTCCTGTTGTGGCCAACGGAACCAACGGGCTTCAGGCCGGGGTGTCCGACGTCTCGCGCAGGGTGCGCGGACGCATATCGGTCCAGTGCTCATTGACGAAATCGATGGCGGTCCGACGGTCCACCTCACTCAGCGCCGCCGTCCAGCCCGCCGGGACCGGACCGAAGGAAGGCCAGAGCGAATACTGGCCCTCATCATTGACCAGCACATGGAAAACACCGTCCGTGTCGTCGAAAGGGTTCGTGGTCACAACAGATCATTCCTCTCACGGGAGCGGGACAAGGTCAGGGTCGGGAGTCGGGGTCGGGAGTCGGGGTCGGGAGTCAGAGGCAGGGCTCAGGGCTCCGGGGCCAGCAGCGCGGCCACCGGATCATCAGGCGCGGTGGCGATCGCCTCCAGCAGGCGCTCCAGCTCGGCCGCGATCCGCTCGGCCCTGGGGCGGTCCACCGTGTCCGGGCGGTGGCCCAGCCGCAGCGTCAGCGGGCCGTCGCCGGCGAAGGCCGCCAGTGTCAGCGGGTAGTGGGTGGCATCGCGCCCCTCGCTGCGCACCAGCCGCAGCCCCGGGGCGGCGCGGGCAAGGCTCACACGGTCCAGCGGATAGTTCTCGAAGACGACATGTGTGTCGAACAGTTCACGCCGCCCCACCAGCCGCTGGATGTCGCCCAGCCCCAGATGCTGGTGCGCCAGCAGCCCCGCCTGCTCGTCCTGGAAGCGCGCCAGCAGGTCCCGTACGGTCTCCGCCGGATCGATCCTCAGCCGTACCGGAACAGTGTTGATGAACAGCCCGATCATCGACTCCACACCAGGGAGCTCCGGGCGGCGCCCCGAGACCGTGGTACCGAACACCACATCCCGCACCCCGCCCTGCCGGGCGAGGAGCAGCGCCCACGCCCCCTGGACGACCGTGTTGAGCGTCAGACCGTACGCGCCCAGGCCGCGCAGCGACGTGGTCAGCGCGTCGGGCAGGGTGAACTCCAGGGACCGTACGGGCACCACGCCGCCACCGACAACCGACCCGGTCCCCGCTCCCGTGCCGGTGAGGAGGGACGGCGCCCGCGCACCGGCGAGCGCGCTCCGCCAGGCGTCCCTGGCCGCGTCACCGTCCTGGGCCGCCAGCGCGGACAGATGCTCACGGTAGGGCGTCACCGCGGGCAGCACGTCGGCGGCGCCCCCGTGCGCGTACAGCGCGAACAACTCACCGGCCAGCAGCGACACCGACCAGCCGTCCAGCACCAGATGATGGTGCGTCAGCACCAGTCGGTACTCGTCCGCACCCCACGCGAACAGCGTGAACCGCAGCAGCGGCGGCCGGTCCAGCTCGAAACGTCGGCGCAGATCCGCGCCCGCGAGCCGGTCGAAGACACGCTCGCGGCGCCCGGCCGGCACCGCACGAAGGTCCACGTCGCGCCACTCCGGTACGGGGGCGCCCGGCACCACCTGGACCGGACGGGGCAGATCGTGATGGACGAACGCCGCCCCCAGATTGGGGTGCCGCTCCAGCAGCGCCGTCCCCGCCGCGCGCAGCGCCTCCCCGTCCACTTCGCCCCGCACATGCAGGATGAGCTGTGCCTGATAGACGTCCGGGCTGTCCGGGGCGTACAGCGAGTGGAAGAGCAGTCCCTGCTGGAGCGGTGTCAGCGGGAGGACGTCCGCGAGGCCGGGGTAGACCGACTCCAGTTGTTCGATCTCCGGCTGCTGGAGGGGGACCAGGGGCAGATCGGACGGGCTGTGTCCGCCCGCCCCCGGGGTTCTGGCATGCACGACGAGGGCGTCGAGCGCGGTGAACCACAGCTCGGCCAGCTCCCGGATCTCCGGCTCCGTGAACGCGGTCTCGGCCCACGACCACGCGGCGTTCAGCCGCGGACCGGCCGGACCGTCGACGGTCACGGCGTCGAGACCGAGAAGGTGTCCGCCCGGCGGCGTGAGTGGCCCGTCCGTGTCGGGCAGTGTGGTGAACTCCGCGGTGATGTCCCAGTCCTCACGGCCCTCCGCGGCGATCCGGCCCAGGTAGTTGAACCCCGCCCGGGGCGTGCCCAGAGCGGACAGCTCCGGCGCCGCCACCGGGTCGAGATACCGCAGCACGCCGTAACCGACCCCCAGGTCGGGCACGGCCCGCAGCTGCTCCTTGACCCGCTTCAGGGCCCGGCCGAGCGCCGGCCCCGCCGTCCACACATCCGCCCAGACACACCCGGTGTTCTCCAGCCGGACCGGGAACATGCTGGTGAACCACCCCACCGTCCGCGACAGATCCGTCCCCGGCAGCTCGGGACGACCGTGGGATTCCAGCTCGACGACCACACCACGGGAGTCCCCGCCCGGTGCCCGGCCCCGGCGGCGCCGCCACTCCTCCATGGCGAGGGCCAGCCCGGTGAGCAGTACGGGCTCCACACCGCACCGGAAGGCGGCCCCCACCTCCGTCAGCAGCGGACGGGTACGCTCCGGCGGCAGCACCGCCGTGAACCGCCGCGCCGCGCTCCCGGCCGGTTCCTCCGGGGCGTCCGTCAGCGCGTCGCCCCCGGACAGCGCCTCTTTCCACCACGCCAACTCGCCCCGCCGTGCTCCGTTTTCGCCCTGCGCCGCGAGGTGACCGGCCCAGTCGCGGAAGGATGTCCCGGTGGCGGGCAGTACGGGAGGGCGTCCGGCGGCAACGGCCCGATGGGCGGCGGCCAGGTCCGGCAGCAGAACGCGCCAGGACACCCCGTCGACGGCCAGATGATGGACGACGAGGACCAGCCGGCCCGGCCGCACGGGCCCGCCGTCGAGGAACACCGCCGCCATCATCCCGCCCACGGCCGGGTCCAGAAGGCCCCGGGCCAGGCGTGCCGCGTCGGACAGCAGCATGGACAGCCGGGCCCAGTCGGCGACGGCATCGACCCGGCGTACGCGGTCACCCGCCCGCACCGCTCCGGGCGGCAGCGCCTCCAGCGCCCAGCCCGCCGGACCACCCGAACCACTGGCCCGGTGCGGGCCGGCCGAACCTTCTGAGCCGTCCGGGGTCAGGCGCAGGCGCAGGGCCGCGTGGTGGTCCAGCACGGCCTGTAGCGCGTCGGCCAGCCGCTCACGGGTCAGCCCCGGCGGGGTCCGCAGCGTGACGCACTGGCTGAACGACGTCGGATCTCCGCCCGGTTGTTCCCGCCACCACCGCATGATCGGCGTCAGCGGCAGCGCACCGCTGCCGTCGCCCGCCTCCGACCGCACCGGGACGGCTTCCTCCTCTAACTCCTCAGCCTTCGCGGCGAGTTGAGCCATGCTGGAGTAGCGGAAGACATCGCGCACACTGATCCGCAGACCCGCGTCGCGGGCCCGGCTGACCAGCTGGATGGCCATGATGCTGTCACCGCCGAGACGGAAGAACCCGTCGCCGGCCCCCACCGACTCCTCGCCGAGCAGCTCCGCGACAATGCCGCACAGCACCCGCTCACGCGCGGTCCGCGGCGCCACCGAGCCCGCCACGGTCCGGGGCGGCGGGGGCAGTGCGGCCCGGTCGAGCTTGTGATGGCGGGTCAGCGGCAGCCGGTCCAGGACAACGACAGCCCCCGGCACCATGTACTCGGGCAGCACACCGGCCGCGTACTCCCGCACCGCCGCCTCATCGACCCTCCGGCCCTCCTCCGGGACCGTGTACGCCACCAGCCGCCGCTCCCCGGGCCGGTCCTCCCGTACCACCACCACGGCCTGGCCGACCCCGTCGCACCCGGCCAGCACCGCGGCGACCTCATCGGTCTCGACGCGGAATCCGCGCAGCTTCACCTGACCGTCGACGCGGCCCGCGAACGCCAGCACACCACCGGGCAGCCACCGGGCCAGATCGCCCGTACGGTACATCCGCCGCCCCGGCGGGCCGAACGGGTCGGCCACGAACCGCTCGGCCGTGAGTCCGGGCCGGTTCAGATAACCCCGCACCACACCCGCGCCCGCCACATACAGCTCGCCCGTCACTCCGGCGGGTACGGGCCGCAGGAAGCCGTCGAGCACGTAGACGCGGACGCCGTCCAGTGGGCGCCCGATCGGCACACCCGACCGGGCCGCCGGATCCCCGGGGCCGGCCGGCACGGGGCCGGTGAGCGGGTGCCGGGTCGCGAACGTCGTCGCCTCCGCCGGTCCGTAACCGTTCACCACACGGGTGGACGGGCAGTGCCGGCGCACCGCGTTCACCGCGCGCGGCGCCACGACGTCTCCCCCCGTCCACACCGCGTCCAGCTCACGCAGACAGCCCGGATTCTCCTCGGCGACGAGCTGGAAGAGCCCCGCGGTGAGCCACAGCGTCGTCACGCCCGTACCGGTGATCAGGCGCTCCAGCGTCGCCAGGTCCAGCTCGCCGGGCGGGGCCACCACCACTTCCCCGCCGTTCAGCAGCGGGACCCACACCTCCAGGGTGGACGCGTCGAAGGAGAGCGGGGAGTGCATCAGGATCCGCTGCGGCCGGCTCTCCTGCCAGCAGCTGTCGAGCGCGAGAGCGAGCACATCGCCATGGGTGACGGCCACGCCCTTGGGCACACCGGTCGAACCGGAGGTGTAGATGACCTGGGCCAAGCCTGCCGGGCTGCCCACCGGAAGCGGCCACACCGTACCGGCCGCCGCCTGTCCCTCCTCATATACGTCGACGGTCCGCGGGCCCTCGGGAGGCCCGTCGACCAGGGGCGCGCCCCCGTCGGCAAGGATCAGCTCCGCGCCCGATTCGGCCACCACCCGGTCCCGCCGGGCGCGCGGCGACCGTGCGTCCAACGGCACATACGCACCACCGCACTTGAGGACCGCGAGCACCGCCACCACGAACTCCGCGCCCCGCTCCATCAGGACCGCGACCCGGGTTTCGGTACCGACACCGAACCCGGCCAGCCGTGCCGCCAGCCGGTCGGACCGGGCGTCCAGCTCCGCGTAGGTCAGCACCCGGCCCGAGGCCCGGACCGCCGGGGCCCCGGGCGTACGGCGCGCCTGCTCGGCGAATCTCCGTGGCACGGTGTCATGCGTGAGCCGCGCGGGGACCGGGGAGGCGCCCCAGGTGGTGAGCAGCCGGTCGCGCTCGCCGCTCTCCAGGATGCCGGCCAGACGGAGGGGACGGTCCGGTGCGGCGGCCACGCCCTCCAGCAGGCGCGCGAAGCGGTCGCCGATCGCCTGTGCGGTGGCCCGGTCGAACAGTCCGGTCCGGAAGTCCAGTACGCCGTCGATTCCCAGGAAGGCACCGTCCGGGCCGCGGTGTTCGTACAGGCTGAAGGAGAGATCGAACTTGGCGGCGCCGGTACCGACCGTACCGATCTCGGCCGACAGGCCGGGGAGTTCGAGCCGTCGCGGAGGCGCCGCGGTGACGACCAGCATCACCTGGAACAGTGTCTGCCCGTTCGCGGAACGGTGCGGTGCGAGGGCGTCCACCACCAGGTCGAAGGGGATGTCCTGATGCGCGAAGGCCGCCAGATCGGCGTCCCTGACCCGTCCGAGCAGCTGCCGGAACGTCACCGTGCCCGAGGGGTCGGCGGTATCGGTGCGCAGCACCAGCGTGTTCACGAAGTATCCGACGATCCCGTCCCAGCGCGCCTCCGCGCGGTCCGAGACCGCCGTTCCCACCGGGATGTCCGTACCGGCGCCGAGCCGGGTGAGCAGTGCCGCCAGCCCGGCGTGCACCACCATGAACACACTGGCGCGCTCGGTGGCGGCCAGCTCCGCGAGCCTGGTGTGCACCTCGGCGGGGACACGGAACGCCACGGTGTCCCCGCCGTCCACCGCCTCTTCGTCCGCCGCTTCCTCGTCCACCGCACCCGCCGTCCGGTCGGCGGGCAGCTCGATCCGCTCCGGCAGTCCGTCCAGCTCCCGGCTCCAGTGCGCGAGCCCGCGCTCCGCGGACGGGGTGGGGCGGGCGGCCGTACCGAGCGCTCCGCGCTGCCACAGGGTGAAGTCCGCGTACCGCGCCGGCAGGGGCGCCCAGTCGGGCGCCCGGCCCCGCAGGCGTGCCGTGTAAGCCGTACGGAGATCGGCCAGCAGCGGAGCGAGGGACGCGTGGTCGCAGGCGATGTGGTGCAGCAGGAGCAGCAGCACCTGTTCGTCCGGGCCGGTCACGAACAGTTCGGCCCGCAGCGGGCATTCGGTATCCAGCCGGAACCGGTACCGGGCACCCGCCGCGAGCGCCTGTGCCGCCTCCCCCGCACCGGTCCGCGTCACGGTCAGCCGGGGACGGGCAGCCGCCGGTGACAGGATCCGCTGGACCGGCGAGCCGTCCACCTCCTGGACGACCGTGCGCAAGGACTCATGACGTGCCGTCAGATCCGCGAGTGCCGCCCGCAGCGCCTCCTCCTCGGCCTGCCCGGTCAGCCGCAGCACCAGAGGCACGTTGTAGGCGCTGTCCGGCCCGGTGAGCGAGTGCAGGAACCACAACCGCTGTTGGGCGAAGGAGAGCGGAAGGTGCTCCGGCCGCCCGCCCCGCGCCGGAGCCGGTACCGGATCCCCGCTCTCAGACCCGTCCGGTTCCCGTCCGCCGTCCGGGGCGTGCCGCCACAGGTGCGCGGCGAGATCCGCCACCGTCGGATACGCGAACACGTCCCGTACGTCCAGCTCCACCCGGAACCTCTCGCGCACCGCGCTGACCAGCCGCGTCGCGCGGAGGCTGTCACCGCCGAGATCGAAGAAGCTGTCCCGCGGCCCCACCCGCCCGGTACCGAGGAGTTCCGCGTACAGGGAGGCGAGCCGCGTCTCCTGAGGGGTACGGGGTGAGCCCTCGGCGCGTACGGGCTCCGCCGGGACGGGGGCGGGCAGCGCCGCCCGGTCCAGCTTCCCGTTGGCGGTGAGCGGCAACGAGTCGAGGACCGTGAACAGCGCCGGGACCAGGTGTCCGGGCAGCCGCTCGCGCAGGTGTTCCCGCAGGCGCGCGGTGAACGGACCGTGACCGCCCACCGCCGCCGTCCCGCCGCGCGCGGGGACCACGTACCCCACCAGCCGCGCGTCACCGCCACCACCGTCGCTGTGCTCGGCGTCGTCCGGTACGGCGGCCACGACCGCCTGGGCGACCCCGGGCACGGCCAGCAGCGCGCCTTCGATCTCGGCGGGCTCGATACGGAAGCCGCGGACCTTGATCTGGTCGTCGGACCTGCCGAGGTACTCCAGGCCGCCGTCCGGCCGCCACCGTACGAGGTCCCCCGAGCGGTACAGCCGCGTCCCCGGCGGGCCGAACGGATCGGCGACGAACCTCGACGCGGTCAGGTCCGGCCGGCCGAGATATCCCCTGGCCACCCCCGGGCCCGCCACATACAGCTCGCCCGCCGCCCCGGGCGGCACCGGACGCAGCCGGCCGTCCAGCACATACAGCCGCGTTCCGGGCAGGGACGTTCCGACCGGGCTGCCCGGTTCCGTGCCGTGACGGGCGGCCAGGTCGAGCCGGGTGGCGTGGACCGTGATCTCGGTGATGCCGTACATGTTGACCAGGACCGGCGAGGCGCCGCCGCGCCGCCGGAACCAGGAGCTGAGCCGCGCGGGCCGCAGCGCCTCGCCGCCGAGGATCACCCAGCGCAGCGCCACGTCCCGGCCCCGGTCCGGCTCCTCGTCGTCGGCCGCCGCCAGCGTGTAGAAGGCGGACGGTGTCTGGTTCAGCACCGTTACCCGCTCCCGGGCCAGCAGGTCCAGGAACTCCCGGGGCGAGCGGCTGACGTCGTGGGGGACGACCACCAGCCGGCCGCCGTGCGCCAGCGCGCCCCACATCTCCCACACGGAGAAGTCGAAGGCGCAGGAGTGGAACATCGTCCACACATCCCCGGCGTGGAACCCGAACCCGGCGGCGGCGCCCTCCAGCAGCGACACCGCGCTGTGGTGCTCCACCACCACGCCCTTGGGCCGGCCGGTGGAGCCCGAGGTGTAGATGACATACGCGGCATGGCCGGGCGTCAACGGCCCCGTACGGTCCGCGTCCACCGGATCGTCCGGCGGGAACTCCTCCAGCGGCCCGGCCGGATCGTCCGGCGTGAGCACACACACCGGCCGCGCGTCCGCCATGATCAGGCCGACACGGTCGGCGGGCCAGGCCGGGTCGATGGGCAGATACGCCGCGCCCGTCTTGGTCACCGCGAGGATCGCCGTCACCAGTCCGACGGAGCGGGGCAGCAGGACGGCGACCGTGTCCCCGGGACCGGCGCCCCGCCGGATCAGCTCCCTGGCCAGCCGGTTGGCGCGGGCGTTGAGGTCTCCGTACGACAGCACCTCCCGCCCGCAGGAGACCGCCGGGGCCCCGGGGGTACGCGCCGCCCAGCGCTCGACCAGCTGGGGCAGTGTCGTGGCGGCCCGGGACGGTGGTGTGGTGGCGCGGGGCACCATACCCCGCCGCTCCCCGGCCGACAGCAGGCCCAACTCCCCGGCCGGGCGGTCGGGTTCGGTGATCAGGCCGCTCAGCAGCCGGACGAAACGGCGCGCCTCGGCCGCGGCCTCGCGCGGGCCGTACCGGGCCGGGTCGGCGTACAGGTCGACCCGCAGCCCGGAACGCTCCGTCTCCGGGTGGACGGTGACGGACAGGTCCTCCACCGGGCCGACGGCCAGGTGGTGCATCGTCATCGGCCGGCCCGCGAACCGCCGGCCGAAGCTGAAGGGCATCACGTTCACGGCGAGCCCGTACAGCGCCCGTCCGGTGCCGGTCAGTCCCAGATCGCGGTGCAGGTCCTCGGCGCGGTAGTGCTGGTGGGCGAGAGCGGACGTCATCTCGGCGTCCACGGCACGCACCAGGTCCGCCGCCGGCCGGTCCACCCGGACCGGCACCCGCAACGGCAGCACATTCGACGTCATCCCGCCCACGGCGCGGGCCACGGCGCCCGTACGACCGGCGACCGGCAGCCCCAGCACCACCTCCTCGCCGCCGCCCACTCCGGCGCGCGCGTGGGCCAGCAGCGCAGCCGCCGCCGTGGGCACCACCGGCCACCGCACCCCGAGCCGGCGGGCCAGCTGCCGCAATGCGGCCAGCCCCGCCCCCGGCAGCCGGGCGGCGCCGCGCGCCGCCACCCCGCTCGGGGCCACTGCCGCTGCCCCCGGCCCCGCCCCGGCCGGGTGGCCGGCCCCGGGCCGGGGGCCGGCCATTCTGCCGGTCCAGTAGGCGCGGTCGGCGCCGTACTCCGGCGAGGCCCGGTAGTCGGACTCGGCCCGCAGCAGGGCCTCCAGCGGCACCCGGGGGCCGGGTTCCGGGTCCTCCCCGCGCTCCAGCGCCGTATAGATCTCGCCGAGGCGCCGGGCGAAGAGCGCGCCCCCCAGACCGTCCATGACCAGGTGATGACAGAGCAGATACCAGCACACCCGCTGGTTCGAGAGCCGGATGAAGGCCGTCCGGAACAACGGGCCCGCCGCGAGGTCGAACGGGCGCGCCGCGTCGGCCCGCATCCACTCCACCGCCGAGGCCATCGGGAACCGCTCGTGCCGCAGATCCACGACCGGCACGTGCCACGACGGCAACTGTCCGATCCGCTGCCACGGCTCCTCGCCCGGCCCGGCGGGGAACCGGGCCCGCAGTGGTTCCGCCTCCGCCACCGTCAGCCGGAAAGCCGTCTCGAACAGCCCGGGATCCAGCTCCCCGGACACCTCGAAACCCGCCGCCACGTGGTACCGGGCCGGCGGGGCGAACTGCTGCCCCAGCCAGACCCCGTACTGCGCGGTGGAAAGGGGGACGGAGCCGGGGCGGTCCGCCGTGTTCCCCGGCTCCGTACCCTGCCTCATACGACGTTCCCCGGGGTGGCCGGACGGACCTTCAGCCGCTGGGCGAGCGCGTGGGCGACCTCGCCCAGCGGGCCGGGCCGCCCCAGCTCACCGTGGGTGCAGTCGATGGGCAGTATGTCCGCGCCGCCGGCGTCCACCAGCGGCCGCCACAGTTCACGGGCGACCTCCGGGGAGGTCTCCCGGGCGGTGAAGACCAGGGGGTCCCCGGCGAACCGGCCGGGCTTGTGGGCGTACGAGAGCGCCGAGTTGTTGGCGAAGATCCGGGCGACCGCCGCGACCCGCTGCTCGTCGAACGAGGCCAGCAGCCCGGCCTGTTCACGGGCGACCTCCACGAACCGCGGATAGGTCAGCGACTCGCCCGCCCAGCCGGAGGGGTCGTAGCCGAAGAACTCCAGCACCATCGCCAGCACATCCCCGCCGGTCACCCGCGCTGCCGGCCCGGCCGCGCTGTCCTTGGCACGGTCCGCGGGATAGGCGTCCAGGGCCGCCAGCAGACCCACTTCCTCCCCGCTCAGCTGGAGCTGTACCGCCATCTCGTGGGCCACCAGCCCGCCGAACGACCAGCCCAACAGCTGGTAGGGGCCGGTGGGCTGCACCTGGCGGATGTGATCCACGTAGTCCGCCGCCATCTCCCGCAGGGACGCCGGCAGCACCTCCTCGCCGTCGAGTCCCCGGGCCTGAAGCCCGTACACCGGCTGGTCCGTGCCGAGCGGTCCGGTCAGTCCGGCGTACGACCAGGCGATGCCGGCCGCCGGGTGGACGCAGAACAGCGGTGGCCTGCTGCCCGACTCGCGCAGCGGCAGCAGTACACCGATGCCGCTGCCGCTCCCGGGGTCCCGCCGCGTACCCGCGAGCAGCACCCCGGCCGCCGTCCCCGTGCCCGCACCGGCCGCCGTCCTCGTGCCCGCACCGGCCGTCCCGGCGTGTGTCATGAAGCCGCCGACGCCGCGGGTGGGCTCGGTCGCCGCCGTCGTCAGCAGCCGCGTGAACCGGTCCGCGAGCGATTCCACCCGCTCGCGCTCCATCAGATGCGGACGGTAGTCGCATCGCAGCAGCAGCCGCTCGCCCCGCGCGGACACCACCAGATTCAGCGGGAAGTGCGGGGCATCGTCGCCGTAGGCCCGCGCCAGCTTCAGACCGGGCGCCGGCTCGGCCAACTCCTCCGTGTCGAGGGGGTAGTTCTCGAACGCCATCACCGTGTCGAAGGGGTTCCCCACATCCGTGATCCGGCGGATCTCACCGAGACTGATGTGGTGGTACGGCAGCAGCCGGGCCTGTTCACGCTGAAGCCTGACCAGCAGCGCGCCCAGCGACTCCGCCGGGTCCAGCCGCACCCGTGTCGGTACGGTGTTGATGAAGAGCCCCACCATCGTTTCCACCCCGGCGAGTTCCGCGGGCCGTCCCGAGACCACGGAACCGAACACCACGTCGGTGTTACCGGTCTCCTGGCCCATCAGGATGCCCCAGCCCGCCTGGAGCACCGTGTTGGTCGTCACGCCATGACGGCGGGCCATGTCGACCAGGGCCACCGTCGTCTCCGCGCTCAGCTCCACGGTGACATTGCGCGGCGCCATCGGCTCCGCCGTGCCCTCTTCCCGCGCGACCCGGGTCGACGCCGTCAGCCCCGACAGCGCCTCCCGCCAGGCGGCTTCCGCCTCCGTGGTGTCGACCCGGCCGAGCCACGACAGATACTCCCGGAAGGGGGTGGTGGCCGGGAGGTCCGCGGCCGTGACCGGTTCCGTGGCCGTGACGGAGCCCTCGCCGCCGGCCTCCCGGTAGAGCGCGAACAGCTCACGCAGCACGATGGGCAACGACCAGCCGTCCATCAGGATGTGATGGGTCGTCAGGACGACCCGGTGGCGGTTGTCGCCCAGCCGGATCAGCATCAGCCGCATCATCGGCGGAGCGGTCGGCGTGAACCGGCGGTTGCGCTCCAGACCCAGCAGCCGGTCGATCTCCGGCTCGCGTCCGTCCTCCGCCAGTGCGCTCAGATCCTCTTCCCGCCAGGGCAGTTCGGCCGCGGCGCCGAGCACCTGGACCGGCTCGGCCAGACCCTCGTGGACGAAGGCGGCGCTCAGGTTGGTGTGGCGCCGCAGCAGCGCCCGGCCCGCGGTACGCAGCCGGCCGGGATCCAGATCACCGACGAGTTCCAGCCAGACCTGCACGGTGTAGACGTTGTGCTCACCGGCGGGTACGTCCGACTCGTCCGCACCCTGCCCCGCGCCCTCTTCCGTCTCCGTATCGGTGCCCAGTCCGCTGACCAGGACGTGGTAGAGGAGACCCTGCTGGAGCGGCGACAGCGGAAGGATCTCCTCCAGGCCGGGGTAGTCGCGCTCCAGCCGCTCGACCTCGTCCTGGCCGAGGTTCGTCAGCGGGAAGTCGGACGGCGTACGGCCGCCCGCCCCCGGCTCCGCCGCGTGCGCCGCCAGCGCGTCCAGGATCTCGAACCAGGTGTCCGCGAGACCGTCGACCAGCCGCTCGTCGAGAATGCCCTCGGGCCAGGTGAAACTGACGCCCAGTTCCGGTCCCCGCGCGGTGTCCTGGGTCAGCGCGGTGATCTCCAGCGGATGCGCCAGCGGCATGTCCGCGTCGGCGCCCGCGCTCATGCCCGACTCGGGCGCCGGACCCCAGTCCGCTTCCCCCGACGCCGCGGGCAGCAGGAACCGCCCGAAGTAGTTGAATCCGATCTCGCGCGGCGGGGCGGCGGCCAGCGCGCCCGAGGTCTCCGGGTTCAGGAAGCGCAGCAGACCGAAGCCGATGCCCTTGTCGGGGATCGCCCGCAGCTGCTCCTTCACGCGCCGCAGCGCCCGGCCCAGTTCCTGGCGGGAGTCGCGCGGGCCCGGGGTTCCGGTGGCACCGGGCGCGAGCCGTATCGGGTACATGCTGGTGAACCAGCCCGCCGTACGCGACAGATCGGCGCCGGGTACGACCGGCTCACGGCCGTGTCCCTCCACATCGATCAGCACATCCCCTTCGCTGCCGGCACAACGCCGCACGGCCAGCGCCAGGGCGGTCAGCAGCACATCGTTGATCTCGCAGTGGAAGGCAGCCGGAATCGTACTGAACAGATGCCGTGCCCGGTCGGCACCGTAGGTCACGGCGCGGGAGCGCGCGCGTCCCGTGGTGTCCACGGCCGGGTCCAGCGCCCGCTTCGCCAGCCGGGGTCCCGGCGTGGACAATATGCCGGTCCACAGGGGGAGTTCGGACGTACGGCGCTCCTCGCGCGCCTGCGCCGAGAGCGCGCGGCTCCAGTGCCGCAACGACGTCTCCACGGGACGCAGCTCCGGAACCCGGCCCGCTTCGAGATCCTGGTACGCCCCGACCAGATCGGGCACCAGAATCCGCCACGACACCCCGTCACACGCCAGGTGGTGCGCCATGAACAGCAGCCGGCCCGGTACGCCGTCCCCCGCGTCGAACCAGACGATCCGCACCATCACACCGGCCTGGACGTCCAGTTGCCCCTTCGCCCGGCCGGCCTCGTCGGCAAGGACGCGCTCCAGATCGCCGGCATCCCTGACATCGACCCGCCGCACACACGACGCCCCGGACACCGAGCCGGGCGCCCGTACCGAGAGCCGCCACTCGGCCGACGACCGGTCGAGCCGCAGCCGCAGGGCGTCATGGTGGTCCAGGAGCTTCTGTACGGCGGCGACCAGCCGGTCCTCGCGGACCCCGCCGGGGACCTGGAGCAGCACGGCCTGGTGGAAACCGTCGACCGGGCCGTCCAGCTCACGGAGCCACCGCATGATCGGGGTGAGCGGTACGTCACCGACCCCCGAGCCGGTGCCCCCGGACGCGGCGCGCGTGGTCTCACGGGCGGCCCCGGCCAGCGCCTTGACGGTCTTGTACTCGAAGATGTCCTGCGGGGTGAGCACCAGACCCACCTGACGCAGCCGGCTCACCAGCTGGATCGACATGATGCTGTCGCCACCGAGGTCGAAGAAGCTGGCGTCCACGGGGACTTCGGACTGCCGCAGGACCTCGGAGAACACCCGCGCGACGTGCTGCACGCGGATGTCGGCGGGCGTCACCACGGGCGTGACCACAGGCGCCTCCACAGCCTCCCGAGCCTCCGGAGCCGACGACTCCGGCGCGGCGGGCTCGGCCCGCGTCGCGGCTTCGGCGGGCTCGGCGACCCGTGCGGGTGCGGGTGTGGGTGTGGGTGTGGGTGTGGGTGTGGGCTCCAGTGTGGACACGGACTCGGGCTCCGGCGCGGACACGGGCTCGGGCTCCAGCGCGGCGGCGGGCTCCGTGTCGCGGTCGATCTTGCCGCTCGGCGTACGCGGCAGCGACGCGGCGAGCCGTACCTCCCCCGGGACCAGATACGCGGGCAGCCGCTCGGCGGCCCACCCCCGCAGCGCCTCGGGATCCGGACGCCCTGCCCCCGCCACGGGCACCGCGTAGGCGACGAGCCGTGCGTCGCCGGCCGTGTCCTTCCGTACCGCCGCCATGGCCTCGCTCACCCCGGGGTGCGCGGCGAGCACGGTCTCCAGCTCTCCCGGCTCGATCCGGAATCCGCTGATCTTGACCTGTGCGTCCGCCCGCCCCAGGAACTGGAGTTGTCCGTCCGCGCGCCAGAAGGCGAGATCCCCGGTCCGGTACATCCGGCTGCCCGGCGGACCGAACGGATCGGCCACGAAGCGCTCCGCGCTCAGTCCGGGCCTGCGCAGATAGCCGCGGGCCAGCCCGGCACCCGCCAGATACAGCTCACCCCGCCGCCCCTGCTCCACCGGCTGGAGCGCCCCGTCGAGTACGTACGCGCGCACATGCGTCAGCGGACGGCCGATGGGCGGCGCACCGCCCGACGACGAGGCGCCGGACAGTGCGTCCTCGGACGGTGACGCGTCGGAGGACCACGCGGTGGCGTACACGGTGGCCTCGGTGGGCCCGTAGACATTGAGCAGTCTGCTGCCCGGCATGGTGCGCGCCACGCGGGAGGCTAGCGAGGCCGGAAGCGCCTCTCCGGCCATCGCGAGCGTCTTGGCGGACAGCTCCACACCGCCGAACTCCATGAGCTTCGCGAACACGGAGGGGATCGCGCACAGCAGCCCGCCCGACCAGCGCGGCGGGTCACCGTCGAGCAGCGACAGCAGATTTCCGACCACCTCGACACTGCCGCCCGTGGCCAGCGCGGGGAAGATCTCCGCCACCGACACATCGAAGCTGAACGAGGTGGCGGCCAGCGTGTGCGCGAGCGCCTGCGCGCCGAACTCGGCGGCCACCCAGGCGATCAGCGGCACCACACCGCGGTGAGCGACCACGACACCCTTCGGCGTCCCGCTGGACCCCGACGTGTAGATCACATACGCCGGATGCCCGGGGAGCAGCGGCGCGGCACGGTCCGCGTCGGTGGGCGGCTTCGGTGAGCAAGTCCCCAGCTCGTCGGCGGTCTTCGCGTCGTCCAGGACGAGCGGCTCGCCCGGCAGACCGCCGAGGTAGTCCGCTCCGGCGGCGCCGGTCACCACGCACCGGGGCCGCGCGTCCTCGATCATGAACCGGAGCCGCCGCGCCGGGTAGGCGGGGTCGAGCGGCAGATACGCGGCGCCGGTCTTGAGCACCGCCAGCATCGCGACGATCGCCTCGGCCGACCGGGGCAGCAGCAGCCCCACCACCTGCTCGGGTCCGGCCCCCCGGCGGATCAGCAGATGGGCCAGGCGATTGGCCCGCTCGTGGAGTTCGCCGTAGGTGAGCCGCGTCGTACGGTCCCGGACGGCGATAGCGTCCGGGTGCCGGGCCGCCGCGGTCTCCAGCAACTCCGTGAGCGTGCCCTGCTGGGGGCGCTGCTCCCGCACCCCCGTCCAGCCCCCTACGGTCGCCCGCCGGCCGGCGTCCAGCAGATCGAAGGAGCCCACCGGGCGCCCGGGAGCGGCGACGACGGCGGACAGCAGACGTCCGAACCGCTGTCCGTGGGCGGCCAGTTCATCGGCGGCGTACCGGCCGGGGGCGCCCAGGAAGGCGAGCCGCAGACGGCCGTCGCCGGGGTGCTCGTCGATCACCACGCGCAGATCCTGGACGGGCTCGTGGCCCACCCTGCGGACCAGAGCGGGCAGCGCGCCGAACCGGATCTCCGGGCCGGGGTCACGGATATCGGCGACGGGCCCGTAGAGCCGCGGGCGGGTACCCGGCACGCCCAGCTCCCCGCACAACTCCTCGTGCCGCAGCCGCTGATGAGCGCGGACGCGGCGGCTCTCCTGGGCGGCGCGCTGGACGAGTCGGCCGAAGCCGCTGCCGGGGCGCACCGTCAGCCGCAGCGCCGCGATGTCCTCGGCGGCGCCCGGCACGCGCTGGGAGACGCGGCTCGGCCGTCCGTCGACCGGCAGGCCGAGCACGAGGTCCGTACCGCCGCTCAGCCGGTGCGTGTACGCGGCGACGGCGGCCAGCAGCACGGCCCGGGACGGGGTTCCGCTGTAGCGGGCGGCGGCGCGCACCCGGTCGGTGTCGGCGGTGGTGAGGACGGCCGGGAGCGAGGGCTCGACGGGAGCGCCCGCGCCGACGGCAGCGTCCGGGGCCGCTTCCCCGGCGAGGGTCACCGGCTCGGTCCGGCCCGCGGCATACTCCCGCCAGAACGCGAGATCCCGGCCGTGGTCCGCCGACGCGCGGTACTCGGCCTCCTCCGCGAGCAGCGCCGCCGGTGACACCAGCGCCGAGTCCCCCAGGTCCTGTCCGGCCGATCCTCGCGGCCATCCCTCGGCGCGCGCCGTATAGATCTCCGCGACCCGGCGGGTGATCAGGGAACAGCCGAACCCGTCGAGTACCGAACGGTGATGCCGGTGGAACCAGTGGAAGCGCCGCGCCGAGAGACGGATCAGCGCCTGCGCCGACGCCGCGTTCCCGGCCGGACGGGCCGACCGGGCGAGCTGAGACCGTACCCACTCCTCCGCCGCGGCGACCGGATCGGGCTCGGTGCTGAGATCCACCAGGGGAAGCGGCAGGCCGCCGGCGGACTCCAGGACCGGCGGCCCCTCCGTAGCCGGATCGCTCCCGGGCAGCCGCACGCGCAGCGCCTCGCTCTCCTGGACGACCCGCGCCAGCGCCTTCTCGAACGCCGTGACGTCCAGCGCGCCGTGGATCTCCACGACCTCCGCGACGTACAGGCCCGGCGCCCAGGGATCGGCCGACGACCCGCGCCAGACCTCCCGGCCCGCGGCGGACATCGCGGTGCGCACACTCTGCTGGTCAGCCATGGCTGGCTCCTCCCCGGGAGACGAGATGGTGTTCCGGACGCTGCCTCTGCTCCGGGTACTGGTAGAAACCGCGGCCGGACTTGCGGCCCACGCTGCCCTCCGCGACATGGCGGGCCAGCAGGGCACACGGCCGGAATCGTTCGTCGCCGGTGGACTCGCGCAGCACGTCGAGTGAGTCGACCACGGTGTCCAGCCCGATGAGGTCCGCCGTACGCAGCGGCCCCATGGGGTGGCCGAAGCAGTCCTGGAAGATACGGTCCACGGTCTCGGCGTCGGCCGTTCCCTCGCCGAGCACCGTCGCGGCCTCGTTGAGCGTCAGCATCAGCACCCGGTTCGTCACGAAGCCGGGCGCGTCACGGACCACGAGGGCCCGCTTGCCGAGCTCCGCGAGGAGGTCCACGGTCCGCCGTACGGTCCGCTCGCTCGTCAGCGGCGCGCGGATGACCTCCACGGCGTCCTTGAGGGGAGCCGGGTTCATGAAGTGCGTGCCGATCACCCGGTCGGGACGGCCGGTGAACGAGCCGAGCCGGGAGATCGGAATGCACGAGGTGCAGGACGCGAAGACCGTGTCGGGGCCGCAGACCTGATCCAGCCGCCGCAGGATCTCCTCCTTGACCGGCACCTTCTCGCGGGCGCACTCGACCACGAAGAAGGCCGGGGCCAGGTCGGGGAGTTGCTCCGACCAGACGACACGCCCGGCTTCGGCGCCCGCTCCGGCCCTCGCTTCTGCCAAGGAGGAGGACGAGGAAGAGGACGAGGAAGGAGAGGACGAGCGTCGTCGCAGCAGCCTCGCCATCCGTACACCGGCACGGAGGCGGGCCGGCCCGCTGCCGAGTGCCGCCGGATCGGGGTCGACGACCACCACGGGATACCCGGCCTCCGCGAAGCACTGCGCCACCCCGACCCCCATGGTTCCGGCACCGACGACGCCCACGGGCGCGCCGGTCGTGCCGGCCGGCTCACTGTCCTTGCGTTCACGCACGGTCACGGATCTCCTTCGGCTCTGTCCGGGATGTCAGTCGGCGAGAGACGCGACGGCGCTGAACCACAGGCGGGACAGCGGCGCGTCGGGCTCACGGAGGGCGGCGCGCACGAGCGCGACCAGGTCGTCGGCGAAGGCGGTGACCGTCGACGCGTCGAACATCTCGGTGCGGTACTCCACCGACACCTGCAACGCGCCCCGCTCCGGTCCTTCGACGACGGAACAGGCCAGATCGGGGCCGCCCTTACCGGTGGGCAGGGTGAGGCATCCCGCCTCCTCCCCCGGCCACCGCACGGCACCGGCCTCCATGCCGGCCGCCGCGCCGAGCGACGCGGGCAGGCGGTGGTGGACGTAGCCGACATCGAACAGCGGCGCCCGCCCCGGCTCCTGGGGCACCCCGGCCGCGCGGACGATATCGGCGAGCGGCACATCCCGATGGCTCTCCGCGTCGGCGGCCACGCGTCGGATCCGCTCGGTGAGCCGGTCGAAGGAAGGGTCGTCGGCGAGCGCGATCCGCAGCGGCAGCGTGCGCGCGAACGGGCCGATCAGTTCGCCCGCCCCGGTCCGCTCCGGGCTGTCTCCCGGCTCCCCGGGGTCCGGCGCCGCGGTGACCCCGATGACCGCTTCGTCCGTCTCGGAGCGCAGGGCGAGGAGTGTGGCGATACCCGCGAGCAGCCCCTCCCGCGCTCCGGTCCGGCCCAGTTCGACGGCGAGTTCCGCCGGAATCCGGAAGGTGTGGGCGGCGCGGGCGCCCGTACCGGCCAGAGGACGCGGCCGGTCGGCGGGCAGGCCGACGGCGCGCAGCCCGGTGAGAGCGCGCTTCCAGTGATCGAGCCGGCCGTTGAGCGAACCGTCCGCGGGCGGACCCTCCTGCCGACGCCCGTATTCCGTGTACGGGACGGGGAGTTCGGGCAGGGCGGGCAGTCGCGCCGGGTGTCCGCGCAGCCGCGCCCCGTAGAGGGCGAACAGGTCCCGGAAGAACACGCCGGGCCGCCCTCCGTCATAAACCGCGGGGTGCGTGGTCACCACGAGGATGTGCCGGGCCGGGCCGGTGGTGATCAGCAGCGCCCGCAGCGGGCGGCCCGCCGGCGGTCCCAGCGGCCGTCGTCCTTCCGCGAGCGCGAGTTCATGGGCGGCGGTCAGTGGTTCGTCCCGGCCGGAGGTGTCGACGGCGGTGAAGAAGTCACCGCGTACGGGGCGCAGCACCGCGTGCCGCTCGGCCAGTTCCCGCAGAGCGGTACGCAACCGGGCGCCGTCCACCTCGCCGCGCAGCTCCACGCAGACACTGACCGGGTCCCCGGGAGCGACGGACTCGCCGGCGGTCCGCTCGACGGCGGTCCGCCGGGCAGGGGCCGGCCGGACAGGCGCCGGCTGGGCAGGGGCCGGCTGGGCAGGGGCCGGCTGGGCAGGGGCCGGCTGGACGGGAATCGCCCCGTACGGGGTGTCCTCATCCGCCGCGACGGCGTGCAGCAACCCCATCAGAGACGCCGACAGGGCCTCGACCGTACCGGCGTCGAAGAGCTGCGTGGCGTACTCGATCACCACGTCGAGCGACTCCTCGCCCGCCCGCTCGGCGACCACCACGGTCAGGTCGAACTTGGCCGTGCCCTTCGGCAGTCCGGGGAAATAGGGACCGGTGTCCTCGTGTCCGGCGGGGCCGAACAGGTCCTCGCCGAACGCGAGGCCGGCCGGGAGCGTCTGGTGGACGTACATCACATCGAAGATCGGGTTCCGGCTGGGATCGCGCTCCGGTGCGACCTCGCGCACGATCTTGTCGAACGGGATCTCCTGATGGTCCAGCGCGCCGAGCACCACACCGCGCACCTGACGCAGCAGTTCCCGGAAGGTCGGATCGCCGGAGAGGTCGGAGCGCAGGGCGACGGTGTTGTTGAAGAAGCCGAGCAGGCCCCACAGTTCGGGTCGGCTGCGGCCGATGGTCGGCGTGCCGATCACGATGTCCCGCTGGCCGGACCAGCGCGAGAGCAGCACGGTGAGACCGGTGAGCAGCACCATGAAGAGCGTGGCGGTCTCCCGGCCGCCCACGGCCCGCAGTCCGTTGACGAGTTCGCCGGGGACGGTGAAACCGTGCGACGCTCCGGCGAAGTCCATGCGTGTGGCACGCGGCCGGTCGGTGGGCAGCGCGAGCGCGGGAGGGTCGCTCAACCGGCCGCGCCAGTAGTCCAGTTCACCGTCGAGCCGGGAGCCCTCCAGCAGTTCCCGCTGCCAGCGCGCGTAGTCCCGGTACTGCACGGGCAGCGGTGCGAACCGGTGTACGCGGCCCTCCAGACGGGCCGTGTAGAACGCCAGGAACTCCTTCATCTGGATCTGGGGCGCCCAGCCGTCGTTGACCGCGTGGTGCATCGCCCAGCAGAAGAGGTACTCGTCGGGCGCGACGCGCACCAGCGTCACCCGGACCAGCGAGTCCCGGGCGAGGTCGAAGACCCAGCCGGTCTCGGTCCTGATGACCGCGCGCGCCGCGGCCTCCGGGTCCGGGCCGGCGGAGACGTCCTCGTACCGGAAGAAGTCGCCCAGCTCCGGGCGGATCACCAGTCGCGGTCGTCCGTCGGCCTCGACGAAGTTGGAGCGCAGGGTCTCGTGCCGTTGGGCGAGGTCCTCCCAGGCGAGCCGTACGGCATCGGGATCCAGCGGGCCTCGGTGACGGGAGACGCCGGGCAGGTTGTAGAGCGTGGTGCTCGGGTCCAACTGGTGGTGGAACCACATGCGTTCCTGCCCGTAGGACAGCACCAGCTCCTCGCCCGGGAGGATCGGCGGCAGCGAGTGGCCGTCGTCCTGGGCGGCGGGCGCCACGGCCGCCGGCTCCGGCCGTGCCCCCTCTTCCGCCACGACCCGTGGCAGCCGCGCCGAGAGGGCGTCCGCGAGATCGCCGACGATGGGGTGGTCGTAGATGTCGACCAGCTTGAGGTGGGCGCCGTACCGCCGCTCCATGCCCTGGACGAGCTGGAGCGCGATGACGGAGTTTCCGCCGATGGTGAAGTAGTCGGCGTCGGCGGGGACTTCGTCCGCGCGCAGCAGATCGGTGAGGGATTCCTGGAGCCAGCTCAGCACCGTCTGCGCGCCGGACGGCGCACCCGGACCGGGCTCGGGCACAAGCACGGGTACGGGCGCGGTCGCGTGCTCGGTTTCGGGCGTCACGGGGACGACGGGTACGGGGGCAGGTGCCGGGGCCGGTACCGCCCTGGGCGCGGGGACATGGACAGGCGCCCGGACATGGGCAGGTGCGGGGACAGGCGCGGCGTCGGGCGCGAGGGACGGCACCGCCTCGGCGGCGGTCCCCGTCGGCGCGGCCGTTCCGAACCCCTCGAAGGAGATGATGTCGCCGACCGGCCGGGCCCAGCAGCGCACGCCCCGGAGCCGGTGGCCGGGCAGCGGGACCCGTCGGCCGGCGCCGCCCCCGCGCTCACCGGCAGCCGCCGACAGCGCCGGCCAGTCGGGATCCCAGCCCAGCTCGTAGAGCCGGGCGAGTACGTCGAGCACTCCGTCCGTACCGGACCCCAGGGTGAGGACGGAGGCACCGGGGCGGCCGTCCAGATACTCCGCCAGCCGCTCGCCGAGCTCTCCTCGGGCCGCCAGCTCGACGAAGACGACGGCACCGCCCGCGAGCTGCTCGTCCGCCGCCGCCCGCAGTTGTTCCAGCCGGAGTGCCTGGCCGGCCACGGCCGGGTCCTGAGCGCTCGTCGCCCGCTCCAGTGCGGTGGTGTCGGCGGGCGTCAGGGTGTTCCGGAGATGCCGGACGGTGTACCGGGATATCCCGGAGCTCATCAGCCCCTCGGGGGCCACGCCGGCCCGGATGAGCCGGGTGTACGCGGCGAGCTGGCCGCGTACCATCGCGGCGCGATCGGCCGGTACGGGCAGCCGCTCGGGCAGCGGGTCCAGGCCCGTCCCCGGCGGCCGGCCGGGGTCGGCGTCCCCGGAGAACAGGAACACCACACGGGGCCGGGCTTCGGTCCGGCCGTCCTGCGGGGACGCTGCCGTGCCCGGGGTCTCCAGTCGCAGCCAGGTGGCCTCGGCCGCCAGTGCGACGGCCAGTTCTGCGGTCCCGCGGGCCACCGCGCCGACCCGGCAGGGGTGGTGCTCACGCCCCTCGTTCACGGTCCTGGCGATATCGGCCAACGGCCGGGCGCTGTGGCGCAGTTCCCGTGCGAGCCGTTCGCAGAGCGCGATCAGCTCCGCGGGCGTACGGGCCGAGACGCCGACCAACCGCGCCTCGCCGTCGCCCGATCCGCCATCGGCACCGTCCGCCGCGTCACCGCTCGCGTCCTCCGGGCGCCGTACGGCCGTCGCGGGCGCCTGCTCCACCACACAGTGCGCGTTGATGCCGCCGAGGCTGAACGAGCTGACACCGGCCCGGCGCACCTCGTCCCGCCAGGGCCGGACCGATGTCACGACCTCCAGACGGGCGGCGTCGAGGTCGATCTCCTCCGGCGCGCGTTCGAAGTGCAGCGAGGGGTAGAGCTCTCCGTGCCGGACGCTGAGGATGGCCTTGACCAGCCCGGCGATTCCCGCCGCGTGGTCCAGATGTCCGAGGTTGGTCTTCACCGATCCGACCGCGAGGTCGCGCCGGTCGCCGGGGCGGGCGAGCGCCAGCCCCTCCACCTCGATGGCGTCGCCGAGCCGGGTGCCCGAGCCATGTGTCTCGACATACCCGGCCGTCCCGATGTCCAGGCCCGCGCCGCGCCACGCCTTGCGGATGACCTCCGCCTGGGACCGGGCGCTCGGTGTGCTGATGGTGGCGGAGTGCCGGCCGTTGTGTACGACGGCGCTGCCGCGGATCACGGCGTGGATGAACGCGCCGTCCGCCATCGCCCGCTCCAGGGTGGTGAGCAGCAGGACCGCGCCCCCCTCACCGCCGCCCGCCCCGTCCGCCGCGTGGTCGAACGCCCTCGACCTGGCGGTCGGCGAGCTGATGCCGGGGAAGGCCGCCACGGTGGCGGCCGGGGCGACGACATGACGCAGACTCACCCCGCCGGCCACCGCGTACTCGGCGTCGCCGTCGCGCAGCTCCCGGCATGCCTGGTGTACGGCGACGAGCGATCCGTTGCAGCCGGTGTCGACGCCGTAACAGGGCCCTGTGAGCCCGAAGATATGGGACACCCGGGCGGGCAGCCCGCAGGGGATGTTGCCGATCATGCTCAGCGTGCCGTGCTCGCGCACCAGCGGCGCGTAACCGTTGCTCGGGGAGCTGAAGATCACGGCGGTCTGGCTGTCGCGCAGGCCCGAGGGGGCGTACCCGGCGTTCTCCAGGGCCTCGTGGGTGAGTTCGAGGGCGAGCCGGTGCTGCGGGTCGGTGACCTCCGCCTCACGCCGGGACAGACCGAAGTACTCGTGGTCGAAGAGATCGATCCGGTCCAGATATCCCATCTCCGGATAGTCCACGGAGGGGTCCAGACAGGTGGATTCGACCCGCTCGGGCGGGATCGGGCGCACCGAGTCGACGCCGTCGCGCAGATTCGCCCGGAACGCGTCGAGGCTGTCCGCCTGGGGGAAGCGCGTGGCGATCCCGATGACCGCGACGGCCGGTCGCGCCCCCGTCGGACCGTCCGCCTGCGGCGTATCGGTCCCGTACGCCGTGCCCGTCCCGCTCATGTCGCCCTCCCGTTCATGCGGCACCCTGCCTTCACAGCTCATAAGCGGTCGGGGGTGTGTGGTCCTCTCGCCGGGCGTCCGCGCCCGCGCCCACGCGGCTCGTGATCGCCTCCGCCTGGGCGGAGATGGTGATGAGATCGAACAGCTCCCCCATGCGCAGCACCCCCGGCCACCGCTGGTTCAGCCGGGCGTGCAGATCGATGATCTTGAGGGAACTGCCGCCGACCGCGAAGAAGTTGTCGTCGGGCCCGGTGCCGGGATGTCTGAGCACGGCCGCCCAGATGGCGCCGACGGTCCGCCGGTGGCCGGTCCATCGCTCCCAGGGGGAGTCCTCGCCCGTCAGCCCGTCGGCCGGGCCGTCGGCCGGCCCCATCGTCGTTCCGCCCCCGGACCCGTCCGCCGGCACCGAGTCGCGCAGCAGTGCCGCCCGGTCGGCCTTGCCGCTGCTGTTCAGCGGCATCCGCGCGACCGGCACGAACACCGTGGGAACGGCCTGTTCCACCAGATGTCCGAGGCAGTGCCGGCGCAGCGCCATTCCGCCGGGCGGCGTGATCCGGGGCCCGGCGGGCGTGACGAAGGCCATCAGCCGCGGCTCGTCGTCCTCGGCCGGTGCACAGACCACCACCGCCTGGCCGATGGCGGGATGGCGCTCCAAGACGCTCTCGATCTCACCGAGTTCGATACGCGTGCCACGGATCTTCACCTGGAGATCGGTTCTGCCGTGGTAGTGCAGCGCTCCCCGTTCGTCGACGAGGGCGAGATCGCCGGTGCGGTACAGACGCGCCCCCGGCCGCCCGAACGGGTCCGCGACAAACCGCTCGGCCGTCTTCCCCGGCTGGCCGGCGTAGCCGAGAGCCACGAACGCGCCCCCGATGTACAGCTCGCCCTCCACCCCGGCCGGTACCTCACGCAGCCGGTCGTCCAGTACCCATGCCTCGGCTCCCGGCCAGGGCCGGCCGATGGGAACGCGTGGCCGGGAGGCGTCCGGGTCGGGCTCGACGGTGCAGGAGATGATCGTCTCCGTGGGGCCGTACTCGTTCGCCAGCCGCACCCCGGGCAGCCGCTCGTGGTGGGTACGCACCAGCTCCGGCGTACACACCTCGCCCGCGACCACCACCAGCCGCAGCGAGTCGGGAAGCAGCCGGCTCTCCTCCAGCAGCGCCCGGTAGTAGGAGGGAACGACGATGAGATGGGTCGCCCGGTGCGTGGCGGCCAGCCGGGCCAGTTCCCGTACCTGCCTCAGCTGCCGCAGATCGGGCAGCAGCAGGGTGTGGCCGTTACGGAACGACCAGAACATCCCGCCGAGCATGCCGTCGAACGACAGCCGCATCGCCATCAGGAACGTGGAGGGCTCGGTGCCGTACACACCGGCGCGGGAGCCGATGGACGCCGCGAGCTGGGCGCGGCTGACGACGACCCCCTTGGGGAGCCCGGTCGATCCCGAGGTGTAGACGAGGTAGGCGGGGGCGTCCTCGGAGACCGGCGGACACCCTTCGTCGGCGTCCGCGACGCGCGCGCCCGTCTCGATGAGATCGGGTATCCGGAGTCCGGCGGCGTCGAGCCGCTCCGGCGGGTTCACCAGGCCCGTCATGGCCGGGTCGTCTCCCGCGCTCAGCACCACCGCGCAGTCGGTGTCCCGGAACAGCGCCCGGACGCGCGAGAGGGGCAGATCCGGTTCGAGCGCGGACCAGGCGGCGCCGGTCCGCAGGGCGGCCAGTACCCCGATCACGGCGAGGGCGCTCTGCTCGACGCGGATACAGATGACCCGGCCGGGCCGCGCGCCGCGCCGCCGCAGGAGCCGGGCGAGCCCGGCCGAGGCGTGGTCGAGTTCGCGGTAGGTGAGGACCGCTTCCCCGATGATGAGGGCGGTCGTCTCCGGCGAGCGGGCGGCCTGCCACCGGAAGGCGTCCAGGAGGGACCCGTGTTCGTCCGGGCCCTGTTCATCCGGGCCCTGTCCGGCCAGGCCCTTCACGTCCGGGCCCTTCACGTCCGCGATCGGCACGTGTCCCGTCGCGGTCGCGCCCCGGGTCCGTGCCCCGGCGGCGCCGTCACGGTCGCGCGCGTAGCTGTACCCCACCGTCGTCTCCCCCTCTCACTCGGCGCCGGTGATCACACGGGTGTGGCTGTGGTGTTCCGGAGCCGGACGGTCCTGATCGACCACGAGCACCATGTGACCGTCCTCTCCGGCGACCGGCCGGTACCCCGCGAACCGGAGCGTGACCAGCATGTTCCGGTTGACGTCGGTGGGTACGAAATGCGCGACGGGCCGGCGCCCCTCCGCCAGCGCCTCCCGGACCAGATGGTTGAGGAGAACGCCGCCCACGCCCCGCGAGGCGACCCGGCAGGACATCAGCATCAGCCGCAGGACCGAGTCCGCGGGCGTCAGTTCGGTGACGGCCAGCCCGATGATCCCGTAGTCGCCGAACCGGTCGCTGAGCCGCGCCACCCGTACCTGATGGTCCGGCGAGCCGCTCAGCGCCCGCAGCTCGTCCGCGTCGTAGGTCAGGCCGGTGCTGTTGAGCTGATGGGTCCTGACGGTCAGTTCGCTGGCCCGGGAGAGATCGTCCTCGGTGGCCGGGCGCAGCCGCATGACCAGGTCGAGCGAGGCGAGGAAGGCCTGCCGGTCCTCGCCGAACTCCTCTTCCGCCTCCCGGCGCCGCCACTCGGTGCGGTAGAGCGCGCGTCGCCGCGACGCCTCCTCGGTGACCTGCTCCGGCTGGAATTCGGCGCGGTCCGGCAGCAGGCCGGCCTCGTCGGCCGGGTAGCACCGGACCATGGGCAGCGCCGCCTCGACCTCGGCACGCTCCGCGGGGTCGTTGTCGACGAACGCGAGGGTGTCCAGACCGATGTTGAGCGTCTCGGCGATACGGCGCAGCGCGGCGGACTTGGCGCCCCAGCCCACCTGCACCGCGCAGAACCAGTCGTCCAGGCCGCGTTCGGTCAGATGGCGGGTGACGGCGCTGTGTTCGCTGCGGCTGGCGGCGGCGTGCAGGATGCCGCGCTTGTCGAGGGCGCTCAGGGTCTCCAGCGCTTCGGGGAAGGGCTCCGGGTCGTCGTTCTCCAGCACGACCCCGTCCCACAGCGTGTCGTCCAGGTCCCACACCAGGCACTTGACGACGGGGGCGGTCAGCGTGGCGCGCGCCTGGGCGCCGGGGTCCGATGTCATGCCGGCTCCCCGGAGTGCCGGGTGCCGGTGGCGGCGGCCGGAGCGCCGAACTGGCGCAGGAGGCGATCGGCTATGTGGAGTTCGGACACGTGCTGCGCTCCTTCGATGATCTCCATGACCTTGGCGTCCCGGAAGTGGCGTCCGGGCCTGCTGTCGGGTTCGCAGCCGGCCGAGCCGAGGATCTGTACGGTGTCGCGGCTGACCGAGGCGGCGGCCGCGGCGGCCGCGTACTTGGCGACGATGGTCTCCGTGACGCCCCTGCCGGGGCCCGGCGCGCGGAACTCCGCCGCCCGGCGGGCCAGTTCACGCGCGCCGGCGGTGTCCACCGCGCAGCGGGCCAGCAAGGACCGGACCAGCTGGTGATCGGCGAGCGGCACACCGCCCTGGGTACGGGTGGCGGCGTGCGCCGCGGCGTCGGCGACACACGCCTCGGCCATGCCCACGCATCCCCAGGCGACCGTGAAGCGTCCGTGGTCGAGCGCGGTGGCCGCGACATGGGACAGCCCGAGCCCCGGCGGGGCGACGAGATGGCGCCTGGGGACCCGTACCGCGTCGAAGGTCACGTGTGCGATCCGTGCGGCGCGCATACCGAGCTGACCGGTCACCGGCTCCCGGCTCACGCCCGTACGGTCCGCCTCGACGAGCACGGCGGCCGGCTTGCCCCGGCTCTTCCCCAGCACCAGGAAGACATCGGCGACCGCCCCGAAGGTGATCCATTTCTTGCGGCCGCTCACCTCGATGTCCGCGCCGTCGCCGGTGTCGTCGATACGGGTCTCGACGGCCCCGAGCGCACTGCCCGCGGCCTGCTCGGTGGCCGCGAAGCCCGCGGTCAGCTCACCGCTCGCCAGCCCCGGGAGCCAGTCGGCGCGCTGCTCCCGGGTGCCCCAGCGCGCCAGCGCCGCCGCGACCATTCCCTGAACGGTCAGCAGCCCGCGCAGGGCGCTGCACACCCCGCCGAGGTGCGCGGCCACCTCGCCGAGCGCCGCGGGGCCGAGGCCCGCTCCGCCGTAGCGCCGGGGCAGACCGGCGCCGAGCAGACCCGCCGCGGCCATGTCCTTCCGTACGGAGTCGGGCAGTGCGCCGGTCCGGTCCCAGCCGGCCGCCGGACCGCGGGCCCCGGCGGCGAGTTCGGCCGCCGTGCGCACCAAGGCCGCTTCCGTGGAGTCCAGTTGGCCGTCCCCGGTCCCGCCGCCGGCCGCCGGCGCGTCGTGCATCAGGGTGTCGTCCGGCGGCCCGGCTCCGGGCGGCGCGGCGTCAGGCACCCTGGTCATGGGTTTCCGCCGGCCGGCCGGCCCCGGTCTTGCGGAGCACGAATTCCGTGATGCGGGTGGCTGTGCGGAAGCTGTCGAGGTCGAGGTCCTCCACCTCCACGGTGAAGGAGAAGCGCTCCTCGACGAAGGTCACGAGTTCCAGCGCGAAGAGCGAGTCCGCGAGGCCCAGGGCGAAGTAGTCGTCGTCCGGGCCGACCGGCCGGCGGAGAGCCGCGGTCAGGAACTCCGTGACCTCTTCGGTGATGCCGTTCACGCCACACCCTCCTGTGGTCCTATCTCGACCAGCAGCAGACTCCAGGCGGCTACCGGACTGGCGTTGATCAGTACGACGCGGTCCCCCGTGGCGAGTTCCTTGCGCTCCAGGGCCGTGTAGAGGTTCAGGAAGACATCGTTCGAGCCGAGGTGTCCGTAGCGCCGGAGGTTCTCCCGGCAGACGGACAGGATGTCGATGCCGAGGGATTCCTCGGTGAAGGTGAAGCTGCCGTCCGACAGGTTGTGGCTGAGGTAGCCGCGGATGTCCGCCGGGCTCAGACCGTTGCGTTCCAGGACTCCGCGCAGCATCGCCGAGAGCGCGGCGCGTGTCTCCATGGCGAGCCGGAAGGAGTAGGTGGCGGGGTCGCCGCACTCCTCGCGCCACTGCGCGGTGGGCCGGTCCCGGTACTTCACCTGGAAGAGGTCCCAGTACTGGCCGTTGGTCCGCTGCGCGATGTCGAGGATCCTGACCGGACCCCGGCGGGAGAGGAGCAGCGCCTGCCCGCCGTCCCCGTTGACCGTGACGGGGTGGCGGTAGCGCAGCGCCGCGGCCGGTTTGCTGCCGTGTACGACCAGGACGTTGTCCATGGCGGGGTCCCCGGCCAGCAGTCCGCGGGCGGTGATCAGCGCGGCGCTGATCGAGACACAGCCGAGCCCGCCCACCGTGAGGGTCGTCGCCGCGCCGGCGCCGAGCAGATGCTGCAGCCGGGTCGCCTCTGAGCTGAGCAGGGTCTCCGGTGCCCGTGATTCGACCAGGATCAGGGCTCCCAGCTCCCGGGCGTCCACGCCGGAGCGGTCGAGCACGCGGCGCGCGGCGCGCTCGCCGAGGTCCACCGCGCCCAGCCGGTCGTCCGCCCGTACGGTGTCGATCCCGAGGCCGCCGCGGGTGCGGATTTCGGTCTCGTCCCGTGCCGCCAGTCCGGCGACCGGCACGACCGGCTCCGGCAGATACCAGGCGGCCTCGCGTACGGCGAGCGGTGCCGTGTCACGGCGCTCGGCTGGATCGGTCACGCGCGCTCTCCCTCTCGGTCCTGGGGTGGGGGGAATCCTGGGCTTCTGAGCATCGGCGCTGTTCGGCACGGGAGTTGGGGAGAGGCGGGGACGGCCCACGGGCTGTGTTCGCTGAACCGACCACCACACCGTGCGGACGGATGTAAGCACCGACCCAACTCCGCGTCATATGACGCAGATCACAGTCCAATGAGGAGCGAGAGCGTCCATTTCCTGACATACATCACACCCGGCCATGACATCCGTCACCGGGAGCCAGGACAGCCTTCTTTGGCGCACGCACCCACGAAGGGCGGCGATTTCCGGCGCACACACCGATCCGGCCACGACTGTGACCCAAATCACTTCCGGATGACGCGCCGCCGGCCTCACACTCACCCTTCCTTCGCCCGCGCCAACTCGCTTTCCACGCCCCCGCATCCCCTACGTTCTCTCTCATGGAACGATTCAGTGAGTTATCCCGTCGGGGCTTCGTCAGGGCGGCGGCGCTGAGCGGTGCGGGTGCCGCCGCGCTCTCGCTGCCGGGTACGCGAGCGGTCGCCTCACCACTCGCCGGACCAGCCACCACGACCACCCCGACCTCCACGACCCCCACGACCCTCGCGTTCACCGCCGGGACCAACGCCGCCGTGACCGCCTCACCCGCCGGCGATCGCCTGGTCATCGAGGTGCAGGGCGTGTTGTGGTCCCTGCCGCCCAAAGGCGGGACCGCGACCGCGCTGAGCGCCCCCGGCCTGGAACCGACCCGGCCCGTCTGGTCCCCCGACGGCTCGTCGATCGCCATGTGCGCCTATCAGGGCGGCGGCTTCCATCTCTGGACCATGGCCGCGGACGGCTCCGGGCTGCGGCAGCTGACCTCCGGTCCCTGGGACGACCGGGGAGCCGCCTGGGCGCCGGACGGCCGGCGCCTCGCCTTCTCCTCCGAGCGCGGCGGGGACGCTGTGACCGGTGCCTCGTACAACATCTGGACGCTGGACACCCGTTCCGGTGAACTGACCCGGCTCACGGGTGACCCGGGCGTCGAGGACTACGACCCCACCTGGCATCCGGACGGCGACCGGGTGCTCTTCGTCCGGGCCAACAGCGCCGGCGGTGGTGGCCGTACGCTCGCCTCGGTGCCCGCCGGGGGCGGCGAGGTGACGGTCGAACGGACCGTGGACACGGGGACGTTGGTCGGTCCCGCGGTCTCCCCCGACGGCCGGGTGGCCTGTGTCCTGGTGGCCGCCGCCGCGGCGCCCGCCACCCCGCCCGCCGTCACGCTGCTGGTCGACGGCGAGCCCGTGACCGAGGGCGAGGACGTCTCCCCGCAGCCGCCGTCGTGGACCTCCGACGGCGCGCTGTTCTATGTGTCCGACGGACGCGTCCGGGTCCGGCGCCCGGGGAAGGACCCCGCCGGGGCGGCGGCACGCGACATCCCCTTCTCCGCCTCGCTGGAGGTGCCCCGGCCGCGATACCGGCGCAAGACATACGACTTCGACTCGACCGCGGCCCGCCCGGTGCGGGGCGTCCACCTTCCGGCGCTCTCCCCGGACGGCCGGTCGGTCGCCTTCGTCGCGCTCAACACCCTGTGGGTGATGCCGATCGGCGCCAGACCCCGCGCCCTGGTACGGGGGATCGCCTCCCGGTATGTCCAGATGCCGTCCTGGGCGCCCGACGGGCGGAGCGTCCTCTACGCGTACGACGGCCCCACCGGCGGCGACGGTCTGATCAGCGTCCGCCGCGCGTGGCTCGACGGCGGCGCGGACGACGTGCTGGCGACGGGTGGCCGCGTCCACCCCGCCCTGTCCCCCGACGGCACCCGGCTCGCCTGCCAGGACACCACCGGCAATCTGATCGTGCGGGACCTGGAGACCGGTGAGGAGCGGACGCTCGTCGCCCCGCTCGGCGCGAACGGCCTGCCGGGGCCGCCCAGTTGGTCCCCGGACGGCCGGTATCTCGCCTTCTGCGACCGTAACCGTCTCAACGGACGGTTCCGCGAGGGCTACCACCTGATCCGGGTGATCGACACCCGCACCGGCGCGTCGGCCGTGCATCTGCCGCTGCCGCACGCGTCGTTGTCCGACCGCGGCACCGCCGGTCCCGTCTGGTCGCCGGACGGCACCCACATGGCGTTCATCATGGAGTCCGCGCTGTGGGTCATGCCGGTCGGGCCGGACGGGGCACCCGCCGGTGAGCCGCGCCGTATCACCGACGAGGCGGCGGACCACCCGTCCTGGTCGGGCGACTCGCGCACCCTGCTGTATCAGTGCGGCGGCCGGCTCCGGCTGATCGGCCGTGACGGCGAGGGGCGGCGTACGGTGGACGTCCCGCTGGAGTACCGCCGCCGGACGCCGGCCCGGCCCGGTGTGATCCGGGTGCACGCGGGGCGGTTCTGGGACGGTACGGGCGAGACGGTGCGCGAGGACGTCGACCTCGTCATCCACGGCAACCGGATCCGGGCCGTGGAGCCGCACCGCGCGGCGGCGGCGCGCTCCGGGGAGAGGCTGGTCGACGCGTCCCGGTCCACGGTCATCCCCGGGCTGTGGGACTCCCATACGCATCCGTACCAGAACATCTACGGGGGCCGGCAGACGAGCCTGATGCTCGCCTACGGCGTCACCACCAATGTCTCCCTCGGCGGCTTCGCCCATGAGGCCGCCCGGATCCGGGAATCGGTGACCGCCGGGACGCTGGCCGGGCCCCGGCTGTTCGCCACGGGTGAGCTGATCGACGGCAGCCGCGTCGCGTACAGCATGGGCCGCGCCCACCGCACCAGGGACGGGGTACGGCGCACCCTGGAGCGCGCGGTCGCGCTCGACTACGACTTCGTCAAAACGTATGTCCGCGCGCCCGGCTGGATCATGCGGGAGGCCGCCCGGACGGCGCACGAGAAGCTCGGGGTGCCGTCCGGGAGCCATCTGCTGTCACCGGGCATCAATGTCGGCCAGGACCTGACGACCCATCTCCAGGCCACCCAGCGCATGGAGTACGGCCGCGCGTTCTCCCCGACGGGCCGCGCCTACCAGGATGTGTACGAGACCTACCGGGGCGGCGGCTTCCAGCTGATCATCACGCCCTTCACCGCCACGCCCCTGATCGGCGCCGATCCCTCGCTGGCCGACGATCCGCGGGTGACCACGCTCATGGCCCCCTGGGACGCGGCCCTCGTCAAGAGCCTTGCGGCGACTCCCCCGACCGCCGACCAGACCCTGGCGCTGACCAGGGAGATGGCCGTCTACCGGCGGATCCTCGCCGACAGCGGCACGCTGGCGCTGGGCACCGACGCGCCGCTGACGCCCATCGGTCTCGGCCTGCACCTCGGGCTGCGCGCCCTGCACCGTACGGGCGGCCTGTCCCCGGCCGAGGCGCTGCGCACGGCGACGGTGATCCCCGCGCGGCTGTTCGGGGCCGGTGACGATCTCGGCACGCTGGAGCCCGGCAGACTCGCGGATCTGACGGTGATCGACGGGAACCCGTTCCAGGACTTCGACGATCTGGTCCGTACGTCCTGGGTGATGCGGGACGGTGTCATCCACCACCGGGACGATCTGGTGGCGGAGTTCGGCACCGGTGGCGAGGAACGGCGTGCCCTGGCCCGCACCGACTGGCTGGACGTCAGCCGGGAGCTGCGCCGTGAACCGTGCTGCGCCGAGGCGGTGTTCGGCGGGTAGGTCGCCGTTGCGAGCGGAGGGGCGTCCCGAGGTCAGCCGGCGACCGGCTCGGGCAGCGGTTGCCCGGTCCAGACGGACTTGCCCGGCGCGGTGAACCGGGCTCCCCAACGCTGCGCGAGGGCGGACACGAGCTGCAGCCCGCGTCCGCCCTCGTCGCGAAGGTCCTCCCACCGCGTCGTCACGGCGGGGCAGACCATCCCGCCGAGGCCGCCGAGGGCGGCGTGTCTCTCCCGGCACCTCCGCCGGAAAGAAAATCCCCGCGGACTATGGACCGGAAGGATCCTGTCCGTTTACCTTCTAGACATGCCTGGACAGGTACACAAGCACCATCGCATCGCCCGCGTTCTCGCCGACGAGATCCGCGCCGGCGTCCATACCGACGGCAGCAGGCTGCCCGGGGAGCACGCGCTCACCCAGCGGTTCGGCGTCAGCCGCACCACCCTGCGGCAGGCGCTCCAGGTCCTCGGCGAAGAGGGGCTGATCTCCACCCACGCGGGGATCGGCTCGTTCGTCACCTTCGACGGGACGCCGCTGGACAACCGCCTCGGCTGGACCCGCGCGCTGGCCGAGCAGGGCACCGAGCTGACGACCGAGACCCTCCGCTTCGAGGAGGTGACCGACCCGGAGCTGGCCGCCGAACTGGGGCTCGCGTCGAGTACGTTCATCGCCCTGGACCGGGTCAGACGCCTCGCCGGCGGACAGGGCGTATCGCTCGAACACAGCAGGGTCCCCGCCACCGGGGACCTCGCCGGACTGCCGGAGCGCGGCCTCGACGGCGGCTCGCTCAACCGGGCGCTGATCGCCGCGGGCCGGATCACCGACTCCGGCGAGGGGCTGGTGTCGGTCCGCGGGCTCGACGCGGCGGAAGCCGCCGTACTGCACCGCTCCCCGGGGGAGTCCTTCCTGCGGCTCGCCCAGGTCTACCGGGCCGCCGACGGCTCGGTCACCGAGCAGGTCACCAGCCTGCTGGACCCCGCCAGATTCGAACTGCACGTGCGCTCGGGCCGAGGAGGCCGACTGTGACCGACCGACTCGACCGCGCCCTCGGCGCCTACTACGGACTCGCCCTCGGCGACGCTCTCGGCATGCCCACACAGGTGATGTCACGGGAGGAGGTCGTACGGGTCTACGGCACCCTCACCGGCTTCGAGCCCGCCCTCCCCGACAACCCGGTCAGCGCGGGCATGCCGGCCGGCTCCGTCACCGACGACACCGACCAGGCCGTCATCGTCGGCCGGCTGCTCGACGAGGGCCGCGGCCGGATCGACCCGCTGCGCCTCGCCCATGAACTGCTCGACTGGGAGAAGGAGATGAAGGCCAAGGGCTCCTTCGATCTCCTCGGCCCGTCCACCAAGGCCGCTCTGGACGCGGTGGCCCGTGGCGTACCGACGCACGAGGCGGGGAGGTACGGCACGACCAACGGCGCCGCGATGCGCGTCACCCCCGTCGGGATCGCCTTCGCAGTCGAGCCGCTGGAGTCCTTCCTCGACCATGTCGTGGAGTCCTGCCAGGTGACGCATGACACGACCATTGGGATCGCGGGCGCGGCGGCCGTCGCCGCCGCCGTCAGCACGGGTGTCGGCGGAGGCACACTGGGGGAGGCCGTCGCCGCCGCGGTGGCCGCCGCCCGCGCGGGAGCGCGGCGTGGACACTGGATCGCCGGGGCCGATATCGCGTCCCGGATCGAGTGGGCGTGGGAGCTGGTACGGGGCCTCCCGGAGGCCGAGGCCCTGGACCGGATCTGCGCGCTCATCGGCACCAGCGTCGCCAGCCAGGAGTCGGTGCCCGCCGCCTTCGCGGTACTCGCCGTGGCCGACGGCGATCCCTGGCGCGCCGCCCTGCTCGCCGCCAACCTCGGTGGCGACAGCGACACCATCGGCGCCCTCGCGGGCGCGGTCGCCGGGTCGGTCGCCGGGCTCTCGGCGCTGCCCGCCGAAGCCGTCCGGACGCTCCGTACCGTCAACGCCCTCGCCCTGGAACCCCTGACCGCCCGGCTGCTCGCGCTCCGCTGAGCCGCCCCGAAACCCCCTGTGCCCGCCGTGCGGACCCCCGGGTCTCCGGCACCCCAGGACCCCGCTCCACCGCTTCACCGATCTTCCGCCCCACCGCTTCTCCGCTTTCGCCACCCACCCCTTCGCACCTTGCTAGGAGGTTCCGTCATGGCCGCTTCGAAGACGAACGATCGCGTCGGTGCCGTTGAGACCCGAGGGATCGAACCGGTCCCCGACAACGAGCGGCACGGCCAGGCCGGCCAGATGTTCTGGACCTGGTTCGCCGCGAATATCAGCATCCTCGGGCTCCCGCTCGGCGCGACCCTCGTCGCCTTCCGCGGCCTGAACATCTGGCAGGCGGCGCTGGTCGCCGTCGTCGGCGCCTTCGGCTCCTTCGCGCTGGTGGGGGCCCTGAGCCTGGCGGGCAAGAAGGGCGGCGCCCCGGCGCTCACGCTCTCCCGCGCGGTCTTCGGGCAGCGGGGCAACGCGGGTCCGACCCTGATCACCTGGCTGAGCCGGGTCGGCTGGGAGACGATCACCACGACCACCGCGGCGTACGCGCTGCTCGCGCTGCTCAGCATCGCCTTCGGTGTGGACCAGAACACCGTGCTCACGCTCGTCTGTCTGCTGGTCTTCATCATCTGCACCCTGCTGATCAGCGGGCTCGGCCACGCCACCATCATGTGGATCAACAAGTGGGCCACGGTCGTCTTCGGCATCCTCAATCTGGTCGTGATGGGCTTCCTGGTCGCGACCGTCGACTGGACCAAGGTCCTCGACGCCCCGACGGGTCCGACCAGTGGTGTCGTCGCGGGCATCGGGTTCATCGCGGCGGGTACGGGTATCGGCTGGGCCAACGCGGGTGCGGACTACGCCCGTTATCTGCCCCGCGAGATTCCGGGCAGACGGCTGATCGTGGCCTCGGCGTTCGGCGCGGGCATCCCGCTCGTGCTGCTGATCTCGCTCGGCTCGCTGCTCTCCGCGGGCGATCCGACGCTGGCCACCTCCTCCGACCCGGTGGCGGCCATCAACGCGATGCTGCCCTCCTGGATGGCGATCCCCTATCTGATCGCGGCCTTCGGCGGACTGCTCATGTCGAACCATCTCTCCACCTACTCCGCCGGGCTGACGATGATCACGCTGGGGCTGCGGGTGCCGCGCCCCGTGGCCGTCGCCCTCGATGTGGTGCTGATGTTCGCCGGCGGTATCTACTTCATGCTGATCGCCGACGACTTCTACGGCCCCTTCTCCACCTTCCTGACCCTGCTGGCCGTCCCCATCTCGGCGTGGATCGGGGTGATCGCGGTGGACTCACTGCGCGGACGTACGTACGACCCCGAGGCGCTGATGGACACCACCCGCACCAGCCGGTACTGGTACGCGGGCGGCTTCCACCTTCCGGCCGTCCTCGGCTGGGCCGCCGCCATCGTGGCCGGTCTGCTCTTCACCAAGGCGTCGACGAGCGAGACCGACGTCTGGTTCGCGGGCCCGCTCTCCGGCACCTGGTTCGGGGTGAACGGGCTGGGCTGGGCGATCTCGATGACCGTCGGCGCGGCGGTGTACGCGCTGTTCGGCCGCCGTACCGGCGCCGCGACCGGCACCGGCACCGAGCCCGTCTCCCCCGCCCTCCAGGAGGCCGGACGATGAGCGGCCGTCTCATCCTCGCCGGGAACGTCATCGCCGATCTGGTGATCGAGGTCCCCGCGCTGCCCGAACGAGGCGGTGATGTCATCGGTACGCGTACCGAACTGACCGCGGGCGGCGGTTTCAACACCCTGGTCGCCGCCCGCCGCCTCGGTACGGAAGCGGTCTTCGCCGGGCTGCACGGCACGGGTCCGTACGGCGATCTCGTACGCGAGGCGCTGGCCGCCGAACACATCGGAACGCTGCTGCCCGCCCGTACGGACGGCGACACCGGCTTCACCGTGGCCCTGGTCGACGGCGGCGGCGAACGTACCTTCGTCACCAGCTTCGGGGTCGACGCGGAGCTGACCCGGGCTGACGTCGACACGGTCGCCGCGCGGCTGCGGCCCGGCGATGTGGTGCAGCTCTCCGGCTACGGGCTGGTGATGCCGGTCAACGGCCCGCTGCTGTCCCGCTTCACGGCGGGGCTGCCGGCGGACATCACGGTCTGTCTCGACCCGGCGCCGCTGGTGGCCGACATCCCCGAGGCGGTGCTCGCCCCGGTCCTGGCCCGTACGGACTGGCTCAGCGGCAATGCCCGCGAGGCCCGGCTGATGACCGGCCACGAGGATCCGCGCGCGGCGGCCGAGGCGCTGCGGGAGCGGCTGGCTCCGGGGGCGGGGGTGCTCGTACGGGCGGACAAGGACGGCTGCTGGCTGGCGGCGCCCGGGGAAGAGCCGCGGCATGTGCCGGGGTTCCCGGTCGACGCGGTCGACAGCAACGGGGCGGGGGACGCGCATGTCGGCTCGTTCCTGGCCCTGCTCGGCCAGGGCCACGACCCGCTGACGGCCGCGCGCGGAGCCAACGCGGTGGCGGCGTTCGCGGTGGGACGCCGCGGCCCGGCGACCGCGCCGGACCGCGCGGAGCTGGCGGCGTTCCTGGACGGGGATCCCCTGGCGGAGCGACTGTTCGGCGCGACGGGCGGCTGACGGCGCACCCGCGTACGAGCGGCCGGATCGCCCGCGGCGCCCGGCACGCCCGCTCGCCGCGTCGGCCGAAAGCCCGGGTAGCACCGCTACAAGGGCTCTCGGCCAACGCTGTCTAGGTCTGGGCGGGCGCCGTCGCCGTGGCGCACGCGGGGTGGCCCCAGCCGTCCGGGTTCTTCGCGATGGATTCACCGGCGGCGTAGGAGCGCCCACAGCGGCAGCGGCCGGGGAACTTCGCGTTGAGCGTCCTCTTCGGGCTCCCCGAGGTGCGCTGCCGCGACGGCGCCGCCTTCGCGGCGCCTCCTGAACCCTGGCGTACGGTGTCGGGCGCGGCCGGGGGCTCCGGGGAGGCGTACGCGCTGCCCGCGGCCTGCTGGGCGATCGCCGCCTGGCTGGCGGCCCGGTCGGCGAAGTCATTGAACCGGTCGCCGTTCACCTGGTGCGCGGGCACATACCGGAACTCCACCGAGCGCCCCGTGAGCAGCGCGTCGATACGGACGACCAGTTCCTGATTGGCGACGGGCTTGCCGGCGGATGTCTTCCAGCCCTTGCGCTTCCATCCGGGCAGCCAGGTGGTGACCGCCTTCATGGCGTACTGGGAGTCCATCCGGATCTCCAGCGGGACGCCCGGGTCGACGGCGGCCAACAGGCGCTCCAGGGCGGTGAGTTCCGCGACATTGTTGGTCGCCGTGCCCAGCGGGCCCGCCTCCCACCGTACGGAGGTTCCGTCGCCCTCGGCGATGACCCAGGCCCAGCCGGCGGGCCCGGGATTTCCTTTCGACGCCCCGTCACACGCGGCGATAACGCGTTCAGCCATGCCACCGATCATGCCAGTGCCCCGCCGCCCGCCGAGCACCGCACCCTCGTCTTCCCCGCCGGCCGGGCTCCGCTCGCACTCCGCTCATGCTCCGCTCGTGCTCCGGTCAGACTCCGGTCAGACTCCGGTCAGCCGCAGGATGATCTTGCCCATGGCGTGTCCGCCCTGGCTGATCTCGTGGGCCTTCGCCGCGTCGGCGAGCGTGAACTCCGCGGCGATGCGGACGTCGAACTTTCCCTCGTCGGCGAGGCGCGCGGCCCTGCCCAGGGCGTCGAACGCCGACGCCTTGGTGGTGACCCGTACGCCGTGCTCGGCGGCGGAGAGGTCGGCGATGGTCACCACCTTGTCGGGGGAACCGGTGATCGCGACCAGATCCGGCAGGGATCCCTTGCCGGCGGTGTCGAGAGCGGCGTCGACCCCGTTCGGGGCGAGGGCGGCCACGCGTTCTGGCAGCCCCGGTCCGTAGGTGGTGGGCTCGGCGCCGAGGGAGCGCAGATACGGGTGGTTGGACTCACCGGCCGTGCCGATCACGGCGATTCCGTCGGCGCGCGCGAACTGCGCGGCGGCGCTGCCCACGCCGCCCGCGGCACCATCGATCAGAAGCGTCTGTCCGGGGGACGGATCGAGGATCTCCAGGGCGCGCGCGGCGGTCTCCGCGACGAGCGAGAGCCCGCCGGCCTGGGACCAGTCCAGCGAGGCGGGTTTCGCGGCGAAGTGATCCAGGACGGCGAACTGCGCGGAGGTCGCCGTGCCGAGTCCGAACACCTCGTCCCCCACGGCGACCGCGTCGACGCCCTCACCGACCTCGTCGACGACACCGGCCGCTTCCCTGCCGGGGATCGCGGGCAGTTTCTGCGGCATCAGGTCCTTGAGCTCTCCGGACCGCATCTTCCAGTCGACAGGGTTCACCCCGGCGGCGTACACCACGATGCGCACCTGTCCGGGGCCGGCGTGCGGTTCCGGCATGGTGGCCACCCCGAGAACCGACGGGTCGCCGTACTCCGCGTACTCCACTGCCAGCATGTCTGTGCGTCCTCTCGGTCCGGTCCCGTCCTCCCCTCAACCCCCACTCTGTGGCACACCTCGGTGCGGCACATCTCGCGTGGCGGCCGTTCGGCGACGGAGCCAGGACGGGCCGTCCCGACGCGCCGGCGTCCGGGGGCCCCGCGGCCCGTGACGCCACGGTCGGGGCTCAGGAACGGCGCGCGGTGGCGCCGTCCAGAGCCGCGGTGAGCCGGCCGAGCGACTGGTGCAGCGCGGTGAGTTCGCCCTCGTCGAAGCCGGTTGAGGCGAGGACCGTCTCGGGCAGCACCCGGGCGCGCCGCTTGAGCGCGGTACCGGAGGAGGTCAGCCGGACACTGACCGAACGCTCGTCGGCGCGGCTGCGCTCGCGCACCACGAGTCCGGCCGCTTCCAGCCGCTTGAGCAGGGGCGAGAGGGTCCCGGAGTCGAGTCGGAGGGCGAGGCCCAGTTCCTTGACGGTCAGCACGTCGTGCTCCCAGAGGGCGAGCATCGCCAGGTACTGCGGGTACGTCAGGCCCAACTCCCCCAGGAGCGGCCGGTAGAGCGCGTCGAACGCGCGGGAGGCCGCGTGCAGCGCGAAGCACACCTGACGGTCCAGGCGCAGCAGCTCCTCCGAGCCCGCTGCGCCGCGTACCGACGGTGCGGGGTGTGCCGCCGCGCCCTCCAGGGCTGTGTCCGCCGAGCGTTCCATGAGGCCATCGTACTCTTCAGTTGTGCACAATTGAATTGCGCTACGCTGTTCTCGTGAGGTCGGCCGGCATCGCCCGTCGCCGGCCGCACCCGCAGTCATGCCGCGCCACTCCTGAGGAGATCGAGATGACCACGACGCACTACACCGCCATCGCGACCGCGAACGGCCGTGACGGCCGGGCCGTCAGCTCCGACAGCCTTCTGGATGTCCAGCTGGCACCGCCGCGCGAAATGGGCGGCAGCGGCAAGGGCACCAACCCGGAGCAGCTCTTCGCCGCCGGTTACGCCGCGTGCTTCGCCAGCGCCCTGGGCGCGGTCGGCCGCGCGGGCGGGCATGACACCAAGGACGTGTCCGTGACGGCCGAGGTCGGCATCGGCGGGGACGTGGCCTCGGGCTTCGGGCTCTCCGTCGTCCTGCGGGTCGAGCTGCCCGAGCACCTCGAAGGTCCGCTGGGCCAGGAGCTCGTCGACCGGGCCCACCAGGTCTGCCCGTACTCCAACGCCACGCGCGGCAACATCCCCGTCGAGCTGGTCATCGAGTAACAGTCCGGTCGTGTAACAGCCCGGTCGCGCCGCCGGCTCGTGGCGCGGCGGCGCGACCGTACGGTCATGGGCTCCGGCGGTCCAGCCACGCCTGGGCCTGTGCCGTGGCCAGGGCGATCAGGTCCCCCTGGGCCACATTGAAGTCCATGGCGTGCAGACCGCTCAGTCCGGCGGGCGCGGCGGCGGGGAAGTACGAGAGATCGCCGCTGACCTGCAGCCAGTCGGCGCTGACCGTTCCGTCCGTGGCATGGGTGCACTCCCCCTTCAGCGCGTCGGGGTGGCGGGCGAAGCCCGTGGACAGGTCCGGGAGCCGATAGCCGTTCAGGGGCACCGCCAGAGGTCCGTTCGGCAGCAGTGCGCTGCCGCCGATCAGCCGCCGGGTGGGCAGATACAGATCGAGCGGTACGCGGGCGCCCGCGGCCTCACCGCGCAGCAGCGCCGCCGGGTTCACGCAGACCACACGGTGGCCGGGGCTCGACGTTCTGCCGATCACGGCGGGCAGGGAGCCCCGGGGCAGGGAGTACGTGGCGTACGCGACCACGCAGCCGGTGGGCAGCGGGGCGCCGGCGGCGCGCCGGCAGGCCGGGATGTGCTGGAACGTCGACGCGGGGTCGGAACCACCGCCCGCGTCCCGGCCCTCGGGCACCTCGATGTTCCCGCCGAGCAGCGCTGCGGTGACGAGCTGTCGTCGTACCTCCGGGTGTGTGTCCACCCGCTCCCGTATCAGCGCGGCGGCGACGGCCGTGCCCTGGGAGTGGCCCAGGATGACGACCCCGCGTCGCTCGCCGGTCGCCGGGTCGCGGTTGTCATGGGCCCAGTAGTCGTCCCAGGCCCCCCGGATGTCCATGATGGCCGTGGTCGGGTCGGCGCCCGTGCCCGTGACGATTCCCGCGAGCAGGGCGGGCAGCGGCACCTGGCGGTAGACCGGAACGAATATCCGGCACAGTCCGGCGAAGCGGGCGCTCTGCATGAGCGTCACGGCCTGATGAACGTCCTGCGGCACCGGCGGCCGACTGCCGGTCTGAAGGAGTGGATTGGGCAGCAGATCCACCGTCGGATAGGCGTAGAAGCAGTCGACGGGCGGCTTCGCGGTGACGGTGAACGGCTCGCGCTTCCCGCTTCCGCCGGGCGCGAACCGGGTGGCGTCCAGCAGCCGGGTCCCGCCGCTCGGGTAGCGGGTGACCAGCTCGGGACCGGCCGACTGAGGCATACCCTCGGCGTCCTGCCCGCAGGGGTTGTTCACCAGACCGGGCCGGCACAGCCAGACCGTACGGTCCAGCGGTCGTGCGTCCGGGCCGGCGGCCGCTCCGGTCGCCGGGCGCGCTTGCGCGCCCGCGGGCAGCAGCGCCACCGCGAGAACGGCGGTCACCGCTATCAGAAGTCTTCGCACAGCGTCCATACGAGACACGGGTGTTTCCTCCGATCGGCAGGCGCGCGGTCGCTCGGCCGGCGGACCGGTCCGGCCCGTCTCCCTCACCTTGATCCAGAGGGACAGACTTCACACCTCGGGCACCGAGGATGGCGACAACCGGCCAATGCGATCGGCACCCGGCCGTGACTGTCTCACCCTCCGCCTGAGGGTTGGACCCGACGGTGACGGTGTCGAGGAGAGGCTGACGCCCGTACGCCCGGCCGCATGACGTCGGGTGTCAGGGCGTCAGCGCGTCAGCGCGTCAGGCGTCGCGTGTCAGGCCAGGACCTCGGCGAGCCGGCGCCACTCGGCGCGCGGCAGGGCTCCCGGCGCCCCGGAAGCGGTGTCGCCCGTGACGATCTGGAGCGCGACATGGTCGGCGCCGGCCGCGTGGAAGGCGTCGATTCGGCTCCGGATCCGGCCCGCGTCGCCCCAGGCGTAGACGGCGTCGATGAGCCGGTCGCTGCCGCCGCCCGCGAAGTCGTCCTCGGTGAACCCCAGTCGCAGGAAGCTGTTCGTGTAGTTGGGCAGGGCGAGATACCGGGCGAGATAGCCGCGGGCCGTGGCGCGGGCGGTGTCCGGATCGGCGTCCAGGACGACCTTCAGCTCCGGGGCGAGCAGGGGGTCGGGGCCGAGGAGTTCACGGGCCTGTGCGGTGTGTTCGGGGGTGACGAGGTACGGGTGCGCACCGCCCGCGCGGTCGCGGGAGAGTTCGAGCATCTTCGGGCCGAGGGCGGCCAGCACGATCCGCCCGGCCGGCACCCCTGCCGCGTCCAGCGCGTCGAGATAGCCGGCCATCGCCGAGTAGGGGCGCCGGTACTGCTCGGCGAGCTTGGCGTGGCTGGCGCCGATCCCGAGCAGGAACCGCCCCGGATGCCCGGATTCCAGCTTCAGGTAGCGGGCGGCCGCGTCGGCGGCCTCGTACTGCCAGATGCTGAGGATGCCGGTGGCGACGGTGAGCCGGGAGGTGGCCTCGATGAGGGGCACCGCGTGCTCGACACCGCTGCTGCCGCCCAGCCAGACGGCGCCGAAGCCGAGCTGCTCCAGTTCGGCGGCGGCCTCGGGAATCTCCGCGCGCAGGGCGGCGTCCTCGGAGCGGAGTTCCACACTCCAGATCCCGTAACGGCCCACGGACTCCCGCAGATTCACCATCGTGTGTCTCCCGCTCGGACTCGAATCCAGTGACTGACCGTGCCAACCCGGGTCCCGCACGGCCTATTCCGGAGACGTCCGGGACTTCCGGGGCTCCGTTGCTTCCGGGGCTTCCGGGGCTTCCGATGCTTCCGGGGCTTCTGGAGCGCGTGGGGCGGCTGTTCCGCGAGACCGGGGGCAAGGCCGGGCGCCCCTGTCATCATCACCGGCCTGGACGGCGCCCGCCTCGCCCGCGCCGCCGAACAGCTGAACTCATGTGCCCGCGGCTTTTCCCGCGGCGGTCTGCGCCGTCGCCGCCAGGGCCTCGTGTGCGGCGTCCAGCGCGGCGGCACGGTCGGCCGGTACGAGTCCGACGCGTGTGCGGCGGTCCAGCAGGTCGGACGCGTCGAGAGCACCCTCGTGCCGCACCGCCCACAGGAGTTCGGCCCGCGTGATGTCCAGCCCGTCGGCCACGGGCGCGCGCAGGTCCGGCTCCCGCTCTCCCAGCGCGTGGATCGCGGTCGCCTCCGTTCCGTAGCGTTCGACCAGCCGGCGGGGGGCGGAGAGAGTCGCCAGAGTGGCCCGTGAGGCGGCGCCGACCAGCGGAAGGCGGGCCGTGCCGCGGCCCGGCGGGGCGGACAGCTGACGGGCGGCCAGTGCGGCGTCGACGGCGTCCTGGGCCATCCGTCGGTAGGTGGTGAGCTTGCCGCCGACGACGGTCACCACCCCTTCCCGGGAGGTCACCACGGCATGCCGGCGCGAGAGATCGGAAGTCCGGGAGCCCGCCGCCACCTCGTGGGAGGTGTCGAGCAGAGGGCGCAGCCCCGCGAAGGCGCCCACCACGTCACGGCGGCGGACCGGCGTGTCCAGTACGGTCCCGAGGATGTCGAGGAGGAAGCCGATGTCGGACTCGGGCACCTCCGGCACGTCCGGCACGGGTCCGTCGACCGGTTCGTCGGTCAGCCCCGCGTACACCCTGCCGTCGTCCTGGGGGACCACCAGCACGAACCGGCTCGTCTCTCCCGGGATGGGGATGTGCAGGCCGGTGTGCAGACCGGCCAGGCTCTCGGCGCGGAGCACCAGATGGGTGCCGCGGGACGGGCGGAGCCGGATGTCCTCGACGAGTCCGCCGGCCCAGACGCCGGTGGCGTTGATGACCATCCGGGCCCGGATCCGGGTTTCCCGCCCGGTCAGTTCGTCGCGTACGAGGGCTCCGGTGCCGGTGACGGACAGCGCGCGCGTGCGGGTCAGCACCCGGGCGCCATGACCCGCGGCGGTACGCGCTATCGCGGTCACGAGCCGCGCGTCGTCGACGAGCCTGCCGTCCCAGGAGCACAGTCCGCCGCGCAGACCGTGCCCGCGCAGGCCGGGCGCCGCCCGCAGCGTCTCGACGGCGGAGAGGCGCCGCGGTCGCGGCAGCGTGCCCCGACCGGTTCCGGCCACCGCGCGCAGGAGGTCACCCGCCCGCAGCCCGGCCTCCGCGAGGGCGGCGTTCCGGCGTGAGGTGAGCGCGGTCAGCGGCATGACGAAGGGCTGGGCGCGTACGAGGTGGGGAGCGGTGCGTTCCATCAGCACGCCGCGTTCCACCGCGCTCTCGTGGGCGATGCCCAGCTGACCCGACGCCAGGTAGCGCAGTCCGCCGTGGACGAGCTTGGAGCTCCAGCGGGAGGTGCCGAAGGCCAGGTCGTGCGCGTCGATCGCGGCGACCGACAGACCGCGTGAGGCGGCGTCCAGCGCCGTACCCGCACCGGTGACACCGAGGCCCACCACCAGGACGTCGATCCTTCCCCCCGCGGCCAGTTCCGCCAGCTCACGGGACCGGCGTACGGCATTGAGGGAGAAGTCCGGGCGGGCGTCGGGGCTCATGGGGCCAGGGTCCTTTCGAGAAGGTGCCGGAGTTCGTCGTCGAAGGCGGCCTCGGTGAGCTCGGGGTCGGAGTCATCGGCCATGGTCCGCGCCGAGAACACGAACGACTGGAGTACCAGCAGCAGGCAACGCGCCTGCCGTACCGGATGGTCCGCGCGGATGGAGCCGTCCGCGTGCCCCCGCCGCAGGGCGTCCTCGATGAACTCCAGCACCCTGTTCTGGCTCGCGCCGCGACGGTCGAAAAGGTAGGGGAGCAGCAGTTCGGGGTCGACGTCGAGGATCTTGCGCAGCAACGGGTGGTCGCGCAGCGCCCGGAGTCCGGCCACGAGGGTGTCGACCAGATGGGGACGTGTCCGCCGTGTTCCGTCGTCCGGCGGGACCGCCCCGAGGGTGACCGCCACCCATTCACGGGTCATGACATCGCCGACGAGCGCGCGTACATCGGGCCAGCGCCGGTAGAGCGTCATGCGCGACACGCCTGCCCTGCGGGCGACGTCGGTCAGGGTCGTCCGTCGCACACCGACCGCGAGGACACAGTCCCGCGCCGCGTCGAGAACAAGATTGTCATCCCGCGGGGTGTTTCGTTTAGGCGTCACGTGTCACAGTGTAACGACGGGACCGGCGACGGCAAGCGGCAGCGCGAACCGCGTCCGGCCCGACGGCCGCGAGGACAAGCGAGGATGCGGATGGACCCGACGCACATGCTGTGGAGCGGATGGGGAGACCCGGGCAGAGCGGCGCCCCTGCCCGGCCGGATCACCGGCGTACTGGGCGAACTGCTCGGCGTGCGGCCCGGTGACGGACGGCCGGTGGAGCTGACGGCCGTCGAGCCGCGCGCCGGCCGGCTGACCCCGGACGCCGAAGCGGCGGTCGGACGGATCGTGGGCGCCGGACATGTCCTCACCGACGCCGAGAGCCGGGTCCGCCACACTCGCGGCAAGTCGACCAGCGACCTGCTCCGGATACGTACCGGCGCGGTCGACGACGCACCCGACGCGGTGGTCCTGCCCGCCGGCCACGACGAAGTGCTGGCGGTCCTGCGGGCCTGCTCCCGGCACCGGGTCGCGGTCGTCCCCTTCGGGGGCGGCACCAGCGTGGTCGGTGGGCTGGCCCCCGGTACGCATGACTGCTTCATCGCTCTCGACCTGCGCAGAATGAACCGGCTGATCTCCTTGGACACGGTCTCCCGTACCGCGGTCCTGCAACCCGGACTGCGCGGGCCCGAGGCCGAGGCGCTTCTCGCCGGACAGGGCTTCACCCTCGGCCACTTCCCGCAGTCCTACGAGTGGGCGACGATCGGCGGTTTCGCCGCCGCGCGTTCGAGCGGGCAGGCGTCGGCGGGTTATGGCCGTTTCGACGACATGGTGACGGCCCTGCGGGTGGCCACGCCCGAAGGGACCCTGGACATCGGGCGCGCTCCGCGTTCGGCCGCCGGGCCCGACCTGCGGCAGCTGGTGCTGGGCTCCGAGGGCGCGTTCGGCGTGATCACGTCGGTGACGGTGCGCGTGCACCCCGCCCCCGGGACCCGTGCCTACGAGGGCTGGAGTTTCGGCTCGTTCGCGGCGGGCCGGGACGCGCTGCGGGCGCTCGCCCAGAACGGGCCGCCGCCCACCGTGCTGCGGCTGTCCGACGAGACCGAGACGTTCATCGGCCTGGCCGACCCAGGCTCCATCGGTTCCTCCCCCGGTTCCGGCACGGGCTGTCTGGCGGTCGTCGGCTACGAGGGCACCGCGGTGGAGGTGTCGGAACGCAGAACGCGCACCCACGCCGAACTGCGCGACCGCGGCGGGGTGTTCCTCGGCGAGGCACCCGGGGAGAAGTGGGTCGGCGGCCGCTACTCCGCGCCGTATCTGCGCGATGCCCTGCTGGACATCGGGGCGTTCGCCGAGACGCTGGAGACCGCGGCGTTCTGGTTCGACATTCCCGCGCTCTACGAGAACGTACGGGCCGCGCTCACCACCACCCTGACCGGCGCGGGCGCTCCCCCCGTGGTCATGTGCCATGTCTCGCACGTCTACCCGACGGGCGCGTCGCTGTACTTCACGGTGCTCTGCGCGCAGGGCGACGACCCGGTGGACCGCTGGGCGCTCGCCAAACGGGCGGCGGGCGAGGCGATCCTCGCGTCGGGCGGCACCATCAGCCATCACCACGGTGTGGGCACCGACCACCGTGACTGGTACGCCCAGGAGATCGGGCCTCTCGGCGTCGGGATCCTGCACGCGGTGAAGGACCGGCTCGATCCGTCCGGCATCCTCAACCCCGGCATTCTTCTGCCGCCCGTGCCACCCGTGCCGCCCGTACCGTCCCCGCCCACCGGAGCGTAGCCATGCGACAGTTCACGGCCGTCGTCAACCCGACCGCGGGAGGCGCGAGGCCGGCGGCGGCCCTCATCCCCCTCGCAGGACTGCTGCGCGAGGCCGGCGCCGAGCTGGAAGTCGAGTACAGCCGCAGTCTCTCCCACGCGCGGGAACTGGCCCTGGGGGCCGCGGGATGGGGCCGGATCGTGCTGGGCGTCGGCGGTGACGGCTTGACGGGCCGCGTCGTCGGCGCTCTCGCGGGGACCGACGCGGTCGGCGGGATCGTGCCCGCCGGCCGTGGGAACGACTTCGCCCGCGCGGTCGGGCTGCCCGCCGGGCCGGGCCGGCTCGCCGAACTGCTCCTGCGCGGCGAACCGAGGGCGACGGACGTCATCGAGGTCGAGTCGGCCGTCCACGACCGCATGCCCGTCCTCGGCAGCGTCTACGCCGGCGTCGACGCGCTGGCCAACCGCCATGCCAACCAGAGCCGTCTGCTGCGCGGCGCCGCCTCCTACTACGCGGGCGGGCTGCGCGCCGTGATGAGCTGGCGCCCGGCCGGATACCGCGTCACCGTCGACGGCACCGTCCATCACCGCAGGGGCTTCACCGTCGTCGTGGCCAACTCCGGTTACTACGGCTTCGGCCGGCGCATCGCACCCGCCGCGGCCGTGGACGACGGCGTGCTCGATGTCGTCATCATCCACCAGGTCTCCCGGCTGCTGTTCTTCGCCGTGATGAACGAGCTCAGGAGCGGCGCACATGTGCACCGGCGGCAGGTGGAGACCCTGCGAGGGCGGGAGGTGCGCATCGAGTGCGACCGGGACCTGCCCTACGGCGCGGACGGCGAGGTCGAGGCCGCCCTGCCGGTCACGGTTCGTGTGCTGCCCGGAGCCCTGAACCTGTTGTGCTGACACGTCCTGACGACCGGGACCGGCGGGCCGTCAGCCGTGCTGCCACGTCCTGCGGTAGTCGTCCCACTCCGGTCGTGGACCGGGCAGTTCGGGGCTCCCCGGGCGCAGCCCGTCCAGGGCGATGGCGAGCATCCGTCGCTGGGCGAGCCGGTCCTCGTCGGTGCGCCGGGGGTAGCGGCTGAACAGCTCGATGGTGTGGGTGATGTCGAGCGCCGTGACGTCCTCGCGCACCGATCCGTCCTCGTACCCCTTCCTCATGAGCCGCTCCAGCTGCTCCCTGGCCTCCTCGTTGTGGCGCGCCACCTCAGGGGTCACGGGAAAGGTGCCGGCCAACGAGGCGAAGGCACCCACGCGTTCGTCGACGGCGCGGCCGACGTAGCGGGCCAGGCTGTCCCAGCCGCCGCTGTCGTCCGCCGTCGCTTCCCGGAGCGCGTCGATGGTCAGCGCGATGGCGACGGCGCACAGGCGCTGGACGAGCTGGACCTTGCTGCCGTACCGGCGGTAGAGGGTGCCCACCCCGACCCCGGCGCGCTCGGCCACGGCCGAGACGGGAGCGTCGGGTCCCTGCTCCGCGAAGACGGCGCGGGCGGCCGAGAGCACCAGGAGATCGTTGCGTTGAGCCTCGGACTGCCTGCCGTGACGGCCTCCGGCGCGGCGCCCGAGGGGGGTCGGCGTATCCCCGAGGGGGGTCGGCGTATTCACGGCGTCCAGCCTATTGCCTGTCGGAGCGTTCCGCTCCGATACTCCGAGTCGGAGGGAATCGCTCCGACAGGAGGTTCGATGAACTACGAGCACGTACTGATCTGGTCGGCTCCGGCCTTCGTCCTGCTGATCATCATCGAGATGATCTACTACCGCCTGCATCCGGACGAGAGCGCCAGCGGCTACAGCGTCCGGGACACCGCGGCCAGCCTCACCGTCGGATCGGGCGCCGCCCTTGTCGACGTTTTGTACAAGGCGATCGCGCTGGCGGGATTCGTCCTGCTCCACGAACTCACCCCGCTGCGGATCGAGGTCACCTGGGTGACCTTCCCGCTCATCCTGCTCGCGCAGGACTTCTGTTACTACTGGATGCACCGCGAGCACCATCTCGTCCGGCTCCTGTGGGCCGCTCACGTGGTCCACCATTCGAGCCGGAAGTACAACTTCTCCACGGCCGTTCGCCAGCCGTGGACCGGGCTGACCTCACAGCTCTTCTTCATCCCGCTCGTGCTGGCCGGAGTGCCTCCGTGGGCGGTCTTCCTCAGCGGCGGAATCAATATGATCTCCCAGTTCTGGCTGCACACCGACCGGATCGGCCGCCTTCCGAGGCCGATCGAGAGGGTGATCAACACCCCTGCCAACCACCGGGTGCACCACGCCTCTCAAGGCGACTACCTGGACCGGAACTTCGGCGGGATCCTGATGATCTGGGACCGGATGTTCGGCACCTACGCCGAGGAGGCGGAACGTCCCGTCTACGGACTCACCAAGAACATCGACACCTTCAACCCCCTCAGGGTCGCCACTCACGAGTACGCGGCCCTCGGGCGCGATCTCGCGCGGGCGGACAGCTGGCGGGACCGGCTCGGGCACCTGGTGAGACGGCCGGGCTGGCAGCCCCGAACGCCTCCCCCGGCCACGGGCCCCGCCGCGGCGCCGCCGGGGAACGCCGACGGCTGATCGCGGGCGATCGCTATGCTGCGGCTCCAAGCGCTCATACGAAACATGCAAACGAACAGAGCGCGGTGGTAGCGGCAAGGGGGCCAACAGCATGCGGGAGCCGGTCGAGCTCAGGCGTCAGCGGATCCTGGCGGTGGTGCGGTCGCGGGGCGCGGTCAAGGTGAGCGTGCTCGCCTCGGAGCTGGATGTCTCGGTGGTCACGGTACGGCGGGACGTCGAGGAGCTGGCCCGCGCCGGGAGGCTGCGGCGCGGGCACGGCGTGGCCCGTCCGGTGGGGGCCGTCGAGGAGGTCACGGTCCCGGCGGCGCGGACCGAGGAGCCGGGGCGGGAGGGCGGGCCCGTCGCGCTGGTGGTGCCGGAGCGGCATTCGTATCTGTACGAAGCGGCGTACGGCGCCCGGCCCGTGCTGGAGGAGGCCGGGATGCGGATCGCCCTGCATATCGCGCCGCAGGCGCCCGGCGCCGAACGGCCCCTGGTGGAAGCGGCGCTGGCGGCCGGCGCGCGTGGGCTGCTGATCGCGCCGAGGTGGCGCGGCGCGGTCTCGGAGGCGGCGGATTACGGCTGGCTGTCCGAGGTGGCGGTGCCGACCGTGCTGATGGAGCGGCGTCCCCGGCCGGGCAGCGCGCTGCACGCCCTGGACTCGGTGTGTTCCGATCACTGGTACGGGACGTATCTCGCGGTCGATCATCTGGTCACGCTGGGCCACCGGCGGATCGTGCTGGCCGCCCGCGACGACAGTCCGACGGCGCGCAGCGTGCGCCACGCCTTCGCCGAGATCGCCGCCGCCCGGCCCGAGGTGGAGGACTGGTCGGTGGTCCTCAGCTCACCCGACGCGGTGCCGGGCCCCGAGCAGGACGACCCCGCCAGGCTCGGCGACGCCACGCGTGACCGTACCCCCCTCGATCTCGCCGCGCTGCTGGCCGAGCGCCGGGCCACGGCCGCCGTCCTGCACGGCGACGTCGACGCGCTGATGCTGGTGCAGCGGCTCGCCGAACAAGGGGTGCGGGTGCCGCGTGACTGCTCGGTGGTGGCGTACGACGATGTGGTCGCGGCGCTGGGCAGCACCCCGTTGACGGCGGTCTCCCCGCCCAAGGCGGAGGTCGGGCGGGCCGCCGCCGAACTGCTGTTGCACCGGCTGGCCCGGCCGCTCGGCGCCGCCGGCCCGGTGCGCAGGATCGAGCTGCTGCCCACGCTGAAGGTACGCGGTTCGACACAGCCGCCGGTGTCCCGTCCAACCCCCGGAGATAACTGAGCGTTTGACCGCTTTGATTTTCTTCTGAGCGATCTATTGACCCCTTCTGATCAGGCGATCAGGATTCCCCGTGTCTCATACCGGAGCCGCGGGAGGCGCCCATGCCTGGTCGACAGAGCCGTCGATCCGTGCTCGCCACGATCGCCGCGCTGCCCCTGACAGGTGCGCTCAGCGCCTGCACCGGGGGCGGCGCGGACTCGGGATCGCGCAGCACGAGCAGTACGAACACCATCTCCGCACGCAGCGGACGGGCCACGCGCATCACCTTCTGGTCCGCCCTGCGCGGCAGCCAGGAAGTGGTGGACGCGTTCAACCGGAGCCACGACCGCGTCCAGGTCGACTTCCAGCAGATCCCCTCCGGGGGCCAGGGCGGTTACGCGAAGCTCAGCAACGCCGCCCGCGCGGGCAACGCGCCGGACATCGCCACCATCGAATACCCCCAGGTGCCCGGCTTCGCCATCGACGGTGTCGCCCGTGACATCACCGATCTGGTCAGCGACGGACTGCGCGCCAAGCTGCTGCCGCAGGCGCTCGGCCTGACCACCTTCGAGCAGCGCGTCTTCAGTCTGCCGCTCGACTTCGAGCCCATGGTGATGCACTACCGCACCGATCTCTTCAGGGAGTACGGGCTCGAAGTACCCCGCACCTGGGACGAGTTCGAGGAGACGGCCAGGAGGGTACGGAGCGCGTCGCGCGACCGGCGTCTCGCGCTCTTCGCCACCGACGGAGGCCCCCAGTTCGCCTCGTTCGCCTGGCAGGCGGGCGCCCAGTGGTTCGACACCGCGGGCGGTTCCTGGACCGTCTCGCTCACCGACGCGCCGACCCGCCGCGTCGCGGCGTACTGGCAGCGGCTGATCGACCAGGATCTGGTCTTCGCGAACCCGGTGGAGAGCCGGCAGAGCGACGCCCAGATCGGCACCGGCAAAGTGCTGGCCCGGCTCAGCGGCGCCTGGGACGCCGGGGCGCAGATGAAAGCCCGGCCCGGCCAGAAGGGCGACTGGGCCATCGCGCCGCTCCCCCAGTGGGACCCGGCCCGACCCAGCGTCGCCACCCACGGCGGCTCCACCTTCGCGGTCACCAAGGACAGCGAACACCCCGAGGCGGCCATGGAGTTCATCGAGTGGCAGATCTCGCACCCCGACGCGCTGCGCGCCCGGCTCTCCAGCGGCGCCAGCAGCCAGTATCCGGCCGCGCCCGGCCTCGTCGCCGTCGGCCGCGAGGCGTTCGACCGTTCCTACTACAGCGGTCAGGACATCTACCGGCTCTTCGAAGAGGAGGCGCGCAAGGTCCGTGACGGCTGGATCTGGGGACCTCGGATGACGGCCACCATCAAGGTCATGCAGGACGGTTTCGCACGGGCGAGCGGCGGCCAGGGCTCGCTGATCGAGGCGATGCGCGCGGCCCAGAAGGGCACCATGCCGGATCTGAGGGCGCTGGGGCTGGCCGTCACCGAGCGCGACAGCTGACCCGCGACCCCTCGTACCAGCAGCAGAAAGGCAGGTGACACCCCATGAGCAACCCCGTCAGCAAGTCCCTGGCCGGCACCCTCACCACCCCGGCCACCGCGACCGCGACGGCCGCGGCCACGGCCGGCCGGCCGGACCGCACCACCGGCGCGCCCGCACGCGGCGGCCGGAGGTCCGCCCGGCGCCGTGAACTCGGCGCCGCCGGCGTCCTGATGACCCCCTTCTTCGTCCTTCTGGTGACGGTCTTCCTGATCCCCGTCGGGACGGCCGTCTGGCTGAGTTTCTTCAGCGACGACCAGCCGGGACTGGGATTCGGCCCGGAGCGCACGGTCTTCGCCGGACTGCGCAGCTACACCGCCGTCCTCACCGACCCGACCTTCCTCGGCGGACTCGGCACCGTCGTCCTCTACTGCGTGGTCTATATCCCCGTGCTGGTGATCGGCGCGTTGGTGCTGGCGCTGCTGCTCGACTCCGGGGTGGTGCGCCTGCGGTCCTGGGCCCAGCTCGCACTGTTCCTGCCGCACGCCGTGCCCGGCATCATCGCCGCCCTCATCTGGCTGTATCTGTACACGCCCGGCATCAGTCCGGTGATCGACCTGCTCGGCAAGGCCGATATCACCGTCGACTTCCTCGGTGTGCACACCGTGCTGCCGTCCATCGTGAACATCGCCCTGTGGAGCAACCTCGGCTACAACATGGTCGTCTTCTACGCCGCCCTCCAGGCCGTACCGCGCGAGGTCATCGAGGCGTCGGTCGTCGACGGGGCGGGGCCGGTACGTACCGCCCTCCAGGTCAAGACGCCGCTCGTGCGCTCGTCGATCGTGATGGTCGCGATGTTCACCCTGATCTTCGCTCTCCAGCTCTTCACCGAGCCGATGCTGCTCAGCCAGTCCACCCCGATGATCAGCTCGCGTTTCTCGCCCAGCATGTACATCTACGACGCGGCGTTCACCCGTAACAACTACGGACTGGCGGCCGCCGCCTCCGTCGTCCTGCTGCTCTGCACGATCGCCCTCTCCTACGGCGTGACCCGCTGGACCAACCGCGCCAACGCCCAAGAGGAGGCCGCCCGATGAGCGCGACCGGCACCACCCCCGTCGCGGCCTCGCTGCGCCCGCGTCTGCTCGGCCGCTCGGTCGTCAACCTCGTCGTGGGCATCTCGGTGCTGTACACCCTGCTGCCGGTGCTCTGGCTGGTGCTCGCCGCCACCAAGGACCGCGACGCGCTGTTCAGCAGCGATCTGCTGTCGCTGAGCGACTTCTCCTTGCTGCGCAACCTCAAGGACGTGTTCGCGATGGACGGCGGGCTGTACGGCCGGTGGTACGGCAACAGCCTGCTGTACGCGGTCGTGGGCGCCGCGCTCGGTGCGCTGGTCTCCATCGCCTGCGGTTACGCGTTCGACAAGTACCGGTTCCGCCACAAGGAGAAACTGTTCGGTCTCGTCCTCGCGGCCGTGATGGTGCCGCAGACCGTGCTCGCGCTGCCGCTCTATCTGATGGCGTCGGGCACGGGTCTGGTGAACACCTTCTGGTCGGTCTTCATCCCGGTGCTCTTCAACCCCTTCGGCGTCTATCTCGGCCGGATCTTCAGTCAGGGGTATGTGCCCAACGAGGTCCTCGAAGCGGCGCGGGTGGACGGGGCCGGTGAACTGACCACCTATGTACGGGTCGCCCTGCGGATGCTCGGCCCCGGCCTCGTCACCGTCTTCCTCTTCCAGCTCACCGCGATCTGGAACAATTTCTTCCTGCCCATGGTGATGCTCTCGGACCAGGACCTCTATCCGGTGAGCCTCGGCCTCTACACATGGAACAGCTCCGCCTCCGTCTCACCGGAGTACTACCCCGTGGTGATCATGGGTTCGCTGCTCGCGGTCCTGCCGCTGCTCCTCGCCTTCGCACTGCTCCAGCGCTTCTGGCGGTCGGGCCTCACCGCCGGCGCCGTCAAGTAGCCGGCCGGGCCCCACCGGCCGCCGTCTTCCCGTACCAGGCCCCGTCGTACCAGGAGAGAGATGCCCACCGCACCGACCGTACGTGCCCGTCCGCGAGCCGCCCTCGCCATGAAACCGGATGCCGCGGCCGCGGTCCTCGGGCCCGAGACGCTGGCCGCCCTCGGCGCGGTCTGCGAGCTGACACCACCGCCCGTCCTCGACGACTTCACCACCGGCCGCGCCCGCGCCACGCTCGCGGATGTGGAGATCCTCATCACCGGCTGGGGCTGCCCGCCCCTCGACCGGGCCGTACTGGACCTGGCGCCCCGGCTGCGTGCCGTCGCCCACACGGCGGGCACCATCCGGGGCCATATCACCGAAGCCTGCTGGGAGCGCGGCATCGAGGTGTCCTCGGCCGCCGCCGCCAACGCCCTGCCGGTGGCGGAGTACACCGTCGCGATGATCCTGCTCTCCGGCAAGCGCGCGCTGGAACGGGCCCGCGGCTACCGCGCCGCGCGCGATCGCGACGACTGGCTCGGCATGAACGGCAACGTGGGCAACTACGGCCGTACGGTGGGCATTCTGTCCGCCTCGCTGATCGGCCGGCGCGTCATCGAACTGCTGCGGCCGTACGACTTCCGGGTGCTGCTGCACGATCCGTATGTCTCCGACGAGGAGGCGGCGGCGCTCGGTGTCCGGCCCGTCGGACTCGGCGAACTGTTCGCGCACAGCGACACAGTGAGCGTCCACACCCCCCTGCTGCCCGCCACCCGCGGGCTCGTCAGCCGGGAACTGCTCACCTCCATGCGCCCGGACAGCGTGCTCATCAACACCTCGCGCGGCGCCGTCGTCGACCAGGACGCCCTCACCGATGTCCTCGGGCAGGACCGGATCCGGGCCGTCCTCGATGTCACGGAGCCGGAGACACTGCCGCCGGACCATCCGCTGTGGACCTGTGAGAACGCGCTGATCACCCCGCATCTCGCCGGTTCGCAGGGCAATGAGACCCGGCGGCTGGCCGATCTGGCGGTCGGCGAGGTCGAACGCTGGGCCGCGGGCGACGGCTTCGCCCATCCCGTACGACGCGAAAGGCTGGCGTTCCTCGCATGACCTCACCCCTCGTACAGCCCGTGCCCGCGAGGCCCGCGTTCGAACTCCCCGCGGAGGACCGGACGCTGAGCCCGTACACCGGTTACACCCGCGCGCACTGGGAGGCCACGGCGGACGGTCTGCTGCGGGCCGCCTGGCGGTGGGCCACCCCCGGCCGCGCGCTGCTCGATCTGCCGGGACGGCCCTCCCGCTCGGGCGTGCGCTCGGACGGTCTGGAGGGCTACGCCCGTACGTTCCTCGCCGCCGCCTTCCGGGTGGCGGGAGCGGGGGGCGAGGATCCGCACGGCTGGCTCGACCGGTACGCGGACGGGCTCGCGGCCGGGACCCGTACCCCGGGACGGGAGGACACCGAGTCCTGGCCGCTGATCCTCGACCACCATGTGCGGGGCCAGCCCATGGTCGAGTCCGCGTCCGTGGCCCTCGGGCTCCGGCTGACCAGGGCCTGGCTCTGGGACCGGCTGGACTCCGGGGTGCGCGACCGCGCCGAGGAGTGGCTGCGCGGCGCGCTCCGGCACACCCCGGCGCCCAACAACTGGTATCTGTTCCCCTATTCGGTGGCCGGGTTCCTGGAGTCGGTGGGGCGTGGCGACGCGGAGACGGCACGCGCGCGGGAGCGGGCGCGCGATCTGATGGAGGGGTGGTACCGCGGCCAGGGCTGGTACGCCGACGGTGACGGCCGCGCCTTCGACCACTACAACGGCTGGGCCCTGCACCTCTATCCGGTCCTGGACACTCTGCTGGCCGGTGACACGGAGGCGTCCTCGCCCTACGGCGGCCGGCTGCGCGAGCATCTGGAGGGCTTCTCCCTGCTGTTCGGCGCCGACGGGGCGCCGGTCCACTTCGGCCGCTCGCTGACCTACCGGTTCGCGGCGAGCGCGGCGGTCGGCCTGGGCGCGGTCACCGGACACACCCCGCTCGCGCCGGGCGTGTCGCGGCGGCTGGTGAACGGCTCGCTGCGCTACTTCCTCGACCGGGGCGCGACGGGTACGGACGGGCTGCTCAGCCTCGGCTGGCACGGTCCGCACGAGGCGACCCTCCAGTCCTACTCGGGTCCCGCCTCGCCGTACTGGGCGTCCAAGGCGTTCGTCGCGCTGCTCGCTCCCCGGGACCATCCGCTGTGGACGGCCACCGAGGAAGCGGCGCCCAGCGAGGGACCCGACCGGGTGCTCGCCCTCCCCGCGCCGGGGCTGCTGGCGCACTCCACCCGGGCGGACGGGATCGTACGGCTGCACAACCACGGCAGCGACCACATCCGGCCGCACGAGGGCGAGTCGGGTGTGGCGGACGATCCGCTCTACAGCCGGCAGTCGTACTCGACCCACACCGGTCCCACGGCGGCGGCGAATGCCGCGGACAACCAGCTGACCGTCGAGATCGCGGGCGCGGTCAGCGGACGGCGCCGGATCCAGCCGCTCGGCGCGGGGGACGGGGACGGCTGGGGCTGGGCCGCCTCCGCTCATCTGCCCGTCTTCTCCTCGGGCGCGCCCATGGTGCCAGGTCTGCGGGTGGAGAGCGTCATCGTGGTCCGGGGCCGGTACGAACTGCGCGCGCACCGGGTACTCGGCGCGCCGCCCGGATCGCTCGTACAGCAGACGGGCTGGGCGACCGGCCCCGAGGAGACCGTGCGCTCAGCCCTGCACGGTCTGCACGGCTGGCAGACGCGGGACGAGGTCCGCGCACCGCAGGGCACGGCGTACACCCGCTGGGCGGTGGTCCCCCGGCTGACCGGAGAGGCGGAGGGGACGGCGCTGTTCGTGGCGCTCGCCTCGCTCACCGCCGAGCCCGGCGCGGCGCCGCTGTCCGGGGCGGTGAGCGAGGTGACCGTGGCCGGGGACACGGGAACGGTCGAGGTGAGGTGGGCGGACGACGGGTCGCGGACGCGCGTCGTCTTCGACCCGCTGACGGTCGGACACGGATAGCGGCCTGGCGATCCGGACGGTGAGCATCCGGAAGGGACGCGGGGTGGTCCGGGCCCGGCCCCGGGGGGGGGCCGGGGGGGCCGGGGGGCCGGGGGCGAAGCCTACTTCCGGTTCAGATAGGCGAGGCCGGGGTGTGCGCGCGTATAGCCGTCCACGAGACGGCGCGCGACGGTGACGGAGTCCACCAGCGGGTGCAGGGCGAACGCCTTGGCCGCGGTGGCGCGCGAACCGCTCTCCGCGGCGGCCAGGACCTCGCGCTCGACGGCCTTGACGCCGCACACCAGTCCTGTGGCGTGGTGCGGCAGGGGGGAGACGGCCAGCGGATGGGCGCCGTTCGCGTCCACGAGGCAGGGCACTTCGATGACGGCTTCCTCGTCCAGCACACGCAGGGTGGTGCGGTTGCGGACGTTGAGGATGAGTGTGGCGCGTTCGTCGCGGGCGATGGCCCGCATCAGGGCGAGGGCGACCCTCTCGTAGCCGCCGGACTCCAGATCGCGGTCGTCGCGCTCGCCGACGCCCGCCGCCTCGCGGTTCGCCGCCATATAGGTGGCCTCGCGTTCGGCGCGGGTACGGTCCCAGGTCGCGAGCGCGGGGGTGCCCGGCCGCTCCATCTCGTCGTAGAAGCGCGCCTGCTGGTCGCGGAGGAACGCGCCGCGGGTCTGCTCGGCCTCCTGGTAGGCGCGTACCGCTTCCCGGTTGAAGTAGTAGTAGTGGAGGTATTCGTTGGGGATCGCGCCGAGGGACTGGAGCCACTCGGCGCCGAAGAGCTTGCCCTCCTCGAAGGAGCCGAGGGCTGCGGTGTCGGCGAGCAGCCGGGGCAGTTCGTCGCGTCCGGCGACGCGCAACCCGCGCAGCCAGCCGAGGTGGTTGAGGCCGACGTAGTCGATCGACGCCTCGTCCGGGTCGGCGCCGAGGGCGCGCGCGACGCGCCTGCCCAGGCCCACGGGCGAGTCGCAGATACCGATCACACGGTCGCCGAGATACCGGGCCATGGCTTCGGTGACCAGACCGGCCGGGTTGGTGAAGTTGATGACCCAGGCGTCGGGGGCGAGCCGGGCGACGCGTCGCGCGATGTCGACGGCGACGGGGACCGTGCGCAGTCCGTACGCGATACCGCCGGCGCCGACCGTCTCCTGGCCCAGCACGCCCTGGTCCAGGGCGACGCGCTCGTCGGCCGCGCGGCCTTCGAGTCCGCCGACGCGGATCGCGGAGAAGACGAAGTCGGCGCCGCGCAGGGCCTCGTCGAGATCGGTGGTGGCCGTGACGGAGGGGGCGTCGGGGACGGAGGCGGCCTGCTCGGCCAGGACGCGGGCGACGGCCGTGAGCCTCGCGGCGTCGAGATCGTGGAGGGTGACGTCGGTGACGCGGCCCTCCGCGTGGTCGCCGAGCAGTGCTCCGTACACGAGCGGCACCCGGAATCCGCCGCCGCCGAGAATGGTGAGCCTCACGCCTGAACCGCCTCCGGTACCCGAACCGACTTCATACCTGGACCACCATTACACCGGCCTCCCCGAGCGCGGTCCGCCACCGCGGCCGGACCGCCGGAGCGGAGGGCGCGCAGGATCAGTTGATGTCGTCGCTCAGCCGGCACGCCGTGGACACTACTCGTCCGGGGGTCGCGGCCCCGGCGGCGCTACGGCGCGGTGGTGAAGTCCCCCCGGACCTCGGCGGTCCGGCCTGAACCGGTCGCTACCGCCGTGTACCGGTCGTCCCCGGCGTCCCGCGCGCCTTCCGCGTGGTCGTACTGCGCCGCGAAGACATGCTCGCCGGCCGGGACCGTCACCCCGTCCTTGAGCGTCCACCGGTAGACCAGCGCGCCGGCCTCGGGGCGTACGGAGACGGTGAAGTCCTCCTCGGGCAGCGACCGCCAGGAGCCGGTGTCCCGTACCCCTCCGGTCTGCGCGACACGCACTTCGAGGGTGAGTGCGGTCAGCGGCCGGTCGGTGCCGAGGGTGATGTTGCTCTGCGCCCAGTAGGCGTTGCTGTTCGGGTCGATCACGCCGTCCGACCGGAGATAGCCGTCCCGGGCGGCCACGGGCGGACCGTCGGGCGTCCCGCTCACCGGGCCCGGGGTGGTCGCCACCGTCCCCGCCGGATCGGTGCCGCCGTCCATGACGGCGGCGAGGGCGAACGCGCCGACGGCGAGGACGCCGGCCGCCGCTGCCGCCGTGGTGACCCGGAACCAGGACGCCGGGCGGTGGGCCGGCGCCTTCGCGGGGTGCGTTCCCGGCCCGGCCATGCCCCGCTCGACGCGCGCGAGCATCCGCTCCCGGTCCGGGCGGTGGGCCCGCGCCGTCTCCCTCAGCCGTCTGTGCAGCTCGTCCATCAGCCCCTGCCTTCAGCACGTGTCGCGGCGCGCCCGGAACGACGGGCCGGGGTGGGCCCCGCGGCACGCTGCGAGGCCACCGTCGCCTGCACCTCTTCCACGGTGGCGCCCGGCCCGAGCAGCCGTCCCAGCTCGGCCATCCCCCGCGACGACTGGCTCTTGACCGTACCCACGGAGATGCCCAGGGCGAGCGCCGTGTCGCGTTCGGAGAGGTCCAGGGCGTACCGCAGCACCACGCAGGCGCGTTTACGGAACGGCAGCCGCCGTAACGCCGCCCGGACATCCAGCACGGCGGGTACGTCCGGATCGTCGAAGCGCTCACCGCGCTGCGACCAGAACAGCGAGACGCGGCGGCGCTCCCGTACCGCGCTCCGGATCCGGGAGCGGGCCAGATTCGCGACCACCCCGCGGGCGTACGCGACCGGGTGATCGGCGGCCCGTACCCGGTCCCAGCGGCGCCACATCGCGAGCAGGGCGTCCGCGGCCAGATCGTCGGCCGTGGACGCGTCGCCCGTCAGCAGATAGGCCAGCCGGGACAGTTCGGCGTAGTGCCGCTCGAAGAACGCGTGGAACTCGGCAGCGGTGGCGTCATCGACCACTGTGCCCACGGAGCCGCTCCTTGTCCGCTGTCCGCTCCCGCACCGGCCGTTCCCGCCACGGCGGGATTGCGCGAGCCCAGCACTCGCGCGACGCCGCCCCGTGCCCCTCACGGCCTCAGTAGCACAGCCGAGAGGGGCACGGGGCAGGAATCACGCACTGATGGCTTGATCCGCGATTCGTCGCACGATTCCGGCCAACCATCGGCGACTTGTGGGTCCGCGGGCAACCCGAAGTGACGCACTCCTGATCTCACAGGTGGCACATAGATGACGCATAGGTCCCGTCATGAAACGTCCGGACATTCCCGGTCGGCAGGCCCCGCGCCGTCCATGCGCACCACTGTTGTTGTGGCACTCGCAGACGAGGAACCGATGACCAGACCTCACCACCACAGCCGTACGCGGCGCCCGGCGATCGCCGCCGGCGCGGCGCTCGCGGTGATCGCGGGCGTGGCAGGAGCCGCGCCCGTCGCCGGAGCGGCGGCCCCCGCGGGCCCCAAGCTCTCCCTGATCGCCGCCTCCAACTCCGTGATAATCGACCGCTACGAAGGCGAACCGGGGGTCTTCCTCGACCTCGGTACGTATGTCACCGCCGATGGCGGGCCCCTGGAGTTCCGGGTGACGCGGAAGTCCTACAAGGACCCCTTGGTCGCCGAGCAGATCATCCGTGAGGGCAAGAAGACCCGGACCAGGACCCTGCCGAAGGGTCTCGTGAAGGACTTCTCCGGTCTGCCGGGCTTTCTCCAGGTGACCGTCAGCGACGCCGCGGGGACGGCGGTCGTGAAGACCACCGAGACGTTCTGCCCGAACAACGCCTCGGGCCGGCTCCGTCCGGACGCTCCGTCCGTCTCGAAGTATCCCGAGAGCTGCTCCACGAACCCCTTCACGCTGGGTTCGGTGTGGGGCGTCGAGAAGGGCTGGGCGACCAACACCAACCTGGGCTACTACTCCGAGCCGGTCGACCTGCCGGCCGGGGAGTACACCGCCAAGGTGTCCGTCGCCAAGAAGTACCGCGAGCTGTTCGGCATGCCCAACACGTCGAAGTCGGTCAAGGTGACGGTGCGCGACCGCAAGTGGGACGAAGGAGGCGGGGTCGGAGCGGCGCCCTCGGCGGCCAGGGCCGCCGGTCACGGCGGTGGCCATGGCGGTCATGGCGCCCCGGCCGGGCATCCGGGCGCCTCGGCGCACATGAGCAGCAACGGCCGCGGGGCGGATGCCCCGGCGCCGCCCGCGCTGCCGAACGCGCTCATGTCCGGCAAGGCGGCGGCCCATCTGGGCGACGGCCCCGGGCACACCGACGGTTCGCGGATCGCGCCCGCTCTCAAGCCCAACTCGAAGCGTCCGGCCGGCCGCGCGAGCGTGCCCGACGTACCGAAGCCCGATCTGCGCGCGCTGCCGGCGTGGGACATCTCCATCACCGACGGCGAGGACGGGGACATCCCGGGCAAGGACTATCTGGCCTTCAGCGCCAATGTGTGGAACGCCGGTCCCGCGCCGCTGGTCGTGGACGGCTTCCGCGGTCCCGGCAAGGACCTGATGGACGCCTATCAGTACTTCCACGACGCCAAGGGCAAGCAGGTCGGCTACGCGCCCGCCGGCACCATGGAGTGGGACGCGCGACAGGGCCACGAGCACTGGCACTTCACCGACTTCGCCAGCTACCGGCTGCTGAGCGCCGACAAGAAGGAGGCCGTGCGCAGTGGCAAGGAGGCCTTCTGCCTGGCCAACACCGACGCCATCGACTACACCGTGAAGAACGCCAACTGGCACCCGAACAACACCGATCTGTCCACCGCCTGCGGTGTGCAGAGCTCGGTCTCCGTACGTGAGGTGCTGGACGTCGGCTCCGGCGACACCTACACCCAGTACCGCCCCGGCCAGTCGTTCGACATCACCGACCTGCCGAACGGTACGTACTACATCGAGGTGCTCGCCAACCCCGAGCGCCGGCTCCACGAGACCAGCCTGGCCAACAACACCGCGCTGCGCAAGGTGGTGCTGAGCGGCACGACCGGCGCCCGCAAGGTGACCGTGCCGCCGCACGATCTGATCAACGCTCCCTGATTCGCGGCTCTCCGGCGGCGAGGGGGTCCGGGCGGTGCGAGCCGTCCGGGCCCCCGTGCGCGTGTTCATCCGGTGATGTCGATCCGCGCGAGGCGCACCGGGCCGCGCAGGGTGACCCGCAGGTCGTGCACGCCCGAGAGCGTGATTCCGGCGCGCGCGGTGGTGCGGTAGTCGTACGGTCCGCCGGTCGCCCGCACCTCGATCACCGCGAGTGTGCCGCCGTCGGCGGTGGTCAGGGTGACCTCGCCCTCGCCCGCCGCGTCGAGGGTGACTCCGCTCGCGCCGTTCCCGAAGTCGCAGTCACGGAAGAGCAGTTCGCCCGCCTTCCGCTCACCGCCCGGGCCGAGCGGGGTCACCGCGTCGCCCGACACCTTGGTGCGGTCGACGATCTCGGTGCCGGTCTGCTCGTCGTAGTCGGCCGCGGCCAGCCCGTTCCGCCGCGGATCCCTGGCGCGCGGGGTGTCGCCGGGGACGGTGAGCCGGACGGAACGGCGGATGTCCGCGCTGGAGGCCGCCGCCTCGAAGACATACGTGCCGCCCGGTACGGTCCAGACGCCGTGCGCCACGTCGTAGTGGCCCAGTTCCTCTCTCCTGACGGCCAGTTCGACGGTACGGGACTCCCCCGCCGCCAGGGATACGCGGGCGTGGGCGACCAGCTGGCGGTGGGGACGCGGGACGCGCGGGGCGTCCTGCCTGGCGTACAGCTGCACCACCTCGTCGGCGGCGCGGGAGCCCGTATTGACGAGCGTGACGTGTGCCCGCAGATCCGGGCCGACCTCCAGTCCGTCGTAGCGGAAGGCCGCGTACGACAGTCCGTGGCCGAAGGCGTACAGCGGGGTGCCGTCGAAGTAGAGATAGGTCTGCCGCGAGCCGATGATGTCGTAGTCGAGCAGGCCGGCCGGATCCGCGTCGTCCGCGTACCAGGTCTGGGGCAGCCGTCCCGCCGGTGAGATATCGCCGGCCAGTACGCGCGCCAGCGCGGTGCCCGCCGCCTGGCCGCCATGGGCGGTCCACAGCAGCGCCGGGAGCCGGGCCTGCGCGTCGGCCACCGCGTAGGGATAGCCCGAGGTCAGCACGAGCACGGTGCGCGGATTGGCGGCGTGGGCGGCCCGCCACAGCCGGTCCTGGTGCGCCGGGAGGGCGAGGGTGCGGCGGTCCTCGGTCTCCCGGCCGTTGATGTGCGGGTCGTTGCCCGCCACCACGACGACCACCTCGGCGCCGGCCGCGGCGCGGGCCACCGCGTCCTCGCCGCGCTCCCTGACGACGATCTCGAACGATGTGCCGTGGCCGGCAACCTTCAGGCCGTCGGCGGCGACCGATACGTACCCGCCGGTCCCCGCGTGTGCAAGGAGGTGCCCGCTCTCGTGCTCTTCGAGCCGGAAGGTCTCCTGGACCACCCAGCCGCCGGGCTGGTCGGCGGAGGCCCGTACGTACCCGTCCTGGGCGACGGACAGATAGCGGCCGTCGGGCGCGCGCAGGGTGATGAGCCCGTTCCCCCAGTCGGTCAGGGCCAGTTCGGTGGCCTCGCCGGCCTCGTCGGCGTCGCAGGTCAGCGGTGCGAGATCGGTGCGTCCCGCCAGCAGTGCCGGATCGAGCGCGCCCTCGGCGCCGCGTGCCCCGCTCGCCGTCCCCTTCGCCGCCTCGTCCGCCCTCCCGGACGGGGGCACCCGGACCCAGCCGCCCGTCATGGCCCTGAGCGTGACCCGGTCCGCGCCGTCGGCGAAGGTGACGCGCTCGGCGCCGAAGCGTTCACGGAGCCCGTCGAGCGGGGTGTGGCGGCGGATCAAAGTGCCGCTGTACCAGTCGAGTTTGCACTCGTCGGCGAGCGGACCGACCAGCGCGACGCGGCGGCCGGGCGCGATCGGCAGCAGGCCGTCGTTCTTGAGCAGGACGACGGCCTGCTCCGCCGCCTCCTGGGCGAGCGCGCGGTGTCCCGGGGTGTCGAAGGCCGAGATCTCCCGGTGCGGATCGCGTTCCGGGTCGAACTCCCCGAGCGCGAACCGCACCGTGAGCTGACGTCGTACCGCCGTGTCGATATCGGACTCACCGATCAGGCCCCGCTCCAGGGCGCCCCGGATCCGGCCGGTGATCACGGACGCGTCGGTGCCGTGGTCGGTGAAGCTGTCGACGCCGGCGCGCAGTGCCGCCGCGGTCGCCTCCTCATGGGTGTCGAAGTACGCCTCGGCGTCGACGAGATTGCTGGGCGCGCCCGCGTCGGAGCAGACCAGCAGCTCGTGTTCGGTCCAGCCGCGCAAATGCTCCCGCAGCGCGGGCGAGAGATGGTTGGGACGCCCGTTGACCAGGTTGTACGCGGGCATGACCCCGGCCACCGCGCCCGCCTCGACGGCCCCGCGGAACGCGCGCAGATCGTATTCGTGCAGGACGCGGGGGCGGATGGACGAGGAGGTGGTGGCCCGGTCCGTCTCATTGTTGTGCGCGAGCCAGTGCTTGAGCACCGGAGCCGTACGCCAGTAGTCGGGGTGGTCGCCGCGCAGGCCCCGGGTGTAGGCGGTGGCGAGGACGGAGGTCAGCCGGGCGTCCTCCGCGTACCCCTCCTCGTTGCGTCCCCACAGCGGGTTGCGGAGCAGGTTCACCGTCGGGGCCCAGACGTTGAGCCCGACCCGGCCGTCCCGCCCGCGCATCGTCCGTATCTCGTGGGAGACGGCCTCCCCGACCCGGCGCACCAGTTCCTCGTTCCAGGTCGCGCCGAGCCCGACGGCCTGCGGGAACACGGTCGCGGGCCCCATCCAGGCGACACCGTGCAGCGCTTCCTGTCCCGTGCGGAACGCCGCGACGCCCAGGCGCTCGACCGCCGGGGCGAACTGATGCAGCAGGGCGGTCTTCTCATCGAGTGTCAGCCGCGCGAGCAGATCCTCGACACGCGCGGTACGGGTCAGCCCGGGGTCACGGAAGGGCGGCTGGTCCTCGGTCACGGGCGGTTCTCCCTGGAGAAGGTCGGTAAGGCCGAAAGAGCCGCGAGAGGCCCCCGATCGACTTTCGAAGCGCTTCGATGCTCCGAGTCCACCGGTCCGCTGTCAAGACATCCCGAGGTGCCGGTCACCCTACCCACACCCCGACAACTTCCCTTCTTCTGCGCCTTGTTGAACGGGACTGACCCTGCGGTAAGGAATCTTGAGAGTGGAGTCTTGTGCCTCCTGAAGGGTTCATTTAACCTCGCAGCAACATCGAAGCGCTTCGACAAATCTTCGACTCCGCAGCTGACCGGTGGGCTTCCGCCGGATGTTGCTGCGCACCACGAAGGGTTTGACGCAATGACGCCGAAGTCCTCCTCCGTACCGAGCAGGAGAAGCTTCCTCGCCTCCACCGCGGTCGCCGCCACCGCCGTGGCCGGCGGCGCGCCCCTGCTCACCGCCTGCGGTGGTACGCGGAGCGGCAAGAAGGAGGGCACCACCTCCGGGAAGGAGGCGCGGAAGATCCTGCCGGCCTTCGTGGCACAGAACGTCGTGGCGCCGGACATCCCGCCCGAGAACGGCTCCTCCGCCGGATTCACCCGGGCGGTCGCCGCCGCGGATCTCAAGGACTCGGTACCGGAGAAGCTCGGCACGGGCAGCCGCATCACGATCATGTCGCCGTACTGGGGCACCCCGCCGGCCGGTGACAACCCGTACTACGCGGCCATGAACGACGCCATCGGGGTACGGACCGTCTGGCAGAACCAGGACGGGAACACGTACGACGAGAAGCTCGGCGCCGTGCTCGCCTCCAGCGGGATCCCCGATGTGGTGGTCGTGCCGGGCTGGAATCTGACCGGCAAGATCCCGGGCGCCGTGAACGCCAAGTTCGAGGACCTCGGACCGTACCTCTCCGGTGACAGGGTCAGGGACTTCCCGAATCTCGCGGCCGTACCGACCGACGCGTGGCAGCGCTCGATCTTCGGCGGCGCGCTCCGCGGCATCCCGATGCCCGCCTCGTACGTGGTGAACATCGCGCCCTTCTACCGCGAGGACCTCTTCGAGAAGCGGGGATACGAACCGCCGCGCACGGCCGAGGAGTTCCTCGCGCTCGCGAAGGAGATCACCAGCGCCAGAGCGAAGGTCTGGGCCTGCGACGACATGAAGTGGACCGCCTTCAGCCTGTTCGGGGTGTTCTCCGGCAACGACAAGGCCCTGGGCTGGGACCTGGTCGACGGCAAGCTGGTCAACCGCGTGGAGACCACCGAGTATCTGGAAGCCCTGGAGTGGACGCGCAAGCTCTACGCCGCCGGGGTCGTCCACCCCGACGCCAAGGCCGTCCAGGGCGACGCCGGCAACCGGTTCACGGCCGGTCAGGTCCTGATCTACAACCAGGACCTCTCCCACTGGTACATGAAGACCGTCGAACAGGCGGCCACCCCCGGGTTCGCGATGGGCGCCCTGGACCTCTTCGACCACGCGGGCGGCGACCCGACGCTCTACGCCGTACAGCCCGCGGGCATCTGGGCCTTCGTCAGGAAGGGCTCCTCGGAGAAGCTGGTCAGGGATGTGCTGGCCATGGCGAACTTCACGGCCGCGCCGTACGGCACGAAGGAGCGCATGCTCACCGACTACGGCGTCGAGGGCACGCACTACACGGTGGAGAAGGGGCTGCCCGTCAAGAACGACAAGGGCACCATCGAGGTCGCCGGCACCTTCGACTACACCGGTGACCCGGCCGCGTATGTCGCCCACCCCGACCGTCCCGACATCGCCAGGGCGCAGGTGGAATGGCAGCAGCGCATGGGGGCCTTCACCAAGAAGACCGCCTTCTACGGGCTGACCGTCACCGAGCCCACCCGCTGGACCAACCTCGCCGACGACTTCGAGCAGCTGGAGGACGACATCGTCCGCGGCCGCAAGAAGATCGGCGACATGCAGCGGGCCGTCTCCGACTGGAAGAGCGGGGGCGGCGACCAGCTGCGCGACTGGTACAGAAAGCTGCTCGACGAGTCCGGACCGGCCGCGAACTGACACACGGCACACGAAACAGGGAGTTCAGGTGTCGCAGAGCACGGTTCCGGACGCGGACGTACGCGAGCGGGCGCGGAGCGCACCCCGGCCGCCGCGGCGGAAGGGCGGGAAGCCGCCGCCGAAGCGGAAGCGGGGCCCCGGACTGTCCCTCCGGGTCCGGCTGCGCCGGGACCGGGCGCTGCTCCTGATGACGCTGCCCGCGGTGCTGCTGGTGCTGGTCTTCAGCTATCTGCCGATCCTCGGCAACGTGGTGGCCTTCCAGGACTACGACCCGTATCTCAGCGACAACGGCTTCGTCGCGATGCTGGAGAGCCCCTGGGTCGGCTTCGAACAGTTCGCGCGGATCTTCGGCGACTCCGCGTTCTGGGCGGCCGTGCGGAACACCCTGGTGCTGTTCTTCCTCCAGCTGGTGCTCTACTTCCCGGTGCCGATCCTGTTCGCGCTGCTGATCAACAGCGTCGTACGGCCCAGGGTGCGGGCGGTCGCCCAGGCCGTGCTGTATCTGCCGCACTTCTTCTCCTGGGTCCTGGTCGTCACCGTCTTCCAGCAGATCTTCGGCGGCGCGGGCATCATCGCCCAGACGCTGCGGCGGCACGGCGTCGAGGGCTTCGACCTGATGACCGACCCCGGCCTCTTCAAGTTCCTGCTGACGGCCGAGGGCGTCTGGAAGGACGCCGGGTGGGGCGTCATCGTCTTCCTCGCGGCGCTCGCCTCCGTCAACCACGAGCTGTACGAGGCCGCGGCGATGGACGGCGCGAACCGGTGGCGCCGGATGTGGCATGTCACTCTGCCCGCGCTGCGTCCGGTGATCGCGCTGCTGCTGGTGCTGCGCGTGGGCGACGCGCTGACCGTCGGCTTCGAGCAGATCCTGCTCCAGCGCGACGCGGTGGGACGCGACGCGGCGGAGGTGCTGGACACCTTCGTGTGGTGGACGGGCATCCGGAACCAGGACTTCGGTTACGCGGCCGCCGCCGGTCTGGTCAAGGGCGTCATCGGACTGGGGCTGGTCCTCACGGCCAACAAGGTCGCCCATCTCATGGGCGAGCAGGGGGTGTACAAGAAGTGAGCGCCACCGACACCGCCACCGACGCGGGCACCGCCGCCGACGCGGGTGCCACCGCCGCGCGCGGGCGCCGGCGTGGTCATTGGGTCGCCCCGCCTCGTCCGGTCTGGGAGGAGAAGCCCACCAGGACCGGACTCGCGGGCAAGGCCATCGCCCTCTCCGCCGCCTGTCTCGCGATCCTGTTCCCGCTCTGGATCGTCATCGTCACCAGTCTGTCCTCGCGGAGCGCCATCGACGCGGCCGGCGGTCTGGTGATCGTGCCCAGGGACCTCACCCTCATCGCGTACCAGGAGCTGCTGAGCGGTGGTCAGGTGCAGCGTGCCGCGCTGGTCAGCCTGGGGGTGACGGTCGTGGGCACGGCGTTCAGCATGGTGGTGTCCGTCCTGTGCGCGTACGGACTCTCGCGTACGCACTCCCTCGGCCACCGCTGGATCCTGATGACCCTGCTGGCCACCATGTTCTTCGGGGCCGGTCTGATCCCGACCTATCTGCTGGTCCAGGCGCTGGGGCTGACCGACACCTATCTGGCGCTGATCCTGCCGGGCGCGGTGAGCGTCTTCAATGTCCTGGTCCTGCGCTCCTTCTTCATGAACATCTCCCCGGAACTGCTCGACAGCGCGCGGATCGACGGCGCGGGCGATCTGCGGATCCTGTGGCAGATCGTCATACCGCTCTCCCGTGCCGTGATCGCGGTCATCGCGCTCTTCTACGCGGTCGGCTACTGGAGCGCCTGGTTCAACGCGTCGATATATCTGACGGACCAGCAGATGATGCCGCTCCAGAACGTCATGATCCAGCTGGTGCAGAAACAGGAACCGCCGACGGGTCTCGGCCAGCAGATCAAGACCGGCCGGCTCTCCCCCCTCTCGGTGCAGATGGCGGTCATGGTGCTGGCGCTGCTGCCGGTCGCCGTCGCCTCGCCCTTTGTCCAGAAGCATTTCAGGAAGGGCATGCTCACCGGCGCTGTCAAGGGCTGACGCGTCCACGGGCCTGCTCGCGCACGACCTCACCAGGTGCCGCCCCGGCGCGCACTCCCCCACGACGGAAGGTGACGTCATGTCCGATCCGACGCATGGACCCCGTAGACGAACGGTGCTCAGCACGGCCTCGGGGGCTGCGGCGGCCCTCGCGCTGACCGGCTCCCCGGCGATGGCCACGCCCCGGCACTCCCCCGCCGCCGCCGGCCGGGCGTCGGCGGAGCAGCCCTACCGCTGGCGCTCGGTCACCATCGGTGGCACCGGCTTCCTCACCGGCGTGCTCTTCCACCCCGCGGTGAAGGGGCTGGCCTACGCCCGTACCGACATCGGCGGCGCCTACCGCTGGGACGAGGCGGTCCGCGGCTGGACACCGCTCACCGACCATCTCGGCTGGGACGACTACCATCTGCTCGGCGTCGAGGCCATGGCCGTCGACCCGAACCAGCCCGACCGGCTGTATCTCGCCCTCGGCGCCTATACGCAGTCCTGGGCCGGCAACGGCGCCGTGCTGCGCTCCGCCGACCGGGGCGCCACCTGGAGCCGTACCGCTCTGTCCGTGAAGCTCGGCGGCAACGAGGACGGCCGGGGCGCGGGCGAGCGGCTGCTCGTCGACCCGCGTAACGGTGACACCCTCTATCTCGGCACCCGCCACGACGGGCTGCTCACGTCGACGGACCGGGGTGCGACCTGGAAGGCCGCCGCTTTCCCCGCCGCCGCGAGCGCCACCGGCCAGGGCATCACCTTTTTGGTGGCCGCGGGGCGCGTGGTGTACGCGGGGTGGGGCGACGGCGGCAGCGCGCTCTACCGTACGGGCGACGGTGTGGCGTGGGAGGCCGTCCCCGGCCAGCCGTCGGGCGCGGCGGCGCGGCTGCCGGTCCGCGCGGCCTTCGACGCGAACTCCCGTTCCCTGTATGTCACGTACGCCAATGGGCCGGGCCCCAACAACCAGACCGACGGGTCCGTCCACCGGCTCGACACCACCACCGGCGTCTGGACGGAGGTGACGCCCGTCAGGCCCTCGGGGGGCGATCCCTTCGGCTACGGCGGCGTGGCCGTCGACGCCCGGGTCCCCGGTACGGTCGTCGTCTCCACCAACAACCGCTGGGGACCGGTGGACACCCTCTACCGGTCCACCGACGGCGGCGCGCGCTGGACCTCGCTCAAGGACACCGCCACGCTCGACATCCGGGAGACGCCGTATCTCGCCTGGGGTGCCACGCCCAAGTTCGGCTGGTGGATCCAGACCGTCGCGATCGATCCGTACGACTCGAAGCATCTGGTGTACGGCACGGGCGCGACGCTGTTCGAGACCCGCGATCTGGTGCGCTGGGCACCCTGGATCAGGGGACTGGAGGAGTCCGCGGTACGGCAGTTGCTCTCGCCCGCCACCGGGACCGCCCCTCTCCTCAGTGGTCTCGGCGACCTCGGGGTGATGTACCACGAGTCGCTGACCGTCTCCCCGTCCCGGGGCATGGCCACGAACCCGGTCTTCGGCTCGGCGACCGGTCTGGCGCTGGCCGCGCTGAAGCCGTCCTATGTGGTGCGCACCGGCTGGGGCGACCAGGGGAACGGCGCGTCCTCGACGGACGGCGGCCAGAGCTGGCGCCCCTTCGCCGGACAGCCCGCGATCGCCTCGACCGCTCCCGGGCCGATCGCGGTGAGCGCCGACGGTGCCACGCTGCTGTGGTCGTTCGTCCACTGGGACGGTACGCGCCATCCCGGTTTCCGCTCCACCGACGGGGGCGCCACCTGGAGCGAGGTGGCCACCTTCCCCAAGGGCGCGGTGCCGGTCGCGGACCCCGTCGACCCGCGGCGTTTCTATGTGTACGACACGGACGGCGGCGCCGTGTGCCGCTCCACCGACGCGGGCGCGACGTTCGTGCGCGGCGCGGGCGGACTGCCGTCCGGGGATGTCCAGTTCCGGATCGCGGCGGCGCCGGGACGGACCGGTGACCTCTGGCTGTCGGGCAAATGGAACGGGCTGTTCAGGTCCACCGACGGCGGCGTCTCCTTCACCAGGGTCACCAGCTGCTGGGCCTCCTACGCCCTCGGCTTCGGCAGGGCGGCCCCCGGCGCGGCCTATCCCGCGGTCTTCCAGACCGGCGCGACGGAGAACTTCGTCGGGGTGTACCGCTCCGACGACGCGGGGGCCGGCTGGATCCGGATCAATGACGACGCCCATCAGTGGGGCTGGACCGGTGAGGTGATCACCGGCGATCCGCGCGTCCACGGCCGGGTCTATCTGGGCACCAACGGCCGCGGTGTCCAGTACGGGGACCCGGTCTGATGCCGTCCCTGGACGACGCCACGCGCGGTCGCGTGCTCTTCGGCGGCGACTACAACCCCGAGCAGTGGCCCGAGGAGACCTGGCCGGAGGACGTGCGGCTGATGAAGGAGGCCGGGGTCACCTCCGTCACCCTGGGCGTCTTCTCCTGGGCGCGGCTCGAACCCCGTCCCGGCGCACGGGACTTCGGCTGGCTGGACCGGCTGATGGACCTCATGGCGGAGAACGGCATCGGGGTCGTCCTGGCCACCCCGACCGCCTCTCCGCCGCCATGGATGGGCTCCCGCCATCCGGAGACGCTGCCGCGTGACGAGGACGGCCGGATCGTGTGGTGGGGCTCGCGGCAGCAGTTCTGCCCCAGCTCACCCGTCTACCGCGGGTACGCCGCCGCGCTCACCCAGGATCTCGCGGCGCGGTACGGCGGCCATCCGGCGCTGCGCATGTGGCATATCAACAACGAGTACTGCACCCACTGCTGGTGCGACGGGACGGCCCGGCACTTCCGCGACTGGCTGCGCGCCCGGCACGGCACTCTCGACGCGCTCAACGAGTCCTGGGGCACCGCCTTCTGGAGCCAGCGCTACGACAGCTGGGACGAGATCATCCCGCCCCGGCGCGCCCAGTACCTGCGCAATCCCGGACACACCCTCGACTTCCGCCGCTTCACTTCGGACGCGCTGCTGGAGTGTTACACCGCGGAAGGCGACATCGTCGTGTGGCACACCCCGGACACCCCGGTGACCAGCAACTTCATGCCGTTGTGGAGCGGCCAGGACGGCTGGGGGTGGGCGGAGCGCGAGGATGTGGTGTCCGTCGACATCTACCCCGACCCGAGGGATCCGTACGGCGGTCAGTACAACGCGATGCTCGGCGATCTGACGCGCTCCCAGGCGCGGGGTCCCTGGGTACTGATGGAGCAGGCTGCGGGACCGGTCAACTGGCGGGGCGTCAACCACCCCAAGCCGGCCGGTCTCAACCGGCTCCAGTCCTGGCAGTCGGTGGCACGCGGCGCCGACGCCGTCTGCTACTTCCAGTGGCGCCAGTCCCGGCAGGGCGCGGAGAAGTTCCACTCCGGGATGCTCAGCCACGCGGGCGAGCGGGGCCGTACCTTCCGGGAAGTCAAGCGGATCGGCGCCGAACTGGCCCGGCTGGGGCCTGAGATGGCGGGTACCCATACCGCTGACGAGATCGCGCTGCTGCACGACTGGGACTCCTGGTGGGCGGACCAGCAGGACGGCCGGCTCTCGTCGCGTCTCGACTACCCGGCGGTCCTGCGCGCCTGGCACCGGGCCCTGTGGGAGTCGAACCTCCGCACCGGCTTCGCCCGTCCCGACCACGATCTGAGCGCGTACCGGCTCGTGGTCGTACCGCACTTGTATCTGCTGACCGACGCCGCGATCGACAATCTGGTCCGGTACGTGCGTGACGGCGGCACCCTCGTGTCCGGCTTTCTGACGGGCGTCGCCGACGAGGACGACCGGGTGCGGGCGGGCGGAATGGACATCCGGCTGCGTGAGCTGTTCGGCATCGGCACGGTCCACGAGTGGTGGCCGCTGGACGCGGACGAGACCGTGGAGTGCGACGGCTTCCGGGCCACCCTGTGGTCGGAGGAGCTGGAGGCGTCGACGGGCGAGACCATCGCCTCGTACAGAAGCGGGGAACTGGCCGGGCTTCCGGCCGTCCTGCGCGACGGCCGCGCCTGGTACGTCTCGACGCTCCCCGAACCCGGCGCGCTGCGTGCGCTGCTCGCCCGGGTGGCGCGGAGCGCCGGGGTCCGGCCCGTGCTGGAGGGGCTGCCGGACGGGGTGGAGGCGGTGCGCCGAGGCGGGCTGCTCTTTCTGTTCAACCACGGCGCGAAGGACGTCACCGTCGCGGCCGGCGGCCGGTACCGGGAGCTGCTCGGCGACCGGACGGTGGACGGCCCGGTCGAGCTGGGCCGCCACGGTGTGGCGATCCTCCGCGAGCTGAGTCACTCGGCCACCGAGTCACCGAACCACTGAGCCACCGAGCCACCGATGAATCGCCGACCCGCTGCACCACCGGCTCACTCCAACCCTCATGGAAGGGACGCCATGAACCTCCGTACACCGGGCAGGCTGCTGCTCGCCCCCGCCGCCGCGTTCGCCGCGCTCATCGGCTTCGCCGCCGCCCCCGCCCACGCGGCCATCTGGTCCTCGTCCGACCAGTGGGGCTCGTACACCACCTCCGACGGCTACACGCTCTACAACAACATCTGGGGTCCGGGCGCGGGCTCGCAGACCATCTGGGCCAACTCGTCCTCGAACTGGGGAGTCTGGGCCGCCCACCCCAACACGGGCGGCATCAAGTCGTACCCCAACGCGAAGAAGGTGATCAACAAACCCCTGGACTCCCTGTCCTCGCTCCGGAGCGGCTACAACGTGTCCGTGCCGTCCTCGGGCGCGTACAACACGTCGTACGACATCTGGGACACCGACTACGACTACGAGGTCATGCTCTGGGTGAACCACAACGGCGCGGTCGGCCCGCTCGGCACCTCACAGGGCACCGCGACGCTCGGCGGCCACACCTGGAACGTCTACAAGGGGAACAACGGCGGCAACGAGGTCTTCTCGTTCCTGCGCACCTCGGACTCCACCTCCGGCACGGTCGACATCCTGCCCATCCTGAAGTGGATCAAGAACACCAAGGGCTGGTGGGGCAACGAGACCATCGGGGACGTCCAGTTCGGCTACGAGATCACCTCGTCGTCCGGCGGTCTCGACTTCCAGACGAACAGCTTCTCGGTCACGGGTGGCTGACGACGCGTCAACACGGCCTATCCAGCCAGCGGGTCCCCGGGGACGGCCCGGGGGCCCGCGCTCTCCCGTACGGTCAACTCGGGCCGCAGCAGTACGACTTCGTCCGTGCCCCGGCCCGCGAGTTTGGCGACCACCTGCTCGACCGCGTGCCGTCCCATCTCCTGTGCCGGGACGGCGACCGAGGTGAGGGGGACGGAGGCATGGACGGCGACCTGATCGGGGCAGATGGCGACCACCGAGATGTCCTCGGGGACGGCACGCCGCTGCTGGCGCAGCAGGGCCAGCAGCGGGTCGGTGGCGGCCTCGTTCTGGACGATGAACGCGGTGGTGCCGGGACGTTCGTCGAAGATCCGGCCGACGGTGGCGGAGACGGCCGCGTAACTGCCCTCGCAGGGCCGGTGCAGCAACCGCAGCCCCAGCTCCCCGCTGCGCTCGCGCAGCCCGCTCAGCGTGCGTTCGGCGAAGCCGGTGAGGCGCTCGTACACCCCGGGGGCCTCGCCGATCACCGCTATCTCGCGGTGGCCGAGCCCAGCCAGATGATCCGCGCACACGGCGCCGGCGGCGGCGAAGTCGAGGTCCACACAGCTGAGTCCGGTGGTGTCGGCGGGCAGCCCGATGAGCACCGAGGGACGCCCCGCCTCCCGCAGCAGCGGCAGCCGGTCGTCATGCAGCTCCACATCCATCAGGATCATCGCGTCGGCGAGGGCGCTGCCCTCGATCCGGCGCACCGCCGCGGGACCCTCCTCGCCGGTCAGCAGCAGCACGTCGTAGCCGAAGGTACGGGCCGTGGTGGCGACCGCGATGGCGATCTCCATCATCACCGGTACGTACATGTCCGTACGCAGCGGCACCATGAGCGCGATGATGTTCGACCGGCTGCTGGCCAGTGCGCGGGCACCGGCGTTGGGGTGGTAGCCGAGCTGTTCGATGCTGCGCTCGACCCGTTCCCGGGTCGAGGCCGAGATGGACCGCTTGCCGCTGAGGACATAGCTCACCGTGCTGGCGGAGACTCCGGCATGCTGAGCGACATCGGCGAGGGTGACCATTCAGCTCTCCAGGCAGGCCGGTTGAGAAGTGAAGCGCTTCGACGGATGCGCCTTCGAGGCTAGAGGGTATGTCTATGACCTGTCCATAGTCGGATCGAAGCGCTTCGACAGCCTTCGACACCCGGCCCGCGAAAAGCGGGTCCGGCCGACCGGCCGGACCCGCTCGCGGGAGAGTGCGGCTCCTTCTATGTCACCAGCTCCGTGCGCGCCCCGACCGCGGTCTCCCAGTCGGTGCCCTCGGCCACCAGCGCGCGGTAAGGACGGGCCGCCCGCGCCATGTTGACGGAGACCGCGCCGCAGACCCGGCCGTCGCGCCCGTAGAGCGCGATGAGCTTGCGGTCCGCGACGGCGCCCTCGACGACGCTCATCCGGTCGGCGTCCCGCGTGCGGCCGAAGATCTGCACCTTCAGGTCGTACTGGTCGGACCAGACATAGGGAACGGGCGCGAACGGCACGGCGTCCCGGGGCCCGGCCAGGATGTTCCTGGCGACGGCCAGTCCCTGTTCCGCGGCGTTCGTGCGGTGCTCGATCCTGGTCGGCGCGCCGGTGCGCGGGTGCAGCCAGCAGGCGACATCGCCGGCCGCCCAGACCCCCGACCCCGCGTACAGGGTGGGATCGCACTCCACACCGTCGCCGACCGGAAGACCGCTCCCCTCCAGCCAGCCGGTGCTGGGGCTGGCACCGATCCCGACCAGCACCGCGTCCGCGGGGAGCGTACGGCCGTCGGCCAGCCGCACCCCGGTGACACGGCCGTCCTCGGAGCTGATCCCCTCGACGAGCACGCCCGTCTCCAGCCGTACTCCGTGCTCGCGGTGGACCTCGGAGAGCATCGCGCCCAGTTCCGGACCGAGTACGTCGGACAGCGGCATCGGGACGTCGCTGACCATGGTGACCTCGGCGCCCAGATCGCGGGCGACCGCGGCGGCCTCGCAGCCGACGAAGCCCGCCCCGACGATGACCAGCCGTGGCCGGCCGCGCAGGGCGTCCCGCAGACCGAGGGCGTCCTCCAGGGTGCGCAGCACATGCACGCCCGCGATGCCGTCCGTCCCGGGCAGCCGCCGGGCGGCGGCGCCCGTCGCCACCACGAGGGCGTCGTAACCGATCCGTTCACCGTCGGCCAGGACGACCTGGCGCGCCGTCGTGTCCAGGGACGCCGCCCGGACACCGAGCCGCAGATCGAGCCCGAGGTCCGTCAGCACGTCCTCGCCGCGCAGCCGCAGCCGCTCGGGCTCCCAGGCGCCCGACAGCAGTTGCTTCGACAACGGTGGTCTGTCATAGGGGAGATGGACCTCCTCGCCGATGAGGGTGATCCGCCCCTCGAAGCCGGCCCGGCGCAGCCCTTCGGCGGTGGACACACCCGCCGCCGAGGCGCCGACAACGGTCACATGCCGGACTTCGCTCACTCCCGCTCCGCTCACTATGGCTCCAGTCGGATCGCGGCGGCCGGACAGAGGAGCGCGGCCTCGCGTACCTGCTCGTGCGGCGCGGCCGGCGGCCGCGCGTCGCGTACGAATGCTATGCCGTCCTCGTCGCGCTGGTCGAACACCTCGGGGGCGACGAGCACGCACTGTCCAGCTGCGTCCGGGGGTGAGGAAGGGGAACCCGGGGCGGGTGGCCTCGGCGCTGAACCTCGGGTCGCCGAGGACCGCGCGGAAGGGGAGGGAGGCGCGGGTTCCACATTGGCCGAATCCCGAGGGAAGGGGCATTCGGGAAGCCGGCAGGTCCACACCATGGCATTCTTGTCGTGAACATGGCGTGACCGGATCGCCGTGGCGCCGCGGATCGCGCCGCATGACCGCCCCGAGTCCCCCATGCTGAACGCCCGTACCGCGCAAGCCCACTTCGGCAGAGGAGCCCGTATGCGTCGCAGACGCCCGTTGTCCCTACAGTCGGCGCAGCCCTTGGTGTCCTTGCTGTCCCGGCTGACCCGGCTGTCCGTACCGGCCGTGCTCGTCGCCGCACTCCTCGCGGCGACCGGCCTGACCGCCGCCTCCGCCCAGGCCCTGGACCAGTCGCCGCGGCAACGCCAGGACGCCCCGCTCGCCGCCCCGAACTTCAAGGCCCCCTATCCGTGCGGCCAGCGGTGGACGCTCAGCCACCACTCCGCCGAGGTGCGCCGGGCGCTGGACTTCGTACGGGCCGACGGCGGTTCGACGGCCGGCACGCCGGTCCTGGCCTCCGCCGCCGGTACCGCCACCCGGATGTCACAGCCCAGCGGCGCGGGCAACTACATCGTGATCGACCACGGCGCGGGCTGGAAGACGTACTACTTCCATCTGGCCTCGTACTCCGTGCCCAGCGGCGCCTCGGTCGGCCAGGGACAGCAGATCGGGGTGACGGGGTCCTCCGGCAACTCCTCCGGCGCCCATATCCACTACGAGCAGCTGCTCAACGGCGTGGGCCAGAACATCGTCATCAACGGCGCCGGTCTGCCCTACCCCTCGCAGTACAACCAGTCGTATCTGACCAGTGACAACGGCTGCGGTGGCGGCGGAAGCAACTTCCGTACGTGGGGGTCGGACATCCGGGTGCGCGCGGACGCCTATCTCAATTCGGCGGTGGTGAACGTGCTCGCGGGGCCGACCGCTGTCACGGTGGTGTGCCAGAAGCAGGGCAGCACCGTGACCGCCGAGGGCTACACCAACAACTGGTGGAGCAAGCTCCGTGACCAGGGCGGCTTCATCTCCAATATCTATATCGACCATCCCGCGGCCCAGCTGCCGGGCGTCCCGGTCTGCTGACCCCTCCGTCACGCCGTCTCGCGTGGAGCCCGCCGCCGCCGGCGGCGCGGCTCCTGGTCGGGCAGCCAGCCGAAGGCCAGCGAGCTGCCGATGACACCGAGCAGCAGTCCGACGAAGAACCCGCCCAGGTTGGACGTGACCCACGTACCGAGGGCGACCAGCACACCGATGACCGAATAGAACAGCCGCTGACCCGGGTTCAGCAGCACCAGCAGCCCGCATACGGCCATGACCAGCGGAAGCAGATAGGCGGCGACGCCTCCCGCGCCCGCCTGCAGGACGACCGAGACCGAGGCCTGTTCGGTGATCAGGATCTCGACTCCGCCGAGCAGCAGGAGCGTCCCGCCCCAGAAGGGCCGGCGTCCGCGCCAGGCGGTGAAGGCACGCAGCGGGTGGCGGCCCCCGGCCGGGACGGCGGTCCCGGCCGGGGGGTTCGTTCCGAAGGGAGCCACGGTCAGCAGCCCTTCGAACTGAAGCTGAGATGGAGGTTGGGCAGCCGGAACCTGGCGGCGGTGGTCGCCCAGTTGGTCTGCCGCAGGTTGGTGATGGTGACGGTGTCGGCCTGCTGGCCGAAGACACCGAGGGGACCCTTGACGCCCGCCTTGGTGAAGGTGCTGGCGTCTCCGCCGATCTCGATGTTGTCGAAGTCCGCCTGATCGCCCGACAGGACGGTGGAGTCGGTGGCCAGATCGGTCGCGGACACCGGTGTGCCCTTGTCGCCCGCGGTGATGCGCAGATAGGTGCCGCCGATTTCGACGCTCTGACAGAGCTTGGTGAGTCTGGCCTTCTTGATGGCGGAGACCACCACCAGGACCTGGCCTCCGGTGTCACCGGCGTTGGGGCTGCCCTCCGCCATGTTGTCCATCCCGCCGAACTGCTCGAAGCCCTCGCCCTCCAGACGGTCGGCGGTGACCGTGAAGGGCATGCCGGAGATGGCGAACTGGGCGGCGATGGCGCCCTGCGCCGTGAGAATCACGAGGGTGGCGGCAGCGGCGACCGCCGGTACGCCCATGAGCGCGGCGCGGCGGAACCGCACTCTCCCCCGCCGTTCGGCTCTCTCCGGCGCTTGACCGCCGGATATTTCGGACGTGGCCATGAGCTGCTCCTGAGGGTGTGATGACCGGAACGAGCTTGCGCGGCGATGTCCTGGCGCGGACGGCTCCCGGCGCCGGCTGGGTTTCCCCGGGGCGAGGCGACGGCGCGGCCATGGGAGTCGACCGGAAAGTTACTCCCAGGTATCCCATCGGGTCAACCACCGTGTGAACATTGGGTGTTGATCATGTGTGCGAGCTGGGCCGGGTCTGCCACCGCTCGGCCCCGCGGCCGGTGCGCGACCCCGACGCACCCCTCTGACGTCCGGGTACCGTGGGTAACATTCCTCGGCGACTTCGCTCTCGGACCCTTGACTCCGTGCACCGGACAGGCTTACAACCCTCTTGGGTTTCCTTCTGCGCCGCGCTCGTTCGCGGCGCGGTGCGGGTTCCGTGGCGCCGGTCCCGCACCCGCAACCGTCCACCCCCCACCCTCTCCCGGCGCTGCCCCGCGGAGGCGCTCGGCCGAGCCGCCACAGCGCGTACGTACACACCTCACCTCACCGCTCGCGAAAGGGACTTCGCATGGGTACTCGCACGGGCTTACGGCGCACCGTTCTCGGCGCCGCCGGCGTCAGCGCCGCCGTCGCTCTCCTCACCACCGGAACCGCATCGGCCACCGGCACGGCGCCCGCCGCCGGGGCCGCCGCCGGCAATGTGCTCACCTACGGCAGCGCGGCGGGCTCCGCCGTCGCGGCCGGGGATGTCCTCACCTCGTCGCTGAGCAGCGGCGCGAGCGTCGCGATCCGTACCACCGCCGGTGGATCCACCGGAATCACCTGCACGGCTTCGCAGTTCACCGCGACCGTCACCGGCAATCCGGCCGCCCCGGGCACCGCCACCGAGTCGCTGACGGCGCACACCTTCGGCGGCTGCACATCGAACATCCTGGGTACTACCGGGGTGCAGAGCATCACCGTCGACCGGCTGCCCTACACCACCACCGTCACCTCCGGGGGGCCGCTCACCGTCGGCGCCGGAGCGGCCGGCGCGGTGCAGACAACCGTCAAGCTGAACACCCTGCTCGGCCTGACGACCTGCGTCTACACCTCCACGGGGCTGAGCGGCGCCACCTCCAACGCGGACAACTCCATCACCTTCACCAACCAGTTGTTCAGCAAGTCGTCGGGGCCGGCCACCTGCCCGGGCTCCAGCTACTTCTCCGCGAAGTACGGCCCGGTCAAGGACACGAGCCAGTCCGGCAGCCCGTCCGTCTTCGTCAACTGACGTATAGCTATGACGCGTTGACAGGCTGACACGCAGACGCACTGACGCACCGATGCCCATGCGAGAGCCCCCGCATGGGCATCGGCCGCCGACCGCGCCGGAGACTCAGGCGTTCTTGCGGGCGACGCCTCCGTACATGGCGATGTCGCGGTCGTCGATGTCGTCCTGGTCGGCGTCCGGCCGCCAGTGGTGGACCTGGGTGACCCCCGGCTCGACCAGGTCCAGACCGTCGAAGAACGCCTCGGCCTCGGCGTGGGTGCGCAGCTGCATGGGCATGCCGCGGCGCGCGTACTCGGCGGCGACGCGGCCCACCTCCTGCGGGGCGAAGTCGGCGGTGCCGATCGTCATGGCCAGGAAGCTGCCCGCGGGCAGCGGGTCCAGCAGACGCCGGACGAGACCGTGGTCGTCGTCGGTGTCGAGGATGAAGTGCAGAATGCCGATGATCAGCAGCCCGACCGGTTCCCGCAGATCGAGCAGCTCCTGGAACTGGGGCGAGCCGAGGATCGCCTCGGGGTCCCGCATATCGGCGTCGACATAGGCGGTGCGGCCCTCGGGGGAACTGGTCAGCAGCGCCCGCGCGTGCGCGAGCACGATCGGGTCGTTGTCGACGTAGACGATGCTCGCGTCGGGGCGTACTTCCTGGACGACCTCGTGCACATTGGGCGAGGTGGGCAGGCCGGTGCCGATGTCGAGAAACTGCCGGATGCCCTCCTCCCGCGCGAGATACCGGGCCGCGCGGTGCATGAACTCCCGGTTGGCCCGCATATGCACCGGCAGCGCCTGCCACTCACGGCACATCGCGTCTCCGGCTTCCTTGTCCACCGGGTAGTTGTCTTTCCCGCCCAGGATGTAGTCGTAGACGCGGGCGGAGTGCGCCTCGCCCGTGTTGATCCGCCGTACTGGATTCTCCTGCTGCGTCATCTTCACTCCAGGTCCCGATCGAAGCCTTGGCCAGGAGTCTAGGCACTGAGACATCCCAAGATCACGTGACCTGCGGACATGAAAGGTTTCAACCGACCCTCCAGGGAAGTTAGAGCAACGCCAACCACCCCGTCAATAGGGGAACTTACCCCTTCTCACGACTGCGCCGAGATCGTTCCGGAACCCTTGACAGGTCACACACGTCTCCCTACTTTCGCAAAAGTGAAACGATTCATCGTCGAGTCGTAACGGAGCCGCATTGTGATCAGCAGAAGACGACTGCTCGGCACGTCCGCCACCGCCCTGGGAACAGCGCTAGTCGCCGGTACCGTTCCGGCCGCCGGAGCCGATGCGTCCGTGGCCCCGGCCGTGGGGCCGGGCGCCCCGGCGGGCGCCCGCGTCACCGAACCGACCGTCGAGTACGTGCGCCATCCGCTCGGACTCGACACCCCACGCCCCAGGCTGAGTTGGCCCGTCGTGTCCGACCGGCCGGGACAGGAACAGAGCGCCTATCAGATACGCGTCGCCACCACCCCGGAACGCCTCGCCAAGCCCGACGTCTGGGACAGCGGGCGGATCACCTCAGCGCAATCGGTCCTGGTCCCGTACGCGGGTCCGGCGCTGACGGCACGTACGCGCTACCACTGGTCGGTACGGGTGTGGGACGCCGACGGCGCGGCGTCCGGCTGGAGCGCGCCGTCCTGGTGGGAGACCGGACTCACCGACGCCTCGGACTGGTCGGCGCGCTGGATCGCCGCGCCCGCCGCGCTTGTCGGCGCCCCCGCGCTGGACCGCGCCTCCTGGATCTGGTTCCCCGAGGGGGATCCGGCGAGCAGCGCCCCGGCGGCGACCCGCTGGTTCCGGGGCCGGGCCGACATCCCGGCCGGCGTCATCCGCGCCCGGCTGGTCATGACCGCCGACGACGGCTACACCGCCTCGGTGAACGGCGTCCGGGTCGCGCACACCGAGCCGGACGGTGCCGCCCAGAACTGGAGACGCCCCGTCGTCGTCGATGTGACCGGCCGACTGCGCCCGGGCGCCAATGTGATCGCCGTCGCCGCCACCAACGCGACCACCGGGCCCGCGGGTCTGCTCGGCCTGCTGGAGCTGACAACGGCGGACGGCACCACCGTCTTCGCCACCGGCGGCAACTGGCGGGCCACCGACCGGGAGCCCTCCGGCGACTGGCAGGGCACCGACTACGACGACACCGCGTGGCCCGCCGCCAGGACACTCGCCGCCTGGGGCTCGGGCCCCTGGGGCACGGTGCGGGCCTCCTTCTCCCCCGCCGCGCAGCTGCGCCACGAGTTCCGGCTGCGGCGCGGGGCGAAGGTCGCGCGCGCCCGGCTCTACTCCACGGCCCTCGGGCTGTACGACGCGTATCTCAACGGCGAGCGGATCGGCGAGGACCGGCTCGCGCCCGGCTGGACCGACTACCACAAGCGCGTCCAGTACCAGACGTACGACGTGACGGGGCTGCTGAAAGCCGGTGCCAACGCGCTCGGGGCGACGGTCGCGGCGGGCTGGTACGCGGGGAACATCGCCTGGTTCGGCCCGCATCAGTACGGTGAACGGCCCGCCCTGCTGGCCCAGTTGGAGGTCACATACACCGACGGCACGGTCGAGCGGGTGCTGTCGGGCACCGACTGGCGCGCCACGACCGGACCCGTCACCAGCGCCGATCTGATGGCGGGCGAGGAGTACGACGCCCGGCTGGAGACCGACGGCTGGACGCGCGCCGGGTTCGACGCGACCGGCTGGGTGCCCGCCGAGGCCATCGACAAGGTCGGCGCCGAACTCGTGGCGGAGGTGGACGGCCCCTCGCGGGTGGCGGGCGAGCTGCCCGCGAAGAAGGTGACCGAGCCCAGCCCGGGGGTCTTCGTCTTCGATCTCGGCCAGAACATGGTCGGCGCGGTCCGGCTGACCGTCTCCGGCGCGGCGGGCACCACCGTACGGCTGCGCCACGCCGAGGTGCTCAACCCCGACGGCACGCTCTACACCGACAATCTGCGCACCGCCCGCGCCACCGACACCTACACCCTCAGGGGCCGCGGCGAGGAGGTCTACGAGCCGCGCTTCACCTTCCACGGCTTCCGCTATGTCGAGGTGACGGGCTATCCGGGGAAGCCGCCGCTCGGCGCGGTCGTGGGGCGGGTCATCCACACCTCGGCGCCGTTCACCATGGACTTCAGGACGAACGTCCCGATGCTCAACCAGCTGCACAGCAACATCACCTGGGGCCAGCGCGGCAACTTCCTCTCCATACCCACCGACACCCCGGCACGCGACGAACGGCTCGGCTGGACCGGCGACATCAATGTCTTCGCCCCCACCGCCGCCTACACCATGGAATCGGCGCGCTTCCTCACCAAGTGGCTGTGGGATCTGCGTGACGCGCAGGAGGACGACGGCGCCCTCACCCATGTCGCCCCGGACATCGCCGGGGTCGGCAGCGGCGCGGCCGGCTGGGGAGACGCGGGGGTCACCGTGCCCTGGGCGCTGTACCAGGCGTACGGGGATGTGCGGGTGCTGGAGCAGTCCTGGACCTCCATGCTGAAGTGGCTCGACTATCTGGAGGCGCACAGCAGCGGCTATCTGCGTCCCGCCGACGGTTTCGGCGACTGGCTCAACATCCAGGACGAGACGCCCAAGGACGTCATCGGCACGGCCTACTTCGCGCACAGCGCCGACCTCGTCGCCCGGACCGCCGAGGTCCTGGGCAAGGATCCGGCGCCGTACACCGCGCTGTTCCGTGCCGTACGCGACGCCTTCCGCGCGGCGTATGTCTCCGCGGGCGGACGGGTGAAGGGCGACACGCAGACCGCGTACGTGCTGGCGCTCTCCATGGACCTGCTGGCCGACGCGGACCGCGGGCCCGCCGCCGGCCGGCTCGTCGAGCTCATCAGGGCCAAGGACTGGCATCTGTCGACGGGCTTCCTCGGCACGCCGCGACTGCTGCCGGTCCTCACCGCCACCGGCCACAACGATGTCGCCTACCGGCTGCTGACGCGGCGGACGTTCCCGAGCTGGGGCTACCAGATCGACCAGGGCGCCACGACGATGTGGGAGCGGTGGGACTCCATCAGGCCGGACGGCAGCTTCCAGGACGCCGGGATGAACTCCTTCAACCACTACGCGTACGGCTCGGTGGGCGAGTGGATGTACGCGAACATCGCCGGTATCGCCCCCGCGGGCCCAGGGTTCCGCAAGATCCTCGTCCGGCCGCGGCCCGGTGGCGGGGTGACGGAGGCCGAGGGGCGTTACGACTCGCTCTACGGCCCGGTCACCACCCAGTGGAAGACGGACGCCGACGGCTTCCGGCTCACCGTCTCCCTCCCCGCCAACACCACCGCCGAGGTATGGATCCCCGAAGGTGGCGGGGCGACCGGGGCGGGTGCGCGGGGCGGCACGGACGTACGGAACGGAACCGCCACGTTCCTGCGACGCGAGGACGGCTGCGCCGTGTTCGCCGCCGGTTCGGGGAGGCATCACTTCACCGCTGGGTGAGCCGACAGGCCGGCACGGCCGGGCAGGGGGGAGCTGGACGAGTACGTCCGAAGTCCCGTCTGCCCGGGGCGTCAGCGCGGTCCGCTCCACCGGACATGACCGTCGAGCAGATAGGCGGCGCAGTCGCGCACCAGCTCCAGCAACGGACGCCGGGCGGACGCGGTTCCTGATGGCCACGGTGCGTGGAGGAGCGCGCCCAGGGCGCGTACATCGTCCGGGGTCAGCGCGGCGAGCGGCAGCCTGAGCGCGGCCGACGGATGGCGCAGATCGTGCACGGTGGTGGCGGACCGGGCGGGGCGCTGTCCCGGCGGCGCGTCGCCGCGCGACCGGTCCGGCCGGACGAGGTAGCGGCCGTCGGGCGACGCGGTGATCCACTGGCCCGCCGCCCCGGCGAGGGCGGCGGGCACGGGTACGGCGGAGAGGTCCGCGCTGTCGAAGAAGTACGGCCGGCCCCGCTCCGCGGCCCAGCCGCCGACCACGCGCAGAGCGGGGACGGAGAACAGCTCCGACAGAGGCGCGGCGTCCGTCCTGGCCACCGGCAGGAGGCGCCCGCCCGCCGGCTCCCACATCGACAGCCCGCCGCGGACACCGGAGGTGACCAGCCGCTGCGGCCCCGCGAAGGCCAGGGCCAGGATGTCGCCGTGCGAGCCGGGGAGGGTGGCCCCGGCGAGCACCGCCGACACCCGGGCGTCCGTCACGACGAGCCGGGCCCGGTCCCCGAACGCCAGACGGCCGCCGGTGGGGCCGATGGCGAGGAGGTCGCCGCGCCCCAGTCCGAAGGGGGCGAGACCGGCACGCTCGACCGGTCCGGCCGGGGTCCCGGTCAGCGCGACCGGCGCGGTCCGCAGCCCGGTGACGAAGCCGTGGGCGGTGGCCACGGCCCGACCGCCGGTCAGTTCCGCACCGTCGGCGAGGATCCGAGTGGTACCGGAGGTGTAACGGACGAGTTCGGCCCCGGCCGCGCCGGCGCGGCGGAGCGCTATCAGATCGCGAGGGCCCAAGCAGCTGACCGACTCGTGTCGCCGCGTACCGGAGTACACCGGCGACAGCCCGGTGCCGGGAAGGCCGGCGAGGGCCAGACGTTCCCCGTCGCCCTCGGTGGAGAACAGGAGCGCCACGGCTCCCCCGCCCGGCGCGAAGGACACCTGGCCCGCGCGGGCGACCGCCTCCGGGAACACCCGGCTCGCGTCGTTCCACGCGTCGTCGGTGACCCGGTCGGCCGTGCGCGGATCCTGCGCCGCGAGACGCCCGGCGAGAGCCCTGCCGTACTGGTCGGGCGGGCTCCAGCGGCCAAGACGCAGCCGGCGCGCCGCCCGTACGGCGTCCGCGACCGGCACCGAACAGGTCAGCGCCCACAGGGCGGGCCAGGCTCTGGTACGGGCGAGCCGTGCCGCGGCCCGGTCGATCTCCTTCGACGTGCCCCAGGGCAGCCGCGCGCCGTCGTCGCGGCCGGCCGGATCCCGCCGCGCGTCCCGCCCGGTCATGGCAGCTCGGTGGCGGGCCTCACCGTCCGAGGTCCTGTCCGGTCGGTCTTCGCGGGCCCCGCCTGGGCCGCGGACATCGGCGCTCGCGTACCGGCTCAGTCATGATCCCGCCCACCCCCGTGGCACAGCCTGTGACCAGTCTGGCACGCCCGGTGGGGAGGGGGAAGCGTCCGTCCCGAGCCGGGGAAGCGTCCGTCCTGCCCCCCTCCGGATGGGGACATCGGCGACACTCCCTGGAGCCGGCGCACCCGTAGACTGAACGCCGTTCCGATCCGCCGGCCGGATCCAGCACCGCACACCAGTCCCGTACGGACCGTACGGACTCGGAGGGAAGGACCAGATGGAGCGGGACCCGGAGAGACGGGCGCCCGACGGCCGGCTCGATGAATTCCTCTACGTGATCGCGCAGTTGGCATGGCGGCCGGACGCCGGGATGCAAGGCGTGATCGACTGGCTGCACCGCCAGCTGGGCACGGAGATCGCGCTCATCGACGGCGCGGGCGCGGTGGAGCTGTCCACCCCGCGCTTCCCCGAGGAGGTCCTCGGCCCGCTCGGACCGATTCTCGGCAGGCTGGCCACCGGCCGGATGGCCTCGGCCGTCACGGAGATCGGGCCGGCGCATCTACGCCTGGAGGCGGTCGGGGCCGAGTCACCGCGCCGGGTGCTGGTGCTCGCCGGGCCGGCCGGCCTGAGCCGCCGGGCGGCGTCCCTCGCGTCGCACACCGGAAGCGTCATCGGCATCCTGCACCGCGCCCGCGCCGCCGACTCGGCGCTCCACGGGTATCAGGAGAAGGCGCACCAGCTGCGGGTGGCCCTCTTCATGGCGTTGATGGCCGGGGATCCGGTGCTGGCGCGGCGGATGACGACCGGGGCCGTACCCGCGCTGCTGGACTGCGACCGGATCCGGGTCCATCTGCTGCGCTGCCCGCCGGAGGACCGGGACCGGCTGGTACGTGCCTATCAGGACCCCTCGGGCTACCACGGCCGGGGCCTGATGGTGCGTTGCCCCGTCTATGACGAGCATCTGATCTGCCTGGTCGCCGAGGACGACGGACCGCATGACCGCGACACGGGGGCTCCCGGCGGTCCGGCCGGTCTGGGCGCGGCGCTGCGCGAGCTGGCCGGGGAGAGTCCGCGTTACGCGCTGGGTATCAGCGGCGCGCATCCGCTCCGCGCGACGGCCGAGGCGTACGAACAGGCCAGGCACGCCCTGGCGGTGGCGGGCAACGCCCCCGGCAGGGTGGCCGGTTACCGGGGTCAGGAGCCGCTGGAGCGGCTGCTGCCGCGCGACGCGGCCGTCGGCTGGGCCCGTTCGTTTCTCCGGCCGCTGCGCTCGCTGCCCGGACTCACCCTCGAAACGACCCGGCTGGCGATGCACTTCCCGCGATCCGGTGTGGCGAGTCTGCTGGGCATCAGCCGCAACACCGTCACCGCCCATCTCACACGCGCCGAGAGCGCACTCGGTGTCGACCTCCGGGAGGTCCGCCACCGCGCCACCGTCGCACTGGCCCTCGCCATCACCAGCCTGTATCCGGACGCCGGGCCCGTCACCGGGGACCCCGCCGTTCCCGGCGCGGAGGCGCTGTTGCGTACCCGGACCGCCGCCGCGTGGGCCGAGGACTTCCTCGCGCCCCTGGACGGCGCCGGACATCGCCGGGTGCGGACCACCCTGCGTACCTGGGTCGAGACGAACACCGACGCCCAGCGGACCGCGCGACGCCTCGGCAACAGCCGCACCACGGTCGCGGCCCATCTGCGTACCGCCGAGCGCCTGCTCAACCGGGATCTGCTGACGACCGGTTCCGGCGTCCACGATCTCGTGTACGCGTTCGGTCTGCTGGGCGAGATCGCGCTCGCCCCCGACCGTGCGCCGTGACCAGCGCGCCGTCCCCCCGGCCGCGCACGACGCACCGCCCGCGCGCCGCCCTGTGCGTTGTGCACACCCCCACCGGGGAGACCGGGCACCGTGACCAGTGACCCGGCCTGTCATTCGTCCGGGTGAAGTGATCTCCTTCCGGTGTCGAGTCCGGCCGCCCCGCTTCGGGGGACGGGGTGGCCGGAACGCACGGGGATTACGCGGGTCCCGGAGCACGGGGCGGTCTCAGGGACGCGGGGCGATCTCGCGTCCTCCGTCCACGACGGTGATCGCGAGCGCCGGACAGGAATCGGCCGCGTCCAGCACGGCCTCATGGGGATCGACGCTCCCGGCGAGGGGCCGCGCCCGGTCGTCCTCCAGGGTGAAGTGGTCGGGCGCCATCCCCGCGCACATGCCCGACCCCATACAGCGTTCTCCGTCGACGCGCAGCTGCCAGGCCATCGGTCACCACCCGACCGGCATGGTGCGCGGGCCCCGGACGATCATCTGCTGCTTCCAGACGATGTCCCCGGCCAGTCGCAGACCGGGCAGCCGGGTCAGCAGCGCGCGCAGCGCCTCCTGGAGTTCCACCCTGGCCAGCGGCGCGCCGAGGCAGTGGTGGACTCCGTGTCCGAAGCCCAGATGCTGGTTGACCTCGCGCTCGACGTCCAGCACACCCGGTGAACTGAACCTGAGCGCGTCCCGGTTGGCCGCGCCCACCGCGACCAGTACCGGCTCCCCCGCGTGGACCAGCGTGCCGCCGACCTCGATGTCCTCGGTGGCGTAACGGGGGAACGCCGCGCCCGCGCCGAGCGGTACGAAGCGCAGCAGCTCCTCGACGGCGCCCGGGATCAGCGCGGGCTCCTCGCGCAGCCGCCGCAACTGCTCCGGGTGTTCGAGCAGCGCGTAGACGAAGTTCGGGATCTGGGTCGCCGTGGTCTCGTGGCCGGCGATCAGAATGCCGACGCACAGATCGACGAGCTCCGTCTCGGAGAGCCGGTCGTCCACGTCACGCGCCTGGATCAGCGCGGACATGAGATCGTCGGCGGGCTCCTCCCGGTGCCGGGCGATCAGCCCGCCCATATACGCGCGCAGCTCCTCGCGCTTGGTGGTGAACTCCTCGGGGGTGAGCCCGCTGGTGGACAGCGCGGCGTCGCTCCACTCGCGGAACAGCGGGCGGTCCTCCGCCGGCACACCGAGCAGCTGGCAGATCACGGCCACCGGGATCGGCAGCGCGAAGTCCTCGACGAGGTCCGCGGGCGGCCCGGCGGCGATCAGATCGTCCACGAGCCCGTCGGCGAGCCGGGCGATGTCGGGCCGCATCTTCTCGACGCGGTGGACGGTGAACGCCTTGGCCACCAGGGTGCGCAGCCGGGTGTGGTGCGGCGGGTCCATGCTGAGGATGCCGCCGACGCGCTGCTCCGCCCACTGGCGGGGACCGTCGTGCCGCTGCTCCTCCGCACGGCTGAACCGGCGGTCGCCCAGCACGAGCCGGGCGTCGGCGTAGCGGGTGGCCAGCCAGGCCGGTTCCCCGTACGGCAGCTGGACCCTCAGCAGTCCCGGGAGGTCACGGGCGTGTGCGTATGCCTCGGACAGCCCGATCCCGTCGGTCCGGTTGAAGGGGTAGCTGACGGGTCCGGGGGGTGCGTTCTGTACGTCGGTCATCGGAGAGCCCCGATCACGAGTCGTTGACGCGGCTCGTTTCACGCACGGTCGACGCGTGCACGGGCCGCAGAATGTAAGCGCTCGATTACAAACGGTAGGAGGGGCGTCCGGCTCCGTCAACTGGGCCTCATGACCAGTGGATTCGGCCGGTCACGGCACTACCGTGTCCGGTGCACGGAGTACGGGAGGTGCGACATGGCCCACCAGGGGCCCGAGCGACGGCGCAACGCCGCGGAGACGAGACGGGCGCTGCTCGACGCCGCCACCACGCTTTTCGCCGAGCGCGGTTTCGACAGCACCACGGTGCGGGACATCGCCGGCCTGGCCGAGGCGAACCAGGCGCTGGTCTTCCGCTACTTCGGCTCGAAGGAGGCGCTCTTCGAGGAGGTCATGGCGGGGGTGGGGCGGGAGCAGCTGGCCAGCACGCCCGCGGAACGCCTGCCGGCCACGGTGCTGCGCGATCTCCTGGCGCCCGCCGCCGACCGGGACCGGTCCCTGGAAGCGTTCCTGCGGTCGGGGGGCGGCGGCGGGGCGGTCTCCGCCGTGCGCGAGCAGCTGGGCGAGGAGTACGCGCGGGTGCTGCGTACGCTGACCGCGGGCCCGGACGCGGCGTTGCGCGCGGATCTCGTGCTGGCCTGGCTGCTGGGCATCGGTCTGCTGCGGGTGGTGGCGCCCAAGGAGCCGCTGTCGACGGCGGACGCCGCCGAGGTGACCACGCTGGTGCTGGGCGCGGTGAGCACACTGCTGGAACGGGTCGACCGGGCCCCGGCACCCGCACGGGCTCAGGTCACCGCGCCCGCACCGGCCGCTGTTCCCGCCCAGGCTCCCGCTCCGGCTCCGGGGCGGCAGCCACAGGGGACCTGATCGCGGACCTCCCGCTCGGGGCGCCGCGCGTGTCAGATGCGCCAGCCCCGGATCTGGTCCGCCGCCTGGTACACGCTGGCCTTGCCGGACTGGATGGCCCGGACGAGTTCGACGAGCGCCCCGTACGGCGGATCGATCCCCTCGCCGGACGCGTGCATGTACGCGGCGGCGACCTGGCAGGCGTACAGGCTGTTGCGGTACGGCAGGGGCTCCAGGCGCACCAGCGTGTGAATGAGCGCCGCCGCGCGCCAGGCCACATCCGGCTCACTGGTCGCCGGGCGCGGGATGCGGGTCTTGTGGCGGGCCACGGCGGCGACCAGCGCCGAGTAGTCGGCCACCGAGACATCTTCCGGAACGGCCTGTTCCTGCACGTCCAGGAGCCAGGCCACGTCGATGTACAGCACCGGCATCAGGCGGCTTCCGCCCGCCTCCCGCGCCGCGTTGGTGGGACCTCGTTGGCGAAGGCCTCGTCGAACTCGCTCCGGTGCTGCTCGCCCCAGCTGACGGCGTAGCGGACGAACTGGAGACGCTGCTGCTCGCGGAGGGGCAGGTCATGGACGTACTGCTTGAGCGACTTGCCCTCGGCGGCGGCGGCTGCGCGGACCGCCTCCAGCTCGTCGTCGGTGAAGCTGATGTTGAGTGACGGCATATCCGTACGGTACCTAACTGGTACCGAACAGGGAAGCGGCGTGTTCACGGCGTATTCACCGGGCTCCGGCGCCGCCCTCAGAACCAGCCCGGGACGACGAACACTCCCCAGGTCACGGCGGGCACCACCACGGCCATCGCGAGACCCCAGACCATGAGACCGCGGAAGACCGTGTCCCGCCGGGCCTCCGGCGCATTGGCGACCACCAGGGCGCCACTGGTCGAGAACGGCGAGGAGTCCACCACCGACGCGGAGATCGCCAGCGCGACGATCAGCCCGACCGTGCCGACCTGGCCGCCGAGCAGGAAGGGCACCGCCAGCGGGATCAGCGCGCCCAGGATGCCGGTGGTGGAGGCGAAGGCGGAGACGACCGCCCCGATGAGACAGATGAGCAGGGCTCCCAGCAGTGGGGTACGGACCGACGCGACGCCCTCGCCGAGGTAGTCGATGGTGCCGATCCGCTCCATCAGGCTGACGAACGTGACGATGCCGCAGACGAGCAGGACGGTCGACCAGGCGCACTTGTCGACGGCTCCCTTCGCCGACTCCGGTGAGACGAGGGAGAGGACGACCGTCACGGTGAGGGCCATCAGCCCGACGTTGAGGTCGAAGAAGAGGGCTCCGACGACCAGGCTGAGCAGGCCGAGGAGGGTGAGCACCCGGGCACGGTCGAGGGTGGGCGGCGGCTCCTCGACGGGCTCGTCGACGACCGCGACGGCCGGCCCGCCGCCGCTCGCCGGCGCCACCGCCGTGGCCGGCGCCGAGGACCCGGATGAGGAGGAGGGGCCGGAGGACGGGGAAGACCCGAAGGACCCGGAGGGCTCCGGGGACGCCTCCCGCCGCCCCAACAGGGTGCGTCCGCCGAACAGGAAGAACACGAAGAGACTGAGCGCGACATTGAACAGGAACGAGCAGAGGAACAACAGCGCGGGATTCCCGGGCAGATCGTTCCGTGCCATCACACCGTTGGTGATGCTGCCGAACACACTGATGGGCGAGAAGCCTCCCGCGCTGGCGCCGTTGATGATGAGCAGGCCCATCAGAAGCGGATTGATGTGGTAGCGCTTCGCGAATCCCAGGCCGATCGGGGCGACGAGCGCGACGGCCGCCGGTACCACCGCGCCGACGGCCGTCAGCACGGCGGTGACCAGGAACATGATCCACGGGATGAGCGCGATCCGGCCACGCACCGCCCTCATGGACCCGTGGACGAGCCAGCTCACCGTGCCGTTGCTCTTCGCGATCGCGAAGAGAAAGGTCACGCCGACCAGCACCACGAACAGATCCCCGGGGAACCCCGCGAAGATATCGTCTGCGGATTCATGCACGAACACGGTTCCCACCACAAACGCGACCACGATGGCCAGTGCGCCCATGTGCACCGAGAAAACGGTGGCAACTGTGAATATCAGTACGAGACCGATGAGGGAGATGACGTGATCTGACACAAGGCTTCCTCGCCTTCAGTCCGGCTCCAATGTTTCCGCGATACGGAATCCCGTTTCCGCAGTCGGAAGTATGGGAGCGGTGTCAGAAGGCGTCAAGAGTCATGACCTGACGGTCCGTCACCTCCGGGCGGGGTACGGGCGCCCCCCAGCGCGGAGCCGACCGCCGCCGCGGCCTCCCGCACCAAGAGGCCGTAGGCGGACTGGTTTTGGCTGGTCAGACGACTGGTCGGGACATTGACACTGATGCTCGCGACCGGCTGCCCCGAGCCGCCGATGACGGCCGCCGCGACCGCCGAGACATCCGTACGCCATTCGCCGCCGTTCGTCGCGTATCCGCGCTCCCGGATCTCGGCCAGCTCCGCGAGCAGCCGCTCCGGATCGGTGATCGTCGTGCCGGTGAAGCCGGACAGTCCCTCGGCGAGCCGCCGGTCGATGACCTCGGCGGGGCTCGCCGCCAGCACGGCCTTGCCGTTGGCGGAGGCGTGCAGCGGCAGGATCTGGCCCAACGGCAGGATGATGCGCACCGGTTGGGCCGTCTCCAGACGCTCGATGAGCACGACCTTTCCGCCCTCGGGCACGGCCAGATGGACCGTCTCGTCGGTACGACGGCGCAGGTCCTCCATCACCGGTACGGCGACATCACGCAGCCCCAGTTCGCCGGTGGCGTGCCGGCCGACATGCAGCGCCTTGGTGGTGACCATCCACCGGGTGGGGGCGCCGCCCGCCGGGCGGATCCACCCCGCGGTGTGCAGCGTGACCAGCGCGCGCTGGACGGAACTCTTCGGGAGTTCCATGGCCCGCGCCAGGTCCGCGACCCCGACCGGCTGACGCGCCGCCACCTCCTCCAGCGCCCGGAGCGCGTTGAGGACGTTCTGCATCCATTGACTCCTTCCACAACCGAACCCTATGCTCCGCCGTGCCATCACACGATACGCCGTGCCGTCTTACGGCACAACTCTTGAGGGGAGCCGTTCGCATGACCTCCCGTACCGGCCGCCACTTTCTCCAGATCCCGGGCCCCACGAACGTCCCCGACCAGGTGCTCCGCGCCATGTCGGCGCCCACGATCGATCACCGCGGCCCCGAGTTCCAGGCCCTGACCCTGCGTCTGCTCGACGCGGTCAAGCCGGTGTTCGGCACCTCGGGCCCGGTGGTGATCTATCCCGCCTCCGGTACCGGCGCCTGGGAAGCCGCGCTGGTCAACACCCTGAGCCCGGGTGACCGGGTGCTCTGTTTCGAGACCGGCCACTTCGCCACGCTGTGGCGGGACATGGCCCTGAGCCTCGGTCTGGAGGTGGAGTTCGTGCCCGGGGACTGGCGCCACGGCACCGACCCGGAGACCGTGGCCCAGCGGCTGGCGGCGGACCTCACCCACACCATCAAGGCGGTCTGTGTCGTCCACAACGAGACCTCGACCGGTGTGACCAGCCGGATCGCCGAGATCCGGCAGGCGATCGACGCCTCGGGTCACCCGGCGCTGCTGCTCGTGGACACGATCTCCTCGCTCGGCTCGATCGACTACCGCCATGACGCATGGGGCGTCGATGTCACGGTGGCGGGATCGCAGAAGGGGCTCATGCTGCCCCCCGGCCTCAGCTTCAACGCCGTCAGCCAGAAGGCGCTCGCCGCCTCGCGCACCGCCGGGCTGGCCAAGTCGTTCTGGGACTGGCAGCCCGTCATCGAGTTCAACCGGCGCGGCTTCTTCCCGTACACCCCGGCGACCAATCTCCTCTACGCCCTGGAGGAGGCCCTTCGTATGCTCGCCGACGAAGGTCTGGAGGCGGTCTTCGCCCGGCATGCCCGGCACGCCGCGGCGACCCGGGCCGCCGTCCGGGGCTGGGGACTTGAGGTGCTCTGCGCCGACGAGCGCGAGCACTCGGGGTCACTGACCGCGGTGCTGCTGCCCAGCGGCCAGGACGCCGACAAGGTGCGCGAGATCATCCTCGACCGGTTCGACATGTCCCTCGGCGCGGGCCTCGGCAAGCTCAGCGGCCGGGTCTTCCGGATCGGGCATCTGGGCCACTTCAACGACCTCACCCTGGCCGGGACGCTCGCCGGGGTGCAGATGGGCCTCGAACTCGCCGGCGTACCCATCGACCGGCGCGGTCTGGGAGACGCCCTCGACGTGCTGCGTTCCCGCTGACGGTCCGGACCATGTGGAGCGAGTGAACATGACAATGATCAACTCGGACGCCCCCGCGACCGGCGGTGCGGCGGCAGCGGACCTGGCACACCGTCTCCGGCGGGAGCTCGACGGTGATGTGCGGTTCGACGACTACACCCGGCATCTGTTCTCGCGGGACGCGAGCATGTACGCCATCACCCCGGTGGGTGTCGTCTTCCCACGCCACGCCGACGATGTGCGGGCGGCGGTGGCGGCGGCCGGGGAGTACGGCGTACCGCTGGTGCCGCGCGGGGCCGGGACCAGTCTGGCCGGCCAGACCGTGGGCCCGGGACTCGTCCTGGATCTGTCGCGCCATATGAACCGCATCCTGGAGATCGACGACGGCCGCCGCACGGCGCTCGTCCAGACCGGGGTCGTCCAGGACCAGCTGAACAGAGCGGCGGAACCGCTGGGGCTGATGTTCGGTCCTGACACCTCCACCAGCAACCGCGCCACCGTCGGGGGGATGATCGGCAACAACTCGGCGGGCAGCGGCTCGCTGCGCTACGGCATGACCATCGACCATGTCCGGGAACTCGACGTCGTCCTCTCCGACGCGAGCCGCGCGCTGCTGGCGCCGGTGGACGAGGCGGAGCGCGCGCGCCGGGCCGCGCGGCCCACCCTGGAGGGCAGCCTCTACCGGCGGCTGCCGGAGATCGTACGCGCCAACTCCGAGGCCATCGCGGAGGGTTTCCCGGAGTTCTGGCGCCGGGCGTGCGGCTACCGGCTGGACCGGATGGCGCGCCCGGACACCCCGTTCGACCTCGCCAAGTTCGTCGTCGGCTCCGAAGGCACGCTCGTCATCGCCACCGAGGCGCTGGTCGATCTCGTACCCAAACCGCGCCACACCATGATCGCGGTCGGCCACTTCACCAGCACGGCCGCCGCCATCGAGGCCACCGAGGACGCGCTGGCCTGCGATCCGGCCGCGGTGGAGCTGATGGACCGGACGATCCTGGACCTGTCCCGGCAGAAGATCGAGTACGCCTCGCTGAGCACCATCCTCGAAGGCGACCCCGACGCGCTGCTCTTCGTCAGCTTCACCGGGAACGACCAGCGGGAACTGCTCGCCGGCATGGAGCGGCTGACCACGCTCTGGGCCCGGCACGGCCACGGCTATCACACCCTCCAGGCCATCACCCCCGACCAGCAGACCTCCCTGCTCAAGGTCCGTAAGTCCAGCCTCGGTCTGCTGATGGCGGCCGGTGAGGGCACCCGCCGTCCGCTGGCCTTCGTGGAGGACACGGCCGTCGATCCGGTCCATCTCCCCCAGTACACCAAGCGTTTCAAGGAGGTGCTCGACCGGCACGGGCTGACGGCCGGCTTCTACGGCCACTGCTCGGTCGGCTGTCTGCACATCCGCCCGTTCGTGGATCTGACCGACCCGGGACAGGTCGACACCATGCGCGCGGTGGCGGTGGAGATCAAGGACCTGGTCACGGAGTACGGCGGCGTCAACTCCAGCGAGCACGGCGACGGTCTGGCCAGGAGCGAGTTCAACCGGGAGATCTTCGGCGAGCGGCTGTACGAGGCGATGCGCCAGGTCAAGCAGGTCTTCGACCCGGACAACCGGATGAACCCGGGCAAGATCGTGGATGCGCCCTCGATGACGGACAACCTCCGTGACCGGGCGCTGCCCCCGGCGGAGCCGCTGCGAACCCGCCTCTCCTTCGAGGTGGTGGGCGGGATGCGGGGCGCCGCGGACCGGTGCATGAACATCGGGCTGTGCCGCAAGAGCGGTACGGGCGCCATGTGTCCCTCGTACATGGCCACCCGCAATGAGGAGGACTCCACCCGCGGCCGGGCCAACGCCCTGGTCAAGGCGCTCTCCGAACCCGATCCCGGTAAGGCGCTCGGGGACGAGCGGCTGCACGAGATCCTTGATCTGTGCCTCATGTGCAAGGCGTGCAAGAGCGAGTGCCCGCTCGGTGTCGACATGGCCACCCTCAAGGCCGAGTCGCTGTCCCACCATCACGATCTGCACGGAGTGCCGCTGCGGTCACGGATCTTCGGCTCGATCCGGCTGCTGAACCGGCTCGGTTCGCTGGCGGCGCCGCTGTCCAATCTGCCGGGGCGGCTGCGCCCGCTGCGGCTGCTGCTCGACCGTCGGCTGGGCATCGCCTCCGAGCGTCCGCTGCCGGTGTTCGTACGGCGCGATCTGGTGCGCTGGTTCCGTAAGCACACGCGCGGCGCCGGCGCACCGGGCCGTCCGGTGGCCACGCGGGGGACGCTCACGTTCCTCGCCGACTCCTTCACCACCTTCACCGAGCCGGACATCGGCCGCTCGGCGATCGAGCTGCTGGAGCTGGCGGGGTGGCGGGTCCGGCTGGAGAGCCGGGGCTGCTGCGGCCGGTCCAGTCTCTCCAAGGGACTGGTCGACGACGCCAGGGACAAGGCGTTCGCGCTCGCCCATCTGCTCACCGAGACGACGGAGCCCGGCTCACCGATCGTGGGCTGCGAGCCGTCCTGTCTGATGACGCTGCGCGACGAGCACAAGGCGCTGCTGCCGAACGACTCTGCCGTCAGGGACATCTCGGGGCGGGTGCGCCAGGTGGAGGAGCTGCTGGTCGAGGCGGTGGACGACGGCCGGCTGCGGCTGCGCGAGGACTCCTGGCTCGCCGGACGCAGACTGCTCTACCACGGGCACTGCCACCAGAAGGCGGAGGTCGGCACCGCCGCGACGATGAGCCTGCTCAGCCGTATCCCCGGGGTGCGGGTGTCCGAACTGGACGCGGGATGCTGCGGGATGGCGGGGTCCTTCGGCTTCGAGTCCGAGCACTACGAGGTGTCCATGACGGTCGGCCGGGACCGGCTCTTCCCGGCCGTCGAGGCGGAGCCGCCGGAGACGGTGGTGGTGGCGACCGGGGTCTCCTGCCGTCAGCAGATCTTCCACGGCACGCGCCGCGACGCGTGGCATCCCGTCCAGTTGCTGCGGGAGGCGGTGGAACTCACCGGTCCGTCCTCCGGACGCTGAGGCCGGTACGTACCGACGGCCTCCCCGGCGGGCGCGCCGGGGAGGCCGGGAGACCGGTGACGGGCGTGGTCAGCGCTTGATCTCCTTGATCCGCAGCATGCGCGTGATGACCTTGTCCAGCTCGTCGTCCTCGAAGACCTTCTTCCAGTCGTCCTTGACGATCGACTCACGGCCGTAGTCCATGGCGATCAGACAGGCGTCGGAGAACGGGTTGTCGCCCTTGAGGGTGTTGGCCAGCGCCACCTGGGTGTGGCCGAGGAGCATCGCGCGGGCGGCCTTCTCGGGCACGCCGACGGTGTGGACGGTCTCGTGCAGCGCTTCGGTGAGCAGCGCGCCGACCATGCAGGCGATGGTCTCGACCAGGGTCGGTTCCAGGACGGCGAGCTGCTTGACCGTCACCCAGTGCACATCCACGACCGGTGCGTACATGGTGCGGATCACGGACTCGGCGAGCTCCTGGACGGCCGGGTCGGGCCCCTCGAAGGAGGCGACGACCTCCTGCGGCGCGGCGATGCCGCCGAAGGTGTCGGCGTACTCCTCCTTGGTGGTGCGCTCCAGGAAGACGGAGGGGTGGCACGGGTGCGCGACGGCGTTGTGCACGTCGTCGCGGCGGGTCAGCAGACCCGCGTACGCCGCCGCCGGGTCGAGGGTGAGCAGGACGGAACCGGGCTTCATCACCGGCACGAGCTGCTCGGAGACGACGCCGAGCACGACGTCCGGCACGGCCAGGATGACCACGTCCGCCCGCGCGGCGGCCTCGGCGGAGTCGGTCAGTTCGCGGCCGAGGCCGCGGATCAGCTCCTGGCCCTGGGGCGAGTTCTCGGCGAAGAGCACCCGGAAGTCGCTCTTGACGAGGTTGTCGGAGACGCGCCGGCCCATCTTTCCTGCGGCACCGATGACGGCGACGGTCTTGTTCTCGATGGCCATGACTAACTCCTCTGAAGTGTGCTGATGCAGTGCCGGGTCCACTGGTCCTCGATCCCGGCAGTGGTCTCGAATCCGTCGTCCTGCCACGGAAGCCAGTGCTCCACGATCTGGTTGATCCCCCGCTGCTCCGGCCGGACGGTCGCGGTCAGATGGGCGTAGTCGAGCTGTCCCTCGCCCAGCGGACAGCCCGCGTAGGTGAAGCCGACCCAGCCGTCCCGCCGGGTGAAGGCGAAGTCCTTGACATGGATGTTGACGACATGGGGAGCCGTCGCCTCGACGACGTCCCGGGGACGTTCCAGCCGTGCCACACAGTTGCCCGGGTCGAGCACGACACCCAGATGGGGGTCGTCGACCGCGCGGACGACGGCGAGGAGATCGTCGGTGGAGACCTGCTCGTAGGTCTCCAGGCCGAGCGTCACGCCCCGCTCCGCGTACGCGGGGACGCTCGCGCGCAGCAGCGCGGTCGCCTCGACGGTGTCCGGCCGGTGCCCGGCGGTGTTCATCATCGAGCGGACGAGCGTGACGTCCAGCTTGCCCGCCAGTTCGAGATAGCGCGCGAGATGGTCCCGTCCGATGCCGCGGGTGCCGAGTTCCAGGGTGATTCCCAGGTCCTCGGCGGTGGCGCGGATGTCCGCGAGCCGGACGTCGTCATAGGTCTCGATCAGCGGGTAGTCACAGATCTGGAAGACCTCGCCGCCCAGTTCCCGGGTGTTGACGAGCATCCGCTCGACGGTCAGGGGCTTCGGCGCGCGGGACGAGATGCGCCAGAAGTACGCGTAGGTGCTGAGTCCGTACGCCATCAGATGCCCGCCTTCGCGGTGCGGCCGCTCATCTCGTCGAGGATGCTCTCGACGGCGCCCGGATCGTGGGCGAAACGCCCGAGGAACAGTCCGTCGACGCCTTCGCCGAGGCTGCCGAGGAGTCCGGGGCCGGCGCTTCCGCCGTAGATCACCCGGCTGCCCGCGTAACCGGGGCGCTCGGCCAGCCAGGAGGTCAGGGCCGCGCAGACGGTGGTGATGTGTTCCGGGGAGGCGGGCTTCGGTGCGCCGATCGCCCACTGCGGTTCATAGGCGACGACGACTTCGCCGCCGTCACCGCCGTCGTGCTGGGCGGTGGCCAGGATCCGTTCCAGCTCGGCGACGGTACGCTCGGCCGCCTCCGCCGGGCCCGCCGGGTCGAGTTCGCCGACGCAGAGCACCGGCGTGAGGCGGTTGCGCAGCGCGGCGGCGGTCTTGGCCGCGACGACGGTGTCGCCCTCGCCGAAGAGACGGCGCCGTTCGGCGTGGCCGACCTCCGCGTAGGAGCAGCCGATCTCCTTGAGGTACGGGCCGGAGACCTCGCCGGTGAAGGGGCCCCGGTCGTCGGTGGCGAGGTCCTGCGCGCCGACGTGGACGCCCGTACCGGCGAGGAGGGAACGGAGCGGGACGATCGCCGGGAAGGCCGGCAGGACGAACACCTCGGTGCGGCCCTCGGTGACGGCCGGGTGCCGGGCGGCGATCTCGCCGATGCGGCGGGCCCAGTTGAGGGTTTCGTGATGTCCGAAGTACATCTTCAGACTCACCCCGAGCAGGGTGGCGGCGGACATCAGGCGGCGGCTTCCTCGTCGGTCGCGTCGTCGGTCTCGTAGTCGTTCATCAGCTGGACCTTGGCGGCGGAGGCGGACGACTCGTCGAAGCGGTAGGTCAGCCACTCGCCGGCCAGCCGGCGGGCCAGCTCCAGACCGACGACGCGCTGGCCGAAGGTGAGGACCTGCGCGTTGTTGGAGAGGACCGCGCGCTCGACGGAGAAGGAGTCATGGGCGGTGACGGCGCGGATGCCCTTGACCTTGTTGGCGGCGATCGCCACCCCGAGGCCGGTGCCGCAGACGAGCAGCGCGCGGTCGGCCTCGCCGCGCGCGACCATCTCGGCGGCGGCGATGGCGATCGTCGGGTACGCGGTGTGTCCGTCGCTGTCCACACCGACATCGGTGACGGTGGCGACCAGATCGCTCCGCTGAAGGTCGTTCTTCAGTGCTTCCTTGTAGTCGAAGCCGGCGTCGTCCGAGCCGACGACGATCCGCAGCTTGTCGCTCATGGGGTGTTGCTCCTCGGTGGGTGGTGGTCAGTGCGTGGCGAGTACGCCGTGCACGGCGCGGACGATCAGGGCAAGGGAGTGGGCACCGGCGTCCGGGGTCCCGAGGGACCGCTCGGCGTGCGGCCTGGCCCGTCCGATACGGGGGACGAGACCGGCGGTGGCCTTCGCCGCGTCCTCAGCGGCGGTCGCGGCGCGGTCCCAGGCGGCGGTGAGCGCCGCGCCGTCGGCGACGGCCCCGGCGAGGGTGTCGGCGAACGGTACGAGGACGTCCACCATCGTCTTGTCGCCGACCTCGGCGCCGCCCAGCCGGCGCACCGCGGCGGATGCCTCGGACACACCGTCGGCCATGGCCTGGGCGGTGGGCGCTTCGGTGTCGCCCAGCGCGGCGCCGACCGCGTGGAGCAGTACGCCCCACAGGGCGCCGGAGGTGCCGCCGGCCCGGTCCGCCCAGGCGTCGGCGGCGGCGGCGACCGCCGTACCGGCGCCCGCGCCGGCCCCGGCCGCGCGGACGGCTGCCGTATGCGCGGCCTCGGAGCCGCGGCGCATCCCGATGCCGTGGTCGCCGTCACCGGCGACGGCGTCGATACGGCCCAGTTCCCCGGCGTGCGTGTCCACCGTGTCCCTGATGGCCCGCAGCGCGGCGACGGCCGTGGTCGCGGCGGTGCGGGACGCCTCGGTGGCGGCCGGAACGGCCGCGTCCGGCGCGTCGGTCCGTATCTCCTGAGCGGATCCGGCGGCGGGCGCGGCGGTGACCTCGCCCTTGCGGTAGGCAGGGGTGTCGGCGCCGGCCGTCCACAGCGGTTCGAGTTCCCCGTCCAGCCAGCACAGGGTGAGCGAGACGCCCGCCATGTCGAAGCTGGTCACCAGCTCGCCGACCTCGGGGTCGACCACCTCGACACCGGCCTCGTCCAGCAGTTGGGCCACCCGCCGGTAGACGACGAAGAGTTCCTCGTACTTGACGGTGCCGAGCCCGTTGAGGATGACGGCGGCGCGCTCGCCGCGCGGGTCCGTGACACCGTCGGGCAGTTCGGCGAGCAGCGCGGAGACGAGCAGTTCGGCGGCGCCGTCGGCGCTGGGCACCTCGCGCTCGCCGATGCCCGGCTCGCCGTGGATCCCGAGACCGACCGCCATCCTGCCCTCGTCGACGGTGAACAGGGGGTGATCGGCGCCGGGGAGCGTACAGCCGCTGAAGGCGATCCCGAAGGAGCGGGTACGGGCGTTGGCGTGCCGGGCGGCGGCGGCCACGCCGTCCAGGTCGCGGCCCTGTTCGGCCGCCGCGGCGGCCGCCTTGAACACCGGGAGGTCACCGGCGATGCCGCGCCGCTTGTCCAGGTCGGCCCGGTCCGCGCTGGAGATGTCGTCGGTGACGGAGACGCAGCGGGTCTCGATGCCCGCCGCGTTCAGCTGCTCGGCGGCCTGCCCGAAGTGCAGTACGTCGCCCGCGTAGTTGCCGAACATCAGCAGCACTCCGCCGCCGGCGTGTGCCTGTTCGGCGACGGTACGGACCTGCCGGGCGGACGGCGAGGCGAAGACATTGCCGACCGCGGCGCCGTGCGCCAGCCCCGGGCCCACCAGACCGGAGAAGGCCGGGTAGTGGCCCGAGCCGCCGCCGATGACGACGGCGACCTGGCCCCGGGGGGCCGGTGCGCTCCGTACGACCCCGCCGGACACGGGCCGTACCCAGCGGCGGTGGGCCGCGACGAAGCCTTCGAGCGCCTCGTCGGCGAAGGCGGCGGGAGCGTTGAACAGGCGGGTCATGTCAGTGCACCTCAAGAAGCGGCTGGTCCGCGGGGTGGGAGGGGTCGGCGGGCCGGCGTCGGGAGAGGGCGACCATCAGGGCGGCGGACAGCAGCATGAAGCCGCCCACGACGAACATGGGGAGGGTGTAGCTGCCGCTGAAGTCCTTGAGCCAGCCCGTGATGTAGCCGGCGGCGAAGCCCGCGACATTGCCGGCCGTGTTGATGAGGGCGATGCCCGCCGCCGCTGCCGCGCCGGCGAGGAAGCGGGAGGGGATCGACCAGAAGACCGGCAGCGCGGCGAAGATCGCGCAGGCCGTGACGGTGATGACGGCGATGGTCGCGGCCGGGGAGCCCATGTAGAGCGCGAGCGGGATGGAGATTCCGCCGACGACGGCGGGGCCCGCGACATGCCAGGTGCGGGTTCCGTGCCGGGTGGCGTGGCGGGACCAGAAGAAGAGGACGACGGCGGCCGGCAGATACGGGATGGCCGTGATCAGTGCCTTGTCCATCACGCTGAACGACGTGCCGAAGCTCTCCTGGAACCCCTCGATGATCGTCGGCAGGAAGAAGGCGAGCGCGTACAGACCGTAGATGAAGCCGAAGTAGACCAGCGCGAGGACCCAGACCCGGCCGCTGCGGAATGCCTCCTTCAGCGCCTCACGGCCATGGCCGCGCTCCGGGCTGCCGGTCTTGGTGGCGTTCTCCGCGGCGAGTTCGGCGGTCAGCCACTCCTTCTCGGCGGTGGAAAGCCACTTGGCGTCGGCGGGGCGGTCGATCAGATAGAACCAGGCGACGACGCCGAGCACGATCGCGGGGATCGACACGAACAGGAACATCACGCGCCAGCCCTCAAGGCCGAACAGACCGTGGTGGCCGATCAGCCAGCCGGCCAGCGGGGCGCCGATGACGGTGGTGAGGGGCTGTGCGAGGTAGAAGAGCGCGAGCACCTTCGTGCGGTGCCGGGTGGGCACCCACAGGCTCAGGAAGAGGATCGCCCCGGGGAAGAACCCGGCCTCGGCGACCCCGAGCAGGAAGCGCAGGACGTAGAGCTGTTCAGTGTTCTGCACCCAGGTGAAGAGGAGGGAGACGATGCCCCACGTGACCATGATCCTGGCCAGCCAGCGGCGGGCACCGAAGCGGTGGAGCGCCATATTGCTGGGGACTTCGAGGACGATGTACCCGATGAAGAAGACGCCGGAGGCGAATCCGAACTGCGCCGCGGTGAGCGCCAGATCCTTCCCCATGCCGTTCGGTTCCGCGAACGAGACGGCGGTGCGGTCCAGATAGTTCACGAAGAACATCAGGGCCACGAAGGGGACAAGCCGGATCGAGACCTTCTTGATGGCTGATCTCTCGACGGCGGATGGCGCGGACGGCAACGCGGTGGCACCCATGGCGACTCCTCGGCTGCGCCGGACAGCTCTGTCCGGACTCGGGGCACAGTCGGCAGCGATCGTGGCTGAAACAGGGCGCAGCACCTGCTCGACCGACTGATGTGTCTTCAACGTAACCCCCGGAAGAAAATTGGTCACCAATTGACCAATGTGGCGAGGGTCACTCTTTGAGTGACCTACATCTCTCTTGACAAAGGCGTTCGCGACGCGCCGACGGGGTACTGGCGGACACCCGTGAGCAGCGGGAATACCCATCTGGTGTACTGGTGACCGTGACCAGTCAGCCCGATCAGCATCCGTCCGGTTCACCGGATCTCGCCCAGCTGCTGCGCCCGGTGGTGCGCGAGTCCTCGGTCAGCGAGGTGGCCAAACGGCTTCTCGATCATCTGTCCGCGGGTGACATCAAGCCCGGCACCCGGCTGCCCGCGGAGCGCCAGCTCGCGGAGGCGCTGGGGGTCGCGCGCTCCAGCGTGCGCGGCGCGCTCTCCGCGCTCGATGTGCTCGGCATCATCGAGATCCGCCCCGGCTCGGGCTCGTATGTACGCGAGGGGACCTCGGAGTTCCTGCCGCGCGCCATCAACTGGGGCCTGATGCTGGGGCAGCGGCGCACCCAGGACCTGGTGGAGGTGCGCACGCACATGGAGGGCGTGTCGGCACGGCTGGCGGCGGAGCGCGCCACCGAGGAGGATGTGGCGCGGCTGGAAGCGCATCTCCAGCGGATGCGCGACGCGGGTACCGATGCCGCGGCGTTCATCGACGCCGATATCGCCTTCCATCTGGAGACGGCGAACATCGCGCGCAACTCGGTGCTCAGCGACATCCTGCACAGCATCCGCGCGCTGCTCCAGGTGTGGATGGAGCGGGTCAGCGATCTGGAGGGGACCGTCAGCGGCACGCTCTGCGAGCACGACGCCGTGCTGGACGCGATCCGCGCCCATGACCCCGACGCGGCGAACGAGGCGATGGCGGAGCACATGCGCATGGCCAACGCGCGCCTGCGGGAGTCCATCGGCTCGGACGGTCAGCCGGCCGGCTGACCGCCGCCGGCCTCAACTGCCCGCGCCCCGGGCCCGTTACCCGTCCGATCGCGGAGTGCCCCGCGGCTCAGTCCGCGGGTCCCGTGCCGCCCTTCAGCCAGCAGAGCGCGGCCGCCGTCATCGCCGTGATCCCGGCGGGCAGCGCGGTACGGACGTCCGGGGCGAACTCCGGCGAGTGATTGGGCGGGAGGGCCGCGAGCTTCTCCTCGGCCGATCCGGGAGTCCGCGCCCAGGTCCGCGGACCCACCGCGCCGAACATCCAGTAGGCGAGCGGAATCCCCGCCATTCCGTGGACGGACACCCCCGCGTCCCCGTACAGCGGGAAGTCCTCGCTCGCCATGGCGGGCGGCCAGAGCGCCACCCGTTCGCGGCCGTAGAGCCGCAGATGGGCCTCGCGTACGCGCTCCGTGGCCCCGGGGTCGGGATGGGTCACCGGGGAGCGGGAGACGACCGTGATCTCCGGGTCGCGGGGACAGCCGGACGCGGCGCACTCCGCCCGTACGATCCGCTCCACCGAGGCCGCCATCCGGTCGAGCGCGCCCTCCGACATGGCGCGGACGGTGATGCCGAGCGCCGCCCGGTCGGGGATGAGGTTGCCGCCGGTTCCGGAGTGGAAGGAACCGACGTTCAGCGCGGCCGGTTCGGTGGGGGCTGACTCGCGCGACACCACACTCTGGAGCCGCAGGACCGCCGCCGCCGCGGTGACCACGGGATCCACCGCCAGTTGCGGGGTGCCGGCATGGCCGCCCCGGCCGTGGATGACGGCCTCGAAGCCGACGCTTCCGGCGAGCATCGGACCGTACCCGTGGGCGACCATGCCGCCCGGCAGCGGGGCGGTGTGCTGCGCCAGGACGACATCGGGCCGGCCGAAGCGCTCGTACAGTCCGTCCGCCAGCATGGCCCGCGCCCCCGAGAGGGTCTCCTCCGCGGGCTGGCCGACGATCACGACCGTCCCGCGCCACTGGTCCCTGGCACCGGCCAGCAGCGAGGCCGCGCCCGCCGCCGCCGCCAGATGCAGATCGTGGCCGCAGGCGTGCATGACCGGGCCCTCGCTCGCGTACGGCAGCCCGGTCCGCTCCGTGACCGGCAGCGCGTCCAGTTCCGCGCGGATCAGCACGCGCGGTCCTTCGCCATTGCGCAGGACGCCGACGACGCCATGGCCGCCGACCTCGCCCGTCACCTCATAGCCCGCTTCCGCCAGCCACTCCCCCAGCCGGGCGGCCGTGCGCCGTTCCTCACCGGAGAGTTCGGGATGGCGGTGCAGGTCCAGATAGAAGGCGACCGCCGGACGGAGAATCCGCCGCACCCCGTCCAGGACGGGGGTGTTCTCGCCGGGGTACGCGACGGGTACGTGGTTCACCCGGCCCATCGTGCGGCACGGGCACGGCGGGTGACCTACAGACCGCTGACACGATCGGTCAGTGGAAGACCTGCCGATGTGGAAGTGGGGTGGGCTGGAATACCTGTGGCACGACAAGGGACCGCCGGGGAAAGCCCGGTGGCCCGGCCTCCCTCTTAGGAGTCACCATGGCTGACAAGAGCACCCTCATCTCCCTCGCCGACGAGATCATGGAGCTGGAGTCGGAGACCTTCGAGATCTCGGACTACTCGGACGCCAGCGAGGTCGTGCTCGCGGGCTCCACCAGCTGCAGCTCGACGTCGACCTGCTCCTCGACCACCAGCACCACCTCCTGCAGCGCCTGATCCAGCGCGCCCCGCACAACGGGCGGGCGGTACCTGCGACCTTCCGCGCAGGTACCGCCCGCTTTGCTGTGTCCGGCTGCTCTCCCGGGCTGTGATGCCCGGCTGTGGTGCTGTCCGGCTGTGGTGCTGTCCGCCGCCGGTCCGGTTTACGGGAACGGATGCGGCACGAGCCGGATCTCCGCCTCCGTCAGCTCCCGGTCGCGCAGCCCCGCCCGGAACGCGGCGCTCCGCAGTCGCGGCATCCGCGGCGCGCGCTGACGTGACCAGCCGAAGTCGATCGGCAGCAGACCGGGGACGATCGTGGCGACCGTACGCAGTCCGATGCGGTGCTGCTCCGGGGTGGTCTGGTCGACGACGATGACATCGTGTCCCGCCCCCGCCAACGCGTCACGGCAGTACGCGACATCGTCACGCAGATCGCCCGTACGCGGTCGCTCCCGCTCCTCCCAGTCGCGGTACACCTCCGTCATCGGCCGCACGGCGGAGGGCTCCAGATAGCTGCGCACATGCTCCGCCATCCTCGGCAGACCGTAGAGCTGGGCGTGGTCCTTGAGGTGCAGTACCTTCCCGAAGTCCTCGGCCATGGCCTCCAGTTCGGCCCGGCGCTCGGCCACCTGCCGGGGCAGATGCGGGATATACGTGAGCACTTCGGAGAGCGCCCCCTCCAGCGCCGCCGCCGGGTCCAGGCTCGCGCCGGCGCCGAAGGAGAAGGTGCCGGGGCCGCCGTCGCGCCGTACCGCCAGGCCCGTGACGACCGGTACGCCGAGGTCGATCCGGTTGTCGAAGGCGTGGACGTCATAGCCCTGGAGCGCGGCCCGGTCGATCATGGTGCGGACGGTACGGTTGTCGAGCGAGCCGAGATCGATCTCGGTGAGCGGGGTGGCGCCGTACCAGGCCACCAGGAACGCGTCCCGCTCGATGAGTTCGAGGAGCCCGCCGAGGATCGCCTCCTCCAGACAGCCGCCGATCGCGCAGCCGTTGGAGCATTCGAAGACGAAGTTGTCGGAGGCGAGGCCCGCGCTGTAGTGCACGAGCCGGGCCGGGACCAGGACGGGCCGCTCGTCGCGCAGGGAGTGGCCCCAGACCCAGGGGATGGGCCGGTCCGGGTCGAACGGGCTGACCATCGGGTCGTCACGGTAGGTCTCGGGCGCGTAGAAGCCGCACGTGGCGGGGTCGAGGGCGTCCTCACCGAGGTCGCTGTAGGCCGCGGTGAGCAGTGTGGTGCCGGTGCGCCGGTGCGTGCCCGCGTACCGCTCCAGGCCCTCCAGATAGGCCAGATCACGGCTGGCGTCGAAGCCGTTGGCCTGGCCGCTCCAGGTGACATCGGTCAGCCCCGCGTAACCGCGCATGAAGACGCTGCCGGCGACCGGCGCGGTGGTCGGTGAGGTGACATTGATCCAGGTGCCCGCGCCGAGGACCCCGGAGACCGGGTTGGCGAGCGCCATGGCCGGCATCGGGTACGCGGACGCCGGGCGCAGCCGGTAGGTGTCAGGAGCGGGCTTCGGCCGGCTCACCGGACCGAAGCCCTCGGCGGCCGGAGCGTCCGTGCCGCGCGGCCCGCAGTGCGGGCAGAGCGGATCGGCGAGCAGTGGATAGGTCCGCACCTCAAGCGTGGCGAGGTCGAGCTGCGAGACCTGCGGGAGGGACCGGTCGGCCGCGCCGGGCCCCGGCGGGAGCACGGTGTCCGGGAGGAACACGGCGCGGTGCAGTGCCTCCACCGCGTCCAGGGCGTACGGGGTGAGCCGCGGCCAGTGGCCGGCCGCGCGGGTGCGTGACCCGGTCTCCAGGGCATCCCGCTCGGTGCGGGTACGCAGCCGCTGCCAGCGCATGGCGAGACACTGGCCGCAGGCGGCGGACGCGTCGTCGCCGCCCCAGGGGCCCACCAGCACGGCCCGCGAGGTGAGATGGACGGTGGCCCCGGGGCGTACGGCGGCATGGCGGTCCTCGCCGCGATGGCCGAGTACGTCACCGGCGCCGAGCGGGACCACGGTCGGCGCGGCGGCCGGGGCGAGCCGTTCGGCCAGCTCCCGCCGCAGCAGCTCACGCGCGGCCTCCAGCGGAACGCCGTCCACCGCCGCTTCGGTCGTCGTCGTGGTCATGTGGAGTTGCTCCAGCGGAACGTCTTCAGGGCCAGCGCCCCGAAGATGACGGTGAAGACGGCGAGTCCGCCGCAGCCAAGGGCGATGTCCCCGAGGTCGCCCTTGCCCGAAAGGGCCGCGGACACCGCGTCGTTGAGATAGCGCAGCGGCAGCACCCGCGAGACCGACTGGAGCCAGGACGGCATCATGTCCAGCGGCAGGAACGAGCCGGAGAGGAAGGCCATCGGCACCATCAGACAGTTGGCGATGGCCGCGACCGCCTCGGGCGTGTTGGCGTACGAGCCGATGACCACGCCGATGGTGAGGAACGCCGTGATACCGAGCACCAGCACGGGCAGCGCCAGCGGCCACCGCGCGTCCAGCTCCAGGCCGAACAGCGGCAGCATCGCCACCGCGATGAACACCACCGCCTGGAAGATCCCCACGCCGAGGGCGAGCACATAGCGCGAGCCGAGGACCGACGACAGCCGGGTGGGGGTCATCCGGATCAGCCGCAGCAGATCGTCACGGCGCCACTGCATCAGGGTGAAGGCCACACCGAAGACGGCGGCGTTGGCCACGCCCCAGGACATCACACCCGGAGCGATGTAGGAGATGTACGGGCGGCCGGTCTCCCCCACCTCCTGGCCCCGGAAGATCAGTCCGAAGACGACCAGGAAGAGCAGCGGAAAGGCGAAGGTGAAGAAGAGGGTCGCCTTGTCCCGGACCTGTGCCCGGTAGCCGGCCCCCGTCAGTGCTGCGTACGCGCTCATCCCTGCTGCTCCGTGTCGTTGGTGTCCGTGGTGGCTGTGGTGACTGGGGTGGCTGTGGTGTCGGGGGTGGCGGCGCCGGTCAGTTCGAGGTAGACGTCCTCCAGCGTGGCGGTGCGGGTCTGGACACCGTCCAGGCCGCCGAGGGCGTCGACCGCCTGGAGGACCTTCCCGGACTCCGCCGTCTCCAGGACGAGGGAGCCGCCCTGCTCGGTGACCCGGTCGACCCCCGGGATGGCCGCCGCGTCCTCCTGGCTCATCCGTTCCGCCGGGATCAGCAGTCGGGTCGGCGCGCCGGCGGCGGTCACCAGATGGTGCGGGGAGTCCAGCGCCACGACCGAGCCGCCGACAAGGATCGCCACCCGGTCGCAGAGCGCCTCGGCCTCGTCCAGATGGTGTGTGGTGTAGACGATGGTGCGGCCCTCGCTCTTCAGCTCGCGCAGCACCTTCCACAGCTCACGGCGGGCCTGCGGGTCCAGGGCCGCGGTCGGCTCGTCCAGGAAGATCAGCTCGGGGCCGTGGACCAGGGCCGAGGCGATGGCCAGGCGCTGGCGCTGGCCGCCGGAGAGGTTCTCGACCATGACATCACGCTGATCGGCCAGCCCGACCGTGTCGAGCGTGCTGTCCGCGTCGGCGCCGCTCGCCCCGTACAGGGCGGCGACAGTACGCAGATGCTCGCGCGCGGTCTGGCGCACGAAGAAGGCGGAGGACTGGGTCTGGACGCCCAGCCGCGGCAGCAGCGCCACATTCCGCGGCCAGGGGGACTGGCCGAGAACCGAGACGGTTCCGGAGTCCGCCTGCCGCAGGCCCTCCATGATTTCGACGAGGGTGGTCTTCCCCGCGCCGTTGGGGCCGAGGAGTCCGAAGAACTCCCCGCGGCCGACCTGGAGTGACACCCCGTCGACGGCCTGCCGGTCCCCGTATCGTTTGCGTACGTCCTCGACGACGATCGCCGCTCCGGTGGCCGTCTCGTGCGGCACGGACGCCATGGTCCTGGCCTCGCTCATGTGGTTCTGCGCCCCTCGGGGGTTGTGGGTCAGTGAACTAGTAGGAAGTAGAGGCCTGTTGCCAGAGCCGCCACCAGGACAAGGACAAGCAGGGCCGACCCCACCCCGTAGCCGAGGTAGACGGCCCGTGCCCGGCGCGGGTACGCGGCGGCGGCCGGCCGGTCGCTGAGACACAGCCGCAGATAACGCCCGCTCTCCGGCGCGAGACCGGAGACACGCAGCGTGTGGCTCAGCATCGTGTAGCCGTCGAGCGGAGGCAGCGGCAGCAGGTTGACGAGTGCCTGGAGACTGCCGAGCAGCAGCAGCCCCGACAGCACCCGGCGGGTCGGGTCCCCCTCGGGGAGCGCGGCCCACCAGGCCAGGAACGGCAGCAGGAACAGCAGATTGGCGAAGGCACCCGCCCCCGCGACCGCGAGCTGATGCCAACGGGTGCGTAGGTAGCGGTAGTTGTCGACAGTGCAGTACATCACGGCCATGGGCAGCCGCCAGCGCAGCCCGATCTCGCTGACCGTACCCCCGTAGTGCCTGGCGCTCACTCCATGGGCCAGTTCATGCAGGGCAGTGCTCAGCCAGAGCAGGGTGAACACCGCGATCAGCGCGACGGGCTGGTGGAACAGCCACCAGGTGTCCTCGGCCAGTTCGGGCAGCGCCGTCGCGAGCAGGATCTCCATCGCCACCATGAGGCCGGTCAGCGGGAGCAGGACCGCGGTCCGCAGGGCGGGGCGCAGCCGCCGGTGCAGGCGTGTGGTGGTGGCGTTGGCGTCGGCGACCAGCCGGAGGGTGCCCCGCAGCGGGGTGCCGCTGAACGGTCTCCCGGGCGGGGCGGCGGCGGGTGCCGGCCGGGGCGGTGCGCCGGCCAGCAGGCTTCGGGTGCCGAGCAGGTGGAGCAGCCGCTGCCAGTGCGCGGCGCCGAGGCGCTTGCCGAAGGTCTCGGCGTACTCCTCTCCGATCTCCGCCAGGCTGCGGCTGCCGTCGAGCCGGGAGATCAGGAAGTACTCCTTGGTCCCGACCTCGAAGGCCGCGCCGCCCTCCGGCTCCTTGATCAGATGCACGGTGGCGGGGCCGTGCAGCAGGGCGGGGCTCAGCAGGATGTCCGGGCGCAGCGCCGGGCGGTGCGAGAGCAGCTCCCCGGGAGTGGCGGTCATGGGATCGCCGCCGGGGCGGGTGGGGCGGCGGTGTCCTCGCGCAGGACCCGGCCGAGCACATGCGAGAGATACGCCTCGTCGCGGATCGTCACATGCAGCCGGTTGTTGGTCATGTGCATATACGGCGAGAGCAGCAGCGGCAGCGCCACGGCGGGGTCGGTGACGCGTTCGTCGCGCGTGCCGTCCCAGGAGCGGAACACCAGCTCGCCGCCCGTGGTCAGCTCCTCGGCGCGGGCCCGCAGTTCGAGGCAGTGCTCGGCCCAGCCGCGCAGGAAGGCGGGCAACGTGCCCAGTTCACCGGTGCGGACGGCCCGGCGGATGCCCTCGAAGCGGCGGCCGAGGCCGGGAGCCATCGCGGCGTAGTTCTTGTCGTACTCCTTCGACCCGATGAAGCCGGTGCCGGGGAAGGCGTTGTGCCAGAACTCGTAGTAGCGGTCCAGATACGCGCCCAGCTCCTCCCGTTCGGGCAGGAAGCACCCGGCCATGACCATCATCAGCTGGGCGGAGGTGCCGAGCAGCACGGTGCGCAGATGCAGGTTCATGGTGCGGAAGGCGTCCATGACGAGATCGCTGGAGTGCGCGAAGTGCCACTCGGCCAGCTCGATCCCGGCCGGGCCGCCGTACTTGCCGTACTCGGGTTCGTACGGCTCGTACGAGAAGGAGTTGTTGGGCCGCAGGTTCATCCGGCCGTCCTCGTTCATGAACGCGCCGCGGTCGCCCTCCGGGAACTCGATCTCGAAGAGGGTGTTGTAGAACTCGTTCAGGAACCCGGAGTCCACCTCGTAGAGGGCGGGGCGGGTGCGGAGGAAGCCGCTGATGGCCTCCTCTGCGCGGCGCCGTACCTCCGGGGTCGCGGCCGCGTCGACGGGCTTGAGCCGGAGGCGGACATGCGGCCCCTCCAGCCAGTAGTTGATGAAGAAGTGACCGGCCAGCAGGCCGTCGGCGGTCAGCCCGGCCACCAGCGGGCGGACACAGTTCACCAGCAGGGGCTGCGGATTGGCCGCGTAGAAGATGTGGATGGCCTGCCAGTCGCCGGCGGCGGGTGCGGCGGCCGGGGCGGGGCTCGGCGCGGGGGTCAGCTCTGGCATGTCGGTGCGCCCTCTCTGCGTCGGGTCGAGGTGAAGGTCTCCACGGCCAGCTCGGCCACATGGCTGCCGCGCGCGGAACGGACATGGAGCCCGTCGCGCCCGGGGAGCATTTCCCGCAGGACGACCCGGTCGTCCGGGTCCGTCGGCAGGGCTTCGAGGGCGGTGAGGGAGAGAACGCTGTCGAAGTCCACGTACTGCGGTTTGGCCCCCGCGCCGCCCCGGGGGCCGCTGGACACGGTGGCGAACACCTGGTCGGGCAGGGCGTGTTCGCGCCGCCAGCGCTGCCAGCCGAGGAACCACTCCTCGTCGCCGGTACCGGGCCGGCGGACGGGCAGCGTACCGGCCGTCATGGTCCAGCTGCGACGGCTGAGGACGACCTCGCCGTGCAGCACCCGGGGGCGCCTGGTCACACCGTCGTGCGCCTCGCCCGCCGGGACGCCGCCCCAGACGTCCAGCGGCGCCATCGAGGTCGGGGACATCAGCAGGAGCGTACGGGGGATCTCGGGCAGCGCGAGCGGCACCAGATAGCCGAGATAGACGGGGACGACCTCGCGGCCGAGCCGGGTGGAGCGCAGCACCAGCCGGTCCGTCTCCGCGTCGTGCTCGACATGGAGATCGTCGAGGTGGATGCGCCGGTCCTCGGGGACGGTGCTGGATTCTCCGGGGCAGACGATCTGGTAGTCGGTGAGCGGGCTGTGCAGATTGAGATTGCTGGTGACCGCTCCTCCGGTGATCTCGGCCAGCACCGCTCCTTCGGGGGTGACGGCGGCGGCGGTGTCACGCAGCCCCCGCGAGAAGGCCCCGGCCGGCTCCGCGGCGCCGGCGGTGTCGTAGACATGGGTGAAGCGGCTGAACGGGAAGGAGAGCCCGCCGTACGAGCGGTTGAGCACGACGAGCGGGGCGCCGTCCCTCTCGGTGAGCTGGACATGGTGGGACTGTGGCGCGAAGTCGGCCGCGACCGGGGCGAGTTCGTCCGCCACGGGCCCGAGATCCCGTTCGTCGAGCCGGATCTCGTCCGCGTCCGCGTGCTCCTGCCAGAGCTGCCGCATCCGGTCGATGAAGGCGCGGCGCGCCGCGTCGATCGAACGGATCCCCGGCAGACCGAGCCAGTTCTCCTCCGGCACATACTCGCCCCGGTCGTCGAACGGCCGCCGCTTGCCCGCGAAGGAGAGGTACTGGTCGAAGAAGTCCTCGTGGAAGTCGTGGACGAGGCCCAGGAGGTCGTCGCACCGGCCGCCACGACCGTAGCGCGCGACGAAGAAGCCCTTGAACGTGACGCGCTGAGGGAGCGTCAGGTCGAAGGCGGGGAGGATGCGCTCGACGGATCGCAGCGCGCCGCCGGCCGCCCCGGTCCAGGCGCCGAGCCCGCAGCTCACCTCACGGCCCGCGCTGACGTCCTCGTAGAGCAGGGTCTGCGGCAGTGTGGCCTCCGCGGCGCCCAACTGGGCCTGGCCTTCCCGCAGTCCGGCGCGCAGTTCACGCAGGAGTTCCGCCCGTTCGGCGCGGTCGGCGGAGGGGAAGCGGTCGATGGCGCGGACGGGCCCCTCGAAGGCGGCGGCCAGCCGGTCCGCCCAGGGGCGACCGAGGGTGCGCAGCGCGCTCTGGAAGGAGCGCAGTGGATCGGGGCTGTGGACGTCGGTGTCCAGGCACGGCACCCGCACCAGGCCGAGCTGGAGAAGCGCGGCCACATAGGTCTCGCACTGCGCGGGCTCGGCGTCGTGCTCGGCACCGAGCCACTCCACCAGCTCGCCGTAGCGCAGCTCGTCCCGTCCCTCGAACAGACCGAGCAGCCGGTCCAGCGTGCCGCTGCGACGGAGGAAGAACAGCCGGTCCTTGACCGCGTCGAAGGTGACCGCGGCCGAGTCGTCGCCCGCGCTGATCCACTGGCGTACGTAGCGGATCCGGTCGTCGTCCCGCTCCCAGCCGGAGGCCGGCCGTACGGGCAGATCGCCCCGCCGGGCGGGGTCGGCGAGGATCAGTTCGGCGAACCGGCCCAGCACGACGACATTGAGCCGCACATGGCTCGACCAGGCGTCGTCGATACGGATGGTGGCGTCGGTGGCATCGCGGCCGGGCTCCCGGCCGTGGTCACCGTTGTCGCCGTCGTGGAAGACGCCGGTGGCGACACCGGTGAACGTGCTGAACGGGCTGGTCTTGCAGGCCGTCCGGTACAGATACGACAGCACCGACCGCTCGATCTTCCGCATCCGCTTGTCCGGGGACACCCCGGCCGCGGCCCCCGCCCCGGCCTTGGCGATATAGGCGTCGAGCTGTCCCTCCAGCGTCGGGGAGGCCAGCAGGAGCCCGCAGCGCAGCCGGTCCTCGGCGAGGAGCCCGCGCAGCGCGGCCCGGGTCCTGTCGAGGTCGGCGGCGAGCAGGGGCGCTCCCTCGGCCCGCAGCTTCTCCAGATGGCGCCGGTCGCGCAGCCACTCGGCGGTCGCCTCCGCCGCGCGCGGGTCGAGTTCCGCGACCAGCCGGACGGCCGCCTCGGGGTCGGCGGGAAGCCGGTTGTTGAAGATCTGGCGGCGCAGGCCGAGCAGTTCACGGCGCTGCCCGGCGCCCGCGCCGTCCGGGGCGACGTCGGTGGTACGCACCACGTCGTGCAGCAGATCGCTCAGCCCGGCCGCACGGGCCCGCAGCCGGTCCTCGGCCGCGAGGACATCGTCCGCCCACTGACGGCCGGCGCCGCAGCGCAGCGCCTCGACGGACTCGACCGGCAGCCCCGCGACGCGCAGCATGAAGCGGCGGCCCGGTGCCCAGCCGGCGTCCGCCGTGCCCGTATCCGGCGTGGTGGGTGTATCCGGCCTGGTATGTGTATCCGGCGGCGTGTGTCTGTCCGGTGTCATCACTCGTTCCCCCATCCCGCTCAGCCGATCTCGTAGCGGAAGTCGGCGGGCCGTGGCCGCTCGTTGCCCAGCAGCATGATCAACAGCGGCTTCTCGCCGGTGCGTTCGAGACCCAGCTCCTCGATGTACGAGATGTTGTCGAAGCCCAGGGCGACGCCCGCGCCGAGCCCGAGGGCGGAGGCCACGGTGTAGAAGGTCTGCGCCACGGCCCCGATCGTGCCGTTCACCAGCCGGTAGCCCCGGTCCCCCACCGCGTCCAGGACGGCGGCGGTGCGGATGGTGGGGACGATCACCACTCCGGCCTGCTCCAGGTTGTAGTTGGAGAGGAAGTAGTTGCGCTGGAGGAACGGTCCCGGCGGGCCCGTCACCACCGGGCGCAGCGTGTGGCCGACAGGATCGTAGGCGTACGCGCCGGGGGCGACGCCCTCGACATGGTTGATGAACGCGTACAGCGTGACGAGGCCCGGCGCGGCGGAGCCGTCCGGTGCGACGTCCTGTCCCGCGTCGCCGCCGAGCGAGGCCGCGGCGCAGGCGTCGAGGGTGGCGGCGAGTTGCGCGGTGGTGACCGGGCGGGCCGCGTCGAACCGCCCGAAGCTGCTGCGCCGCTCCCGCAGGGCGTCGCGCACACTCACCGGCGGCAGTCCGGGCTCCGGCAGGGCGACCGGCGTGCCCGTTCCGGTGGGCGGGTTCGCGGCCGCCGGGGCGAGCGCGCCCGGCTCCGGGCGGTCGACGGCGGCTTCCATCGTCGCCGCGTGGATCCGCTGGAGTGTGTCGAAACGCAGCACCGTGCGCGAGCGTTCGACGTCGGTGTGCCGGACGGCGGGGACATCGGCGAGCGCGGCGGTGGAGAGTCCGGCGGTGGGCTCGGCGCCCTCCCAGGCCAGCGGGACGACGGCGAAGATCCCTTCTTCCTCGTGAGGCACACCCAGCAGGTGGCTCAGCCTCTCCTCGTCGAACCACAGCGCCGGTTCGACAGCCAGCCCCTGTGCCCGCGCCCAGATACGCCAGGTCCCGACGATCGCGCCGAGATCCATGCTCACCGCGTGGAAGGAGAAGCTGTTGTACTTGAACGCGTTCTGCCAGTACTTGATCCCCAGGACCAGGAACTGGTCGCGGTCCGCGCCCGCCGCCCCCTCGCCGAGCGCCGCCCGCACCTCACCGGTCACATCGCCCGCGAGCAGCCGCTGCATGGAGTGGTGCGGGGCCGAGTAGTAGTGGATACCCGGGGCCCGCGGTCCGCTGGGGCCGGAGACCCAGTAGACGCTGACCGGGTAGAGACCGCCGCCGGAGGCGGTGCCACGGGACCAGTTGGCCTGGGTGTAGTGCGGCAGCGCGGCGAGGTCGGTATTGGTCTGGACACCGAGCCGGCGTCCGGTCAGCCCGTAGGAGTCGCGCAGCATCCCGGAGAGCGAGTCCAGCGTGAACGGCCGCTGTCCTTCGGGCGCTTCGGTACGCAGACAGCCGGCCGCCACGGTCGCCCCCTCGGGGAAGTCCGTGTCCGGCAGCGGGAAGGACTCGACACCGGGGTAGAACTTGGCCTTCCTCGGCCGATCCGCCCAGTCGGGGACGAAATCGGCGGGCTCCATCGGGACCCGGCCGCGCTGCATGATCGCGGCCGCGTAGTCATGGGCGTAGCCCACGGGACCCTCCTCTCTGCTGGACGGTGCTGTGCTGGACGGTTCTGTGGTGGATGCTGCTGTGCTGGACGGTTGCTTACGGGAAGGGGTGCGGCGCCGGGTTGATGTCGTCCGGCCCCAGATCGTGGTCGCGCAGTCCCGCCGTACGCAGGGCGGTGCGCAGCCGGGGCATGGTGCGGGCGCGCTGCCGGGACCAGCCGAAGTCGATCGGCAGCAGCCCCGGGACGAGCACGCTCACGGTGTGCAGCCCGAGGGTGCGCTGCTCGGGCATGGTCTGGTCGACCACCACCACGTCGAAGCCGGCTCCGGTCACCGCGTCGACACAGCGCCGCAGATCCTCGCGGAGGTCCCCGGCCGCCATGGCGCCGGAGGCGTCCGGCCAGCGCAACTCATGAACGGCGCGCGGGGGTTCGGGGGCGATACCGCGACGCGGCGGGCTGTCCGGGTCGAGCAGGAAGCCGGCGTGCTCGCCCATCTCCGGTACGCCGTACACCAGGGGATGGTCGTGCAGCGCCGTCACCCGGTCGAAGTCCGCGGCCATGGCACGCAGCCGGGGCCCGTCGCGCTCGGTGCGGTCCTGAAGGTTCACCGCGTCGGTCGCGATCTCGCAGAGCGCCGAGTCGAGCGCGGACTCGGGGTCGAGTCCGGCGCCCGCGCCGAAGCACATCCGGCCGGGTCCGCCGTCGAAGCGCTCGGCCACGGCGGTGACGACCGGGACCGGGAAGGTGATCCGGGTGTCGAAGAACCGTGCCCGGTAGCCGTACATCGCGAGCCGGTCGACCATGTGCCGGGTGGAGGCGCGGGTGCTGGTGGCCGGGTCGATCTCGGGCAGCGGCTGCTGCCCGTACCAGGCGAGCAGGAAGGCGTCGCGCTCGATGACCTCCATCAGCCCGAAGTAGACCGCCTCTTCCAGACAGCCGCCGGAGGCACAGCCGTTGGAGCTCTCCTGCACGAACCGGTTCTCCAGGCCCGGCGCGTGATAATACGTCAGCACCTCGGGGACCAGCCTCGGCTCCTCGTCGCGCAGGGAGTAGCCCCACACCCAGGGGATCTCCCGGTCGGACGCGAACGGGCGGACCCGGGGGTTGTCCCGGTAGAAGTCCGGTGCGTACAGGCCGACTTCACGGGGGTCGACGGCCTGGGCACCGAACTCGTCGAGCGTTCCGGTGACGCTGGTGATCCGGGAGCGCGCGCGCATCCCGGCGTAGCGCTCCATGCCTTCGAGCACACCGATCCGGTTGCTGTGGCCGAAGGAGTCGGCGTGGCCGCCCCAGAACGTCTCGCGCAGATACTCACCGGAGCGCATCGAGAAACAGCCGATGGTCGCGGAGGTGGAGGTGGAGGAGACGTCATGGACCACGGACGGCCCGAGCGCGCCGCACACCGGGTTGGCGAACGCGGCCACGTCGATGTCGTACGCCTCGATGGGCCGCAGCCGGAAGGAGCCGGGACGGTGTTTGGGGGCGGGACGCAGGGTGATCCGGGCGTCTTCGGCGGTGTCGGTGCGGGGTGTGGCGCAGCGCGGGCATTCGGGGTCGGGCACCAGCGGGTAGTGCCGGACCGTCAGGGTCCGCAGATCCATCAGCCGGATCTCGGGGAACGGCCCCCCGGGGGCCGGTGGCCGTTCGCGCAGTGCGGTGACGAGCGCGGCGACGGCGTCCGCCGCGAACGGTGTGGCATAGGGCCACTCCCCCGCCGCCCGGGTCTCCCCGCCCAGTTCGAGGGCGTCGCGCAGCGCCACGGACCGTACGGCCTGCCAGCGGCGGGCCAGACAGTGGGAGCAGGCCGCGGCCGGCGCGCCGTCGGCACCGGGCAGGGGCCCGATGACGGCGTGCGCGCCGTACAGCCGCACCGGGACCGACGCGTCGGGGCGCGCGGTGGCGTCCGGCCCGGTCCTCTCCCGTCCGGCCGCCTCCCGCCCGGCGGTGTTCTGTCCGGTGGCGTCCTGTCCGGCGGCGAACGCGTCGTGGGTGCCGAGCGCGCCGATGCTCACCTCGGGTCCGCCGAGCCGCCCCAGGGCCTGACGCAGCAGATCCTCCGCCGGGCCGGTGTCGAGTGTGCTAAGCCCCACGGGACGCCTCCGTGGTGAGAAGCACACGGGCGGTTCTGATGCCCGCGGTGGCCAGGTCCGCGGAGCCGGTGTCCACCATCAGGGCGTCGCGTCCCGCCGCCCGGAGCCGGTCGAGCACCGCGGACCAGTCGGTCACCGCCCGCGAGACGACGGCGCCCGTCCCCTCGGTGTCCGTGGCGTGGATCGTCGTCGCGTCGAGGTCACGGAGCAGCGGGTCGCCGAGGTCGAACGGCGCGGCCGTCTCCTCGCGGCCCAGCTGCACCTGTCCGAGCAGATCGCGCAGCGCGGCGACCGCGGCGCGCTGTGCGCTGATGTCGCTGCCGACGGCCCAGTGCCCGGCTCCGCGAGCGAGCAGCACATGCGCCCCGGAGCGGTCGCCCTCGCCCAGGTCGAGCAGGTCCAGTTCGATGTCGAGGACGGCGGCGGACCGGATGAGGAAGGTGAGTTCGGCATCGGCCGTCTCCCCCTCCGCGAGCGGCTTCAGCGGCACCCTGCTCGCCGTACCGCCCCGCAGCGTGCGGCACAGCGCGTCATGGGCGAGGGCGGAGAGCAGGCCCTCGGCGGCGGCGTCCGCCGCCGTGGCTCCGGCTCCGGTCCCGGCGCGCGTCGGCTCGATCAGCCGGTCGGCGTTGTGCGGGCCGAAGGTGCGAACGGCCGCCGCCGGTACGAGAATCCGCTCCTTGGTGAGCAGCGAGACGGCTCCGGTCCAGGCCGTCACCCGCGCACCGCCGGCGGCCGTACCCGTGCCCGTTCCGCCGAAGAGAGTGAGCGCGGCGGGCTCCAGAGCGCGCACGCCGTCGGCCGCGTTGACCTGACTGTCCGTCAGGATGCCCGTGGTGGGCACGACATGCTCCGCGTATACCCCTGCCGCCGCGTTCAGCGCCCGCAGTCGGGCTCCGGCGACATGGTGCACATCGAAGGCGGCGATCCGACGCGCGGCGCCATGGCCGATGCCGAGTTCGACGAGGGTCGCCTTGAGCGGAATCTGCGTGAGCGGCTCGTCCGCGAACCGGCCGAAGACTCCGGCGCGCGGCCGGACCAGGACCGAGCGGCGGTTCAACTCCTCCACCAGCGCGTCGGCTTCCCGGGCCGTGTCGACCGTCGGCATCCGCGGGGTCTCGCTGCCGGCCGCCGTGAGGTCCACGGGGAGGTCCAGCGGGAGATCGACTCCACCGGCCGGGGCGTCGTCCTCCGCCGCTGCGGCGCAGAACGGGCAGCGCGGGTGCGGCAGCAGGGGTTCGGCCGTGACATCGAGGGACTTCATGTCCTGGATGATCAGCTGGCCCGCGGTCTCGGCGGGCAGCGCGCCGGTGGTGACACGGAAGATCTCGTAGCCGAGGAGATTGCCGATCATCGCCGCCAGGGGCCGGCTCGGAAGCTCACCGGCCGGTACGGACCCGGGCAGCGCCAGACCGCTCCAGATGTCGGCGGCCGCGGCGGCCCCGTCGTGGGAACCGATCCGCAGCACCGCGCAGGACCAGCAGCCGGTGGTGTCGGGCGTCATCAGCGGTCCCACCACGGCGTACTGGCCGTAGGACCAGGCCGGCAGGAGCGTACGGCCCTCGGGCACACCGGCCCGGAGCAGCGGGAACAGCCGCTGCGGGGCCGCGGGGCCGCCGGTGACCACCACGAGGTCGTACGAGGCGAGGTCCGCCCAGCTGACGGGGGACCGGTCGTCGTCCGTCTCGATCCGGCGGAGGTCCACGGGGCAGCCGTCGGCCGCCGCCTCCCGCGCCTCGGCCTCTATGGTCTCGATGCTCTCGGCTCCCAGTCCCGCCTGTACGCCGATGGTGGCGCAGCCGTTGCGGATCAGGCTGAGCACGCACCAGCGGGCCACGAGGTCGTCGCCGAGCACGGCCACCCGTGCCGTACGGAAGCGGTCGAAGCGGCGCTCGGCGTCGTCGGAGTAGTGGTCCACATAGGCGATCTGCGGGGCGAAGCGCCGGGCCACCTCGGGCGGTGTCTCGTGCGCCTCGCCCTCGGTCACCGGGACCGGCCGGGCGAAGTCCCTTTCGTACAGGCTCTTCACCAGTTCGCCGACCATGGCGCGCTGCTGGTCACCGAGGCCCTGGCAGATCTCGGAGACCGAGTGGTCGCCGGTGAGATGCGGGACGATCAGTGTGGCGAACCGGTAGGCGGACTTGGCGGTCAGCTGGAATCCGCCGTCCGCGTTGTGGAAGAGCACCCCCTCCGGTGTCTCGGTGAACAGCACGTCGCGACGGATGCGCGGGCGGGTCGAGGCAACGGTTTCGTAGGTGGCTGAGCCCATGAGAATGACACCCCTGGATGCTTGGTCAAGGTGGCCTGATCGTGCTGGAGTTCGGGCGTCGCCCGTCAGTGGCGTGCTGTCGCCGCCTGGCTGTTGTGTCTCTCGCGCGCCTGCTGACGCGCGTAGATTTTCAGCAGTCGATGGATGCGGTACGGACCGGGAGGCCCTTCTTCGAGCAGTCCCGCGTCGGCGAGCCGCTCCAACGCCTCTTCCGCCTCGGGTGAGTTGCCGAGCGCGTGCGAGGGGAGCAGCAGTCCCTCGTGGTCGCCGAGCCGGTGGAAGGCTTCCCGCCACCGCGGCTCCAGCCGGCGCAACGCGCCGCCGAACACCTGCGGTACGGAGAGCCGCGGATCGTCGGCGAGGGAGAGCCTGGCCGGCAGATCCTCCGCCAGCCAGGCCACGCAGTCCGCGATGCGCAGCCCGGGACGGGTGAGCAGCCGGGCCGTGGCGATCCGCAGACTGAGCGGGAAGTGGCCGCAGATACGGGCGAGTTCCCCGGCGGCGGCCGGTTCGGCGGCCACGCGTTCGGCGCCGAGCACGGCGGCCAGCAGCTGATGGGATTCCGCCGGTTCCAGGGTGGAGAGCCGGTGGACGCTGCCGCCGTGGGTGGCCATCAGCCCGGCCAGACCGCGTCTGCTGGTGACGATCGCGGCGCTGCCCGGCCGGGCCGGGAGCAGCGGGCGGACCTGGTCGGGGCTGGTCACATCGTCGAGGACGAGCAGCGTCGCGCCGTCGGCGGTTCCGAGCGGCGGCAGCTGCGCCAGCGCCTCGGCCGGGGTGACGGAGGAGCCGTCCTCACGCGTCATGGCCAGGATGAACACGCCGCCGGGGAAGCTGTCCTGGGTGTCATGGGCAGCTTGCCGGGCCAGCGCGGTCTTTCCGATGCCCGGGGCTCCGGAGAGGACCACGACGGTGGTGTCCGGGGATCCCGCGGCGAGACGGGCGGTGATCGCCGCCCGCTCGGCGGTACGGCCGGTGAAGGACGGCACCGGCGGCACCGGGCGCACGGCGGGCGCGAGCGGCAGGGACGGTACGGAAGCGGGTGCGGGGGCCGGAGCCGGGGAGGCGATCGCCAGGGGCTCGGCGCGTGGCGCGAGGGCCACCGCGGTGGGGCCGCCGGGCAGCGGCGCCGTCCGGTCGAGGGCCGGATCGAGTGTGGACGGGCCGAGGTCGTCGCCACGGAGGATCGACAGTTCGAGCCGCTGGAGCGACGGGCCGGGATCGACGCCCAGTTCCTCCTTCAACCGGCCTTTCACACTGCGGTACTCGGAGAGCGCCTCCGACTGCCGGCCGGTACGGTAGAGCGCCTCGATGAGCTGTTCGGAGAACCGTTCGCGGCCGGGGTGACGGCGAGCGGCCTCCCAGAGGTCGACCAGTACCTGGCGACATCGGCCCAGCGCGAGCTCGATGTCGCAGGCCCGTTCGAGCGTACGCAGCCGCTCCTCCGTCAGCCCCGGCACCTCGTCGCGGTGCAGCATCGGGGAGGGCACGTTCGCCAGCAGGGGCCCCTGCCAGAGCGTGAGCGCCTCCTTGAGCCGGTACAACTCGCCCTCGGCGTCGTCGGCTTCGTCCGCCGCCCGTACCAGCGCGCGGAACCGCACCAGGTCGAGAGTGTCGGCGTCGGCGTTCATCCGGTAGCCGCCGGGCACCGCCTCGATGACATTGCGGGTGACCCCGTATTTGACGAAGAGCCGGCGCAGTCTGAGCACACAGCTCTGGAGCGCGGCCCTGGCCGTGGCCGGCTGGTCCTCGTCCCACAGGGCACGCAGCAGATAGCCGGTGGACACGACGGATCCGGGATGAATGAGGAGAGCCGCCAGCAGGCTGGACGGTTTGGACGGTTTAAGAACAACAACGTCATGGCCCTCGGCGATACTCAAAGGGCCCAAAAGCTGAAAACGCACGCGGCCTCCGCCCCCGAATCAGTACTCGTGTCCGCGACGCATGAAAGTGCCGAATCCTGGGCACCTCACGACATCGGGACATCCGTGGACGGAAATGGTGCACATTTTTCGGTGGTACAGACCTCTGCCAGGCCCCACTGACTTCCTACTCCCCCGTAGCCACGCTGCGGAGTTGATCCATCGTCATCGACGAGGGCCAGCTCAGCGGTGTGGTACGTACCGCTGCCCCAGAGGCAATTAACAACGCTTTACCAAGAGATGAACAGATCGGCAATGTGCGTCTGACCGTTTCCAATACAATGCCGCACCCACAACTTGTTGGGCATCCTAGTAACTCCCCCATGGAAAGTCGACCCTTCGCCCCCGAGGCATTCCGGGACGGCGAACCAAAGGGAAAGAAGCCCTTATTGAGTGTGAATACGGCCCGCCGCCCCGAACACGCACAAAGGGGAGGTCCCGTGGAGCACGCTCCACGGGACCTCCCCTTGACCTGCTCGCGCGGTCAGCCCACCGTGTCCGTCCGCCCCGCGGGTGTCAGGACGACCGTGACTCCGCGCGCGCGCAGCCCCTCGACGACGCGGGGGTCCGCTCCCTCGTCGGTCACCAGCGTCCAGTCGGGCCGCAGCGGGGTCCAGGTGTGGAACGGCCGGCGGCCCAGCTTCGCCGCGTGGGCCAGTACGTACACCCGGTCCGCGCGCCGGGCCATGAGCTCCTTGAGGCGCGTCTGCCGCAGATCGGCCTCGCAGATGCCGTACTCCGCCGAGACGCCGTCCGTGCCCAGGAAGAGCCGGTCGAACGTGAGGCGCTCCAGGGCCGCTTCGGTGAGCGGTCCCACGAATCCCTGGCTGAGCGGGCGCAGCGTACCGCCGAGGCATTCGACATGGACCGACTCGACGTCCGCCAGCTCCTGAAGGGCCGTCAGACCCGTGGTGGCGACGGTGACATCCTTCGCCGTGCGCAGTTCGTGCGCGAGCGCGCCGACGGTCGATCCCGCGTCCAGCAGCAGCGACTCCCCGGGCCGTACCTCCGCCGCCGCCCACCGCGCGATCGCCTGCTTGGCCTCGAACGCCTCGCCCGTGCGCTGCCGCAACGACGCCTCGGGGTGGGCGGCCAGCGCCATCGCGCCGCCGTAGGTACGGGCGAGCTGTCCGTCCGAGGTCAGCTTCGCGAGATCGCGCCGGATGGTGGAGGCGGTGACCCCGAACAGCTGGGACAACTCCTCCACACTGGCCAGTCCGGTGGTCGTGGCGAGATGGACGATCCGGTCGCGCCGGGCCTTCGATCCGATCGCAGACATCAGTCTTCTGCCCTCCGGTGCGGACGATCGGGTGGTCAACGGGCCGGAGCGGTGGACATCTCGGCGGCCTGGCGCAGGGCCTCGACCATGCTACCGGCCTCGGCCCGGCCCGTACCCGCGATGTCGAAGGCGGTGCCGTGGTCGACGGAGGTACGGATGACCGGCAGTCCCACGGTGAGGTTGACGCCCGCCTCGATGCCCATGACCTTGACGGGGCCGTGGCCCTGGTCGTGGTACATCGCGACGATCAGGTCGTAGTCGCCGCGCGAGGCGAGGAAGAAGGCGGTGTCGGCGGGGAGCGGTCCGACGGCGTCGATGCCGTCGGCGCGCAGCACCTCGATGGCCGGGACGATCTTCTCCTCCTCCTCGCCGTAGCCGAACAGGCCGTTCTCGCCCGCGTGCGGATTGATGCCGCACACCCCGATGACGGGCTTCGCGACCCCGGCCCGCACCATCGCCTCGTGACCGCGGCGCACGGTCCGCTCGACGAGTCCGGGCTCGATGCGGCGTACGGCGTCGATCAGCCCGATGTGGGTGGTGACATGAATGACCTTCACCTTGGGGGTCGACAGCATCATCGACACCTCCTCGACCCCGGTGAGATGGGCGAGGAGTTCGGTGTGCCCGGGGTAGAGATGGCCGCCCGCGTGCAGGGCCTCCTTGTTGAGCGGGGCGGTGCAGATGCCCTGTACGTCGCCGCGCACGGCGAGTTCGGCGGCGACCCGTACGTACTGGTACGCGGCGTCGCCGGCGACGGCGGACAGCTGTCCCCAGGGCAGGTCGGCGGGGAGCAGTCCGAGGTCGATGACATTGATACGGCCGGGGCCGAACACGGCGTCGGCCGGGGTCTCGACGGAGACGATCTCGCAGGCGACGCCGAGGATCCGGGCCGCCTGGCGCAGCCGTTCCGCGTCGCCGATGACGACGGGGCGGCAGCGGCGCGCGGTGTCGGCGTGGAGCAGCGCGGGGACGATCACCTCGGGGCCGATGCCGGCGCCGTCTCCCATGGTGACCGCGATGATCGGGAGCGGCGCGCCGGCCGTCTCTGGCTGCACGGGGGCCTCCATGGGGGCGGTCGTCGGGGCTGCGTTCACAGGACTTCTCCTTGCGGTACGGATGACACGGACGGCGGGGGGACGGGCGCGACGGACCCCACGCCCGGTACGGCGGGACGCTCGCCCGGTACGGCGGGGTGAACCGGCCGCAGGGCGCGGGCGATCCGCAGCAGGGACCCGGTGTCGCCGTAGCTTCCGGGACGGGTGACGACCGAGCGGCCGTCGTCGGTGCGGCTGTGCACGGCTCCGTGGTGGATCTGTCCCACCGGGTGGAGCCGGGTGATCCCGAGCGCGTCCAGGACGCGCCGCGCCGTCTCGCCCCCGGTGAGGACGAGGTCGGCGGGGTACGGGACGGCGGCGACGGCACGGGCGAGTCCGGCCACCACACGACGGGCCGAACCGGTGAGGAAGCCGGGGGAGTTGTCGACGCTGACGACCGTGATGCCGTGGGCGTCGACGGGGAAGGAGAGCGCCGGGCCGGCCTCGGCGAGCAGAGCGGCCGGCAGTGCGGTGTGCCGGGCTCCGGCCTCGGTGAGTTGCGCGATCTGCGCAACGGCGGTGGGTTCCGCCGTGCCGACCACGACGAGCAGCGGCCGGTCGGGCCGCACCGCTTCGCGCGGTGACGGTACGTCAGCGCCGTCGACGACAGGGCCGAGCACCCGGCCGAGCGCGGCGGCGAGCCCGCCGGTTCCCATGAGCCGTACGTCCGGTCCCAGCGGGAGCGCGGCGGCGACCACCGCGTCCAGGTCCGCGTCCGTCTCGGCGTCGCAGACGGGGCTCAGCCCGGCCGCCATCAGGTCGCGCAGGCGGCCCGTGAGTCCGGGGCGGGAGGAGCGTACGGCGCCGAGCGGTACGACGGCCGTCCGCAGGCCGCCGAGGGCGGCGGCCACCGAGGGCGGTGCGGGCCGGGACTCGGCGCGCCAGGCGTCGGTGGCGTGCAACGGAGTGCCGCGCAGCTGGACGACGCCGTCGCGGACGGTACGCCCGGCCACCGGCAGGGCGGGGGCGATCACGAGTCCGGCCGCGCCCCGCGCGTAGGCGGCGGCCTCGGCGGCGAGGTTGCCGCGCAGCAGGGAGTCCGTCTTCTTGATGAGTACGGTGCCGGTGGCGGCGGCGCGCACGGCCTCGCGGACGATCCGGGCGGCCTCGTCGGCGGGGAGCTGGCGGGTGTCGAGATCGAGCACCAGCGCCTCTCCCCCGGCGGGGGGAGCCGCGGGCGCCGGACCGAGGACGATCCGGCCGGGGAGGCGCAGCGCGGCAGCCGTCTCGGCCGCGCCGGACAGATCGTCCGCGAGGGCGAGTACGCGGCACGGTTCACGCCCGCCTCGGGGCTTGATGACCACGGATACCTCCTCCGGGCGGCCCGGGCGGGCTGCCTCGGTGCCTGATGATGACATACGTTGCGCGAAGTGCGCGAGACCTCTTGCGCGGAACACGCAATCGTGCCACCTTGTGCGGCGCGACACCTGTCACCGCCGGACAGACCGGACTCCGGGAAAACACGCCCCGGCGTCCGCCCGGCCCGGCACCGACAGCTTGAGCCGGTCGCTTCCCAGCACCCGAGAAGGTCGACGATGACCCCTACTCCTCAGAGCGCTCCTCCCGACGCTCCGCCGCGTGAGCCCTCGCCCGAGCCCGCACGTGAGGGTTTCGGCCGCCGCACCCTGCTGCGCTGGGGCGCCGCCGGTGGCGCGGGCGTGGCTCTCGGCCCGCTGGCCGCCTGTGCGGGCCCCACCGGGGCCCCCGGCCCCGGCACCCTCACCCTCGGCCTGAACCGCTCTCTGGTGAGCCTGGACAACAAGCTCAACCAGTTCGACGCCGCCGTCACCGTGCAGCGCGCGGTACGGCAGGCACTCACCCGTATCGGTCCCGGGATGAAGCCGCGGCTGATCCTCGCCGACCGGTTCGAGATGGCCGAGCCCACCGCCTGGTCCGTGCGGCTGCGCGACGGCGTGTGCTACTCCGACGGCAGCCCCGTCACCGTCGAGGACGTCGCCACGGCCCTCGGGATGTACGGGAAGGTCAACGGTTCCTTCCTGCTCGGTCTCTTCCCCGAACTGCCCACCGTCGAGAAGACCGGCCCGCGCACCTTCCTGCTGCACACCCGCGAGCCCGTGCCGGTGCTCGACCGGCTGATGGCCAACATCCACATCACCCCGGCCGCCGCCAACCGGCCCGAGGAGCTGCAGACCGGTCTCGGCTCCGGCCCGTACCGCGTCCTGAAGGCCAACGCGGGCGCGGGCGAGTACACGCTCGGCCGCAATCCGGCGTACTGGGGCACCCGGCCGCGGATCGATACCGTACGGGTCCGGTTCGTACCGGAGGAGTCCAGCCGGGTCGTCGCGCTGCGCAGCGGCGAACTCGATGTCGTCGACACCCTCACCCCGGACTCCGCCGAGCAGCTCACCGGCCTGCCCGGCGTCCAGGTCGAGGAGACCTCCGGCGTCCGGATGTGCCAGCTGTTCTACAACTTCCGCAAGCCCGAGGGCACTCCGCTCGCCGACCCCCGGGTACGGCGCGCGCTGACCTACGCCATCGACGGCGACGCCCTGGTCAACGATGTGCTCAACGGCTCGGCGGAGGAGGCCGGCGGTGTGGTGCCGCTCGCCCTCGAAGGCGCGGTGCGCACCGGCACGTACGCGTACGACCCCGGCAAGGCACGCGCGCTGCTGAGGTCACTGGGCGCGACGGACCTGCGGATCAAGATCATCTGGGAGTCCGGCGAGTTCGCCGCCGACACCTCCGTCATGGAAGCCGTCCTGGACATGCTGAAGGCGGTCGGCGTACGCACCTCGCTCCAGCAGTTCGAGCCGGGCGGCGACATCCTCACCTGGCGTCAGGGCCGGGCCGGTGACTGGGATGTCATCGGCAACGGCTACGGCAGCCCCACCGGCCAGGCACTCACCACACTCCAGGGCATGTACGGGGGCACGGCCGAGAAGGAACGTGACCGCGACGCCTTCATGGGGTACGTGATCCCGCGCGTGGAGCGGCAGCTCACCGCCGCCTCCACCGAGGTGGACGACACCGCGCGCGACAGGAAGCTGGCCGTGGTGCAGAAGGCCATCTGGGACACGTGGCCCAGCCTCTGGGCCTTCGCGCCCAAGACACTGCTCGCCCGCAGAACCCGCGTCCGGGGCCTGTCGCTGCTCCCGATCAACTCCTATGACCTGTCCGCCGTACGGCTGGAGGGCTGAGCCGTGCCGACGTATCTCGCCAAACGGCTCGGCCAGAGCCTGCTGACCGTCTTCCTCACCCTGACCACCGTCTTCCTGCTGGTACGTCTCGCTCCCGGCGACCCCGCCGCCGCCTACGCGGGACCCACCGCGACCACCGCCGATCTCGCCCGTATCCGCGCCCAGTTCGGGCTGGACCAGCCGCTGCTCACGCAGTACGGCATCTTCCTGCGCGATCTGCTCACCGGAGACCTCGGCACCAGCTACTCCTTCCGCGCCCCGGCCCTCGATGTGGTGCTGGACCGGATGCCGTACACCATCACGCTCGCCGTCTCCGCGATCACGGTCACCGCCGTGGTGGCCGTGCCGCTGGGCGTGTGGATGGCGCGCCGTGCCGACTCGAAGCGCGAGCTGGGCGGGAATGTGCTCACCATCGCCGGGCAGTCCATGCCGGACTTCTGGACCGGTGTGATGCTGCTGACCGTCTTCGCCGTACTGCTTCCCGTGCTGCCCGCCTCCGGATTCACCTCGTGGAGCGGTCTCGTCCTGCCGACGGTCACCGTGGCCATCCTGCAACTGGCCCTGATCTCACGGCTGGTACGGCGCGAGATGACCACGGCGCTCGGCTCCCCGTACCTCACCGTCGCCCGCTCGCGCGGCTTCTCCGAGCGCGCCCTCACCTGGCGGTACGCCCTCGCCAACTCGGCGGTGCCGCTGCTCACCGCCATCGGTACACGGTTCGCGGCGCTCCTCAACGGCGTGGTCGTGGTCGAGGTCGTCTTCGGCTGGCCCGGCGTCGGCTCGCTCGTCGTCCGCGCGCTGGAGACCCGGGACTATCCGCTGATCCAGGCCACCGTGCTGGTCACCGCGACCCTCGCGATCCTCGTCCAACTCCTCGTCGACCTCGCCTACCCGCTGCTCGATCCGCGGGTGCGTCTCGGAAAGGCGGCCTGAGACATGACCACCGCCCCGCGTACCGCCGCTTCCCCGGGCGCCCCGCCCGCCGGCGCGGCTGCCTCCGGCGGCCGGCCGAGCGCCGTCACCGCCCGCGATCTCGCCCGTGCCACCGCCACCCGGCAGCGGCGTGGCGCCCGCTTCAAGCTGTGGGCGGGGGCCGTCTGCACCGCGCTCGTCGTACTGCCGGTCGCCCTCGCGGGTCTGCTGCCGCTGCCCGGCGCCGACGCGCAGGATCTCTCCCGGCGCCGGCTGCCCCCGCTCAGCGACGGGCATCTGTTCGGCACCGACCAGCTGGGCCGCGATCTGCTCTCCCGTGTGCTGCACGGCGGCCAGGTGTCGCTGACGGTCGGTATCCTCGCCGTCCTCGTCTCCGGACTGATCGGTATCGCGGCGGGCGCCGCGGCCGGATTCTTCGGCGGCTGGGTCGACGCGGTCGTCTCCCGGCTGCTGGAGGCCCAGCTCGCGCTGCCCCTGCTGATGATGCTGCTGCTCGTGGTCGCCCTGTTCGGTCCGTCCGTCACCGTCATCACCTGCGTGATCGCGGTCGCGCAGTGGCCCGAGGTCGCGCGGCTCACCCGCTCCCTGGTGCTCGTGGAACGGGAGAAACCGTATGTCGCCGCCGCCCGGGTCCTGGGACTGCGCGGCTGGTCGGTCCTCGGCCGGCATGTCGTCCCCAATGTGATCCGCCCGGCGAGCCTGGTGGTCCTGCTGCTGCTCGCCCAGGCCGTCCTGCTGGAGAGCGCGCTGAGCTTCCTCGGCGCGGGCCCGCAGCGGCCGTTCGCCACCTGGGGCCGGATCATCTCCGACGGCCAGGACTACATCACCACCTCCTGGTGGCTGGTCACCCTGCCGGGTCTGGTCATCGCCCTGCTGGTGGTCGGCGTCAACCTGCTCGGCGACGGGCTGCGCGACCGTACCCGTGCGACGAAGGCGCCGCGCGGGGCACGTGTGCCGCGTGGCACCCGCGCCGCACGCTTCAAGAAGGGAGCCTGAGCCATGACGGATATCCCGCCGAAGGACGCCGCACCGAAGGATGTTCCGCTGCTCGACGTCGAGGACCTGCAGATCGAGCTCATCACCGCGCACGGAGTGGTCCGCGCCGTGGACGGAGTGAGCTTCACCGTGGGCAGGGGCGAGACCGTGACACTCATCGGCGAGTCCGGATCCGGCAAGTCCACCACCGCCATGGGCGTGCTGCGGCTGCTGCCGGAGGGCCTCGCGGTGCTGTCCGGGAGCGTACGGATCGCCGGGCGGGACGTCCTCGCCGACCCCGGCGCGGCGCGCGCGGTGCGCGGGCGTACCGTCTCGCTGATCCCGCAGGACCCGATGACGGCCCTCAGCCCGGTCCATACGATCGGCCGTCAGCTCGGCGACGCGCTGCGGCTGCGGCACCCCGGGCTCTCCCGCGCGGCGCTCAGGGAGCGCGGCACGGATCTGCTGGCCCAGGTCCGTATCCCCAGGCCGGAGACCCGCTGGAAGGCGTATCCGCACCAGTTCTCCGGCGGCATGCTGCAACGCATGCTGATCGCCGTCGCGCTCGCCGGGGAGCCGGAGCTGCTGATCGCCGACGAGCCCACCTCCGCGCTGGACGCCACGGTGCAGGCGAGCGTTCTCGATCTGCTGATGGAGCTACAGGAAGAGGAGTCCCTCGGGATGCTGATGATCACGCACGATCTGGGGGTGGCCCGGGTCGTCTCCGACCGTATCCATGTCATGAGGGAGGGCAGATTCGTGGAGTCGGGATCCGCCGGGCAGATCGTGGACCGGCCGGCCGCGCCGTACACCCGCGACCTGCTCGCCGCCGTGCCCCGGCTCGGCGCCTGGGACGAGGACTCCCGCACGGAGACCGCGACACGGGGAGCACGGACATGACCCGTACGCGGACCACCGGCGCCGGTCCGTTGCTGAGCGTCGAGGACCTGGTGGTCGAATACCCCACCGCGCGGGGCCCGTTCCGCGCGGTCGACCGGGTGAGCTTCCAGCTGGAGCGCGGCGGCTCGCTCGCGGTCGTCGGCGAGTCGGGGTGCGGCAAGTCGACCCTGGCCCGCGCCCTCGTACGGCTGCTGAAGCCCACCTCGGGCCGGATCGCGCTCGACGGTACGGATATCGCCGGGCTCCCCGAGCGGCGGCTGCGTCCGCTGCGGCGGCGGGTGCAGATGGTCTTCCAGGATCCGTACGGTTCGCTCGACCCGCATCTGACCGCCCAGCAGATCGTGGCCGAGCCACTGCGCCTCTCGGGTGTCGGGGACAGGACGGAGCGCGCGCGGCGCGCGGCCGAGCTGATCGACCGGGTCGGGCTGCCGGCCACGGCCCTGCACCGCCGGCCGCCCGAGTTCTCCGGGGGCCAGCGCCAGCGCATCGGGATCGCCCGCGCGCTCGCGTCCCGGCCGGAGCTGCTGGTGTGCGACGAGGCGACCTCCGCGCTCGATGTCTCCGTCCAGGCGCAGGTGCTTGAGCTGCTGCGCGAACTCCAGGCCGAGACGGGCATCGCCTATCTCGTCATCGCGCACAACCTCGGGGTGGTGCGCGAGATCAGCACCGATGTGCTGGTGATGAACGCGGGCCGGATCGTCGAGAGCGGTCCGACCGGCGCCGTACTCGCCTCACCGGCCGAGCCCTACACCCGGGCGCTGCGCCGCGCCGCCCTCGACCCCACGGCGATCCGGGGCGTGAAGCCCCGCCATGTGCTCAGCGTCGCGGCTGACAGCGGCACGGCCGGCTCCAGCACCGTCACCCACGCATCGGAAGGCACCCGCCCGTGACCACCGGCATCCCTCTGCCGCACCTGCCCGTCCCGCTGTCCCGGCTCGTGCTGGGCACCATGACCTTCGGCGACACCGTCGACCGTACGGGCGCCGCCGCCATGCTCGACACCGCGCTGGACGCGGGCATCACCGGTGTCGACACCGCCAACGGGTACGCGGGCGGTGAGAGCGAACGTATCCTCGCCGGGCTGCTGCCGGGCCGTCGCGACCGGATCGTGCTGGCCACCAAGGCCGGTATCCCCCACCCCGACCAGGGCGAGCACGCCCCGCTCTCCGCCGCCGGAATGCGGGCCGCGCTGGAGGGCAGCCTCAAGCGGCTCGGCACCGACCGCGTCGATCTCTTCTATCTGCACCAGCCCGACCGCGCCACACCGCTCGCGGAAACCCTCGCGGCCGTCGCGGAGTTCGTCGCCGAGGGCAAGATCCTCGCGCTCGGGGTCTCGAACCACGCGGCCTGGCAGATCGCCGAACTCGTCCGTACGGCGGGCGAGGTGGGGGCGCCGCGCCCCGTGATCGCCCAGCAGCTGCACAATCTGCTCGCGCGCCGGCTGGAGGAGGAGTACGTCGAGTACGCGACCGCCACAGGGCTGCGCACCATGGTCTACAACCCGCTCGGCGGCGGTCTCCTGACGGGCCGTCATACGTTCGCGCAGGCGCCGGACTCGGGCCGGTTCGGGGACTCCAGGCTCGCCGCGATGTACCGGCGGCGTTACTGGGACGAGCGGCTGTTCGCCGCCGTCGGTCAGCTCACCGCGATCGCGAGCGAGGCAGGTATCCCGCTCACCGAGCTGGCGCTGCGCTGGCTGCTCGACCGGCCCTCCACCGACGCGCTGCTGCTCGGCGGCTCACGCACCGAGCATCTGCGGGCCAATATCGCCGCCGCGCAGGCCGGTCCGCTGCCCGCCGGGGTGACCGCCGCCTGCGACGAGGTCGGCGCCGTGCTGCGCGGCCCGATGCCCGCGTACAACCGCTGACCCCGGCCCCACCGCCGGAGCCCAGACCCGGCCCGCTGTCGGGCCGGCCATCCCGCCCCACCTCGAAGGGACTTCCATGACCCGCCCCCCGTCCGGTACGCCCGCCGCCTTCGCCGCCGCCCTGCGCGCCCGCGAACAGCTCATCGGCTACTGGTCCGTCCTCGACTCCCCCGTCTCCACCGAGCGCATCGCGCGCCTCGGCTACGACTATGTGGCGCTGGACGCCCAGCACGGCCTGATCGAGTACACGGGGCTGCTCGCCTCCCTCACCGCCATCGACACCAAGGGGAGCACCGCCGTCGGTCTGGTGCGCGCCGAGGCCAATGACCCGGCGCCGATCGGCCGCGCGCTGGACGCGGGCGCGGCCGGGGTCATCGTCCCGCTCATCGACACCGCCCAGGACGCCGTCGACGCGGTGGCCGCCGTACGCTACCCGCCGCTCGGCCGCCGCTCCTACGGCCCGATGCGCTCCGGGCTGCGGATCGGCCCCGACCCGGCCGACGCGCATGAGCAGACCGTCGTCCTCGCGATGATCGAGACGGCGGACGGCCTCGCCAATGTCGCGGAGATCTGCGCGACCGAGGGGCTCGACGGTGTCTATGTCGGCCCGTCCGATCTGCGGATCGCCCTCGGCGGCGCCACCTCCACCGACCCGGCCGTGGACGAGCGGTTCGAGGCCGCGCTCGTCACCGTGCGCGAGACGGCCGCAGCCGCCGGAATCGCCGCGGGTATCCACAACGCGGACGGCGCCAGTGCGGCCCGGCGGCTGGCGGAGGGCTTCACCTTCGCCACCGTCTCCAGCGACCTGACGCATCTGGCGCAGATCGCGGGCAGCCACCTCGCCGCCGCCCGTGGTACCGAAGAGGCCCGGTGACCATGACGAACCCGGCCGCCGACGGTGTCCTGCGCCCGCACCCCGCCGAGCCGGGCCGTACCGAAGCCACGCTGGCCGCGCCCGCCGCGCAGAACCACGCCGCGAATCTGACCGTGCTGCCCGGCGGGGATCTGGGCTGCGTCTGGTTCGGCGGCACGCAGGAGGGCGTCGCGGACATCTCCGTCTGGTTCTCCCGGCTCGCTCCCGGGGCCGACGGCTGGTCCGCGCCGGTCCGCCTCTCCGACGACGCCACCCGCTCCGAGCAGAACCCCGTCCTGTTCCCGACACCCTCCGGTGAGCTGTGGCTGCTGCACACCGCGCAGCACGCGGGCCACCAGGACACGGCGGAGGTCCGGCGGCGGGTCAGCCGCGACAACGGCGTGACCTGGGGCCCCTCCCATGTCCTGTTCCCGGCCACGGCCGGGGGCGGCGTCTTCGTACGGCAGCCGGTCGCCGTGCTCCCGTCGGGACGCTGGCTGCTGCCCGTGTTCCGCTGTGTCACCACGCCCGGCGAGCGGTGGTCGGGCGGCCGGGACACCAGCTCGGTCATGATCAGCGACGACGCGGGCGCGACCTGGGCCGAACGGCCGGTGCCCGGCTCCACGGGGCTGGTGCACATGAACATCCACGCGCTGCCGGACGGTTCGGCGCTCGCGCTGTTCCGCAGCCGCCGGGCCGATCATGTGTACCGCTGCCACTCGCAGGACGACGGGGAGACCTGGACGGCGCCGGAGCCGCTGGCCGTGCCCAACAACAACTCCTCGCTCCAGTACGTCCCGCTGGACGACGGCCGGCTCGCGCTGGTGCACAACCACAGCAGCGCCGCCGACGCCACCGAGCGGCGGGTGTCGCTGTACGACGAGATCGACGACGACGGTGTGAGCGACGCCGCGCCCGCGGACGGCACCGGAAGCGGTGCCACGCCTCCCCCGGACGACGCCGCCTTCTGGGGCGCGCCCCGCGCCCCGCTCACGCTGTCCCTGTCGTCGGACGGCGGCCGTTCCTGGCCGGTGCGCCACGACCTGGAGACGGGCGACGGCCACTGCCTCACCAACAACTCCCGGGACGGCCTCAACCGCGAACTGTCCTACCCCTCCATCGCCCGCTCCCCCGACGGAACACTGCACATCGCCTACACCCGCCACCGCCGCGTCATCACGTATCTGCGCCTGAGTCCCGCTTGGACGGCCGGGGAGGGGATGAGCGGCTGAGGCTGGGCCATTCGTGGCCCGTCGCGTGCGCGCGGGAATACCGCGGCCAACTGTCCGGCTGGGATCACCATGAGCACTCTTGGACTGATCGGCAGTGGACACATCGGCGGCACCCTCGCGAGGCTCGGCGTCGCCGCCGGGCTGGATGTGGTCCTCAGCAACTCACGCGGCCCGGAGACCCTGGCCGGACTCGTGGCGGAGCTGGGACCACGCGCGCGGGCCGCGACGCCCGCCGAGGCGGCGGCGGCGGGGGACTGGGTCGTGGTGACCGTCCCGCTGAAGAACTACCGCCAGGTGCCGGTGGCACCGCTGGCGGGGAAGGTCGTTCTCGACACCAACAACTACTACCCCGAGCGCGACGGGCGGATCGCCGAGCTGGACGCGGAGGAGACCACCACCAGCGGACTCCTCCAGCGGCATCTGCCGGACGCCAAGGTCATCAAGGCGTTCAACAACATCTTCTTCAAGCATCTGGCCGCGCTCGCCCGGCCCACGGGCGCGGCCGACCGCTCGGCCCTCCCGATCGCCGGTGACGACCCCGGGGCGAAGGCCTCCGCGACCCGACTGCTCGATCTCCTCGGGTTCGACGCCGTCGACGCGGGATCCCTCGCCGACAGCTGGCGCTTCCAGCGCGACACACCGGCGTATGTCGTGCCGTACGCGGAGAATCCGCAGGGTCTCGGCCTCACCGCCGACGACCCGGGCAGGAGCGCGGACGCCGCGGCGCTCCGTACGGCCCTGGCCGCCGCCACCCGCGGCTGAGCCGCGGAACGGAGAGCCCCCGGACGCGCCCGGAACCACTGCCGCGCGCGTCCGGCATCCGTGGACCGCCTGTCCGCCGCGCGCGGGTTCAGGAACTCTCCGGGAACCAGCCGGGCCCGACGGCCGACTACTGACACGAAAGCGAGTGCCAGCGCTCAGGTCAGGGGCCGTCGCGGCTCCGGAGGAGGACAGCCGGTTTGCAGTGGTACGAGGATGACTCCCTCTGGTCCGACTTCGCGCCCACGATGTTCTCCCCCGGCCGCGCCGAGCAGGCCGCCGGCATCGTGGCGAGTTCCCCCCTCCTCGACTTCCCGCCCGGATCCCGGGTGCTCGATCTGTGCTGTGGTCCCGGGCTGTTCCTGGTGCCGCTGGCGCGCCGGGGTTACACCGTCACCGGCGTCGATCTCAGTCCGTCCATGCTGGAACGGGCACGGGCCGCTTGCGCGGAGGCCGGCGCGGACGTCCGGCTGGTGCGGGCCGACATGCTCGACTACGTCCAGCCGGGCTCCTTCGATGTCGTGCTGAACGTCTTCACCTCCTTCGGCTACTTCGACGATCCCGACGACAATCTGCGGGTCCTGCGCAACGCCCGCGAATCGCTCGCCCCCGGCGGCCGGCTGGTGGTCGATGTGATGGGCAAGGAGGTGCTGGCCGGCTGGATCGGGCGGCCCCAGGCCGTGGATCTGCCCGACGGCTCCTATGTGGTGCAGCGCGATGTGGTGCTGGACAGCTGGCGCCGGCTGCGCACCGACTGGACGCTGGTACGCGGCACTTCGGCCCGTACGGCGTCGCTCACGTCCTTTCTCTACAGCGCCGCCGAACTGCACGATCTCTTCGTGGCGGCCGGGTTCACGGATGTCGAGTGCTTCGGTGGCTTCGACGGCGGCGGCTACGACCAGCACTCGCGCCGGCTGATCGTCAGGGGGGTACGGAAGTGACGGACGTACGCGTACACGAGCATGTCACCGACGCGATAAAGCCCCCGGACCTGATCAGGCTGAGCCCCAATGTGGTGCTCGCGCGCTTCGAGACGATGAAGGTCTACGCGGCGCTCGGAGCGGTCCGTACGCTGCTGCGGCGCGGCCGGATCGTGCCCGGACAGACGCTCATCGACAGTTCGAGCGGTATCTACGCGCTGGCGCTCGCGATGGCCTGCCACCGGTACGGACTGCGGTGTCACATCGTGGCGTCCACCACCGTCGACGCCGTGATGCGGGCGCAGTTGGAGGTGCTGGGCGCGACGGTCGACCAGATGCCCCCGTCGGAGAGTCTGCGGCTCGACCAGGAGCGGCGGGTGCGGCACGTACGGGAACTGCTGGCCCGCAGGCCGGACTACCACTGGATGCGGCAGTACCACGACGCGGTGCACTACGCGGGCTACCGGGAGTTCGCCGAGCTGGTCACGGCGGCGCTGCCGGACCGGTCGCTGACCGTCGTCGGCGCCGTCGGCACCGGCGCCTCCACCGGCGGTCTGGTCAGGGCGCTGCGGGAGCCGGGGCACGGCTCCGGGCGGGCGGTGCGGCTGGTGGGCATCCAGCCGTTCGGGAGTGTGACCTTCGGAAGCGAGCGCTTCAGCGATCCGGAGGCGATCATCGCGGGGATCGGCAGCTCGATCCCGTTCGGCAATGTCCGGCACGAGCTGTACGACACCATGCACTGGGTGGACTTCCGGCATGCCATGGCCGGCGCGGTGGGTCTGCTGCGCGAACACGCCGTGTTCGCGGGGCTGTCGACGGGCGCCGCGCATCTGGTCGCCTCGTGGGAGGCGGAGCGCGATCCCGGACGGCAGCATCTCGTCATCGGCGCGGACACCGGACACCGGTACGTGGAGCGGGTGTTCGCGCGGCACGCCGAGGCCCTGGACCGGCGCACGCTGCGGCCGCGCCGGATCCACGCCCTGGACGATCTCGGTCCGCCGTGGTCGGTGATGGAGTGGGCGCGACGCCCGCACAAGGAGCCCGTGGTGGCGGAAGTCGGTTCGGAAGGAGACGCGCTGTGACCATCGCCGCGCTGGAGTCACTGTCGTTCGGACTGGCCCGGATGGCCGCCGCGGCGGCCGGGGCCGGGCACGGGCTGACCCTGCTCACCCGCGACCGGTCGGTGTACCGGCACGAGCTGGACACCCTGCCGGACGACGCGCCGCTGTCCGTCGTCGAGGTCGACACCTTCGACCTGGCCGAGTCCCGGCGGGCGCTGGCCGCCCTGCCCGGACTGGCCGGTCTCCTCAACACCACGGACACCTGGAGTGTGCCGGCCGCCGGTCTCGCGGCCGAGTTCGGCCTGCCGGGCCCCGATCCCGAGGCGGTACGGCTGCTGCGGGACAAGTCACGGGTTCGCGGACTGCTGCACCGTCACGGGCTGAGCAAGAGCCCCGCCGTGCCGGTGGCGCCGGATCCCGGCAGCGCGGACGAGGTGCTCCGTACGCTCACGCCGCCGCTCGTCCTCAAGGACTCGGCGGGCACCTCGTCGCGTAACGTCTGGGTGGTCGGGGACGAGGAGGAACTGCGCGCCGCGCTCGGCGAGGCGTCCCAGCAGGCCCTGGCCGGCGGGCTGTTCGCGGAGTCGTTCCTGGCCGGGCCGCTCTACAGCGCGGAGACCCTGAGCTGGGCCGGCGAGTCCCGGCTGCTGGGGGTGCTCAGCCGGCAGACCTCGCGGGACATCGCCGTACGGGAGGAGGCCGCCGCCTTTCCCGTCGCGCTGCCCCCGGCCGGGCGGGGTGAGATCGAGGCGTGGGTGGGCCGTGTGCTGCGGACGGCGGGTCATGACAGCGGCTTCGCCCATGTGGAGTTCATCCTCACCCAGCACGGTCCCGAACTGGTCGAGATCAACCGCAGGATCGGCGGCGCCCTGGTCGGGGAGGCGCTGTGCCTGTCCCTGCGGACGAATGTGTACGACGCGATGATCGAGGCGGCGCTCGGGCGCCGGCCCCGGCTCATGGATCAGCCACTGGACCACTCCGGCCCCGCGTGCGGTTTCCTGCTCGTCTATCCGGACCGGCCGGGAACCCTCACGGGCTGGCAGGGGCTCGATGAGCTGGGCGCCTATCCGGGCGAGGTGCGCTGGTACCCCGTCAGGGCGCCGGGGGACGTGATACACACCGTGGCCGACCAGCGTGGCTGCACCGGCATGGTGCTGGCCGAGGCGGCCACCGCCGAGCTGGCGCTGCACCGGGCCGCTAGCGCCGCCGCGCGGGTGCGTCCCGTGCTGGTGGCCGAGGGCGGTACGTGAGCGCGGGCCGACGCGCGGCGCGGGCGGGACGTTGACGGCACGTCCGAGCGGTCCGCGGATTTTTCTGCTGGTCTGCTCGTTCCTGATCACGCTGGGCAGCTTCGCCGTACTGCCGTACATGTCGGTGCTGCTGCACCAGCGGCTGGGGCTCGGGCTCGGCACGGTCGGGGTCGTGCTCGCCGTCGCCTCGCTGGTGCAGTTCTCCGGTGGTGTGGTGGGCGGCGCGCTGGCCCGGCGGATCGGGCTGCGCGCCACCATGCTGGTGGCACTGGCCGTGCGTACGGCGGGGTTCGCCGCGTTCGTGCCGGGGCTCGGCAGTCCGACGGCCGCGATCGGCGCGCTGTTCCTGGTGTCGTGCGGGGCGGCGCTGTATCTCCCCGCGAACAAGGCGTATCTGGTGGAGGGGGCGGCGGAGTCGGAGCGGCCCCGGCTGCTGTCCGCGAGCGGCTCGGCGTTCAACGCGGGCATCGCGCTGGGCCCGCCGGCGGCGGCGCCGTTCATCCTGACCTCACCGGGCGCCCTGTTCGCCGGTGTCACCGCGCTGTTCGCGGTGGTCGGGCTCGGGCACGCGCTGCTGCCCGCCGTGGCAGCCACGCCCGGTGCGCGCGATGCGCACGGTGCGAGCGGTGCGCCCGGTGCGCGCAGTCCGCGGAAGGACGAGGATCCCGTCGGACCGGCCGGACGTCCCGGCGCGGGCGGGCTGCCGTTCGTGGTGACCGTACTGAGCGTGTACGTCTTCATGTTCTTCCAGCACTATCTGGCGCTCTACGCCGTGCCCCGTACCTCGGCGTCGTTCTACGGCGGGGTGCTGATGGGGTACGCGTGTCTGCTGGTGGTCGCGCAGCCCCTGGTGTCGGAGTGGATCGCCGGGCTCTCCTACCGGCGTGCGATGCGGGTGGGCTTCGGCGCGATGGCCGCCGGGACCGCGGTCATCGGTGCCGGCGGGCGGGTTGGGATCGGCGTGGGCGCCGCGTTGATCTGTCTGGGCGAGATCGTGCTCTTCCTCAAGAACGATCTGGAGGCGCTGGCCCGTTCGTCCGCCGCGCCCGCCGTGGTGTTCGGCCGGCAGCGGCTGGCGGCGGGGATCGGCGCCTTCGCCAGCGGGGTGGCGGGCGGTCAGTTGTACGGCGCGGCCGAGGATCTGGGGACGGCGCGGGGCTTCTGGTTCGCGGTCTCGCTCCAGGCCCTGGTCCTGCCGGTGCTGCTGGTCCCGCTGGCCGGTGCGGTGCGCCGCCGGTACGACCGCTCCCGCACCCGGCCGGAGAAGCACGCGGCGGCCGACGGCGGTCCGCGCCGTACCTGAGCCCGACGTGCCTGGGCTTCGGGTACGTCGCGGACCGGGCCGTCCGTTACCGGGGCGCCGCTCGGCCGGGCAGCGGCCCCGGGTCCCGGTCCGCCAGCCATACGGCGGTGAGTTCGCGCCGCGCCCGTGCGACGCGGGAGCGCACCGTACCGACGGGGCAGCCCGCGGCGTCGGCGGCCTCCGCGTAGGAGAGCCCCAGCACCTGGGTCAGCACGAACGCCTGCCGCCGCGCCGGGTCCAGCGCGCCCAGCGCGTCGAACACCGCGACGCGCTCGTCGAAGCCGGGCAGATGGCGCGGCTGGGCACGCTCGGCGTCGCTCTGCCAGTCGGTGGAGTCGGCGAGCCGGGGCCGTGCGGCGGCGCCGCGGTAGCGGTCGATGACCACACACCGCGCTATCGACAGCAGCCAGGTGCGCGCGCAGGAGCGGCCCGCGAACTTCGCCAGGCTGGTCAGGGCCCGCAGATAGGTCTCCTGGGCCAGATCGTCGGCCCCGGGCACATCGGCGCTGAGATGCGCGACGAACCGGCGCACATCGTCGTATGTCGCGTGCACGAACCGCTCGGCGGCCTCGCGGTCGCCGGTGCCCGCCGCCAGCGCCCAGGCGGTGATCTGGAGATCGCGCTGCGCGGATCTGACGCCCGGTGAGCCGCCTCCCCGGACGGGGGACATGGCGGCGGGGGTACGGGATGTGACGACGGGAGCGGTGGGTCTCGCGGTGCGGGCGGGGGGATTCATCGTCGGAGCAGGGCACATCGCGGGTCGTCCTTCGTGTCCTCGCGGAGCCACGCCGGACTGGACGAGCAGGCCCGAAGCAGCGTCGTCCGCCCCCGGGCAGAAGGGACTTCGGACGTACTCGTCCAGGCGTCCGCGCGGCTCCCATCGGTGGCCGGCCCCCGCGACAGCGGCGCTGGTGACCGGCATGCCTGTGAACAGGCACGCGTACGTGCCTGAAGGGACCCTCGGCCGCGCGCGGCACAGCGCGGACGGACGGAGGGTCAGCGCGGTGACGGAAGGACGGGCGGACCCCGGCGGGTGATGCCCCGCAGGAGGACGAGCGGGCGCGGCCCGCGCCGCGGCCTGCCCGGGGTGCGGATCCGCGTACACGGCGGGGCGAACCCGATGCCGGTCAGCACCCGCCAGGCGAGCAGCAGCGGAGCGGCGACGAACAGCGCGAGCGTGCGGCCCAGTTGGAGGACCGCCGACTCGCCGCGCCACAGCCACCAGCCGCACAGCAGCCCCGCGACGCAGTGGGCCGCCGCCATGCCCGAGGTCAGGGAATGGCCGTCGTAGGCCAGGACGAGGGCGAGGATATCCGGCGGCGCCTCACTCATCCCGGAGTGGGCGTGCGCCATCGCCATGGCGGACCGGTCCCCGCCCGGCATTCCGGGCGCGGACGCGGTCCCGGCGGGCGGCGGAAGCGTATGGGTCCAGCTGAACAGCGTGTGCAGGACCAACTGACCGGCGCCGCTCGCCCCGGCGATGGCCAGAACCCCGCGCTCCCGCCCGGCCAGCCACCATCCCGCGCCACCCGCCAACACGAGGGCGACGGCCAACGCCGTCCGTGGAAGCGGCACTTCGGAGCGCAGAGCGTGGCCGAGACCGGACACCGCTACGCACACGACCGCGAAGATCGCGGCACGTGTGAGGCGGAATGCGGGCCCGGCTCCCATGGCTGACATCGTGTCACCCGGCACCGAGCTTCGGAAAAGAGCTGCTGATCCGGATACGTCGATGATTCACCCGTTATAGAACGACACCAAGAGATGTGATCCATGTCACAGGACATCGCCGGGAACTTTCCCGGCCCGGCGGCCGACTGCTCCGGTATGAAGTCGTCCCCCGCGTCCGCCGCCGCCCCCGAGCCGAGCGAGCCCGCCGAACCGGCCGAACCGGCCGAAGAGCCCGCCGGCGCCCCGGGCCCCCGGCCGTCCCGGCCCACACTCCGGTCCGATCTCCGGGCCTCGGTCCCCGACGGTCTGATCGCGCTGGTGGTGACCGCCGCCGTCTTCGCGCTGCTCTATGCCCGGATCCGGGCGAAGACCTCGTCGACCGTGTCCGTCATGCCCTTCATGGCGGACGCGGGGGGCTTCTGGATGTACTTCCTCAGCCAGGCGTTCGGCTGGGCGGCGCTGCTGTGGGCGTGGGGCACCGTGATTCTCGGGCTGCTGCTCTCCGGGCCCCGTCCGCAGTGGCTGCCGCTGTCGGGACCGCGGCTGGAACGGCTGCACCGTACGACGAGCCTCAACACGATCGCGCTGATCGCCGCTCACGCCCTGCTGTTCGCCGCCGAGCTGGTACGGCACGACACCGCGCGGTGGAACTCCCGGCTGTGGACGGCCTTCATCGAGGCGTTCGTGCCGGGCGGCTACGACTCGGGCACGGGGCAGATCGCGATGCCGGTCGGCCAGGCCGCCCTCTATCTGGCGATCCCGCTGGGACTGCTCTTCTACGTCAGGCACCGCATCGGCCCCAAGACCTGGCGTGTACTGCACCGCTTCGTGATCGTCGTCTACATCCTGAGCGTCTGGCACACGCTGCTGTACGGAACGAACGTCTGGTACGACGGATGGTTCCGCACCTCGGTCTGGCTGCTGCAACTGCCCATCGCGGCCCTGCTGCTCGTACGGCTGCTGCGCCCCGCCCGCCGCTCCGAGCGGCTGTCACGCCCCGGTACCGGAACCGGTGGCACGGGCTGGCGGATCTGGTCCGGCTGGTCCCTGCGTCTCGTCGGACGCCTGGCCGTGGCCGGTGTCGTCGTCGCCATCCTGGCGGTCGTCCTCAGCGGGAGGGACGGCGGTCGCACCATCCCTCCCGCCGACACGTCCTCCACCCACAATCACGACTGAGCCGCTCCCCGTTGTACGAGACCGCCGCGCCCGTGCGGAACCGTCGCACCCTCCCGCGACGTTCCCCGTACAGCGTCGGCACCGGGCTGACGTGATCCGACCCCGAGCCGGACGGACGGTGCCGATGAGCGAGTTGGTCCCCGGCGGAAACATGCCCCTGCCGGACTCGGAGCTGTGGTTCCGGGTCCCGGGGCCCTTCGATCTCTCCGTACTGATCACCGGCGACAGCGGGAAGGTCGCCGGTGACGGCGACTTCGTCTTCTACAACCAGCCATCGGCCCCCGGTGCCCGGCTGCGTGCCGACGGGATCGGGGTGGATCCCGGGCGGCTGCGGGCGGGCGCGAGCCGGGTGACCGTGGTCGTCAGCCCCGCCGAGCCCGGCATCCCTCTCGGGCGGCTGCCCGTCCCCGCACTGACGGTCGCCGGGGCCGGCGGACGCGTCCTCGCCCGGTTCACCCCCGCGCGCCCGGCGGATGAGACGGTGCTGCTGCTGGCGGAGATCTACCGGCGCGGCGCCACCTGGAAGCTGCGCGCCCTCGGTCAGGGGTACGCGGACGGACTGGCCGGAATCGCCCGTGACTTCGGCGTCGCGGTCGCGGAGGAGGCGGCCGGACCCGTACCGCCGTCACCCGGCCGGGCGGCGGCGCCGGCCGTATCCTCGTCGGCGGTATCCGCGCCGGCCGTCGCGGTGCCGGCCGTTCCGGCGAGCGGTATGGAGGCGGAGTTCGCCGGGCTCGTCCGGGCCGCACGGCTCGGGGCGGGCGTCGCGCCGGTGACCCTGGACGGGCGGCTCTCGGCCGCCGCGCGCGCCCACGCGGCGGTGATGGCGGGACAGCGGCGGCTGAGCGCCGAGGGCCCCGACGGTCTCTCGGTCTTCCAGCGGATCACGGCCGGCGGTTACCGCTATCTCCGTATCGACCAGCAGCTGGTCTCCGGGCCGCGTACCGCCGCCGAGTTCCTCGACTACTGCCTGACCGACGGCGAGACCCGGCGCCCGCTCCACGACCCGGCCCTGACGGACGCGGGCATCGCCCATCACCACGACTCCCGTTCCGGGGACGTCTACTGGACGGCGCTGTGGGCGGCGCCGTTCACCGCGGACGGTCTGCTGCGGACCGTGGCGGAGGTCCTCGCCCTCACCAACGCCGAGCGGACCCGCGCCGGGCTCCGTCCGCTGGCCGACGACCGGCAACTGGCGGCGGCCGCGCAGGCGTACAGCGCCGACATGGCCGCGCGCGCCTTCTACTCGCACACCTCGCCGGAAGGGCTCGCGCCCTGGGACCGCGCCGGCGCCGCGGGGGCCGCGCACCGCGGCATCGGTGAGAACATCGCCTGCGGTCAGCGCGATCCGCGCGAGGTGGTCCGGGGCTGGATGGACAGCCCGGGGCACCGGGCCAATATCCTCAAGCCCGACTTCAGCCACCTGGGAGTCGGCTTCGCGGGCGGCGGCCCGGCCGGGACGTACTGGACACAGCTCTTCGGCCAGACCTGACAGCTCCTGACACCTCCTGACCGCTCTGGCTCAGCCGGACCGCACCGCGGTCACGGTGAAGGTGTCACCGCAGACGACCGGTGCCGACGTCCGCAGCGTCATGGCGTCCTTGGAGCCGGGCGGATAGATCCTGAGGAGGCTGGGCGCGGCCCAGCAGGAGGAGCCCTTGATGCCCCTGTTCAGGGTGTGCAGGGTGACGTCCGCGGTGCCGCCGGGAGCGAGCGTCACGGCGGGCAGTCGCTCGCCCTCGCGGGTGGCCGGCTTGCCTATGAGCGCGCCGTCGCCCGCGAGGAGGGAGACCCCGGGGAAGCCCCGCAGCACGCACGCGCCCGCCCCGTTGTTGACGAGCCGCAGGTCATAGCGGATATTGCCCGCGCCCACGTCCGGGGCGCTCAGGCTCAGCCCGAGCTGATCCGCCGTACACCGCGACGACGCGACGGCCGCCTGCCCCCCACCGCTCCGCCCCGCCGAGGGTGCCGACTGGACCGAGGCCGTGGACGAGGGCGGCGCGCCGGAGGCCCCGTCTCCGGCGCTGTCCACGGGGGCGGAAGCGGACGGGACAGAGGAGGCGGACCCGCCGGAGCCCTCGGGGGCCGACACCGGGGAGCCACCGGAGCCGCCACCGCCACCGCACGCCGCGGTCGCGACGGCCAGCAGCGTCACGGACGCCGCCATGGCGCCCCTCCGCCACGCCCGCCGGGCCCGCGCGGGTCGTGACCTGCCCGCGGTCTGGCGCCGGTCCCGGGATGACGTGCTGAACGTCTGGAAGTGATCGGACACTCTGCCCACCTGCCCCTCGCGTCGTACGTGGACCCCACGTACGTATACCCGGAAAAGCGGGGAGCGCTCGCGTCCGTGGACGGAGCACCGGACGCGCACGGCCTCCGGCCAGGCGGAACCGCGGCGGCGGTGTGAGACTTCAGAGGAGGAGGTGATCGGCGATGGCGACCGGATCCCCCGCCCCCGGCAACGATCCCGCACTCGCGTCCGCGCCCCCGTCCGCGCCCCCGCCCGGCGACATACCCGGCTCCAGGGAGCGGCTGCTCGAAACGCTGCTCTCCGAGGTCCACACCGCGGCGCCGATGGATCTGCCCGCCCTGGTCGACCGGTGCGCGGCCATGATCGACGTGGAGAGCGTCGTCGTCTACCTCGTCGACATCCAGCAGCGGTATCTGATCCCGCTGACGCGTGGGCTGCCCACCATCGAGCTGGACATCTCCACCCCCGGGTGGGCCTATCGCACGATCGATCTCCGGGTCGAGGAGAACCCCGGGGGAGGGCTCATGGCCTGGCTGCCGCTGGTCGACGGTGCGGAGCGGCTCGGCATCCTCGGTATCCGGACGGCGGTGCTCGACCCCACCCGGCTGCGCCGCTGTCGCATGCTCGCGTCCGTGCTCGCGATGGCGATCACCTCGAAGCGCGCCTACAGCGACAGCATCGCGCGGCAGTCGCGTACCGAACCCATGGATCTGCCCGCGGAGATGCTGCGCTCTCTGCTGCCGCCGAGGACCATCGGCAACAACCACGCCGTGTCGACCGCGGTGCTGGAACCCGCGTACCACATCGGCGGCGACGCCTTCGATCACTCGCTGACGCAGTCCACCCTGCATGCCGCGATCTTCGACGCCATGGGCCACAACCTGGCCTCGGGGCTGACCACCGCTGTGGCCGTGGCGGGCTGCCGCAACGCCCGCCGCGCGGGCGCCGAGCTGCCCGAACTCGTCGCCACCATCGACCAGGCGCTCGGCCAGTGGCTGCCCGACCAGTACTGCACCGGCATCATCACCCAGCTGGATCTCGCGGAGGGTGTCTTCCGCTGGTGCAACTGCGGCCATCCGCAGCCCCTGCTCATCCGGGGCGGGCGGGTGCTCGACGCGGCGCTGGAGCGGCCCGCGCAGCCTCCGATGGGGCTGCCCGCGCAGTTCGCCACGGCCCCGCGCGCGGCCTACGAGGTGATGCTCGAACCCGGTGACCGGGTGCTGCTGTACACGGACGGGGTGACGGAGGCGCGGATCGAGAGTGGTGACCGGCTCGGGCTCCGCCGCTTCACCGACTCCATCATCCGGGGCGCCGCCGCCGGCGAGCCGGCGCCCGAGGCACTGCGCCGGATCATCCACTCGATCCTCGACCACCAGAAGGATCAGCTGCGCGACGACGCCACCCTCCTGCTGATCGAGTGGCGGCCACCCCGTCCGTGACGACGGCGGCCGTCGCCCCGGGCAGCCGCCTGGCGCCCGGTCCCGGGCCCGGTTCGGGTACGGGGAGCGCCGCCGGGCCCGGGGACACGAACAGCAGGCCGAGGGTGATCCACACATAGGCGTTCGCGCCGAGGAAGGCGTCCAGGCCGGTCGAGTCCCACCGCCAGAGCCAGACGACGCTGCTGCACAGGACGACATAGAGCGCGGCGCACACCGCCAGCGGGCCCCGGCGCGCGCCGGGGCTCCTGCTCAGGGCGGAGTCCGTCAGCACGAGCAGGGCCGGAATCAGCCAGACCAGGTGATGCACCCAGGTGACCGGGCTGACCAGACAGGCGGCGAGGCCGGTCAGGGCGAATCCGGCCCGGTCGTCGCCGTCGCGGGCCGCCGCGCGGGCGCGGTACGCCCAGACGGCGAGGACGGCCAGGACGCACGCCAGCCACAGCGCCCGGCTCGGATGATCGGGCTGGAGCCGGGCCAGGACGCCTTGCAGCGACTGGTTGGAGACATAGCTGAGCGAGCCGACCCGGTCGGTGTCCCACAGGGCGCCGGTCCAGAAGGCCCGGGAGGCGCCGGGGTCGATCAGGGCGGCGAGCAGGGTGGCTCCGCCGGCCGTGCCCGTCGCCACCGCGGCCTGCCGCCGGCGGCCGGTGACCAGCAGATAGCCGATGAACAGCGCGGGCGTGAGCTTGATCGCGGTGGCCAGCCCGATACCGATGCCCGCGTACCGGCCGCGCCCGGTGGCGAGCAGCCGCGCGTCGGCGAAGACGAGCGCGACGAGCAGCAGATTGACCTGGCCGAAGCTGAAGGTGTCGCGGACCGGCTCGAACAGGGCGAACAGACACCCGGCCACGACGAACACGAACCACGGTCGCCGGTCCTCGCGCGGCGCCGCACCGGGGCTCGCGTCCGCGCGGTGCGCGACCAGGCGCCGCACGGCCGGACCGGCCAGCCAGCGCAGCAGCAGCGCCGAGGCCACGGTGCTCAGCACGGCGCTGATGGCGATGGCCACGTGCCAGGAGACCAGCGACATCGGCAGCATGACGACGGCGGCGAAGGGCGGGTACGTGAAGCCGTACTGCGTGCCGGGGCGGAGGTAGTCGTAGATCCGGCCGTCGTCGTGGATCCAGTCGTTGACCGTGCCGTAGTAGACGCCGACGTCGAAGAAGCCGCGGTGCAGCGGAACGGTGGCCAGGAAGACGGCGGTGGCCACGACGAGGAGCACCGCGATGGCCGGCCGTCCCCCGTCGGCGGTCAGGGCGTCGCGCAGTCGTCTCATGACGCCACCCGCGTCCGGGAGTGGACCGTGGTGGAGTCGGACATCTCGAACATCCAGTACAGCGCGATCAGGGCGAGCGCGCCGCCGCCCACGGCGAGTGTCAGCTGCATGCCGTCCGGCGGGGATCCACTGGGCAGCAGCCCCAGCGCGAGGACGCCGCTGCCGGCCGCGGCCCAGCGCCGTACCCGTCCGTCGGGCGCGGCGGCGGCGATCAGGAACAGCCCCCACAGCGCGTACCACGGCCGGAAGGCCGGGCCGAGCGCGAAGACCGCGAGCAGACTGAGCGCCAGCGCGTAGACGGGTCCCAGCGGCACCCGGCGCAGCCAGAGGACCACCACGGCCGCGGCGGTGGCCAAGAGGCCGAACCACCGCCACGCCGGTACGGCGCGATCGGCGAGCCCGCTGCCCACGGCGTCCAGCAGCGCGCCGCTGAGCCGGCCGAGTGCGCTGGTCAGCGACCAGTTGTCGGGCGACACGGGGGTGGAGAGCGTGCCGAGCCAGCCGTATCCGGTACCGGTCGCGGCTGTCACCAGGACGGTGGTCGCCAGGGCGACGGCGCACGTCAGCGCGGCGGCCCGGACCGTACGTGCCCGGCCGGTGAGCCGCCCTGCCCACAGCGCCGCGACAGCGAGCAGCCCGAGCGCCGCGGGGGCCTTCACCAGCGCGGCGAGCGCGACGAGGACGGCGGCTCTGGCCGGCCAGCCCCCCAGGGCCGCCACGAGGCCGGCGCCGAGGAGGCCCAGCATGAGGGCGTCGTTGTGGGCTCCCGCGACGAGATGCAGCAGGACGAGGGGGTTGAGCGCGCCGAGCCAGAGCGCGGCGGACCGGTCGACGCCGCAGCGGTCGGCGAGCAGCGGCAGGAAGACGATCATGAGCGCGACACCGAGCAGCGCGACCAGCCGCATGCCGAACACCCCGGCGGACATGTCGACATGGGCGAGATCGGACGCCTTGGCGGCGACGGCGAGGAAGACCGGGCCGTACGGGGCGGGGGTGTGCTGCCAGACGGGCGCGACCTCGGTGGCGAGCGGGCCGCCCAGCTGCGCGGGCCCGTGGGTGTACACATCGATGCGCGCGTCGACCATCGCCCCCTGCGCGAGGTAGCTGTACACGTCCCGGCTGAACAGGGGCGGCCCGATCAGCAGGGGCGCCGCCCAGATCGCGAGCGTCACCAGCAGTTCCCGGGGCGCGGGCGGACGGGGGCGGCGTACCGCGCGGCCGAGCCACCACCAGGCCGCGATCAGCAGGACGAGCCCGAAGTACGCGCAGAGCACGCCCAGGGCGGCCCGGCCCGAGGAGGGGAGCAGCGCGTCACGTACCGGCAGCGCGCCCGCGGTCAGCCCGCCGGCGGTGAGCGCGACGGATCCCGCGAGCCCCAGCGTCCGGCATCGGTTCGGGTCCACATCCGCGTTCAGGGCGAGCATCTGTGGAGGCTCGCAGGAGGGGGTGGCCGGGAAGCGACGTGATCACCACGGCCGGGTGGCAGGCGCATAGCCGCCGTGTTAAGCCGGGACGGGCCCCGGTGGGGTCGGGGCCCGTCCGGTGGGACCGCCGCTCGGGCGGTCCCCGCGTGGGATGTCAGCCGGTCATGACGTCAGCGCACGCGCCGTGCGGCGAACTGGTCCACCCAGTACTTCGTACGGTCGAGATAGCTGGTCTCGGCGTCGGTCCCGGTCTTCCCGTACGCGCCGGAGAAGGTCTGGTAGCCGAAACCGGCGGGCGGGTTGGCGGCGGCGGGCTCGATCGAACTGCCCTCGTGCCACTCGTTGAAGGAGGTGACGGAGACCCAGGTGGGCGATCCGCCGATGGCCGGGTCGAGCGCGTTGTTCCACTCCTTGTCGTAGGTGGCGCCGTTGTCCCGGCCGAGTGTGGGCGTGGTGTTGCCCGGCACCGCGCGGTCGTCGATATAGCCGGGTGCCACCGAGGGCGCCCAGATCAGACCGTTGGCCTTGGCGTAGTCGCCGGCCTGCTTCCAGCCGGGGGCGGTGGCGCCCGCGATGCCGTCGTAGGTGTAGAGCCCCGAGAAGTGCGCGATCTTCGAGGTGTCGGTGGTCTGCGCCAGGACCGTGTTGTTCTGGGTGACCTGGTCGAGGGCGGACCAGTCCGTGATCCTCAGACTCTCGAAGACGTAGAAGGCCGGGCGGTTGTTGTGTTCCGCGTCGCGGTAGTAGGCGGGATGGCTGCCGTAGGTGGCATTGAGGTACTGGATGTCGGAGACGACGGAGGCCGCGGTGCGTCCCGAGTACGGCTCGATGTGCCAGGCCACCTTGACGCCCTGCTGCTGGGCCGCGTCGAGCACGCCCTTGGCGAGGGTGTCCTCGTAACCGCCCCTCCCCCACCAGCTGTAGACGATGACACCGGCGCCCGACTGCTTGACCCACCGCATGTGCTGGGCGACGGCCCCTGCGAAGTCACCGGAGTCGTACGCACCCAGCTTCGGGTAGAGGTCGGCGCCGATGTCCTGCGGTGGGGTGCGTCCGCCCTGCTGCCAGTGGCGGTAGCTGCCGTTCTTCACCGGGCTGCCGTACCACGGGTAGTAGAAGAGATGCACATTCGACGACAGGGCGGCGGTCGCCGCCTGCTTCTCCAGGGTGAAGGTGTCGATGTCGAAGAGGGAGCCGGCCCCGCCGGTGAAGGTGAGGAAGACGGCTCCGGTCGGGGTGCCGGTCAGCGCGGTGGAGACGGTGCGGAAGTTCTCCCAGCCGCCGGTGTTCGGTACGGCCAGTGAACCGAGCACTGGTCCGGTGGCTGATCCGGAGCGGACCTGGATGGTGCCGCCGGAACCGCCCGAGGAGATCTTCGCGGTGAACGTCCTGGTCCCGGTGAGCGAGGCCTGCGCGTAGCCGGCCCAGTCGCCGTTCTCGATATAGCCGAGGGTCCTGCCGCCGCTGGCGGAGGCGTGGTCGGCGGGCTGCACCCCGGAGGACGAGGTGTACGACTCGCCCTCAAAGGTCGTCGACGGCGTGCCGGTGCCGCCGAGTTCCTTGATCCGGATGTTGCGGAAGGAGACATCGTCGCCGGTGCCGTGGTTCTGGATGCCGATATGGCCCTGCGCCAGGGACCGGGCGGGGTCGGTGTTGGTGAAGTCATTGATCTTCACACCGTTGAGGAAGACCTGGAGCCGTTCCCCCTCCACCCGGATCTCGTAACCGTTCCACTCCCCCGGCGGGTTGAGCGCGCCGTCCCGGGCCGCGATGTCGGCCGACTTGAAGCCGTAGACGGCGCCTGTAGTCCTGTCCGCGGTGTCGGTGGCGTCGATCTGGATCTCGTACCCCTGGTTCACCGCCGAGTTGGGGTCGTCGGAGGCCGGGAAGCCCACGAACACACCGGAGTTGTCGTCTCCCTGCATCTTCCAGTCGAGCTTGAGGGAGTACGCGTTGTACTCCTTCGCGCGGTACCAGAACAGGCCCATGCCGCCCTGCGAGGTGAGGGTGGCGTCGGTGTTGGTGAAGCTGCCGGGGCCGGCCTGCGACCAGCCGGTGGTCGAGCCGTTGTAGAGCGGGGTGTAGCCGCTCTCCGGCCGGCAGTCGGCCTTGGCGAAGCCCGCCGCGTACCGGATTCCGCCGAGGAGCAGGGAGCGGAAGGCGGGGTCGGCGTACGACTCGGCGGTGTGGCCGAGGCCGGTGTAGAACGACCGGCCGCTGCCCTGGGCGTGGCACCAGGTGATGGGGTGGTCGCCGCTCATCTCCCCGCCGCTGTAGCTGCTTTCGTCGAGGCTCTGGAGCACGCGCACGTTGGCACGCGGATTGGTCCGGTAGTTGTACCACTCGTCGGTCCTGGACCAGGTCTGGCCGAGGTGGGCGGTGGCGGCGTGGGTCCGGTCCTCGGTCTTCAGCGTGGCCTGCTGGATCGCCGGGTGGCTCTTGAACCAGGCGCCGACGAGCTGTTCGTACTGTGGCCAGTCGTACTCGGTGTCGGCCGCCGCGTGGATACCGAAGTAGCCGCCGCCTCCGTCGACATACGCCTGGAGGGCGGACTGCTGGGTGGCGTTGAGTACGTCGCCGGTGGTGGAGAGGAACACCACCGCCTTGAAGCCGGCCAGATTGGCCGGGGTGAAGGCGCCGCTGTCCTCGGTGGCCGTGACCGTGAAGTTGTTGGCCGCGCCGATATCACGGATGGCCTGGGTACCGGCCGGGATGGAGTCGTGGCGGAAGCCCGCCGTCTTGGAGAAGACGAGCACCTTGTAGGCGGGGTCGGCGGCCTGCGCGGTCACGGCCGGTGTCAGGAACGCCCCGATGAGGGCGAGTGCGGTCACGAGCGCCGAGGCGAGCGCCGCCGGTATCCGGCGTCGGCGTGCGGACGGCCGGTGGGGGGTCTGGTGGAACATCACGGTCCCTTTCCCGCGCTTCACTTGGTGAGGGTGAGGGTGTCGATGTCGAACAGGGAGCCCGCGCCGCCGGTGAAGGAGAGGAACAGCGGTCCGGAGGCGGCGGTGCCGGTCAGGGCGGTGGAGACGGTGGTGAAGGTCTCCCAGCCGCCGGTGGGCTGGACGGCGACGGAGCCGAGCAGGGCGCCGGTCGCCGATCCGGAGCGGATCTGGATGGTGCCGCCCGCGCCGCCCGAGGAGACCTTCGCGCTGAAGGTCTTGGTCCCGGCCGTGGGCACGGACGCGTATCCCGCCCAGTCACCGTTGTCGATGTAGCCGAGGGTCTTGCCGCCGCTGGCCGGGGCGTGGTCGGCGATCTGGACGCCCTGGGACGAGGTGTACGACTCTCCCTCCACCGTCTGGCCGGTGGCACCGCTGCCGGTGGTGAAGGTGAAGGCGTCCACGTCGAAGAGGTTGCCCTGTCCCGTGGGGCCCTTGAAGACGAGGAACAACTCCGTTGTCCCGGCGGGCGCGTTGGCCAGGTCGGCGGAGACATCGGTGAAGGTCTCCCAGCCTCCGGTCACCGGTACGGTCATCGTGCCGAGCAGGGTGCCGGTGGCCGATCCGGTGCGTACCTCGATCGTGCCGCCGGCGCCGCCGGAGGAGACGCGGGCCGTGATCTTGTTGGCGTTCCCCACCGCGTAGGGCTTGAAGGAGATCCAGTCGCCGTTGTCGGTGAAGCCGACCGTGTTGCCGCCCTCGGCGGGGCCGTGAGCGGCCACCTGGATGCCGGACTGGGCCGAGAAGTGCTCGGCCTGCCGGTGGCGGGGCTGGAGGATACGGGCGCTGTGCGTGGTCAGTCCGGCGCCGTCGGTGTACTCGGCGTCGAAGACACCGTAGATATTGGCGGCGCTGTCGTGCTCACCGTCGGTCGGCACGGCGATCGTTCCGGTGCAGCCGTTCTTCGAGGTGATCGCGTGACGGTGCTCGTCATGCCCCAGGAGATAGGTGACCTTGACCTTGGCACAGTCGATGGCCCCGTCCTCGGGGTCGCTGACGGTGACCGAGAAGGGCACGGTGTCGCCGAAGGAGAACAGCTCACCGTCCTTGGGGCCGGTGAGATTGACGGTCGGCGCCGTGTTGCCCGCCGTCACCACCAGGCTCGCCGTGCCGGTGAGCCCCTCCGGGTCCCTGACCGTCAGCGTCGGCCGGAAGGTGCCCGTGGTGGTGTAGGTGTGCGAGGGGTTGGCGGCGGTGGACGTGGTGCCGTCGCCGAAGTTCCAGGAGTACGTCAGCGCCTTGCCCTCGGGGTCGGAGCTGCCCGCCGAGGAGAACGCGACGGTGAGCGGGGTCGGTCCCGAGGTCTTGTCGGCCGACGCGACGGCGATCGGGTTGCGGTTGCTGCCGCCGACGTACTCGACCCGGTACAGGGCCTGGTTGTTGGCGCCGGTGCCGTAGTCGAGCACGTACAGCGCGCCGTCCGGGCCGAATGCCTGGTCCATGACCTGGGTGCCGGTCCAGGGGAACGCCTCGATGACGCCGGGGGAACCGTCGGCCTTCACCTCGATGGCCTTGATCCACTTACGGCCGTACTCACCGGCGAAGAAGCGGCCGTCGAGGGACTGCGGGAACTTCACATTCGAGTTCAGATTGGCGTCGTAGCGGTAGACCGGTCCGCCCATGGGCGATTCGGAGCCGCCGCCGAACTCGGGCGGGGAGCCGGCGTCGCCGCCGTATCTGATCCAGCTCGGCTTGGCCGGGGGCAGCGTGGCCTGACCGGTGTTGCGGAAGGAGTTGTTGGCCGGGCCTCCGGCGCAGTTGTACTTCGCCCCGGTGGGACCGCTCGGGAAGGTGTACTCACCGTAGGTCTCGGCGGCGGTGTTCGTACCGGTGCAGTACGGCCAGCCGTAGTTGCCGGGGGCGGTGATGCGGTTGAACTCGACCTGGCCGCTGGGTCCGCGCCCGCCTCCGTCGGTGCCTCCGGCGTCGGGTCCGTAGTCGCCGAGGTAGACGATGCCGGTGGCCTTGTCGACGGACATCCGGAAGGGGTTGCGGAAGCCCATGGCGTAGATCTCGGGGCGGGTCTGCGCCGTGCCGGGGGCGAAGAGGTTCCCGGCCGGGACGGTGTAGCCGCCGGCCGCCGTCGGCTTGATCCGCAGGACCTTGCCGCGCAGGTCGTTGGTGTTGCCGGAGGAGCGCTGGGCGTCGAACTGCGGGTTGCGGTCGGTCCGTTCGTCGATCGGCGAGTAGCCGCTCGACTCGAACGGGTTGGTGTCGTCACCGGTGGTCAGATAGAGGTTGCCGGCGGCGTCGAAGTCGATGTCCCCGCCGACGTGGCAGCACTGGCCGCGGTCGTTGGGCACTTCGAGGACGACCTTCTCGCTGGCCATGTCGAGGGTGCCGTCGGTCTTCAGGGTGAACCGGGAGAGATTGAGATGGCCCTTCCACGGTTCGAAGGAGGCGGCGGAGCCGGTGACCGGGGCGTCGCCGGCCGGGGTGTTCAGCTTGGGCGAGTAGTACAGGTAGAGATACCGGTTGGAGGCGAAGCCGGGGTCGGCGGCTATGCCCTGGAGCCCTTCCTCGTCGTGGGTGTAGACGTCGAGCTTCCCGGCGGTCTTGGTGTTGCCCGCGGCGTCGGTGAAACGGACCGTGCCGTCGCGGGCGGTATGCACGACCGCGCGGTCCGGCAGCACCGCGAGCGACATCGCCTCGCCCAACTCGGCTGCGCCGAGCGCCAGTTGTACCTGCTGGTAGTCGCCCGGCGGGATGGCCGCGGGGGCGGCGGGCGCGGCGGGCGCCACCGTGGCGGAGCCGGGGGCGGGGGCGCCGGCCGCGGGGCCGGTGACAGCGCCGCCCGCGACGACCAGCGCGAGCACGGCGAGCCATCGCGACCAGGTCCGCCTCCGTTTCGGCGGTCCTGACAGTCCTGACGGTCCAGACATGGAGCTTCCTTCCTGACCTGGTGGGGGCGTGAGCAGGTATGCGGGCACGCGAAACCGCACTGCCGTCTCACTGGGGGGCGAAGCCTGCGTCCACGGGTGATGTCCCGTCACCCGAGCAGCAGTGGAACCGTTGTGGCGGAGTGTTTTCGATGCGGCATCAACGTATTGCGAAAACTCGCGAGAGTTTTGCATGCTGGCAACGGCCCGGGAATTTGTCAAGGCCGTGTCAAAATTCCGGTCCCGCCCCTCGGAGCCCGTTCGGGCACGCCCCCGGGACACGCCCCCGAAGGATGCGCCGGGCACCCGTCGGCGCCCAACGCGAAGTGGCTGATCCACCATCACCCTTTGGGAGGAAGCGCCTGGTGTCCCCGCTCCGCCCGGCGCCCGGCCACCGGCGCCTGCGCTTGTATGAGGTCAATGGACCACATCACGTTTCTGGTGACAGTGGTGATCTTGACCGCCCTGGCGTTCGACTTCACCAACGGATTCCATGACACCGCGAACGCGATGGCGACCTCGATCGCCACCGGAGCGCTGCGCCCCAAGGTCGCCGTACTGATCAGCGGTGCGCTGAATCTCGCGGGCGCGTTCCTCTCCACCGAGGTGGCCCGAACGATCTCCGGCGGCATCGTGAACGACTCCCTGGTCACGCCGGGCATGGTCTTCGCCGGGCTGATCGGCGCCATTCTGTGGAATCTGACGACCTGGCTGCTGGGCCTGCCCTCCAGTTCCTCGCACGCGCTGTTCGGGGGTCTGATCGGCGCCGTGTGGGTGGGCGCGGGGCGGCACGGCGTACATTTCGACGAGGTGATCGAGAAGATCATTCTTCCGGCGATCGCTTCACCGGTGGTGGCCGGGCTCGCCTCGCTGGCGGCCACCTATCTCGCCTACCGGCTGACGGTGCGGGGCCGGGGCGCCTCGGTCGACCGGGGGTTCCGGCTGGGGCAGGTCGTCTCCGCCTCGCTGGTCTCCCTGGCGCACGGCACCAATGACGCCCAGAAGACCATGGGCGTCATCACCCTCACGCTGATCTCCGCGGGCGCGCTGGCACCGAACTCGGGACCACCGCTCTGGGTCATCGGCTCGGCCGGGCTCGCCATCGCCCTCGGTACCTATGTCGGCGGCTGGCGGATCATCAGGACCATGGGCCGGGGCCTCACCGATATCCGCGCACCCCAGGGGTTCGCCGCCGAGTCGTCCGCCACGACCGTGATCCTCACCTCCGCCCATCTGGGCTTCGCCCTCTCCACCACCCAGGTCTGCTCCGGCGCCATCCTCGGCGCGGGGCTGGGCCGGCGGCTGGCGGAGGTCCGCTGGGGCATCGCGGGGCGGATGCTCATCGCCTGGTGTGTCACCCTGCCCGCGGCGGCGGCCGTCGGCGCGCTCGCCGCCGTGATGGTCGTCTACGGCGGAACCATCGGCACCGTCGTCATCTCCCTGGCCGCCGCTGCCGTGGCCACCTTCATCGTGATCGTCTCGCGGCGTCATCCCGTCACGCCGGGCAACGTCAATGACGAACGCACCGTCACCGTCCGCTCGGGACCGGCCAAGGCGAACGCCTGAAGGGAGCAGACCGCATGGCTCTGAACTGGAGCGGCTTCGGGGAGGTGGCCCTCGTCAGCATCGGCGCCACCGTGGGGGTCGTGATCGTCTTCTCACTGGGCGTGCGTGCCCTGGTGCCACGGGACGTGAACGGTGTCCGGCGCAGGGACGGAGCCCGGGTCCGGCGGGCGAGCGCGGGGGCGAAGGCCGTCGCCGCGCTCTGTTTCCTCGCCTGCGCGGCGGCGGTCGCGTACGGCCTGTATCTGATCGTCCCGCAGTTTCACTGAGCGTCCCCGCCGGCGGGAATGCCCGAGCCCTCGGCGACGGCCCCGCCCGCGCAGATGCGCTGTCCCTTCGGCGAGGAGCACGGCAGATGGCCGTGTGTACGGACCACGTCCTGGCCGCTGCCGCGCAGCAGATAGTTGAGGAAGCTGGACACGAGCGAGTCGGCGGGCGGATTCCCGTAGGTGTACGCGTACTCGATCTCCCGGAACGGATAGGCGCTCTCGGCGATGGTGTCCGCGGAGGCCGACAGTCCGTCCAGACTCAGCGGATGCAGCCCCTTCGGCATGCTGCCGGAACGCAGCTCCGTGTAGCCGATGGCCCCCGGGGTGTCCGCCACGGTGGCCAGGACGCGGTCCGTCTTGTCGAGTTCGCAGCGGAAGACCCGGGCGCGCGTGTTGTCCTTCCCACGGCAGTCGGCCGAGGATTCGGCCTGTTCGAACTCGCCGCCGAGCACGGTGCGCTGGAAGATGTCGCGCGTCCCCGAGCCGGATTTCCGGCTGGCGAGGATGATGGGCAGATCGGGGCCGCCCAGCTCGGGCACGTTCCATCGGGTGAGGTCACCGCGGTAGATACGGCGTACCTGATCGGCCGTCAGACCGGGCAGCGCGACGGAGTCATTGACGACCAGGGTGTAGACCGAGACGGCGACCGGGTTCTCCCGCAGCCGGGGGAAGCCGTCGGTCTTGGGGCCGTCGGAGAGCGCGATCAGCGCGGGAGAGCCGTCCTTCGCGGCGGCGCCACGCTCGTTGAGCTCCTGGATGCCCTCGCGGCTGCTGCGCGAATCGACGCGCACGGTGGAGCCGGGGCAGTCCTTCATGTACTTGTCCGCGAGTTCCCGGGCGACCGGCTGGAAGGCGGTGGAGCCGGTGACGGTCAGCACGCCCTTCGCGCACCCCATCGGCGGCCGGGCGTCGTCGCGTATGACGATGATCGAGGCGAGCGTGACCACACAGACGGTGAGCAGGACGATGATCCACCGGGACGCCCTGCTGAACAGGGGCGGGGTGTCGTCGGGCGTCGTACCGCGGTTCGGGAAGACCCCGCCGTCCCTGATGCCGCCGGTCACCCGTATCGCGTCGCCGACCTGGCCCCCGGTGAGCAGGACGAGCAGTTTGAAGTGCTGGCCGCGGTTGAGCGGCACCCGGGGCAGGTAGACGTTGTCGTCGGCGTAGCGCAGCCCGGCGGAGGGGGTGAAGTGGTCGAGCAGATGCTCGTCGCCGCGCGGCGCGGTGACGGCGATCCCCCGGATCGTGCGGGTGGTGAACTCCGCTGTCAGGCCGTGGAGTTCGCGTCCGGTGTAGTCGGCGTCGGCGATGCTCTGCGAGCCGTCGTTCTCGATGCGCAGCAGTACGAGTGTGGCGTCGGAGAGCTGTGGATTGTCCTGGAAGAGGCCGAGCCTGACCCCGGCCCGGCCGCTGCGCTCCGCGCTGCTCACCGGGGTGTCCAGCTGGACCCGGTAGCCGATGCGGGTGCGCCGCGGTACGCGCCGCTCGTACCAGAGCACCCCCAGTGAGGCGACGATACCGAGCAGCGCGGTGCCGACGGCGATGATGTTTTCCGCGCTGAGCCATTCCATGGCCGTGCGCCCCCCTCGAAAACCGGACTCGAACATGAGACCGATGGTGAAATCGTCCGGTCACCGTACGGTCGCCATGGGCGACGGACCGCCCACTTCGCCGCTCCGTGCGCTGATGTTCGCCAAAGGTTCAGCGGGGCGGGGGCCGGATCCGGTCTTCCCGTGGGCGGTGGTGAAACGACTCATAGGTCCATCCCGCACTTACCCAAAGCCCTCCTTTGCGGATATCCAGATAGGGAGGCTCGTGGGAGAGGCTCGCCGCTCGTGTGCGCTCCGCTCCCCGGAAGGCCTCGCCCCGATTCCCGCGAGGAGGGGATGATGGATACCGCCACACCGGCCTCCAAGGGCGGCGCGACGCCCGGCGGAGAGAACGAGACAGAAGACCCGACGGTCCATATTCTCTGGATCAACGCGGGTCTGAGCTGCGACGGAGACTCCGTATCGCTCACCGCGGCCAGCCAGCCGAGCATCGAGGAAATCGCCCTCGGTGCCCTTCCCGGTCTGCCCAAGGTGGCCGTGCACTGGCCCCTGATCGATTTCGAATGCGGCCCCGCGCAGGGCGCCGACAATTTCGTCGAGTGGTTCTTCAAGGCGGACCGCGGAGAGATCGAACCCTTCGTGCTGGTCGTCGAGGGATCCATTCCGAACGAGTCGATCAAGAGCGAGGGCTACTGGTGCGGGTTCGGTGACGATCCCGAGACCGGGCAGCCGATCACCACCAGCGAGTGGATCGACCGGCTCGCCCCCAAGGCGCTGGCCGTCGTGGCGATCGGCACCTGTGCGACCTACGGCGGGATCCACGCCATGGAGGGCAACCCCACCGGCGCGATGGGCGTGCCCGACTATCTGGGCTGGGACTGGAAGTCCGGGGCGGGCATCCCGATCGTCTGCATCCCCGGCTGTCCGGTGCACCCGGACAACGCGTCGGAGACGCTGCTGTATCTGCTCTACCAGGCCGCCGGATCCGCGCCGATGATCCCGCTCGACGAACAGCTGCGCCCGACCTGGCTGTTCGGCGCGACCGTCCATGAGGGATGCGACCGGGCCGGCTACTACGAGCAGGGCCAGTTCGCGACCGAGTACGGCTCGCCGCAGTGTCTGGTGAAACTGGGCTGCTGGGGTCCGGTCGTCAAGTGCAACGTCCCCAAGCGCGGCTGGATCAACGGCATCGGCGGCTGCCCCAACGTCGGCGGCATCTGTATCGCCTGCACGATGCCCGGCTTCCCGGACAAGTTCATGCCCTTCATGGACGAGCCGCCCGGCGGCCATGTGTCGGCGGCGGCCAGCGGGGCGTACGGCAAGGTCGTTCGCGCACTGCGCGGTGTCACGGCCAGGACCGTCGACAAGGAACCGAAGTGGCGCCGCAAGGGCGACAAGGTCCTGACCGGCTACCACCCCCCGTGGTGAGCCGCCCCGTACGGTGAGCCGGCCCGTCCCCCACCCGCCCCGCCTCCCACCCCGTGGTCCCCCCGTGGTGATCCAGTCCCCCCACCGTTGAGGAAAGGTGCGCACCCCATGGCGCCGAAGACGAAGCGAGCCGAGGACAGCAAAGGCCTGATGGAGATGTCCTGGGATCCGATCACCCGGATCGTGGGCAGCCTCGGTATCCACACGAAGATCGACTTCAAGCAGAAGCGGGTGGCCGAGTGCTACAGCACGTCGTCCGTCTTCCGTGGCTACAGCGTCTTCATGCGGGGCAAGGACCCCCGGGACGCGCACTTCATCACCAGCCGGATCTGCGGCATCTGCGGTGACAACCACGCGACCTGTTCGGTGTACACACAGAACATGGCGTACGGCGTGAAGCCGCCACACCTCGGCGAGTGGATCATGAACCTCGGTGAGGCCGCGGAGTACATGTTCGACCACAACATCTTCCAGGAGAACCTGGTCGGGGTGGACTACTGCGAGAAGATGGTCCGCGAGACCAACCCCGGCGTCCTGGAACTGGCCGAACGCACCGAGGCACCCCACGCGGGCGACCACGGCTACCGCACCATCGCGGACATCATGCGCTCGCTCAACCCGCTGGAGGGCGAGTTCTACCGCGAGGCGCTCCAGGTCAGCCGCTACACCCGGGAGATGTTCTGTCTGATGGAGGGACGGCATGTCCACCCCTCCACGCTCTACCCCGGCGGCGTCGGAACCGTGGCCACCATCCAGCTCTTCACGGACTATCTGACCCGGCTCACGCGCTACGTGGAGTTCATGAAGCGCGTCGTCCCGCTCCACGACGACCTGTTCGACTTCTTCTACACGGCGCTGCCCGGGTACGAGGAGGTCGGCCGGCGCCGGGTGCTGCTGGGCTGCTGGGGCGCCCTCAACGACCCGGAGCACTGCGACTTCACGTACCGGAACATGTCCGACTGGGGACGGCGCATGTTCGTCACACCGGGCATCATCGTCGACGGCAAGCTGATCACCAACGATCTCGTCGACATCAACCTCGGCATCCGGATCCTGCTCGGCAGCTCGTACTACGACGACTGGGCGGGCCAGGAGAAGTTCGTCGAGCGCGACCCGCTGGGCAATCTGGTGGACGGACGCCACCCGTGGAACCAGCACACCATCCCCGCACCGCAGAAGCGGGACTTCGAGGACAAGTACAGCTGGGTGATGTCCCCGCGCTGGTTCGACGGTACGGACCATCTCGCGCTGGACACCGGCGGCGGTCCGCTGGCCCGGCTCTGGTCCACCGCGCTGTCGGGACTGGTCGACTTCGGCTATGTGCGCTCGACCGGACACAGCGTCCAGATCAATCTGCCGCGCACCATGACCAAGCCGGAGACCACCTTCGAGTGGCGGATCCCGCGGTGGAGCAACGCGCTGGAGCGCAACCGCGCGCGCACCTACTTCCAGGCGTACGCCGCCGCCTGCGCACTGCACTTCGCCGAGCAGGCCATGGAAGAGGTCCGCTCCGGCCACACCCAGACCTGGGAGAAGTTCGACGTGCCGGACGAGTCGATCGGCGTCGGCTTCACCGAGGCGGTACGCGGTGTGCTCTCGCACCACATGGTGATCAGGGACGGCAAGATCGCCAACTACCACCCGTACCCGCCCACTCCGTGGAACGCCAGTGTGCGTGACTCCTACGGCACACCGGGCCCGTACGAGGACGCGGTGCAGAACACCCCGATCTTCGAGGAGAACCCCCCGGAGTCCTTCAAGGGCATCGACATCATGCGGGCGGTGCGCAGCTTCGACCCGTGTCTGCCGTGCGGCGTCCATATGTACGTCGGCGGTGGCAGGACCATCCAGGAGACCCATATGCCCACCGGGCTCAGCGGGTTCGCGGGCTGATCCGCGAACATCCGCCCCGGAGCCGCCCCCACCGCAGGAAAGGCGCCGTCACATGGCAGCAACGGCCAAGGAGCAGCAGACGGGTGAGCATATCGCCGCGCTGCTCGACGAGCTCGGGAGATCGATGGGGCCCACCGGGCGCGATCTCGCGGACGAACTGGTACACAGCATCGTCGAGTTCTACGGGAGCGGACTGGCCCGGGTGGTCGAGCTGCTGCGCGACGCACCGGACGGCGCCGACCCGCTGACCCTGCTCGGCGGTGACGAACTCGTCGGCGGGCTGCTGGTGCTGCACGATCTCCACCCCGAGGACACCCTGACCCGGGTGGGCCGCGCGCTGGACGAGGTCCGCCCGTATCTGGGGTCGCACGCGGGCGATGTGGACATCGCCGGGATCGACCCCGAGGGCGACGAGGGAGCGGACGGGTTCACGCTGCGGCTGCGGCTGCGGGGCAGCTGCGACGGCTGTCCGTCCTCCGCGCAGACCGTGCGCTGGACGATCGAGGAGGCCGTGGCCCGGCGCGTCCCCGAGATCGCGAAGGTGGAGGTCGAGGGCGTGACGGCGGAGGAGCCGCGGTCGAAGCTCCTGCAGATCATGTCCCGGCCCCCGGACGCGCCGGAGGGTGACATCCCCGCCGGTGACGGCGCCCGGCCCGGGGGCGCCCCGGCCGAGTGGCAGCCGCTGACGGGGCTGCCGGCGCTCGCCGACGGCGAGTCCGCCGTGTACGAGAGCGTGGGCATCCCGCTGCTGCTGATCCGGCTGCCCGGCAATCTGTACGCGTACCGCGACCACTGTCCGGGGTGCGCGGGCCGGCTGGGCGAGGCGGTGGTGGACGGCGAGCGGCTGCGCTGTCCGTCGTGCGCCGCGGAGTACGACATCCGCCGGGCCGGCCAGGGCGAGCGCGGCCATCTGGAGCCCGTACCCCTGCTGGAGGAGAACGGCTCCGTACGGGTGGCGCTGCCGGGCATCCTGCTGGCGGCGGGGCCATGACGGCCCGCCCGGCCCCGGCAGGGGGCACCCCCGTCACAGCGGCGCAGCGGGCCGCACGCGGACCGGCCCCCGTATCGGGCCCGGCCGGTCTGCGCGGCTTCACCCGGCGCCGGCCGCCCGCGCGGGAGCGGTGCGAGCTGTGCGCCGAGCCGCTGTCCGGTGAGCACCGGCATCTGGTCGACACCCGCAAACGGTCGCTGATGTGCGCCTGCACCGGCTGCTATCTGCTGTTCACCCGGCCGGGCGCGGGCGCGGGCCACTTCCGCGCGGTGCCCGACCGGTATCTGACGGATCCGGACTTCACCCTGGACGAGGAGAGCTGGAACCGGCTCCGGATCCCCGTCGGCCTCGCCTTCTTCTTCCGCAACTCCGAGCTGGACCGGCTGGCCGCGTTCTACCCCAGTCCCGCGGGCGCCACGGAGAGCGAGCTGGACCCGGAGACCTGGCGCGCCGTCCTCGGCCACAGCCGGCTTGCGGCGGCGCTGCGGCCCGACACCGAGGCGCTGCTCATCCGGCGCGAGCGCGAAGCCGGGGGAATGGGCGCGGGTGAGTGCTATCTCGTGCCGGTCGACGCCTGTTACGAACTGGTGGGCCGGATGCGGCTGCACTGGCAGGGGTTCGACGGCGGCGCCGAGGCGCACGCGGATCTGGCGGACTTCTTCGCCCGGGTCCGGGCGAAGGCACGCCCCCCGGCGGAGGAGGACGGTCCATGACCGAGGTGGAGTTCTCCTGTCTCGATGTACGGCCGGAGCCGTACGGGAGCGGCCCGACCCTGCTGTTCCGGCTGCGGATCGAGGCGGCCGGCGGTGTGCGGGTGCACGCCGTGGCGCTGCGCTGCCAGCTCCGGATCGAGCCCGTCCAACGGCGTTACGCCCCGGCCGAGATGGAGATGCTCGGCGATCTCTTCGGCGAGCCGGACCGGTGGAGCAGCACGCTCAAACCGCTCCAGTTCGCCCATGCCTCGGTGACCGTGCCCGGCTTCACGGGCGCCACCGAGATCGACCTGCCGGTGGTCTGTACGTACGACATGGAGGTGGCGTCCGCCAAGTACTTCCGCGCTCTCGCGGACGGTGAGGTCCCGCTCCTGCTGCTGTTCTCCGGCACGGTCTTCACCGGTGAGCGCGGCTTCACCGCGGAGCCGATCCCCTGGCACAAGGAGTCCGGCTTCCGGATGCCGGTCAAGGTCTGGCAGAACATGATCGAGCAGTACTTCCCCGGCTCCGGCTGGCTGCGGGTACGCGACGACTGTCTGGAATCCCTGCGCCGCTATCGCTCGGAGCGGGCCCTGCCCTCCTGGGAGCGGGTCTTCGAGGAGCTGCTGCGCACCGCCGAAGGAGAGCAGCGATGACCGGGGACACCGTGGACCGGGTGACGGCGGGCTTCACCGAGGCCCGCCGGGTCGCGGACGCGCTGCTGTTCGAGGGGTATGTGCTGTATCCGTACCGTGCCTCCGCGCGGAAGAACCAACTGCGCTGGCAGTTCGGCGTGCTGGTGCCGCCGGCCTGGCGGGACGCGGGCGGGGAGCACGCCTGGCAGCGTACGGAATGCCTCCTGGAGCCCCGCCGCGCGGACCGGCTCCTGGTGGAGCTGCGGTTCCTCCAGGTGCGCCGCCGTTCGGTCGAGCGTCTGACACCGGACGGCGAGAGCTGGACCGAGGTGTCCGAACTCGACCTGCCCGACCGGGTGCTGGTGCCCTGGGACGAGGGTGAGGAGGAGCGCGTCGAACTCGACGTACCGCTCGGCCGGCTCGCCGGGGAGGGGCACACGCTGCGGTTCGAGCTGCCCGGCGGGGTGGAGCACGAGCCGGTGCGCGACGGCACGGCCGGGGTCGTCGGACGACTGGTACGCCACAGCCGGCCGCTGGCGGGCGAGATCCGGCTCACCACCGAGCCGCTGCCCGGTCCGTACGGGGCGCTGCGGCTGACCGCGACCGTACGCAATGTGTCGGCCTGGACACCCGGTCCGGGTGAGCGCGGCGACCGCGAATCCGCCCTGCCGCACAGCCTGATCGGGGCGCATCTGCTGCTGGGTCTGCCCGGCGGGCGGTTCCTGTCGATGGCGGACCCGCCGGAGTGGGCCCGGCCGGCGGCGCGCATCTGCCGCAATGAGCACACCTGGCCGGTACTGGCCTGCGAGGAGGGCCGGGACGACGTCATGCTGTCCTCGCCGATCATTCTGGACGACCACCCCGCGGTCGCGGCGGAGAGTCCGGGTCCGCTCTACGACGCCACCGAGATCGACGAGATCCTCTCGCTGCGTACGGCCGCGCTCACCGAGCGGGAGAAGCGCGAGGCGCGCGGGACGGACGCCCGCGCCGCCGAGGTGATCGACCTGGTGGACGGTATGCCGGCCGAGGTCTGGGAGCGGCTGCACGGCGCGATCCGCGGACTGCGCGAGGTGACCGGCGAGTTGACGGCCGGGCCGGCGGACCGGATGCCGGCCGGGGGCGTCACCGACGGCGCACTCCCCGGCGACCCCGGTATCGATCGTGCCGTCGTGCCCCCGGCCGCCGCGGGCCTCCGGCTGCCCACCGGTCCGGGACTGCCCTGGTGGGACCCCGCCCAGGACACGGCATCGGCGCCCGGCCGGGGAACGGTCGCCATTGACGGGCAGCAGCTCGGAACCGGAAGCAGAGTCGTGCTCAAGCCGGGACCGCGCAGGTCCGACGCGCAGGACATCTTCCTCGCGGGCCGTACGGCGACGGTCGAGGCGGTGCTGGAGGACTTCGACGGCGAGACCCATATCGCGGTCACCGTGGACGGGGATCCCGGCGTCGATGTACGGCGCGAGCAGGGCCGGTTCCTCTACTTCCGCCCCGACGAGGTGGAGCCCGTGCCGGAGCCCGCACGGGCCCCCGCGCGGGACGAAGGCGGGGTCTGACATGGCCGCGACGGGCTCCGTCTCCGTACCGCTGCCGGACAGTTCGCACGGCAGGACCCTCATCGCGGGCATCGGCAATATCTTCCTCGGCGACGACGGGTTCGGCGTCGAGGCCGTCCGCAGGCTGACCGGCCGGCCGCTGCCGCCCGGTGTCGATCTGATGGACGCGGGCATCCGGGGTGTCCATCTCGCCTACCGGCTGCTGGACGGCTACCGCAGGCTCGTCCTGGTCGACACCGTCGACCGCGGCGCTCCCCCGGGGACGGTCTATGTGATCGAGGTGGACCCGGCGGGCGCCGCGCGGGAGGGGGCACCGCCCGCGGCACTGGACGGGCACGGCATGGACCCGGCGGCCGTGCTCCGGCTGGTCGGGGATCTGCACGCCGGGGCCGGCGGCACCCTCCCCGAGCACGTCCACGTCGTCGGCTGCCAGCCGCTCTCCGCCGAGGAGGGCATCGGGCTGAGCGAGCCGGTGGCCGCCGCCGTCGGACCGGCGGCGGACCTCGTACTCGACCTCGTACGGCGCCCGCCGGGCGCGGTCGCCGGCACGGCACACCGAAGGAGATGAGTTCCATGCACACAACGCGTCCGATGAAGGGGATGAACCACACCAAGGACGCCGATCTGACCTGGTTGTGGGTCTGCGCCGGCGTGGTCATGGCGGGAGTGGCGTACGAGACGGCGAAGTCCGTACCCGACCTGCGCCGCTATCTGCGCATGCGGCGCATGTGAGCGGTGGCGGAGAGAGGCGGGATCAGGTGGCGGGCGGGTGCCCGGACAGCGGCCGCGCACCGGCCTCGCTCCCGGCGAGGTCCTGGCCGTTCAGCTGGACGTAGCGCTCCAGGAACAGATGCAGCGTGCTGTGCAGTTCCCCCAGCCGGACGAACCACAGCGCCAGGCTCATCGACCCGGCGGAGGTGATCTCGTACTCCCGGCGGGCCGGCCCGGAGGCGGACGCCCGCCACTGGGAGGAGATCTGACCGCACTTCTCCATGCCGCGCAGCAGCCGGTAGACATGCGCGGACTCGGCCTCGGCCCAGCCGAACGTGCCCAGCCGCTGCGTCAGTTCGTATCCGTGTCCACGCCGTTCGGAGAGCAGCAGCAGGATGACGGGGGTCATCAGCGCCCGGCGTTCGGTGTCATGCGTCGTCATGGCGGTGGTCTCCTGCGGGTGGCCGTGCGACGGTGCGGTGGGAGAGCGGCCCTTTCCCACGCTAACCAGCCAGGTCCGGCCGGGCCAGCCGTCGCCCACCGGTGCGGCCGTGACCCGACGGGCCGTACGGGGACTCCTTGACGAGGTGAGAGCCGTGCATGAACTGTCCATCGCCACCGCCGTGGTCGCCCAGGTGGAGGAAGCCGTCCGTACCAACGGCGGCGGTCGTGTCACCGCGCTGCGGCTGAGGATCGGCGAACTGGCGGGTGTGGTGCCGGAGGCGCTCCGGTTCTCCTTCGGGCTGGCGAGCGAGGGGACCGTACTCGCCGGGGCCCGGCTGGAGGTGGAGACCGTCCCGGGCCGCGCCCGCTGCGGCGGCTGCGGCCGGGAGAGTGACACCGGCGTGCCGCCGATGCTGTGGTGCGCCGACTGCGCGCGCCCGCTCGGCGAACTGCTGTCGGGGCGAGAGCTGGAGATCGCCGAGGTCGTCCTCACGGATCCCTCGGATGCGCCGAGCCCCGTCTGCGGTGACGATCGGGATACGCCCGAGGAGGCAAGCCATGTGCCGAGTGGTTGATCTGCGCCAAGCCGTGCTGGCCAAGAACGACGCCAGCGCCGTGGAACTGCGTGAACATCTCGCCGCCCGTGGGACGGCGGAGGTGAATCTGCTGTCCAGTCCCGGCAGCGGCAAGACGGCCCTGCTGGAGCTGCTGCTCGCCCGCGCCGTCGCCGGGGGCGTCACCGTCGCCGCGGTGACCGCCGATCTGGCCACCGAGAACGACGCGCGGCGGCTCGCCCGTGCCGGGGCGCCGGTCAAGCAGGTGCTCACGGACGGGCTGTGCCATCTGGAGGCCGGGATGCTCCGGGAGCGTCTGGACGGCTGGCTGCCGCGGGACACCCGGGTGCTCTTCGTGGAGAACGTCGGCAACCTGGTCTGTCCGGCCTCCTACGACCTCGGGGAGAGCCTGCGGATCGTGCTGGGCTCCGTCACCGAGGGCGAGGACAAACCGCTCAAGTACCCGACGGCGTTCGGCCTGGCCCATCTCGTGGTGATCACCAAGACGGACATCGCCGAGGCCGTCGAGTTCGACGCGGCGGCGTTCCACCGCAATGTGCGGCAGGTGAACCCGGGCGTGCCGGTGCTGGAGACCTCGGCCCGTACCGGCGCGGGGGTGGACGAACTGCTGGCCCTGATCCTCAGGGTCGCCGACGGGGCTCCCGTACACCGGCCCGTGCTCGCGCATCAGCACGAGCGGTATCTGCACCACCATCACGGCGACGAGGACGGCCATGCGCACGACGGCGCCGAGCACGGCCATTCCCACGAACACCCCGCCGCCACCCCCGTCCCCGTCCCCGGAGCGGCAGACGCGCCATGAGCCGACCCGTCACCGACACGGACACCGGCGCGGGCGCCGCCGCTCCCCCGGGGTCGCGCCGCGCCTCCCTCGAACGACGGCGTGTCGTCGTGCACGGGGTCGTCCAGGGCGTCGGCTTCCGGCCGTTCGTGTACGCGCTCGCCAGTGAACTGGGCCTGACGGGCTGGGTCACGAACAACGCGGACGGTGTCGAGACGGAAGTGGAGGGGGCGGGCCCCGATGTGGCGGCGTTCTGCCGGCGGCTGGCCTCCGACGCTCCCCCGCTGGCCGTCGTCGAATCCGTCCAGCTCCGGACCGTACCGACCGCGGGCGGCAGCGGGTTCACGATCCGTCCCTCGGCGGGCGGCGGCGGCCGTACCCTCGTCTCCCCCGACATGGCGACCTGTGACGACTGTCTGTCCGAACTGGCCGACCCGGGCGACCGCCGCTACCGCCATCCGTTCATCAGCTGCACCCACTGCGGCCCCCGGTTCACGGTGGTGACCGGGCTGCCGTACGACCGGGCGCTGACCACCATGGCCGGCTTCCCGCTCTGCGCCGACTGCGCGCGCGAATACGCGGACCCCGCCGACCGGCGCTTTCACGCCCAGCCGGTGGCCTGCCATGCCTGTGGTCCCCGACTCACCCTGGTCACCAGGGGATCCACCGGTCCGCCGCCGACCGGTGAGGACGCCCTGGCGGGGGCACGACGGCTGCTGGCGGCCGGAGCGGTCGTGGCGGTGAAGGGGCTCGGCGGCTATCACCTCGCCTGCGACGCCTCCGATCCCGCCGTCGTACAGACGCTGCGTACGCGCAAGAACCGTGGCGCGAAGCCGTTCGCCGTGATGGCCGGCTCGCTGGAGACGGTGGAGCGCCTCGTCTTCACCAGCCCGCTGGAGCGTGAGCTGCTGCTCGGCCGGCGCAGACCCGTCGTCCTGCTGCGGCGCCGTGACGGAGGCGGGGCCCGGGGCAGAGCCGGCTCCGGGTCCCGGTCGCTCGTCACGGACGGGGTCGCGCCCGGCAGTCCCGATCTCGGGGTGCTGATGCCGTACACGCCCGTGCACCATCTGCTGCTGGGTCTGCCCGGCGATCCGGCGGGCCCGGCCGTGCTCGTGATGACCAGCGGAAACCGCTCCGGGGAACCCATCGTCACCGATGACGAGGAGGCGCTGGTCCGGCTGGACGGTCTCGCGGACGCCTGGCTGACGCACGACCGGCCGGTGCGGGTGCCGTGCGACGACTCGGTGGTACGGGTCTGCGCGCGGCAGGAGCTTCCGGTACGGCGCTCCCGCGGCTACGCCCCGCTGCCGGTGGCGCTGCCCGTCCCGGTGGAGCCGGCGCTCGCGGTCGGCGGCGATCTGAAGAACACCTTCTGTGTCGCGGACGGCCGGTACGCGTGGCTGTCCGCGCATGTCGGCGACATGGACGACCTGGCGACGCTGACCGCCTTCGAGAGCGCGGTGGGCCAGCTGTCCGAACTGGCGTCGGTCACCCCCCGGTTGCTCGTCGCGGACAGGCATCCCGGCTACCGCTCGGGCCAGTGGGCGGAGCGCCACGCGGAGGGCCGTCCGGTGCGCCGCGTCCAGCACCATCACGCGCATGTGGCGTCCGCGATGGCCGAACACGGTCTGGACGGCTCGGCGCCGGTGATCGGCGTGGCGTTCGACGGCACCGGTTACGGCGACGACGGCGCGGTGTGGGGCGGTGAGGTGCTGCTCGCGGATTACGACGGCTTCCGGCGGTTCGCGCATCTGGCGTACGTACCGCTGCCGGGCGGCGACGCGGCCGTACGCAACCCGTACCGCATGGCGCTCTCCCATCTTCGGGCGGCGGGTCTGCCCTGGTCCGGGGAGCTGCCGTGTGCCGCCGCGTGCCCGCCCGCCGAACGGCGGCTGCTGGAGCGTCAGCTCGACCGTGGGCTCAACTGCGTGCCCACCTCCAGCATGGGGCGGCTGTTCGACGCCGTCGCGTCGCTCGCCGGAGTGTGCCATCGCGTGGAGTACGAGGCCCAGGCGGCGATGGAGCTGGAGCACGCGGCGCTGACGGCGGCCGGGGACATACGGTCCTCCGGCTACCGGTTCGGACTGCCCGCCGCCGCGCGGTCCGCGGACGCGCCGCTGATCGCCGACCCGGCCCCCGTACTCGCCGCCGCTGTCGAGGACCTGCGGGCGGGCGCGGACGCGAGCACGGTGGCCGCCCGGTTCCATGGCGCCGTCGTCTCGCTGGTGCACGAGGTGTGCCGGGCGGCCCGTGACCGTACGGGGCTCGGCACTGTCGCGCTGACCGGCGGGGTGTTCTGCAACGCCCTGCTGACCAGCGGCTGTGCGCAGCGGCTGGAGCGCGACGGATTCACCGTACTGCGGCACCGCACGGTGCCGCCGAACGACGGCGGGCTGGCGCTGGGCCAGTTGATGGTCGCCGCCCGGACGACGGGCTGAGCCACCGGCCGGGGTTCCGGCCGGACCACCGGTTGATGTGAAGGAGGAGCGATGTGCCTTGCCGTGCCCGGCAGAGTGCTGGAGATCGAGGAGCGCGAGGGGACCCGGATGGCCCAGGTCGACTTCGGCGGCGTCATCAAGGACGTCTGTCTGGAGTACGTGCCGGAGATGAAGGTCGGTGACTACGCGATCGTCCATGTCGGCTTCGCGCTCCAGCGGCTCGACGAGGAGTCCGCGCGGCAGACGCTGCGGCTCTTCGAGAATCTGGGCGTTCTGGAGGAGGAGTTCGGCGACGCGTGGGGGCGGGCCGCGCGGGAGGCGGGGGCCGAGCGTCCGGCCGGCACGCCGCCGTCGCCGGGCGCGGCGCAGGCCGGCCCCGCGCACCCGGGCCCCCTCGGACCCCGGCCCTGAACGCCGGTTCCTGAGTCCTGAGTTCTGACTTCTGCGTTCTGAGTCCTGAAGGAGAAGACCATTCGATGAAGTATCTCGACGAATTCAGCGATCCCGAGCTGGCCCGGCGCCTCTTCGACGACATCCACGCCACCGTCACCCGGCCCTGGGCCCTGATGGAGGTGTGCGGCGGCCAGACCCACTCGATCATCCGCCATGGCATCGACCAACTGCTCCCCGAGGGCCTCGAACTGATCCACGGCCCCGGCTGCCCGGTCTGTGTGACCCCGCTGGAGACCATCGACAAGGCGCTGGAGATCGCCTCCCGACCGGATGTGATCTTCTGTTCCTTCGGCGACATGCTGCGCGTGCCGGGCAGCGGCCGCGATCTGTTCAAGGTCAAGGGCGAGGGCGGGGACGTACGGGTCGTGTACTCCCCGCTCGACGCGCTCAGGATCGCCCAGCGCAATCCGGACCGTCAGGTGGTCTTCTTCGGGATCGGGTTCGAGACCACGGCCCCGCCGAACGCCATGACGGTCTACCAGGCCAAGAAGCTCGGCATCGCGAACTTCAGCCTGCTGGTCTCGCACGTACGCGTGCCCCCGGCGATCGACGCCATCATGAACTCGCCCGACTGCCGCGTGCAGGCGTTTCTCGCGGCGGGGCACGTCTGCACGGTGATGGGGCTCGGCGAGTACCCCGAACTCGCCGAGCGGCACCGCGTCCCCATCGTCGTCACCGGCTTCGAACCGCTGGACATCCTGGAGGGCATCCGGCGCGCCGTACGGCAGTTGGAGTCCGGCGAGCACACCGTCGAGAACGCCTATCCGCGCGCGGTCCAGGCGGCGGGGAGCCCGGCCGCGCAGGCCATGCTGGCCGATGTCTTCGAGGTCACCGACCGGGCCTGGCGCGGTATCGGCATGATCCCGGCCAGCGGCTGGCGGCTGTCGTCCGCGTACCGGGAGTACGACGCGGAGCACCGCTTCTCGGTGACGGGGATCCGTACGGAGGAGTCCGCGGAGTGCCGCAGCGGTGAGGTGCTCCAGGGGCTGATCAAACCGCACGAGTGCGAGGCGTTCGGTACGACCTGTACCCCGCGCAATCCGCTCGGCGCCACGATGGTGTCGAGCGAGGGCGCCTGCGCCGCGTACTACCTGTACCGCAGGCTGGCGGCACCGGGCGCGGCGGGCACCGCCGGTACGCGTGAAGAGGTGACTTCCCTTGGCTGAGACGACCGGGGTCCGGGTGAGCGAGGCGGACGCCGTCCTGCCCGAAGCGCCGCCCGCCACCGCCGACTTCTCCGGCTGGACCTGTCCCGCCCCGCTCCGTGACCACAAGAAGGTCGTGATGGGACACGGCGGCGGCGGACAGCTCTCCGCCGAACTCGTCGAGCATCTCTTCGCGCCGGCGTTCGGCGGTGATGTCCTCGGGGAGCTGGGCGACTCCGCGACCGTCACCCTCGGCGGGGCGCGGCTCGCCTTCTCCACCGACTCGTATGTCGTGCGCCCGCTGTTCTTCCCGGGCGGCAGCATCGGCGACCTCGCGGTGAACGGGACGGTCAACGACCTGGCCATGATGGGCGCGACGCCCGCCTATCTGTCCTGCGGGTTCATCCTGGAGGAGGGCATCGAACTCGCCACGGTCGGCCGGGTGGCCGAGGCGCTCGGAGCCGCCGCCAAGGCCGCGGGGGTCGTCGTCGCCACGGGTGACACCAAGGTCGTGGACGCCGGGCACGGCGACGGCATCTTCATCAACACGGCGGGCATCGGGCTGATCCCCGACGGGATCGACATCCGTCCGCGCCGCGCCGCGCCCGGCGATGTCGTGATCGTCAGCGGTCCGCTCGGTGAGCACGGTGTGGCGATCATGAGTGTCCGGGAGGGCCTGGAGTTCGGGGTGGAGATCGTGAGCGACACGGCGCCGCTCGCCTCCCTCGTCCAGGCCATGCTGAACGTCTGCCGCGATGTGCATGTGCTGCGGGATCCGACCCGTGGCGGGCTCGCGACCTCGCTGGGCGAGATCGCGTCGGCGGCGGGGGTGGGCGTCATCCTGCGGGAACGGGCGCTTCCGGTGCCGGAGTCCGTCGCCAACGCGTGTGCCTTCCTGGGCCTCGATCCGCTGTATGTCGCCAATGAGGGCAAGCTCGTGGCGTTCGTACCGCCGGAGCACGCCGACGAGGTGCTGGCGGCGATGCGGGCGCATCCCCGGGGCCGTGGGGCGGTGGCGATCGGTACGTGTACGACGGACCACCCCGGCATGGTCGTGGCGCACACCGGTCTGGGCGGCACCCGGGTGGTGGACATGCCGCTGGGGGAGCAACTGCCCCGTATCTGCTGACACGGGCCACGGCCCGGACACGACGGGACAGGACCCGGGGCCCGGTGGACCGCGGACGCCGGTGGCGACGGCCGCGGCCCGTCCGGGAGGCGGCTACCGCCCCGCGGGGAGCGTTCCGGTGCGTGTCAGCTCCGCGTACCAGCGCGCGCTGGACTTGAGGACCCGGCGCCGGGTCGCGTAGTCCACGTACACCATGCCGAAGCGCTTGCTGTAGCCGTACCCCCACTCGAAGTTGTCGAGCAGCGACCACAGGAAGTAGCCGCGGATGTCCGCCCCCGATCCGAGGGCGCGGTGCACGGCCGCCAGATGCCCGCGCAGGTAGGCGATGCGTTCCGGGTCGCGTACCTCGCCCTCGGGGCTCATGTAGTCGTCGAAGGCCGCGCCGTTCTCGGTGATCATCACCGGCAGGTCCGGGTGGTCCGCGCGCACCCGCATCAGCAGCTCGTAGAGACCGTCCGGGTCGATCGTCCAGCCCATGGCCGTCCTGTCGCCCGGTGTCCGGTGGAAGGCGACCCCGTCCGCGCCCGGCCAGGGGCTGTGGTCGCTCGCGCCGTGTCCGTCGGAGCCATGGACGGGCGGTCCCGCGTGGTGCGAGACCAGGGTCGGTGAGTAGTAGTTGACGCCGAGGAAGTCGAGCGGCTGGTGGATGAGCGCGGTGTCACCGTCCCGGACGAACGACCAGTCGGTGATCCCCGCGGTGTCGGCCAGGACATCGGCCGGATAGGCCCCGGACAGCATGGGGCCGGTGAAGATCCGGTTGGCCGCGCCGTCGATACGGCGGACGGCGTCCGCGTCGGCCGCGCTCTGCGTCAACGGCCGTACGTGGTGCAGATTGAGCGTGACCGACACCTGCGCGGTGGTGGGCAGCCGCTCGCGCAGCGCCTGGACGGCGAGGCCGTGGCCGAGGTTGAGATGGTGCGCGGCCCGCAGGGAGTCCGCGGGGTCGGTACGGCCGGGGGCGTGGACGCCCGAGCCGTACCCGAGAAAGGCGCTGCACCACGGCTCGTTGAGGGTGGTCCAGGTCGTCACCCGGTCGCCCAGGGCGTCGGCGACGATCCCCGCGTACTCGGCGAAGCGGTGGGCCGTGTCGCGCTCGGGCCAGCCGCCGGCGTCCTCCAGCTCCTGCGGCAGATCCCAGTGGTAGAGCGTGACGACCGGCTGGATCCCCTTCTCCAGCAGGCCGTCGGCCAGCCGCCGGTAGAAGTCGAGCCCCTGGTGCGACACGGGCCCGGTGCCGGTGGGCCGGACCCGCGGCCAGGACACCGAGAAGCGGTACGCGCCCACACCAAGGCCGGACATGATCTCGATGTCCTCGCGCCAGCGGTGGTAGTGGTCGGTGGCGATATCGCCGGTGTCGCCGTTGCGTACCCTGCCCGGGGTGTGGGAGTACACGTCCCAGATGGAGGGCGTACGGCCGTCCTCCGCGACGGCTCCCTCGATCTGGTACGCGGCGGTCGCGGTGCCCCAGAGGAAACCGGGCGGAAAGGTCAGAGGGGCCGCGGGGGCCGGGGCGGGCCCGGAGTCAAGTGCTGAGGTGGCCACGAAGGGTCCTTCCGCAGAGATCGAACGGTGTGCGTGGAGCGGGTGTATGCAGTCGATGAGCGCCGGCAGGTGCCGGGTCAGCCCTTGACGGCGCCCTGCATGATGCCGCCGACGATCTGGCGGCCGAAGACGAGGAACATCGCCAGCAGCGGGAGCGTGCCGAGCAGCGCGCCCGCCATGATCACCGACTGGTCGCGGACATAGCCGGCGCTGAGCTGGGTGAGGGCCACCGGGACCGTGGGGTTCGTCATGTCCAGCGCGATGAAGGGCCAGAAGAAGTCGTTCCAGGCATGGACGAACGTGATCATGAACAGCACGGCCATCGGGGGCCGGGCGATCGGCAGGACGATGCTCCAGAAGATCCGCAGCGAGTGCGCACCGTCCAGCCGTCCCGCCTCGATGAGTTCGTCCGGCAGCGCCTCCTTCAGATACTGGCGCATGAAGAACACCCCGACCGCGCTGACCAGCGTCGGAAAGATGACCGAGGGCAGTGACTGTCCCCAGCCGAGGTCGGCCATCATCATGAACAGCGGGACGACTCCGAGCTGCGGCGGCACCAGCATCGTGCCGATCACCAGCATCAGCAGGAGGTTGCGGCCCCTGAAGCGGAGCTTGGCGAAGGCGAAGCCGGCGAGGGTGGCGAAGAAGACGGTGGAGAGCGCGATCACCCCCGCCACGATCAGGCTGTTGACCATCGCCCGGCCCATCGCGGCGTCCCGCCACGCCGTGCCGAGGTTCGTGAGCAGGTTCGGGCCGGGCAGGAACGGCGGCGGGGTCTGGGAGACCCGGGTGTTGTCGGTGGAGGCCGCCACCATCGTCCAGTAGAGGGGGAAGAGGGAGACCAGCGCGGCGAAGCCGAGGAGGAGATAGGCGAGGGGTCCCGCGTGGTGCTGACGTCCGGCGCCCCGCCGCAGTACGCGGCCGAACCGGCGCCGGACGGGCGGTGGATGGGGAGTCCGGTCGCGGACGTCCGCCGCCCGTACCTGTGCGATATCGGTGGTCATGGGGCCTGCTGCTCCCTGGTCAGGACGTACGGGGTGTACGGGGCGTACGCGACGTGACGCGCGCGAGGACCCGCTGGAGGACGAAGACGAGGAGGAGGATGAGGAACATGGCCCAGGCGATCGCGGAGGCCCGCCCCATCTGGTAGTTCTTCCAGCCCTCTTCGTAGAGCAGCAGACCGAGCGTCTGGTACTGGTTGTCTGCGCCGCCGCTGATGCCGTTGGGGCCCTGACCGAAGATCAGCGGTTCGCCGAAGAGCTGGGTCGCGCCGATGGTGGAGAGCACGATGGTGAAGATGATCGTGGCACTGATGCCCGGGACGGTCACGGTGCGGAACTGCTGCCAGCGGGAGGCTCCGTCGATGGCCGCGGCCTCGTAGAGATCTCTCGGTATCGCCTGCATGGCGGCCAGATAGAGCAGCGCGTTGTAGCCGGTCCAGCGCCAGATCACGATGGTGGAGATGGCGAGCTGGGCGGGCCACTTCTGGCTCTCCCAGTCGAGGCCGTCGATACCGAAGAGGCCGAGCCCCCAGTTGATCATGCCGAAGTCACGCTCGAACAGCATCGTGAAGACGAGCGCGGCGGCGCCGATGGAGGTCGCGTACGGGGTCAGCACGGCGACCCGGAAGAACGTGGAGCCGCGGAGCCGGTAGTTGAGCAGATGGGCGAGGCCGAGGGCCATCAGCAGCTGCGGGACGGTGGAGATGACGCCGAGGGTGAAGGTGTTGGTCAGCGCGTTCCAGAACCGGTCGTCCGCCAGGAGCTCCGTGAAGTTGGCGAGGCCCCGCCACTCCTGGGTGTCCATCGAGGACAGCTCGACGCGGTGCAGCGAGATCCAGAAGGTGTAGAGCAGCGGATAGAGACCGAAGGCGGCGAAGATCAGGAAGAACGGGGCGATGAAGGCGTACGGCACCGTCCCGAGGTCCAGGCGGTGCAGGAGAGTGCGTCGCGCCTGATGGGACGGCTCCCCGCCGGCGCCCTTTCCGGGCGGACGGGCCGGCGCGGGCTGCGGCTGCCCGCCCGTGGGGGCAGCCGGGGTGGAGGTGGCCACGCGGGCTTCCTTCCGTGAAGTGATTCAGTGGGACGGCGCGGGGGTGGGACGGCGCGGGGTGGGACAGCGAGGCGGTGGGACGGCGCGGGTGAGGACGACCAGGCGGTGCGACGGCGCGGCGGGAACGGTGCCGGCCCGGACGGTGAGCCGGAGGACGGTGCCGGGCGGACCGCACGGCCGGGGACGCCCCGGCCGGCGGACCGCGCGGCCGGGGCGGCGTGCCACCGGCCGCGCGGCCGGGCCGCGACGGATCAGCGCGTCAGCTTCTCGATGCGCTCGTCCGTGGTCTTCCACGCCTCGTCCGCGCTCTTGCCCTGCGACTCGATCATCTGGAGGCCCGCCGAGAAGGTGTCCTTGATCGTGCCGTCCTTGCGACCGAGGATCTGCTCATCCGGGATCTCCTTCGCCGCGTCGCCGAAGATCTGGCCGATCGGCGCGTCGCTGAAGTACGCGGAGGTGCCGTTGGCGACCTCCGGCAGGTCGAGCGCCGTCTTCGAGGACGGGAAGTTGCCCAGCTTCTCGAAGATGTACGCCTGCTGCTCGGGCGCGCTCAGCCAGGCGACCAGCTTCTTCGCTTCCTCCTTGACCGGGCTCTTGTCCATCACGCCGAGGAACGAGCCGCCCCAGTTGGCGCCCTTGGGGGCCTTGGCGACATCCCACTTGCCCTTGTTCGCGGGACCGGCCTTCTCACTGATGTGGGCGAGCATCCAGGCGGGGCAGACCGTGGTGGCGAAGGTGCTGTTGGCCAGCCCCGGGTCCCAACCGGGCTGGAACTGGCGCAGCTTGGCGGTGAGTCCGGACTTCGCGGCGTCCGACGCGAGTGCCCAGGCGTCCGTGACCACGGGGTTGTCCTGGTAGATGAGCGTGCCGTCCTTGTCGTAGAACTGCTTCTCGCCCCCGTAGATCATCGCGTTGAACAGACCGGTCGAGCTGTCCATGAAGGAGACGTCGCCGTCCTTGGAGCGCTGCTTGAAGTCGCGGCCGGTCTCCACGTACTTCGACCAGTCCCCCTCCCACAGCTTGGCCACCTCCGCGCGGTCGGTGGGCAGTCCGGCCTGCTCGAACAGGTCCTTGCGGTAGCACACCGCCATCGGTCCGATGTCCGTGCCCAGGCCGAGCAGTTTGCCGTCCTTGGTGGTGACCTGGTTCGACTTCCAGGGCAGGAAGTGATCGAGACCGGCCGTCCCGGACAGATCGGCGAACTTGTCCGCCTGGGTGTCGACCAGTTCCTTGGCCCGGCCTATCTCTATGCCCTGGATGTCCTTCAGCCCGCTGCCGGCGGCGAGGTGCGTCTGAAGGGCGGTGTAGTACGTCTGCTCGTCACCGGTCACATCGGCCTCGATGAGGATGTCCGGGTTCTCCTTCATGTAACGGTCCAGGAGATCGGTCTCCTTGAACCCCATGACCCCGAACAGGCCCAGGCTGATGACGGTCTTGCCGTCCTTGGTGCGTGCCTCGCCCGAGTCGCCGCCGCCTCCGCAGCCGGCGACGAGAACGAGGGACAGGGCAGCCGCCGTAACGGATGCGAGAGTGGAACCGAAGCGCTTACGGGCAGTGCCCATGTGCTTCCTCCTAGCAGCGGCGCTCAGGCACGCGCCTGCCGCGGCTCACGGTCGAGTGGGATCGAAACCCGTCCCGGGAGAAAACTGGGAGCGCTCCCAACGGGTTGTGGAAGACTCTCCGTATAGAGACCCGGCTCTGTCAAGAGTCGAAGTCGGTTCCGTTGCCGGAATGTGTCCCGGCGCGGGCCCCGCGCCATCGGCGGACCGGCGACCCCGCACAATCTCCTGGTGAGCGCCGTGGCGCCGCACGGGAGCACAGTTGAGGAGACGTGATGAGCAGCCGCAAACGGCCAGGCCAGAGGCCAACTCTTGAAGCCGTCGCCCGGTTGGCGGGCGTGGGCCGGGGGACGGTCTCACGCGTGGTCAACGGCTCCCCGGGCGTGAGCGCGAAGGCGCGCGCCGCCGTCGAGGCGGCCATCGCGGAGCTGAAGTACGTACCGAACCCCGCCGCCCGCAGCCTGGTCACCAGCCGCACCGACAGCATCGCGCTGGTGATCCCCGAGTCGGAGAGCCGGCTGGCGGCGGAACCGTACTTCTCGGCGGTCATCCGCGGGGTGAGCACCGAACTCGCCGACACCGAGATGCAGTTGCTGCTGATCCTGGTACGGAATCAGCGCGAACTCGACCGGCTGACCCGGTTCGTGGAGGCGCAGCGGGTGGACGGGGTGCTGCTGGTCTCGGTGCACCGCGACGATCCGCTGCCGGCGTTCCTGGAGAAGATGCAGATACCGACGGTCCTCGCGGGCCGGCGCTCACCCGGCGAGCCGCTGAGCCATGTCCACTCCGACAACCTCGGCGGGGCGGCGCAGGCGGTACGTCATCTGCTCGGCCAGGGGCGCCGGGCCGTCGCCACGATCACCGGGCCGCTCGACATGGACGTCGGCCAGAGCCGGCTTCAGGGGTGGCGGGACGCGCATCTCGAAGCGGGCGGGCGGCCGGCGGACGAATCGCTGGCCGTGTCGGGCGACTTCACCGAGGAGGGCGGCCGGGCCGCGATGCGTGAACTTCTCGAACGGCGCCCGGACCTGGACGCCGTCTTCGCCGCGTCCGATGTGATGGCGGCGGGCGCGCTGACGGAGCTGCGGGAGCGGGGACGGCGTGTCCCGGCGGACGTCGCGGTCATCGGCTTCGACGACTCGATCATCGCGCGACACACCGTCCCGCCCCTGACCAGTGTCAATCAGCTGAGCGAGGACCTCGGACGGGCCATCACGCGGCTGCTTCTCGACGAGATCGACGACCCGTCCCGGCCGCGCCGCCAGCTCACGCTGCCGACCACCCTCGTCCACCGGCTCACGACCTGAGCGGCCGGCGGGCCGTGCCGACGACCCGCGCGCCCCAGCGGTGCGAACCCGCGCCGGGCGACGGGGACATGGGGCGGCGGGGCCGGCCGGTGAGGGCGGAGCGGGTCCCCGCGGCGGAGGAGTCCGCTCACGCGGTCGCCGCGAACGCGTCGACTCCGGTCAGCTCGGCCGAGAGCCGCCACAGGCGCTTCGCCTGATCGGGGTCGGTCGCGTAGCCGCGTACGCCACCGGGCACCGAGGCGTCGTCCGAGGCGGGCTCGGCGATGTCGCAGTCCTCGCAGTACACCCCGCCCGCGCCCGCCAGCCGGGGCGAGGTCGCCGCCCACACCTGGGTGGCCGCGCCCTGCTCCACCGTCTTGAACACGGGGTTCACCGCGTTGCCCGCCTCGTCGATCCAGCCGGCGGCGACCATCTCCTCCTTGGCGAGGTGGCGCTGCAACGGGGTGAGAATGCCGCCGGGGTGCACCGAGAACGCCCGTACGCCGGAGTCGCGGCCGAGCGCGTCGAGCTCCACGGCGAACAGCGCGTTGGCGGTCTTCGCCTGGCCGTAGGCCTGCCACTTGTCGTAGTCCCGCGCGAACCACAGGTCGTCCCAGCGGATGGGCGAGAGGCGATGGCCGGACGAGGAGAGGGAGACGACCCGCGCCCCGCCGGGCGCGATCGCCGGCCAGAGCCTGTTCACGAGCGCGAAGTGACCGAGGTGGTTGGTCGCGAACTGCGCCTCCCAGCCGGGGCCGACCCGGGTCTCCGGGCAGGCCATGACCGCCGCGTTGTTGATGACGAGGTCGATGGTGCGGCCCGAGGCGAGGAAGCGCTCGGCGAACCGGCGGACGCTGTCGAGATCGGCGAGGTCGAGTTCGTCGACCTCGACGCCGTCGATGCCGTCGAGCGCCTTCTCGGCGGTCTCGCGCCGCCGGGCGGGTACCACGACCTTCGCGCCTGCGCCGGTGAGGGCGCGGGTGGTCTCCAGGCCGAGGCCGGAGTATCCGCCGGTGACGACCGCGAGTTGGCCGCCGAGGTCGATGCCGTGCAGCACATCCTGTGTGGTGCTGCGGGCTCCGAATCCGGATCCGATCGTGTGCTGTGGGGTTGTCATGGCCGAAAGGCTACGAATTGGAGCGCACTCGAAGTCAAGCGCACCGGACGGGCCTCGTAAGGTTCACCCCCGTGACGGGTTTGTCCGGGAAGTCGGCGATGCCGGGACGGCATGGCCGACCCTGGGTGTACTCCACACGGTGTCAATTCGCCGAGTTGCTGAGCGAGAGTCGAATCCATCTGCGGACGACGACGCGCGAACCGCCCACGATCGGGTCAGCGATACGTGTACGGGCCGGGTCAGCTGCTAGGCAGGGACGTTCGTGTCCGTTCCGTAGCTCTGGAGTCACCCATGCCCATCGATGCCGTTCTCGCCCAGGAGCAGGACTCGCCCGTGGTCCCTCCGGTGATCCCGGAGCAGCCGGCCGAGGAGGGCGGGCCGGACGGCCCGGTCGAGGAGCGTGACCTGACGTTCGACGGCTTCCGCTACACGTGCAGGATCGTCGACCACGGCACCGCGCTGACCGAGCCCGTTCTCGTACTGGGCGGCTCCTCCCAGGACCGCAACTCCTGGGTGCGGCACGAGAAGTGGCTCGCCCCGCTGGGGCAGCTGATCACCGTGGACCTGCCCGGGTACGGCACGGCCGACTTCCTGCCCGCGCACTACGGCGTCGACTTCCTTGCCGCGACCGTCCGGCATCTGCTCGGCGAACTCGACGTACCGCGTATCAACCTGGTCGCCGCCTGTTACGGAGGCGCTGTCGGTCTGCGCTTCGCCCAGCACTACCCGGGGATGCTCGCCCGGCTGCTGCTGGTCGGGATGACCACCCGGATCCCGGCGGACTACGCGGCGGCGATGGAGCGCTGGTCCGTCATGATCGACCGCGGTGAGACGGAGACCATCGCGCGTGAGCTGGCCGACCGCTTCATGTCGCCGCCCGGCACGGGCCGGGTACGCAAGCACGCCGCCGTGTCCCGGCTGGTGTACCAGCAGATCGCCGGGCAGGACCCCGAGCAGCTGAAGAAGTCCGCCGAGCACAACACCCGGCTGATGCGGCACGAGTGGTACCGGCCGGAACCGGTACCGGCCGTGCCGAGCCTGGTGGTGACCGGTGAGCACGACACGCTGTGCACGCCCGCGATGGGACGCGATGTGGCCGCGCAGCTCCCCGAGGCACGCTTCCTGACGATCGACGAGACCGACCATCTGGCCCCGGTGGAGCGGATCGCGGACTTCGCCGATCTGGTGGCGCGGTTCTGCACCGACCGGCCGCTGGACGAACTGCCGTACGCCAGCAGGCCGGAGACGCTGGGCACGGCCGTCGGGGCCGCGGGCCTCGGTGAGGGCGCCGCGCCCTGAGCCCGAAGCCGCCGGCCCCGGGAAGGGGCCGACGGCCGCGTGGACCCGGCGCAGGGGTCCGGAGTCAGGGGTCAGGGGTCAGGGGTCAGGGGTCAGGGGTCCGGCCGGAGCCTCGCCCGCGCTCAGTGGAGCGACGGCTCTCCGGCGCGCGCGGGACGGCCGAAGCGGACCGGGACGCCCGGTGAGTAGAGCACGCTCACGGGGTCACCGGCCGGCGCGCGCAGACCGGCGGCGGCCAGCAGATCCTCGCTCCGTCCGGTCAGCTCCGCACGGTGCAACGGCCAGCGCGGATGTGTGTTCGGCAAATACACCGGGCGGCCGAGGAGAGTGCTGTGCATCCCCCACCGTGCGGTCAGGAAGTGCTCCAGCGCGCTGGGCTCCGCGATCCTCTCCCCGATCCGCAGAGCGATCCGGCTGTGCGCGCCCCGGGGACCCGGCAGCCGGCGTCGGCTGGTGTACGTGACGGTGTCGCCGGTGCGGTCGACGCTCATACGGGACCACACGTACGGCAGCCGGAAGACCGCGCGGCCGACCGCCACCGGGATGAGGCGCGAGGCGTCCAGCGAGCGGAAGACGACGCCCCGGCGCCCCTGGGCGTCCACCGAGTAGAGCCGGACATTGGTCTCGGGAAAGGTACCGAGATACGGGATGCCGGGGAGCCGGAGCCAGCCGACGCGGTGCATCCGGAAGGCCACCAGCCCGACATAGGTCGCGCCGTCGCCTCCGTCCGGGAGGTCGGGTGCCGTGCCCGGTGGCAGCAGCGGCGCCACGTCCGCCGGATCGACCGCCCAGTGCAGAAAGGCCAGATCCAGCCAGGACTGGGTGAGCAGCGGCCTCGGCTCGTCCCTGGGCGGGGCGGCCGTGATCGGTTCCGGAGCCCTCGGTGTGTGCGGCACTCCGCAAGCATCGCAGACCCTCGTGCCCCGGCCGCCCACGGGCAACGCCCCTGGCGGCGACGGCGTGGGCACCCCGGAGCCGGGCCGCCGGACAACGCGCGGGCGGGCCGCTCGACGCGGCCCGCCCGGAACGTATGGACGCCGGCGCTCAGACTCCCTGGCCGCTGCCTCCGGAGCCGGTGCCCGCCGCCGCCTTGATCCCCTTGGTGATCTCGTCCATCACGGACAGCTTCGGCGCCTTGTCGTTGATGTCGAATCCGGAGCGTACGAGGACCATCAGCTCCGGTGACGTCGGCGAGGAGAAGGCGAGCGACTGCACATAGCCGTCGTCCCCCTTGCTCGTGACGACCTTCCACCGCACCAGATAGCCCTTCTGTCCGGCGACGGTGACCTCTTCCGACTTCAGCTGCTCGTGCGAGGAGATCTCCCCGTAGATCGTGCCGCCGTAGGATTCCTCGGCGTTGGTCTTGATGTCCTTCTCGGCCGCCGCCTTGGCCGTGGTGGCGTCGACCTTCAGGGCGGCCGCGGGAGCGGAGAACACCCCGCCCCGCACACAGCTCTGCGAGGTGTCCCCGGGGCACTCGTACTTTCCGGTCGTCACCCCGGCACCGATGGTCCCGGATTCACCGGTCCAGCCGTCCGGTACCGGAATGCTGATCCCGCTGGCCGCGTCGGTGGCGTAGCCGTCCTCCGTCTGCGGCTGCGGCTGGGGCGCGCCGCTCTCGCCGCCGGGGCCGCCACCGGGGCCGCCGCCTCGCGGGCCGTCGGGCCCCGGGCCCTGCTGGCCGGGCAGCGAGGGGGCGGCGGAAGGGCTGGAGCCCGCCGGGCCCGCCGCGTTGTCGCCGCCACCGTCACGCCCGAGCAGATAGAAGCCCCCCGCGATGGCCACCGCGACGACCACGGCGATGGCGCCGATCGCGATCCGCCGCCCGCGCCGTGCGCCGGGCGGCGGCGTCGCGGGGTACGGCGGTGCCGGGTACGGCGATGCGGGGTAGGACGCGGCGGGGTGGGGCGGGGCGGCCGGGGGCGTCGTGGGAGGAGGAGTCGCGGAAGTCGCGGGCGAGGGCGCCGCGGTGGGCGGATCCCACCCGGCGGCCGGGGCGGCGCGGACTTCGTCGGTCCACACGGAACCGTCCCACCAGCGTTCCTGGCGTGGTCCTTCACCTGAGTGCCCCGGGTCGGGATGCCAGCCGGGCGGAGTTGTGTACGTCACGGCTCTCACCTTAAGCACATTGTCTGAAAAGCTTGTGAGAGGGCCATGAGAATCCCCCGTCGCGGGCCCGGATCCTACCGCCCTACGCTTCTACCGGACCCGCCCCCGGACTCGTCCCAGGACCCGGACCCGTCCTCGGACCCGTCCCCTGGCCCGGCACGATCCCTCGAACGACGCCCAGGGACACCAGATCCTGGGGGCGCAACCGGAGCTGGTCGGCCGTCACCCGGGCCTCCTCCGGGGCGCGTTTGAGGATCGCCGCCGCCAGTTCCGGCGCGATGACGGAGAAGTAACTGTCCGGTGTGGCCCAGGTGTTGTCCGGCGCCGACAGTGCCAGCGCCCCGCCCGAGCCGCCCTCGCCGATCAGCAGCGTGGTGACGGGGACCGTGGCGGTGGCCATGGCGGCGAACAGGTCCGCGATGGCACTGCCCGCTCCCGCGCGCTCCGCCTCCGCGTCATTGGCCGCGCCGGGGGTGTCCACCAGGGTCAGTACGGGGATGCCCAGCCGGCCGGCCAGCCGTACCAGCCGGGCGGCGGTGCGATAGCCGGCCGGGAGCGTGGCGGTGCCGCACTGCGCCGCGTACGCGATCGTACGGCCCTCGCGGCGGCCGAAACCGCACAGCATCCCGGGGTCGGTACCACCACAGCGGTCTCCGGTGATCTCCTCGCGGTGTGTGAAGTAGGCGTCCAAGTACGCGGCGGCCCTGGGCCGTTGCGGGACCCGGGCCTGGAGAACGGCCTCCCAGCCGGTGGCCGGGAGCCCGGCGCGGCCCCGTCCCTCCGGCGGCGGGGCGGCGGACGGCACGGCGTCCCGTACGCCTCCCGCGAGCAGGGTCAGCCAGCGGCCGAGGGTGGCACGCAGTTCGTCGCGGCTCACCACCGCGTCGATATGGCCCGCGGCGAGTTGCGCCTCCGCCGTGTAGGCGTACGGATCGGCGTCCGCCGGGCGTACGCGCGAGCCCGCGAAGCCGATCTGGGCGCCCGGCAGCGCCAGGATGACATCGGCGCCCGCCCCGAGCGTGGCCCAGCCACCGCCGGTCGTCGGGTCACGCACCACCGCAAGCTGGGGCAGCCCCGCCGCCCGCGTCAGGGCGGACTGCCGTGCCACCCGCTGGAGTTGGAGCAGCGCGCGCATCCCCTCCTGCATCCGGCTGCCGCCGGTCGCGATGAGCGAGACCACCGGCAGCCGCCGCTCGCGCGCCTGGGTGTACGCGGCTTCGAGCAGATCACCGGTGCGCTCACCCAGGGAGCCGCCGAGGAAGCCGAACTCGAAGGAGATCAGCACCACTTCGGCCGAACCGATCCGTGCGGTGCCGCAGACGACGGACTCCGTCTCCCCCGTACGTTCCCCGGCGCGGGCGCGCGAGGCGTCGTACCCTTCCCAGCCCAGTGGCCCGTCCGGTGCGGACACGCCCTCCGGCGCGGACACGCCCTCCCGCGCGGGCAGTTCGGTGAAGGCGCCCTCGTCGACGACGCCGGCGATCGCCTCGCGCGCGTTCGCCCGCTCAGCCATGGAGCGCGCGCTTCATGATCTTGCCCATGTCATTGCGGGGCAGGGCGTCCAGATAGCGCACGGTGCGCGGCCGTTTGTGCGCGGCGAGCTGCGCCGCCACATGGTCCGCCAACTCCTCCGCGGACGGCGGGGCTTCGGCGCGGGCCGGGACGATCCAGGCGACGATCCGCTCACCGAGGTCCGCGTCCGGCTCGCCCGTCACCGCGGCTTCCCGTACCCCGGGATGCTCCAGCAGTACGTTCTCGATCTCCCCCGCGCCGATCTTGTACCCACCGCTCTTGATCAGGTCGGTGGCCTTGCGGCCGACGATACGGACATAGCCGTCGGGGTCCCGGATCGCCATGTCCCCGGTACGGAACCAGCCCTGGGTGAAGGCGGCTTCGGTGGCGTCGGGCCGGTTCAGATACTCCGTGAAGAGGTTCGGACCGCGTACCTGGATCTCGCCGACCGTCTCGCCGTCGTATGCCTCGATCGCGGCGCCCGACTCGTCGACGAGCCGCAGTTCGACACCCCCCAGCGGTACCCCGACGGTCCCCGCGCGCGGCTCGCCGTCCGCCCGCACACTGGTGTTCATCAGGGTCTCCGTCATTCCGTACCGCTCGATGACGCGGCGGCCGGTCGCCGCCGCGATCCGTTCGTGATCGTGCACGGGCAGCGCGGCGGAGCCCGACACCAGCAGCCGCGCTCCGGCCAGCGCCTTCGCGAGCGCCGGATCGCCGGAGAGCGCCTCGGCGATGCGGTGGTACATCGTGGGTACGCCGAAGAGCATCGTGGCGCCCGAGGACAGTTCGCGGGTGACGCCCTCGGTGTCGAACCTGCCCAGATGACGGACGGATCCGCCGCGCCGCAACGGGCCGAGGATGCCGAGGATCAGCCCATGGACATGGAAGAGCGGCAGCGCGTGGACGAGGACATCGTCGGCGGTCCACTGCCAGGCGTCCTCCAGCGCGTCCAGGGTCGCGGCGATGGCGCGGCGAGGAACGACAGCGCCCTTGGGCGGCCCGGTGGTACCGGAGGTGTACACGATCAGGGCGGGCGCTTCCGGGGAGAGCTCGGGGAAGGCGTCGGGCCGCGGGTGTTCGGTGGCCGCGTCGTCCGGGCCGCCGGCTCCGGCGTCCACACGTGGCAGCCCGGCCAGCGCGGACGGAAGGGTGACGTCCGGTTCCGCGATGACCAGAGTGGGGGCGCTGTCCGCGACGATGTGCGCCAACTCGCGTTCGCCGCTCCTGGGGTTGACGGGGACGACGGGGACCCCGGCCAGCAGCGCGGCCACCACCCCCACGGCCGTGCCGAGCGTCGGGGTGGCCCAGACCGCGATCCGCCGTTCACCGGCGATACGGGCGGCCAGGGCACCGGCCGCGTCCGCCAGTTCGGCGTGGGTGAGGGCACGGTCGCCGAACCGGAGTGCGGGACGTTCCGAACGCGCGGCGAGGGCCGGGAAGAGAGGGGACACGCGTCGTTCTCCTTGCTGTTGACGAGTCTGGCCGGTCTGCGCGGTCATAGCAGTCCCGGGCGTCACCCGAAGCCTGGCACCACCAGTACCAGCCAGACCGCGGCGGGTACCACCGCCACCACGGTCCCTCCGTACACCATGAGCTGCCGGAAGAATCGGTCACGGTCCACATCGGGCGCGGCGGCCAGCACCAGCGCGCCATTGGTGGAGAACGGGCTGACGTCGACGACCGTCGCCGAGATCGCGAGCGCCGTGATCATGCCGATCGCCCCGATCTCCCCCTGGGCGAGGAACGGCACGGCGAGCGGGATGAGCGCGCCCATGATGCCGACGGACGAGGCGAAGGCGGAGACGATCGCGCCGATGTAGCAGAGCAGTACGGCGGCGAGGAGCGGGATCCCGATGTCCCCGACGGCATGACCGGCGTAGTCGATGGTGCCCATCTCCTCCATGACACCGACATAGGTGAGGACACCGCAGATGAGCAGCACCGTCGGCCAGGCGATCTCGCCCACGGCCTTGCGGCTGGTGTCCGGCCAGACGGCGCTGAGCAGTACGGCGAGGGTGATGGCGGAGAGCCCGGCGTCGAGATCGAAGCCGAGGACGGCGACGACGAGCGCGACCAGTGCGGCGAGGGTGGCGCCGATGGCGGGGGTAAGCCCGGAACTGCCCCGCTGGTCCTCCGGCTTCTGCTCGTCCTTCTGCTTCTGCTTCTGTCCTTGTCCCTGTCCCGTCTCCGCGGGCTCGCCGCGCCTGCCGGAGAGCTTGAGTCCGCCGCAGAGCACGAAGACGATCCCGGCGATGACGAGATTGGCCACGAGCGAGCCGAGGAAGAGGGTGAGTTCGCTGCCCGGCAGCTTCTCCCGCTCCACGATGCCGTTGACGATCGAACCGTAGATGCTGATGGGCGAGAAACCGCCGCCCTGGGCGCCGTGCACGACCATGGCACCCATCAGCAGCGGGCTGATCCCGTACCGCGCGGCGAAGCTGAGCGCGATCGGCGCCACGATCGCGACGGCCGCCGGGGAGACGGCCCCGATGGCGGTCAGCGCGCCGGTGATCGCGAACATCACCCAGGGGATCAGTGCTATCCGGCCGCGGACCAGGCGTATCGCGGCATGGACCAGCCAGTCGGTGGTGCCGTTGGCGCGGGCGATGGCGAAGAGATAGGTGACGCCGACGAGCACCACGAACAGATCGCCGGGGAAGCCCGCGAAGATGCCGTCGGCGTCAAGGCCGGCGACCAGTCCCCCGACGCCGAAAGCGGCGGCGAAGGCGAGCGCGCCCATATTGATCGAGCGGGTGGTGGCGATCACGAAGACGACCGCGAGTACGAGGATCGAGATCAGTTCGGCGGACATGGCGCGGGCTCCCGTCCCTGGGTCCCTTGAACAGCGGGGAATTGGCCGACTGGCTGACTGGTCGACTGGCCAAGTGGCTGGACCACATTGACGTCCGGCCGCGGCGAGCGTCAAGAGATCTGGCAGGAATTGGCTCAGCCACTTGACCGCCCGGTGTTAGGCTGACGCGCACAGGATCGGGAGATAGTGGGCAGGGATGGGGGGGTCCGGATGTCCGACGCACTGCGGCCGATGGCCCGGCCGCGTTTGTACGAGCAGGTCCTCGACCGACTGCGCAGCTATGTCAGCGAGGGCGCCCTCGGCGCGGGTGACCGGCTGCCCCCCGAGCGGGAGTTGGCCCAGCGGCTGGGGGTGAGCCGCGCCTCCGTCAAGCAGGCGATCGTCGTCCTGGAGGTCCAGGGCCTGGTCGAGGTACGGCACGGCGGCGGCACCTATCTGACCCGGTCCGGCCTCGATCCCGAGCCCGTCGAGCGACTGGTGGAGCGCAAGCGGCGGCTGCCCGATGTGCTGGAGGCGCGTGAGGCGCTCGAGACCAAGCTCGCCGAACTCGCCGCCGAGCGGCGCACCGAACTCGATCTGGCGGCGCTGCACGACGCGCTGCACCAGATGTCCGACGAGATCGAGGCGGGCGGCTACGGAGTGGAGGGCGACCGGCTCTTCCACACCGCGGTGACCGCTGCCGCGCACAGCGGCCTGCTCGCCGAGTTCATGCGCTCCATCACGGAGCAGATCGCCGAGAGCCGCAATGAGTCCCTGCGCCAGCCGGGCCGCCCCAAGCGGTCGTTGGCGCAGCACCGCGCGATCCTCGAAGCGATCGAGACCGGCCGGGGCAAGGCGGCCGCGGCCGCGATGCGGCGCCATGTACAGACCGTGGCCAAGGTGCGCCTGCTGGAGTGGAACCCGGACGAGAGCGCCTGACACCGCCGGACAGGCCCTGCCTCCGGCCCCCGCCGACCGAGAAGAACGGACCACGCTCACACGTGATCACTACCTGGGACCCCGAGGTGACGGGCGTACTACGGCTGCCCTCGGGCCGGCTCGTTCGGGGCCGGGGACTGCGCCGGCCCCTCCCCGCGGGCCCGGCGCCGGCCTTCGGGCTGTATCTGCTGGGCCACGAACCACCGCCCGTCGCCTGGGAGTCCCGCTGGCTCCGCTGGCCCGACTTCCGGCTGCCGTCCGACCGCGCGGCGGCCCCCGACGCGCTGCGCGAGGCATGGGAACGCGCCGGGGCCGAGCGCGTCGAGGTCGCCTGTGGCGGCGGAATCGGCCGGACCGGCACGGCGCTGGCCTGTCTGGCCGTGCTGGACGGCGTGCCCCGGGGCGAGGCGGTCGCCTATGTCCGGGAGCACTACGCCCGCCGCGCCGTCGAGACCCCCTGGCAACGGCGCTTCGTCACCCGCTTCCCGTGAACCGCGCCGGCCGCTCCCCCAAGAGTGGCTGAGTCCCTGTCAGTTCAAGGTGTCGGGGTCCGGGCCGGTGCGCAGACCGCGGTCGAGCGTGGCGATCGCCGCCAGGTCGCCGGCCGAGAGCTCGAAGTCGAACAGGTCGATGTTCTCGCGGATCCGCGAAGGAGTGACCGACTTGGGGATGACGATGTTCCCGAGCTGAAGGTGCCAGCGCAGCACCACCTGGGCGGGTGTCTTCTCGTGCCGCCCCGCGATCTCGGCGAGCGCCTCCTCCTGGAGCAGGGCGCCCTGCGCCAGCGGGCTCCACGCCTCGGTCGCGATGCCGTGCTGGGCATGGAAGTCCCGCAGCTCCTCCTGCTGGAGACCGGGGTGCGACTCGACCTGGTTGACCGCCGGGACGATCTCGGTCTCGTCCAGCAGACGCTGGAGATGGGCGGGCTGGAAGTTGGACACACCGATGGCGCGGGTCCTGCCGTCGGCGAGCAGCTTCTCCATCGCGCGCCAGGTGTCGAGATAGCGGTCGCGCGCCGGAGTGGGCCAGTGGATGAGATACAGATCCACCCGGTCGAGGCCGAGCTTGGCGAGGCTCGCGTCGAACGCGGCGAGCGTCGAGTCGTACCCCTGGTCGTCGTTCCAGAGCTTGGTGGTGATGAACAGCTCGTCGCGGGGCAGGCCCGAGGAGGCGATGGCGCGGCCGACACCGTTCTCGTTGCCGTACACGGCGGCGGTGTCGATGCTGCGGTAGCCCGCCTCCAGCGCGGTGAGGACCGCGCCGGTGGTCTCTTCGTCGCCGACCTGGAAGACACCGAAGCCGAGCTGCGGGATCCTGACACCGTTGTTGAGGACGATGTTGGGGACGGGATTCATGGTGTTCCTTTTCTTCGCGTCGCGCGGGTTCACTAAGCGGGTTCACTGTGAGGGAAAGAGGGGGGCGCACCGGCTTCCAACGTAACGACGTCGGCGGCGCCGCGCGCTGTGGCGGTCCAGGTCCCCCGGGCCGGAAAAGCCGGGGTCAGTGCGGCGCGGCGGCGGTGTCCCGCTCGGGCTGCCGGGGAGCCGCCGCCTCGGTGACCGCGTGCCCGGCGGTGGCGGTACGGCGCTCCAGGGCGCTGGAGACGACCGCTAGGACGAGGGCGGAGCCGGCCAGCGCGGCGCCGGCCCAGTTGGGCGCCGTGTAGCCGAACCCCGCGGCGATGACGATGCCGCCGAGCCAGGCGGCCAGTGCGTTGCCCAGGTTGAACGCGCCGATATTGACCGCGGAGGCCAGGGTGGGCGCGGCGGACGCCTGGTCGAGGACCCGCTTCTGGAGCGGCGGTACGGTCGCGAAGCCCAGGGCGCCGATCAGCGTGAGGGTGACGGCCGCCGCGATCTTGTTGTGTGCGGTGACGGTGAAGAGGGCCAGCACCACGGCGAGCGAGCCGAGGGACACATACAGCAGCGGCATCAGCCGGCGGTCGGCGAACCTGCCGCCGATCAGATTTCCGGCGACCATTCCGAGCCCGAAGAGCACCAGCAGCCAGGTGACGGAGGAGTCGGCGAAGCCGGCGGTCTCGGTCATCATCGGCGTGATGTAGGTGATCGCGGCGAAGACTCCGCCGAAGCCGAGCACGGTCATCGCCATGGCGAGCAGCACCTGGGCGTTGCGGAAGGCGGCGAGCTCGTGGCGTATCCGCACGCCCTCGGGCCGGGGCTGTTCCGGTACGAGCTTCGCGATGCCCGCGAGGCCCAGGACACCGAGTCCGGCGACCACGAGGAAGGTGACCCGCCAGCCGGCGCTCTGGCCGAGGTAGGTGCCGAACGGCACGCCCACGACATTGGCGACGGTCAGCCCGGTGAACATCATGGCGATGGCACCGGCCTTCTTCTCCGGCGCGACCAGACCGGCGGCGACGACGGATCCGATCCCGAAGAAGGCCCCGTGGGCGAGCGAGGCGACGACGCGCCCAGTGAGCATGAGTCCGAAGCTCGGGGCGAGCGCGGAGAGCACATTGCCCAGCACGAACAGCCCCATCAGCACCATCAGCATCCGCTTGCGGGGGATCCGGGTGCCGAGGACGGTCATCACCGGAGCGCCCAGCATGACTCCGAGGGCATAGCCGGTGACCAGCAGTCCGGCGGTGGGGATGGTGACGCCGTAGTCGGCGGCCACCTCGGGGAGAAGCCCCATGATCACGAATTCGGTGGTGCCGATCCCGAATGCCCCGATGGCCAGGGCGAGGAGCGCGAGTGGCATGGGTATGCCCTTCCAGAACGATTGCATGAACGCCTTACAGGCGATAACAATACTTGCAGACGCCGTTTAATTGCAAGCGCCCTATATTGCAAAGGTGCCCTATCCTGGAGTACGGCGGCCTTGCCCGCCGCCCGCCCTCATCTCCCGCAGGAGGAAGCCATGACCGCCACGGACACCGCGCTCACCGGCCTCGCCCAGCGCTGGTGCGCCCTCTCGTTGCTGCACGGCAGGATCGAAGGGCATATCGAGCGCGCTCTGCAGGCCGGCCACGGCCTCAGCGTCCGTGAGTACTCCCTGCTCGACGTCCTCAGCCGTCAGCACGACGGCGAGGGCGGCCACCTCCAGATGAAGCAGGTCGCCGACGCGGTCGTCCTCAGCCAGAGCGCCACCACACGGCTGGTCAGCCGGCTGGAGGACCGCGGACTGCTCGCCCGCTATCTGTGCCCGACCGACCGCCGCGGGATCTACACCAATGTCAGCGAGGCGGGGCTGCGACTGCTCACCGAGGCGCGCCCCACCAATGACGCGGCGCTGCGGGAGGCGCTCGACGAGGCGGCAAAGGTCCCCGAGCTGGCCGCCCTGGTCAGGACCGTGGAATCAGCGGGCTCCGCCGCCTGACGCGCCCCCCACTCACGCGAGAGCCGGACGGAAACCCTTGCCAGGGCTTCCGTCCGGCTCTCTCTTTCACACACAGGCCGTGGCAACCGCGCCAGGCGCGGCGCTGGACCATCCGTACGGCGTCAGCTCTTCTTCGCGGCACCCCGGGCGCCGTAACGGCGCTCGAACCGCTCCACGCGGCCGGCGGTGTCGAACACACGGCCGGTTCCGGTGTAGAAGGGGTGGCTGGCGGAGGAGATCTCCACGTCGATGACGGGGTAGGTGTTGCCGTCCTCCCACTCCACACGCCGCGCCGAGTCCGCGGTCGAGCGCGTCAGGAACGCGGTGCCCGCCGCGCGGTCCCGGAAGACGACCGGACGGGAGACGGGGTGGATACGAGACTTCATAGGAACTCCCTCCTCATGATGGATATCGTTTCCATCAAGCGCTACGTGCACATAACGCGACCGTCTCCCCGGGCATTCCCCGCCATGTCCCGGCCGCCGGAACAGGGGACACTGGGCGTGACGGGCTTCCCGTGGCGCCGAGGAATGCGCTCGCGGCCCGCCGAGTTCTCCCTTCGGCGCGGGCGGGCGTCCGGGCCGACGACCACCGGGGACGGCTCCGGTGGCGCAGTGCGGAGCACAGGAAAGTGGGCGGCACCCATGGGTGAGTTGATCCTGGTACGGCACGGAGAGACCGCCTGGTCCCTGTCCGGGCAGCACACCAGCTACACCGACCTGCCGATGACCGATCGCGGCGAGAGCGAGGCCCGTTCCCTGGCGCCCCTTCTCGGCGACCGCCGCATCGGCCTCACACTCGTCAGCCCGATGGCGCGCGCCCGGCGCACCGCGGAGCTGGCAGGTCTCGACGGACTTCGCGCCACGCCGGATCTGCGCGAGTGGAACTACGGCGGCTACGAGGGGATCACCACGGCGGAGATCCACCGCACACGACCCGGCTGGGATCTGTGGACCGACGGCACCGTCCCCGGCCCCGACGGCCGCCCCGGGGAGAGCCCCGAGGATGTCGGGCACCGCGCCGACCGGGTACTGACCGAGGCCCTGGAAGGGCTGGGCTCGGGTGACGATGTCGCGCTGGTCTCGCACGCGCACTTCCTGCGGGTGCTCACCGCGCGCTATCTCGGACTGGCCCCGGCCTCGGGAGCCCTGTTCCATCTCGCCACCGGGACCGTCTCCCGCCTCGGCACGGAGCACGACCGGCCGGTGATCACCGCATGGAACCTCGCCCTCCCGGAGAGCGTGCTGCGCGCCGCGCGGGAGAGGGAGAACGCGGCCTGACCGGTGAGGTGAGGAGCTGAGCGGGCCTCAGATCTGCCCGAGGTCGGCGGAGAGCCAGTGCTCGGGCCGCATGCGGATCACAGCCTGTTCGCCGTGCTCGGCCCAGGCGACGTCGACATACGCGGCGACCTTGTCCGCCGCGACATAGCGGGACGCCAGCTCATGGAGCGCCTCGCGGGTGGCGGGCTCGGTCGCGGTCACGGAGCCCTCGACCGAGACGTATCTGACGGTCGGCTCGACGCGTTCGACCATCAGGGTGAAGCGGCCCGCCGCCGCGATGAGCCGGCCCTTGCGCGAGTCCCGTCCGGTCATGATCCAGATGTCGTCGCCCGGCCGGTACTGGTACCAGATCGGCACCGTGAGCGGAGCCCGCCCCTCCGCCGCCTCCACCGCGAGCGCGGCGATATGCGGCTCGGCCAGGAACAGCTCGCGCTCTTCTCGGGTCAGTGCCACCGAAACTCCTCCGTCCCTCGGACCGGCCCCGCCGCTTCCGTCACGCGGCGGCCGTCCGGCACGGTCAAGCCCTCCCCCGTTTCCCCGGCGGGGTAACGGCAAGGGCGCCGGTCCGGCGGAAAGAAGCTCCGCCGGGCCGACGCCCTCTTGCTCCGTGCCGGCCACCGGGGCCCTGTCAGACCCCTTGGGACGGCTGTGTGTTACGAGGGGAGGATGTTCTCCGCCTGCGGGCCCTTCTGACCCTGGGTGACCTCGAAGGTGACCTTCTGGCCCTCCTGGAGCTCACGGAAGCCGGACGTCGCGATGTTCGAGTAGTGCGCGAACACGTCGGGGCCACCGCCGTCCTGCGCGATAAAGCCGAAGCCCTTTTCCGAGTTGAACCACTTCACTGTTCCACTGGCCATGCTGAGTCTCCGTTTCAAGGGACGCAAAGATTCCCGCACCATACGGGAACCGGAGGTGATCGCCTTGGTCCGCAGAGACGCTGAACAGCACAAACGCCCGTGACGGCACGTCACGGGCGAGCGGTACTTCGGAACCACGACAGCTGATCAAGACGCTACAGGGCGCGAAGCGATACAGCCACAGAAACGACCAACTCTTGCGTCTGTGCCGCGTAATCGGAGCGCGAACGGCCCACGATCACCCGTTCGCCAGCAGGCCACGGGGAGCTCGGGCGCTACCAGCGGGGATGGACCGAGGCGCGCAGCCGGCGGTCGTACAGCTCGTGGACCGCCTCCACGGTCGACGGCGACAGCGGCGGGAGGGCCGCCGCCCCGCCGTTGGCACGCGCCTGCGCGACGGAGCGGGCACCGGGGATGACGCTGCTGACGCCGGGCTGCTGAATGATCCAGCGCAGCGCGGTGGCGGCCGGCGTGGCACCCTCGGGGGCCAGCCCGGCGAACTCCGCGGCGGCGGCCAGCCCCGTCCCGTAGTCGACGCCGGAGAAGGTCTCACCCTGGTCGAAGGCCTCGCCGTGCCGGTTGTACGTGCGGTGGTCGTCGGCCGCGAAGACCGTGTCCGCGGTGTACTTCCCGGTCAGCAGGCCGGAGGCGAGGGGCACGCGCGCGATGATGCCGGCCCCCGCGGCGCGGGCGGCCGGCAGCACCTCCTCCAGCGGCTTGAGCCGGAAGGGGTTGAGGATGATCTGGACGCTCGCCACTCCGGGGCGCGCGAGGGCGGCCAGCGCCTCGGCGCAGGTCTCGACGCTCACGCCGTAGGCGGCGATCCGCTCCTCCGCCACCAGGGTGTCGAGCGCGTCGTAGACCGCGTCGGACGTGTAGACGGGCGTGGGCGGGCAGTGCAGCTGTACGAGATCGAGGGTGTCCACGCCGAGATTGGCCCGTGAGCGGTCGTTCCAGGCGCGGAAGTTGTCCAGAACGTAGTTCTCCGGGACCTGGTCGGCCCGTCGGCCCATCTTGGTCGCGACGAACACCCCGGCGTCCGGGCGGCCCTTCAGATACCGGCCGATGAGCTGTTCGCTGCGGCCGTCGCCGTACACGTCCGCGGTGTCGAAGAAGGTGACGCCCGACTCCACCGCCGCGTCCAGGACGGCGAAGGCGTCCGATTCGGCCACCTCGCCCCAGTCGGCGCCCAGCTGCCAGGTCCCCAGCCCCACAACGGATACGTTCTGTCCTGTTTTGCCTAGTACACGTTGCTCCATTCGGATCATGTTACGACGCCGGCGGCAGGTTATTAATTTTGCGGATCGTGCACTTTTGCATACCCTGCAAGATGTGAGAAGTGAGGGTGCGGCGCTGGGACTCCGCGAGCGCAAGAAGCAGGCCACGCGCGCGGCGCTGGCGGAGGCGGCGGTACGGCTGGCCGCCGAGCACGGCGCGGAGAACGTCACCGTCGAGGCGATCAGCGAGGCCGCGGGGGTCTCGCCACGTACGTTCTTCAACTACTTCGACAGCCACGACGACGCGTTCGTCATGATCGACCGGGGCATCGGCGAGCGGGTACGGCGCGCGGTGCGCGAGGCACCGGCCTCGGTGCCCGCGCTCGACGCGGTCCGCGAGGCGCTCGCCACCGAGCTGGCCGGTGTGGAGGAGCAGCAGGAGATCTGGGAGCTGCGGGCCACGGTGCTGCAGCGCTCCCCGCATCTGCTGGTCCGCGGCATGGGCGCGCACATGGCCGAGGAACTCGAACTCGCCGAAGCCATCGCGGAACGGCTCGGCGCGCCCGCGTTCCGTACGGCCGGGGGCGAGCGGGTGGCCCGCGGGCCGGGGCCCTGCGCGCATGTCCCGGACACCTCGGCGCTCGGGCTCTACCCGCGGCTGCTCGCCGCCGTCGCCACGACGGCCGTACGGGTCGCCGTCGAGCACTGGTGCGCGCAGGGCCCGGGGGCCACCTTCCCGGACATCTTCCGGCGGGTCTTCGCCCATCTGGCGGCCGGCCTGCCCGAACCGCCCGCCGACGGCTGACACCCGGCCGCCCGCCGTCTCACCGCTTCCACCACTTCCGCCCACGCATCGACCATGGACTTGAAGAAGGACACCTTGAGTGCAACAGAGGCGCCGGAGCAGGCGCCGACCTCCATGACCAACCGGCAGATACTCCAGGCCATGTCGGGGCTGATGGCGGGCATGTTCGTCGCCATCCTGGCCGGCACGGTGGTGGCCAACGCCCTGCCCCGGATCATCGCCGACCTCAACGGCAGTCAGTCGTCGTACACCTGGGTCGTCACCTCCGAACTGCTCGCCATGACGGCGACCGTGCCCCTCTGGGGCAAGCTGTCGGACCTCTACAACAAGAAGCTGCTGCTCCAGCTGTCGCTCGCCATGTTCGTGGTCGGGTCCCTGCTGGCCGGCTTCTCCCAGGGCGTCGGCCTGCTCATCTTCAGCCGTGTCATCCAGGGCATCGGCGCCGGCGGTCTGACCGCGCTCGCGCAGATCGTCATGGCCGCGGTCATCCCGCCCCGGCGGCTGGGCAAGTACTCCGGGATCTTCGGCGCGGTCTTCGCCATCGGTACGGTCGCCGGGCCGCTGATCGGCGGCGTGCTGGTGGACACCTCGTGGCTGGGCTGGCGCTGGTGCTTCTTCATCGGCGTGCCGTTCGCGCTGGCCGCGATCCTGATGCTCCAGCGCACGCTGCGGCTGCCCACGGTCCGGCGCGAGGTGAAGATCGACTACCTGGGCGCGTTCCTGATCGTGGCGGGCGTCTCCGCGCTGCTGATCTGGACCTCCCTGGCGGGCAACCAGTTCGACTGGGCGTCCTGGCAGACCTACGCGCTGACCACGACGGGTGTGGTACTGCTGGCGGCCGCGGTCTTCGTGGAGGCCAGGGTCCCCGAGCCGGTCATCCCGCTGGACATCTTCCGCAACCGCACGGTCACCCTGACCACGGTCGCCAGCCTGCTGGTCGGTGTGGCCATGTTCGGCGGCACCGTCTTCCTCTCGCAGTACTTCCAGATCTCGCTCGGCAAGTCCCCGACCGTCGCCGGGCTCATGAGCCTGCCGATGATCCTCGGTCTGCTGGTGTCCTCCACCATCGCCGGCCAGATCATCAGCGCCACCGGCAAGTGGAAGGTCTATCTGATCGCGGGCGGCGTGATCATGACTGCCGGTCTGGGCATGCTGGCGACCATCAGCGCCGACACCGGCTTCGGTCTGCTCAGCCTCTACATGGCGGTGCTCGGTATCGGCGTCGGGCTGCTGATGCAGAACCTGGTGCTGGTGGCGCAGAACGACGTGCCGGCCGCCGAGCTGGGCGCGGCCACGTCCGTCCTGTCGTTCTTCCGCAGCATGGGCGGCACGATCGGTACGAGCGTCCTCGGCGCGGTGCTCGCCAACCGGGTGGCGGCCGAGATGACCAAGAGCCTCGGCGAGTCCGGCCAGGCGTCCGGCGGCTCGGGCCATGGCGCCGTACCCGATATGTCGAAGCTGCCCGCCCCCATGCGGGAGATCGTGGAGCACGCCTACGGTGTGGCCACGGCGGAACTCTTCCTCGTCGCCGCGCCGTTCGCCGCGCTGGCGCTCGTCGCGGTGCTCTTCATCAAGGAGAAGCCCCTCAAGACCACGAGCGGGATGGAGCGGCTCGCGGAGGAGAGCAAGCAGGCGGAGGGGAACGCCAAGGCGACTCCGCCCGCCCCGGTCGGCTGAACCCCCCGTAAACCCTGACCACTACGGCCCCGGCCGCGCCCTCTCGGGTGCGACCGGGGCCGTACGTGTCGGTCGTCAGTGGTCGTCCCAGTGACCCTCGTGCTCGGCGTGACGGTGTCCGTCGTGCACATAGTCCACATGGCCGTCATGAGGCACTGCCACATGTCCGCATCCCTCGCCGTGCTGGTGCGTGTGGCCACTGTGCGGGGCGTGGGCGCCGGTCCGGCATTCGTCCACGTGATCGTCGTGGACCGCGTGCACATGGCCGTCGTGCACATAGTCCACATGCCCTTCGTGCGGGAAGGACACATGGCCGCAGCCCGCGCCGTGCTGGTGCGTGTGGTTCGGGTGGGGGGCGTGCGCAGTGGTCATGGCTCTCTCCAGATCGTTCGCGGAAGGCCGGCCGTACGAGATGGTTTTGGTAACGGTGTTCATTTGCATATAGCGTTTCGGCGGCATCACGATCCACGCTCCGTGCAACCAGGAGGTCCGCCATGGCCGTACCCAAACGGAAGATGTCCCGTAGCAACACCCGTCACCGCCGGGCCCAGTGGAAAGGCGTCACGCCGGCCCTGGTGCCTGTCACCATCGACGGTACGTCCCATCTCGTACCGCAGCGACTCGTCAAGGCGTACGAGCGCGGCCTGCTGACCCCGGAGGGCTGAGCCGTGCGCGTAGCGTTCGTCGGCAAGGGCGGCAGCGGCAAGACCACGCTGTCGGCCCTCTTCGCCCGGCAGTTGGCCGCCGAGGGGGCGCCCGTGGTCGCCATCGACGCGGATATCAACCAGCATCTGGCCGAGGCGCTTTCCCCCGGGGAGGGGGAGAGTCACACCGCGCCTCCGCTCAGCTCGCGCACCGGCGAGATCAAGGACTGGCTGCGCGGGGACAATCCGCGCATCGCCTCACGCGAGGAGATGTTCAAGACCACTCCGCCGGGACGTGGTTCGCGGCTGCTGCGGATCCTCGGCGAGGATCCGGTGCACGCGCACCACGCGCGGCCGGTGGGCGGGGTGCCGCTGATGGTGACCGGGGTGTTCGACGACAGCGACCTCGGGGTGGCCTGCTACCACTCCAAGCTCGGGGCCGTCGAGCTGTATCTGAACCATCTGGTCGACGGGCCCGGCGAGTATGTCGTCGTGGATATGACCGCCGGGGCGGACGCGTTCGCCTCCGGCCTCTTCACCCGGTTCGATCTGACGTTCCTGGTCGCCGAGCCCACACGTAAGGGCGTCTCGGTCTACCGCCAGTACCGCGATCACGCACGGGAGTTCGGGATCGCCCTCGCCGTGGTCGGCAACAAGGTCACAAGCGAGGACGATCTCCTCTTCCTCAAGGAGCACGTCGGGGACGATCTGATCGCCTACTGCGAACAGTCCCCCTGGGTACGGGCACAGGAGCAGGGCCGTACGGGAGGCGGGCTCGAACCGCACAACGCGCACACCCTGCGCCAGTTGCGCGCCGCGGTCGACGCGCGCCCCAAGGACTGGGACGCGTTCCAGCGGCACGCCGTCGAGTTCCATCTGCGCAACGCGCGCGCGTGGGCCGACCGGGCCACCGGGAGCGAACTCGCGCTTCAGGTCGACCCCGGCTTCCGGCACGGCCCGGACGCTCTGGCCCACTGAGTACGGAGCGGGGCGGCGGGGCCGGAGCCCCGCCCCCCCCCGCGCCCCCCCCCCGCAGAAGCCGGGCGGGCGCATCGTGTGGGCGCTGCCGGCGGGGCCGGCGCCACGGCCGTGCAGCACCAGGGCGCGGGCGAGGAAACCGAGCGCCGCCGTGCAGACCAGCGTCCGCACGATATTGCTCGTCTCCCAGGTGCCCTTGAACTTCTCGACGATCGAGAAGTCCGTGATCTTGGCCGGGTCACCGGCCGCGGCCAGCTCGTTGTTGAGCGGGATATTGACGCTGAACGTGATCATCAGGGCCACCAGATACAGCGCGGCAGCGGCGCCGATCCAGAGCGCGGCGCCCCGCCGGCCCTGGCGGTGCTCCAGGAACGCCGCGACCGCCGCCGCCAGCAGCGCTCCGATGAAGACCATGCCGAAGAGACCGTTGCCGTCGATCAGGGCGTTGAAGTTCTGCATCGCGTCGACATACGTACGGTCGTCCGTCCTGGCCAGGCCCGGCATCACCGAGATGTCGTACGCGAAGAAGAGACCGGCCATCAGGCCCATGGTGATGGTGGCGATCATCAGCAGCGGCCCCACCGCCTTGCTGCGGCGCACGGGCGCCGCCGCGGGGGCGGGCGGATAGGCGGCGTAGGGGTTCGGGGTTCCGGTCGGGTTGAAGCTCATGGGACTTCCTTGTCTGGTGGTCGAAGCCGTCCGATACGAGGTGATCCGGCGACCGCCACGGTGTCGTCGCCAACGCCGCCGCCGACATGTGACACGGCTTTCTCACGTACTGCGTCAGAGGACCAGTCAAGTACAGCGCGGTGAGACGGAACATAGCCATGAAGCTCAGGTCCATGTTCCAGCGTCCAAACCCGCGGACAGATCACCGGCGGGATGTCTGATCAGGTACGGGTGGCGGCCAGCGGCCGGTCGTGCCGTACCCCCACGCCCAGGTTCTGGTGGATCTCCATCGTGGCCGTGGAGCGGTTGAGGGTGATGTAGTGCAGTCCGGGGGCGCCTTCGGCGAGCAGCCGTTCGGCCATGGCCGTGGCGTACTCGACTCCGATGCGATGCCCGTCCCCCGGCCGGTCGCGCGCCTCTTCGAGCCGTTGGGCCAGTGCGTCGGGGAAGCGGGCGTCGCTGAGTTCGGCGAAGCGGCGGATCTGACGTACGTCCGTGGCCGGCATGATCTCGGGGACGATCGGGGTGGTACAGCCGGCGGCCTCGATCCGGTCACGGAGCCGCAGATAGTCCTCGACGTCGAAGAACATCTGTGTGATCGCGTAGTCGGCGCCCGCACGGCACTTGGCGACGAAGTGGCGGATGTCGCTGTCCCAGTCGGGCGAGCGCGGATGGCGCTCGGGGAAGGCGGCCACCCCGACGGTGAAGTCGCCCAGTTCCCTGATGAGGGTGACGAGTTCACTGGCCTGGCCGAAGCCCTCAGGATGGCGGACCCACTCGCCGCGCGGGTCGCCCGGCGGGTCGCCGCGCAGCGCGAGCACGTCCCGGATACCGGCGTCCGCGTACTGGCCGATGATATGGCGCAGTTCGGCGACCGAGTGGCCGACCGCGGTGAGGTGGGCGACCGGGCGCAGCGTGGTCTCGGCGGCGATGCGCTTGGTGACCTCGATCGTCCGGTCGCGCGAGGAGCCGCCGGCGCCGTAGGTCACGGAGACGAAGGACGGCGCGAGCGCCTCGATCCGGCGGATCGCGTTCCAGAGCGTGCGTTCCCCCGCAGGCGTCTTGGGCGGGAAGAACTCGAAGGAGTACGAGCGCTGCCCGTCGGCCATCAGGGCGCGCGGGCCCGGCCTGGGATGCTGCGGGAGGTCCGCGGTCTCTGCCGCCATAAGGAGGGGTCCTTCCTGGAGTCGCTCGGTGCGTGGACGGATACGGTGCGCACACAGTAGCCGCGATGCGCTCCGCTCCCCCGCCATGACCACGGATTGATCACTCACTGATCACCGGGACGACGCTTCCGCACAACCGCCCTGCTGTCGTGGGGAGTTCGGGACCGGGTGGGGGCTGTCACCGGCTCGTCGCAGGCACTCCTCCAGAAAGGCCAGCGCCCTCAGATGATAGGTGCGGGCCGCGCGGCCGATGCTGATGTTGTGCCCGGCGGCGGACAGCCGCTCCACCGCGACGAGCGGCGCCGCGGTGAGCAGTCCCGTCATCGCCGCGAGCGCCGCGTCGTCCAGCTCCCACCACAGTTCGTGCTCCGCGAAGGTGAGTCTGACCGGGCTGGTGATCCGGCCGGCCAGCCGCGGGTACTGGACGGGCCAGGTCGCCGTCTGGGCCGCCTCGCGCGCCGGTACGGCCCGCAGCAGGGAGCGGCTCGCCCGGAACGTACCGGGTGAATACAGGTGCAGCGGGCCCCAGTTGAGCCGGGACGCGCCACCGCCGAGGGTGTCGGGGAAGTGCCGCGCCTCGGGTGCGTACCGCCAGCCGCATCCGTTGACGTCGAGTCCGATCAGCGCGCTGCCCGCGTCCTGCGCGGCCATGTGCAGCGCGACCTTGCCGCCGTCGGAGTGGGCCACGGCGAAGAAGCCGGCGCCGGTCGGGTGGTGCCGGGCGAAGTCGGCGAGCGCCCGGTGCAGGGTGGTCGCCTGTTCGCCGAGGGGCTGTCCGTCCGGCAGCGGGCCGGCGGAGGCGCCGTAGCCGGGCCGGTCCAGGGCCAGCACCGTATGACCGAGCCGGGCGCCCAGGGTGAGGAGCGAGTCGGCCGGGTCGGTCAGCCCGTTGAAGTAGTCGGCGCACATGCCCCGGCCGTGGATGGCGACGATCACGGAGCGGGGTGCCGCGCCGCCGTCCGGCTCGGCGAGCAGACCCGACAGGGGTACGCCGTCGGCGTCGAGGGTCACGGCGCGGACGACGGGCTCCGGGGAACGGGCCGTGGCGGGCATGGATACGGACGCGGATACGGGATCAGATACGGGAGCGGATACGGACGCGGATGCGGAGGCGGTCATGGCAGGCGGATCTCCTGGGCAGCGGTGAGCGGTCCGGCCGGGGCCGTTCAGTTCGGCCGGACCGCGGGGCGGGTCCTGGCCCGGTCCAGGCGGTCGACCCAGCCGGCCGCGCTGTCGGTGCGCAGCAGCGAGGTCCCGACCAGCAGGCCGGCGTACCCCGCGTCGAGCAGCTTCGCGGCGGCGAGGGGGCCGTCGATGGCGCTGGCGCTGACCGGGCAGCGGGTACCCGAGGCGCGGACCGCGGGCAGCAGGGCGAGGCTGCGGTCGAGGTCGCCCCGGTCGCGCTCCTTGGCCTTGATGTCCTTGTTGTTGACGGCGACGACGCACTCGTCGGCGTGCGGCAGCCCGTCGAGTTCGGACTCCTCCGTCACCTCGACGAAGGGGGTGAGGCCGAGGAGGAGAGCGGCGGTGATCAGGGTGCGCATACTGGACCGGGGCAGCAGGGCCGCGGTGAGCAGCACGGCGGAGGCGCCGAGTTCCCCGGCGGCCGACAGCTGGTCCTTGCGGGTGATGAAGTCCTTCTGGAGCAGCGGCAGATCGGTGAGCGCCGCGACATCGCGCAGCAGACCGGTGGTGCCGCCGAACCAGCGTCCCGTCACCACCGAGATACAGGGCGCGCCCGCGGCCTCGTACGATTCCACGATCGCGGCGGGGGTGCGGCCGCCGAGCAGGTCGTAGCCGTGCGCGTCGCGCCGTTTGATCTCCATGACCAGCGGGCGATCGGCGGCCAGCAGGGCTTCCAGGAACCGGGCGGTCATCGGGACTCCTCAGAGGACGTGTCGGTCCGCCAGGCGCGGGCCAGAGCGGTGACGGCGGGCGCCGAGAAACGTCCGTGGGTGTCACGGGCGGCGGTGTCGACATCGATGCCGCGGAAGCCGGGGTGGGCGGCGACGGACCCGTAGTCGGGGCGGTTGTGCGGGGAGATGCCGCCGGCGAGCAGGAACGGACGGGTGAGCCGGGGCAGCAGGCCGAGCACATCCCGCTCGGCGAGCTGGTGTCCGGTGCTGCCGATCCGGCCGTCCTCGGTCGCCGTGTCGAGCAGGAACAGATCGGTGCCCGCCCGTTCGTACGCGCCGATCAGCGGGCGTTCCAGGCAGGTGCCGCCGCGCAGATGGAGGACCTTGACGAGGACCGCGTCGGGCAGGGCGGCGCGCAGCGCCCGTACGACCGCGGGGGGTTGGTAGGCGTGCAGTTGCAGCCAGCGCAGGCCGGTGCGGCGGGCCAGGCCGGTGAGGGCTTCGGGGTCACCGAGGAAGGTGACGAGGACCGGTTCGAGCCGGCCGGTGGCGCGGGCCGCCGCGACGAGTCCGGTGAGGCGCGGCTCGGGAAGCTCGGCGTGGCCGCCGGGTATGCCGTGCCAGAGGCCGACGCAGTCCGCTCCCGCGGCGGCGAGCGTGGTGAGGTCGTCGGGGGTGGTGGCCCCGCAGACTTTCAGAACCCGGCGGGTCTCGGGTGCGGCCGAGTGTCCCGCCGGGAGCCTGGAGGCGGGCTCCGGGCTCATGTGCCCAGACCCAGCATCGAGGCGATGCGGTTGTACTGGATTTCCGTGGTGCCGGAGTAGATCGTGCCCGCCACGGCGTTGCGTACGTCCTTCTCCAGGCCGTACTCGGTCATATAGCCGTGCCCGCCGAAGAGTTGCACGGCCATCAGGCTGGTCGCCACATTGCTCTCGCTCGTCACCAGTTTGGCGATGGCCAGATCCACCGTGACGTTCTCGCCGGCCGCGAGGCGTTCACCGGTGTCGTACAGCCACTTGGCGGCCGTCTCCAGCCGGATCCTCATGTCGACGATCTTGTTGGCGACGGACTGGTACGAGCCGATCGGCCTGCCGAAGGAACGGCGGGTCTTCGCGTAGTCGAGGCAGCGGTCGAGCCGGTGCCTCATCTCTCCCACGTTCACGATGAAGGAGAAGAGGATCTCCCGCTTCATCACATGGTCGAGCACGATGAATCCGCCGCCGACCCGGCCGAGGACCTGGGTCCTCGGCACCCGGCACTCGTCGAAGAACAGCTCGCTGAGCGGCGAGGTCCGCAGTCCCATCTTCTTGGTCGGTGGGCCGATCGTGAGCCCCGGGGTGTCCCGGTCCACGAGGAACGCGGTGACCCCGAGCGGACCGCCGTCCGGATGCGTACGCGCGTAGACGACGAACACATCGGCGACGGGGCCGTTGCTGACGAAGATCTTCGAGCCGTTCAGGACGAACTGGTCGCCGTCCCGTACCGCTCGCGTGGTCATCGCCATGGCGTCCGAGCCGCCCTCGGCCTCGGTGATGGCATGGGCGCCGATCACCTCGCCCGAGCAGATCCGGGTCAGATACCGCTCCTTCTGCGCGTCCGTGCCGAATCTCTCCAGTGGCACACCGGTGCTGGCCATGGTGGTGGTGACCGAGAAGCTCAGCCCGGAGTCGCGGCAGTGCTCGCCCAGCCCTTCGAGCAGATACATGGTGGTGAGCAGGGACTGGCCGAGGCCGCCCCAGCGCTCGTCGAAGGGCAGTGCGAGGATGCCGGTCTCCCGGATCAGTTTCCACTTGTCCCAGGAGAACGTGGCGTGTTCGTCCTGTTCTATGTGGCCGGCGCTGAGCGCCTCACCCCACCGGGCCAGACCTTCGCGCAGTTCGGCCTGGTCGGCGTTCCAGCGGATCACGGCGAGCCTTTCCATGACGGTTCAGTGGCGGACGGTCAAGAGAACGCGGTGCGCGGATCAGTACGCCGAGGAGACCTGCTCGTCGAGCTGGTGCACCTCGTCGCCCTGGAGCGCCGGCGAGAAGACGCACACCAGGCGAAGGTCCTCGTGCGGGCTGGCCACGAGGTAGTGGGCGTCGTGCTCGTTGAGCGAGTAGAGACGGCCCGGCACGATCGGGTGCGAGGTGCCGTCCAGCTCGATCACTTCTCCGGACCCCTCGATGCAGTAGCAGGATTCGATGTGATTGCGGTACTCCAGACGGGACTTGGTGCCCGCGCGCACGGTAGTGTCGGTGATGCTGTAGTCGAGGCCGTCGGCGGCCACGATGAAGCGACGGCTCAGGCCGTTGCCCCACTCGACCGTCTTCACGCTGTCCAGGTCACGGACGAACATGGTCAACTCCCTGTTCTCTCAGGTGTGATGGAACGGTTGGGCGATACGGACCTGACGAAGGCGCGGAAGCCGTCGATGATGTCGCCGCCTTGCGCGAGCGACCGCTCGATCCGGGCGACACCCGCGGAGCCGATGATGACGGCATCGGCTCCGCAGGCGCCCACGGTCTCCACGTCCTGTCTGGTCCTGACCCCGAAGCCGATGGCGATCGGGGATTCCGTGTGCGCCCGGAGCGCGGCGACGGTGGTCGCCAGCGCGGCATGCCCGGTGGCCGGGGCGGTGCCGCTGCGTCCGTAGTGGGCGACGAGATAGAGATAGGCGGTGGCCTGGGCCGCCGCCTCGGCCATGGTCAGCGGCGGGCTCTGCTGGTAGCAGGTGGTGACGACGGGCAGTCCAGCCTCGCGGGCCGCCGCGTAGTGTGCGGTGCGCAGCCGGGGCGGCAGCGCGTGGACGAGCAGTCCGTCCGCGCCCGAGCCGGCGATCGTACGGAGTGTGCGGGCCGGGTCGCCGTGCTCGCGGTCCCGGTGCTTGAGGGAGTGGCTCCAGTCGGCGAGCAGCGCGATCCGCAGCCGGCGCAGCCGCGGGCGTACGGCGGCGATGAAGGCGAGGACCTCGTCGAGCCCGACGCCCTGGTCGAGGGCGCGGCGGGCGGAGCGGCGGATCACGGGCCCGTCGGTGACCGAGTCGGGGAAGGGAACGGCGAGTTCGAGGCAGTCGACGCCCTCCTCGTCCAGCATGAGAACGAGATCGGCGAGGACATCGAGCGGCGGGTCCCCGGCGTTGAGGAAGAGGGCCAGGCCGGGTCCTTCGCCGGGGCCGGTGCGGGAGAAGAAGTCAGCCATGGGTCACCGCTTCCCTACGGGCCGCTGGCCGGGGCGCTCCGGCCCGTACGCGCTCGGCGAGTGCGCGGGCGGCTCCGCTCCGTACCGCCTCCAGGGCGCCGGCGACGGCCTGCGGCCAGTCGGTGGTGTGACCGCTCGCGACGGACAGCGCCGCCGCGTTGAGGCAGACGGTACGGGTGGCCACCTCCCCCTCGGTGCCCGCGAGGACGGACAGGAAGTGTGCGGGTGCCGAGGCGGGGTCCGGCGCGGGCGCGAGATCGTCGAAGCCTCCGTGGGGCGGCACCAACTCTCCTGCCGGAAGGCGCAGTTCGCGGCCGTCATGGGTGTGGATGGTGTTGTCGGCGAAGCCGAGCAGTTCGTCGGCGCCGCGGTCGTTGGTGGTCAGCCACAGTGCCCGGCCGGTCTCGGTCCCGGCGAGCGCGCGGAGTTCGGTCAGTGGCGCGTTCGCGGAGACCCCGGTGACCTGCGCCGTGACGGGCAGGTCCGCGAGGAACGGCCCGAGGGCGTTGAGGAAGCGGCCGAAGGGTTTCATGCTCGTCGGTGCGATGGTCCTGGCCAGCCGGGTCAGCTGTGCCGGGTAGACGAACGGTCCGGCGAACGCGATGCCGTACCGGTCCAGTGTGTCGGCGGTCTGGTCGTAGGAGGAGGTGAGCCGGACACCGAGCCGTTCCAGCAGATCGACGGAGCCGAGCGAGCTGGTGTACGCGCGCGAGCCCGTCTTGACGACGCGCACCCCGGCCGCGGCGGCGACGAACGCCGACGCGGTGGAGATGTTGAAGGTCTTCGGTCCGCCTCCGGTGCCCACCACATTGACCGTGCCCGGCCAGCGGTCCGCCGGCCGGGCGGGCCGTCGTTCGGCGAGCGAGTCGAGCAGCGGGCGCAGTGTCTCGTGGCCGGGCAGCGCGGTGGCGAGGGAGGCCAGCAGGGCGAGGGCCTGCGCCCGGTCGAGGCGGCCGTCGCCGAGCTGGTCCCAGAACGACCGCCAGGTGTCGTGCCCGACCGGGGCGCGCCGCTCCAGCAGGCCGGTGAGTGCCTCATGCACCGCTAGCCGCCCGCCACCTCGGGGCGGCGCGCACCGGCGATGAACGCGTCGATGGCCGCCACACTGCGGAAGTTGTCGGGGTCCAGGTCGGTGTCGTCGATCGGCAGCTCGAAGCGGTCCTCGACCCAGGCGATCAGCTTCAGCACACCGAGGCTGTCGATGACCCCGTCCGAGAGCAGATCGTGGTCGTCCGCCAGCTCCTGGGGGGTGATGTCCGGGAGGAACTCCTCGATGACGAACTGCTTGATGGTGCCGGCGTGGCTCATGACATCCTTCCCTGGGCGGTGGTGGCTGGCGTGACGGTGGAGACGGTGGACAGCTCGTCGAGTCGGTCGAGTGCCTTGCGGTCGACCTTTCCCGTGGCGGTCTTCGGCAGCGGTTCGCCGACGATCCGGAGCTTGGCGGGGACGGCCGCCCTGGGCAGATGTCTCGCGCAGTGCTGACGTAACGTCAGGGAGCTGAGTCCGCTGCCCGGTTCGCTCTGTACGGCGGCGATGAGCCGGCGGCCCTCGATCGGGTCGGGCAGGGCGGCCACCCCCGCCTCGCGTACGGCGGGGTGGTCGAGCAGCACCCGTTCGACCTCCGCGGTGTTCACGGCGACACCGCGGACCTTGACCTGATGGTCGGCGCGTCCGGTGAGATGGAGCCGGCCGTCGGCGTCGCGCCGTACCAGATCGCCGGTGCGGAACCAGCGCCGGTCGTCGAGTCCCAGCGGATGGCCGGTGAACTTGTCGGCGTGCCGGGTCCGGTCGAGATAGCCGGCGGACTGGAAGGGCGTGGAGACATACAGTTCGCCGGCCCCCGGCCCCTCGACGGCCGCGCCGTCCGGTCCGAGGATCAGGGCCTCGACCCCCGGCAGCGGGCGGCCGATCGGTACCGGCGGGAACTCGGTGACGCTGGTGTCGACCTCATGGACGAAGCTGTCGTTGGTCTCGGTGCAGCCGTAGATGTTGTGGATCCGCGCCCCGGGGAACAGTCCGGGCAGTGCGGCGAAGGTGCGGTCGGGTATGACATCGCCGCTGAACATCACCTGCCCGACCGCGGGGAACGTCACCCCGCGCCGCTGGGCCGCGTCGAGCAGCAGCCCGTAGAACATCGGCACCGCCTGGACCACCTGTACGTCATGGCGGACGAGGAGGTCGAGCAGATGCCCGCCCCGGGCGGCCAGTGCCGGGTCGACCAGGACCACCCGGCCGCCGTGCGCGAGGGTCGTCCAGATGTCCAGCAGGCACAGGTCGAAGTTGAGCGGCGCGTAGTTGAGTACGGTGACGCCGGGCCCGATCGAGAAGGCGGGGGCCGCCCAGGCGACGAACCGGTTCACGGCGTCCCGCCCCAGCGGGACGATCTTGGGCAGACTGGTGGAGCCGGAGGTGGTCAGCATGAACGACACCTCGGCGGCCTCGCGGGGCGCCAGCGGCTGCGCGGTGACCTCGGGGTTCGGCACCACCGCGGGGTCCGCGCCGTCGGCCGTGATCACCCGGCGGCAGCCCGCCTGGGCGAAGAGATCCGCGAGCAGGGAGTCGGCGAGCGCGGGCGACGGCAGCAGGAAGGGGCGCCGCGCCAGCAGGCAGGCCAGTACCAGCGCGACGGCCGCGGGTGACTTGGTCGCGAGGATGCCGACGGGCTCGGCGGGGGTGAGCCCGAGCCTGGCCAGCCGGTCGCGGTCGCGTCCGGCCCGCTCGTACAGCTCGCGGTAGGTGGTCTCCTCGCCGTTCCACACCAGGGCGGTGGCGTCGGGCCGTTCACGGACCTGGAGGAGGAATCCGCCCACCAGGCCGAGGTCCTGTCCGGTGCCGTCGGTCGTCATGGCCGGCTCCCGTTCTGTGCTCTCGCCGCGTGTCCGGTCAGTTCGACCCAGCCGCTCTTGACGGCGGGTCCGGCGGGGGTGCGGCAGCTGAAGCGCACCACCCGGCGGGCCTCGTCCGGCTGGAGGTCGAACCGGAGCGGCTCGCCGGGCGCGACGGGCGCCGAGAAGCGCCCGCCGATCCCCCGTATCCGGGCGGCGTCGCCGTCGGCGTACCGGTCGGTGATCTCCTCGACGGCCAGGGCCAGCACGCTCATCCCGTGCGCGATGACCGAGCCGAATCCGGCGGCGCGGGCCGCGTCGGCGTCGAGATGGATCGGGTTCTCGTCGCCCGAGGCCAGCGCGTAGCGGCGGATCCACTCCACGGTCGGCTCATGGACGACGGTGGCGGGCTCGGCCGCACCGGTGGGCGCGGGAGCGGCGGCGCCGCCGGAGATCTCCCCGAAGGGTTCGAGGCAGCTCGCGCCCACGAGCAGGGCGCTGGTGACCAGTTCGGCGAACGGCTCGGCGGCGTCCGCCGTGGAGCCCGTGGAGCCCGCGCCGTCGCCGGTCAGCCGGGAGCGCAGCGCGACCCGGATCCCGCGCGGTTCGCGGCGGGCGCCGAGCACGTCCAGCCGTACGGTGACCTGTTCGCCGGGGCGTACGAGCCGCCGGCAGCGGATGTCCTGGCCGAGATGGACGACCGACACGGGGCCGGGATCGTCGGCGGTCAGGGCGGCCACGGTGCGTTCGGCGACGGCGTGCGCGAGGACGAACGCGTGTACGGGCGAGGCGAGTTCGTCCCGCGCGGCGGGCAGCGCGGCGCGGACGGCGCCCCGGTAGGCCGCGATCTCCTCGGCGGTGACGGTACGCGTCGCCGCCGGGGCGGGTGCGGTGGTCATACCGGGCTCACCACCAGACTGGAGTTGTGGCCGCCGAACCCGAAGGAGTTGGAGAGCGCCGGACCGGACGACACGGCGCGCGGGGCGCCGTGGACCACATCGATTTCCATGCCTGGCTCCAGCTGTTCGTGGTTGGCGGTGGGAGGGATCTCGCACCGGCTCATCGCCTGCACGGTCGCGATCAGTTCGACGGCGCCCGCGGCCCCGATGAGATGGCCGATGACGCTCTTGCTGGCGGTCACCGGCGGCCCGTCCGTGCCGAACACCTTGGCCAGCGCGATCGCTTCGGCCCGGTCGTTGTGCGGGGTCGACGTGCCGTGCGCGTTGACATGGACGATGTCGGAGGGGTCCAGACCCGCGTCGGCGATGGCTCCCTCCATCGCGCCGACGGCCGCGCCGCCGTCCGGCAGCGGCATGGCGAGATGGTGCGCGTCGGAGGTGGCGGCGTAGCCGGCGACGGTCGCGTACGTACGGGCGCCACGCGCCCGCGCGTCGTCGAGGCGTTCGAGGACGACGAACCCGGCGCCCTCCCCCATCACGAAGCCGTCACGGTCGACGTCGAACGGCCGGGACGCGTGCTCCGGGTCGTCGTTGCGCAGCGATACGGCGTTGAGGTTGCCGAACCCGGCCAGGGTGACGGGGGTGAGGGTCGATTCGCAGCCGCCGGCCAGGACGACATCGGCCCGGTGGCTCCGCAGCAGCGTCAGCGCGTGGCCGATGGCGTCGGCGCCGCTGGCGCAGGTGGTGGCGATGGTCAGGGCGGGGCCCTGCCAGCCGAGCCGCATCGAGATCTGCGCCGCCGCCGCGTTGGGCATCGTCATCAGGGGCATCAGCGGGTTGACCCGGTGCGGTCCCGACTCGGTGAAGTGCGCGGACTCCAGGTCGCTGGTGGCCCGGCCGCCGACGGCGTTGCCGACGACGATCGCGGTGCGCCCGGGGTCCGCACCGGGCGCTCCCGCGTCCCGGTGCGCGGCGAGGGCGGCGGTCGTCCCGTACAGCGCGAACGGGTCCATCCGGCGCGCGTCCTTGGCGGGCACGAGGCCGAGGGAGTCGAGCCCGCGGACCCGGCAGCCGATGCGCACCCGGTGGCGCTCCAGGTCGAGGTGGGTCAGCGTGGCGGCGGTGGATCTCCCCGCGCGCAGTGTGGCCCACAGATCGTCGGGGGTGCAGCCGGCCGGGGTGACGACGCCCATGCCGGTGATCGCGACAGGCGCTTGTGGCGGTGCGTGCCTCGGTGAGGTTGGCATCTCGGATCCCGTATCCCGTGCGAACGTCGGAGGGCGGTGGTGGTGGGCGGCGAGCTGACCGGCCGTCAGGCCGGGATCAGCCCGCACGCGTGGGCGGCCTTGAGGAAGGCCTCCGCGGCGAAGTCGATGTCGCTCTTGGTGTGGCGCGCGGTGATGGCGATCCGCAGCCGGGCAAGGTCGTTGGGGACGGCCGGGGTGACCACCGGCAGTCCGATGACCCCCGCCGCGCGGCAGGCGGTGGCGTAGTCGTACGCGGCGTCGTCGGAGCCGGCGATGACGGGGACGACGGCGGTCTCGCTGTCACCGGTGCGCATGCCACCGTCGTTCAGCATCCGGCGGAAGCGCGCGGACTCCTGCTGGATATGGCGGACGCGCTCGGGCTCGCGCTCCAGGATCCGCAGCGATTCGAGCGCCGCGCCCGACTGGGCGGGGCCGAGGGCCGCGGAGAAGAGGAACGGCCGTGCCGCGTACTTGAGATGACCGATCAGCTCGCTCGGTCCCGCCACCCAGCCGCCCATCGAGGGGATGGCCTTCGAGAGCGTGCCCAGCTTGACGTCGACCTTCGCGGTGTAGTCGAAGTGCTCCTCGATGCCCTTGCCGGTGGCGCCGATGACACCCAGCGCGTGGGCCTCGTCCACCATCAGCAGGGCGTTGTGGGCGTCGCACACCCGGCGCAGCTCCGGCAGCGGCGCGATGTCGCCGTCCATGGAGTAGACGCTGTCGACGATGACGAGCCGGATCCCGTCCGGGCTCGCGGCGGCGAGCCTGCGGTCGAGATGGCCGATGTCGTTGTGCCGGAAGCGGGTGACGGTGGCGCCGCTCAGCCGGCAGCCGTCCACGATGCTGGCGTGGTCGTACTTGTCGATGAGTACGGTGTCACCGGCGCCGACCAGCGCGCCGACGGTGCCGACGTTGGCCGCGTACCCGGAGCCGAACACCAGCGCCTCCTGGCGGCCGGCGAACCGGGCGACCTCCGCCTCCAGTTCCTCGTGCAGCGGGATCGAGCCCGCCAGTGCCCGCACCCCGTGGTTGCCGGTGCCGTACAGATCGACGGCGGCCTTGGCGGCGGCGACCACGCGCTCGTCACCGGCCAGACCCAGATAGCTGTAGCCCGACATCATCAGGAGGCGCTCGCCGTCGAGGTCGGCGTAGGCGGAGTCACGCTCGACCGTGTACGTGACAAAGCTGTTGCGGCGGGCGGGCTCCCACTCCAGGGCCCGCACACGGCGGTGTGTCGCGGCCAGTTTCGGCGCGAGACGTTCCCAGCCCCCGGATGTGTTCACGTGCGTCTCCTCACCACGTTTCGGACAATTACCGGAGTCCGCTCAACCTGGACTCAGAGTGCCGACGCAATTCAACGACAGCCGCGCAAGGCGCGCGCAACACGGCGTTGAAATGGGAAAAGGGGCGGCCGCAAGAACAGAGCGACAGATTTACGCAAGTGGAATGACGGTCTCCAGCGAAATCCCGGGGAATGTTCCCCGGCCAGTATTGACATACCGAGATGGCCGATTGGTATCGTCCAATTTCTGTGCAGGGGGCATGCACAGAGTGTCCCGATTTCCTTCACGAGGTTCACTGTGACGGGGCCCCCTGGCGTGATGTCGAGACTCTCGCCGGCGGCAGCCGCCGTCGGTGCAACCGGCCCTGGGCCGACCGCATCGGGGAGTACAGCTTGCTCATCAGACTCGCTGGCCTTGTCACGATCGAACCTGAAGGGGTTCCGCCACAGCATCTGTCCAGCGCTCAGGCTCAAGTCGCGTTCGCCAGGCTCATCCTCGAACGGTCCGGAGGCACCAGCCGCGATCAACTGGCCGACACCGTCTGGCCCGACGGACTGCCGGACACCTGGGCCTCGGCCCTGCGCAGTGTCGTCAGCCGGGTGCGTACGTTCGTCACGTTCCCGCAGCAGCGGCCCGGGGCCACCCCGCTGGTCGCCCAGGGCGGTCGCTATCTGCTGCGGCTGCCGGACGACGCGGCCGTCGACGTCGAGTGCGCGGACGCGGCGGCGAAGGAGGCGGCCGAGGCGTACGCCACCGGTTCGTTCGCCGTCGCGCAGCAGCTCGCGGCCGCTGCCGTTTCGAATCTACGCGGGTCATTCCTGCCGGCCCACGAGGGCGAGTGGGTCAACGGCGTGCGGGAATGGCTCGATGAGCTGCGGCTGTCCGCGCTGGAGACCGCGAGCCTGGCCTCGGCGGCGCTGGGCGACGAGCACCACGCGCTGCGGTACGCCGAGGAGGCCGTACGGCGGGCGCCGTTCAGGGAGAGCGCCTACCGGTGCCGGATGGCCGCACACCGGACGGCCGGCAACCGCGCCGAGGCGCTGCGCACCTATCAGCAGCTGCGGGAAGTGCTCGCCGAGGAACTGGGGATCGACCCGGCACCGGAGAGCCAGGCCGCCTATCTGGAGCTGCTGCGCGGCTCCGACACCCCCCGAAGACCGGAGCCCGACACCGGCGCCGTGACCCGGCTGGACCCGCTGCTGATGGGCATGTTCGAGGCCCCGGACCCGCGACCGGCCCCGCCGCGGCCCTGCTTATTGACGCCGGACGGCTGCCTGACCCACCCCGCGTCACCGGCGCCCGACTGGCGTGTGGCGTAGGGGGGTGTGGCGGGGGAACATACGCGGGCGGGCCGGCGGAATAAGCCGGGGCGCGTGTCAGTGCGGAAGTAGGGGTGTCAAGTGATCGTGAACCCCCGGTCGATGATGAGGACCTGGGCCCGGATAACGTCCAGGTGCACGAACAGGGCGGGGCGGGGGGGCCCGGGC